>NZ_JACVQF010000225.1 GCF_014534645.1 Streptomyces griseicoloratus
CGGGGCGGAGCAGCGGCGGGCAGCGCTGAGGCCGGAGGCCGGGCAGCGACGGGCAACGCCGAGGCCAAAGGCCGGGCAGCGACGGGCGGCACCGAGGCCGGGGGCCGGGCAGCCGTGGGCGGTGCCGAGGCGCGGGGCGGAGCAGCGGTGGGCGGTGCCGAGGTACGGGGCGGGGCAGGGACGGGGAGTGGGCACATTCCCGTCTTTCTGTATCACGCCGTCATGGACGATCCGCCCTCCTGGATCGCCGAGTTCACCGTCACCCCCAAGGAGTTCGCCGCGCATCTGGACGCGATCGCCGACAGCGGTCTGACGCCCGTCACGATCAGCGCCCTCGCCGACCACCTCGCGGGCCTGGCGCCCCTGCCGGCCAGGCCGGTGCTGCTCACCTTCGACGACGGCTTCGCCGACCTTCCGGGTCCCACGGCCGAGACCCTGGCCGAGCGGGCGATGCCGGCCACCGCCTATCTCACCACCGGCGCCATCACCCCGGGCGGCCGCAGTCTGCTGCCACCGGCCCCGATGATGACCCTGGACCGGGCGGCCGACTTGGAGAGCGCCGGCATGGAGATCGGCAGCCACACCGTCACCCACGCCCAGCTGGACACCCTGTCCACCAGGGACCTGGCCCACGAACTGCGCGATTCCAAGGCCGTCCTGGAGGACGCCCTCGGCCACCCGGTCCGCCACCTGGCCTACCCGCACGGCTACAACAGCGGCAAGGTGCGCTCGCTGTCGGCCCGCGCCGGGTACGAGACGGCGACCGCCGTGCGGCACGCGCTCAGCTCGGACCGCGACGAGCGGTACCGGATCGCCCGGCTCATCGTGCGGCAGAGTCACACGGTCGCCGACGTCCGGGCGTGGCTGGCGGGACGGGGCGCCCGGATCGCCCCCTACCGCGACGGCCCGAAGACCGTGGCGTGGCGGTGGTACCGGCGTGGCCGCGCCCTGGTCCGGGGCCCCGAGTTCGCGGGCTGACCGGCGCGGTCACTTCAGTGGCTGGTTGAGGTAGGGGTCGGCGGCCACCTTGCGCAGGCTGGCCCACGCCCGGTCGTTGGCCACCGCCAGATTGCAGTGCGGCCCCGGGTCGCGGTAGTTCCACTGGAGGGCGGCCTTGACCCCCTCCAGTCCCTTCAGCACCCGGGGCACCTGCGCGTACCAGTCGGCCTGCCGGTCCGGCCGGTCGGCGTCGAAGGCGCTGCCGAACTCCGAGAGCATCAGCGGCTTGTCGTCGGAGAGGTGGGTGCGGATCCAGTCGTGCGTGGCGTTCTGGGTCTGGGCGAAGGACAGCCATTCCGTCTTGTGGCAGCGGTAGTAGTTGTACTGGTTGTAGCCGATCCAGTCGACGTACTCGTCCCCCGGGTACATCTGCTTGAACAGGTCGG
Organism: Streptomyces griseicoloratus; assembly: GCF_014534645.1. Classification (GTDB taxonomy): domain Bacteria; phylum Actinomycetota; class Actinomycetes; order Streptomycetales; family Streptomycetaceae; genus Streptomyces; species Streptomyces griseicoloratus. The sequence continues at coordinate 1,386 of NZ_JACVQF010000225.1, forward strand.
CATGGTCCAGGTAGCCGGTGATGATCCAGGTCCACACGACGTTGTCCACGCCCAGCTCGCGGAACCGGTCGTGGATGTGCCGGTAGGCCCGGACGTACTCGGCGGGCGTGCCGGCGTCGGGCGTGCGGGTGTCCATCTCCAGGTCGAAGGAGAGGAACACCTTCTTCCCGGTGCGCTCCCCGTACTCCTTCACGCGCTGCGCCTGGACGTCGATCACGGAGGCGTCCAGGTCGCCGTCGGCGATCTGCTTCCAGGTGGGCTGCTGCTTCTTCGTGCCGCCCCACCACTTGCTCTCCCAGGACAGCAGCAGCATGCGGTCCTCGCCGACGCGCTGTTCCTGCTCGGTCAGCAGCTGGCCCTCCAGCCGGGTGCCCTCGACCGCGGACATGTCGTGGTAGGTGTACACGATGTCGAGCCTGCGGCCCACGTTCTTCTCGTAGGCCCGGACCTTCTCGGCGAGGTTCGCCTTGTCGTGCGGGACGAAGGCGCCGAACCAGGCGCCGCAGGGCGGTTCGAGGAGTGCGGTCGGGCGGCATCCGGCGTCGGCCGCCGGTTCGTCCGGTCCGGACGCCTCGCGCAGGGCGAGCATGGCGAGCAGGGCCGCGCAGGTGGCCGTGGCGGACGTGACCAGCAGCCGGCGCCGCCGGCTCGGGGCCTTCGGCCTGCGGTGCTGCCCGGTGGTCGTGGAGTCGGCGGACGTACGGCGGAACGGATGACGGCGAAGAGAGTCGCTGCGAAACGGATTACGGCGGTCGGGGCGGGCGAACCTCACAGAGTGGAACCCTTCCGTGTCCTCGGCGCCGCCCCCGGCGCCGTCCTCGGCGTCGGGGAGGCGCGCAGGCGCGGGCAGAACCCGGCGAGCGTGGTCAGCAGCGTGAGCGTCAGCAGCACGCGCTCGCCGCTGAAGGCGTGCGCGGCGATCAGCACCGTCGAGACGAGCATCACGGCGCTCACGCTCAGGAAGACGGCCAGCATCAGCCGCTCCAGCAGATCGGACTGGCGCTCGAAGTCCGCGTCCCGGCGCTCGACGGGTCCTTCGGCGCGGCGCGCCCGCAGCGCGGGCCCGCAGATCCTGACCAGGGCGGCGCCCGGCCCGGCGGCCAGGAAGACGGCGACCGCCGCCCCGCGCAGCGGTGAACCGCCGGGCAGGGCGAGCGCGGCCAGGGCGAGCCAGCCGCCGAACGGGGGCAGCATGCGGATCACGAGGTCCTGAGGTGTCATGGCTGTGACTCGCTCCCCTTCTCAGCTCGCCGGCTTCAGGACGTACAGCACGCCGGCGCTGTTCTCCGCCACGCGCTCGAAGCGCGGCGATGTGGCGACGGACTCCCGGATGCGGTCCAGCTGGGCCTTGTCGAGCTGGCCGTTCATCTCCGAGTTGGCCACCTGGCCCTGGGTGAGCAGGAAGTAGGCCCGGGCCGGACGCTCCACGGCGGCCATGTCGCGGGCGAGCGTGGTGGCGGGGTTCCGCACGATCTCGTCGACGTGACGCCGGTCGTCGTCGAGGAACCAGTAGTGGTCGACGCGCCAGTACGAGTCGTAGGCGAGCGGATAGTTCCGGTTCGCGGCGACCACGAGGGAGCCGTCGGGCGCCTGGTCGAAGAGCTGCCGGACGAGGGCCACTTCCCGTTGCGGGAAGTAGTTGATGCGGTCCTTGCCGGAGTAGCTCGGCACGAACGCGAGCGTGCCGGCGACCAGCGCGAGCAGCGGCATCCACGCCCCGTACCGCAGCCGGGGCAGGGGGAGGCCGCGGCGCCGGGCGGTGCCGGCGCGCGCTCTCCCGTCCCTCTCCGCCGCGGCGGCGTCGGCGGCCAGCGTGCGCACCTTGGGCAGCAGCGCGGCCGCGGCGAAGAAGGCCGCGCCGGGCAGCATGAACATCAGGACCCGGAAGATCATCTCGCTGCCGTAGCTGCTCGCCACGAACATCGGCAGCGGGGCCGCCGCGATCAGCAGCAGCGGCAGCGCCCGGTGTCTGAGCACCCGCTGGCGCAGGACGCCCACCAGCGCCAGCAGCAGCACCGAGCCCGACAGCAGCCGGGCCGCCCAGGAGGTCGCCACCGCGCCGGTGCCGGTCGGGGTGGCCCCGTAGCCGGTCTCGACGTTGGCGCCGACGTCGCCGATGGAGCGGATCATGTCCGGCATGGCGGCGGACAGGAAGGGCAGCGCGGCCGTCAGGCACCAGGCCAGGAAGATGACGACCGCCGTGACCACCGGGACCCAGTCGCGGTAGCGGCGCGTGAGGCACAGCGCGAGCAGCGAGACGACCAGCATGCCGGGCGTCAGCTGGTGCGAGACGACGATGGCGGTGACCAGCACGGTGACCAGCACCGTCCACACGGCCTGCCCCTGCCGTCCGCGCCGCCCACCGGAACGGCCGTACCGGCGCAGCACGACCGCCAGGACGCCCACGTGCAGGGCGAACGCGACGGACTGGGGCGAGAAGTAGTCCTGGCCCACCCAGTTGGCGACGAAGAACAGCCATACGGCGGTCCAGATCAGTCGCCGGTCCTGGGTGAAGGTGCGGTAGATCAGCAGCAGCGGGAGCAGCAGCATCAGGCTGGAGACCAGCGGCCACCACGCCATGTACATCGCGGTGCTGTCCACGCCGAGCAGCCGCACCAGCGCGGCCTGGGCGGCGAAGAAGCCGGGCCACTGGTCGTACACGGCCATGTCGCCGAGCTGGTCCTCCGTCTGGAGTCCGCCGGACGTGAGCAGGTGGTCGATGACCGCGTCGTGCTTCCACGCCCAGGCGTACAGGGGGGTCGGGTAAAGCACGGCCTGGGTGGCGCGCTCCATCACCAGCAGTCCTAGGACGTACGCCAGCGACCAGCCGTTGCCGCGCCGCGGGTTGCGGACCGTGAACCAGAAGCCGGCGGTGAGCACGACCAGGCCGGCCCAGAAGGCGGGGTGGAGTGCGGTGACGAGTCCGTAGTCGTCGAGGGCCGAGACGTCGGTGTGCCGCATCGCGTAGGCCCACAGGGCGAGTGCGGCGAGCAGGGGCAGGGCCGGCCAGGCCGCGGCGACGCGCCCTGGCCAGGCGGCAGGGGAGAGGTCGGACAGATCGGTCACGGGCGGCTCGGCTGCGGAGCCGGGTGACTCCGGGGTAGGGGGGCGGCTGCGCGACGCGCCCGGCGGGGTCGGGGTGTGTGAGGCGCGGGGCGGGGTCGGGGTGCGGGAGGCGCGGGGCGGGTGCGGACTCCGGGCGGTCACGTCCTGGCCGGGCCGGACGGCCGCTTCCTCGCCGGGCCGCGCTGCCGGCTTCCGCGCGGGCACCAGGACCGACTCCTCTTCCTGGGACAGGAGGGAAGGCTCGCCGACGGGGTGTACGGGCACGTCACCGGCAGGCCGGCCGGACGTCTCGCCGGTGGGCCGGGCGGAAGCGTCGCGCGACGGGCGGGGGGACGCCTCGTCCGAGGTCCTGGTGGCGGACTCCTGCGAAGCGCGGGGTGGCCCGTCGAGACGGGTGGCGACGACCGCCGCTTCCTGACGGGCTCCGGCGCGCACGGCGGCGGGCTCGGGCTCAGGACCGTGCTCGTGCTCGCGCTCCGGCTCGCGCTCGGCCAGGGCTTCCTCTTCGGGTTCGCGTCCGGCTGAAGACTGGTGCGCGGCTTCGGATTCGCGTCCGGCCGAAGGCTCGTGCGTGGCTTCGGACTCGCCTCCGGCCGAAGATCCGTGCCCACGCCCGGACTCGTGCCTGGACTCCGGATCGTCGTCGGACCTCGGCTGCTGCCCCGGACCCGAATCGCGCCGGGACGCCTGCTCGTGGCCGGCCCCGGCCCCCGGCTCACTCCCCGCGTGGGTGTCGGAGGTTGCCCCGGCTCCGGGTGCCGGCGTTTCCGGCTCGGCCGGGGCTTCCGGCGTGGCGGAGGTCGGCGCGTCCGGGGCTTCCTGCCCGGGCACGGGCTCTGGTGCGGATCTCTCCCGTGGAGTTGCTGGCGGACGCACGACGATTCCCCCCTGGCGGTTCGGCTCTCTGCTTGATCAGTCCCTGGATCTGTCGTTCGATCTGGTGCGGTGCGGGGGCTCCGTCGGGAATGCCGGGCGGCGCAGTGACAGGAGCAGGACGACGAGGACGAGGAGCAGGAGGAGAGGCGGCGCGACCTGCGCGAGCGCCTGCCGCCAGACCCAGCCCCCCACCGCGGCGAGATACAGAACCCCCCAGCGCCCGGACCACGGCAGCCGTCCGCGCAGGTGCGCGAGCAGCAGCCACAGCGGTACGAGGCACAGCAACTGCAGGACGAGCGGCGCCCAGCGCAGCAGTGGCCCGGGCCCGTCGAGCCCCACCGCATCCGCGAGAAAACCGGCCGTCTCCGAGTACAACGCCCCATCGACCGGCTGCGGTTCCCGGCCGAGGGCGACGGGTGCCGCGTACAGGGCGAGTACGGCGGCGCCCAGCGCGGCGCCCGGCAGCCACGGGTCGGGACGGGTGCACAAGGTCACCGAGGCCACGAACACCACGAGCAGTACGGCCCCGGCGAGGAGCGCGGTCAGGGGCAGTCCCTCCAGCAGTTCCCGCCCGGTCAGCTCCGCCCCGGTCCCCGGGTCACCGCTCAGCCAGGGCAGTTCTCGCAACGCCGCCCAGAAGGCCACGGTGGCGGCGCCGAGCAGCGCCCACAGGGCGATCCTGAGCCGCCGCTCCGCGGTTTCGCTCTCGTCGCCGTCCTGGCGGTACGACTCGCCGCCCTCGTACCACCCGCCGAGCCCGTACGGCCCGGCACGGTCGTACGGCGCGGCCCGCTCATTCGCCTCGGCCCCTTCCCCCGCCTCCGCTCCGCTCGCCGACCGCTTCCGATCGTCGGGGCCGCCGGAGTCCCCCGGACCGCCCGGACCGCCCGGACCGCCCCGGTCCTCGGCGGCCGTGCCCGCACCCGCCTCCCCGCCGGAGTCGGGCTGCTGAGGCCGCACGATCACCGCGAGGGCGTCCGCCTCCAGGGCCTCCCGCTCGTACCCGGGACGCCCGATGAACAGGGTGACCGTGTCCTCCCGCGCCGCCTCGTCGGACTGGTCGCGCTCCTCGTAGGCCGCCCGGCGCGCCCAGTTCGTGCCGTACCCGGCGGTGGCGTTCAGGCGTGCCCAGCGCGTGCCGTACGCGGGGCTGCCGGGGCGCGGTTCGCGGTCGTCGCCGGGCCGCACGGTGCCGCCCGAGGCGTCGATGCCGCGCAGCGCGGCACGCAGGCCGGGGACGCAGCCGACGGCGACCACCGTCATGCTCAGCAGCACCGCCCAGCCGGCTCCCGCGATCCCGGCCGGGGTGAAGAGCACGGCCGCGCTGCCCAGTACGAGGGTGCACATGGCGCCCTGCACGGCGGCGAGCACGCCGGTACGCCCCTGTACGCGCAGTACGCCGATGTACAGCTCGACGACGATCCTCGGCAGCGCCCCGATGGCCAGCAGCCGCAGCACCGTGGAGCCGTGCTCGGCGTAGTCCGCGTCGAAGGGCGCGAGGATCTGCGGGGCGAAGACGACCAGGACCAGCACGACCGGCACCAGCAGCAGCGTCATGCGGCGCAGCGCCCCGCGGACGCCGTCGGCGAGGCGCCGGGGGTCGTGCGAGGCGTGGGCGGTGAGGGAGGAGGCCATGTTGATGGCCATGAACTCCATGGTGCCGCCGACGGTGTAGGCCACGTAGAAGTAGCCGTTCTCCGCGGCGGTGAAGCGGACCGCGACCATCACGGGCAGCAGGTTGATCATCGCCAGGCTGAACAGCGCGCCCAGTGAGTCACCGGCCAGGAAGCGGCCCATCTCCCGGAACCTGGGCGGCTCCACGTCACGGTCGGCGGCGGCCTGGCGCGGGATGAGTCTGCGGAAGATCAGCCAGCCGAGCGGCAGCGTGGAGAAGGCGATGGCCACGGCCCAGGACACGAAGATGCCGAGCACCGGCAGCGCGGAGGCGAAGACGGCCAGCAGGATGAGCTTCCCGACCGAGAACACGGCGTTCCCGGCCGGCACCCACTCGGCCTTGCGCAGCCCGGTCAGCACCCCGTCCTGGAGGGTGAGCAGCGCCCAGGCCACGCAGGCGGCGACGAACAGCGTCCCCGCCTCCAGGGTGCCGAGCGGCGCGTACGACGCCCCCCACAGGTCGAGCGTGAGCAGGAAGACCACGGCGGCGAGGGCGACGATCACCGAACTGGCCGCGTACGTGCGCCACACCAGCGTCCCGGTCGCACGGCCGGCGCGCGGCACGAAGCGGACGACGGCGCCGATCATCGTGGTCGCCGTGATGCTGGCGAGCAGCCGCATCGCGGCGATCGCGGCGGAGCCCTGGCCGACGGCCTCCTCCGAGTAGTAGCGGGCGGCCACGAGCCAGAAGCCCAGCCCGAGCACGGCGGAGACGCCGGTGCTGAGCATGAGGAAGTAGGCGTTCTTGAACAGCGAGTCGGCGCCTCGCCCGCTGTCGGGCAGCTTCGAGTCGCCGTCCGCCGGTGCCGCGGCGGCTTCGTGCACCCGGGTCTCAGCCACCGAACGGTCCCAGCCCTTCCGGTGCCTCGGCCGGCCGCACCCCGGACTCCTCCAGCGCCTCGACGACCGTCCGGGCGCGCAGCGGATCGACGGGCAGCGCGTGCCGCGCGAACCAGCGCGCTCCCTCGGGCGAGGGGGACGGGTCGGTGAAGTCCGCGCCCGCGTAGTCGTCGAGCGGCGGGTCGTAGAGGTAGCCGACGACGACGCCCCGGCGGGCCAGCGCCGCGATCGCCGCGTCCCGGTCCGCCACGAGCAGCGGCACCCGGAACAGGGGCTGGGCTCTGCCCGACGGCCGGACACCGTCTCCGGTCCGCCCGGCGGGACCCGCCCAGCGCGTCGACAGCAGCAGCTCCGTACCCGCCCGGCAGCGGGCCAGCACGTCGTCCAGCCGGTCGAGCCTGCGGCCGATGCGGGTGAGCCGGAACCGGCCGGAGCGCAGGCGGTAGTCGTGCATGTCGACGCGGACCCAGGGATCGTGCGCGTCGAGGCCGGGGGCCGCGGCGACCGCGCGGGCCAGCTCCTCGGGACGCAGCGGCATCCGGATCTCCTCGCGCTCCATCAGGCCCAGCAGCCGCATCGCGGCCCAGGCGGCCCGGCGCAGCCGCAGCCCGCGCACGGCGGCCTCCGCGTACGGCCGGACGGCATAGGCGACTTCGGCGGTCGTCCGGCGCGGCAGCAGCAGGTCGTCGCAGGCCTTCTCCAGCGCTTCCCGCAGGCCGGGGTCGGCCATCGAGAGGATTCCTCCTGCCTGGGCACCGACGTGCTTGGACAGGCTGAAAACGGAGGCGTCGCCCCAGGCGCCGACGGGTCGTCCGCCCACCTCGCTGCCGATGGCGTGCGCCGCGTCCTCGAAGAGCGGGATGCCCGACGCGTCACAGCGCGCGCGCAGTCCGGGCGCCGGGTCCGGGTTGCCGTACAGGTTGGTCGTCAGCACCGCGGACAGCGAGCCCCACACCTCCTCGGGCACGGCGTCGACGTCGATGGACGCGTCCAGCGGGTTCAACGGCGCCTGCACGGGCCGCAGTCCGGCCGCGAGCACGACGAAGAAGATGACGTCGTCGTTGACCGGCGACATGAGCACCCGGCCGCCCGGCGGGCACCAGTGACGCAGTGCCGCGTAGAGCCCGAACCGGCACGACGGTACGTACACGCATTCCCGGCCGAGTCGGCTGCGCATGGTCTCTTCGAGCCGCTCTCTCGGCTGCGAAACAGACCGCGCCGGACCCGGACCGGCCTCCCCTGTGGCCATCCGCCCCCCTGGTGTGCCATGGGAACGCCCCCTCCCCGAGACCTTCCGGCACCCGCCCAGAGTCACCCCGTTCGCACCGCTCCGTCAAGATTGCGGTCCGGCCTGTGGACAACTTCCCGTACACAAGCGGAAGCGGAGCGCCACGCCCCGGGCCGCCCGCGGGGCGGTCCGCGAGCCGCCCCACCGGTCACTTTCTCTCCGCCGGTACCGGCCCGGGCCGCCTGCCGCTCCGGGTCGCCGTTCGCGCGAACCCGCACCGGCCCGTCCCGTACGGACCTCTCCCGTACCTCTCCCGTGGCGCGCCGCCACCTCCCCGCGCTCTGCCCAAGACCGGCGCGTCACCCGTAACGTGTGGCCCGACCACGGAACACGTGGCGCACGGCGAGCACGAAAGCGAGGCAGCACCCGATGCCCCCCTTCGATGTCCCCGAGGGCGATCCCTTCGGCCCGCACAACCTTCCGTACGGCGTGTTCTCGATCCCCGGCACGCGGGAGCGGACGGTGGGCGTCCGGCTCGGCGACCACGTCCTGGACGCCGGCGCTGCGGCCCACGCGCTCGGATCGCCGTACGCCTCCCTGCTCGCGCGTCCGACGCTGAACCCGCTGCTCGCGGCCGGCCGCACCACCTGGTCGGACGTCCGGCGCGCGCTGACGGCCTGGGTGACCGTACCGGCCCACCGGGAGACCCTCGAACCCCTGTTCCACCCGCTGTCGTCGGTGACCCTGCACCTGCCCTTCGAGGTCGCGGACTACGTCGACTTCTACGCCTCCGAGAACCACGCCCGGAACGTCGGCCGGATGTTCCGCCCCGACGCCGCGGACTCCCTCACCCCGAACTGGAAGCACCTCCCGATCGGCTACCACGGCCGCTCCGGCACGGTCGTCGTGTCCGGCACGGACGTCGTACGGCCGTCCGGGCAGCGCAAGGCCCCGTCCGACCCCGCTCCCGTGTTCGGCCCGTCCGTGAAGCTCGACATCGAGGCCGAGGTCGGCTTCGTGGTGGGCACGCCGTCCGAGCAGGGCAAGCCGGTCGCGCTCGGCGACTTCCGCGAGCACGTCTTCGGGCTGTGCCTGCTCAACGACTGGTCCGCGCGGGACGTCCAGGCCTGGGAGTACGTCCCCCTCGGCCCGTTTCTCGGCAAGTCCTTCGCCACGTCCGTGTCGGCCTGGATCACGCCGCTGGACGCCCTGGAGGAGGCGCGGGTGGCGCCGCCGGAGCGGACCCACGAGCTGCTGCCGTACCTGGACGACGCCGACGAGGAACCCGGCGGCTACGACCTGCGGATCTCCGTCGCCGTCAACGGCCACACGGTCTCCGAGCCGCCCTTCTCCACCATGTACTGGACGGCCGCCCAGCAGTTGGCCCACATGACCGTCAACGGCGCCTCGCTGCGCACCGGCGACCTGTACGGCTCGGGCACGGTGAGCGGACCCGCCGAGAGGGAGCGCGGCTCCCTGCTGGAACTGACCTGGAACGGGCGCGACCCGCTGGAACTCCCCGACGGCAAGCGGACGTTCCTGGAGGACGGGGACGTGGTGACCCTGTCGGCCTGGGCGCCGGGGCCGGACGGCACCCGGGTGGGGCTGGGCGAGGTGACCGGGCGCGTGGTCGCCGGCTGACCTCCGCACGCCGGGATCCGATGCCCTCCGGCACCTGACTCACACCGCCCGTCGCCGTCATACTGGCGACGGGCGGTGTGCGCGTGGCATGTTCACCCTGCCGGACGACGCCGCACGACCGGAGCCGCATCACCACCGCCCCCCGCACCACCGACCGTCGCACCACCCAGCACCACCACGACCAGAGCCGCCCTTCCGACCAGGATCCGGAGCCCGTGGCATGACCGTCTGCCTGCTCCTGCTGTTCGTCGTCGCCGTGACCGCCGCCGTGCCGGTGCCGCGCGCGCTGACCCGGTCCGCGTGGCCCGAACGGGAGCCCGTGGTCGCGCTGTGGGTGTGGCAGTGCCTGGTCGCCACCGTCCTGCTCTGCTGTCTGACGGCCCTGGTCCTAGGCGCCGCCGCCGTCTTCGGCACCGTCCGCGCCCAGCTCTTCGCCCCTGCGCCGCCGGCGGTGACCGCCGCCTACGACCTCTCCTCGGGCCCGCCCTGGGCGGCCGCCGTCACGCTGCTGCTGGCCTGCGGCGCGGCCTGGACGACCGCCATGCTCGCCCGCGAGCTCGTCGAGGCTCGCCGGCGCCGTGCCCAGGCCCGCGCGCACCTGCGCGAACGCGCCCCCGACCTGCCGGCCGGCCTCGGCGCGGACCGTGGCCCCCTGCTGGTCCTGGAGGACGAATATCCGGACGCCTGGTGGATGCCCGGCAGCCCCCCGCAGCTCATCGTCACCACCGGCGCCCTGCACCGCCTGACGGACCATCAGCTCGACGCCGTCCTCACCCACGAGCGCGGCCACGCCCGGGCCCGACACGACTGGCTGCTCCATCTGTCCACGGCGCTGGCCACCGGCTTCCCGCGGATCCCGCTGTTCGCCCACTTCTGCGACCAGACCCACCGCCTGGTGGAACTCGCCGCCGACGACACCGCCTCCCGCCGCTGCGGCCACCTGACCACCGCCCTGGCCCTGATCGAGCTGAACCAGCACCGCGGCGTCCTGTCCTGCGCCTCCAGCCACCGCCTCCTCGGCGAACGCGTCGACCGCCTCCTGGAGCCCCCGCCCCGCCTGGACCGCCGCCACAGGGCCCTGACGACGGCAACGGCCGCCCTGGTGCCGCTCCTGCCCCTGCTGATCACGTTCGCCCCGGGGCTGACGGCCCTCTCGTAAACCGCCGGCGCCCCTGTGCCTGCGGCTGACGCGCCGCCTATATCCAGTCCTCCGGCTCGGGCTCGGTCTCGGGCCACTCGTCCGAGTCCGGACCGGCACCGCTCACCGGTGCCGGGGCCGTGGTCGGGGTGGGGGCCGGAGCTGTCTCGTCGGCCGGTGCGCCCAGCCCGGCCAGCACCGCCAGCACGCCCTCCCCGTATGTCGCCAGCTTCTTCTCGCCGACGCCGCTGATGCCGCCGAGCTGCCCGATCGACGTGGGCCACGCGGTGGCGATCTCCCGGAGCGTGGCGTCGTGGAAGATGACGTAGGCGGGCACGCCCTGTTCGCGGGCCTGCTCCGCACGCCAGGCGCGCAGCGCCTCGAAGGCGGGAAGCAGCTCCTCGGGCAGCTCGGCCGCTGCGGCCTTGGCCTTGCGGTCCCCACGGTCTGCCGTCGTCCGCGCGGCGGCCGGCTTCTTGGGCTCCTTGCGCAGCGGCACCTCCCGCTCGCGCCGCAGCACCGACCCGCTGGCCTCGGTCAGCACCAGCGTGCCGTACTCCCCCTCGACCGCGAGCAGGCCCTGGGCGAGCAGCTGTCGTGCGACGCCCCGCCACTCGCCCTCGGTCAGCTCCTCGCCGATGCCGAACACGGAGAGCTGGTCGTGGTCGAACTGGATCACCTTGGCGGTGCGCTTCCCCAGCAGGATGTCGATGATCTGCCCGGCACCGAACTTCTGCCCGCGCTCCCGCTTCAGCCGCACCACCGTCGACAGCACCTTCTGTGCCGCGATCGTGCCGTCCCAGGTCTCCGGCGGGGTGAGACAGGTGTCGCAGTTGCCACAGCCCGCCGGGTCCGCGTCCTGCCCGAAGTAGGCGAGGAGCTGGCCGCGGCGGCACTGGGCCGTCTCGCACAGGGCGAGCATCGCGTCCAGGTGGGACTGGGCCCGCCGGCGGAACGCCTCGTCCCCCTCGCCGGACTGGATCAGCTTGCGCTGCTGTATGACGTCGTTGAGCCCGTACGCCATCCAGGCCGTCGAGGGGAGCCCGTCCCGGCCCGCGCGGCCGGTCTCCTGGTAGTAGCCCTCGACCGACTTGGGCAGGTCCAGGTGGGCGACGAACCGCACGTCCGGCTTGTCGATGCCCATGCCGAAGGCGATGGTCGCCACGACCGCCAGGCCGTCCTCCCGCAGGAAGCGTGCCTGGTGCGCCGCTCGGGTGCCCGCGTCCAGGCCCGCGTGGTACGGCACCGCCTCGATGCCGTTGCGCGACAGGAACTCGGCGGTCTTCTCGACGGAGTTGCGCGAGAGGCAGTAGACGATGCCCGCGTCCCCCGCGTGCTCCTCGCGCAGGAAGCTCAGCAGCTGCTTCTTGGGGTCCGTCTTCGGCACGATCCGGTACTGGATGTTGGGCCGGTCGAAGCTGGCCACGAAGTGCCGAGCCGTCGGCATGTTCAGCCGCTCGGTGATCTCCCGGTGCGTGGCGTGCGTGGCCGTCGCCGTGAGCGCGATCCGCGGCACGTCCGGCCAGCGCTCGCCGAGCAGCGACAGGGCCAGGTAGTCGGGCCGGAAGTCGTGGCCCCACTGGGAGACGCAGTGCGCCTCGTCGATCGCGAAGACCGAGATCTTGCCGCGTGAGAGCAGGTCGAGGGTGGTCTCCAGCCGCAGCCGCTCCGGCGCCAGGTACAGCAGGTCCAGCTCGCCGGCGAGGAACTCGGCCTCCACCACGCGCCGCTCGTCGAAGTCCTGCGTGGAGTTCATGAATCCCGCACGCACACCGAGGGCCCGCAGCGCGTCCACCTGGTCCTGCATCAGTGCGATGAGCGGTGAGATCACGATGCCCGTGCCGGGCCGGACCAGGGCCGGGATCTGGTAGCACAGCGACTTTCCGCCGCCGGTCGGCATGAGCACGACGGCGTCGCCGCCCGCCACCACGTGCTCGACGACCGCTTCCTGTTCGCCGCGGAAGGCCTCGAACCCGAAGACCCGGCGCAGCGTGGCCAGCACCTCACTGTCCGTGCCGCCGTCCGTGCTGCCCGTGTCCTTCGTCCCTGCCATCTCGCCGATCACGCCCGTCCCGCCCATCGTCCCGTCCCCCGTACGTCCTGCCTCGCCCGTCCTGGTCCGTCCTGTCCCGACCACTGCCTCCACGATAGGGGCCCGCACCGACAGCCCCGGAGTTATCCACAGGCGCCCTGCCGTCCCCCGCGTCAAGGACACGAATGTCGTTCACACGTTCGCGGGAGACCCGCCCGTTTCCGGCGGATAGTCTGTTTGCACCCGCGAGACTCCGTCCCATGGGAGCACTGATGAGCGGCGCACCGAAGGCGTCAACGCCCGCCTGGCCGATCCCCCCTGAGGGCGGCTGGACCGCAGACGACCTGGATCGGCTTCCGAATCTGCCTCCGCACACGGAACTGATCGACGGGAGTCTCGTCTTCGTGAGTCCGCAGACCCTTTTCCACTCACGCGCTGTCGACTACTTCAATTGGCAGCTTCAGTCCCTCGCGCCCGCGGAGTTCGAGGTCATCCGTGAGTTCACGATCGACATCGACCGGCAGAACCGGCCCGAACCGGACGTGATCGTCGTACGCGGCGACGTGGTCGACGACCCGGAGCAGACCCGCTACCCCGCCGAGGCCGTCACCCTGGCCATCGAGGTCGTCTCCGCCGACTCCGTCTCCCGCGACCGCGAGACCAAGCCCCTGAAGTACGCCCGGGCCGGCATCGCCCACTACTGGCGGGTGGAGAACGAGAAGGGCCTCGCGGCCGTCCACGCCTTCGAGCTGGAGCCCACCACCGGCGCCTACACCAGCGTGGGCATCTTCCGCGAGCGCATGAAGGTCAGCGCCCCCTTCCCGATGGACCTGGACCTGACCGCCATCAAGGCGCGTCGCAGCGGCGAGTAGGCCGGGCATACGGCGGCGGCCCGGCACCCCCCGAGGGTGCCGGGCCGCCGCCGTACCGGTGAGGGCATCGTCAGCGCACGAACACCCCCGCCTGCCCCGCGAGGTCCAGGAAGTACTGCGGCGCCACACCGAGCACCACCGTGACCGCGACGCCGATACCGATCGCCGTCATGGTCAGCGGTGAGGGAACGGCGACGGTCGGCCCCTCGGGCCGCGGCTCGCTGAAGAACATCAGCACGATCACGCGGATGTAGAAGAACGCCGCGACCGCCGACGAGATCACACCGATCACGACCAGCGGCGCCGCGCCGCCCTCCGCCGCCGCCTTGAACACGGCGAACTTGCCGGCGAAACCAGAGGTCAGCGGAATGCCCGCGAAGGCCAGCAGGAACACCGCGAACACGGCCGCCACCAGAGGCGACCTGCGCCCGAGCCCGGCCCACTTCGACAGGTGCGTCGCCTCGCCCCCCGCGTCGCGCACCAGCGTCACCACCGCGAACGCCCCGATGGTCACGAACGAGTACGCGGCCAGGTAGAAGAGGACGGAGGAGATGCCGTCCGGCGACGTCGCGATGACGCCCGCGAGGATGAAGCCCGCGTGCGCGATCGACGAGTACGCCAGCAGCCGCTTGATGTCGGTCTGCGTGATCGCGACGATCGCGCCGCCCAGCATGGTGACGATCGCCACGCCCCACATCACCGGCCGCCAGTCCCAGCGCAGGCCCGGCAGCACCACGTACAGGATCCGCAGCAGCGCGCCGAAGGCCGCGACCTTGGTCGCCGCCGCCATGAACCCGGTCACCGGCGTCGGGGCGCCCTGGTACACGTCCGGCGTCCACATGTGGAACGGCACCGCGCCCACCTTGAACAGCAGGCCCATGACGATCAGCGCGGCCCCGACGAGCAGCAGCGCGTCGTTGCCCATGGTGTCGGCGAGCGCCGGAGTGACGTTCTGGACGGTCCCGTCGACGACCTGCGCGATCGTGCCGTACGACATCGACCCCGCGTAGCCGTACAGCAGGGCGATGCCGAACAGCGTGAACGCGGAGGCGAACGCACCGAGCAGGAAGTACTTGACCGCGGCCTCCTGCGACATCAGCCGCTTGCGGCGGGCCAGCGCACACAGCAGGTACAGCGGGAGGGAGAAGACCTCCAGCGCCACGAAGAGCGTCAGCAGGTCGTTGGCCGCCGGGAAGATCAGCATGCCGGCGACCGCGAAGAGCAGCAGCGGGAACACCTCCGTGGTGGTGAACCCGGCCTTCACCGCCTTCTGCTCGCTCTCGCTGCCCGGCACGGAAGCGGCCTGTGCGGCGAAGGAGTCGACCCGGTTGCCGTGCGCCGCGGGGTCGAGCCGCCGCTCGGCGAAGGTGAACAGGCCGACGAGTGCCGCCAGCAGGATCGTGCCCTGGAGGAACAGGGCCGGTCCGTCGACGGCGATGGCGCCCATGGCCGCGATGCCCGCCTTTGTGGTGCCGTATCCGTCGGCCGCCAGCGCGACGACCGCGGCGAAGGCGGCGACGAGGGCGACGACGGAGACGAACGTCTGCGCGTAATAGCGTGACCTGCGCGGGACGAACGCCTCGATCAACACCCCGACGATCGCCGCGCCGACCACGATCAGGGTGGGCGCCAGCTGGCCGTACTCGATCTTCGGCGCGTCGATCTTCGAGATCGGATCGGCCGCCGTTGTCCACAGGCTGTGGACGGCTGTTGCACTCACTTGGCCGCCTCCACCTCGGGCCGGGGGTCCTGCTTCTGTACGTCGGACATGGTCTGCTTCACCGCCGGGTTGACGATGTCCGTGACGGGCTTCGGATAGACGCCCAGGAAGATCAGCAACACCACCAGCGGGGCGACCACCACCAGCTCGCGCACCCGCAGGTCGGGCATCGCGGACACCTCCGGCTTCACCGGACCCGTCATCGTCCGCTGGTACAGGACGAGGGTGTAGAGCGCGGCGAGGACGATGCCGAACGTGGCGATGATGCCGATCACCGGGTACCGCGTGAACGTGCCGACCAGGACCAGGAACTCACTGACGAACGGAGCCAGTCCCGGCAGGGACAGGGTCGCCAGACCACCGATCAGAAAGGTGCCGGCGAGCACCGGGGCGACCTTCTGCACACCGCCGTAGTCGGCGATGAGCCGCGAACCGCGCCGCGAGATCAGGAAGCCCGCCACCAGCATCAGCGCGGCGGTCGAGATCCCGTGGTTGACCATGTACAGCGTCGCGCCGGACTGGCCCTGGCTGGTCATCGCGAAGATGCCCATGATGATGAAGCCGAAGTGGGAGATCGACGCGTAGGCGATCAGCCGCTTGATGTCGCGCTGACCGACCGCGAGCAGCGCCCCGTAGATGATGCTGATGAGCGCCAGGACGAGGATGACGGGCGTCGCCCACTTGCTCGCCTCCGGGAACAGCTGGAGGCAGAAGCGGAGCATCGCGAACGTGCCCACCTTGTCGACGACCGCCGTGATGAGCACGGCGACCGGCGCCGTGGATTCCTGCATGGCGTTGGGCAGCCAGGTGTGCAGCGGCCACAGCGGCGCCTTCACCGCGAAGGCGAAGAAGAAGCCGAGGAACAGCCACCGCTCGGTGCTGGTCGCCATGTTCAGCTCGCCGCTCGCCCGGGCCTCGGCGATCTCGGTGAGGGAGAAGTTCCCGGCGACCACGTACAGCCCGATCACCGCGGCCAGCATGATCAGTCCGCCGGCCAGGTTGTAGAGGAGGAACTTCACCGCCGCGTAGGACCGCTGGGTGGCGGCCGCCTTCTCGCCGTGCTCGTGGGCCCGGTCCCCGAAGCCGCCGATGAGGAAGTACATCGGGATCAGCATGGCTTCGAAGAAGATGTAGAAGAGGAAGACGTCGGTGGCCTCGAAGGAGATGATCACCATCGCCTCGACGGCCAGGATCAGGGCGAAGAAGCCCTGCGTCGGCCGCCACCGGCTGCTGCCGGTCTCCAGCGGGTCGGCGTCGTGCCAGCCCGCGAGGACGATGAACGGGATCAGTACGGCGGTCAGGGCGATCAGCGCCACCGCGATGCCGTCCACGCCCAGCTCGTAGCGGACGCCGAAGTCCGCGATCCAGGAGTGGGACTCGGTGAGCTGGTAGCGGTCGCCGTCGGGATCGAAGCGGACCAGGACCGTGATCGCCAGCGCGAGCGTCGCCAGCGAGAACAGCAGCGCCAGCCACTTGGCCACGGTGCGCTTCGCGGCCGGCACGGCGGCCGTGGCGATGGCCCCGACGGCCGGGAGCACCGCCGTCGCTGTCAGCAGGGGAAAGGACATCGGTATCAGACCGCCCTCATCAGCAGGGTCGCGGCGACGAGGACCGCCGCGCCGCCGAACATCGAGACCGCGTAACTGCGCGCGAAGCCGTTCTGCAGCCGGCGCATCCGCCCGGACAGGCCGCCGACCGAGGCCGCCGTGCCGTTGACGACGCCGTCGACCAGGGTGTGGTCGACGTAGACCAGCGAGCGCGTCAGGTGCTCGCCGCCGCGGACCAGGACGACGTGGTTGAAGTCGTCCTGGAGCAGATCGCGCCGGGCGGCCCGGGTGAGCAGCGATCCGCGCGGGGCGACGGCCGGGACCGGGCGGCGTCCGTACTGCACCCAGGCGATCGCCACACCGATGACCATCACGGCCACCGTGGACACCGTGACCGTCAGGGCGCTGATCGGCGCGTGGCCGTGGTCGTGCCCGGTGATGGGCTCCAGCCAGTGCAGGAAGCGGTCGCCGATGCTGAAGAACGCGCCGCCGGCCACCGATCCCACGGCCAGCAGGATCATCGGAACCGTCATGACCCTCGGCGACTCGTGCGGGTGCGGCGGGGCGTACTCGCCGCGCGTCTCGGCCGCGGGCTCCACGTCCGGCTCGGCCGGGGACGGCGTCGGGGCGTTGCGCCAGCGCTCCTCGCCGAAGAACGTCATCAGCATCACGCGCGTCATGTAGTACGCCGTGATGGCCGCGCCCAGCAGGGCCGCGCCGCCGAGGATCCAGCCCTCGGTGCCGCCCTTGGCGAACGCCGCCTCGATGATCTTGTCCTTGGAGAAGAAGCCGGACAGACCCGGGAAGCCGATGATGGCGAGGTAGCCGAGGCCGAAGGTGATGAAGGTGATCGGCATGTACTTGCGCAGTCCGCCGTAGCGGCGCATGTCGACCTCGTCGTTCATGCCGTGCATGACCGAGCCGGCGCCGAGGAACAGCCCGGCCTTGAAGAAGCCGTGCGTCACCAGGTGCATGATCGCGAAGACGTAGCCGATGGGGCCGAGGCCCGCGGCCAGCACCATGTAGCCGATCTGCGACATGGTCGAGCCGGCCAGCGCCTTCTTGATGTCGTCCTTGGCGCAACCGACGATCGCACCGAACAGCAGCGTGACCGCGCCGACGATGGTGACCACCAGCTGTGCGTCGGGCGCACCGTTGAAGATCGCCCCGGACCGGACGATCAGGTACACGCCCGCGGTCACCATGGTCGCGGCGTGGATGAGGGCCGAGACCGGGGTCGGGCCCTCCATCGCGTCACCGAGCCAGGACTGCAGCGGCACCTGGGCGGACTTGCCGCAGGCGGCCAGCAGCAGCATCAGGGCGATGGCGGTCAGCTTGCCCTCGCCCGCCTCGCCCGCGAGACCGGCCTCCCCGTGGCCGCCGAGCACCGGCCCGAAGGCGAAGGTGCCGAACCACAGGAACATCAGCATGATCGCGATCGACAGGCCCATGTCGCCGACGCGGTTGACCAGGAACGCCTTCTTCGCGGCCGTGGCCGCGCTGGGCTTGTGCTGCCAGAAGCCGATCAGCAGGTAGGAGGCGAGGCCGACGCCCTCCCAGCCGACGTACAGCAGCAGGTAGTTGTCGGCGAGGACCAGCAGAAGCATCGCCGCGAGGAACAGGTTCAGGTAGCCGAAGAAGCGGCGGCGCCGTTCGTCGTGCTCCATGTACCCGACGGAGTACAGGTGGATCAGCGAGCCGACGCCGGTGATCAGCAGGACGAACGTCATCGACAGCTGGTCGAGCCGGAAGGCGACGTCGGCCTGGAATCCCTCCACCGGGATCCAGCTGAACAGGTGCTGGGTCAGGGTGCGGTCGTCGGCGCCGCTGCCGAGCATGTCGGTGAAGAGGACGACGCCGATCACGAAGGACGCGGCGGCCAGCAGCGTGCCGATCCAGTGACCGACGGCGTCCAGCCGGCGTCCGCCGCACAGCAGGACCGCCGCTCCGAGCAGGGGCGCCGCCACCAGCAGCGCAATCAGGTTCTCCACGATTCAGCGACCCCTCACAGCTTCATCAGGCTGGCGTCGTCGACCGAGGCCGAGTGGCGGGAACGGAACAGGGACACGATGATCGCCAGCCCGACCACGACCTCCGCGGCGGCGACGACCATCGTGAAGAAGGCGATGATCTGGCCGTCGAGGTTGCCGTGCATCCGGGAGAAGGCGACGAACGCGAGGTTGCAGGCGTTGAGCATCAGCTCGACGCACATGAACACGACGATCGCGTTGCGCCGGATCAGCACCCCGGTGGCGCCGATCGTGAACAACAGGGCCGCGAGATAGAGGTAGTTGACCGGGTTCACTTCGACGCCTCCTCGGCCCGCTTGAACTTCGCCCGTTGGATCGCGTCGCGCTCCAGGCGCTCCTCGGCCCGCTGCTCCAGGGCCTTGAGGTCGTTGAGCGCCTCCGCCGACACGTCACGGATCTGGCCCCGCTGGCGCAGCGTCTTGTTGACGGTGAGCTCCGACGGGGTGCCGTCGGGCAGCAGGCCGGCGATGTCGACGGCGTTGTGCCGGGCGTACACGCCGGGTGCCGGCAGCGGCGGCAGGTACTTGCCCTCCCGGACGCGCTGCTCGGCCATCTCCCGCTGGGTCCTGGCCCGCTCGGTGCGTTCACGGTGGGTGAGCACCATGGCGCCGACCGCGGCCGTGATCAGCAGGGCGCCGGTGATCTCGAAGGCGAAGACGTACTTGGTGAAGATCAGGGACGCGATGCCCTCGACGTTGCCGCCCGCGTTGGCCTGGCCGAGGCCGCTGAACTCCTCGAGGGAGGCGTTGCCGATGCCGCCGATCAGCAGGATGCCGAAGCCGAGCCCGCACAGCAGGGCCAGCCAGCGCTGGCCCTTGATCGTCTCCTTCAGGGAGTCCGCCGCGGTGACGCCGACGAGCATCACCACGAACAGGAACAGCATCATGATCGCGCCCGTGTAGACGACGATCTGCACGATGCCGAGGAAGTAGGCACCGTTGGCGAGGTAGAAGACCGCCAGGACGATCATGGTTCCGGCGAGGCAGAGCGCGCTGTGCACGGCCTTCTTCATGAAGACGGTGCACAGGGCGCCGATCACCGCGATCGTGCCGAGGGTCCAGAACTGGACGGCCTCTCCGGTGGAGGTGGAGTAGGCGGCGAGCTGCGCGGTCATGGGCGGATCACCTTCTCCGACGCCGGTTCCGCCTCGCCGAACGTGGAGGCGGCCTCCTGGACGACCTCGCCCTTGGAGTGCGCGACCTGCCGGACCGTGCCGGGCGCCGCCTCGGTCACCAGGCCCCGGTAGTAGTCCTGCTCGTCCGTGCCCGGATAGATGGCGTGCGGGGTGTCGACCATGCCCTCTTCGAGGCCGGCGAGCAGCTGCTCCTTGGTGTAGATGAGGTCGGCGCGGCTGGAGTCCGCCAGCTCGAACTCGTTGGTCATCGTCAGCGCGCGCGTGGGGCACGCCTCGATGCACAGGCCGCACAGGATGCAGCGGGCGTAATTGATCTGGTAGACGCGGCCGTACCGCTCGCCCGGCGAGTAGCGCTCCTCGTCGGTGTTGTCCGCGCCCTCCACGTAGATCGCGTCGGCGGGGCACGCCCACGCGCACAGTTCGCAGCCGACGCACTTCTCCAGGCCGTCCGGATGGCGGTTGAGCTGGTGCCGTCCGTGGAAGCGCGGAGCGGTGGTCTTCTGCTGCTCCGGGTACTGCTCGGTCAGCCGCTTCTTGAACATGGCCTTGAAGGTCACGCCGAAGCCGGCCACGGGGTTCTGGAAACCGGGCTTGGTGTCCTTGGGTTCCTCAGCCATCGGACGCCTCCTTTCCATCCGTAGATCCGCCCACAGATCCGTCACTGTGAGTATCGGGCCCGCCACTGACAATCAGCTCCCGCTCGCGGCGCGGGCGGCGTCGCGGTACGGGCGGCAGCTCCTGCCCCGGCAGCGGCGGCACGGGGAACCCGCCGGCCATCGGGTCGAAGGCGGCCGGCGCCTCGACGGGCCGCTCGGCCTGCCTGGCCTTGTCGCGGTACATGTCGACGACGAAGGACAGCAGCAGGAGGACCAGGACACCGCCGCCGATGTAGAGGGCGATGTCGGCGAAGTCGTAGTTCTCGTTCCTGAGGGCCCGGACGGTCGCGACGAGCATCAGCCAGACCAGGGAGACCGGGATGAGGACCTTCCAGCCGAGCTTCATCAGCTGGTCGTAGCGGACCCGTGGGAGCGTGCCGCGCAGCCAGATGAAGAAGAACAGCAGCAGCTGGACCTTGAGGACGAACCAGAGCATCGGCCACCAGCCGTGGTTCGCGCCCTCCCAGAAGGTGCTGACCGGCCACGGGGCCCGCCAGCCGCCGAGGAACAGGGTGGTGGCCACCGCCGCGACCGTCACCATGTTCACGTACTCGGCGAGCATGAACATCGCGAACTTGATCGACGAGTACTCGGTGTTGAAGCCGCCGACCAGGTCGCCCTCGGACTCCGGCATGTCGAAGGGGGCGCGGTTGGTCTCGCCGACCATCGTCACGATGTAGATCAGGAACGAGACCGGCAGGAGCAGGATGTACCAGCGGTCGCCCTGCTGTTCGACGATCGTCGAGGTCGACATCGATCCCGAGTAGAGGAACACCGAGGCGAACGCGGCGCCCATCGCGATCTCGTAGGAGATCATCTGCGCGCAGGACCGCAGTCCGCCGAGCAGCGGGTACGTCGATCCGGAGCTCCAGCCGGCCAGCACGATGCCGTAGATGCCGACCGAGGCGACCGCGAGGATGTACAGCACCGCGATCGGCAGGTCGGTGAGCTGCATGGTGGTGCGCTGACCGAAGACCGAGACCTCGTTGCCGGCCGGCCCGAAGGGGATCACCGCGATCGCCATGAAGGCCGGGACGGCCGCGACGATCGGCGCGAGGATGTACACCGCCTTGTCGGCGCGCTTGACGACGACGTCTTCCTTGAGCATCAGCTTCACGCCGTCGGCGAGCGACTGGAGCATGCCCCAGGGGCCGTGCCGGTTCGGGCCGATGCGCAGCTGCATCCAGGCGACGACCTTGCGCTCCCAGACGATGGAGAACAGCACGGTCACCATCAGGAAGGCGAAGCAGAAGACCGCCTTGACGACGACCAGCCACCAGGGGTCGTTGCCGAACAGCGAGAGGTCTTCAGCGGCGAGGTACGGGCTCATGCCTCCACCTCCTTGGGGGCCTCGCCGGCGAGCGTCGCCGGGCCGATGCGGACGAGTGAGCCGGGCAGCACCCCGGCGTCGGAGGCGACGCCGGTGCCGGCCGAGTTCAGCGGGAGCCAGACCACCCGGTCGGGCATGTCGGTGACCTGCAGCGGGAGTTCGACGACCCCCGCGGGACCGGTCACGGCGAGGACGTCGCCGTCCTTGACGCCGGCCTCGGCGGCCGTGGCGGCCGACAGGCGCGCGCGTGCGGCGTGCCGGGTGCCGGCGAGCGCCTCGTCGCCCTGCTGGAGGAGGCCCTGGTCGAGCAGCAGCCGGTGCCCGGCCAGTACGGCCTCGCCGGCGGCCGGCCTCGGCAGCGCGCCGGCGGTGTGCAGCGGCTCGGTGGCCCGCGGACCGTCCCAGGTGCCGAGCCGGTCGATCTCCGCGCGCGTGGTGCGCAGATCCGGCAGGCCGAGGTGGACGTCCATGGCGTCGGCCAGCATCTGGAGCACCCGCGCGTCCGAGGGCGCGAGGCGCTGGGTCATCTGGTCGGGCTTGAGCGCCGAGTCGAAGGAACGCACCCTCCCCTCCCAGTTGAGGAAGGAACCGGGCTTCTCGGCGACCGCGGCGACGGGCAGGACGACGTCGGCGAGTTCGGTGACCTCGCTGGGCCGCAGCTCCAGCGACACCAGGAAGCCGACCTCGGCGAGTGCCTCACGCGCGCGTGCCGGGTCGGGAAGGTCGGCGACCTCCACGCCCGCCACCAGCAGCGCCTGGAGTTCGCCCCCCGCGGCGGCCTCGACGATCTGGCCGGTGTCGCGGCCGTAGCGGTGCGGGAGGTCGGCCAGGCCCCAGACCGCGGCGACCTCCTCGCGCGCGCGGGCGTCGGTGGCCGGACGCCCGCCCGGCAGCAGCGTGGGCAGTGCACCGGCCTCGATCGCCCCGCGCTCCCCCGCCCGGCGCGGGATCCACACCAGCCGGGCCCCGGTCGCGGTGGCGGTCCGTACCGCGGAGGTGAGGCCGCCGGCCACGGACGCCAGCCGTTCGCCGACGACGATCACGGCGCCCTCGGCGCGCAGCGCCTCGGCGGCCGCGGCGCCGTCGCCCTCCAGGCCGACGCCGCTCGCGAGCGCGTCCAGCCACTCGGTCTCGGTACCGGGAGCGGCCGGCAGCAGGGTGCCGCCCGCCTTCTCCAGGCCCCGGGTGGCGTGCGTGGCGAGGGAGAAGACCCGCTGTCCGTGCTTGCGCCACGCCTTGCGCAGCCGCAGGAAGACGCCGGGCGCCTCCTCCTCGGCCTCGAAGCCGACCAGGAGGACCGCGGGCGCCTTCTCCAGGGAGGTGTACGTGACGCCCGTGCCGTCGAGGTCGCGGCCGCGGCCGGCGACCTGGGAGGCCAGGAAGTCGGCCTCCTCGAAGCTGTGCACGCGCGCGCGGAAGTCGATGTCGTTGGTGTCGAGCGCCACGCGCGCGAACTTGCTGTACGCGTAGGCGTCCTCGACGGTCAGCCGTCCGCCGGTCAGGACGCCGGTCCGGCCCCGTGAGGCGAGCAGCCCCTGGGCGGCGATCTGCAGTGCCTCCGGCCAGGACGCCGGCGCCAGCTCACCCTCGGCGTTGCGCACCAGCGGGGTCCGCAGCCGGTCCCGCATCTGCGCGTACCGGAAGGCGAACCGCCCCTTGTCGCAGATCCACTCCTCGTTGACCTCGGGGTCGTCGGCCGCGAGCCGCCGCATGACCTTGCCGCGCCGGTGGTCGGTGCGGGTGGCGCAGCCGCCGGAGCAGTGCTCGCAGACGGACGGGGAGGAGACCAGGTCGAAGGGGCGGGAACGGAACCGGTACGCCGCCGAGGTGAGCGCGCCGACCGGGCAGATCTGGATGGTGTTGCCGGAGAAGTACGACTCGAAGGGGTCGCCCTCGCCGGTGCCGACCTGCTGGAGCGCGCCCCGCTCGATCAGCTCGATCATCGGGTCGCCCGCGACCTGGTTGGAGAACCGGGTGCAGCGGGCGCACAGCACGCACCGCTCGCGGTCGAGCAGCACCTGCGTGGAGATCGGCACGGGCTTCTCATAGGTCCGCTTCTTTCCTTCGAAGCGGGACTCGGCGTTGCCGTGGGACATCGCCTGGTTCTGCAGCGGGCACTCGCCGCCCTTGTCGCAGACCGGGCAGTCCAGCGGGTGGTTGATGAGCAGCAGCTCCATCACGCCGTGCTGGGCCTTCTCGGCGACGGGCGAGGTGAGGTGGGTCTTCACCACCATGCCGTCGGTGCAGGTGATGGTGCAGGACGCCATGGGCTTGCGCTGGCCCTCGACCTCGACGATGCACTGGCGGCAGGCGCCGGCCGGGTCGAGGAGAGGGTGGTCGCAGAACCGGGGGATCTCGATGCCGAGCTGTTCGGCGGCGCGGATGACCAGGGTGCCCTTGGGCACGCTGATCTCGATGCCGTCGATCGTCAGCGTCACCAGGTCCTCGGGCGGGACCGCCGCCTCTCCCCCGCCGGAGGGAGCGCTCGTGGTCACGGTCATGCGTTCACCTCCGTGCGGTGATCGGCCCAGGCCGTCGACCTGGCCGGGTCGAAGGGGCAGCCACGGCCCGTGATGTGCTGCTCGTACTCCTCGCGGAAGTACTTCAGCGAGGAGAAGATCGGCGAGGCGGCACCGTCGCCGAGGGCGCAGAAGGACTTGCCGTTGATGTTGTCGGCGATGTCGTTGAGCTTGTCGAGGTCGGCCATGACGCCCTTGCCGGCCTCGATGTCGCGCAGCAACTGCACGAGCCAGTAGGTCCCTTCGCGGCAGGGCGTGCACTTGCCGCAGGACTCGTGGGCGTAGAACTCGGTCCAGCGGGTGACGGCGCGGACGACGCAGGTCGTCTCGTCGAAGCACTGCAGGGCTTTCGTGCCGAGCATGGAACCCGCGGCGCCCACTCCTTCGTAATCAAGAGGGACGTCGAGGTGCTCGTCGGTGAACATCGGCGTCGAGGACCCGCCCGGCGTCCAGAACTTCAGCCGGTGGCCGGGGCGCATGCCCCCGCTCATGTCGAGGAGCTGGCGGAGCGTGATGCCGAGCGGCGCCTCGTACTGGCCGGGGCTGGCGACGTGGCCGGAGAGGGAGTAGAGCGTGAAGCCCGGCGACCTCTCGCTGCCCATCGACCTGAACCAGTCCTTGCCCTTGTTCAGGATCGCGGGAACCGACGCGATCGACTCGACGTTGTTCACCACAGTGGGGCAGGCATAGAGGCCGGCCACAGCAGGGAAGGGGGGACGGAGCCGCGGTTGACCACGGCGGCCTTCGAGCGAGTCGAGCAGTGCGGTCTCCTCACCGCAGATGTACGCGCCCGCGCCCGCGTGCACGGTGAGTTGGAGATCGAGTCCGCTGCCCAGGATGTTCTCGCCCAGGAAGCCCGCCTCGTAGGCCTCGCGCACGGCCGCGTGCAACCGCCGCAACACGGGGACGACTTCACCACGCAGATAGATGAAGGCATGCGACGACCTGATGGCGTAACACGCGATGACGATGCCCTCGATGAGGCTGTGCGGGTTCGCGAAGAGGAGCGGGATGTCCTTGCAGGTCCCGGGCTCCGATTCGTCGGCGTTGACAACTAGATAGTGAGGCTTGCCATCCCCCTGGGGAATGAACTGCCACTTCATCCCCGTCGGGAACCCCGCGCCGCCGCGTCCGCGCAGACCGGAGTCCTTGACGTACGCGATCAGGTCGTCCGGAGACATCGCCAGCGCCTTGCGGAGCCCCTCGTACCCCTCGTGCCTCCGGTAGACGTCCAGAGTCCAGGACTCGTCCTCGTCCCAGAAGGCCGACAGCACGGGTGCGAGCAGCTTCTCCGGGCTGGTGTCCTTGATCTCGGCTGCCAAGGTCATCACTCCCCCTCCTCGGCGGTAGGCCCTGCCGGGTGGGCTGGGTCGGATGCCGATGTGTCCTGCGGCGCGTCGTGCGAGCTCAGGTGCTCCGCCGGGGACGGGTCGTGCACGGCCCGGTCCTGCGGCGTCTCGTGCGGCCCGCCGTCCCGCGGGTGCACCACGCGCGCGGGTGCGGTCTCCCCCTTGGCCAGGCGGAGGCCCACCAGCGAGGCGGGACCCGCGCTGCCGCCGGCCGCGACGGCGCCGTCCCGCTCGTCGGGGAAGCCCGCCAGGATCCGGGCGGTCTCCTTGAAGGTGCACAGCGGCGCACCGCGCGTGGGCGTCACCGGCCGTCCCGCGCGCAGGTCGTCGACGAGGCGCCTGGCGCTCGCCGGGGTCTGGTTGTCGAAGAACTCCCAGTTGACCATCACGACCGGCGCGAAGTCACAGGCCGCGTTGCACTCGATGTGCTCCAGGGTGACCTTGCCGTCCTCGGTCGTCTCGCCGTTGCCGACGCCCAGGTGCTCCTGGAGGGACTCGAAGATGGCGTCGCCGCCCATCACCGCGCACAGGGTGTTGGTGCACACACCGACCTGGTAGTCGCCGCTCGGCCTGCGCCGGTACATGGTGTAGAAGGTGGCGACCGCGGTGACCTCGGCGGTGGTGAGGCCCAGCATGTCCGCGCAGAACTGCATCCCGGTGCGCGTGACGTGCCCCTCCTCCGACTGCACGAGGTGCAGCAGCGGCAGGAGGGCGGACCGGGAGTCCGGGTAGCGGGCGATGATCTCGCGCGCGTCGGTCTCCAGACGCGCTCGGACGTCGTCCGGGTAGGCGGGCGCGGGCAGTTCGGGCATGCCCAGGCTGACGCCCCGCTCCGAAGAACTGGTGGTCACCGGTCGACGCCTCCCATCACGGGGTCGATGGACGCGACGGCGACGATGACGTCGGCGACCTGGCCGCCCTCGCACATCGCCGCCATGGCCTGCAGGTTGGTGAAGGACGGGTCGCGGAAGTGGACCCGGTAGGGGCGGGTGCCGCCGTCGGAGACGACATGCACCCCGAGTTCGCCCTTGGGCGACTCGACCGCCGCGTACGCCTGTCCCGGCGGGACGCGGAAACCCTCGGTGACCAGCTTGAAGTGGTGGATCAGGGCCTCCATGGAGGTGCCCATGATCTTCTTGATGTGGTCGAGGGAGTTGCCCAGTCCGTCCGGCCCGAGCGCGAGCTGGGCGGGCCAGGCGATCTTCTTGTCGGCGACCATGACCGGGCCGGGCTGGAGCCGGTCCAGGCACTGCTCGATGATCCTGAGCGATTGGCGCATCTCCTCCAGCCGGATCAGGAAGCGGCCGTAGGAGTCGCAGGAGTCGGCGGTCGGGATGTCGAAGTCGTACGTCTCGTAGCCGCAGTACGGCTGGGTCTTGCGCAGGTCGTGGGGCAGGCCGGTGGAGCGCAGGATCGGGCCGGTGGCGCCGAGGGCCATGCAGCCGGCCAGGTCCAGGTAGCCGACGTCCTGCATGCGGGCCTTGAAGATGGGGTTCCCGGTGGCGAGCTTGTCGTACTCCGGGAGGTTCTTCTTCATCTTCTTCACGAACTCGCGGATCTGGTCCACCGCGCCGGGCGGCAGGTCCTGGGCGAGTCCGCCGGGGCGGATGTACGCGTGGTTCATCCGGAGGCCGGTGATCAGCTCGTAGATGTCGAGAATCAGTTCACGATCACGGAAGCCGTAGATCATGATCGTGGTGGCGCCGAGCTCCATGCCGCCGGTGGCGATGCACACCAGGTGGGAGGAGAGCCGGTTCAGCTCCATCAGGAGAACCCGGATGACCGAGGCCCGGTCCGGGATCTCGTCCTCGATGCCGAGGAGCTTCTCGACGCCCAGGCAGTACGCCGTCTCGTTGAAGAACGGCGTCAGGTAGTCCATGCGCGTCACGAAGGTGGTGCCCTGCGTCCACGTCCGGTACTCGAGGTTCTTCTCGATGCCGGTGTGCAGGTAGCCGATGCCGCAGCGGGCCTCGGTGACGGTCTCGCCCTCGATCTCCAGGATCAGGCGGAGCACGCCGTGCGTGGACGGGTGCTGCGGCCCCATGTTGACGACGATGCGCTCGTCGTCGGCGCGGGCGGCGGACCGGACGACCTCGTCCCAGTCGCCTCCGGTGACCGTGTAGACGGTGCCTTCCGTGGTCTCGCGCGCCGAGGCGGCGGACGCCGCGGATGCGTTCGACGTGCTCATGAGTACGACCTCCGCTGGTCCGGAGCCGGGATCTGGGCGCCCTTGTACTCGACGGGGATGCCGCCGAGGGGGTAGTCCTTGCGCTGCGGGTGGCCCTGCCAGTCGTCCGGCATCATGATCCGCGTCAGGGCCGGGTGACCGTCGAAGACGATGCCGAAGAAGTCGTACGTCTCGCGCTCGTGCCAGTCGTTCGTCGGATAGACGGAGAACAGCGACGGGATGTGCGGGTCGCTGTCGGGCGCGCTGACCTCCAGGCGGATCACCCGGTTGTGGGTGATCGAGCGCAGGTGGTAGACGGCGTGCAGCTCGCGGCCCTTGTCGTTCGGGTAGTGGACGCCGCTGACGCCGGTGCACAGCTCGAAGCGCAGGGCCGGGTCGTCGCGCAGGGTGCGGGCGACCCGGACCAGGTGTTCGCGTTCGACGTGGAAGGTCAGCTCGCCGCGGTCGACGACCGTCTTCTCGATGGCGTTGTCGGGGAGGAGTCCCTGTTCCTCCAGCGCGCCCTCCAGCTCGTCGGCGACCTCGTCGAACCAGCCGCCGTAGGGCCTGCTCGCCGGTCCCGGGAGGCGGACCGAGCGGACCAGGCCGCCGTAGCCGGAGGTGTCGCCGCCGTTGTTGGCGCCGAACATGCCGCGCTGGACGCGGATCTCCTCGCCGCCCTGGCCGCGCTGACCGGGGAGGTTCTCGGCGGAGAGGTCCTTTTCGGGGTTCACCCCGTTGCCGCCCGCGTCGCTCATCGCAGCAGCCCCTTCATCTCGATGGTGGGCAGGGCCTTGAGCGCCGCCTCCTCCGCCTCGCGGGCCGCCTCCTCGGCGTTCACGCCGAGCTTGGAGTTCTGGATCTTGTGGTGGAGCTTGAGGATGGCGTCCATCAGCATCTCGGGCCGCGGCGGGCAGCCTGGGAGGTAGATGTCGACCGGGACGATGTGGTCGACGCCCTGGACGATCGCGTAGTTGTTGAACATGCCGCCGGAGGAGGCGCAGACCCCCATGGAGATCACCCACTTGGGGTTCGGCATCTGGTCGTAGACCTGCCGCAGCACCGGCGCCATCTTCTGGCTGACCCGGCCCGCGACGATCATCAGGTCCGCCTGCCGCGGCGAGCCGCGGAAGACCTCCATGCCGAAACGCGCCAGGTCGTAGCGGCCGGCACCGGTGGTCATCATCTCGATGGCGCAGCAGGCGAGGCCGAAGGTGGCGGGGAAGACCGACGCCTTGCGCACCCAGCCCGCGGCCTGCTCGACGGTGGTGAGCAGGAAGCCGCTCGGCAGCTTTTCTTCGAGTCCCATGACTAAAGGCCCCTCAGTCCCATTCCAGGCCGCCGCGCCGCCATACGTACGCGTACGCGACGAAGACGGTGAGCACGAAGAG
Organism: Streptomyces griseicoloratus; assembly: GCF_014534645.1. Taxonomy (GTDB): domain Bacteria; phylum Actinomycetota; class Actinomycetes; order Streptomycetales; family Streptomycetaceae; genus Streptomyces; species Streptomyces griseicoloratus. The sequence continues at coordinate 30,597 of NZ_JACVQF010000225.1, forward strand.
CAGCATCTCCACGAGCCCGAAAATCCCCAGGGCGTCGAAGGTGACGGCCCAGGGGTAGAGGAAGACGATCTCGATGTCGAAGACGATGAAGAGCATCGCCGTCAGGTAGTACTTGATGGGGAAGCGCCCGCCGCCGGCCGGCGTGGGGGTCGGCTCGATGCCGCACTCGTAGGCCTCGAGCCTGGCGCGGTTGTACCGCTTCGGACCGATCAGCGTGGCCATGACCACGGAGAAGATCGCAAAGCCTGCCCCGAGGGCTCCCAGTACGAGGATGGGCGCATACGCGTTCACCGCTCCTCGCTCCTCTCAGTCGGCACTGACTGCTGGCGGTTTGCCGTGGACTCACAAGCGCCTCACAAGTCCCACGAGCCCCGCTCGTCCCGGCGAAGATCGCGAACATGTGAAGCAGGTCACAAGCCCAACTGCCACGCATCTTATGCCCGCCGCTCTGTGATCTGCGACACGGGGTATTACACAAGCTTTGTGATCTCCACCACCTGACGAAGGATCATGAAGTCGGATGAGCGGTGATCTTCGTACAAGAAGCGTTCGACTGATCACCAGAGGTGACAATTTTACTCATCGACCCTGATCAGATGGGTCGTCTCAATATCAAGATGCTTCCCTTGCATGCAAATTGGCGCTGGACGCGATCTCTTGATGGAGGAGCCGTTCACACATCAGAGGGAGAGACCGGAGCCGATGTGGACGCGTGCACGCGTTCACGAGCGCGGCGGGCCGGAATCCGCGACGGGGACGCGCCCGCCCGAGTAACCGTTCCGTGACCTCCGCCACATCCGTGAGAGGCGTCTGAGAACCGGGCTTGGCCAACTGCCTCAACAAGTGGTAAGCGGGGGGCAATTCGGGCGTAACGATCAAAGCCCGTGATCACAGGCCGGTTACGGCGCGTCCGCAATGTCCGTTACGGCGTCAATAAAGGCCGACACGCCCGGGATTCGGGCACCCCGTTGAACAATTGTGGCGCAGGACACGTTTCTTGAAGGTATGGAGGAGCTCCTGATACCGGTTGTTCCCATGTCCCACACCGCTCACATACGCAGCCACCGGAAGCCCCGCCGCAGCGCGTCCACTCTCGCGATGCGGGCCGGAGTTGCCGGTGGCGTCCTCAGCACCCTGGCAGTCGCCGGGGCGTCCGGCTCGGCGAACGCGGCCGAGCCGGTGACGCAGACCCTCGAACTGCCCACCCTGACGGCCGACCTGGCCGCCCAGGTCGCCCAGTCCGCGGACGCCACGCAGCAGGCCGCCGCGAACTACGAGCTGCGGGCCGAGCGTGACGCAGCCGCCGCCCAGGCGGCCAAGGAGGCCAAGGCGGACCTCGCCGAGGCCAAGAAGAAGGCCGCCGAGGCCAAGAAGAAGGCCGAGGAGGCCGCCCGCAAGGAGGCCGCCGAGCGCGCCTCCCGCACCTCCGAGCGCGCCACCCTCAGCGCGTCCGTGGACACCGGCACCTCCGTCGGCACGGGCAGCGGCACGAGCGCCGGCTCCAGCACCAGCACCAACACGTCCACGCCCTCCGGTTCGGCCGCCGCCGTCGTCGCCTTCGTCCAGGCGCAGGTCGGCGACGCCTACGTCTCCGGCGGCACCGGCCCCAACTCCTGGGACTGCTCCGGCCTCGTGCAGGCCGCGTTCAAGCAGGTCGGCGTCGACCTGCCGCGCGTCTCCCAGGCCCAGTCGACCGCCGGCACCCAGGTGTCGCTGAGCAACCTCCAGCCGGGCGACATCCTCTACTGGGGCGGCGCGGGCAGCGCCTACCACGTCGGCGTGTACGTCGGCGACGGCATGTTCGTCGGCGCGCAGAACCCGTCCACCGGCGTCATCAAGGCGTCGCTGTCGTACGACCCGCCGAGCGGCGCGGTGCGCGTGCTGTAGGGCTCACACCGGGCACCACCGTACGAAGGGCCGCAGCCGCTCCGGGGCTGCGGCCCTTCGCAATCCCGCCGCCCTCAGGGATCCGGAGCCCTCGGCATCTCGCGGCCCTCAGGCATCTCGCGGCCCTCAGGCATCTCGCGTCCCTCAGGCATGTCATGGCCCTCAGGCGTCTCGTGACCCTCAGGCATCTCGCCCCCGTTCGGCGCTCCTGGCATGCTCGGCGCGGGCCGGTTCTCCACCGGCCCGTCCACGAGCCGAAGGAGAGAACATCATGCCGAGCGTGTTCGTACAGGGGCGGCCCGTCGCCTCCTACCCCCCGCTCGCGCCGGAAGCCCTGCGCGGGTCGGTCCGGCGTGTCACCGAGGTCGGCGAAGAGGTGCTGCACAAGCCCTGCCGCGACGTCACCGAGTTCGGACCCGACCTCGCGGCGCTCATCGACGACATGTTCCGGACGATGTACGTCGCCGAGGGAGCCGGCCTGGCTGCCAATCAGGTCGGCGTCGGTCTGCGCCTGTTCGTGTACGACTGCCCCGACGACGACGGTGTCCGGCATGTCGGGCACATCGTGAACCCGGTGCTGGAACCGCTCGACCCGGCCGGGCGGCGGCTGCTGGACGAGGGCGAGGGATGCCTGTCGGTGCCGGGCGCCGTCATGGACGTACCGCGGCCCGACCGGGCCGTCGTACGCGGCCTCGACAAGGACGGCAACCCGCTCCTCGTCGAGGGCACCGGCTACTTCGCACGCTGCCTCGCCCACGAGACCGACCACGTGAACGGCCACGTCTACCTGGACCGGCTCTCCAAGCGGGACCGCAGGGCGGCGCTGCGGCAGTCGGCGGACCGGCGCGAGGAGGTGTTCGCCCGCCGGGCCGCCAACGCCGCCGCTCTCGCCAAGGGCTGATCAGGCCTTTGGGGCCACCTTGCTCAGCCCGTTGATGATGCGGTCCATCGCGTCGCCGCCCGTCGGGTCCGTCAGGTTGGCGAGCATCTTCAGGGTGAACTTCATCAGCAGCGGGTGGGTGAGTCCGCGCTGGGTCGCGATCTGCATGACCTTCGGGTTGCCGATGAGCTTCACGAAGGCGCGGCCCAGCGTGTAGTAGCCGCCGTAGGTGTCCTTCAGGACGCGCGGGTAGCGCTGGAGGGCCGTCTCGCGCTGGGCCGGCGTCGCCCGCGCGTGCGCCTGGACGATGACGTCGGCGGCGATCTGCCCGGACTCCATGGCGTAGGCGATGCCCTCGCCGTTGAAGGGGTTCACCAGGCCGCCGGCGTCGCCGACCAGCAGCAGCCCGCGCGTGTAGTGGGGCTGGCGGTTGAAGGCCATGGGGAGGGCGGCGCCGCGGATCGGGCCGGTCATGTTGTCCGGGGTGTAGCCCCAGTCCTCCGGCATGGACGCGCACCAGGCCTTCAGGACCTCGCGCCAGTCCAGTTCCTTGAAGGAGGCGGAGGTGTTCAGCACACCGAGGCCGACGTTGCTGGTCCCGTCGCCCATGCCGAAGATCCAGCCGTAGCCCGGCAGGAGGCGGTCCTGGAGGCCGCGGCGGTCCCACAGCTCCAGCCAGGACTCCAGGTAGTCGTCGTCGTGGCGCGGGCTGGTGAAGTAGGTGCGGACCGCGACGCCCATCGGGCGGTCCTCGCGGCGGTGCAGGCCCATCGCCAGCGACAGGCGCGTGGAGTTGCCGTCCGCGGCGACGACGAGCGGCGCGTGGAAGGTGACCTCGCGCTTGTCCTCACCGAGCTTGGCGTGCACGCCGGTGATGCGGCCGGTGCGGTCGTCCACGATGGGGGCGCCGACGTTGCAGCGCTCGTGCAGGCGGGCGCCCGCCTTCTGGGCCTGCCGGGCCAGCTGCTCGTCGAAGTCGTCGCGCTTGCGGACGAGTCCGTAGTCGGGGAAGGAGGCGAGATCCGGCCAGTCCAGCTGGAGCCGCACACCGCCGCCGATGATCCTCAGGCCCTTGTTGCGCAGCCAGCCGGCCTCCTCGGAGATGTCGATGCCCATCGCCACGAGCTGCTTGGTCGCGCGCGGGGTGAGCCCGTCGCCGCAGACCTTCTCGCGCGGGAACGCGGTCTTCTCCAGCAGGAGGACGTCGAGTCCCGCCTTGGCCAGGTAGTACGCCGTGGTGGAGCCGGCTGGCCCCGCGCCCACGACGATCACATCGGCGGTGTTGTCGGAGAGGGGCTCGGTCACGGCGGGATCTCCCCAAGTTCGAAATCTGCGTGCCGACGGGCACTGGACATGGGCAGTCTATTCAGCGTCACCGATCACCGGCTGAAGGGCTGTCCCCCGTGAACCGAGCTCTCCCCGCCGTACGGCTGCGCGTCCCCACGGACGAGGACGCGGTCGCCTGGCACCGGATCTTCGACGACCCGGACGTCATGGAGTTCCACGGCGGGAGGTCCGCCGAGCTGTCCGTCTACGAGGAGCTCACCGCCCGCCAGCGCCGGCACGACGCCGAGCACGGCTTCTGCCTGTGGACCATGCTGGACGAGTCCGACCGGGTCATCGGCTTCACGGGCGCCCAGCCGTGGCCGCAGGACTGGGGCCCCAAGGGCGAGATCGAGATCGGCTGGCGGCTGGGCAGGGACCACTGGGGCAAGGGGTACGTCACCGCGGCGGCCCGGCAGACGCTGGACCGGGTCCGCGCGGCCGGGGTGGCGGAGGTGGTGGCGATGGTCAACGCCCGCAACACACGGTCCATCGCGGTCACCGAGCGCCTCGGCATGCGGCTCGCAGAGGTCTTCACGACGCCGTCGCAGCAGCAGGGCCACTGCTACCGGCTCCAGTTGTGACGCACCGTAATCGAATGTCACGGAACGCCACTTGATGCTTCCGGGCGGTGCCCCGCGGAGTTACCCTGCCCGTACCGCTGGGGGTGACGTCCGTGCGCCTGACACCCAAGACACCCGATGTGCGCGTGCCGCGCCTGGTCGGCCTGATGGCCGTGGACGCGCGGGAGGCGGCCCGTTCCCGGGGCCTGTCCCTCACCGCGCCGGACCGGCCCGACTTCCACCTCGCCGTCGTCGACTACGTCGTACGCCAGTACCCGCAGCCCGGAGCGGAGGTGCCGCGGGAGTCGCCGGTGTACGTGTGGTTCGACTTCGGGGAGGGTGAGGGCGGCGGAGGCACCCGCGAGCCGCGCGTGCCCGGCCCGCCCCGCGGCGGGCTGCGGCGGGAGCTGGCCGAGCCGCGCGAGCCCTACTGCGCGGTCCTCAGCTCTCCTTGAAACCCCGGTGCAGCGCCACCACGCCGCCCGTCAGGTTCCGCCACGCCACCTTCGACCAGCCGGCCCCGCGCAGCCGTTCGGCCAGGGCGGGCTGGTCGGGCCAGGCGCGGATGGACTCGGCGAGGTAGACGTAGGCGTCGGGGTTGGACGACACCGCGCGGGCCACCGGCGGCAGCGCGCGCATCAGGTACTCGGTGTAGACGGTGCGGAACGGCGTCCAGGTCGGGTGCGAGAACTCGCAGATCACGACCCGGCCACCGGGCTTGGTCACCCGGTACATCTCCCGCAGCGCCGCGTCGGTGTCCTGCACGTTGCGCAGCCCGAAGGAGATGGTGACCGCGTCGAAGACGTCGTCCCGGAACGGCAGCCGCGTCGCGTCGCCCGCCGTGAGCGGCAGCCAGGCGTGCCGCTGCTTGCCCACCCGGAGCATGCCGAGGGAGAAGTCGCAGGGGACGACGTACGCGCCGGTCCGGGCGAAGGGGAGGGAGGACGTCGCCGTGCCGGCGGCCAGGTCGAGGACCTTCTGCGCGGGGCGGGCGTCGACGGCTCTGGCGACCTCCTTGCGCCACACCCGGTCCTGGCCGAGCGAGAGCACGTCGTTCGTCAGGTCGTACCGTTCCGCGACGTGGTCGAACATCGAGGCGACTTCGTTCGGCTGCTTGTTCAGGGAAGCGCGGGTCACGGGCCCATTGTTGCAGCCCGGGATCAGGGCAGCAGGCGCGGCCTCCGCCGCGCGGCGACGTCCTCCACCCAGCCCGCCAGCAGCACGAACACCACGATCAGAACCCAGCCGACGCCGAACAGGAACCACTGGCTGCCCAGCGGCAGGTACGCCTCGAACGCGGGCACCCGCCAGCACAGGTCGATCAGCGGCACGGCCAGGACCAGCGCGATCTCGTGCCACAGGTAGATCGTCACCGCCCGCGCGTTGAAGACGGTCACCAGCCGGTCCAGGCGCGGGAACCGGGCCGGGCCGGCGCAGCCGGTGCCGAGCCGGGCCTTGGCGTGCATCAGCAGTGTCACGGCGCCCGCCGACCACAGCGCCTGCGCGAACGGGTTCTCGTCGAGGTCGTACGTGCCGTACGCGGCCCGGTCCGCGAAGGCGTACCAGCCGCCGCACGCGAGCGCCGCGACGCACAGCGGGACGACGGCACCGGGCCTGAGCCGCCGCAGCACCCCCTCGTGGTGCGCGAAGCCGAGGATCCAGCAGAACAGGTACGTCGCCAGGTCCGTGAGCGCGCTCCCGAGGCGGTCCTCCGGCGGCTGCCAGGCGAACCGGAGGACCAGGGCCGGGGCGAGGGACAGCAGCAGCACCGGGACCGGGGCGAGCCGGAACAGGCGCAGCAGCAGCGGGGAGAGCAGGACGAACCACACGTACGTCCGCAGGTACCAGAGGATCTCCCAGACCTGCTCGGCCCAGGCGTCGCCCGGCGGGTCGCCGAGCGGCACCACCCAGTACACGATCCGCCACCCCGGCATCCAGCCGTGCACCAGCATCGCGGCCACCACGAACAGTCCCCAGAACCAGTACGGCGGCAGGAGGCGGCGCAGCCGGCTCCGGATCACCGTGGGCGCGGGACGCCGCAGCGACCCGGCCATCAGGGTGCCGGCCAGGCCGAACATGATCCCCATGGAGGGCAGGACCAGTCCGGCCCAGGGCCAGCCGAAGGCGTGGTACGCCACGACCCGGACGAGGGCGAGGGCCCGGAGGGCGTCGAAGTAGCGGTCCCGGCCGCCGGCCGCGGGGAGCCCGGCCGCCGGGCCGGCCCCCTTGCGGTGCGCACCCATCACCCGGTCCCCGCCGGCGTGCCCACCTCGCCCGTCCGCTTCAGCTTCTGCCAGCGCAGCCGGCCGCCGGTGAGGGCGGTGACGCAGGAGTGGATGAGGACGAGGTACATCATCTGCCGGTACGCCAGCTGCTGGAGCGGCATCATCAGCAGGTACCGGTACTTCTCGCGGTCGAGGCGGAAGGCGTAGGCCGCGCACAGGAGCTGGACGCCGAGCACCGCCAGCCAGGCGAGCAGTGCCGCACGGAAGTCGATGAAGATCATCGAGTAGGCGGTGAAGACGTCGATGAGCGGGGCGAAGAGCGGCGTGACCACCTGGAAGAGCACCACCAGGGGCATGCCGACCCGCCCGAAGCGGCCGGAGGGCCCCCGGTCCGTGAGGGACCCGCGGTGCTTCCACAGCGCCTGCATGGTGCCGTACGACCAGCGGTAGCGCTGGGACCAGAGCTGTTTCAGCGAACCCGGCGCCTCCGTCCAGGCCCGTGCGTGCTCCTGGTAGACCACCCGCCGGCCGGCGCGGTGCAGGGCGATGGTGATGTCGGTGTCCTCGGCGAGCGTGTCGTCGCTCATGCCGCCGACCTGGAGGACGGCCTCGCGGCGGAAGGCGCCGATCGCGCCGGGGATGGTCGGCATGCAGCGCAGCAGGTCGTACATGCGCCGGTCGAGGTTGAAGCCCATCACGTACTCGATGTGCTGCCAGGCGCCGATGAGCGTGCGCCGGTTGCCGACCTTGGCGTTGCCCGCGACCGCGCCGACGTCCGGGTCGGCGAAGGGCTGGACGAGCTGCCGTACGGTGTCGGGCTCGAAGACGGTGTCGCCGTCCATCATCACGACGATGTCGTACCGGGCGTTGCGCACCCCGTTGTTGAGGGCGGCCGGCTTGCCCGCGTTGGCCTGCCGCAGGACGCGGACGTTGGGCAGGCCGAGGGACTCGGCGATCTCCGCGGTGCCGTCCGTGGAGCCGTCGTCCACGACGATGATCTCGATCGGGTGGGTGCTGCGCGCCAGCGACCGGAGGGTGTTGGCCATGCACTCCTTCTCGTTGTACGCCGGGACGATCACGCTCACCGGCCCGGTGACGGGTGGTCCCCAGGTGAACCGGCGTCTGTTGCGCTGCCGGTGGTGGCGGCGGGCGAGGACCAGCATCATCCCGAACCGGCCCATGACGGCCACGCCCACGACCACGAGCCCGGCCGACAGCGCGGGCACCGTCCACTCGGCGACGGCGACGGCCGCGACGAGGGCCTTGCCCTCGTAGAGGGTGGTGCCGGTGGCCTTGTGGTGGGCGGCCTGGAGGGCGTCCGCGGTGCCGGCCCGGCCGGCGTCGGGACCGCCGGCGGGCTGCTGCGCGGCCATGACGCCGCTGATGGTGGTGAAGGTGTAGCCCGCCGCCTTCATCTTCTCGATGTACTTCGGCAGCGCCTCGATGGTCTGCGAACGCTCGCCGCCGGCGTCGTGGAAGAGGACCGAGGCACCCTCGCCGTCCTCGGGCGTGGCCCACTCGACGATCTTCGACACCCCGGGCCGCTTCCAGTCGTCGCTGTCGGTGTCGATGAAGACGCTGGTGTAGCCGTCCTGGCCGAGCTTCTCGTAGACGGGCCAGCTGTAGTTGTCGATGGCGTCCGTCTGGGAGGAGTACGGCGCCCGGAACAGCGTGGTGGTGATGCCGGCCGCGCCGGCGAGGGCGAGCTGGGTCTGCTCGATCTCGCGCGTGACGCGGGATTCGCTCTGGTAGGAGAGGTCGACGTGGGTGAAGGTGTGGACGCCCACCTCGTTGCCCTGCTCGACCATGTCCTGCACGATGTCCGGGTAGCGCGCGACCATCGATCCGACCAGGAAGAACGTGCCGGGCACGTCGTACTTCTCCAGGATCTCCAGGACCTTCGGCGTCCAGGTGGCGTCCGGGCCGTCGTCGAAGGTCAGCGCGATCGTCTTGTCCGGCACGGAGACGGTCGTGGCCTGTCCGCCGCGGAAGGTGAGGATCGGCCCGCCGTCGAGGATGTCGTCGGGTACGTCACTGGCACTGGCCCCGGTGCGGACGCGCTGGTCCCCTCCGACCTCCGCGCGCAGATAGCCGTCGAGGAGCATCACGCAGGTCAGCGCGAGCAGCAGGAGCAGGGCGAGGAGGACCCGCGGGCGCTGCAGCGCGGCGGCCCGTCCGGCGGCCCGCTCGATGCGGGAGGGGGCGCGGCGGCGGCCCCGTGAGGGTGTGGTCGTGGTCATGGAAGCGGCGGCGTCCCGGTCAGTCGGTGGCGGCGGAGGCGGTCGGGGCGGGGGTGCGGCCGGGTGCCGCGGTGCCGGTGGGCGGGGCGCCCGTGGGGGCGACGGCGCCCTGCGGGCCCAGGTCCCCGCCCGGGGCCCGGCCGTCCTGCCCGTCCGCGAAGGGCAGCAGGGAGGACGGGTTGACCGAGGTGCCGATGCCCATGAAGGCCAGCCCGAGGACGGCCGCGTAGCCGAGGCAGACGGCTCCGAGGAGGAGGCCGAGCCGGCGCAGCAGCCTGGCCCGGCGCCCGGAGTTGTCCACGAACACGGGCCCCTCGGCGGACCCGTTGCCGCGTTTGCGGCGGCGACCGCGCACGGCGGCGCGGCTCTGAGAGACAGGCTCGGAATGCATTCCCCGGACGCTAGGCAGCTTTGCCTGCCGCAACCTCTGGCTTTGCTGTGAGATCCCGGTGAAGGACGGCGCAGCCTGTCCGTGACCTGAGAGTTGCCGCACACGTGCGCACTTTGCTCAGGAAACGCCCAGCCACGTGTGGGACGTTCACTCGTCCGACGACGAGAACGGAGCGTGTGCGATGAGGGCTTTCCGGAAACCGGCGGCCGGGCTGGCCCTGCTGTTCACCCTGGCCGCCGCGGGCTGCTCGGGCGGCGGGGGGACCGGCACGACGGACGCGGCACCCGAGCCGCCCGGGTCCGCCGCGCCGACCACCGCCTACGCCCCCTACGTCAGCGCCACCACGGCCTCGGACAACGACTCCGCGGGCTCCCCGGCGACGTACAACCTGGCCTTCGTGATCTCCTCCGGCAGCGACTGCGCCCCGCGCTGGAACGGCGTCCAGGACATCGACGACACCGCGGTCGCCGCCCGCGTCGCCGCGCTGAAGGAGTCCGGCGCCACCGTCCGCGTCTCCTTCGGCGGCGCCTCCGGCACGGAGCTGGCCGCCGCCTGCGACAGCGCCGAGGACCTGGCGGCGGCCTACGGCGAGGCCCTGGACGCCGCCGGTTCCGCGCAGGCCGACTTCGACGTCGAGGGCGACGAGCTGACCGACGCCGGCTCCGTCGCCCTGCGTTCGGAGGCGATCGCGCTGCTCCAGCAGGAGCGGAGCGACCTGGAGATCTCCTTCACGCTGCCGGTCATGCCCTCCGGCCTCGACACCGACGGGGTGACGCTGCTGGAGTCCGCCAACGACCACGGCGTACGGGTCTCCACGGTCAACCTCATGACGATGAACTACGGCGAGTCCTACGACGGCGACATGGGCGACTACGCCCGCACCTCGGCCGAGGCCGCCCACACCCAGCTGAAGGAGGTCTTCGGGACGTCGGACGCGGAGGCCTGGCGGGGCATGGCGCTCACCTCGATGCTGGGCGTCAACGACGTCGACGGGGAGACGTTCACGCTCGCGGACGCGGCCGAGGTCCGGGCCTTCGCCGAGGAGAAGGGCATCGCCTGGGTGTCGGTGTGGGCCACCTTCCGGGACCGGCAGTGCACGGACGACGCCGGGTCTGACGACGCGGCGACCGACTGCAGCGGGGTGACGCAGCAGGCGGGCGCCTTCGGGGAGGCGTTCGGGGGCTGAGTCAGCGCCGGCGGTGGACCAGGCGTCCGGCGAGCACCGTCGCCACGCAGGTGCCGGCCCCGCGTTCCACGAGCGCCGCCTCGTCGGGGACGTCGAAGACCGCGAACGTCGCGTCCGTGCCGGTCACGCCGTCGTGCGGCAGCGGCAGCGTGATCGCCTCCGGCAGGCTCCGCCCCGCCAGCGAGTCGAAGGTCGCCGGGCCGGCGGGGTCCTCGAACCGCTGTTCCACGCTCAGCCCCGCCCGGTGCAGGGCGTCCACGACGGCGGGCCGCCACAGGTCGCCCGCCACGGCGACGGCCCCGTGCGCCAGCAGCAGCCGCACGCCGCGCCGCGCGCTCGCGCCCCAGCGGGCCTCCGTCATGGCGAGCCCCGCGAGCGCCGCGCCGGTGAGCGGTTCGGTGCCCAGCTCGTCCGCCTCGCGCGGGTCCGGGTGGTAGGCCGCCTCCAGCAGTTCGGGACCGTACGGATTGAGCAGCCCCGGCGTGAGCACCCCCGGCCAGCGCCGGGTCCGCGCCGCCGGGTGGGCGGCCGCCAGCTCCTCGTACGGGCCGACGGCCGCGAGTTCCCGGCCGTCGACCAGGACGGCGCCGCCGGGCAGGGGCGGCCGCCGGTCCCCGGCGATCACGAGGTCCGCGGCGTGGATCGTCAGCACGGGCGCGTCAGTTGGAGGCGAGCAGCTTCAGCTCGGGGTGGGCCGTGCCGCCCTCGATCGCCGTGGACGAGATGTGGGAGACGACCCGCTCGTCGACGGGGTCGTTCGCCGGGTCGTCGTGCACCACGAGGTGCTCGTACGTCGTCGAGCGCTGCGCCGGGACGCGCCCCGCCTTGCGGATCAGGTCGATGATCTCCAGCCGGTTGGAGCGGTGCTTCGCGCCGGCCGACGACACGACGTTCTCCTCCAGCATGATCGAGCCGAGGTCGTCGGCGCCGTAGTGCAGGGAGAGCTGGCCGACCTCCTTGCCCGTGGTCAGCCACGAGCCCTGGATGTGGGCCACGTTGTCGAGGAAGACGCGGGCGATGGCGATCATCCGCAGGTACTCGAAGAGGGTGGCCTGGGTGCGGCCCTTCAGGTGGTTGTTCTCGGGCTGGTAGGTGTACGGGATGAAGGCGCGGAAGCCGCCGGTGCGGTCCTGCACGTCCCGGATCATCCGCAGGTGCTCGATGCGCTCGGCGTTGGTCTCGCCGGTGCCCATGAGCATGGTGGACGTCGACTCCACACCCAGGTTGTGCGCCGTCTCCATGATCTCCAGCCAGCGCTCGCCGGACTCCTTCAGCGGCGCGATGGCCTTGCGCGGCCGCTCCGGGAGCAGTTCCGCACCGGCGCCGGCGAAGGAGTCGAGCCCGGCCGCGTGGATCCGGGTGATGGCCTCCTCGACCGACACACCGGAGATCCGGGCCATGTGCTCGACCTCGCTCGCCCCCAGGCTGTGGATGACGAGCTGCGGGAACTCCTTCTTGATGGCGGCGAAGTGCTTCTCGTAGTACTCCACGCCGTAGTCCGGGTGGTGGCCGCCCTGGAACATGATCTGCGTGCCGCCGAGCTCGACCGTCTCCGCGCAGCGGCGCAGGATGTCGTCGAGGTCGCGGGTCCAGCCCTTGGCGGTGTCCTTGGGCGCGGCGTAGAAGGCGCAGAACTTGCACGCCGTGACGCACACGTTGGTGTAGTTGATGTTGCGCTCGATGATGTACGTCGCGATGTGCTCCGTACCGGCGTACTTCCGCCTGCGCACGGCGTCGGCGGCTGCCCCCAGCGCGTGCAGCGGGGCGTCGCGGTAGAGGACGAGGGCCTCTTCGGGGGTGATCCGCCCACCGGCGGCTGCGCGGTCGAGGATGGGCTGAAGGTCGGCCTTCTCGGTCACCGGCGCCCCTTTCGCAAAGGTTCGTAAGGGTTGTGGACGGACCCGACCAGCCTACGACAGCGGGTTTTCGGGATCGCGGTCAGGCCGTGTACGCGCCGGTCAGCAGGCCGAGGTACGCGCCCGTGATGAGGAACGGCCCGAACGCGAGGGAGGTGCCGCGACCGATCCGCCCCGCCACGACGAGCGCGCCGCCGTACAGCGCGCCGAGCAGGAACCCGGCGAAGGCGCCCAGCATCAGCGTCGGCCAGCCGTACCAGCCGAGGACGGCGCCCGCCCCGAGTGCCAGCTTGACGTCGCCGAAGCCCATGCCGTCCGGGTTGACGAACCACAGCACGAAGTACCCGGCGCCCAGCGCGAGGGCGCCCAGCAGGGCGGTGGTCCACTCCCCGGCGTGCTCGGGCACCAGCGCGGCCAGGCCCAGCAGGGCGAGGGCGGCACCGGCGAGCGGCAGGGTGAGGGGGTCGGGCAGCCGCCGCACCCTGAGGTCGACGTGGGCCAGCAGCACGCCGACGGGCGCGAGCAGCAGCCAGACGGCCAGCTCCGGCCGGGTTCCGGTGGCGGCGGCGAGGACGGCGCAGACGAGGGCGGTGACGGTGGCGAGGGCGGCCGTGCCGGGCCCGTACTCCGGGACGCGCGGCGCGCCGAGCGGTACGCCGGGCGCGTCACCGCCTGCCGCACGGTCCGCCGTGCACTGCCCGCACCGCGCCCGGCCGAGCCATCCCGGGACCGGGTGCCCGCCCGGGCACCGGTCCCGCCAGTCCTCACCGGCCGGGGCGGAGAACCGGTACGCGGCCCGCGGCAGCACCGCCCCCGCCGCCGCACCCCACAGCGCGGCGACGGCCACCACCAGCAGCTCGATGCTCATCCGGCACCTCACACGGCGGGCAGCGCGTAGATCTCATGACCGTGCGTCACCAGCAGCCGGTTCCCGGAGAGGGCGACCTGCCACGGCTCGCCCACCGTCTTGTTGTCGCTGTAGACCCAGCGGAACTTGCCGGTCCGGGCCTCCAGGGCCACGATGCCGCCGTCCAGGGATCCGGTGGCCCCGTACAGCGTCGCCCCGGCCCGCAGGAACGTCTCCGGGCCCTCGACGTCCAACTCGTCGCACAGCCACACCCGCTCACCGGTCTTCACGTCCACGGCCCACACGCCGTCGTCGTGGTCGCTGGTGTAAAGGACGCCGTCGACGACCGTCGGATTGCCGAAGCCCCGGCGGCCGTTGGGGGACAGCGTCCAGACGGTACGGCCCGTGTCCGCGTCGACGGCCGTCAGCTTCTCCCCCGGCAGGAAGACCAGGCCGTTCGCGACCGTGGGCCGCCAGGACCAGTCGTCGCCGATCTTCTTCGTCCACAACTGGCCGCCGGTCGCGGTGTCCCGGGCGGTGAGGTTGAAGTTCGAGTCGGCGTAGACCAGGTACCTGCCCGAGACCGTGCCCTGGACGTCGTAGTCCTTGGTCCCCCAGTCCCGGTGCTGGAGCCACACCTTCCTGCCGGTGGTGTGGCTGATGGCCGCGACGGCCGTGCGGTACTTGGTGGCGCTCTGCGACTGGCCGTAGTCGGTCGCCGTGACGTACACGTTGTCGTCGTCGATGGCGATCGTGTCCTCGACGGACAGCTGCTTGCCGAGGCGGCTGCGCCATGCCTCCTCGCCGGTCCTGACGTCGTAGGCGACCAGGACGCCGTCGTAGTCGCCGTCGGCCAGGAACACCTTGCCGCCGTGGAAGAGGAGCTGGGCACCGGGGCGGCAGACGCCGGGCTTGGACCAGCGCGCCTTGCCCGTCTTCACGTCGTACGCCACGAGCGGGTCGCCGCTGACCAGCAGCAGTCCCTCGTGCGTGAGCAGCGGTACGCCGGTGGTCGTGCTGTCCTCCGCGGCCGACTCGTGCCACAGCGGCTGGGGCGCCACACCGGCGGGCGGGGTTGTGAAGTGCTCGTCGGCCGGTCCGGCCGAACCGCCCCTGCCCCGACCGCCCGCCGGCGTGTCGGAGGCGTCGTCGCCGGAGGCGAACACCCACGCGGCACCGCCGCCGACCGCCACGACGGCGGCGGCTCCGCCCAGCGCCAGGCCGAGCACCCGGCGCCGGGAGCGGCGGGGGGCGGACGTCCCGTCCGCGCCGAGCCGGACCGTGCCGGGAAGCTGCGTGCCGGGGCCCTGACCGGCGGCCGGAGTGCCGCCCGGGGGCGTGCCGTACGGCGACGCGGGCGTGCCGCCGGGCGGTGTTCCGTACGGCGACGCCGGAGTGCCGCCGGGCGGTGTGCCGTACCCGGGTGTTCCGGGCGGCGGTGTCGCGGCCGGCATCGCCGGGGCCGGGCCGAAGGAGGTCGCGGCCCCGGGGGCTTCGAGGTCCAGGATGCCCGCGGCATGCGTCGCGATCGTCGACGCCACCGCCGACGGCAGCCAGTCGTGCAGGGCGGCGTCGATGCCGTGCGGAGCCAGTGCCGCCACGATCTCCGAGGGCGCCGGCCGCTGCGCCGGGTCCTTCATCAGGCAGGCGCGGACCAGCCCGAGCAGGGACGCGGGTACGCCGGTCAGGTCGGGCTCTCCGTGCACGATCTGGTAGAGCAGCGACGCGTGCGAGGCGGCGCCGTCGCCGAAGGCGCTCCGCGCGGTCGCCGCGAAGGCGAGGACGGTCCCCAGCGAGAAGACGTCCCCCGCCGTGCCGACGTCCTTGCCCATCGCCTGCTCCGGCGACATGAAACCGGGCGAACCGACCACGACTCCGGTCTGCGTCATGCGGTTTCCGTCCACCGCCCGCGCGATGCCGAAGTCGATGACGCGCGGCCCGTCGGCGGCCAGCAGCACGTTCGAGGGCTTCAGGTCACGGTGGACGAGGCCCGCCGCATGGACGTCCTGAAGCGCCGCCGCGAGCCCGGCGGCCAGTGCCCGGACCGTGTGCTCCGGCAGCGCGCCGTGCGCGTCGACCACGTCCGCGAGGTCGGGTCCGAGGACGTAAGACGTCGCCAGCCACGGCAGCGCCGCGTCCGGGTCGGCGTCCACGACGGGGGCCGTGAACCGGCCGGAGACCGCCCTCGCCGTCTCCACCTCCTGCCGGAATCGGCTGCGGAAGCCGCCGTCCGCCGCCAGATCGGGGCGCACCACCTTCACGGCGACCGTCCGCCCGCCGGGCGAACGGGCCAGGTACACACGGCCCATGCCGCCGGCGCCGAGTCTTCGCAGCAATCGGTAGCTGCCCAACTCGTGCGGATCGTCCGGGTGCAGTGTCTCCATGGCGGGCCTTCTCCGTCGTGGCGCGTTCACGAGCGCCGGGCTCGTGCGAGGGTGTTCGCTGTCGCAACACAGTAAGTGACGGGTGTTGTCGGGGAGTTCGAAGGGGCTGGGGCGCAATCGCCGTCACCAGGCGCCCCGCCGGTTACTTGATCTTCGACATCCGTGCCTCCGGCCGGCCCGACCCCTTGCTGTCGGACTCGTAGCGCAGGTCGTCGCCGACGGGGGTGAGGCGGACGGTGTGCGAGGTCTGGACGCACACGCCTCGGTTGCCGTCCACGCCGGTGGCGGTCGCGACGAGCTGCTTTCCCGACACCTGCTTCAGCGTCAGTACGTCGTCGCACGTGCCGCCGATCAGGTCGGTGTGGCGCATGGTGCCGATCTTCTCGCCGACCTCTGCCTGACGGACGGTCAGCCGGAAGGTGCCCATCGGCAGGTTGCCGTCACGGGCGACGGCCTGGCCCTCCCAGGTGCCGAGGTAGGCCGAGGGGACGGTGCGCTCCTCGCCGCCGCCCGCCCCGGCATCGGAGGGGGCGCTCGCCGACGGGGAGTGGTCGGCCCCGCCCGCGGTGTCCCGGCTGGTGCCCGGCAGCAGGTCGAAGACGAAGACCGAGCCGACGGTCACCGCGGCCAGCGCCCCCGCGACCGCGAGAGCCACGGTGCAGCTGAGCCGCCGGCCGCGTCCCCCACTCCCCGCCGTGGAGGCGGCCGCCACGGAGACGGAGAACTTGCCGGGCGCCCGGCCGGGGACCAGCGTCGGCTCGTGCGACTGCCCGTCGCGAGGGCCGGGGACGGACGTGGGGACGGGCGCGGGCGCATACCCGGAGCCGGGCGCATGTCCGGAGCCGGGCGCATGTCCCGGCACAGGTGCCGCAGGCCCGGGTACGGGAGCCGCAGGACCGGGTACGGGCGCCCCAGAAGCCGACAGAGGCGCCCCAGGCCCAGGTACGGGCGCCCCAGGGCCCGACACAGGCGCCCCAGACCCCGGTACGGACGCCGCGGGCCCAGAGACAGGCGCCGCAGACCCCGGCACCGGCGCCGCAGGCCCCGGCATGGCCGGTGGTGGTCCGAATTCACCGGCCGCCGTCTCCGGAACCCCCACCGACGGACTGCTGAACCCCACGGGCCCCGAAGGCGCCCCCTCCCCCGCCGCCTCCAGGTTCAGCAGCCGTACGGCGCTGCGGCTGACCTGCTCCACCAGCGCCCCCGGCAGCCAGCCGCCCGCGACGAGGCGGGCCGCGCCCTCGGGGGCCAGCCGCCGGGCGACCTCGGCGGGCGTGGGACGGGCGCCGGGGTCCTTGGCCAGGCACGCCCGCACCAGTTCCCGCAGCTCGCCGTCGAGCCCGGCGATCTCCGGCTCCTCGTGGACGACCTTGTACAGCAGCGCGGCCGAGGAGTCCCCGGGGAAGGGCGGCTCGCCGGTCGCGGCGAAGGCGAGGACGGCACCGAGCGAGAACACGTCGGCCGCGCCCGTCACCCCCTTGCCCAGGATCTGCTCGGGCGACATGTAGCCGGGCGAGCCGATCGACACGCCCGTGGAGGTCAGGGAGGCGGTGCCGTCCGTGGCGCGGGCGATGCCGAAGTCGATCAGGAGGGGGCCGTCGAGGGTCAGCAGGACGTTGGAGGGCTTGACGTCCCGGTGCACCAGGCCCAGTTCGTGCACGGCCGCCAGTGCCTCGCCCAGGCCCGCGCCCAGCGCCCGTACCGAGTGGGCGGGCAGCGGGCCGCCGTCCGCGACCGCCGACGCCAGGGAGGGGCCGGCCGCGTACGCCGTGGCGACCCACGGCACCCGCGCCTCGGGGTCGGCGTCCAGGACGGGCGCGGTCCAGGCGCCGCCGACCCGGCGCGCGGCCGCCACCTCGCGCCGGAAACGGGCCCGGAACTCCTCGTCGAGCGCGAAGTGCGGGTGCACGATCTTCACGGCGACCGTGCGGCCACCGGCGCTGCGGCCCAGGTAGACCCGGCCCATGCCGCCGGAGCCCAGCCGGCCGAGCAGCCGGTAGGGACCCACGGCGGTGGGTTCGTCGACTTCGAGCGGCCGCATGGCGTCCACCCCTCCCCCGTACGCCTGCCGGTACCTGCCAGCAGGGTAGTGGGCCGCCCGCGAAAGGCCCCCGTACGGAAAAGCACCCCATACGGATCAGGGCTCCAGCAGGTCCACCTTCACGTCCGCCGGGAAGCCCGTGGTCGGGCCGACGCGGCGGGCGAACTCGGTGACCGCCTCCAGCTGCGGCGCGCCGAAGCGGAAGTCGAGGGTCGTGAAGTACTGCTCCAGGGTCTTCTCGTCGAACGCCTCCCAGCGGGCCGCCTGCTCGGCGACCTTGCCGACCTCTTCCAGGGAGAGGTTGCGGGAGGCGAGGAACGCCTCGTGCACCTTGCGCGTGATGACCGGCTCACGCTCCAGGTAGTCGCGCCGGGCCGCCCAGACCGCGAAGACGAACGGCAGGCCCGTCCACTCCTTCCACAGCGCGCCCAGGTCGTGCACGTCGAGGCCGAAGCGCGGCCCGTCGAGCATGTTGGCGCGCAGCGCCGCGTCGCCGATGAGGACGGCCGCGTCGGCCTCCTGCATCATCAGGCTCAGGTCCGGCGGGCAGGTGTAGTAGTCGGGCTGGACGCCGAAGCGCTCGGCGAGCAGCAGCTGGGCGAGGCGGACGGAGGTGCGCGAGGTCGACCCGAGGGCGACCCGGGCGCCGTCCAGCCGCTCCAGCGGGACCTGCGAGACGATCACGCAGCTCATCACCGGGCCGTCGCAGCCGACGGCGATGTCGGGGAAGGCGACCAGTCGGTCGGCGTGCTTGAGGAACTCGACCAGGGTGACCGGCCCGATGTCGAGGTCTCCCTGCACCAGCTGCTCGCTGAGCTTCTCCGGGGTGTCCTTGGTCAGCTCGAAGTCGAGGAGCGTGCCCGTTCTCGCGAGCCCCCAGTAGAGGGGCAGGCAGTTCAGGAACTGGATGTGGCCGACGCGCGGCCGGGTGCGAGAATTGTCCACATCGTGAGGCTAGCCCTCGCCCGACGCCCGCCCTGCGCCGACCCGGTGTCGGCCGGACGGCGCATCTGTTCAAACATTCGGGTGAAGTGATCTTGACCTCTGTTGCTTTCGGGGGCCCCCGTGCTAGGCTCACAGCAAGTTGCAGTTTGGTTTCCCTTGCAGTACAGAGCCTGCGGAGCATGTGACCGCGGGCTCTCGTCATTCTCAGACATATGCAGTTGTGCGGAATTGGTCTTCACACTTGCTGGTTCTGGAGCAGGGCAACCCTTTGAGCCCAAGGAGGGCTTATGGCTACCGGAACCGTGAAGTGGTTCAACGCCGAAAAGGGCTTTGGTTTCATCGCCCAGGAAGGCGGCGGCCCCGACGTCTTCGTCCACTACTCCGCGATCAACGCGACCGGCTTCCGGTCCCTCGAGGAGAACCAGCAGGTGTCCTTCGACGTCACGCAGGGCCCGAAGGGCCCGCAGGCGGAGAATGTCACTCCTGTCTGATTGACAGCAGTACCCAAGGAGCCCCGCGCCGTTTCGGCGACGGGGCTCCTGCCCTTTCCCGGAATGCCTCACCCACGCATTCCGGAGCGTTTCTGAATTCTTGGTGAATTCCTCTCGCACACCGCTCATACGTGCTGCATGATCAGCACGAACGACGTGCCCGGCACCATCGCCTCGTACGCGTGCGGCACGTCCCCGCGGTAGGTCATGTAGTCACCGGGCCCCAGTTCCACGCTTTCCCCGCGCGGGCCCGCCTTGACGCGCCCGGTGGCGACGATCAGGTGCTCGACCGTTCCCGGAATATGGGGCTCGGATTCCCGTGCGGCACCCGGCTCGGCCCGCAGGTGGTAGATGTCCCGCCGCGCGCCGGGCGGACTGGAGGACAGCAGCGTGGCCACGTAGTTGGCCTGCTCGGACGCGACCTCGGGCCCCTCTCCCGCCCGGATCACCCGTACCGCGGGCGCCGGCGGCTCCACGAGCGCGCTGAACGGCACGCCCAGCGCCACCGCCAGCGCCCACAGCGTCTCCACACTCGGATTGCCGCCGGCCGTCTCCAGCTGCGACAGCGTCGACTTCGCGATGCCGGCCCGCTTGGCCAGCTCGGACAGGGACAGCCCGGCCCGTGTGCGCTCACGGCGCAGGGACGCGGCGATCCAGTCGAGGGGCAGGCGGGAGGGCCGTTCGGTCCGGTCTGTCATGGGCGTTCGCTCCACAGGTACGATCGTTCGCCTTGACGAACAGGGTGCGCTCTGTTCATTGTAGAAAACATGCGTTCGACACAGCGAACCCGATCCGGGCCGCCCGACCGGCCGGCCCAGGACCCCGCACTGCTCAGAGACGTGGCCCTCGTCAGCGTCGCCGGCGGCATCGTCGGCGTGTCGTTCGGGGCGATCACCGTGGCCGGCGGCCTGCCGGTGTGGGTGCCGGTGGTGATGTCGCTGGTCGTGTACGCGGGCTCCGCCCAGTTCAGCGCGGTCGGTGTGCTCCTGGCCGGCGGCGGTCCGGTCGCCGCCGCGGCCACGGGCCTGCTGCTGAACACCCGTACGGCGGCCTTCAGCCTGGCGGTCGCGGAGACCATCGGCCGGGGCCGGGTGGCCCGGCTGCTGGGCGCCCATCTGGTCACCGACGAGACGGTGGCGTTCGCGCTCGCCCAGTCCGACCCGGCGCGGCGCCGGGCGGCGTTCTGGCTGTCGGGCATCGCCCTGTTCGTGGTGTGGAACGCGGGCGTCCTGCTCGGGGCGCTGGCCGGGAGCGCGCTCGGCGAGACGGCGACGTACGGCCTGGACGCGGCCTTCCCCGCCGTCCTCGTCGCCCTGGTCCTGCCCGCCCTGCGCGAGGACGCCGGCCTGCGCCGGGCCGCGCTGCCCGGGGCCGCGCTGGCCCTGGCGGTGACGCCCGCCGTGCCGCCTGGGGTACCGGTGCTGGTGGCGCTGGCCGGACTGTTCCTGTACGGGACGCGGGGACGGAAGCGGTCGGCATGAGCGCGACGGTCGCCGTGATCCTGGTGCTGGCGGTCGGGACGTACGCCTTCCGCCTGGTCGGCCCGGTGCTGCACGGACGGGTCACCCTCCCGGCACGGGCACAGGAACTGCTGTCCGCCGGTGCGGTGGTCCTGCTGGTCGCGCTGCTGGCGACGGGCGCGCTGACGGAGGGCGGGGGCTTCGCCGGCTGGGCGCGTCCGGCGGGGGTGCTGGCGGGTGGCGTACTGGCGTGGCGGCGGGCGCCGTTCGTGGTGGTGGTGCTGGGTGCGGCGGCGGTGACGGCGGCGCTCCGGGCGGCGGGGCTGGAATGAGACGCCATTGTCGGTGGGTGCCGTTAGGGTCCGCGCCATGACCGACGACACCGGATTCCTGGACACGACCCGGACCTTCTACGACGCCATCGCCGAGGACTACGCCGACCGCTTCCGCACCGCGCTGGACGCCGCCCCGCTGGACCGCGCGCTGCTGGCCGCCTTCGCCGAACTGGTGGGACCCGAGGGGGAGGTGGCCGACCTCGGCTGCGGACCGGGGCGGGTCACCGCCCACCTCGCCTCGCTCGGCCTGCGCGTCTTCGGCCTCGACCTGTCCGCGTCGATGGTCGCGATCGCCCGCCGGGAGAACCCGGGCCTGCGCTTCGAGCAGGGCTCCATGCTGGAGCTGGACCTGCCCGACGGCGCGCTCGCGGGCGCGGTCTCCTACTACTCGTCCATCCACATCCCGTGGGAGCGGATGCCGGACCTCTTCGGGGAGATGCGGCGCGTGCTGGCGCCGGGCGGGCACCTGCTCCTCGCCTTCCAGGTCGGCGACGAACCCCTCCGCCTCGACCGGCCCTTCGGCCACCCGGTGTCCCTGGACTTCGAGCGGCGGCGGCCGGAGCGGATGGCGGAGCTGCTGGAACGGGCCGGTTTCACCGTGCTGTCGCGGACGGTGCGCGTGCAGGAGGAGGACACCTCCTCGAAGGTCCCGCAGGCGTGTCTGATCGCCCGCCGCTGAGGCCGGCCCCGGCTACCCCTCGTACAGCCGCTCCACCTCGTCGGCGAAGTCCCGCATGATCACATCGCGTCGGAGTTTCATCGACGGGGTCAGGTGGCCGTCCTCCTCCGTGAAGTCCCTGGGGAGGACGGCGAAGCGGCGGATGGACTCCGGGCGGGAGACCAGCTTGTTGGCCTCCTCGACCGCCCGTGCGAGCAGTGCCCGCACCTCCTCGTCGTCGGTCAGGAGCTCCGGCGGCACCGGGTGCTTGCCGTTCATGCGGCGCCAGTGGGTGATGCCGTCGGGGTCGAGGGTGAGCAGGGCCGTGACGTAGGGGCGGCGGTCGCCGAGCACCATGCACTGGGAGATCAGGGGGTGGGCGCGGAGCCAGTCCTCCAGCGGGGCGGGGGCCACGCTCTTGCCGCCCGCCGTGATCAGCAGTTCCTTCTTGCGGCCGGTGATCGTCAGATAGCCCTCGTCGTCCAGGCTGCCCAGGTCGCCGGTGGCGAGCCAGCCGTCGGGGGCGGCGGAGACCACGCCGCCCGCCTGCGGGTCCCAGTAGCCGTGCAGGACCTGGTCCCCGGCGATCAGGATCTCGCCGTCCGCGGCGATCCGGATGCGGGTGCCCGGCAGGGGCCAGCCCACCGTCCCCAGGCGCGGTCTCAGCGGGGGCGTGACCGTCGCGGCCCCGGTGGTCTCCGTCAGGCCGTAGCCCTCGAAGATCTCGATGCCGGCCCCGGCGTAGAAGGCGGCCAGGCGGCGGCCGAGCGGGGAGCCGCCGCAGATGGCGTAGCGGACGCGGCCGCCCATCGCGTTCCGGATCTTGCGGTAGACGAGGGGGTCGTAGAAGGCGCGCTGGGTCTTCAGGGCGCGGCCGGGGCCGCTGCCCGTCCCGGCGTGCTGGGCCTCCAGCGCCTCCCCGTACCGCACGGCCACCGAGACCGCGCGGTCGTAGACGGCGCCCCGGCCGCCCGACTCGGCCTTGGCGCGGGCCGCGTTGAAGACCTTCTCCAGCATGTACGGGATGGTCAGCAGGCAGGTCGGCCGGAAGGCCGCGAGGTCGGGGAGCAGGTCGTCCGCCTTCAGGCTCGGGGCGTGGCCGAGGCGGACCCGGGCGCGGACGCAGGCGATGGCGACCATGCGGCCGAAGACGTGGGACATCGGCAGGAAGAGCAGGATCGAGGGCTCCTCGCCGGTCCTCGCCCGGAAGACCGGGTAGAGCAGCTCGATGGCGTTGTCCACCTCGGCGAAGAAGTTGCCGTGGGTCAGCGCACAGCCCTTCGGGCGGCCCGTCGTGCCGGAGGTGTAGATGAGGGTGGCGAGCGTGCTGGGGCTCAGCATGCCGCGGCGCACGGCCACTTCGGCGTCCGGCACGTGCGCGCCCAGTTCGGCCAGGCGGTCCACGTGGCCGCTCTCCATGACCCACAGGTGCCGCAGGTCGGGGAGGTGTTCGAGTTCGGGCCCGATGGCGGCGGCCTGGGCGGACGTCTCGGTGACCAGGGTGACCGCGCCGGAGTCCTGGAGGATCCAGCGGGTCTGGAAGAGGGAGGAGGTCGGGTAGACGGGGACGGTCACCAGGCCGGCGGCCCAGGCGGCGAAGTCGAGGAGCGTCCACTCGTAGGTCGTACGGGCCATGATCGCCACGCGGTCGCCCGGCATCAGGCCCTCGCCGATCATCCCCTTGGCCACGGCCAGCACCTGGCCGGCGAACTCCGCCGCCGTCACGTCCGCCCAGGTGCCGTCCGGCAGCCTGCGGCTGAGCACCACCCGGTCCGGGACCGCCTGCGCGTTGTCGAACGGCAGGTCCGCGAGGGAGCCGTGGCGCACCGGCGGGGCGAAGGGCGGTACGTACGCCTCCCGTACGGCCCCGTCCAGGCGCCGCGTCTCGGGCTCCACGAGGGTGGGGGCGGGAGCGTCGGCGAACGCGGCGGAGGCGGCGAAGGAGGGAAGCGGGGTGGACACGGGCGGCTCCTGGGACGTGCAGCGGCGACACTGCTCTGCTGCATGACGTACGTGCCTCGCGCGCCGAGGCGTTCAGCGCCGGCCCCGGGGACAAGGGGGGTTACCGGCGGTCAGGAACGGGATGCTACGGGGTTGAGGTGGGGAGTTCGTGCGGGTTCCGGGTCGGTCCCGCGCCAGGGCTGTGCAGTCTCGGGGGTTACCTGCGGGTAGGTCACGTTCCTTCCGGTATGCGCCTCCGTCGGCGCGATGTGCGTTACCTGCGGTAACATTACTCCACAGTAAGCCCGTGCGGGCACGGGCGCGCAGGACCCGACCGTGGGGGAGACAGAACATGGCCACGCTGACGCGCTCCCCCGCCCTGGCGCCGCTGCTCGCGCGCGGCGCCCTGCTGTCGCCCTTCAAACGGCCCCGCCCGGACGCGGACTTCCCCCGCACCCGGCTGGAGCTGCCCCGCCTGCGCGCGGACCCCGCGCGGCTGTCCGCCTACGAGCGGGTGTGCGGATTCCCCGCCGGAGCGGGCACGCTGCCGCCGACGTACCCGCACGTGCTCGGCTTTCCGACGGCCATGCGCCTGATGAGCGGCCGGGACTTCCCGCTGCCGCTGCTCGGCCTCGTCCACACGTCGATCGCCCTCACCCGGCGGGCCGCCCTCCCCGCGGACGGGGAGTACGGCCTCACCGTGCACATCGACGCGCTGGTGCCGCACCGGCGCGGCACCGAGGCCGCGGTCGTGACGCGGATGCGGTCCGGCGGGGACGTCGTATGGGAGTCGCGGAGCACGTATCTGGCGCGGCACCGCACGGACGGGCGGGCCTGCGCCGGTGCCGCCCGGCAGGAGCACGCGCCGCTGCCCGCCCGTGCCGAGTGGCGGCTCGACGGCGGACTCGGACGGCGGTACGGTGCCGCGTCCGGCGACCGGAACCCCATCCACCTGCACCCGCTCACCGCCCGCCCCTTCGGCTTCCCCCGGGCCGTCGCGCACGGCATGTGGACCGTGGCCCGGTGCCTCGCCGAGCACGGGACGCCACAGGCGGTCGCGGTGCGGGCCGAGTTCCGGGCGCCGGTGCTGCTGCCGGGGACGGTGACCTACGGCGCGGAGGGCGGGCGGTTCGAACTGCTCGACGCGCGCGGCCGGGTCCACCTGACCGGGAGCGTCTACCCGGCCTGAGCCACCGGCTCCTCCTCGGACTCCTCCGGCGCCGGCCAGGGGCTGCCCGCCATGAGGTCGCCGAGGCCCGCCCAGGCGAAGTTCATCAGGGTCGCCGCCGCCTGCTTCGCCGTGACACCGGGCGTCGCGTTGGCCCAGTCGGCCAGTGACTCGGCGGCGCCGACCAGGGCCTCGGCCAGTCCGGCGACCTCCCGCTCGGGCAGGTCCGGGTCGCGGTGCGCCTCGCGGGCGGCGGCCGCGATCAGCTGCGTCACGAACGCGACGATCTCCTCCCGCATCGCCGCGACCTCGGCGGCGAACCGCTCGCCGTGGGTGCGGGCCTGGAGGTGCAGCACCGCCCAGCCGTCCGGGTTGCGGGCGGTGTGCGTGAAGAACGCCCGCAGCCCGGACCAGAGCTGTCCGTCGGCCGGCAGACCGGGGCGGACACCGGCGCGGACGGCCTCGGTGAGGGCCCGCGCCTCACGGCGGATGCACGCGGTGAAGAGGTCTTCCTTGGAGTTCAGGTACAGGTACACCAGCGGCTTGGACACGCCCGCGAGTTCGGCGATCTCGTCCATCGACGCCGCCATGTACCCGCGTTGTCCGAAGGTGCGCACGGCGGCGTCCAGCATCTGCTGCTCACGGACCGCACGCGGCATCCGCTTGGTCTTCCCAACACCCATGCGCATCAGCGTACGGTCCGTGCGGCCGTGGCCCGGACCGCCGGTGGCGGGGGTGTCGGCCGCACACGGCGAACCCCGCCCACCGGTGTCGGTGGGCGGGGTCCGGGATGCTTCGGGGTACGGCGCCTAGGCCGCGACCGGCACCCGCTCGGGCTCCCGCTCCGGCTCGTCGATCGGCGAGCTGTGCGCCTCGTCGTACGCCTTGCGGTCCAGCAAGCCCTCGCGGGCCGAGACGAGGACCGGCACCAGCGCCTGGCCGGCGACGTTGGTCGCGGTGCGCATCATGTCCAGGATCGGGTCGATCGCGAGGAGCAGACCGACGCCCTCCATGGGCAGGCCCAGCGTGGACAGGGTGAGCGTCAGCATGACCGTCGCGCCGGTGAGACCGGCCGTGGCGGCGGAGCCGACCACCGAGACGAAGGCGATCAGCAGGTAGTCGCCGACGTTCAGCTGGATGTCGAAGATCTGCGCGACGAAGATCGCGGCGATCGCCGGGTAGATGGCGGCGCAGCCGTCCATCTTGGTCGTCGCGCCGAACGGCACCGCGAAGGACGCGTACTCCTTCGGCACGCCGAGGCGCTCGGTGACCTTCTGGGTCAGCGGCATGGTGCCGACCGACGAGCGGGAGACGAAGGCCAGCTGGATCGCGGGCCAGGCGCCCTTGAAGAACTGCAGCGGGTTGGCCTTGGCGACGGTCGCCAGCAGCGCCGGGTAGACCACGAACAGGACGATCGCGCAGCCGACGTAGATGTCGGCGGTGAAGGTGGCGTACTTGCCGATCAGGTCCCAGCCGTAGGTGGCGATCGCCTTGCCGATGAGGCCGACGGTGCCGAGCGGGGCCAGGCGGATGACCCACCACAGGGCCTTCTGGAGGAGTTCGAGGACGGACTCGCTCAGGTTCAGGATCGGCTGGGCCTTCTCGCCGAGCTGGAGGGCGGCGATACCGGCGACGGCGGCCATGAAGACGATCTGGAGCACGTTCAGCTCGGTGAACGGCGTGATCACGTCGGTCGGCACGATGCCGGTGAGGAAGTCGATCCAGGAGCCGGTGTGCTCGGGCTTCGCACCGTCCGCCGGCGTGAGGCCGGTGCCGGCGCCGGGGTTGGTGACCAGGCCGATGACGAGGCCGATGGCCACCGCGATCAGCGACGTGATCATGAACCACAGAAGGGTGCGGGACGCCAGGCGGGCCGCGTTGTTGACCTTCCGCAGGTTGGTGATCGAGACGAGGATCGCGAAGAAGACGAGCGGGGCGACGGCCAGCTTCAGCAGGCCTATGAAGGTGTCGCCGATCTTCTCCAGGGTCGTCACGAGCCAGGACAGGTCCTGGCTGCGGGCCAGCCAGCCCAGCAGGACGCCCAGCACGAGACCGGCGATTATCTGGGCCCAGAAGGGCACCTTCGGCAACTTGGAGGACGCCTTGGCGGGCGTCGCGGACTTCGTGTTCGCGGACACGGACAGACTCCGTAGGGGACGGGACGCGGGGACGGACGCGCAGGGGCTGACGTGGAGGACGGCGGAGGGAAGGACGTCAGGGGCGACAGGTCGCGGACGCGCACCGACAGAGGTCCACGTGCAGGCGCGCCACGAGCCCGAGGCTCGGCGGTGTGGCGGGCGCGGCTGCTGGCATCATGCACACGACTTTAACACCATTGCTTTGGGAGTCCCATAGCCTGACTTTGAGAGGTGGGACACCGCTTTCTCCCGTAAAACGCAAAGTGCCCCGGTTTCCGGGTGATCCGGAGACCGGGGCGGTCGCGTCTGTGAGGAAGCTTACGAGGTCTGGCCCTGGGCGCGGGCGGCGTCGTCGACCACGTCCTCCTGGCTGCGGCTGGCCTCCAGGTTGGCCTTCATGCGGTCCACGCGCTGCACGACCTGCACCGAGGCCCGGTCCCGCTCCCCCCGCAGCGCCACGAAGCTGATCGGGGCCGAGATCAGCAGGGCGAGCAGGATGATCCACATGCCGTTGGAGTCGCCGAGCCCGCGTGGGAACACGCCGGCGTAGACGAGGCCCCAGACGACCACGAGGCAGCCCACGAAGATCCCGAGGCGCATCAGCGTGTAGCGGAGCATCGCAATCCACTCTTCCGTTTCGGGGAGGCCAGAACGTACCCAAAGGGGCACCGTCCAGTGAAGCACGCCGGGGCCCGCATCCCGCAGCCGGGGGGTACGGCGCCGCGTCAGAGCAGCGGCAGCAGCATGGTGATGTCGTCCCGGTCGTCGCCCGGCGCGACACGGATCGCCTCCGGCACCCGGCCGACCTCCTTGTAGCCGCAGGAGGCGTAGAAGTCCTCCAGGCCGAGGCCGCCGCGGCAGGTGAGGCGTATCGCCTCGATGCCGTCGAGGCCGCGGGCGGCGTCCGCGGCGGTGGCCATCAGGTCCCGGCCGTAGCCCCGGCCCTGGTGGCGCGGATGCACCATCACCGTGTACAGCCACAGCCAGTGGGTCATCAGGCGGTGCGTGTTCAGGGCGAGGAACGCGGTGGCCGCCACCCGGCCCTCCTCGTCGTGCCCGACGAGCAGCCGGGTACGCCCCTCCGCCATGGCCACCATGTGCCTGACCAGCTCGGGACGTATGTCCTCCCGCGTCACGGGCGGCACGAAGCCCACGGAGCCGCCCGCGTTGGTGACGTCGGTCCACAGGTCGAGAATGCCGTCGCGCAGGTCGGGGGAGATGGCGGGTTCGAACGTGAAAGTAAGCGGCACAGCGCCATGGTACCTATTACGCCAGAGCTTGGGCCGCCGTCTTGAGATCCGAGACGAGCCCTCGGTAGGCGCCCTCCCGGTCGTCCGCCCGCAGCACCGCCGAGGGGTGCACCGTGGGCACCAGCCGCTCCGGACGTCCGTGGATCTCGGTCTCCAGCACCGTGCCGCGGACCTCGGTGACCCGGAACGACGACCCCAGCAGCGCCTTGCCCGCCGTGGCGCCGAGCACCACGATCAGCTCCGGTTCCACCAGGGCCAGTTCGGCGGCCAGCCACGGACCGCAGGCCGTCATCTCCCGCAGCGTGGGCGCCTTGTGGATCCGCCGCTTGCGCGGCTCGGCCTGCGTGAACTTGAAGTGCTTGACCGCGTTGGTGAGATACGCCTCGGCGGGGTCGATGCCGGCCTCGGCCAGCGCCCGGTCGAGCAGTTTCCCGGCGGGACCGACGAAGGGCCTGCCCTTGCGGTCCTCCTGGTCGCCGGGCTGCTCGCCGACGAGCATGACGCGGCCGTGCGGGTTCCCGGCCCCGAAGACGGTCTGCGTGGCGTCCCGGTGCAGGGGGCATCCCCGGCAGCCGGCGGCGGCCTCGCGCAGGGCGGGGAGGTCGGCGCCGCCGGGGACGAAGGGTTCGGCGGTGTACTGGTCCTCGGGGGAGGCTGTTCTCGGGTTCACGGCCGCCGGGTACCCCGCTTTTCACCTACCGAGTCGGGTGGTGGGTGGGCACAGGCCGGGGGTCCAGGGGGCGGAGCCCCCTGGCCGGGGCCGAAGGGGCGGAACCCCTTCAGACCCGCATCGGCTGCGGCGACTCCCGGCGCGCCGGGTCGGGACCCTCGTACTCCCGGATGATCTCGTACCGCGTGTTGCGCTCCACCGGCCGGAAGCCCGCGTCGCGGATCAGCTCCAGCAGGTCCTCGCGGGTGAGCTTGTTCGGCGTGCCGTAGTTGTCGGCGTCGTGCGTGATCTTGTACTCGACGACCGAGCCGTCCATGTCGTCGGCGCCGTGCTGGAGGGCCAGTTGGGCCGTCTGGACGCCGTGCATGACCCAGAAGACCTTGACGTGCGGGACGTTGTCGAAGAGCAGCCGCGAGACCGCGAAGGTCTTCAGGGCCTCGGCGCCGGTCGCCATCTGCGTGCGCGCCTGGAGGCGGTTGCGGATCTTCCCGTCCTTCATGTCGACGAAGTCGTGCTGGTAGCGCAGCGGGATGAAGACCTGGAAGCCGTTCGTCTCGTCCTGCAGCTCGCGCAGCCGCAGCACGTGGTCGACGCGGTGGCGCGGCTCCTCGATGTGACCGTAGAGCATGGTGCACGGGGTCTTCAGGCCCTTCTCGTGCGCCAGCCGGTGGATGCGCGACCAGTCCTCCCAGTGGGTGCGGTGGTCGACGATGTGCTGCCGCACCTCCCAGTCGAAGATCTCGGCGCCGCCGCCGGTCAGGGACTCCAGCCCGGCGTCGATCAGCTCGTCCAGGATCTCGGAGGCGGACAGCCCGGAGATGGTCTCGAAGTGGTGGATCTCGGTGGCGGTGAACGCCTTCAGCGAGACGCCCGGCAGGGCGGCCTTCAGCTCCCGCAGCGAGCGCGGGTAGTAGCGCCACGGCAGGTTCGGGTGCAGCCCGTTGACGATGTGCAGCTCGGTGAGGTTCTCCGCCTCCATCGCCTTGGCGAGCTTGACGGCCTCCTCGATGCGCATCGTGTACGCGTCCTTCTCGCCCGGCTTGCGCTGGAAGGAGCAGTAGGCGCAGGACGCGGTGCACACGTTCGTCATGTTGAGGTGACGGTTGACGTTGAAGTGGACGACGTCGCCGTTCTTCCGCGTCCGCACCTCGTGCGCGAGGCCGCCGAGCCAGGCCAGGTCGTCCGACTCGTACAGCGCGATGCCGTCCTCGCGGGTCAGCCGCTCACCGGAGCGGACCTTCTCCTCCAGCTCGCGCTTGAGCCCGACGTCCATGCCGATACCTCTTTCTGAGACAGACTCCGTAAACCGTACGCCCAGCCGGTCAGACTTCTTCCGGCAGCTCTCCCACCCGGTTCTCCCACTTGGTGGAGAGCACGATCGTGGTGCGGGTCCGGGAGACGCCCTTCGTGCCGGACAGGCGCCGGATGATCCGCTCCAGGCCGTCCACGTCGGTCGCGCGCACCTTGAGCATGAAGGAGTCGTCGCCGGCGATGAACCAGCAGTCCTCGATCTCCCGCAGGTCCTTCAGCCGCTGCGCCACGTCCTCGTGGTCGGCGGCGTCGGAGAGCGAGATGCCGATCAGGGCGGTGACGCCGAGCCCGAGGGAGGCGGCGTCCACGGTGGCCCGGTAGCCGGTGATGACACCGGCCGCCTCCAGCCGGTTGATGCGGTCGGTGACGCTCGGTCCCGACAGGCCGACGAGGCGTCCCAGCTCGGCGTAGGAGGCCCGGCCGTTCTCCCTCAGGGCCTGGATGAGCTGCCTGTCCACCGCGTCCATGCGATCGAAGCCTTCCGCTGAAGAGTTCTGAGAGGTCTGGAGAGTTCCTGAAACGTGTGGGGGGAGGTGGTGCTCGGGTGCTGCGTCAGTCGGGACGGGAGCCGCCGCCGATCTCGCCGCGCCAGCGGCGGTAGAGGCGGTGCTCGACGCCCGCCGCGTCGAGTACGCGTCCGGCGACGAAGTCCACCAGGTCCTGGATGTGCGTCGCCCCCGCGTAGAAGGCCGGCGAGGCGGGCACCACGGTCGCGCCCGCGTCGTCCAGCGTCACCAGGTTCCGCAGCGTGCGGCCGTCCAGCGGGGTCTCCCGCACGGCCACGACCAGCTTGCGCCCCTCCTTCAGGGTCACGCTCGCCGACCGCTGCAACAGGTCCTTCGACAGCCCGAGCGCGACACCCGCCACGCAGGCCGTCGACGCGGGCACGATCAGCATGCCCTTGGCGGGGTACGACCCCGAGGACGGCCCGGCCGCGAGGTCGCCCGCGCTCCAGTGCCGTACGCCCGAGACGTCGACGTCGAACGTCCCCGGCTTTCCGTCGGCCCCGCGCGCCAGCCATGCGCTCAGGTCGTCCCGCCAGTGTGCGTCACGGAAGGAGATGCCGGTCTCGTCGAGCAGGGTGAGCCGCGAGGCCCGGCTGACCACCAGGTCGACGTCCTCGCCCGCGGCGAGGAGCGCGCGCAGGACTGCGGCGGCGTAGGGCGTGCCGGATGCTCCGGAGACCCCCACGATCCAAGGCGTACGCTGCGCTTCTCCTGGGTTCACATCTTGAGCCTACCGGCGGACGCGGCAGACCTCAGGACCGGTCCACCGCCTCCGGGCTACACCGTCAGGCCCCGAACCAGCAGGTCCAGCAGCGCGCACACGAACAGGGCGATCCCGATGAAGCCGTTGACGCTGAAGAACGCCCGGTTCAGCCGGGACAGGTCGTTCGGCCGCACGATGCTGTGCTCGTACACGAACGCGCCCGCCACGATCAGCAGGCCGAGCCAGAAGAAGGCACCGGCGCCGGTCGCGACGGCGTACCAGACGAACAGGGCCGTGGTCACCGTGTGGCACGCCCGCGCGCCCCAGATGGCCGCCGGGATGCCGAAGCGGGCCGGCACCGACATGACGCCGACCTCCCGGTCGGTCTCGACGTCCTGGCAGGCGTAGATCAGGTCGAAGCCGCCGATCCAGATGCCGACCGCGAGGCCGAGGATCACCGCGTCCCAGGACCAGCTGCCGCTGATCGCCAGCCAGCCGCCGACCGGGCCCATCGCCTGGGCGAGTCCGAGGATGGCCTGCGGGAAGTTCGTGAACCGCTTGCCGTACGGATACACCACCATCGGGATGACCGCGACGGGCGCGAGGGCGAGGCAGAGCGGGTTGAGCAGGGCCGCCGCGCCGAGGAAGACGACGAGGGCGATCAGCGCGCCGGTCCAGGCGTGCCGGACCGACATCGCGCCGGTGACCAGCTCGCGGTGGGCGGTGCGCGGGTTGCGGGCGTCGATCTCGCGGTCGATGATCCGGTTGACCGCCATCGCGAAGGTGCGCAGGCCGACCATGGCGACGGTGACCAGCAGCAGCCGGCCCCAGTGGATGTTCTCGTCCCACTGGAACATCGCGGTGAGGGAGGCGATGTAGGCGAAGGGCAGCGCGAAGACCGAGTGCTCGATCATCACCAGGCGCAGGAACGCCCTCGTGCGCCCCGGCTGCTGCGGCAGCGCGGCGGAAGCCGACGTCACAGTCCGTACTCCTTCCAGCGGCGGTCGACCTTCGCCGCCGTCTCCGGGTCGGACAGCACCATGTCCGGCCAGCCGCCGTCTCGCGTGTACCCCTCCTCGGGCCACTTCTTCGTGGCGTCGATGCCCGCCTTGCCGCCCCAGAACTGCTGGTAGGAGGCGTGGTCGAGGTGGTCGACGGGGCCCTCGACGACCGTGAGGTCACGGGCGTAGTCGGTGTTGCCGAGCGCGCGCCAGGCGACCTCGTGCAGGTCGTGCACGTCGCAGTCGGAGTCGACGACCACGATCAGCTTGGTCAGGGACATCATGTGCGCGCCCCAGATGGCGTGCATCACCTTCTGGGCGTGTTTGGGGTACTTCTTGTCGATCGACACGATCGCACAGTTGTGGAAGCCGCCCGCCTCCGGGAGGTGGTAGTCCACGATGTCCGGGACGATGATCTTCAGGAGCGGCAGGAAGAAGCGCTCGGTGGCGCGGCCCAGCGGCCCGTCCTCGGTCGGCGGACGCCCGACGACGATCGACTGGAGCAGCGGGCGCTTCCGCATCGTCACGCAGTCGATCTTCAGCGCCGGGAAGGGCTCCTGGGGCGTGTAGAAGCCGGTGTGGTCACCGAACGGACCCTCCGGCAGCATCTCGCCGGGCTCCAGCCAGCCCTCCAGCACGACCTCGGCGTTGGCGGGCACCTGGAGCGGCACGGTCTTGCAGTCGACCATCTCGACCCGCTTGCCCTGCAGGAACCCGGCGAACAGGTACTCGTCGATGTCACCGGGGAGCGGCGCGGTGGAGGCGTACGTCACGGCCGGCGGGCAGCCGAAGGCGATGGCGACGGGCAGCCGCTCGCCGCGCCGGGCCGCCACCTGGTAGTGGTTCCGGCTGTCCTTGTGGATCTGCCAGTGCATGCCGATGGTGCGCTTGTCGTGGCGCTGGAGCCGGTACAGGCCCAGGTTGCGGATGCCCGTCTCGGGGTCCTTGGTGTGGGTGAGTCCCAGGTTGAAGAAGGCGCCGCCGTCCTGGGGCCAGGTGAAGAGAGCGGGCAGCCGGTCGAGGTCGACGTCGTCGCCGTGCAGGACGACCTCCTGCACGGGCGCGTTCTCGGACTTCACCTTCTTCGGCGGTACGTGCGTCATCGCGCCGAGCTTGCCGAAGGCCTCCCGCATCCCGACGAAGCCGTGCGGCAGCTCGGGCTTGAGCAGCCCGCCGATCTTGTCGGAGATGTCGCCGTACGACTTCAGGCCGAGGGCCTTCAGCAGGCGCCGGTCGGTCCCGAAGACGTTCATCGCGAGGGGCATGGAGGAGCCCTTCACGTTCTCGAAGAGGAGGGCGGGGCCACCGGACTTGTTCACCCGGTCGACGATCTCCCCGACCTCCAGATACGGGTCCACCTCGGCCTTGATGCGCTTGAGGTCGCCCTCGCGCTCCAGCGCCCTGAGCAGGGAGCGAAGATCGTCGTAAGCCATGCGGTCCAGTATCCCCGAGCGGCTACGCTGGCCCCGTACCGACCCTGTATCGACCTGTATCGCCCACTGCTTCCGTTGGAGAGGGCCCATGCTCCGGGTGCTGATGTTCCTCGTGCCACTGGCGTTGAGCGTCTACGCGTTCATCGACTGCATCAGCACGAAGGACGAGGACGTCCGCCACATGCCGAAGCCGCTGTGGGCGATCCTCGTGCTGCTGTTCCCGCTGGTCGGCTCGATCTCGTGGATCATCGCCGGGAAGAAGCGGCAGCCGGCGGGCGGGTCGCCGTGGCAGGGCGGCGGACGGCGCCAGTGGGTCGCGCCGGACGACAACCCCGAGTTCCTGAAGTCCCTCGACGACGACAAGGACGACAGGCCCAAGAGGGACGGCGACGGCTGAGACGGGGTCGGACCGGCGGCGCCCGGCCGGACCCGTGGCCGCACGTTCCCCCCGGTCCGCACGGACGGACACGGGTCCGGACAGGGCCTCAGTCTGCACCATCGGCGTCCCGGCTTAAAAGGTGCTTCTAGAAAATCATTCTATTTCCGCGCGGCTCCATAAGTTCATCGCACCAGCACGACGTTCGAGGACGGTCGCCCCATGAGCCCCAAGCAGCAACGTGGCGAGGCCACCGTCGAACTGCTCCTGGACACGGCGCTGCGCGTCTACGCCGAGGGGGGCGAGCAGGCGCTGACGGTCAACGCCGTGACCAAGGCCAGCGGGGTCAGCCTGGGCAGCCTCTACCACCACTTCGGCAGCATCGACGGCCTGGTCGACGCCCTGCTGATGCGCTGGCTGGAGCGGCTGCTGGGCGAGATGGTCACGGCCCTGGAGCACTCGCGCACCGCCCGCACCGGCGTCCGCGCCCTGACGCGCGCCTACTTGTCCTTCGTCCGGGAACACCGGGAGGCGGGCATGCTGCTGCACTCCTCGCGGGCCGACCGTCTCGGGATGACCCAGGCGGCACGGCTCCGTGACGCCCAGGAGGCCAGGCTGACGCCGATGGCCGCATGGGTGGCGCACCACGTCGAGAAGGGCGAGATCGCACCGCTGCCCGTGCCGCTGATCGAGTCCCTCGTCCTCGGCCCGGTCGTCGGCGCCGCCCGCCGCTGGCTGACCTTCGGCGACATCGACCTCGACGAGGCGGCCCGTGTCCTGCCGGAGCGGATCTGGCGCTCGATCAGCGCGGAGCCGGAGTGAGACGGGGCCGCCTCACTCGTCGCCGAAGATCCCTTCGGCTGTGCGTGCGGTGACAGCGCGGGCGAGCCAGCGGCGGAGGACTTCGGGGTCGTCGCACTCCGTGATGCGCCTGCGGACGTCATCGGCGACATCGAGGCCGCGCTGCTCCAGGACGAGCAGGACGTCTTGGGCGCCCTGCTGGGCGCGGCCCTGTTCGCGGCCCTGTTCGCGGCCCTCGTCCAGGATCTCTTGGGCGATGTACGACTTGTAGAAGGAGAGGTCCACGGCCACCAGGTTCCTCCAGAGGTGCTTCGCCGGGCGGCTGCCCAGGGCTGACCATGGGTCTCCGTTCAGGGGTCAGGGATGGCCGGCGGCTGCTCGGCAGTCGCGGCAGCGTCCTCCGGGCTCCGGGGCGCGGAAGCCGCGGTCGCAGCCGTCGCAGTTCTGGAGCGGGTGCCGGACGGGTGGCGGTGCGGCCGGGGCGCGGACGGGCGGCGGCGGGGGCAACTGGGCCGTGAGGCGGTGGGCGAGGAGGGCGGCCGGGCGGCGAACGCCTTCGGGTGGCAGGCCGGTGGTCAGGGCGTGGCGTACCGCCGAGGGGGTCACGTCGCGTTCCAGCCAGGCCGCCACGCCGGGGGCCAGGTGGGTGGTGTCGCAGGCCGACAGGAGCAGGCCGGGGGCGTGGCCGCGCAGGCCGGCGAGGAGGTCGGTGGCCTGCTGGAGGAGCGCCGGGGACTTGCAGCTCGGCTGCGGTACGGCGGGCAGGGCGCGCTTCTTGCGGGGCGGGCGCTGCTCGGCGTGGGGCTTCCTGACGGGCTCCGGGCGGTGCCGCGTCGCACCCGGGTGGTTGCAGGAGACCGTACGGGTGACGATGCGCCCGGCGGGGGTACGTACGCGTTCCCGGCGCAGGTAGCCGTGGGCCTCCAGCTCGCGCAGGCCGGCGGCGATCCGGGCCGTGCCCTCCTTGAAGCGCGCGGCGAGGGTCTTGATGTCGCAGGGCCTGCCCGCGGGCAGCGACTGGATGTGCAGCCCCAGCCCGATCGCCAGCAGCGACAACTCCGGGTGCTGGGCGAGGTGGTTGCCGACCACCGTGAAGTTCGTGGTGTGCCGGACGTTGTCGTGGATGACGCCGGAGGGATGGCGGCGACCGTCCCCGGATCGGGGGTGATTGACGCCAACGGCGGACTGGGCGTGCGAGGGCACGCTAAGGTCGGGGGTACCCATCAGGAAGATTGGACCTTCCTCGGTGGTCAGGCCCTCGCGGGGATCGCTACTCCCCGACGGGGGCCGACATATGTCAGCGGTTGTTGCGCTGAGCGTAAGGGAGTTGGGGGATCCGAAATCCAGCCCAACCGATGATGTTCACCCGCCCGAGTGAGACCGCGCCACGGGCGGGAGGGGTGGGGCTTGGTGGGGTTCTTTCTTCCCCAGGAGTCCTTTACGGGGTAGTCGCCCGCAGCACCGGAGCGCGAGAAACCGGGTTCCGGTGTCAGCGCAGGGCCGACGTGAACGCGGCCCAGGCGGAACGGGTGACCAACAGGACCGGCCCGTCAGGGTTCTTGCTGTCGCGGACCGGGACGACGCCGGGGAATTCGGGGGCGATTTCGACGCAGTCTCCGCCGTTGGCGCCGCTGTAGCTGCTCTTGATCCAGTTGGCGGCGCTCAGATCGTGGCTCTTCATGATGCTCGTACCCTTCCATCACGTCGCTGATCAGAGCGGCGGACTCAAGGGCTGACAGCACGTCCGCCCGGAGCACATCATAGGTCGCACTATGGCGGGCGAAGACGGTCGGATCGTCGCTGAAATGGCCACGATCCAACGACTCCGAGTACACCCAACGCTCCCCGTCGGGCAGTTCGATCAACGACAGTGAGGTGTCCGGCCGGTCGATGTCCGGGCGGCTCAACGGCACCACCTGGATACGGATGTTGGGGAGGCGGCCAACGGTCAGCAGATGCGCACACTGGTCGCGCATCACCGCCGGACCACCCACCACGTGACGCAGACAGACCTCGTCCAGAACGACGAGGTAGTACGGACCGCCGTCCCCGTAGAAACGCTGCTGTCGACTGAGTCGTGCCCGCACCCGCTCCTCCACCTCGGCGGGATCCGCCAGGCGCCGCGCGAACAGGGCGGTCGCATAGGCCGGTGTCTGCAACAACCCCGGTACCACCTGCGTCTGGTAGGCGCGGATGGCCACCGCCTCCGCGTCCATGCGCGCCCTGCGCTCGAACCAATCCGGATGCTCCACCTGCGGATACCAGTCGATCCGCCCCCACAACCGCGCCAACACCCCACCCGTGCCCAGCAACTCGTCGCACGTCTTCGCGAACGTGTCCTGCGGCACCCGCGTCCCCGCCTCCACGCGCGCGACGTGTGAGCGGTCGCACGGGATGCGGGCCGCCAGGCCCTCCTGCGTCAGCCCCGCGGCCTCACGGAAGTGCTTCAGCACCTCGCCGAACACCGCGGCCGTACTCACCCCCGAGGCCCCCTCGGCGTTGCGTCGGCTCACGGCCGCCCCTCCCCCTCCGTGACAGTGGTCGACTGTCACGCGTCAAACGTTGATACGGACGGTTCCCCTCGGCAACCCTCGATACACCCAGAGTGACGGAGGTTGAGGATGGAACCGGGATCGCTCGTCTACGACCCGCGGACGCGGAGGGTCGGCGAGTACCAGGGCCTGTCGGGCCCGTACGTGATGCTGCGCCCGGTCGGCGGGGGCCGGGAGTGGCAGGCGGACCCGGCGCTGGTCCGGGCCGCGACGTCCGAGGAGCGGATCAGTGCCGGGGTGCGGGCGGTCAACGGCCGGTCGCTGGTCGGGCTGTTGACGGACCGCCCGTTGGTGGAGGTGGGGCCGCCGCCCGAGCCGTTCGCCGGCTGCGCCACGTGTACCGCACTGGCCCGGCGGCGCGCCCGCGCGCGGGCCGAGGGCGACGGGAGCGCGGAGACCGACGCCGACGTGCTGCTGGCCCGGCACCAGCGGCTCCGGCACGGCGTGGACCGGGCCGGGCGCCGGATCTTCCGGTACGTGCCGTTCACCATCGTGCAGGACCCGTCGGCGCTGCCCGAGTACGAGGCCCGGTGCGTGTCGGGCGACGAGTCGGACTGCGGGGCCGCCTCCGGACCGTTCCCGAGCCCGGAGCAGGTCGAGGAGTGGCAGCGCAGGCACACCCAGGAGACCCGGCACACCCGCTACCGGCGCTGCTTCACCGACTACGCGGTGCTGGAGTGCCGGTCGTAGGCCGTAGGCTGCGGGGCCGATGACCAACGACCGTCGCCTCCGCTCCGTCGACCTGGCCCGTCTGGCCGGCCTCTCGACGCAGCAGATCCGCAATTACGAGGACGCCGGGATCCTGCCCCCGGCCGGGCGGACCGCGTCCGGCTACCGCGTCTTCGCGGAGGTGCACCGGCGTGCGCTGCTGACGTACCGGGCGCTGCGGGAGGGGTACGGGCCGGTGACGGCCGCGCAGGTGGTGCGGGCCGTGCACGACGGGGACGTGCCGGGCGCGCTGGCGCTCGTCGACGCCGCGCACGCCGCCCTGCACGAGGAGCGGGTCTCGCTGCGGGCCGCGAGCGAGGCGCTGGAGGACCTGGCCCGCGAGGAGCCGGAGCCGCTGCCCGGCGCCGGCGGTCTGCGCATCGGCGAGGTCGCCGCGCTGATCGGCGTACGGACGTCCGCGCTGCGGGTGTGGGAGGCCGCCGGGCTGCTCACGCCCCGCCGGGAGCCCGGCACGAAGTACCGCCTGTACGACCCCGCCGACGTCCGCGACGCCCGGCTGGTCCGCACCCTGCGCCGCAGCCACTATCTCTTCGACCAGATCCGCCCGGTGCTGGACGGCCTGCGCCGGGAGGGCAGCGGCGAGGCCCTGCGGGCGGCGATCGCGGCACGGGGCGAGGTGCTCACGGCACGTACGCGGGCGATGCTCGCTGGTGCCGGGGCCCTGCACGCGTACGTCGAGTACGTCGAGGAGGGCCCGTGACGGGCGTCGCGCCGGTCAGGTGCCGCCCTCCAGCAGGCCGATCAGCCGCTCGAACCGCGCCCGCCAGCGCTGCTCGGTCTCCTGCTCGCCCCGGAACTCGTGGGTGAAGCGCAGCGTGGTGCCCTGGTCACCGTCCCGTTCCAGATGGAAGCGGATGCGGCCGCCGCCCTCCACCGTGTACTCGGCGACCCTCTCCACGTCCCAGGCGGTGACCCGTCCCGCACCCACGCCACGCAGGGTGACCGCCCCTTCCAGACGGTGTTCGAGGACGTCGGCCGGGGTGTACCAGGCCGCGAGGCCGACCTCGGTGGCCAGTGCGGGCCAGACCTTCTCCACGGGCCGGGGAAGCCGCACCAGGAAGTGGAGGAGATGGGCGCTCCCCCGGGTCTCGCTGGTGCCCTGTTCGATGGAACCGGTCATGACACCAGCGTGACTCCGCACCCGAGGTCGCGCACGCCCTGCGGTGTCAGAAACCGACGGACGTCAGCGCGCCCAGGCCCACGTCGGCGTAGGAGTGCTTGCCGGAGACGAAGATGTTGACGCCGTAGTAGTTGAACAGCCAGCAGCCGAAGGCGACCAGGGCCAGGTAGGCGGCCTTGCGGCCCTTCCAGCCGGCGGTGGCGCGGGCGTGCAGGTAGCAGGCGTAGGCGACCCAGGTGATGAAGGACCAGACCTCCTTGGGGTCCCAGCCCCAGTAGCGGCCCCAGGCGTCGCCGGCCCAGATCGCGCCCGCGATGATCGTGAACGTCCACAGCGGGAAGACGGCGGCGTTGACGCGGTAGGCGAACTTGTCGAGGGAGGCCGCGGCGGGCAGGCGGTCCAGGACCGAGTTCGCGAAGCGGCCGGGGGTGCCGCCGCCGGCGAGCTTGTTCTCGAACGAGTCCTTGAACAGGTACAGGATCGTGGAGACCGCGCCGACGTAGAAGACCGCGCCGCAGAAGATCGCCGTGGAGACGTGGATGTACAGCCAGTACGAGTGGAGGGCGGGAACCAACTGGTCGCTGGCGGTGTACAAGACAGTGACGGCGAGACCGAGGTCGAGGAGGACCGTGGTGGTCAGGGGAAGGCCGAGCCAGCGGACGTTCTTCTTCAGGGCGAGCAGCGCGAGGTACACACCGACGGCGACGGTGGTGAAGGTGATGTTGAACTCGTACATGTTGCCCCACGGCGCCCGCTGCACCGACAGGGCCCGCGTGAGCACACCGCCGGCCTCGATGGCGAAGGCGAGCACGGTGAGCGAGATGGCGATACGCCCGTAGAGGTCGCCCTTCTCGGTGCCGCCGTGCGCCCCCGGCCCGTCGGGCACGTCACGGGAGCCGGCCGCGGCGCGCACGACGACCTTGGGCCGCTCCAGCACGGCGGTGCCGCCGGCCTTGTTCACGGTGACGGCCGGTGCGGCCTTCGCCTTGGCCTCGCTCGTGGCGGTGAGCGCGGCGGCGGTGCGGCCGACCTTGCTGCGGCTGCCGAAGAGCCATTCGGCGATGTAGGCGAAGAAGGCGAGGGTGTAGACCGCCATCGCGGAGTAGATCAGCGTGTTGCTGAGGTTCGCGAGGTTCTCGTTGGTCGCGGCGGCCAGTTCTGTTACGGCGGCGAGAGTCACTTCTCAGCCCCTTCGGCAGGTACGACTTGGGGGTCGGGGGATTCGGGGGTGTCGTCGTCGGGCGCGCCGGGCGCCTGTTCGTAGAGGATTCCGGCGAGGTCGCCGAGCTCTTCGGGCACCTTGGCGGACTCGCTGCGGCCGAGGCCCGCCATCTCGACGACCGTGACGCCGTCGGCACCCTTGACGGCCCGCACCCACACGCGGCGGCGCTGGACGAAGAGGGAGGCGGCGAGGCCGAAGATGGCGGCGACGGAACCGGCGAGCGCCCAGCCGCTGGCCGGCTGCTGGGTGACCTGGAAGCCGG
The DNA here is from genome assembly GCF_014534645.1 of Streptomyces griseicoloratus. Classification (GTDB taxonomy): domain Bacteria; phylum Actinomycetota; class Actinomycetes; order Streptomycetales; family Streptomycetaceae; genus Streptomyces; species Streptomyces griseicoloratus. The sequence continues at coordinate 71,492 of NZ_JACVQF010000225.1, forward strand.
CCCACTCCTGGACGCCGTCGAAGGTGACGGAACCGGCGCCGTTCGGGAGCGTCATGGTCTCGCCGATCTTGAGCTGCTTCTTGAACAGCTCGCCGTCGGAGTCCTTGAACTCCTTCATCTTGCGCTTGTCGAGCTGGTACACGCTCTGCGGGATGCCCGCGTCGACGCCGAGGTCGCCGTGGTAGGCGTTCAGCGCGAGCATCGGGTTGATCAGCGCCGGGAACATGGACACCATCGTGCTGCCCTTCCCGCCGTAGGTCGGCAGGAAGAAGGCCTGGAAACCGAGCTGCTCCTTCTTGCCCTTGGCGTCGCGGTAGCCGTCCATGACCTTGATGGCGCCGGAGGAGGTGACGTTGGCGTCCAGCGGGAGCAGGGCCACGGCCTGCTTGTCCATCACGACCTCGCCCCTGCCGTCCTTGACGGTGACGATGGGGGCGTAGCCGTGGCTGACGAGGTAGACCTTCGAGCCGTCGATCTCCAGCGGCTCGTTGACCTTGATGGTGGTCCTCTTCTCCTTGCCGTAGGCGCCGACGCTGTAGGTGACGTCCGCCTCGTAGGTGCGCGGCGTGCCGCGGTTGGGGCCGGTGGGCTCGTAGGTGCCCTTGAAGTCGTTCAGGCGGAAGCTGAACGCGTCCAGGTCGTCCTGGCCGAAGAGGTTGCCGGACTTGAAGTCGTCGTACTGGGTGAGCGTGTTGGCGAAGCCGTCGCCCTCCAGGATCAGCTTGTTGCCCTCGTACTTGAACAGCTGGCCCCAGGCGAAGGCGATCAGCATCACGATCAGCGCGATGTGGAAGGCGAGGTTGCCGACCTCCCGCAGATAGCCCTTCTCGGCGGCGACGGCGTCACCGACGGTGTGGGCACGGAAGCGGCGCTTCTTCAGCAGGGCCAGCGCGGCCTCGCGGACCTGCTCGGGCTCGGCCTCGGTGCGCCAGGTGGTGTAGGCGGGCAGCCGGGTCAGGCGGCGGGGCGCGCCCGGCGGGCGGCCGCGCAGCTGGCCCACGAACTGCCAGGTGCGCGGGACGATGCAGCCGATGAGGGAGACGAACAGCAGGATGTAGATCGCGGAGAACCACACCGAGCTGTAGACGTGGAAGAGACCGAGCTTGTCGTAGATCGGCGCGAGGACGTCGTGCCGCTCGCGGAAGTCCTCGACCGCCAGGGCGTCGATGCCGGACTGCGGGATCAGCGAGCCGGGGATCGCGCCCAGCGAGAGCAGCAGGAGCAGCAGCAGCGCCACCCGCATCGAGGTCAGCTGCCGCCAGAACCAGCGCGCCCAGCCGATGACACCGAGGGCGGGGAGGTTCGGCGCCTCCTCCTTGGGCGCGGTGGACAGCTGGGAGCCGGCGGCACCCAGGTCCTGGTCGTCACCGGCCTTCGGGGTCTTGTCTGCAGTGGTGTTGCTCATGGATCAGATCCCCACAGTGAAGCCGTTGGACCAGGTCTGCATGTCCTGCACGATGCTGTCCCACGCGCCGGTCAGCAGCAGCAGACCGGTCGCGATCATCATGGTGCCGCCGATGCGCATCACCCACGTGTAGTGGCGCTTGACCCAGCCGAAGGCGCCGAGCGCCTTGCGGAAGGCGACCGCGGCGAGCACGAAGGGCAGGCCGAGGCCGACGCAGTAGGCGACGGTCAGTATCGCGCCGCGTCCGGCGGTGCCCTGGTCGGAGGAGAGCGCCAGCACGGAGGCGAGGGTGGGGCCGATGCACGGCGTCCAGCCGATGCCGAACAGCGCGCCCAGCAGCGGGGCGCCGACCAGCCCGGTCACGGGCCGCTTGTGGAAGCGGAACTCGCGCTGGGTGAGCCAGGGCATCAGTCCCATGAAGAAGACGCCCATGAGGATCATGAGCACCCCGAGCACCTTGGACAGGACACCGCGCTGTTCCTGCAGCGTCGAGCCGAAGAAGCCGAACAGGGCCCCGCTGGAGACGAACACGGCGGTGAAGCCGAGGACGAAGAGGGAGGCGCCGGCGACCATCCTGCCGCGCCGGGCCTCGGCCAGGTCGGTGCCGGTGACCCCGGTGACGTAGGAGAGGTAGCCGGGGACGAGCGGCAGGACGCAGGGCGAGAAGAAGGAGACGAGGCCGCCGAGCAGTGCGATGGGCAGGGCCACCAGCAGGGCGCCGTTGAGCACCGTGCCGTTGTAGCCCTCCGCGGCGAGCGTGGTGACTGCGGTCACGTCACTTCTCCGCGAGGACCGGGTCGAGCATCTTGCGCAGCTTCTCCTCGCTGAGCGCCTGGAGGGTGCGCGCGGCGACCTTGCCGTCCCGGTCGATGACGAGCGTGGAGGGGATCGCCTGCGGGTTGAGCGTGCCCTTCTCGAAGCGGAGCATCAGCTTGCCTGCCGGGTCGTACAGGCTCGGGTAGGTGACCCCGTACTCCTTCTCGAAGGCGCGGGCCGGACCGGTGGAGGTGTCGCGGGTGTTGATGCCGACGAACTGGACGCCCTGGTCCTTGACGTCCTGGTAGACCTTCTCGAAGTTCTTGGCCTCGGCGCGGCAGGGCGGGCACCAGGAGCCCCACACGTTGAGGACGATGACCTTGCCCTTGTAGTCGCCGACGTCCAGCTGTCCCCCGTCGACGGTCTCGCCGGACAGGTCGGGGGCGTCGGCCCGCTCCCCCTTCTTGACGGTGGCGATGCCGTCGGAGCCGGTGATGAAGCCCGTCTGGCCGCCGCCTCCCGAGGTGCCCCCGGAGCTGCACGCGGACACGAGCAGCGCGCACGCGGCGGCACCGGTGGTCAGTGCGGCGCGGCGACGGACGCGGGCGGTGGTGCGGTTCGAGCGCAGGGGGGCGCGGCTGGCGGCACTCATGTGAAAAGTTTCGCATGTCCGTTCCGGGGATCTTGCGCACCCCCCTCACGGGCGGAAACCCGCATTTCAGGCGGTGTTTGCGGGGGGTGTCGAGGTCTCCTTCAGGAAGGCGTTCCAGCCGCCGGCCGGCCGCTGCCCGACCTCGACGGTGCGGAGCTTGGCCAGCACCTCCGGCCGCTGGACGTCCAGCCAGTCGGTGAACTGGCGGAAGGAGACCAGCCGGACGTCCCCGCCCTTCTCCTTCTCCCGTGCGATGTGCTTGAGGGCTTCCTCGACGGCGTCCATGTAGATGCCGCCGTTCCACTGCTCGAAGTGGTTGCCGATGAAGAAGGGGGCCCTGTTTGTCTCGTATGCCCGCTTGAATCCGGATATGTACGCCTGGGCGGACTGCTCCCGCCAGCCCGGGTAGTTGTGGGCGGGTGCCTTCGTCGAGTTGAGCGACTGGTTGGCGAGCATGTTGTAGTCCATCGACAGCACCTCGAAGGAACGCCCGGGGAAAGGTATCTGCTGCAACGGCAGGTCCCAGATCCCCTGCCGCTTCACCGGCCAGACCTGGCGGCCGCCGGGCGAGGAGGCGTCGTAGCGCCAGCCCAGTTCACGGGCGGTGGGCAGCAGGTTGTCCTGGCCGAGCAGACAGGGCGTGCGGCCGCCGACGAGTTCCTTGTCGTAGTCGAACGGCAGGGACGGCAGGTCGGTCCAGCCGGTGTTGGTCCGCCACTGCTTGACGAAGGACTTGGCCTGGTCGATCTCGCTGCGCCACTGCTGCGGCGTCCAGTTCGCCACGCTGCCGCGGCCGGCGCAGAAGTGCCCGTTGAAGTGGGTGCCGATCTCATGGCCCTCCAGCCAGGCCCGGCGGACGTTCTGCAGCGTGGCCTTGACGTGGTCGTCGGTCAGGTAGCCGATGTCGGACGCGCCACGAGGGTTGTTCGGCGGGTCGTACAGCCGCTTCTTCGACTCGGGCAGCAGGTACAGCCCCGAGAGGAAGAAGGTCATGTGCGCGCCGTGCTCCTTGGCGAGGTCGAGGAAGCGCGGGAAGAGCCCGTTGCCGACCTCCCCCGCCCCGTCCCAGGAGAAGACGACGAACTGCGGCGGGGTCTGCCCCGGCTCCAGCGGGACGGGCGCCTCCGGCTGGTGCGGCTGCTTGCCGGTGTACGACGTCGAGCCGTCACCGATGGGGCGGGCGGGCGGCGTGCTGCTGCCGGACGGAGACGGCCGGGCCCCGGAACCGCCGGCCTGGTGCGAGCCGTCCGGCGAGGTGTGGCTGCCGCAGCCCGCGAGCCCGACGGCGGCGGCGGCCCCCGCGCCGAGTCCGAGCATCCCCCTGCGGGTGAGAGTGCGGTGGGAAGTGCGCATCGCAACCCCGTTCGTCGCGTCCTGTGGTGGTCACCCAGTCAGAGGACGTGACGAACGGGCGGGTTCCGAAAATACGTGCGGATTCCGTAACGAATGTCACGAATACCGTCACCGCACGGGAGGGACGGCAGGAGCCGGGGGGACGGCGGGGGGCGGAGGTACGGCAGATGGCGACGAGGCGTCAGGCCCCGAACGCCTTGGCCTTCCCCTTCACCGGCTTGGCCCCGGCCAGCAGGTGCGCCGGGACCAGGTCCCGGGCGGGCTCGGTGTAGCCGACGGACACGATCCGGTCGCCCTGGTACGTGAACGTCGTCAGGGACGCCAGCGTGCACTGCCGCTTGCGCGGGTCGTGCCACAGCCGCCGCCGCTCGACGTAGGAGCGCAGGATCCAGATCGGCAGCTGGTGGCTGACCAGGACGGCCTCGTGCCCCCGGGCCCGGTCCTTGGCCGCGTTCAGGGCGCCCATCATCCGCACGACCTGGTCGATGTACGGCTCGCCCCAGGACGGCCTGAACGGATTGACCACGTGCTTCCAGTTGGCGGGCCGGCGCAGCGCGCCGTCGCCGATGCCGAAGGTCTTGCCCTGGAAGACGTTGTCGGCCTCGATCAGCCGCTCGTCGGTGTCGAGGTCCAGCCCGTGCGCCTTGGCGATCGGCGTCGCCGTCTCCTGCGCCCGCTCCAGCGGGGAGGCCACGACGTACGTGATGTCGCGGGACGCGAGGTGATCGGCGACCCGGTCGGCCATCCGCCGGCCCAGCTCGGAGAGGTGGTAGCCGGGCAGGCGGCCGTAGAGGACGCCGGTGGGGTTCTCCACCTCGCCGTGCCGCATCACATGGACGACGGTGATGTCGCTCTTGCTGGTGCTGGTGCTGTCGCTCACGCCGTCGCCTCCGCGGCCGCCCGGGCCGCCGCCGGAAGGGCGTCGGCGATCCGCTGCACCGCCCGCTCGTCGTGCGCGGTGGACACGAACCACGACTCGAAGGACGACGGCGGCAGGTAGACGCCGTTCGCCAGCAGCGAGTGGAAGAAGGCGGTGAAGCGGAAGGACTCCTGCGCCTTGGCGTCCTCGTAGTTGCGGACCGGCCGGTCCGTGAAGAAGACGGAGAACATGTTGGAGGCGGTCTGGAGCGTGTGCGCCACCCCCTCCTTGCTCAGCGCCTCGGTGACGAGCGACTGGATCTGCGCGGAGACCGCGTTGACCTTCTCGTACGCGGCGTCGTCGAGGAGGCGGAGCTGCGCGAGGCCGGCGGCGGTGGCGACCGGGTTCCCGGAGAGGGTGCCCGCCTGGTAGACGGGGCCGGCCGGGGCGAGGTGGGCCATGACGTCGGCGCGCCCGCCGAAGGCCGCGGCCGGGAAGCCGCCGCCCATGACCTTGCCGAAGGTCATCAGGTCGGGGACGACGCCTTCGACGCCGTACCAGCCGGCCTTGCTGGTGCGGAAGCCGGTCATGACCTCGTCGGAGATGAACAGCGCGCCGTTCGCGGCGCACGCGTCCTTCAGCCCCTGGTTGAACCCGGGCAGCGGCGGCACGACGCCCATGTTGCCGGGGGACGCCTCGGTGATCACGCAGGCGATCTCGCCGGGGTGGGCGGCGAAGGCGGCGTGCACGGCGTCGAGGTCGTTGTACGGCAGGACGATCGTGTCGCCGGCCTGGGCGCCGGTGACGCCGGGGGTGTCGGGCAGCGCGAACGTGGCGACGCCGGAGCCCGCGGCGGCCAGCAGGGAGTCGACGTGCCCGTGGTAGCAGCCGGCGAACTTGATCACCTTGGCGCGCTGCGTGAACCCGCGGGCGAGCCGGATGGCGGACATGGTGGCCTCGGTGCCGCTGGACACCAGCCGCACCTCCTCCAGCGGAGCGACCCGGGCGACCATCTCCTCGGCGAGCGCGACCTCACCCTCGGCGGGCGTGCCGAAGGACGTCCCGCGGGCGACGGCCTCCTGCACGGCGGCGATCACCTCGGGGTGCGCGTGCCCGAGGATCATCGGCCCCCAGGAACACACCAGGTCGACGTACTCCCGCCCGTCGGCGTCCGTCAGATAGGGCCCGGTGCCGGACACCATGAACCGGGGCGTGCCGCCCACGGCACGGAAGGCCCGCACCGGGGAGTTCACGCCGCCGGGCGTGACGGCAGCCGCGCGGTCGAACAGAGCCTGCGAGGCCGGTGCTTCGTATGGATATGCCAGTTCGCTCATGACCTGCGACTTCTCCGACCTTCTCGACCTTCTCCGACGTCTCGGACTCTGCGTGCCCGGGTGACCTCATCAGGGTAGACAACCCACCCGGACGCCGTGCCGTCTGCCAGACTGGAAGCCATACACGCAGTTCACGGGGGCATGCGGACCAGGGGGCCGCGGACGACCCACGGGCAGATGCTTCACCGCACGTTTCGGCGCGCGGCCGTGGGGGAGGTCACTGACACGATGATCGGGTTGCGCGGCGGGGGTCACGCGTCCTAGAAAAGCAGTCGGGTGGAGATATGCATCGCGGTGGCGGACTGGGCGAGGGGACCGACGACCTGGGTCCTCGACGTGCCCGGCGGGGAAGGCACCGGCGCGACGCGGAGGAAACGACCGGAGCACGTCAGGGACACGGTGCGTCGAGTGAGCCGGACCGGTTCGACCGACGGGTCGAACGGCTGGGGGCGGGGAGCGGGAATGGTGGCCGGGTGGGGGTGACGTACAAGTACTTCGGCGCGCCCGACGGCGCGACCGCGGCCCGCGTCCCGATCTCGATGCGCCCCGAGGAACTCGGCGGCGACGAGCTCGGCATGAACGGCATGTTCACCAAGATCAAGCCGGAGACCATGGCGGCCATGGTCCTCACCGGCATCGAGGGCGTCCCCCTGCACCGGGTCCCGCCCCTGGAACTGGTCGTCCTGCACCCCGACTACGCGGTCGTGAAGCTCCCGATGACGGTCGTCGACCCCCTGCGCGGCATAGGCGAGGAGGCGGTCGGCGCGGCAGCCTTCATCTGGTCGACGGTCCCGGACCGGGGCGGTCCGCGGGACGCGTTCAACGTGTACCAGTTGCTGCACGAGTGGCAGGACTTCAGCCACCGGCTGCACGAGGCGGGGCATCAGCCGTATTGCCTTGTGTGGCCCTGATTTGGGGTTTCCGGTCGGCCGGGCGGGGTTTCCGGAGCCCGCCCTCGTCATGGGCCGGGAGGGGCGTCATGCCGCGAGGGCACATTGAGGGCAGACGGGTTTCTCCCAGGGCACAAATGTGCCCTGGGCCTCTGCTGCCGGGGCCTCGGTGAAGACTTCGTCGATCGCCTTGCGGGTCCGGGTCTCGCTGGACGCAGCAGGTGCATGTACGTCCGGAGCCACTGCTCTGGCCCACGAGACAGCACCGCCTTGTCCCCCGCAGTCGCGAGCACGTCGGCGCTGATCACGACCGCACGGACAGCCTGGGGGCAAGTAGCTCCAGCACTTCCTCCCAGCCGTAGCGGCCGGCTCCGCCGCCCGCCTTTGGCCGGTGAGGCTCGTAGGAACCGAGCAGGACGCCCATCTCGCGCAGCCGTTCCAGGCTCTGGCGGTACGCCGGGTGGGCGGCCTGGGCGGAGTTCAGGTACGGCAGCACGGCGACCGGAACGCCCATCGCGGGAGCCTCGCACAGGATGCCCAGGGCGAGATTGTCGGAGATTCCGGCGGCCCACTTGTTGACCGTGTTGAAGGTGGCTGGGGCGACCGCAATCACATCCGCAGCTCGGCTCGGGCGCGGTTGCCCCGGTGATCGCCAGGCCGAGCGGATGGGGCGGCCGGTTTGGGCCTCGACCGCCTCAGCGTCAAGGAAGCCGAGTCCTTGGGGGGTGGCGACCACGCCGACCTCCCAGTGCTGTTCCTGCGCCGCGGTGATCAGCCGGCCGACATCGGCGGCGACCCCGGCCGCGCAGACCACGATCTGGAGGAACGGCTTGTAGTGCGGGTCACTCACGCGGGCACTCCCAGTTGGCGGCTGAAGTGGTGGAGCTCGGGCAGCGCCCGGCGACGGTCACGGGCTACCATGTCGGCGACCAGTTCGCGTACGGCCGGGCGGCGGACGTCCTGTGCCGCGCAGCCCTCGGCGATGCGCAGGGCCTGGTAGCCGTCGGCGAGCCTGCCCTGCTGACTGTAGGCGCGGGCGGCCTCCACCCAGAGCGCGGCCCGTCGCTCGGGGCCGGGGATGTGCCGCCGCATGAGGGGGCGAGCGGTTTGAAGGGCGATTCCGGCGTCGCCGAATGAGACAGCCGCGCTGATCTCGTGCAGGGCTACGTTAGTCGGGCTGAAGTTCGCCCAGGCGTCCGGCCTGTCGAATGCGACGTAGCGGGCCACCTCTTTGGCCTCGGTGAGGAAGTCCTGGGTGGTGCCGCGGTCGCCGTTTCTGCTGGCGGCGGTAGCTCCGCGGAGCAGCAGCAGGCCGACCGCTGCCAGGTATCGGGGCGAGCGTTGGTCGTAGGAGCCGCTGAGCTGGTCGACGGTGTGGCGCACCATGTTCACGGCCTGGGCTGTGTGCTTCTCCCGTACGAGCACGTGGGCGTGAACGCGGACGCTGGCGGCGAGGACGACAGGGTCCCCGGATCGCTCTGCCTCGGCCATGGCCCGACCGGCCGCTAGCCAGGCGTTTCCCTGGTCGGCTAGCTTCAGTAACAGGCTCACCGACGTCTGGTAGGCGGTCGCGAGCAACCCGGACGCCTCCGCCGAACCGGATGAGCCGCCGACGACCTGGCGCAGGTCGGCGCGCTCGCCCGGGACGGGGCGGCACGGCTGCCGTGGCCGGGAGGCTGCCGGATCGGCGTACGCGCGATGGACCTGTATTTCAAGGTGTACGAGGCGTTCGGCGACCGGGGTGTGCTGGACGACTGCGGATATCGCGTCGCGGCCGCCAGGCGCCGCAACGGCACCGTGTCCCTGGTGCTGCCGTTCCGCTCGCGCGGGGCGACGGTGGCCGCCCTGCTCCGGGCCGTTACCACCGGTCGGCCTCTGCGGCTGGGCGAGCCCAATCTCTCTCCGGAAGTGATTTATGTGCTGGAGGCCCTGCAGACGGCTGGCTGGGAGGCCCGGACCGGCAAACGTCTGCTCACCCTCTCACCGCCATCCTCAGCACCAAGCGACGCCGCATGGGTGGTGCCAGGAGACAAGGTAGAGGCAGGGACACTGGCCTGTGCAGTCGCCGCGACCGGCGGAAGCGCACGCATCACAGGGGCGCGGGCCGACGACCTGGGCCCTCTCGTGGCCGCCCTGCATCGACTGGTGCATCTCTGGCGGCAACGAGGCGGACGCTCTCACCGTGAACGCCCAGGATGGCCGCGTGGCCAGCCGCCTCTTACGGGCCACCGCCTCGCTCAGCCCTGGCGGATTGGTCGCCGACTTCGAACCACCGCTCATGGCCCTAGCCCTCGGCCTGCCTGGTACCCACCTGTTCGCCGACGCCATCACCCCGGGTCGCCACGGCAATCTTCTCCCGCAGTTGGCCCGCCTCGGGGCGATCATCGAAGAAGTCTCCCCCACCGAGTGCCGTCTTACCGGTCCTCAACGGCTGACCGGAACGGGCGTGGAGGCCACCGACATCCGAACCGGATCCGCCCTCATGGTCGCCGGCCTCACCGCCCAGGGCGGCACCATCCTCTTGCGCGTCAACGCACCGGCATCGCCCACCCTAAGTCTCCACGGCCCAACTCTAGGGGGTGGCAAAACCGCCGGATCGTGACAGCGCTTCTGATGCACCTACCAATCAGTAGCCACTACGTTCTCCTGCGCCGCCGTGACCAGGGCGGATACCCTCTCTACTCCACACAGCGCGATGCGCAGGGGGCACGGGAGTCGGCGTGAATCTGAGCAGTGGTACTGGAGTGCTGCAGGGTCGTTACGAGCTCACCGAAAGGGTTTTCCGCCGCAGGCTTAGCGATGAGAACGGATCCGGAGGCGCAGAGAACTGGCTCGCCCTTGGTGAATATGGGCAGGAGTACCTGCTGAAGATCTGGCCTCACAGCAAAGATGACCCTGACGTCTCCGACATGAATCGAGCATTGTGGGACGCGGAGCTACGAACCCTGTATCGAGCGTGCAGCTCCCCGGGCGCCGAGCGATCTTTGATGGTCCTCAGAGAAGCTGGCGTCGACAATGAAATCGGGCTCTTAGTAATGGCCCTGGAAGCGCCAGGATATTCATGCCTTGCCGTCGAACTCGCCGAAAACCGCAGCTCTCACTACTGGCTGACCAACGAGAACACTGAGTCGCGTCGCGACCTATGGAATGGCCTCAAGGGACTTGCCGACGGCCTCAACCTACTCCACGAACAGCAGGTGCTGCATACTGGAGTCTCGGCGGAGAGTGTCTTCTTGGATCCCACGCAGGGGGCCGACTCGCTAAGACTGGGCGGATTCGAGTGGAGCGTGCGGGTTGGCTCTGGCTCGGCGCGCCCATTGTCGGCACACTGGGGTACACCACCTGAAACCATGGGTGGCCCACATCAGGTGTTCGGTCCGGATGGCGACTGGTTCGGATTTGGCATTCTGGCGGCACGATGCCTGTTGCCCATCGAGCACCTCAACAACAATTCCCCCACAGTCCAGGCGCGTTACAAGCACATCCTGAACAAAATCGAAAAATCGAAGGACCTACTCACAGACCTGGAGCGAGACTTCCTTCTGCGCCTGGTTGCGGAATCTCCCCTAGACCGAATGACACGCTACGAGGACATCGCAGCACGCATAGAGGACATTGTAAGCCGACTGGGACGATCGCCAGCACCCAATGAATGGGACGACCGTTACGTCCTGATGATCGACCCAAAGAACACCCAGGTTACCGAATCTGCCATGGCGGCGGGTCTCCGCAAAGAACTGAGCCTGGGCCCCACGGAGATGTTCAATCCGCGGGACGCCAGGCATGCCACCGCCCTAACCCGGTTCGTACAGCAAGATTTGAATAGTCAGGGTGCCCGCTTGTACGCGGTCCGCAACCAGCATTTCTTCATGCTCCTCGGGGACAAACTGCAACTTCGTATCGGCCAGTACCGGGATCGGTACGTGGGCGCCGGCGAGGCAGAAGCCACCTGGAAACACGCCCGCGTCCTCGGTGTGGGAGAACTGCGTGGAGCGTCCGATGACGCCGTTTCTGCGTTCCCGCCAGGCAGCATCACTGTGCTGAACATCCTCGAGAACCTCCGCCGAACCGAGCCCACCCTGTTGCAAAACGCATCAAGCTGGGAACGCCGCCTTCCCAGGGTAGACAGGGCTGCCAAGCAACGGGCAGAGCTCGAAAAGTTCTGCGCGTTCGTGCGGGTGACCAACCAGATCGAACTCCTCTTCCGAGACGCCGAGCTCTTCGCCTACCGCATCGTGGACCGCACCGTCACCGACAGCGGCAAGGAAGAGATCACGATCGAGGAGTTGGAACGCCCACGAGAGGTGCTCAGCTTCCTCCAAGTAGATGGCGGGCTTGTGGAGTTTCTCCAGCGCGAGCGCGAGAACTCTTCCAAGACCGACGCCGGACTCGTCGTCCTCACGGGACTCAGCCTGGACTCTTTGAGCTCTCCTCCGGCCGAACTCTCCTCCACCTGGAACATCACCCAGGTCGACGTGGCCCACAGACAAGCCAAACTGACCCGGCAGGACGTGGCGGCGCAGATGACGGAGGTGCCTGATCACGGAATCCTCCGCAGCCACGGTATGGAGGGTCAGATCAGGCTGATCAAGCGGCGTAAAGAGGCCATCGACCGACTGCCCAGTCACACATACCTGCTGCGCAGCCTGGCCAATCCTGGGGAGGTGTTCATGGACACGGGTGACGTGGAGCCACCTGTCGCCCTTGACCCTGCCAAGCTCGATCAGTCCAAACGAGGTGTCATCCAGGACATCCTCCGGGTCCGTCCTATCTACGCACTCCAGGGCCCCCCTGGAACAGGAAAGACCACCATGGTGGCCTGGCTGCTGCGGCAGATCCTCGACGAGGATCCAGTCGCCCAGATCCTCATCACGGCTCAGGCCCATGGAGCCGTCGATGTGCTGTGGTCGAAGGTAAAGGAGGAGGCATTCCGGGGCGTCCGCGAGGAACGCCAGCCACTGGCCGTGCGACTTGGGCGCAAGTCGACAGAGGGAGCCTCTGAGCAGGAGGGGTCGGTCGACGAGGTCGTCGGCAAGACCTTGGACAGTGCGGTCCGTCACCTTCTGGCGGAACCAGACCGCAGCGCCGTCCAGAACCAATGGCTGGCTGCATGCCGTGACATGCAGGCCGAACTTGCCGCTCCGGAGCCCGGAGCCCTCCTTCCGGACTTCCGTCAGCTCGTCAAGAGGGGGGCCAATCTGACGTTCTGCACCACCAGTGCTGGTGAGCTTGAAGGGCTCTCGTCGGAGCTGAGCTTCGACTGGTCCATCGTCGAGGAATCCGGCAAGGTCCATGGGTTCGACCTGGCGCTCCCCCTTCAGGCGGGCCACCGGTGGCTCCTGATCGGTGACCAAAAACAATTGCCACCATACCGAGACAAAGACTACCTCGATGCGGTCAACCATTTGGATCGCGTCGTCGATGCACTGGACTCCCTCCCCGACGGCGGTGCACGTCTATTGGACCGCGAGTTCGTGCGGATGTGGCGGGAGTGGGACGAGGCCGAGCGTGACGATTTCATCGTCTACTCCCGGGAATGGCTGAAGGTCTTCAAGACGATCTTCGACAACTGCAGCTACGCACAGGGCGGCCGAGGGGAGAATGACCCTGTGCTGACGGGTAAGACCGAGCAGGGCGCCGCTATGGCAGGAATGCTCGCCGTACAGCACCGGATGCATTCGGACATCGGCACACTCATCTCGGAGGCGTACTACGACGGTGAACTGACCAACTCCGACAGGACGAAACCGTCATCGGGTCGACTCGGCAACTTGGCTCATCCGTTCGTGGCACCCGACGGAATCGCCGGAAAGGCGATCGTGTGGATCGACACGCCGTGGAGTGCCGCGGGTGAGGAGGCGGGTGAGTGGGGAGCACCCACTGGAGGTAAGCAGGTCCCCCGGTACATAAACCCGGCGGAGGCACACGCACTGTTCCGCTTCATCGAAAAGCTGAAAGTCGACCCGACTGCCGCCGGACGAGAGCCTCTCAAACTCACCGTGCTCTCGCCCTACAGCCAGCAGGTCGGATATCTGGAGCGCAATCTTTCGTCCTGTCGGCTACCTTCCGGGGTACGGTTCGCGGAACGGGCCCGGCGGGGCGGTGGGCAGCCTCGCTCAGGGGCCTTCACCGTGGACTCTTTCCAGGGCGATCAGTCAGACATCATCGCCGTCAGTCTGGTCCGGAACAACCAGGCTCCGGGACATCTCCGCGGCCAGGGAATGGGCTTCCTTCAGGATGCGCCTCGACTCAATGTTTTGCTCTCAAGAGCAGAAAGACTGCTCGTGCTCGTCGGCTCGTGGGATTTCTTCCGGAAGCAAACTGAGCTAATCGAGCTAGACGAGCAGGACAAGGAACTCTGGCACTGGAAGAAAGTACTGACCACACTCGAAGCTTGGGAGGCGGACGGGCGAGTACTACGGCTCCCCGCTGACCTGAGCGAGTATCGGGAACCTACCGTTCGAGAAGTCCTCAGCAACCGCCACAGGAGTGCACAGTGATTCTGCTTGTTCCTGTAAGCCGATTCCATGTCACTTATGAGGTGGGTGTTGGGCGGCCGTATTCGCAGCTCGAGGAACTCGTGTGCCGCTTGATCGCCGAAGCCGACCAGCCTGTCACGTTGACAGAGTTGCGTGACACTTTCAAGGTGCACGATCGTCTCCTGATCGAGAGCGTGGTTACCCTAGTCCGCGCTGGATGGGCGGCGATGGATCTCGGGGTTGGGCTTGTTGTCACGGAGCAGGGCCGGCAGACCTTCAGCGAGGGGGGCAAGCCGCACAACACAGTCGTACGTAGAGCGCGTGCGAATCTCTACATGGAGCGGGTGTGTGGGCTTCTACAACGCGAGACGCAGTCCAGGCTCAACGTGCGGACTCTGCGGGACCTTAGGTCCCTAATGAGCCAAACCGACCTGGATCGTTCGATGGTCACCGTACGCAACCCGCGCAATAGTCTGTCCGTCGGGCAGGCCCAGGGCTTGCTGCCGCACCGGCCTGGCGAGTGGATCAAGTGGGTAGCCGAGCCACGCATGCACACCAAGGCCAACGAGTTCATGCCGGTCGCTGTTGATCTCTCCACTCGCACTGTGACCGGCCTGCCCAGGTCTTGGGAACCGCTACTGACCGACACACTATTGCGCGAGGCCACGGAGCGGGCCGAGGAGATGCGTGAGCTCTCATACGACGAGATCTCACAGTTGATGCCCCATCGGCCTGGCGCCAGGTCGAACCGCAGCTCGGCGCCAGGCACTTTGCTCCCCGGGAGCGCAACCTTGCTTCGGAGCACAGACGACTTCCTGACAGCGGTGGAACGGGCCGTCGAGCAAGCCCAGACCTCCATCCTCATCATGGCTCCGGAGATCGACGCAGCAGGCGTGAAGGCATGGGAGCCTCGGCTCAAAGCCGCGTTGGAGCGAGGCGTGTGCATCGACGTGCTCTGGGGAACTGGCCAGGCCGATAACGAAGCTGGGCTGGCTGAGCTGAAGCGCATTTCCGCACAGAGCGCAAATGGTCCTGTCCGGTCCCTGCGATTTAACGACCGATCCGCCGGAACAGTGAGCCGAATCGTCATAGCAGACGTCAAAGCCGAGCGCGGAGCCAGAGGCTGCAGTGCCATCTTGGGTGGCCTCTCCCTGCTGAGCGCGCAGGAGCCGGCGGACTGCCTGCTTCCCGGACTGCTCGTATCCGACCCTGGCGTCGTCGCGCAACTCGCCCGCGCGGTTGCCGGATGGTGGGCAGAGACACCAGGTCAGGAGTTCTCCGCTGCGATCGATCGTTGGCGGACCCTGGCGTCCCGTTGGGAAGAGAGCTCAAGATCGCCACTTGGCCATCACCCACCACCTCAGCAGACCAATCGACTGTGCGTTTCTGGGGGCTACACCTCAGCGCGGGTGGTCCTCGACGTCGACTGTGCAGTGCTCGACTCCGAATCCGTCACGCCGGACGTGGAACAGGATGTAGTTGTTCGCGCATACCAATCCGATGGTGCCAGCAGTGAGGACGAGTTCGGACATATTGGTTCGATGACTCTCCGTGGCGCAGTTGCGGTACATCTACGCAGTTAGCATCCTGCTTCGCGCGGCATGCTCCAGTGGCACGTGAATGCCCACCAATCGCGCCTGCCCGACGGGCGCGGAAATCGGACCAAGCACTCCGGCCGCCGAGATGCCGAGGGCACATCCAAGGCACATGAGCCTGGGAAACGGCGTTGACCCGTGAGAACTACCGAGACCAGTTTCCGCCAGGTCAACGCACTTTTCACCGAGAAACTCCAGGTCAGCGCCCCGTCCCTCTCAGTTGCTGCACGAGTGGCAGGACTTCTCGCACCGGCTGCACGAGGCGGGGCATCAGCCGTACTGCCTTGTGTGGCCCTGAGCTGGGTCTCGCTGGTGGCGGGTGGGGCTTCGGGGCTCGGGTCACAGGCCGCGGGCCAGGAGCAGGGTGACGTCGTCGGGTGGGGGCGTGGTGGGTAGCGTGGCGATTGCCGCCGTGCAGAGGTCCTCCAGGGACGCCGTGCGCTGGGTGAGCGCACGTCCCAGTCGTCGCAGGCCGACGTCGATGTCCTGGTGACGGTCCTCGACCAGCCCGTCGCTGAAGAGGGCGATCAGGGTGCCCGCGGGCAGGTCCAGCTCCGCGGTCGGGAATGCCAGCATTCCGAGACCGAGCGGTGTGCCGTGCGGCAGGTCGGGGAAGGAGACGCCACTGTCCGGGTGGACGACGGCGGGCGGCGGATGGCCGGCCAGTGCCAGCGTGCACTTGCGGGTGGCGGGGTCGTAGACGGCGTAGACGCAGGTGGCACCCAGGGACGGGATCTCCGTTTCGGCCGCCTCCTCGTCCTCGGTCAGCCGGATGAACGTCCGGTCCAGCCTGGTCAGCAGCTCCCCAGGAGGCAGGTCGAGGTCCGCGAGCGTGCGGATGGCCGTACGCAGTCGCCCCATGGTCGCCGCCGCGGCGACGCCGTGCCCCACCACGTCGCCCACCACGAGGGCCAGGCGCCCGCCGGGCAGTCCGATGACGTCGAACCAGTCGCCGCCGACACCGTCCTCGGCGTCCGCGGGGAGGTAGCGGGCGGCCACCTCCATGGCGGTGCCGCCGTGCACCCGCCGCGGCAGCAGGCTGCGCTGGAGGGCGAGGGCCGTGTTCCGCTCACGGGTGTACCGGCGGGCATTGTCCAGGCTCAGCGCGGCCCGGGCCACCAACTCCTCGGCCAGGAGCTGGTCGTTCTCGTCGAACGGCGTCGGATTCGACGTCCGTACGAAGACCGCCACGCCCAGGAGGACGCCTCGGGCGTGGACCGGGAGGATCAGCAGGGAGTGCATGCCGAACTCACGGATCTTCGCGGCCCGCGCCGGGTCGTCGGCCAACCAGGTGTCGTGCGAGGTGTCGAGCAGGGGTTCCAGCAGGGGACGGCCCGTGTACAGCACCTGAGTGAACGGCGACGTCTCCGGGACGTACACCACCTCGCCGATCGACCACAGCGACTCCGGGGCACCGGTGTGGACCGAGGCCCGGCCCGCTCGCCTGAACTTGGGGACACGTCCGCACGAGGGGCCCAGCCGGTCCAGCGGCTCCTCCCCGAACCGCACCGCCTCCGTGAGGTCGACGGTCACGTAGTCGGCGATCAACGGCACCGTGTAGTCGGCCAGCTCCTGTGCCGTGCGCATGACGTCCAGCGTGGTGCCGATGCGCGCGCCGGCCTCGCTCACCACCGCCAGGCGGTCCCCCGCCCACCGCCGGTCGGTGACGACCAGTATCAGCATGCACACCCCGAGAATGCGGCCGTCGGCGTCCTCCAGGCGCACGAAGGAGGCCGAGAAGGCGCGGTCCCGTCGTTTCCCCGCCACTGCCGGGACGCGGTACTCGCGGCCCGTGACACAGTGGCCGCCGGCCAGCACCCGGCGTATGAGGGCTTCCAGCCGGTCGGAGTCCCCGGTCAGGGAGTCCCGTGGCCGGCGGCCCAGGCGCTGCTCCCGGGCGATCCCGTCATAGCGTTCGAGGGCGTCGTTGGCCCAGACGCACCGCAGGTCGGTGTCCCAGACGGCGAGACCGACGACCGAGCCGGTCAGCAGGGCCCGGAGTGCCGGGCCGGCATCGTTCATGCGCTCAGATGAGGTCCTCGATCGTGATCGGCAGTTCGCGTATCCGCCGCCCCGTGGCGTGGTGCACGGCATTGGCGATGGCGGCGGACACGCCGACCTGGCCGATCTCGCCGACGCCTTTGACACCCAGGGGGTTGACGACGTCGTCCTCGACCTCGATCAGTTCGACGTCGACGTCGGGTGCGTCCGCGTTGACGGGGACGAGGTACTCCCCCAGGCTCGAACTGACCCAGTGCCCGGTGTCCGGGTCCATGTGGTTGGCTTCCAGCAGGGCCTGGCCGAGGCCCCACAGCATGCCGCCCATCAGCTGGCTGCGGGCCGTCTTGGCGTTGAGGACCCGGCCGGGCGCGAAGGCGCCGGTCATGCGCCGCACCCGGACGACGCCCAGGTCCGCGTCCACGGCGACCTCGGCGAACTGGGCACCGAAGGTCATCATCCCGTAGGGGACGTCGTGTGCGGGCGGATTCCACTGCCCCACGGCCTCGGCGTCCGGCCGCAGGGTGCGCCGCAGAAGGTCGCTGTACGACTCGGAGGCGGCTCCTGCGGTCATGACGCCGTCCCGCACGACCACGCGTACCGGGTCCGCACCGAACAGCGGCGAGCCGGGATCCGCGACGGCGCTGTCGACGAGTTGCCGGCGCAGGGCCGTGGCGGCGCTGTGCACGGCCGCACTGATCATGCCGGCGCCGGCCGAGCCGACCGCGGCGGCGATGTTCGGCAGATCGGTGTCACCGCTCTCGAAGCGGCACCGGTCCACGCCGAGTCCCAGGCCGTCGGCCGCGACCTGGGCCATGACCGTGGCGACACCGGTGCCGAAGTCGGGGGTGGCGGCCTGGACGACCGCCGTGCCGTCGGCGTAGAGACGCGCGCGGGCGCGCTGCGGGTTGGCGAGCGGAGCGACCGGGTAACTGGCGGTGGCCATACCGGTGCCGATCAGCCAGTCGCCCTCCCTGCGCGTGCCCGGACGGGGATCACGGCCGGCCCAGCCGAAGCGGTCGGCACCGCGCTCGTAGCACTCCCGCAGGCCGCTGCTCGACCAGGGGTGCCCCGTCATGGCGTCGACCTCGGTGTGATTGCGCAGTCTCAGCTCGATCGGGTCCAGGCCCAGCTCGTGCGCGAGTTCGTCCAGCGAGCACTCGAGCGCGTGCATGCCGCTGGCCTCTCCCGGCGCCCGCATGAAGGTGGGGGTCATGGTGTTGGCACGGAACAGCCGGTAGGCCCCCTCGTAGTGGGGGCACGCGTAGATCTGCGAGGAGGTGCCGACGGACGGTTCCGCCCAGTCGTCGAAGTGGGAGGTCGGGGACAGCTTGAGGTGCCGTATGGCGGTCAGCCGGCCCTCGCGGGTGGCACCGAGCGTCACCTGCTGCTCCTGTTCCTCGCGGTGACCGACCGAGGTGAACATCTGCTCGCGGGTGAGGAAGAGCTTGACGGGCCTGCCGACCGCGCGTGCCGCCATCGCGGCGAGGGTCGGGTGGGCGTGGATCATCGCCTTCGACCCGAAGCTGCCGCCGACGTAGTGGCCGATGACCCGGATCCGCGACATCGGGATGCCGAGCAGCCGGGAGACGGTCATCTGGGTGGCGTTGACGCCCTGGGTGGCGTCGTACAGCAGCAGGTCGTCCCCGTCCCACTGGGCCGTGGTGCAGGACGCCTCCAGCGGGTTGTGGTTGTTGGCCGCGTAGGTGTACGTGCCGTCCACCGTGACGTCCGCTTCCCGCAGCCCGGCGGCCACGTCCCCGCGTTCGGAACGGCCCGGTATCCAGCCCCCGAAGATCCGCTCGGGCTCGTAGGCCAGATCGCGTCCCTGGTCGAGGGTGGTGACGGGAGGGGTCTCCTCGTAGGAGACGCGCAGCAGCCGCGCGGCGTGCTGGGCCCGCTCCCAGGTGTCGGCGACGACCAGCGCTATCGGCTGGCCCGCGTAGTGCACGGTGTCGTCCTGCACGGGGAAGAAGGTCTGACCGGGCGCCGCCGTGCCGGCGAGCGAGGGGATGAGCGGGGGCTGCTCGGCGATCCTCGGCAGCGTCTGACGGGTGAGGACGGCCAGTACGCCCTCCTCGGCCTGTGCGGCACTCGCGTCGATGCCGGTGACTCGTCCGGCGGCGATACGGGAGCCGACCACGTACGCGTACGCCATGTCCGGGATGGGGATCTCGGCGGAGTACCGCGCGCGTCCGCTGACCTTGGCGTAGCCGTCGACGCGGTCGAGCGGCTGTCCTGTGGCGGAGGGGATGGTCGCGGTCATGACGGGCTCCCTGTCCCGGGCCGGGGCGCCGGCCCGGCTCCCGGTCCATCGCTGAGCGTGCGCAGGGCGCGGACGATCGCGCGCTGGGCGAGTTCGACCTTGAAGGCGTTCAGGGGGGTGGGCCGGGCGTCGGCCATCTCCACGCGTGCGGCCATGCGGAAGCCGTCGGGGTCGGTGGCCGCGCCGACGAGGAAGTCCTCGGCCCGTCGGGCCCGCCAGGGTTTGGTGGCGACGCCGCCGAGGGCCATGCGCACATCCGCGATCGTGCCGTCCGCCACGGACAGCGCGGCCGCCACCGAGACCAGCGCGAACTCGTACGATGCGCGGTCCCGGACCTTGAGGTAGAGCGACCGGCGCGCCACCGGTGTGGCCGGCACCTCGATCCCGGTGATCAACTCACCGTGTTCCATGGGGTGTTCGCGGTGCGGGGAGTCACCGGGGACGAGGAAGAAGTCGTCGACGGCATAGGTCCGCTCCCCCTTCGGGCCCAGGGTGCGCACCCGGGCATCCAGCGCCACCAGGGCGACGGCCACGTCCGAGGGATGGGTGGCTATGCAGTGTTCGCTGGTGCCGAGCACGGCGTGACCGCGGCTGAAGCCCTTGATGGCCGAGCAGCCGGTGCCGGGTTCCCGCTTGTTGCACGGGGATTCGGCATCGCGGAAGTACGAACAGCGCACGCGTTGCAGCAGGTTGCCCCCCATGGACGCCATGTTGCGCAACTGGGCGGACGCTCCCGACTCCAGCACCTGGGCCAGCATCGGGAAGCGCTCGCGCACGACGGGGGCCGCGGCGACGTCGCTCATCCGGGCCAGTGCGCCTATGCGCAGGCCGCCTTCGGGGGTGCCTTCGATGCCGGTCAGCGGCAGGTCGTTGATGTCGACGAGTCGGCGGGGGTTCAGTACTTCCTGTCGGAGCAGGTCGACCTCGGTGGTGCCGCCGGCCAGGAAGTCGCTGGTGGGGTCCGTGCTGACGGCCTCGACGGCGTTCGCCGCATCGGTCGCGCGGAGGTAGGCGATGGGCCGCACGAGAAGTCTCCCTACGTCTGGTCGCGGACGGCGCGGATCGCGGCCCGGATGTTGGGGTAGGCGGCGCAACGGCAGATGTTGCCGCTCATCCACTCCTTGATCTCGGCGTCGTCCCCCGCGTGTCCTTCCTCGATCAGTGCCACCGCGGACATGATCTGGCCCGGAGTGCAGTAGCCGCACTGGAAGGCGTCGTGCTCGACGAAGGCCCGTTGCAGGGGGTGCGGTTCGGCCTCCGGGGCGAGCCCCTCGATCGTCGTGACCTCGTGGCCCTCGCAGGTCAGCGCCAGGGTGAGACAGGCCAGTACGCGCCGTCCGTCGACCCACACGGTGCAGGCTCCACAGGTGCCCTGGTCACAGCCTTTCTTGGCGCCGGTCAGGTCCAGGTGCTCCCTCAGCGCGTCCAGGAGGCTGACGCGTGGTTCGACGTCGAGGCTGTGCTCGGTGCCGTTGACCGACAGGGTGATCCGGACCGGATCAGGTCCCCGTTCCACCGCGGTCGTGTCTCGTCGAGTGAGGGCCGGGCCAGTAGCGGACATGGGGCACCTCCAAGTGCAGCACCTTCCGATTCTCTTATGGGCGTATTTAGTGCGCAAAAGGTGGGTTCGCGGACTGCGCCGGACGCGCGAGCGCGGCTTCCCCCTGGTGGCGTACGCCTGGTGGTCCGGACCCTCCGCGCGGGTGAGAGTGGCACTGGCCGTGCGCGCGGTCGCGCCACGTGCGCGGCGCATGCCGTCTGCCAGGGAGCTGCCGATGCCTCAGAGCGCTTCCCTTTCGAGGTCTTCACCCCCTGACACACCGGCCGGCGAGGCCGTATGACGCATCCCGGCACGCTCGTCCTGATCCTGGCCGCGGCCGTACTGGCGCCGCTCCTCGTCCACGCCACGGGCCGCCGGGTCCGTATCCCGCTGGTCATCTTCGAGATCGCCCTCGGCATCGTCATCGGTCCGCAGGTCCTCGGCTGGGCGCACACGGACGAGGTCGTCGACACGCTCGCCGATCTCGGGCTGTCGATGCTGATCTTCCTGGCGGGCTACGAGATCGAGTTCGCCGCGATCCGCGGTGACACCCTGCGCCGGGCGCTGTGGGCCTGGCCGGTGTCGCTCGCGGCCGGGATCGGGCTGGGGTTCCTGGTCTCCGGCGGCGAGGTGTTCGAGGCGTTCGTCGTCGGCACCGCGCTGACCAGTACGGCACTGGGGACGGTACTGCCGATGCTGCGGGACCGCGGGGAGCTGCGGGGGCGTTTCGGGACGGTGGTGTCGGCCTTCGGGGCCGTGGGCGAGTTCGGGCCCGTCGTCGCCATGGCCCTGCTGCTCAGCGGACGCCGGCCGGCCGAGTCCGCGGTGCTGCTGGCCGCGTTCGGCGCCGTCACGGCCGCCGCCGTCTTCTGGGCCCTGCGCCCTCGGCCGGCCTGGTTCGGGCGGCTGACCGAGCGGACCCTGCACAGCAGCGGCCAGTTCGCGGTCCGGTTCGTCATGCTGATGCTGGCCTGCATGCTCGGCCTCGCCGAGGTCTTCGGCCTCGACGTACTGCTGGGCGCCTTCGCCGCGGGGGTCCTCACCCGTCTCGTACTCCACCGGGCCGCCCCCGCGAGCAGCGGCGAGGTCCTGGGCAGGGTGGAGGCGATGGGCTTCGGCTTCCTCGTGCCGTTGTTCTACGTCGTCACCGGCATCGAGTTCGACCTGGACTCCCTGCTCGACGATCCGGTCGCGCTGCTGCTCGTGCCGGTCTTCCTGGTGCTCTTCCTGCTGGTGCGCGGCGGGCCCGTGTACCTGCTCGCCCCGAGGGATCTGAGCCGTGCCGACCGGACCGCTCTCTCGCTGTTCTCCTCCACGTGCCTGCCCCTGGTCGTCGCCATCACGACCATCGGCGTCGACCAGAAGCTCCTCGGCACGGACCGGGCCGCCTCACTGGTCGGGGCGGCGATGGTCTCCGTCCTCGTCCTCCCGCTGCTCGCGATGCGGGTGCGGCAGGCGCGCGGCGGGGCGGGGCCGCCCGGGCCCCGGAGCGGCGAGGGCACGGCGGAAGGCACGGAGACGTGGTGAGCGCCGGCTTCCGGTGCGTCCGCTCCGAGGGGCGACGCCTCGGTGGTGGGCGGGTCAGGCCGTGGAGGCGGGGCCCGGGGGCAGGTGGACCGTCATGATCAGGTGGCAGGTCCCGGTGCCGGCGCCGCGGTAGGTGTGGGGGGCGTCGCCGTCGAAGGCGGCGGTCTGCCCGGCCTCGACGGAGTGCTCGGTGCCGTCGACGACCAGGGTCATCCGGCCGGCGGTGACGCTGACGGTTTCGACGACTCCGGGCTGGTGGGGATGGCTGGGGTATTCCTCGCCCGGTTCCAGGCGCCAGCGCCAGACCTCGACGGGGGCCGGCCCCGAGGTCGTCAGCATGAGCCGGGCCTCGCTGCCCCGCTCTCCGGCCCAGAGCGGCATGACGGCATCGGCGGCCACGATGCGGACGCGGCCCTCGGCGGGCCCCTCCATCAGCGCGGAGACGGAGATGCCGAGGGTGTCGGCCAGCCGGACGAGGGTGGCGAAGTTCGGGTTGCCCTGGGCCTTCTCCAGACCGACCAGGGCGCCCTTGCTCACCTGGGCCCGTCGGCCGAGTTCGTCCAGGGACAGGCCGGCGCGAGTACGGGCCGCCCTGACGTTGTGCGCGAGCGTCCGCAGGGCCGCCTCTGTCTCGGCCATCCGATCACCCTTCCGAAAGTGGCTTCCGAGAGTGGACCAATGGAATGCACCGGCCGGTCGTTTGGTTGACACAGGCCGGTCGATCCGTTGTACGGTTCAGTCGTTCCACTGAATGGTAAAGGATTCCCCGTGCTCGCTCTGCTGCTGGCCCTGGGCAGCTCTCTCGCCTACGGATGCGCCGACTTCCTCGGCGGTCTCGGCGCCCGCAAGGCCCACGTCCTGCGTACCGTCATGGTCGCGGCCCCGGCCAGCCTGGCGATCGAACTGCTGCTGTGGCCGGTGCTCGGCGCCTCCTTCGGCCCGGCCGCCCTCGGCTGGGGCGCCGCCTCCGGTGTCGCCTCGGCCGCGGCGTTCGCCCTGCTCTACAAGACCCTGGCGATCGGCCCGATGAACGTGCTGTCCCCCGTGACCGCGCTGGTGTCCGCCGCGCTGCCCGTCACCGTGGGCCTGCTCCAGGGCGAGCACCTGAGCCGGGCGGGACTGATCGGCCTGCCGCTCGCGCTGGTCGCGGTCGTGCTGGTCAGCGCCGGAAGCGGCGCGGGCTCCGCGCGGCCCTCCCGGACGGCGCTGCTGCTGGCCTTCGGCGCCGGGGCCGCCATCGCCCTGCAGCTCGTCTTCCTGCACCAGGCGCCGTCCGACAGCGGCGTGGCCCCGCTCATCGTCGGCAGGGCGGTCTCCTCGGCCGTCACCCTGACCGCGGCGGGCATCCTGCACCGCAGGCTCGGCGCGGAGAAGCCCGCGTACGCGATGTCGGCCGCCGCGGGCGTGCTCGACTCGGTGGCGAACCTGCTGTTCCTGCTCGCCGCCCGCAGCGGCGACCTCACCGTCGTCGCCGTGATCACCGCCCTCTACCCGGCCGGCACCGTCCTGCTCGCCCGCGGCGTCCTCGCCGAACGCATCCACCGCGGCCAGCTCGTCGGCCTGGGCACCGCCGCCGTCGCCGTCAGCCTCCTCGCCCTCACCTGAACCGCCGCCAACCGCACGCAGGAACGGAGATCCTCTCCATGACCGCCTTCCTCATCGCCCCCGCCGTCGCCGAGGCCTTCCCCGACACCCTCATCGCCGTGGTCACCGCCACCGGCCTGCGCGGCCGCGAACCCTGGCCGGACACCGTGGCCGCACTCGACGGCCTGGAGCAGCGGCTCGCCGACGGCGCCTGGCAGCCCGCCGACGAGAGCGACCCCCGTATCGAGGCGTGGCACACCGCCTACCGCTCCTTCGGCACCAACCCGCGCCGCATCCGCCCCAGCGTCGACGCGCTCGGCCGCCGCCTGGCCAAGAAGGGCGCCCTGCCCCGCATCAACCCCGCCGTCGACTCGTACAACACCGTCTCCGTCCGCCACGGACTGCCCGCCGGCGCCTTCGACCTGGACCACGTCGCCGGCGACGTCGACATCCGGTACGCGGACGGCACCGAGGAGTTCACCCCGCTCGGCGAGCCCGAGACCGTCGAGAACCCCAAGCCCGGCGAGATCATCTACGCCGACACCGCCGGCGTCCTGACCCGCCACTGGAACCACCGCGACGCCCACCGCACCCGCGTCACCGAGGACTCCGCCCACGTCGCCTTCGTCCTCGAAACCCTCCACGCCGAGCGCGACGGCCACCTGCTGAAGACGGCGGCGGAGGAACTGCGGGGCCTGCTCTCCCCGCACGCCGACGAGACCGCCGTGCACCACCTCGGCCCCGACCGTCCCCGGCTGTCGCTGTGACGGCGGCCCGTACGATGGGCGGGTGACCAGCAGTACCCGATCAAGCAGCCGCCCGGCCGGGCGGCTGTTCGTGCTGCTGGTGATGGCGGTCCTGGCCGGTGTGCTCGGCATGCACGGCCTGGCGCCCGGGGTGGTGCCGACGAAGCATTCGGGTGCGGGCCACGAGATGGCGATGGCCGCCGCGGGCGGTGCGCCGCACGCGGACGTGGCCTGCGCCCACACGGACGGCGGAACGGGGCACCTCGATCACGCCGATGGTACGTGTGCCGCCGCCGGGACCGGTTCGGCCTACACGCCACCGGCGCCGGCCGGCACCCTGCCGGACGCGCCCGCCGCCACCTCGCCCGCCTCGGCGGCCATGGGAGCGTCCCGCGGCGGGCGGGCGCCGCCCGACCTCTCCGAGCTGCAGCTTCTGCGGATATAGAGCGGCCCGCTCGGCACCCCCGCGTCCAGTGATCTCCGGTGACGGGTGCCGTGCTTCCGCATGCCCTCACATCCGTTCCTCCCGCACGCCGTGACCGGCGTGCGCCAAGGAGTTGCATCACCATGATCCACAAGCGTTCACTCGTCCGCCGCAGTGCCGCCGTCGTCGCCGCCGGTGCGGCAGCGCTCGTCCTGGCCGCCTGCGGCGGCGACGGCAGCGGCGACGGCTCCGCCGGGCACGGCGGCCACAACGCCACCGCCTCCTCGTCCGCCCCGGCATCCGCCCCGGCTTCGGCGCCGGCGTCTCAGGGGCAGCACAACGCCGCCGACGTCGCCTTCGCGAAGGGGATGATCCCCCACCACCGCCAGGCCGTCGAGATGGCCGGCCTCGCGCCCGGCCGGGCCCAGTCGGCCGAAGTGAAGAAGCTCGCCGAAGAGATCAAGAAGGCCCAGGCCCCGGAGATCAGGACGCTCTCCGGCTGGCTGACCTCGTGGGGCGAGGAGGTGCCCGCCGAGGGTGCCATGGACCACTCCATGCACGGCTCGGGCGGCATGATGACGGCCGCGGAGATGAGCGAGCTCGAGGACGCCTCGGGCAAGGCGTTCGACACCGCCTTCATGGAGCTGATGATCAAGCACCACGAGGGCGCGGTCGACATGGCGAGGACCGAGCAGGCCGACGGCGCCTACTCCCCGGCCACCAGGATGGCCGAAGAGATCATCGCCTCGCAGAGCGCGGAGATCGAGCAGATGAACAAGCTGCTCGGCAAGGACTGACCACCACCACGTCGGTGCGGGGCGGGCGCCTTCGGCCTTCCGGGTGCCCGCCCCGTGGGCCCGAGGATCACCCTCTCGACGGAATACCCCCTGGGGGTATACCGTTGGGCATGTGGGACCGCCCGGTTCCTCGTTGGAACGTCGAATGGGGATGAAGGTCATGGACCACAGCACGCACCACACCGGCACCCCGCACCACCACACCGGCACCGCGCACCACCACGCCGCCCCCGTCGGCGGCCACGCGCACGGCGCGTCGTGGGCGACGGCGGTGAAGGCGACGCTGCACTGCCTCACCGGGTGCGCCATCGGCGAGATCCTCGGCATGGTCATCGGCACCGCCCTGCTGTGGGGCAACGTGCCGACGATGATCCTCGCGATCACGCTGGCCTTCGTCTTCGGGTACTCCTTCACCCTCTTCGCGGTGGTGCGCGCCGGGGTGTCCCTGAAGGCCGCGATCAAGGTCGCACTGGCCGCCGACACCGTCTCCATCGCAGTGATGGAGCTGGTCGACAACACCATCATCGCGCTGACGCCGGGAGCGATGGACGCACACCTGTCGGACGGACTGTTCTGGTCGGCGCTGCTCGGCGGGTTCGCCGTGGCCTTCGTGATCACCACGCCGGTCAACAAGTGGATGATCGGCCGCGGCAAGGGCCACGCCGTGGTGCACGCCTACCACTGACCCGCACAACGGCGTGCGCATACCACCTCTGGGTATGCGCACGTCGTTGTCGCCTTCACCCGAACGGCCCACACCCGCTCGCCACCCGCCCGTCACGGACCGACGCTCGAAGTTCCCCGCCCAGCGCGGATTCCGAGAGACGGAGAACGACCATGGCCAACGCCACCCGAAGCAGCGGGCACCCCACAGGGCACGGAAGCAGCGCGAGCGCCTGGGCCTCCGGCGGTGTCGTCTTCGCCGGTGTGCTGATGCTGGTGGAGGGCATCTTCGGCATCCTCACCGGCATCGCCGCCATCGCGGAGGACGACGTGTACACCCGCATCGGCGACTACGTCTTCGAGTTCAACCTCACCACGTGGGGCTGGATCCACCTGATCCTCGGCGTCCTGGTCGCCGTCACGGGCTGGGGCATCCTCAAGGGCGCCGCCTGGGCGCGGGGCCTCGGTGTCGGACTCGCCGCCCTCGTCGTCGTCCTGCAGTTCATCTGGCTGCCGTACCAGCCGGTCTGGGCGATCATCTCGATCGCCATCGCCGTCTTCGTCATCTGGGCGCTGTGCACCGACCACGGCCGCCCGTCGTCGGCCTGACGCCCCCGCGCCGCGGCCGGCCCGAGGCCCCCCGTCGCTCTCCGGCCCCACCAGCCCTCCACGTCCTCACCCGCTCGAAAGGAACCCCCGTGGCCGCCACCCTCACCGCCTGGAAGTTCCCCAACCCCGAAGGCGCCGAGCACGTCGAGCAAACCCTCCTCGACCTCCAGAAACAGGGCCTGATACAGGTGCACGACGCGGCCGTCGTCAGCTGGCCGGAGGACCGCAAGCAGCCCAAGACGAAGCAGCTGCACAACCTCGCCGCCACCGGCGCCCTGTCCGGGACCTTCTGGGGCATGCTCTTCGGGCTGATCTTCTTCGTACCGCTGCTCGGCGCCGCGCTCGGCGCCCTCAGCGGTGCGCTCGGCGGCTCCCTGGCCGACGTGGGCATCGACGACGACTTCATCGACAGCGTCCGGGGCGAGGTGACGCCGGGCAGCTCGGCCCTGTTCCTCCTCACCTCCGAGGCGGTCGTGGACCGCGTCCACGAGGCGTTCCCGAACGGCAGCGCCCAGCTGATCAGCAGCAACCTGTCCCACGACGACGAGCGCAAGCTCCGCGAGGTCTTCGAGGCGTGAGGGACCGCGGCCCGCCGGTCACTTCGTGCCGACCGTCCGCAGCAACGCCACCACCAGCGTCCGGGTCACCGCCACCACCTCCCGCAGCGACACGTGCTCCCGCTCGCTGTGCGCCACCTGGATGTCCCCCGGCCCGAACTGCAGCGTCGGTATCCCGGCTCCCGCGTACAGACGCAGGTCGCTGCCGTACGGCGCCCCGCGCTCCCGCAGGGCCGGGCCGCCGGTGGCGTCGGTCCGCGCGGCGCGGATCACGTCCGGCAGCGGGTGGCCCTCCGGCAGGCGGCCGCTGGCGAACCTGCCGCCGGGCCAGGTCACGGTGGCCGGGTGGTCGCGCAGCCACGGGTCGGCGGCGCACGCCTCGGCCACACACCGTTCCAGCTCGGCCCGCGCCCGTGCCGGGTCCTCGCCGAGGCGGACCCCGAGCCGGCCCTCGGCGACCAGCAGGTCCGGCACGCTGCTCGCCCAGTCGCCGGAGCGCAGCGTGCCGACGGACAGGGCGTAGGGGAGGGCGTACTCGGCCATCAGCGGTGCCGGATCGGCGTTGCGTTCCGCTTCCAGGCCGGCCAGCGCCCGGTGCAGGGGCAGATACGCGTCGATCGCGCTGACGCCCTGGTCGCGCGCACTGGCGTGGGCGGCCTTGCCGGGCACGGCGAGACGGAAGGTCAGCGCGCCCGCGTTGGCGGTGATGAGCGTGCCCGCGGTCGGTTCCGCGATCACGCAGGCGTCGCCGCCGTACCCGCGCCGCAGGGTGCCGAAGGCGCCGAGACCGCCGTCCTCCTCGCCGACGACGAAGTGCGCGGCGACCCGGCCGCGCAGGCGCACGCCGGCCGCGCGGACGGCCGCGAGCGCGGCGAGGTGGGCGGCCAGGCCGGCCTTCATGTCGCAGGCCCCGCGCCCGTGCACGACGTCGTCCCCCGTCACCCGCGGCACGAACGGATCGCCCTCCCAGGCCGCGAGGTCCCCGGGCGGTACGACGTCGACGTGGCCCTGGAGGATCAGGGTCGGCCCGTCGCCGCCGTCCGGGGTGGTGCCGACGAGGCCCCAGGCCTCGTCCCTCGGGGCCTCGGCGCCGGGGAAGCCGGGGTCCGCCCGGAGCGCGGGCAGGTCCATCGGCCACAGGTCGACGTCCATGTCCAGCCGCTCCAGGCGGCGGGCCAGGTCGTGCTGGAGTTCCGACTCCGCCGGGCTCCCGGTCACGCTGGGCACGGCGATCAGCTCCAGCAGCGTCCGGGCCAGGTCCTTCTCGTCGATCGCCGCCAGTGCGGCGGCCTCCTCGTCGCTCAGCACGCTGCCGGTCCTCCCCTTCCGCCGCCGACGCCCCCCGCACGGATGACTGCTCAGCCGGAGCCGCCGCTATGCGGCTCGTCCCCGGCGGGTCCTCCGCCCACGGTGAACCCGATCACCGAACCGCCCCCCTCCCGCCGGTGCGCGAACGGCGCTCCCCCATGGGCCAGGGCCACCTCCCGGACGATGGACAGGCCGAGGCCCGAGCCGGGCTGGGAGCGGGCGTCGGCGGCGCGGTAGAAGCGGTCGAAGACGTGGACCAGGTCGCGGTCGGCTATGCCGGGGCCGCGGTCCAGGACCTCGACGCGGACCGTACCTGGGCGGGCGGGCCCGGCGACGGAGACCTCGATGGGGCCGGTGCCGTCGCGGTCGAACTTCGTGGCGTTCTCGACCAGGTTGGACACGGCGCGGGTCAGCATGGCCGGGCGGCCGTCCGTGGTCGTGTCGCCGCAGGCGCGGACGCTGATCTCGCGCCCGGTGCGGCGCCGGGCCAGCGTCGCGACGTCGTGCG
Source organism: Streptomyces griseicoloratus (assembly GCF_014534645.1). Taxonomy (GTDB): domain Bacteria; phylum Actinomycetota; class Actinomycetes; order Streptomycetales; family Streptomycetaceae; genus Streptomyces; species Streptomyces griseicoloratus. Next base: position 101,342 of record NZ_JACVQF010000225.1, read on the forward strand.
CGATCTCGGCGAGGTCGACCCGCTGCGGGGGCTCGGTGTCGGACTGGCCGGCCGCCAGGTCGACCAGCTCGTTGACCAGGTCGGTCAGTTCGCGGGCCTCCTGGCCGAGGTCCGCGACCAGTTCCTCGCGTGCCGCGGGCGGAAGCTCGTCGATCCTGCGCAGCAGCGAGATGTTCGTACGCAGCGACGTCAGCGGCGTGCGCAGTTCATGGCCCGCGTCCTGCACCAGCCGGCGCTGGTCCTCCTCCGACTGGGCGAGGCGGCCCAGCATGCGGTCGAAGGCGCGGCCGAGCCGGCCGACCTCGTCGAGCCCGGTGACCGGGACCTGGATGCCGAGCCGGCGGGTGCGGGCGACGTCCTCGGCGGCGGCGGTGAGGGCCACCAGGCGCCGGGTGATGCGCCGGGCCAGCCACCAGCCGAACAGGCCGGCGGCGGTCACGACCGCCGCCATCAGGATCCCCGTCCGCCGCTGCAGGGACCGCAGCAGGTCCTCGGTGTCGCCGAACTCCTGCGCCACCTGCACCGCACCCCGGCCACCGCCCAGGGCGACGGTCGCGATGCGGTAGACGTCCCGGCCGACGACCACGTCCTTGTGCTGGACCATCCGCGCGGAGACGGCGGCGCCCGCGGTCCTCCGGTCGGACTCGGTGACCGGCAGCCGGGGATCGGACGGGTCGGTCACCCTCCCGTCCGGCCCGAGCACCTGTACGTCCGTGCGGACCGGGCGCACGATGTCGTGGCCCGGCGCGGAGGAGGAGAAGTCGTCCGGCGTCATCCGCCGCTGCCGCACCTCGTCGCGCAGGTCCTGCACGACCTGGTCGAAGACCGACTCGTGGTCCACCCGGACCAGCCGGGCGGCGGCGTTGTACGACAGCACGCCCACGAGCACCGTGACCACGGCGGTGACCGTCGCGAACGACACGGCGAACGTGGTCCGCAGCGACAGCAGCCGCAGCCGCCGCGGGATGCCGGCAGCGCCCACTCAGCCCTCCCGCAGCACGTAACCCACGCCGCGCACGGTCTGGATCAGCTGCGGGGCCCCCGGCTCGTCCAGCTTGCGGCGCAGATAGCCGACGTAGACGGCCAGGTTCTTCGAGCCGGGCCCGAAGTCGTACCCCCAGATGCGGTCGTAGATGGTGGAGTGGTCGAGGACGATGCCCGCGTTGCGGACCAGCAGCTCCAGCAGCTCGAACTCGGTCCGGGTCAGCTCCAGCTCACGGCTCCCGCGCCAGGCGCGGCGGGCCTGCGGGTCCATGCGCAGCCCGGCGGCCTCGACGTACCGGCCGGGGCCCTCGGGGGCCGCGGCCGCCTCCGGGGCGGGGGCCGGCTTCGGCGGGTCGCCCGGGTCCGCCCCGCCGGTACGGCGCAGCAGGGCGCGCAGCCGGGCGAAGACCTCCTCGACGTCGAACGGCTTGAGGACGTAGTCGTCGGCGCCGGCGTCCAGGCCCGCGATGCGGTCGGCGGTCTCCACCAGCGCCGTCAGCATCAGGATCGGCGTACGGTCGCCCTCTGACCGCAGGGTCCGGCAGACCTGGAGTCCGTCGATGCCCGGCATCATCACGTCCAGGACGAGCACGTCGGGCCGGCCGCGGTGCGCCTGCGCCAGCGCCTCGACGCCGTCGGCGACCGCGGTGACCTCGTAGCCCTCCAGGGTGAGGGCGCGCTCCAGGGCGTGCCGGATGGCGCGGTCGTCTTCGGCGAGCAGAACAGTCCGGGGCACCCGTCCAGTCTGCCAAGGCCGCGGGCACGGCGGCCGGGCGGTGGCGCTTCTTACCGAGCTCTCACCCCGCGGTCCGCAGCGCGGCGAGCCGCTGCTCGAACGGCACCACCTCGGGCTCCCGGCCCGCCGGCTCCGCCGTCGTCGTCGACAGGCCCCGCATCAGCGCCGCCAGCTCGCCCGCCGCCCGCTCGATCCGCCCGTCCAGGCCGCCGGCGCCCCAGTCCTCGGAGGCGGCGTAGACACCGGTCGGGACGACGACGGCCTTGAGGTACGCGAAGAGCGGGCGCAGGGCGTGGTCCAGGACGAGCGAGTGCCGTGCCGTACCGCCGGTCGCGGCGATCAGTACGGGCTTGCCCGCGAGGGCGTCGGGGTCGCTCACACTGAGGGTGTCGAAGAACGACTTGAACAGCCCGCTGTACGACGCCGAGAACACCGGCGTGACGACGATCAGGCCGTCGGCTCCCGTCACGGCGTCGAACGCGGCGGACAGCGCCCGCCCCGGGAACCCGTTGGTGAAGTTGTGCGCGATCTCCACGGCGAGGTCGCGCAGCTCCACCACCTGGACCTCGGCCGAGGCCGGGCCGGCGGTGGCCGCCGCGAGCCGGTCGGCCAGGAGCCGGGTGGAGGACGGGACGCTCAGCCCCGCGGAGACGACGACGAGCTTCATGCGCGGGCTCCTTCCTTCACGGTGTCCTTGCCGGCCAGCAGGGAGGTGTGGGTCGGCGCGTCCGGCACGTTCGCGGGCCGGTTCTTGGCGAACTCCTTGCGCAGCACCGGCACGACCTCCTCGCCGAGCAGGTCGAGCTGCTCCAGCACGGTCTTCAGCGGCAGCCCGGCGTGGTCCATCAGGAACAGCTGGCGCTGGTAGTCACCGGCGTACTCGCGGAACGACAGGGTCTTCTCGATCACCTGCTGCGGCGAGCCGACGGTCAGCGGCGTCTGCTCCGTGAAGTCCTCCAGCGACGGGCCGTGCCCGTAGACCGGCGCCACGTCGAAGTACGGCCGGAACTCGCGCACGGCGTCCTGCGAGTTCTTCCGCATGAACACCTGCCCGCCGAGGCCGACGATGGCCTGCTCGGGCGTGCCGTGCCCGTAGTGGGCGTACCGGGTCCGGTACAGCTCGACCATCCGCTTGGTGTGGTCGGCCGGCCAGAAGATGTTGTTGTGGAAGAAGCCGTCGCCGTAGTACGCGGCCTGTTCCGCTATCTCGGGGGAGCGGATCGAGCCGTGCCAGACGAAGGGCGGCACGCCGTCCAGCGGGCGCGGCGTGGAGGTGAAGCCCTGCAGGGGGGTGCGGAACTTGCCCTCCCAGTCGACGACGTCCTCGCGCCACAGGCGGTGCAGCAGGGCGTAGTTCTCGACGGCGAGGTTGATGCCCTGCCGGATGTCCTGGCCGAACCAGGGGTAGACCGGGCCGGTGTTGCCGCGTCCCATCATCAGGTCCATGCGGCCGTCGGCCAGGTGCTGGAGCATCGCGAAGTCCTCGGCGATCTTCACCGGGTCGTTCGTGGTGATGAGGGTGGTGGACGTGGACAGGATCAGCCGCTCGGTCCGGGCCGCGATGTAGCCGAGCATCGTGGTCGGCGACGAGGGCACGAACGGCGGGTTGTGGTGCTCGCCGGTCGCGAAGACGTCGAGGCCGACCTCCTCGGCCTTCAGCGCGATGGCGACCATGGCCTTGATGCGCTCACGTTCGGTCGGCGTACGGCCCGTGGTCGGGTCCGGCGTGAC
>NZ_JACVQF010000226.1 GCF_014534645.1 Streptomyces griseicoloratus
CGCCTCGTTGAGGACGACCGTCGCCTTCACCGTCTCGGCCGGGTTGTCCTTCACCGGCACCGTGGTGAACGTCAGGTTCTTGGTGTTGAGCTTGCCCAGCTCCAGACCGAGGTCCTTCATCTTGCCGATGCTGTCGAGCTTGGAGTCGACGGTCAGCGCCTTGGTGCCCGCCTCGGCCAGCTTCACCATCTTCGTGGGGCTGGTGAGGGTGTCGTTGGACTTGAGTTTGCGCATCAGCGAGCCGAGGAACTGCTGCTGGATCTCGATGCGGCTCAGGTCGCCGCCCGTGCCGACGGAGTGCCGGGTGCGCAGGAAGGCCAGCGCCTGCTCGCCCTCGATCTTGTGCGTGCCCGCGGACAGCTTCAGATGCGAGTCGGGGTCGTCGATGTCCTTCGCCAGACAGACGTCGACGCCGTCGACCGCCGAGGTCAGCGTCTTGACCGCGTTGAAGTCGGCCACCATGAAGTTGTCGGGCGTGATCCCGGTCAGCTCGGTGACGGTCCGCATGGTGCAGCTCGGCGTACGGCCGTTCTGGCCGAGGCTGGTGTTGAAGCGGACGCCGGTGGAGCCGGGGATGACCTTCGTGGTCCCGTCCTCCTGTGTGGTCGGGCAGTCGGGGATGTCGACGATCAGGTCGCGGGGGATGCTGAGGGCGGTGGCGTTGGAGCGGTCCTTGGCGACGTGCAGCAGGATCGTGGTGTCCGCGTGTCCGGCGCTGCCCTTGTCGCCGTAGCCCTCGTTGCCCGCGCCGGTGCGCTTGTCGGTGCCGATGACGAGGATGTTGATCGCCTCGTCCTTCTTGAAGCCGCCGGTGCCGGCACCGTCGTCCGGGAGGGACTGGATGTTGTCGTTGAGGTGTTGCAGGTAGAGGTAGCCGCCCACACCCACGGCGAGGACGACGAACGCCATGGTGCCGCCGGTCCACATCAGGACCTTCTTGGCCTTCGACTTCTTCTTCCCCGGCCGCCGGCGTCCGCGCCGACCGGGCGGCGGCTCCTCGGGGGCCGCACGGCGCCGCCGCTGGGGCGGGACCTCACGGCCCGGCGCCGGAGCGGTACGGCCGCGCGCCGCACGGGAGCCGCCGGACGCGGCCCTGCGCGGCCCCGGTACCGTCGACTGCGGAGCGGAAGGGGTCAGTCGCAGTTCGTATTCACCGGTGTTCGGATTGAGCACCCACTGGTCTGCGGGGTCGATGTTGTCCGCCCGCCCACGGCCTTGCGCGTCCACGGTTGTCCGAATCCTCCGTCGGGGCCACGCGGCGCCTTCCCCTCCAGGCGCTCGGGTCACGGTCACTCGGTGCGCTGCCCCAGGGACGAGCCTCGTGAGCCACACCGGACCGCTCACATTAACCGCCTTGTTCGGTTGCGGGCGACGGTGGTGACAAATTCCACGACCCTTACAACTGGGCAATCCACCCATTTTCGTGGACAAGAGCACGTTGCCTCGGCAGCGCCTTGGAACGGGCTTTACCCGCAGATGTCCTCGGCGGCGGTGTTGCCGCTGAACGTCGGTGCCGGAGAATCGGCTTCCGCGGGCTCACCGGCCCGCTTTTCCGGGGACTTTCCGTTGTGGTTGCCGTACTCGCCGTAGTCGTGCGGGAGTTTGCGGAGAGCTCCCGCACCGCCTCCCCGGCCGCTCCCGGGGGCGCCATTCCCGGAGAAAATCCGCGGAACGTCCCCCGCGATCACCACGGGTTCGTCCTTCCGCAACCGGGAGAACAGCTTCTCCGCCTCGGACTCCACGAGTTGGTCTCGATTGGCGTTGTGGGTGTACGACTCCCGGGGAACGGTCAGGAATTGCACGCGTTCGGTGGGGATGTCGCGCAACCCGCGAACGAGTTCGTACAAACCGCGCAGACTGGCCAGATCCGGATCCGTCGTGAGGGACGAGGTGACCGCGTCCAGAACGGGATACAGCTTCACCGGATTCAGCAGGACGTCATTGCTCCGCACCTTGTTGACGAGCGCTCCCAGAAACCGCTGCTGCCGCTCCATCCGGTCCGTGTCGCTGCCGTTGCCGAGCGACTTGCGGGCGCGGACATAACCGAGGGCCTGCTCCCCGTCGAGCGTCACCCGGCCCGCGGGCAGCCGCAGTTTGGCGTCCTTGTCGTCGACCGGCTCCTTCAGGCACACCTCGACTCCGTCGAGCGCGTCGACCACTTTCTTGAAACCGTGGAAGTCGACGACCACGTGATGGTCGATCCGGAGGCCGGCCAGCTTCTCCACCGTCCGGATCGTGCAGGCCGAACCGCCCGTCTGGAAGGCGTAGTTGAACATCGCGAACACCGGCTCGGTGCGGGAGCCGTCCGGGCGCCGGCAGGCGGGCACGTCCACCATCAGGTCGCGGGGCAGGGAGACGGCGGTGGCGCTGCGCCGGCCCGCCGCCAGGTGCAGCAGGATGGTGCTGTCCGACCGCTCGGTGCCCGAGTCCCGCCCGTAGCGTGCGTTGTCGTCGCCGGACCGCGAGTCCGATCCGATCAGCAGCAGGTTCTGCGCGCCGCGGGCGAGCGAGGTGGGCCGTTCCTTCTCGTACCGGGCGAGCTCGTCCGCCGCGGCCCGGTCGGGCGTGATGTTTCCGCTCAGCTTGACGTACACCGCCCAGCCGGTCCCCGCGGCACCGGCCACGAGCAGGGCGACCGCGATCCCCGACCGGCGCAGCCAGCGCCGCCGGCGCCGGCGGCTCAGCCCACGTCCGGTGGCGGACGCCCCCGCCCCCGGACCCAGGGTGGGCATGCCTGCACTGTCGCCCACGTCTGGCTCCACCCCCTCGTGCCGTACGAGCGTGTCATGCGTCGAGTACACGTCCTCTTACGACCATGCCCCGCAAGCCCCCACAAGCGCGGCCGGAACTGCTCCGTACGGGGACAACGAACCCACCCCAGCCGCCGGCCGCCGCACCACCGCAACCGCAGACGCCGACCCGCCGCAACTGCGGGCAGTCGTGCCTCCCTCAGTGCCTGAACGGCCTGGGAGGTACCCCCAGGGCGGCACGGGTGGGCGCAGCGGCACCCCGCCAGCGCCGGGCCGCGCGCCCCACCCCCGGCCCGCACCAACACCGGGCGACACAGCAAACGCCGGGTCACAACCCCCCGCCAACCGAAAAGTCACCGCGCCGTGGCCGTGACCCGCTCCGCCTCGATCCGCTTGTCCAGCACTTCCGCCCCCGCCCGCTCCAGATGCCGGCACAGCACCACGGACGCCCCGGTCGCCAACGGCCCGTACAACCCCGCGTTCAACCCCTCCCACGTGTCGTACGGCAACCCCGACAGAATCCGCGCCCCCGGCCCCGTGAGCCCCAGCTCCGACGCCTCCGCCCGAGCCCGCTCCACGACCTCGGCACCACTGAACTCCCGCCCGGCCACGATCAGCGCCGGCTCCTCCGGATCCACCGGCGCGTACGGCACGAACCGGTCCCCCTGCCCCGGGACCTCCACCGCATAGTCGGCGAAGCCCTCCGGCACCTGCGGGAAACGCCCCCCGAGCGGCCGCAGCGCCAGCGCGATCCGCGCCCCGGAACACGCCCGGGCCGCCTCCAGCGACTCCGGCTCCGGCCCGCTCACCACCACGTCGGCCGACGCCGGATCGCCCGCCATGTCGGCGACCGCGCCCACCGACGCGCAGGCCAGCAGCCACACCGCCGTCTGCCAGTGCGCGGGCAGCAGCAGCGCGACCCGGTCACCGGGCTCGACGGACAACTCGTCCTGGAGCAGATTCGCGGTCTTGGCCACCCAATTGGCGAAGGTGGCCACGGACAGTTCGACGCGCTCGCCCGTGGCGTCGTCGTAGAACGTCACCAGGGGGCGTCCAGGGTCCGCGGCGAGCGCGGAACTCAGCAGGTCGGCAGGGGTGCGATCGGTCGCGTTCACCCGCGCAAGCGTACGCGGGCCCGCGGGCGCGCATCGAGCGGACGGGGTACCGCGCCGCCACCGGATCGGGCGAAAACACCCTACGACCCGTCAAGTTCCGGATGGACAGATTTGTACGACAATGTTCAAGATCAGGAGCATGCTTCGATTCCTTGCTTCCTCGATCGGTGTCACCTGCGCGGCCGCCCTCGCCCTCCCGCTCGCCGCTCCCGCGGCGGCCGGCTCCGCGGCACCGCCGACGACCGGGAGAACGGCGCAGGCCGAGGCGTACGCCTCGGGCAGCACCCAGTCGCTGCCCCTCGTTCCCCTCGCCGGCGACCGCGGCCCCGGGGAACAGGGCGTGTCCCGCCGGGACGTACGGCACTTCTCGCTGGTCGGTGTCGTCTGGGACGACCCGGACGCCGAACTGCACGGCCGCGTCCAGGTCCGCACCCGCGCCACCGCCACCGGCACCTGGTCCGGCTGGCAGGAACTGGAGACCCACAACGCCGACCACGCCGCCGACCCGGGCACCCCGGAGAGCACCTCGGTCCGCGTCCGCGGCGCCACCGCACCGCTGTGGGTGGGCGAGTCCGACGGAGTGGAGGTACGGGTGCGGGCGGAGGGCGCGGCAGGGGCCCGGGCACAGAGCGACGACGGCGCCGGCAGCGCCGCCCCGGCCACCTCCCCGCTCCCCACCGGCCTGCGTCTCGAACTCGTCAACCCCGGAGAGGACATCCCGCGCGCGGGCGACGCGACCGAGATCCCGGCACTGAGCAGCGCCGAGACCGAGCGCGAACTCCTCGCCCTCGGTACCGGCGCGCTGACGGAACAGCAGAAGGCGAAGCCGCACATCGGCCCGCGCCCGAGCATCGTCACCCGCCGCGGCTGGGGCGCGAACGAGAAGCTGCGCGAGAAGAAGTTCGTGTACACGAAGAAGGTCAAGGTGGCCTTCGTGCACCACTCGGCCACCGGGAACAACTACAGGTGCTCGCAGGCCCCGTCGGTCATTCGCAGTATCTACCGCTACCACGTCAAGAGCATGGGCTGGCGCGACATCGGCTACAACTTCGTCGTCGACAAGTGCGGCAAGATCTACGAGGGACGGGCCGGTGGCGTGGCGAAGCCGGTGCTGGGCGCCCACACCCTCGGGTTCAACTCCAACAGCATGGGAATCGCGGTTCTCGGCACCTACGGCTCCAAGAAGCCGTCGTCCGCCGCCGTGAAGGCCATCGCCCGGCTCACCGCGTGGAAGCTCGGACTCCACGGCATGAATCCGCGCGGCAAGACATACCTGAAGTCCGGGGGTGGCAATCTCTACCGAAAAGGTAAGAAGGTACGACTGAACGTCATCTCCGGCCACCGGGACGGCTTCGCCACGAGCTGCCCGGGCCGGAAGCTGTACGGCAAGCTCGGCACGGCCCGGAAGACCGCAGCGAAGTACCAGGGCCGCTGAAGGGCGCAGGGGAACGGATTCACCGCCGTCGGGGGGCGAGGGCGGAACACCGCACGGCCATCGAAGGCGCCATGGAACGGTCTGCATACACTGGCCGGCCGAAAGACAGTTCGGCCGGTCCCGGCAGGAAGCAGAGACGACAGGTGACAGAAGCGATCCTCCTGGTCGGCGGTAAGGGCACGCGGCTGCGCCCGCTCACGGTGCACACACCGAAGCCCATGGTCAGGGCGGCGGGGGTGCCGTTCCTCACACACCAGCTGGCGCGGGCGAGAGCGGCGGGCGTCGAGCACATCGTGCTCGCCACGTCCTATCTGGCCGAGGTCTTCGAACCGTACTTCGGCGACGGCTCGTCGCTGGGGCTGCACATCGAGTACGTCACGGAGGAGGAGCCGCTCGGCACGGGCGGCGCGATCCGCAACGTGGCCTCCCGGCTGCACTCCGGTCCGGACGACCCGGTGCTGGTCTTCAACGGCGACATCCTGACGGGCCTGGACATCGACGCGCTGGTCCGCACGCACGAGACGACGGGCGCGGACGTCTCCCTGCACCTGACCAAGGTGACGGACCCGCGGGCGTACGGTCTGGTCCCCACGGACGACACGGGCCGGGTCCTGGCCTTCCTGGAGAAGCCCCAGACCCCGGAGGAGATCGTCACCGACCAGATCAACGCGGGGGCGTACGTCTTCCGCCGCTCGGTCATCGACACGATCCCGCTGGGCCGCCCGGTCTCGGTCGAACGCGAGACCTTCCCCGAGCTCCTGGCGACCGGGGCGCACCTCCAGGGCATGGTCGACTCGACGTACTGGCTGGACCTGGGCACCCCGGCGGCCTTCGTACGCGGCTCGGCGGACCTCGTGCTGGGCCGCGCCCCCTCCCCGGCGATACCGGGCCGCTGCGGCGACCGTCTCGTCCTCCCCACGGCGAGGGTCGCGCCCGACGCCAAGCTGGCCGGGGGCACGGTGGTGGGCGAGGGCGCGTTCGTGGCGGAGGGGGCGCGGGTCTTCGGCAGCACGATCCTGCCGGGTGCGGTCATCGAGCCGGGCGCCGTCATCACCGACTCCCTCATCGGGACCCGGGCGCGCGTCGGCGAACGCTCCGTCCTCACGGGCACGGTCATCGGCGACGGCGCGGTCGTCGGCGCCGACAACGAACTCCGCGACGGCGTCCGCGTATGGTGCGACGCCCGCATCCCAGCAGGCTCCCTCCGCTTCTCCTCCGACGCGTAACACCTCCGGCGGCTGCAGAACTTCGGCGGCGGTCGGCGTAGCGCGTTGGGCGTCAGGCCGCCCCAGCTGGACACCGACCGCCGGAGCCGCGGGCGCCGGGCCGCCCTAGCTGCGGGCAGTCGTGCCTCCCCCAGTGCCTGAACGGCCTGGGAGGTACCCCCAGGGCGGCACGGGTGGGCGCAGCGGCACCCCGTAGCGCCGGGCCGCGCGACCCACCCCGGCCCGCACCAACGCCGGGCAACGGGCAAACGCCGGACCACCCACCCAGGCCCTGCACCCGGCACACGCTGGACCAGCGAACCCGTCACAACCGCCCGATGTCCCGCGGAGCCATCCGCGGCGCCCGCCGCGCCGGCACCCGCCCACTCAGCAGAATCAACCGCGCCGCCCGATGCCGCTGCCCGGCATACGGCTCCAGCAACCGCAGCATCACCTCGTCATCCGCATACCGGTCCCCGGCCAGCGCGAACCCCACGATCCCCGGCAGATGCAGATCCCCCACGGTCACCGCATCCGGCGCCCCGTGACTGCGCTGCACGGTCTCCGCCGACGTCCACGGCCCGATCCCGGACACGAGCTCCAGCCGCTGCTGCGCCGCCGCCGGCTCCATCCCGGCCGCCTCCTCCAGCCGCGCGGCGACCCGCACGGCCCGCAGGATCGTCGAGGCCCGCTTGTCGTCCACCCCGGCCCGATGCCACTCCCAGGAAGGGATCAGCGCCCACGTCCGCGCCGCCGGCATCACGTACATCCGCCCGGGCGCGGGCCCCGGCGCCGGCTCCCCGTACCTGCGTACGAGCAGCCGCCACGCCTGGTACGCCTCCGTCGTCGTGACCTTCTGCTCCAGGACCGACGGGATCAGCGACTCCAGTACCAGCCCGGTCCGCGTCAGCCGCAGCCCCGGCCGCCGGTGCCGCGTCAGCGCCAGCAGCCGGTGGCGCGGCGTGAACGCGGAGGGGTCGTCGTCGGCGCCCAGCATCCGCGGCAACTGCTCCAGCAGCCACTCGGCCCCCGGCCCCCAGGCCTCACCCCGCACCTCCCCGCCGCGCGCGAGCACCCGCAGCGTGCCGGGGCCGGCCGGCGTCCGGCTGGCCCGCCACACGGAACCGTCGGGCATCGCCCGGAACGTCGGATCGCCCGGCCCGCGCCGCAGCGGACCGAGGACCAGCCCCAGCTCCAGCGGCCCGTCGGGCACCCAGACCCGGACCTTCCAGGGCGCCGCGGCCTGCCCGGGCACGCCCGCGCGCACGGCGACGTCCCCGCCGCGCACCGTCGTACGCGTGGGCCGGGGAGCGAAACGTCCTGCCACGAAAGAAGCCCCTGGGACATGGGAAACGAGAGGTCCCTAAGAGGGTAGGCGCTCGCCGGGGCGCGTCACCGCACCTCGATGAAGACCTCCGCGTCCCGCTCCGGCCGCGGACGCGGTTCCCCGGCGGGACGGCCGACCGCGACGGCACCCATCGGGTCCCAGTCCCGCGGCAGCTCCAGCACCTCGCGTACGACGTCCCGGCAGAACATCGTGGAGGACACCCACGCCGAGCCCAGTCCCTCCCCGGCGAGCGCGACGAGCAGGTTCTGCACGCCGGCGCCGGCGGCGACGACGAACATCTCCCGCTCGGCGCCGTCGCGCCGCGCGTCCCCGTAGGTGTGCGAACCGTCCATGACCAGGCAGGGCACGATCAGGTACGGCGCGTTGCGCAGCACGTCGCCGCGCCGGATCCGCTTGGCGATCGACTCCTCGCTCCTGCCGTCCCTTCTGAGGTCGGCGATCCAGGCGTCCCGCATTGCGTCCAGGAGGCGTGTCCGTGATTCCGGCGACTCCAGCAGGACGAACCGCCACGGCGTCGTGTGGTGCGGCGCCGGTGCCGTGACCGCCGCGGCCACCGCCCGGCGCACGGCGCCCGGGTCCACGGGCCCGTCGGTGAACGCCCGTACGGTACGGCGCTGGGTCACCGCCTGGCGTACGGCTTCCGAGGTGCCCAGCCGGAACATGTCGTCGCGCGCGCCGCGCACCAGCGCCCGCGCCCCCTCGCCGTCGTCCCCGGCCACCACCACGTGCGGCAGCCCGCGCACGACGGCGACGGGCAGCCCGGCGGCCTTGCCCTTCACCAGGTCGCCCGCGGCGGCGAGTTCGTCGGCGGTGGCGACCACGGTGGCGCTGAGCGGATTGCCGTACGCGTCCGTGCCCCCGCGCAGATCGTCCAGCACCCGCACTCCGGCGGCGCCGATCGCGGCGTCCGTGAGGCCGGAGCGCCAGGGCCGGCCGAACGTGTCGGTGACCACCACGCCGACCTCGACGCCCAGGGCATCCCGCAGACCGTCACGGATGGCGCGCGCGGAGGCGTCCGGGTCCCGGGGGAGCAGCAGTACCGTCCCGGACGGCGTGTTGGAGGCGTCGACCCCGGCCGCCGCCATGACCAGGCCCTGCCGGTTCTCGACGATCCGCAGCGAGCCACGCCGGGCCACCACGCGTACCGTCTCCGCGTCGATCGCCGTCTCCCGGTCGGCCGCCCGGACCACCCGGCCCTCCGCCTTGGACACGATCTTGGAGGTGACGAGCACCACGTCCCCGTCGGCCAGCCCGGGCTCGGCCGCCGCGATCAGCTTGGCCACGTCGTCGCCCTGGCGCACCTCCGGAAGGCCGGGGACGGCCCACACCCGGTAGGCGGGCGCCGCTGCCCGGTTCATGACGCCCGCACCTCCTCCGCCAGCGCCAGCGCCTCGCGGGCCATCCGGGCGGTCGCGTCGACGTCGGTCATCATCAGCGGCACGGCGCGGCAGCGGATCCCGGCCGCCTCCACGCGCGTGACGGAGTCCGCGTCGACCGTGTCGACCAGCCAGCCGTCGAGCAGCCCCGAGCCGTAGTGCTCGGCGACCGCGGCCGCGGTGGACTCCACGCCGACCGCCGCGAGCACCTTGTCGGCCATGCCGCGCACGGGCGCGTCCCCGACGATCGGGGACAGGCCCACCACCGGCACCCCGGCGTCCGCGATGGCCTCCCGGATGCCGGGCACGGCGAGGATCGTGCCGACCGAGACGACGGGGTTGGAGGGCGGGAAGAGGACGACGTCCGCCTGGGCGATCGCCTCCAGGACGCCGGGCGCCGGCTTCGCCTGCTCGGCGCCGACCGGTACGACGGCCTCGGCGGGCACCGAGGCGCGCAGCTTCACCCAGTACTCCTGGAAGTGGATCGCCTTGCGCTCGCCGTCGATCTCGACGGCGACGTGCGTCTCGACCCGGTCGTCCGTCATGGGAATGAGGTGCACGCCGGGCTTCCAGCGGTCGCACAGCGCCTGCGTCACCGCGCTGAGCGGATATCCGGCGCTGATCATCTGCGTCCGCACGATGTGCGTGGCGAAGTCCCGGTCGCCGAGACCGAACCACTCCGGCCCGACGCCGTACGCCGCGAGTTCCTCCTTGAGGTGGAAGGTCTCGTCGGCGCGCCCCCAGCCCTGTTCCTCGTTGATGCCGTCGCCGAGCGTGTACATCACCGTGTCGAGGTCCGGGCAGACCTTCAGCCCGAAGAGGTGGATGTCGTCCCCGGTGTTGCCGATGACCGTGATGTCCGCGTCCGGCGCGGCCCGCTTCAGACCACGCAGGAACCGGGCACCGCCGATGCCGCCTGCCAGAACCACAATGCGCATGGGCTCAAGTCTTGCAGGCGGGTACGACAGAGCGTCAGACGGCCGGGGCGGCTCCGGCCTCCGCGTCGCGCGGCACGGCGGCCGAGCACTGCTGTGAGTGCATCGGCATCCGGGTCAGGCCCGGGTAGTAGATGTGCAGGCTGACCGCGGGCTCCAGCGTGTCGTTGAGCACGTCGTGCGCGTAGCCCGGCGCGAAGACCCGCTGCGCCCCCGCACGCAACGCGCGCGTGCCGCGCGCCGTGCGCTCGGTCAGCGTGCCGTCCAGGACGGTCAGCACGCCGGAGGAGGGTCCGTGGTCGTGCAGACCGCTGCCCTGGCCGGGCACCCACGACAGCAGCCACACCTCGTAGCCGGGGCCGGTGCGCAGCCGGTGGTACCAGCGTGTCGTCGCGTCGTACCGGACGAGGTGCACCCATTGGGAGCGGTCGGCGGCGATCTCACGGGCCAGGCCGGCGAACTCCGCGACGGTGGCCGGGTGCTCGCGCGGAGCCTGGAGGAGGTGGGGGACTTCGAGGATGTCGCCGGCGATCTGGAGGTCGCTGTCGCTGTTCATGGATGCGGTGTTCCTCGGCGGAAGAGTCGGGGAAGGAGCGAAAAGCAGGAAGAACGCCCTGGTCGGGCGGGTGGAAAGGGAGTCGCGTGGACTCCCGGGACAGCCGGAGCGCGGTCGGCTCAACAGCTGGAACAGCAACAACAGCTACAGCGAGCGCGGGCAGCACCGTGGGACCCGGCGGTGCGGGTCGGGGTGAGTGCCGAGTTCGCGAGCATGCCCACAAGGACACCGGGTCACACTCTCACTGTCAACTTGATGCCCGTTATGTGGGACATGGTTCACCTCATCCGGTTCATCTCACAGGCGAAAGGTTTGCTCAGGCGGCTTCCGGGACACATGCGGCACATGCCGGGCGCGCAAGCCTCGTTGCGATCCCGTGATCCGAATGTGATCCGGTTCGCTTCGGCGTGCGTGTCGGAACGAGATCGATCGCCGGGACGTCCTGCCCAGTACAGGCGCTGTGCGGGGCCGAGGTCCCGGCCGGGCCCGTCAGTGTGTCAAGGTTTATGGCGATTTGAACACTTTCTGCACGGCCTTGGTTCCGCAGAGTGAATAAGGGGCCCAATAGCAGATCTCGGCTTGACTCGCCCGGAGCAGCACACTTGTAATTTCACTCGTGTCGTTCAGCCGTAATCGGTAACGGCCGCATCACGGGGACGCGAAAGACAGACGAGGGGCGCACATGACCGAGCTGGTGCAGCAACTGCTGGTCGACGACGCGGACGAGGAGCTCGGCTGGCAGGAGCGCGCGCTGTGCGCCCAGACCGACCCCGAGTCCTTCTTCCCCGAGAAGGGCGGCTCCACCCGGGAGGCCAAGAAGGTCTGCCTCGCCTGTGAGGTCCGCTCCGAATGCCTCGAATACGCCCTCGCGAACGACGAGCGCTTCGGTATCTGGGGCGGCCTGTCCGAGCGGGAGCGCCGCCGGCTGAAGAAGGCCGCCGTCTGACCCGTCGTCATCTCGAACGGCACGGACACATACCCGCATACGCCTCGAACGGACCGCCGCCGGTGGGTTGTCCACAGGCGGCGGTCCGCTTCTCCGGCCAGCCGATAGTGTGGTCGCTCGTCCGAGACGCCCCGCCATCCCCACCAGGCACGGGCGTCCACCGCAGTCCACCGAACCGGGGCCCGTACCTCGATGTCCGTGCACAGCCACACGGCAGCTCACCAAGACCTCGCTGCCACACCTGAGTTCCCGCGTCACGTGGTGACCGCGGTCCTCGTCTCCCACGACGGAGCCCGCTGGCTGCCCGACGCGCTCGCCGGGCTGCTCGGCCAGGAGCGCCCCGTCCAGTACGCCGTGGCCGCCGACACCGGCAGCGCCGACGACTCCGCGCGGCTGGTCACCGAAGCCCTCGGCGACGACCGCGTGCTGCACCTGGCCCGGCGCACCGGCTTCGGCCAGGCCGTCGAGGAGGCCACCCGCATCGCGCCCGTCCTCACCCCCGAGGACCTGACGTACCTGAAGCGGCCGAGCGGCTGGGACCCCGTCACGCGCACGTGGCGCGACGACGCCTACGACCTGCCCGAGCTGCCCCACGGAGAGCCGGTGCAGTGGCTCTGGCTGCTGCACGACGACTGCGCCCCCGAACCCGACGCCCTCGCCCAGCTGCTGCGCGTCGTGGACAACGAGTACGAACTGGGCCGCGACGACGTCGCCGTCGTCGGCCCCAAGCTCCGCGGCTGGTACGACCGCCGGCAACTGCTGGAGGTCGGCGTCTCCATCGCCAACTCCGGCCGCCGCTGGACCGGCCTGGACCGCCGCGAACAGGACCAGGGCCAGCACGACCACGTGCGGTCGGTGCTGTCGGTGTCCACCGCCGGCATGCTGATCAGGCGTGACATCTTCGAGCGGCTCGGCGGGTTCGACCGCCGGCTGCCGCTGATGCGCGACGACGTCGACCTGTGCTGGCGCGCGCAGTCCGCCGGTCTCCGCGTTCTCGTCGCCCCCGACGCCGTCGTCCGGCACGCCGAGGCCGCCTCGCGCGAACGACGCACCGTCGACTGCGCGGGCCGCACCGCCGCCTCCCCGCACAAGGTCGACAAGGCCGGCGCCGTCCACACCCTGCTCGTCAACACCCGCACGGCCGCCCTGCCCTGGGTGCTGGTCCGCCTCGTCCTCGGCACCCTGCTGCGGACCGTCGCCTACCTCGTCGGCAAGGTCCCAGGGCAGGCCCTCGACGAGATCCGCGGTCTGCTGAGCGTCCTGCTGCGGCCCGAACGCATCATCGCCGGACGGCGCGAGCGGGGCCGCCCGCAGATCGGCAAGGAGGAGCTGCGGGCCCTGTTCCCGCCCCCCGGCGCGACCATCCGCGTCACCGTCGAACAGGTCGCGGGCAACCTCGTCGGCCGCTCCGACACCGAGTCCGCAGCCGGCGCCGGCCGGCACGGCGGCGCCATCGAGTCCGGACCCGGCGGCGACGACGCGGACTTCCTCCAGGTCGAGCAGTTCGCCCGCCTCAAGCGCATCGCCCGCAAACCCGGCCCGGTGCTCTTCCTGGTGCTCCTGCTGGTCTCCCTGGCCGCCTGCCGCGAACTCCTCGGCGGCGGTGCCCTGACGGGCGGTGCGCTGCTGCCCGCCCCGGCCGGCGCCGGCGACCTGTGGTCCCGGTACGTGGACGCCTGGCACACGGTGGGCGCGGGCGGCACCGCCTCCGCACCGCCGTACCTCGCGGTCGTGGCCGCACTGGCCTCCGTGCTGCTCGGCTCGGCCGGGCTCGCCGTCACCGTGCTGCTGGTCTGCTCGGTGCCGCTGGCCGGCCTCACCGCGTACTTCGCCTCCCGCCCGCTCGTCCCCTCCCGGCTGCTGCGCGCATGGGCGGCCGTCGCCTACGCCTTCCTGCCCGCCGCCACCGGCGCGCTCGCCGGCGGACGCATCGGCACCGCGGTCCTCGCCGTGCTGCTGCCGCTCCTCGCGCGCGCGGGCGCCGCGGCCGCCGGGCTGACGAACGCCACCGGCGCCCGCGGCAGTTGGCGGGCCACCTGGGCGTTCGCCCTGCTGCTGACGATCACCACCGCCTTCACGCCCGTCGTGTGGCCCATCGCGCTGATCCTCGGTGCCGCGCTGCTGGTCCTGCGCAGAGGCGACATCACGGCGTACGGGCTGCGCTTCCTCGCCCAACTCGGCACGCCCCTGCTGCTCCTCGCGCCCTGGTCGCTGTCGCTGCTCCCGTTCGGGTTCTTCGAGGAGGCCGGCCTGGACCACGGTGCCTCGGCCGCCTCCGCCCTCGACCTGCTCGGCATGAGCCCCGGCGGGCCCGGCACGGTCGGCGGGCTGGTGCTCATCGGCATCGTGGCGGCCGCGCTCGCCGCCCTGCTGCGCTCCGAACGGCAGCTGGGCATCCGGACGGCCTGGGCCGTCGCCCTGGTCGGGCTCGTCTTCGCGGTCCTGTCCAACCGTTCCGTGTGGGCCGGACCGGCCACCCTCGTCTACGGCATCGCCCTGCTGGCCGCGGCGACCCTCGGCGCCGACGGGGCACGCGCGCGCGTGGCCGAGCAGAGCTTCGGCTGGCGTCAGCCCGTCGCCGCGCTGATCGCCCTCGCCTCGGCCGTCGGCCCGCTGATCGCCGCCGGCTGGATGGTCCGGGGAGCCGACGGGCCGCTGGAGCGGCGCGACCCCGCCCAGGTGCCCGCGTTCGTCGCCGAGGAGAGCCGCACCCGTGACCAGGCCCGCACCCTGGTCCTCGACAGCGACTCGGCCGCCCACGTGAGCTACATGCTGGTCCGCGGCTCCGGAGCGCGCCTCGGCGACGGCGAACTGGCCGACTCCGACGGCGGGAACGGCCGGCTCGACAAGGTCGTCGCCAACCTCGTCGCCGGCTCCGGCGCCGACCAGGCCGACCAGCTCGGCGGCTACGCCGTGCGCTACGTCCTCGTCCACCAGGGCGCGCCCCGCGAGGTCACCCGCGTCCTGGACGCGACCCCCGGCCTGAGCCGGCTCAGCCAGCAGGGCGGCAGCGCGCTGTGGCGGGTCGACCGGGAGGTCGCGCGCGCGACCATCGTGTCCGGCGACGGCTCCGGTGAGCCCGAGCCCGTCGCGGCCGGACCCGTCGAGATCCACACCGAGATCCCGTCCGGCGCCCAGGGCCGCGTGCTGCGCCTGGCCGACTCCGCCGCCGAGGGCTGGACCGCCACCCTGGACGGCAAGCCGCTCGGCCGTACCACGGTCGACGGCTGGGCGCAGGGCTTCGAACTCCCGGCCTCCGGCGGCAAGCTGGACGTCACCTACGACGACCCGTTCGGCCACACCGCCTGGTTGTGGGCGCAGGGCCTGCTGGCCGTCGTCCTGGTCGTCCTCGCCCTGCCCGGCCGGCGCCGCGACGTCGACGACGACCTGCCCGAGGAGCCGTTCGTCCCGGCGCAGGCCGCCGAGGGCGAGGGGCGCCGGGCCCGGCGACTGCGGGCGCAGGCCGAGGCGGAGGCCGAAGCGGCGGCCACCGCGCAAGGCCCGGGCCCGGTCCCCGACGGCGACCCGGCCGCCTCCCCCCAGGAGGAGGCCCCGGTCCCGCAGCAGCAGACCTACGGCGAGTGGGACCCGGCCGACCACGCGGGCGCCCAGCCCGGCTCGTACGGCACCTACGGCGGCGAGCAGTACCAGGACACCCCTCACTACGAGGGGGCCGGGTACGGACAGCAGCCCTACCAGGCGGACCCGTACCAGGGCGGCCAGTACGGGGCCGGCGGTTACGCCGGTGGCCAGTACGACCCGTACGCGTACGGCGGCCCGTCCCAGGCCGGCATGTACGACCAGGCCTACGGCCAGGACGGCTACGACGCGCCGTACGACCCGGCACAACCCCACCACCCCCACGGCACGGGCAGTGAGCGTCCCGACGGGAGCCAGCAGTGAACCGCACCACCCTGTCCCTGATCGCCGCCACGACCGCGCTCGCCGCCGTCACCGGGTTCGCGGCGCTGTCCGCCCCGGCCGCCCCCGGCGCGGACACCACCGGGACGGCCGCCCGGCTGCCCGTGGAGCGCACCAGCCTGACCTGCCCGGCACCCAGCACGTCCGACCTCGCCGAGACGTCGTACACCTCCTTCACGCCCGTCACCAAGGGCGCCGACGACAAGGGGGAGGCCGAACTGCGCGCCGCCACCGCGGAGTCGGGCACCGAGGACGACGGCAAGGGCGACGGCGGCAAGGGCAACGACGACAAGCCCGTCGTCCAGCCCGAGAAGCCCGGTACGCCGGCCACCGGCGAGACCTCGGGCGGCGACGCACCTGCCCTCGTCGGGACAGCCGAGGGCAGATTCGCGCCCGGCTGGACCGTGCAGCAGACCACGGAGGTCGCCGCCGGCACGGGCCGCGGCCTGCTGGGCGTCAACTGCGCCGCGCCGGACACCGAGTTCTGGTTCCCGGGCGCCAGCACGTCGGCCGACCGCACCGACTACGTGCACCTGACCAACCCCGACGACTCCGCGGCCGTTGTCGACATCGAGCTCTACGGCAAGGACGGCGCCCTGGAGTCGACGGTGGGCGAGGGCGTCACGGTGCCTCCGCACGGCGCCGAGGCCATCCTGCTGTCCACGCTCACCGACGAGCAGCAGACCGACCTCACCGTGCACGTCAGCGTGCGCAGCGGGCGGGTCGGCGCCGCGGTGCAGGCCCTGGACGACAAGATCGGCGGCGACTGGCTGACCGCGGCCACGGACCCGGCGGGCAACCTGGTCCTGCCGGGCATCCCCAAGGACGCCACCGTCGTGCGCCTGGTCCTGTTCGCGCCCGGTGACACCGACGCCGACCTGAAGGTGCAGCTCGCCTCGCCGTCCGGACTGATCACGCCCGCCGGGCACGAGACGGTGCACGTGAAGGCGGGCATGACGACCGGCGTCGACCTCGGTGACGTCACACGCGGCGAGGCGGGGTCGCTGGTGCTGACGCCGACGGGCCGGTCCGTGCCGGTCGTGGCCGCGGTGCGGGTCGTGCGGGGCAAGGGCGGCGAGCAGGAGACCGCGTTCATCCCGGCCACGAGTCCGGTCGGAGCGCGTGCGACGGCGGCGGACAACCGTGCCAAGGGCTCCACGCTGTCCCTGGCCGCGCCCGGAGAGACCGCGAAGGTCAAGGTCACGGCGTCGGCGGGCAGCGAGGGCGGCACCGAGGTGTCGAAGACGTACACGATCAAGGGCGGTACGACGCAGAACGTCGAGGTGCCCGTCCCCGGGGGCCTCAAGGGCACCTACGCGCTGACGGTCGAGCCCGTGTCGGGCGGCCCGCTGTACGCGGCCCGCACCCTGACGCCGACGGAGGACGACGACGTGTCGGCCTTCACCGTGCAGACCCTCCCAGACGACCGGGGCACGGTCGCGGTACCGGAGGCGGAGCAGGACCTGTCGGTCCTTCAGCCGTAGGCGGCGCGGGTCTCCGCGGGCAGCCGGCGGGCCACGGCCCCCGGCCCCGCGGTGCCCGCCGCTCAGTCCTCCCCGTACCGCGGATCCACGGTCTCCGGCGTCAGCCCGAGCAACTCGGCGACCTGCTCGACGACCACCTCGTGCACCAGCGCCGCCCGCTCGTCGCGGCCCTTGGTCCGGATCTCGACCGGCCGCCGGTACACGACCACCCGCGCCCGCCGTCCGTCCCGCGAGGGAACCGTGCCGCCGAGCGGGACCGCCTCGTCGCTCCAGACCTGTCCGGGCCCGTCCAGCCGGGGCACCTCCAGGACCAGGAAATCGATGTCCTGGAGCTGCGGCCACCGCCGCTCCAGCCGCTCCACGGAGTCCTGCACCAGATCCGCGAACACATCGGCGCGGCTCGCGGCGAGCGGTACCTGCGGTGGTGCGATCGGGCCGCGCATGCCCCGGCCGTGGCGATCACGACGGCGGGGCCCGGGGCCGGCGGCACGGGGCGTCACGGGGTTGTCCATCACTGGTGAAGCGTAGTCCCCGCCGGGTCCGCGCGCCGGTCCGCACACGGCACGCCGGACAGGGCCGGAGGGACCCGCACCGCATGTCGCCGGATGACCATTCCAGCCAAGGTTGGGCTCAATTCCGTATCTCTCCGAGACCATGGATCTCATGGCAAATGTCGCTGTTTGTGACGGGTCATGACCGGTTCCAAGGTCGTCCGAAATTCCGAAAAGGCACGTTCGCGCAGGTCAGTGCGGTGTGGCCAGGGGGGTGTGTGGGGCGTTTCACACCGCGACACGGAGGTGTGACCTGGTGGGGAGTCGTCGCGGCCCGCTCAAGAGTGCGGTACCGTCCAACGTCGTGAGCCCTGTACGTCGCTGTTCGCGCACCGCCTGCGGCCGTCCCGCCGTCGCGACGCTGACGTACGTCTACGCCGACTCGACCGCGGTCCTCGGCCCGCTCGCCACCTACGCCGAACCCCACTGCTACGACCTGTGCGCCGAGCACTCCGAGCGCCTCACCGCCCCGCGCGGCTGGGAGGTCGTCCGGCTCCTCGACGGCTCGGCCCCGGCCCGCCCCAGCGGCGACGACCTGGAAGCGCTTGCCAACGCGGTGCGCGAGGCGGCCCGCCCCCAGGAGCGGGCGGCCGAGGCCGGCGGCGGGGCGCGCGCGGCCGACCCGATGGAGGTCGCGCGACGGGGGCATCTGCGGGTGCTGCGCTCGCCGGACAACTGATTTCCGTCCGGCCCCTTCACGTCTCCCGCACTTCCCACTTCCCGCACACCCATTGACGTCTGCTTGTCGCGGACACGACCATTCCGGGAGCCGCGAGAAATCGCTTTCGCATGGCGGAATCCGGGGAGGCGCCCGTGTACGTGCAGGAACTGGAACCCGTGGCCGGTTCGCTCGGCCTGTCCGCCCTCGTGGCGGCCCTGCCCCTGGTGACCGTCCTCGTGCTGCTCGGCGGCGTCCGCATGAAGGCCCACCTCGCGGGACTCACCGGCCTCCTGGCGGCCGTCCTCGTCGCCTGGCTCGCCTACGGCATGCCGCTGGACCAGACGGTCTCCAGCGCCGCCCAGGGAGCCGTGTTCGGGCTCTTCCCCATCATGTGGATCGTCGTCAACGCCCTGTGGGTCTACCGGATGACCGTCCGCACCCGGCACTTCGACATCCTGCGCCGCTCCTTCGGGCGGCTGTCCGACGACCCGCGCATCCAGGCCCTGGTCGTCGCCTTCTGCTTCGGCGCCCTGCTGGAGGCGCTCGCCGGGTTCGGGGCGCCCGTCGCCATCTGCTCGGTCATGCTCGTGGCCCTCGGCTTCGACCCCGTGCGCGCGGCGGTCGTGTCGCTGGTCGCCAACACCGCACCGGTGGCCTTCGGCGCGATGGGCACCCCCGTGGTGACGCTGGCCCAGGTCACCGGGTTGCCGCTGGACGACGTCGCCTCCGTGGTGGGCCGGCAGACGCCCCTGCTGGCCCTCGTCGTCCCCCTCGTGCTGGTCGGGCTGGTGGACGGCCGGCGCGGACTGCGCGAGACCTGGGTGCCCGCGCTGGCGTGCGGTGTCGCCTTCGCGGTCGCCCAGTTCGCCGCCGCCAACTACGTCTCCGCCCAGCTCGCCGACATCGGCGCGGCTCTGGCCGGTGCCGGCGCCCTGGTCGCCGTACCGCACGCGCGCCGGCCCGCCGCCGAGCCCGTACGGGCCGCCGTGCTGACCGGCGTCCGCAGCGAGGAGCTGGACGAGGAGGACCCCGGCCGGGAGGTGCTGCGCGCCTACGCACCGTACGCGCTGATCGTCGCCGTCTTCTCCGTCGCGCAGATCCCCGCGGTCAAGGACTGGCTGGCCAGGGCCACGCAGACGTACGACTGGCCGTTCCTGCACGTGGCCGGTCCGGACGGCGATCCGGTCGGCGGCAACGTCTTCTCCTGGCCCATCGTCTCCACCGGCGGCACGCTCGTCCTGTTCGCCGGGGTGGTCACGGCCGTCGTTCTCGGCGTGCACGCGCGCGTGGCGGTGAAGGAGTGGGCCGCGACCGTGCACGAACTGCGGTTCGCAATCCTCACCGTGACCTCCGTGCTGGCCCTCGCCTACGTCATGAACCTCTCCGGACAGGCCGCCACCATCGGCCACTTCGTGGCCGCCGCCGGCGCCGGGCTCGCCTTCCTGTCCCCGGTGCTCGGCTGGTTCGGCGTCGCCGTCTCCGGCTCGGACACCTCGGCCAACGCGCTCTTCGGCGCCCTGCAGGTGACCGCCGCCCGGGAGTCGGGCCTGTCGCCCGAGCTGCTGGCCGCCGCCAACAGCTCGGGTGGCGTCCTCGGCAAGATGATCTCCCCGCAGAACCTCACCATCGCCTGCGCGGCCGTCGGACTCGCCGGGCGCGAGGGCGACCTGCTGCGCAAGGTGCTGCCCTGGAGCGCGGGCCTGCTGCTGGTGATGTGTCTGATCGTGGTCGGCCAGTCCTCCCCGGTGCTGGGCTGGATGCTGCCCTGACCTCGGCGGCCGCACGGCGCCCTGTCAGTGGTTGCGGGTAGTTTGTGGGCACCGACAGGACTTTCAGGAAGGTTGGCCGTGGCTGCTGATCTGTCGCAGATCGTGAAGGCGTACGACGTACGCGGTGTGGTCCCGGACCAGTGGGACGAGTCGACCGCCGAGCTGTTCGGCGCGGCCTTCGTCGAGCTGACCGGCGCGAGCGCCGTCGTGGTCGGGCACGACATGCGGCCCTCGTCCCCCGGGCTGTCCGGCGCCTTCGCGCGCGGGGCGGCGGCCCGCGGCGCCGACGTCACCGAGATCGGCCTGTGCTCCACGGACCAGCTGTACTACGCCTCCGGCGCGCTGAACCTGCCGGGCGCGATGTTCACGGCCTCGCACAACCCGGCGCAGTACAACGGCATCAAGATGTGCCGCATGGGCGCCGCCCCGGTCGGCCAGGACTCCGGTCTCGCCGAGATCCGCGAACTCGTCGAGCGCTGGAGCGCCTCGGGCGCCCCCGAGCCGGCGGCCCGCCCGGGCACGGTCACACGCCGGGACACGCTCGCCGACTACGCGGCCCACCTGCGCTCCCTCGTCGACCTCACCGCCATCCGCCCCCTGAAGGTCGTCGTCGACGCGGGCAACGGCATGGGCGGCCACACGGTTCCGTCGGTCTTCGCCGGCCTGCCCCTCGACCTCGTCCCGATGTACTTCGAACTGGACGGCACCTTCCCCAACCACGAGGCCAACCCGCTCGACCCGGCCAACCTCGTCGACCTGCAGAACCGGGTCCGCCAGGAGGGCGCCGACCTCGGCCTCGCCTTCGACGGCGACGCCGACCGCTGCTTCGTCGTCGACGAGAACGGCGACCCGGTCCCCCCGTCCGCGATCACGGCCCTCGTGGCCTCCCGCGAGCTGGCCCGCAACGGCGGCAAGGGCACCGTCATCCACAACCTGATCACGTCCTGGTCCGTGCCGGAGGTCGTCGAGGAGCACGGGGGCACGCCGGTACGCACGCGCGTGGGCCACTCCTTCATCAAGGCCGAGATGGCCAGGACCGGCGCCATCTTCGGCGGCGAGCACTCCGCGCACTACTACTTCCGCGACTTCTGGAACGCCGACACGGGCATGCTGGCCGCCCTCCACGTCCTGGCGGCCCTCGGCGGACAGGACGGCCCGCTGTCCGGCCTGGTCGACCGGTACGACCGCTACGCCGGCTCCGGCGAGATCAACTCCACCGTCGACGACCAGGCCGGCCGCCTCGCCGCGATCAGGGCCGCGTACGAGGGCCGGGACGGCGTCACCCTGGACGAGCTGGACGGCCTGACGGTCACCACCGCCGACTGGTGGTTCAACGTCCGCCCCTCCAACACCGAGCCCCTGCTGCGCCTGAACGCCGAGGCGCGCGACGAGGCGACGATGACGAGGGTCCGGGACGAGGTCCTGGCGATCATCAGGGGCTGAGCCGGGACGCGCCCGGTCCGCCTCACCCGCGCCGCCCGCCCAACCCCGGCGCCCGCCCCCGCACGGCGGTACGCTGACCAGCACATCCGCACAGACCACGCCGCCCCCGAAGGGAACCCCCATGCCGCTCGAAGCCGGCCTCCTGGAGATCCTCGCCTGCCCGGCCTGCCACGCCCCCCTCAAGGAGCAGGACGCCGAGCTGATCTGCACCGGCCAGGACTGCGGCCTGGCGTACCCGGTGCGCGACGGCATCCCCGTCCTCCTCGTCGACGAGGCCCGCCGCCCCGAGTGACCGACCACCGGTGACCGGCAACGGCCGACCCGCGCTCGGTGACCAGTGACCGGGCCACCGGCAACGGCCGACCCGCCACCGGTGACCAGTGACTGGTGACCGTTGACCGGGACCGACCGCAGGTGGCAGCCACTGGGCACCCGGCAACGGGCAACCGCGACCGCTGACCGGCAACGGCCGACCACCACCGCGAAAGCGACCACCCGGCATCCGCTACTGACGACGCCCCGGCGATCGGAGACTGCCGCCATGCTCGACGAATCGCTGCTCGACGCCCCCGACGGGCTCGCCGAGGCCGACCGCCGTGGCCTGCTCCGCGGCGCCGCCGAGGCGGGCGCCCGCGTGCGCACCGCGGCCCGGCACGCCGCCGAGGCCGGCATCACCGGCCTGCGCCCGGACGGCCGCCCCCGCGCCGTCCTGATCGCCGGCCCCGGCGCAGCCGCCACCCACACCGCCGACCTCCTCGGCACGCTCGCCGGCGCCGGCAGCCCCGTCACCCGCCTGGCCCCCAGCGGCGTCGCCCCCGCCGCGGGCGCGCTGCGCTGGGAACTGCCCGGCTGGGCCGGCTCCGTGGACCTCCTGCTGATCGCCACGCCCGACGGCACCGAACCGGGCCTGTCCCTGCTCGTCGAGCAGGCGTACCGCCGCGGCTGCACGGTCGTCGCCGTGGCCCCCGCCGGTTCTCCGCTCAGCGAGTCGGTGAACGGCTCCCGCGGCCTGTTCGTGCCGATGGCGACCGCGCCCTACGACCAGGAGGAACCCGTCGCCGGCGCCGCCCCCGGCGTCCTGTGGGCGCTGCTCACCCCGCTGCTCGCGCTCCTGGACCGCACCGGCGTCCTCGACGCCCCGCCCGAGGCCCTGGAGAAGGTCGCCGACCGCCTCGACCAGGTCGCCGAACGCTGCGGGCCCGCCATCGCGACGTACAGCAACCCCGCCAAGACGCTGGCCGCCGAGCTCTTCGAGGCCCTGCCGGTCGTATGGACCGAGGGCACCTCGGCCGGCCCGGCGGGCCGCCGCTTCGCCGCCGCGCTCGCCGAGCTGTCCGGCACCCCCGCCGTCGTCGCCGAACTGCCCGAGGCGCTCGCCGCGCACGCCACCCTGCTCGCCGGCCGGCTCGCCGCGGGCGCCGACCCCGACGACTTCTTCCGCGACCGCGTCGAGGAGACACCCGCCCTGCACGCGCGCGTGGTGCTCCTGCGCGACCGGCCCATCGGCGGCCTCACCGCCGCCCCCGCCGCCCGGGACCTGGCCCTCAGCCACGACACGCCGATCAGCGAACTCGAGCCGGAGACGGGCGGCGAGCTGGAGACCCTCGCCGAACTGATCGCCATCACGGATTTCGCCGCCGTTTACCTGGCGCTCGCCTCGGGCGCCTGATCTCGTACGTACGGGAAGCACCTGATCTCGTACGCGCGGGAACACGCAACCGTACCGAGCCGCGCCCCGCGCCCACGCACCGCGCAACGCACCGAAGAACCGGCAGAGAGAGCCCATGGACCGCCTCGACAACACCGTCCGCCCCTACGCCTGGGGTTCCACCACCGCGATTCCCGAGCTGCTCGGGACCAAGCCGACCGGCGAACCGCAGGCGGAGATGTGGATGGGAGCCCACCCGGGCGCCCCCTCCCGCACCGGCCGGGGCACCCTGGCCGAGGTCATCGACGCCGACCCCGAGCGGGAACTGGGCCCCCTCGCCGTCGCCAAGTTCGGCCCCCGCCTGCCCTTCCTCCTCAAGCTCCTCGCCGCCGGCGCCCCGCTCTCCCTCCAGGTCCACCCCGACCTGCGGCAGGCCCAGGAGGGCTACGAGGACGAGGAGCGCCGCGGCGTCCCCGTGGACGCCCCGCACCGCAACTACAAGGACGCCAACCACAAGCCCGAACTGATCTGCGCCCTCACCGAGTTCGACGGCCTGTGCGGCTTCCGGAGCCCGGACGAGGCCGCCGGCCTGCTCGACGGACTCGGCGTCGCCTCCCTCAAGCCGTACGTCGACCTGCTGCACGCGCATCCCGAGGAGGCGGCCCTGCGCGAGGTCCTCACCGCGATCCTCGCCGCCGACCCCGAGGAGATGTCCCACACGGTCACCGAGGCCACGGCCGCCTGCACCCGGCTCGGCGGTGCCTACGCGCCCTACGCCGACATCGCCCACCACTACCCGGGCGACCCCGGCGTCATCGCCGCGATGCTCCTGAACCACGTCCGGCTCCAGCCCGGCGAGGCGCTCTTCCTCGGCGCGGGCGTCCCGCACGCCTACCTCAACGGCCTCGGCGTCGAGATCATGGCCAACTCCGACAACGTCCTGCGCTGCGGCCTGACCCCCAAGCACGTCGACATCCCCGAACTGCTGCGCATCGTCCGCTTCGAGGCCGGCGACCCCGGAATCCTGCGCCCGGAGGCGTCCCCCGACGGGGAAGAGGTCTACGAGACCCCGACCGACGAGTTCCGCCTGTCCCGGTACGTCCTTCCCGCGGGCGGCGCCTCCCACGACCTCACCCTCCCCCTCCCGCAGATCCTGCTCTGCACGGCGGGCACCGTCAGGGCGGGGGAGCACGAACTGACCCCGGGCTGGTCGGTCTTCGTCCCGGCGGGCGAGACGGCGGAGATCTCGGGGGCCGGCACGGTCTTCCGGGCCACCGTCCGCCTCTGACGCGGGCACGACATATCGGACCCGTGCGCCGACGCCGCACCGGGCTGCAACAATGGCCCACCGCAAAGGCCGGGCAAAGCCGATCAGCGGCCGGGTCCGGACGGCGTACCCAGGCAGACGAAAAGCGAAGGGACAACGCGGCACATGAGCGCGTCAGGCGGCACCAAGGCGATCGTGGCGGCACTTGCCGCCAACCTCGCGATCGCGGTAGCGAAATTCGTGGCGTTCCTCTTCAGCGGCTCGTCGTCGATGCTCGCCGAGTCCGTGCACTCGGTCGCGGACTCCGGCAACCAGGCGCTGCTGCTGGTCGGCGGCAAGCGCGCCCAGCGCGCGGCGACCCCGCAGCACCCCTTCGGCTACGGCCGCGAGCGGTACATCTACGCCTTCCTCGTCTCCATCGTGCTCTTCTCGGTCGGCGGCATGTTCGCCCTCTACGAGGGCTACGAGAAGATCAAGCACCCGCACGAGCTGGACCACTGGTACTGGCCGGTGGGCGTCCTGGTCTTCGCGATCATCGCCGAGTCCTTCTCCTTCCGGACGGCCATCAAGGAGTCCAACCACCTGCGGGGCGGGAAGTCCTGGAAGGAGTTCGTCCGCCACGCGAAGGCCCCCGAGCTGCCGGTCGTCCTGCTGGAGGACCTCGGCGCCCTCGTCGGCCTGATCCTCGCCCTCGGCGGCGTCGGCCTCGCCCTGCTCACCGGCGACGGCGTCTGGGACGGCATCGGCACCCTGTGCATCGGCGTCCTGCTCATCCTGATCGCACTCGTCCTGGCCGCGGAGACCAAGTCCCTGCTGCTCGGCGAGTCCGCGGGCGCCGAGGAGGTCGAGAAGATCGAGGCCGCGGCCGTCGACGCCGACACGGTCACCGGCGTCATCCACATGCGCACGCTCCACCTCGGCCCCGAGGAACTGCTCGTCGCCGCGAAGATCGCCGTCCGGCACGACGGCACCGCCACCGAGATCGCCTCCGCCATCGACGCCGCCGAGGCCCGCATCCGCGAGGCCGTCCCGATCGCCCGCGTCATCTACCTCGAACCGGACATCTACAGCGAGGCGGAGGCCGCCAAGGGCCCGGACCGCGAGGCGACGCCTGGCGGCCCGACCCCCCACTGACACGCGTCTGACCTCCGCCCACGGGGCCCGCCGAACCAACTCGGCGGGCCCCGTCGGCGTCGGCGGCCGCCCCTGTGACGCTTCGTGATCGGCCTGATGTCTTCGGAGGCGGACTGGGGACGGCAGGGCCCACCGGTGTAGCTTGGGACGGAGCCAGACGTCGCTGCTGATGGCGGTCGGGCGGCCCCAGCGCGGGCCGACCGAGGGAGAGAGGGCCTCCGACGGACTGCGCTGCGCGCACGCGGGCATGCCCGTGTCCTCTTCTGGGCACCCCTGTGTCCGCCGCCGCGCAGGTCAGCCGTACCCACCTCGACCCAACCCGAGGAGCAGCCCGTAATGACGACTGTCGACAACCGACAGGACTTCAAGGTCGCCGACCTCTCCCTGGCCGAGTTCGGCCGCAAGGAGATCACCCTCGCCGAGCACGAGATGCCCGGCCTGATGGCGATCCGCAAGGAGTACGCCGCCGCACAGCCCCTCGCCGGCGCCCGCGTCACCGGCTCCCTGCACATGACCGTGCAGACCGCCGTGCTCATCGAGACCCTGGTCGCGCTCGGCGCCCAGGTCCGCTGGGCCTCCTGCAACATCTTCTCCACCCAGGACCACGCCGCGGCCGCCATCGCCGTCGGCCCGAACGGCACGCCCGACAACCCGCAGGGCGTCCCGGTCTTCGCCTGGAAGGGCGAGACGCTGGAGGAGTACTGGTGGTGCACCGAGCAGGCCCTGACCTGGCCGGACAGCCCCACCGGCGGCCCGAACATGATCCTGGACGACGGCGGTGACGCCACCCTCCTCGTCCACAAGGGCGTCGAGTACGAGAAGGACGGCAAGGTCCCCTCGCCCGACACCGCCGAGTCCGACGAGCACCGCGTCATCCTCCAGCTGCTGACCCGCACCCTGGGCGAGAACCCCCAGAAGTGGACCCAGCTGGCGTCGGAGATCCGCGGCGTGACCGAGGAGACCACCACCGGCGTCCACCGCCTGTACGAGATGCAGCGCGAGGGCACCCTCCTGTTCCCGGCGATCAACGTCAACGACGCCGTCACCAAGTCGAAGTTCGACAACAAGTACGGCTGCCGCCACTCCCTCATCGACGGCATCAACCGTGCCACCGACACCCTGATCGGCGGCAAGACCGCGGTCGTCTGCGGCTACGGCGACGTGGGCAAGGGCTGCGCCGAGTCCCTGCGCGGACAGGGCGCCCGCGTGATCATCACCGAGATCGACCCGATCTGCGCGCTCCAGGCCGCGATGGACGGCTACCAGGTCACGACCCTCGACGAGGTCATCGACAAGGCCGACATCTTCGTCACCACGACGGGCAACAAGGACATCATCATGGCCTCGGACATGGCCAAGATGAAGCACCAGGCCATCGTCGGCAACATCGGCCACTTCGACAACGAGATCGACATGGCCGGCCTCGCCAAGATCCCCGGCATCGTCAAGGACGAGGTCAAGCCGCAGGTCCACACCTGGACCTTCCCCGACGGCAAGGTGATCATCGTCCTCTCCGAGGGCCGCCTGCTGAACCTGGGCAACGCCACCGGCCACCCGTCGTTCGTGATGTCCAACTCCTTCGCGGACCAGACGCTGGCCCAGATCGAGCTGTTCACCAAGCCCGACGAGTACCCGACCGACGTCTACGTGCTGCCCAAGCACCTCGACGAGAAGGTCGCCCGCCTCCACCTCGACGCGCTCGGCGTGAAGCTGACCACGCTCCGCCCCGAGCAGGCCGAATACATCGGCGTCAAGGTCGAGGGCCCGTACAAGCCGGACCACTACCGCTACTGAGACCGCGCCGCACACACAGCGGCTCACCGGCCCGCCGCGGAGCACGTCCGTGCACCGACGCGCTCCCCGGCGGCAGGTTCTCCGAGACAGGCCCCCGCACCCCCGTGCCGGGGGCCTGCCCCGTTGGCGGACCAGCGGCCGGACCACCCCGTCAGGACCCAGGACCCCCATGCCCCGCGGCCGTTATTCGCTCCACGATCCGCACGATCACACCCCCCTCGCAGAAGAACACTTCCAGTGCGCCCCCGGCCCCTCCGGCTGGCGCTACGTCTCCCAGCTGATCACGCCGACCGGCGACCACCACGGCTCCGTCGACCTCGCCCTCGACGAACTCGGCCGCCCCATCCGCCTCGAACTCCACGCCGCGAGCTGGCAGGTACGCGGCGCCGCCATCGACGGCGTCACCTGGGTCCGCACCGATCCGGCCGGCATCCACGCCACGGAAGGCAATGTGCGCGCCCACGCCTTCACCGGCACCTCCCCGGCCTTCCTGGTCGCCACCACCCGTCTCCTGCGCCTCACCCCCTCCGGATCCGCCACCCGTGTGCGCCTCGTCGCCTTCACGGACCCGGTCCTCGCCCCCCGCACCGTGGACCAGTCCTGGGCCTTGCTGAACAGAGAAGCACACGGCACTGACAACGGCCCGCTCATCGTGGACGAATACCAGGTCACAGCCCTGGACACGGGCGAGCAGCACACCGTCCACATCAGCGGCGACGTGGTGCTCGCCGCCCCCGGCATCGAGCTGGAGGACCTGGAGTCACCGCCGTCCGTGTTCCCGTGACCGGCACCGAGCCGGCCGGCGACGCGGCCCCGCTAGGCCGGTGGCGCGAACCCGGTGGACGAGCCACGGCCGGACGGGGCGTCCTCCGACCCCGCCGGCACCTCGGAGCCACGACCGGCACCCTGCCCGGGCGCCGGAGGCGTACCCACATGCGGTCCGGCCGGCCGGGCCGCCTGCTGCGGAGCTGCCGGCGGTATCGGTGAGGAAGCCCCCGGGGGCGTGGCCGCAGGCCCCCCATAGGCCACCGGCCCGGCCCCCGCACCGGCGGCCGCGGCGCCGCTCCCGAAGGCCCTCCGCGCCTCCCGGACCTGCCGTTCCTGCAGCACCGCCGCCAGGTACGCCGCCGGCGGAACACCCTGCGGTGCCGGAGACCCGGTCCGAGCCGCGACATCACCGGCCAGCCGCTCCGCCATGGCCCAGCCGACCTGGGGATCCAGCTGCCCCATCCGCGCCAGGTACTGACGCACGGCGAGCCACAGGTCGTCCGGGACCGCCGACAGATCGAGCCCCGAGAACCGGCCGGCGAGCCACGGGGGAGGAGGCGGCAGAAAACCCGCAGGTGCGACCGGCACCCGCTCCCGCACGACCAGAGTTCCCGCGAACACATCGCCGAGCCGCCGCCCACGCGCCGACACCAGCGACGCGATACAGGCCACCACACCGAACGTCGTCAGGATCTCGATCACCCCGATGAGGCCCCGCACCAGCGCGTGCCGGAAGCGGATCGGCCCGCCGTCGTCCCGCACCACACGCAGCCCGCAAGCCATCTTCCCGAGCGAACGCCCATGGCTGAGCGTCTCGACCGCGATCGGCACACCCACCAGCAGCAGGACGAACGCCGCGATGGACAGCGCCGTCTGCGCCGCCTCGTCCAGAGACGCCGTGGACGCCACCAGACCGATCGTGACCACCACGTAGAGGGCCACGGCCACCGCCAGATCGAGCAACACGGCCAGCGCCCTGCTGGGCAGCCTCGCCGGGCGCAGTTCCAGCGCCACCGCCTCGCCCGTCACCAGCTCGCTCACGCCTGCCGCCCTTCCCCTGACCTGCCCCCGACACGGCCAGTCTGCCAAGCTGAGGACGCACTGCGCCGCAGTAGTACGACAAGCTGATCCACGACGAGCCCCCGACGACAGCCGAGGAGCAGGCAGACCGATGGACCTCGACGTCTTCGTCTCCGCCCACCGAGCGGAGTGGGACCGCCTCGACGCCCTGCTCCGGCGCCGGCGCCGTCTGACGGGTGCCGAGACGGACGAACTCGTCGCCCTATACCAACGCACCGCCACGCACCTCTCGCTGATCCAGTCCAGCGCCCCCGACCCGCAGCTGACCGGACGGCTCAGTCAACTGGTGGCACGAGCGCGCAGTGCCGTGACCGGCACCAGGAGCGCCACATGGCGCGACGTCACCCGGTTCCTCACCCAGGGTTTCCCGGCCGCCGTCTACAGAGCACGTCACTGGTGGGTTCCCACCGCGCTGCTGTCCACCGCCGTCGCGGCCCTCCTGGGCTGGTGGATCGGCACGCACCCCGAGGTGCAGTCCACCATCGCCGCCCCCGCGGAACTGCGCGAGCTCACCCGCCCCGGCGGCCAGTACGAGACGTACTACTCGACCCATCCCGCGGCCTCCTTCGCCGCGCAGGTCTGGACGAACAACGCCTGGGCCGCCGCCCTGTGCCTGATCCTCGGCGTCTTCCTGGGCCTCCCGGTCATCTGGATCCTCTTCCAGAACATGCTCAACCTCGGCGTCGGCTTCGGACTCATGTCGTCGGCCGGCCGCCTCGACACCTTCCTCGGCCTCGTGCTCCCGCACGGCCTGCTCGAACTGACCGCCGTCTTCGTGGCCGCGGGGACCGGCTTGCGACTCGGCTGGACCCTGATCGACCCGGGCCCGCGCACCCGTCGCACCGCCCTCGCGGAGGAGGGGCGAGCCGCGATCGGCATGGCCATAGGCCTCGCCCTGGTGCTGTTCGTCTCGGGCGCCATCGAAGGCTTCGTCACCCCATCGGGCCTGCCCACGTGGGCCCGCATCACCATCGGAGTGCTGGCCGAGCTGGCCTTCCTCGCCTACGTCTACGTCCTGGGCCGACGCGCCGTGCGCGCCGGTGACACGGGGGACGTCGAGGCCGCCGAACGCAGCGCCACCGTGCCGACGGCCGCCTGATGTGCGCAGACGCCCGGTGAGCTGCTACTGTCCTCTTCGCCCCACAAGAGCCGTTGACACGGAGCGCGTGGGGAGGTAGATTCAAACAGTTGCCTGGAGATGGGGGCTACCCCCCGAGGGCAGGTTGAGAACCTATCTGCTTCCTGGATCATCGAATCCGAAGGAAGCCCCCCGATGAATCGGAATGAACGGCCGGTGAAACCGGCCCGGAACTTCTGATAAAGTCGGAACCGCCGGAAAGGGAAACGCGGAAGCGGGAACCTGGAAAGCAC
>NZ_JACVQF010000227.1 GCF_014534645.1 Streptomyces griseicoloratus
GCGTGCCGGCGCCAGCTCCTCCACCAGCCGCTCGAACGGCACGTCCTGATGCGCATACGCACCAAGCCCCGCCTCCCGCACCCGCCCCAGCACCTCACGGAACGACGGATCACCCGACACATTCGTACGCATCACCAACGTATTGACAAAACACCCGACCAGATCATCCAGCGCCTCATCCGTACGGCCCGCCACCGCCGAACCCACCACGATGTCCGACCCCGCACCCAACCGCGACAACACCACCGCCAACGCCGCGTGCAACACCATGAACACCGTCACACCCTCAGCACGCGCCACCTCCACCAACCGGCCGTGCACATCCCCCGCCACCACGAACCCCGCCGAATGCCCCCGATGCGACGCCACCACCGGCCGCACCCGATCGAACGGCAACCCCAACTCCTCCGGCGCCCCCGCCAACACACCACGCCAGTACTCCACCTGACGCGACATCACACTGCCCGGATCGTCCGGCGACCCCAGGAACTCCCGCTGCCACACCGCATAATCCGCGTACTGCACCGGCAACGCCGCCCACCCCGGCACAACACCCCCCACCCGCGCCCCATAGGCAACCGACACGTCTCGGAGCAGGGGCGTCATGGACCAGCCGTCGGCCGCGATGTGGTGCACCACCAGCACCAGCACGTGCTCCTCCGGCGACACCGCGAACAACCACGCCCGCACCGGCACCTCGACCGCCAGGTCGAAGGGATGGCGGGCCGCTCGTACGACCTCGGCCGCCAGGTCCGCCGGGCCGGCGGCGTCCTCGTCGGTGTCGTCGTCGGCGTCCGTGCTGCCGGGCATCGTCGTCGGCAGGTCCTCGAGGTCCCGGAGACGGGCGTAGGTGCCGTCCGCCCGTACCACCCCGGTCACCGTGGGTTCCCAGTCCAGTTCGTCCATGGCGAGGACACGCTGGTAGGGCTCGCCCTCCTCGGCGGGGAAGACGGTGCGCAGGGCCTCGTGGCGTTCGAGGACGTCGCGGAGGGCGGCGGTGAGCGCGTCCCGGTCCAGGGGGCCGGTGAGGCCGAGGACGAGGGGGGCGTTGTAGGTGGCGCTGGGGCCCTCCAGCTGGCCGAGGAACCACAGTCGGCGCTGGGCGAAGGACAGCGGGATCCGTGCGGTCCGGGGTCCGGCCGTGAGGGCGGGGCGCGAGGAGCGGGCGCCGGCGGCCAGCAGGGCGGCAAGGCCGGCCGGGGTGGGGGCCTCGAAGACGTCGGCGATCTGGATCTCGGCGCCGAGCAGGGTCTGGATCCGGCTGACGAGGCGGGTGGCGAGGAGGGAGTGGCCGCCGAGGTCGAAGAAGTTGTCGTCGGGGCCGAGGCGGGGCACCCCGAGGGTCTCGGCGAAGGCGGAGCAGAGGATCTCCTCGTGCTCCGTCGCGGGGGCGCGGCGGGCGCCGCCGGTGGCGGCGGGGGCGGGCAGGGCGGCCCGGTCCACCTTGCCGTTGGGGGTGAGCGGAAGGGCGTGGAGGACGACGACGCTGCTGGGGATCATGTAGTCGGGCAGGCGGCCGGCGGCGAACGCGCGCAGGGTGGTGGCGAGTTCTGCGGCGCGGGCGGTGTCGGCGGCGACGTAGGCGACGAGGCGCGCGCCGCCGGTGGCGTCGTCGTGGGCGACGACCACGGCCTGGTCGACGGCAGGGTGTGCGGTGAGGACGGCCTGGATCTCTCCGGGTTCGACGCGATGGCCGCGGATCTTGATCTGGTCGTCGGAGCGGCCGGCGAAGCGGAGGCGGCCGTCGGGGGTCAGGGCGACGCGGTCGCCGGTGCGGTACATGCGTGTGCCGTCGGCGGCGAAGGGGTCGGCGACGAAGCGTTCGGCGCTCAGGGCGGGTCGTCCGAGGTAGCCGCGGGCGACGCCGGTGCCGGCGACGTAGAGGTCTGCGGTGACTCCGGGGGCGACCGGCTGGAGCGCCTCGTCGAGGACGTGGAGGCGGGTGTTGGGGTTGGGGGTGCCGATGAGGGGCTCGTCGTCGGGGGCCAGGGGCCCGGTCATGGTGGCGCAGACCGTGGTTTCGGTGGGGCCGTAGGCGTTGATGAGGCGGCGGCCGGGGGCCCAGCGGGTGACGAGGTCGGCGCCGAGGGCCTCGCCCGCGGAGAAGAGGGTGGTGACCGTGGGGAGGTCCGCGGGGTCGAGGACGGCGAGGACGGCGGGCGGCAGGGTGGCGTGGGTGACGCGGTGCCGGGTGAGGACGTCGGTGAGGCCGGGGCCGGGGAGCAGGGCCGTGGCGGGGGCCACGACGAGGCGGGCGCCGGTGCACAGGGCCATCAGCAGTTCCCAGGTGGCCGCGTCGAAGCCGGGTGAGGCGAACTGCAGCACCCTGCTGGTCGGGGCGACGCCGCAGCGGGCGGCCTGGATGGCGGCGAGGTTGGCGGCGCCGGCCTGGGTGAGCAGGACGGCCTTGGGGGTGCCGGTGGAGCCGGAGGTGTAGATGACGTAGGCCAGGCCGTCGGGTGCGATGGTGGTGTCGGGCGGGGTGGCGGGGGCGGCGGCGAGGGCGGCGCGGGTGCGGGGGGCGTCGACGGCGACGGTGAGGACGCGGCGGACCGGGAGGTCGTCGAGGAGGTCGTCGGTGGCGAGGAGGACCGTGGCCCGGCTGTCGGTGAGCATGAACGCGATGCGGTCCGTGGGCAGGGCGGTGTCGACGGGGAGGTAGGCGGCGCCCGTCTTCCAGACGGCGACGAGGGCGGTGACGAGGTCGATGCCGCGGTCGAGGGCGACGGCGACGACGGACTCGGGTCCCACGCCGTGGCTCAGCAGGTGGTGGGCGAGCCGGTTGGCGCGCTCGTCGAGCTGGGCGTAGGTGAGTTCGGTGTCGTCGGAGGCGAGGGCGACCGCGTCGGGGGTGCGGGCGACGTGGGTGGCGAAGAGGTCCGGGACGGTGGTGTCGGGGACGGGGGTGGCGGTGTCGTTCCAGTCGTGGGTGACGCGGCGCCGGTCGTCCGCGTCGAGGAGCCCGATGCGGCCGATCGGGTCGGTGGGGTGGGCGCGGGCGATCCAGTCGAGGATCCGCAGGTAGCGGCGGGCGATGTGCTCGGCGTCCGCCGGGGGGTGGACGTCGGGGTTGACGTCGACGTCGAGGCCGATGCCGGGTTCGCCGGGGCGCCGGTAGATGTCGACGCGTGCGGTGCCGATGGGGCCCGTGGACAGGTTGTGGGTGGTGACGCGGCAGTCGCCGATGCGCTCGGGGTAGGCGAAGTCCATGACGTTGATGTGCAGGCCGCACAGCGTGTCGCCGTTGCCGCGCTTGAGGTCGCGCAGGGTGTGTTCGTAGCGGTGGCGCTGGTGGCGCCAGCCCTCGCGGACGGCGGCGGTGGTGCTGCGGACGGCGTCGGCGAGGGTGCTTGCGGGGGTGAGGCGGACGCGGAGGGGCAGGTTGTTGGCGGTCATGCCGGGGATGCCGAGGACGCGTCGGCCGAGGCGGCCGGCGACCGGCAGGCCGACGGTGATGTCGCGTTCGCCGGTGACGCGGTGCTGGTGGAGGGCGGCGGCGGTGATGAGCAGTCCGGCGAGGCCCGTGCGCAGCCGGCGGGCGGCGGCCTCGAGGCCGGTGAGGTGCTCGCCGGTGAGGCTGCCGGCGTGCCGTACGAGGTGGTCGGGGAGCCGGGTGCCGCCGGGTCCGCCGGCCGTGTCGGGGAGGCCGGCGAGGGTGTCGAGCCAGTACTGGCGGTCCCGGGCGGCGTCGGCCGAGTCGCGGTAGGCGCGTTCGGCGTCCAGGAGCACCGACAGGGGTTCGAGTGCGCCCTCGCGGTGGTCGCGGCCGGTGCGGAGGGCGTCGTAGATCTGCGCGGCGCGGGTGGCGAGCGGGGCGCCGGCGGGGCCGTCGGTGATGAGGTGGTGGTGGCGCTGGTACCAGTAGTGGTGGCCGGGGGCGAGGCGCAGGACGGCGAAGCAGTACAGCGGGCCGCCGGTGAGGTCGGCGGGCCGGGCGAGGTCGCTGCGCATCCACTCTTCGGCGGCGGTGTGCGGGTCGGGTGCGGTGCTCACGTCGACGAGGTGGACGGGTTCGTCGTCGCCGGGGGCGAGGATGCGCTGGGTGGGGGTGCCGTCCTGGAGGTGGAAGCGCAGCCGGAGGCTGTCGGCCTCGGCGACGGTGTGCCGCAGGGCCTGGGCGAGCAGGTCGGGGTCGAGCGGGCCGCGTAGTTCCAGGTATTCGGCGATGTTGTAGATCGGGTTGTCCGGCGCGAGTTGCTGCGCCTGCCAGATCTCCAGCTGGCCGGCCGTCAGTTGCTGGAACTCTCCGTCGAATGCAGCCATTTCCACCAACCCCTGGTATTCCGGCGCCACTTCTGTGCTGAACGGGCTCGGACGTGTGCAGCGAAAAGTGCAGCGGCCCTGCGGGCATGCTGAAATGCGCCCGGCTTCGTGTGCGAAGCCGGGCGGTGGTTCTTCGTGCTGTTCCTGGCCGCCCGGCGGGCGTGTTCGGCGCGCCGGGGGGTGCTGGTCACTGGCCCATGGCCTCGATGAGGCTCTTGGGCCGCATGTCGGTCCAGGACTTCTCGATGTAGTCCAGGCATTCCTGGCGGCCGGCCTCCCCGAAAACGCTCTTCCAGCCGTCGGGAACGTCGGCGAATACGGGCCAGAGCGAGTGCTGCCCTTCGTCGTTGACCAGGACCAGGAACCTGCCGTCCGGATCGTCGAACGGATTCGTCATCGGGCCGTCCCTTCTTCGGTGATGGGAATCGGGCAGCCGGGCGCTGACCCCGATCAGAGTGGTCCGGCTTCCCGAGGAAAATCAATCGGCGGTGATCGCCGCGTCGTTCAACTGCGTCGGGACTGCGGTTGAACACCGTCGGGGCCCGCCGTTCCTGGTGACGTCAGTGGACGAGGGGGTACGGTCGCGCAGCGGCACAGTCCCGTGGAATGCGGCGGCGTTCGCTCGCCGTGCCGATACCTGGTAGCCGACAAAGGGGGGCGGCGACTTGCGAGGTTCGGATCTCCCTCCCATGGCCCGGCGTACGGTCGGTGCGCCTGTCGCGGCGGTCGTCGCGGGGCTGGGGACGTGTCTTCCGGCCGGGAAGGTGGACAATGCCGACCTGGTGGGGATCCTGGACACCAGTGACGCCTGGATTCGTTCCCGTACCGGAATCTCCTCCCGGCGTCGTGTGTCCGACGATGTCTCCGTGACCGATCTGGCGTGTGCGGCCGCGGTCAACGCGTTGGATTCGGCGGGTGCCGGCACGGTGGGCGGTGTGGTGCTCGCGACCTCGACTCCGGACCGCCCGTGTCCGCCGGCCGCTCCGGAGGTCGCGCACCGGCTCGGACTCGGGTGCGTTCCCGCTTTCGACGTGTCGGCGGTGTGCAGCGGTTTCGTCTATGGGCTGGCGACGGCGTGGGGCTGGCTCGCGGCCGGGATCGCGGACAGTGTGCTGGTGGTCGCGGCGGAGACGTATTCCCGCATCGTCGATCCCGCGGACCGTGCCACGGCCGTACTGTTCGGTGACGGTGCGGGGGCTGTGGTGGTGCGCCGCGGCACACCGGAGGAGCCGGGGGCGCTGCTGGCGTTCGACCTCGGCAGTGACGGCTCGGGCGCGGAGCTGATCCGGGTGCCGGGGGTGCGGGAGCGGCCGGACGGGGAGCGCTGGTTCGCGATGGCCGGGCGGAAGGTGTATCTGCAGGCCGTGGACCGGATGGCGGCCTCCGCGCTGCGAGTGATGAAGGACTGTTCCTGGACCCCGGAGACGGTCGACGCGTTCGTGCCCCATCAGGCCAACCTCCGCATCGTGGAGGCGGTGGCCGGGCGGCTGGGGCTGCCCGCCGGGCGGGCCGTGGGCGCGCTCGCCGACGTCGGCAACACGGCGGCCGCCTCGATCCCGCTGGCGCTCGTCGACGCGCTGGCCGCCCGGGTGTTGAAGCCTGGCGCCCGGACCGTTCTTTCCGCTTTCGGCGGTGGGCTGACCTGGGCGTCGTCCGCACTGATCTGGCCGCAGCTGACCCCCGTGTGCACGGAGGTCTGACGTGGGAAGGAACCCGCCGATGTTCATCGCGTACCTCACGACCCTGCTGAGCACCGCGTACAAGGTGCCGGGTGAGATCGACCCGCAGAAGTCGTTCATGGAGTTGGACGTGGACTCGCTGTCGCTGGCCGAGCTCGGGGCCCATCTGGAGGACGAGCTCGGCGTCAGCGTCGAGGAGGAGGAACTCAGTGCCGTCACGACCGTGGCGGAGCTGGCCGAGCTGCTGGAGGCCCGCGGGGCGGTCATCCCGGCATGAGCGGGCCGGGGAACGGGCGTCCTGAGGTGGTGGTGACCGGTATCGGGATGGTCACGCCGGCGGGTGCCGACACGGCCACGTCGTGGAAGGCGGTCTGTGCGGGCCTGCCCGCGGCCGCCGCCGATCCGCGGCTCGCGGGCGCACCCGTGGACTTCAGTTGCGCGGTGACCGCGTTCGACGCGGAGGCGTCGCTGGGTGTCGAGGCGCGGCGGATGGATCCGTTCACGCAGTACGCGCTCGCCGCGGCCCGCGAGGCGGTGGCGGACGCGGCTCCGGCCGACGGGGACTGGGATCCGGACCGGGTCGGGGTGCTGATCGGCACCGCGGTCGCGGGGCTGGGGACGTGGCAGGAGCAGGCGCGGCGGTTCGCGCAGCGGGGGGCCCGGGGCGTCAACCCGCTGACTGTGCCGAAGGCCATCGGCAACATCGCTCCGGCCACGGTGGCGCTCGAAGTCGGGCTGCGCGGCCCTGCGTTGGGCGTGGCCACGGCGTGTGCGTCGGGTACGACGGCACTGGGTCTGGCGCTGGATCTGCTGCGGGCGGACCGCTGCGACGTGGTGCTGGCCGGCGGCACCGAGGCGGTGGTCTCCCCGCTGGTGTCGGCCGCGTTCGACCGGTTGCAGGCTCTGTCGCGCCGCCGCGACGACCCGGCGGGAGCGTCCCGGCCGTTCGACCGGCGGCGCGATGGGTTCGTGCTGGGTGAGGGCGCCGCCGTGCTGGTCCTGGAGCGGACCGCCGCCGCCCGGGCCCGTGGGCGCCGGCCCTACGCCGCGCTGCTGGGGTACGGCGAGTCGTCGGACGCGTACCACCTCACCGCGCCGCATCCCGAGGGCGCGGGCGCCCGGCTCGCGCTGCGGCGGGCGCTGGACGACGCCGGGCTGGCAGCGTCCGACGTCGCGTTCGTCAACGCGCATGCGACGAGCACGCCGCAGGGCGACGCGGTCGAGGCGGCGCTCGTCGCGGACCTGTTCGGGCCGGACACGCCGGTCACCTCCGTCAAGGGTGTGACCGGCCACATGATGGGGGCGGCGGGAGCCGCCGAGGCCGCGTTCACGGCGCTGTCGATCGATCGAGGCGTCGTGCCGCCCACCGCGAACTTCGAGGAGGCCGGTGCCGGCGTCCCGGAGATCGACGTCGTTCATGGCGGGCCACGGCGGGCGGATCTGCCGTACGCCGTGAGCAATTCCTTCGGTTTCGGCGGCCACAACGCGGTCGTCGTGCTCGGCCGTCCCTGACCGCACCGGAGGTGCACCGTGGATTTCAGTCTGCTGTATTTCGCCAACCGCGAGGTGCTCGACCCGCCTCAGGAGTACGAACTCCTGCTGCGCACCGCACAGTTCGCCGACGACAACGGTTTCACGGCGCTGTGGATTCCGGAGCGGCACTTCCATCCCTTCGGCGGCGCCTATCCGAACCCGGCACTCGCCGCTGCGGCGCTGGCCACCCGGACGCGGCGGATCCGGCTACGGGCCGGCAGTGTGGTGCTGCCGCTGCGGGATCCGCTGACCGTGGTCGAGGACTGGGCGTTCGTGGACAACCTGTCCTACGGGCGGGTGGACCTCGCGTTCGCCACCGGGTGGAACCCGAACGACTTCGTGCTGGCGCCGGAGCGGTTCAACCGGCGCCGGGAGTACACGCTGGAGACCATCGACGTGGTCAAGAGTCTGTGGGCCGGAAAGGGGCTGCCCCGGCGCAACGGCACGGGAGAGTCGGTGGAGACGCACACCTATCCCCGCCCGGTTCAGGAGGAGCCGCGGCTGTGGTTCACGTGCACGTCCCGGCCGGAGTCGTTCGTGGCGGCCGGGGAACGCGGCCTGAACGTGCTGACAGCACTGCTGTTCCAGTCGGCCGAGGAACTGGCCGAGAAGATAGGTCTCTACCGCGCCGCGCGGGAGCGGCACGGGCACGATCCGGCGGCCGGCACGGTGACGCTGATGCTGCACACCTTCGTGGGCGGCACCGACGCGGAGGTGCGCGCCGTGGTACGGGATCCGTTCATGGCGTACCTGCTGTCCTCGATCGATCTGTGGAAGGG
The DNA here is from genome assembly GCF_014534645.1 of Streptomyces griseicoloratus. Lineage (GTDB taxonomy): Bacteria > Actinomycetota > Actinomycetes > Streptomycetales > Streptomycetaceae > Streptomyces > Streptomyces griseicoloratus. The sequence goes on from NZ_JACVQF010000227.1 coordinate 8,255, forward strand.
GCAGTGGCCCGGGCTGCAGGAGCGTGACCCCCGGCAGTTGGCGGGTCTGGCGTTCCAGCGATACTTCCACGCGGCCGCGTTGTTCGGGTCGGTCGACAAGTGCACCCGGCTCGCGCGCCGGTTGGGTGAGGCCGGGGTGGACGAGATTGCCGCGCTGGTCGACTTCGGGGTCGACGGCAGCGAGGTGCTCGCCGCGCTGCCCTGGCTCGCCGAGGTCAAGGACGCACTGCGGTCGGACGCCTCCGCCGCTTGAGCCTCCGCCTACGAGGCTTCGCCATCACCGAGTTGCCCACGCGCCCGGCCCCGTGCCCCTGACGGACTGCCCCCGCCGCGTCACCGTGCGGCGGGGGTTCGGTTCGTGCTGTCGTGCGCCGGAATCCGTCAGCGCATGCGCTTGTCCAGCTCCCTGGCGAATTCCATCCACGTCTCCGCGTAGCGCCGGGCCAGGTCCACGACCAGGTCCTCGCAGTGCGAGGGGACGGCGGCGGCCAGTTTCGACCACCCCTGCTCCCCAAGGGCGTTCTGCCGGAGCACCCTCAGCAGGTGCCGGCCCTCCTCCTTGTGCCGCAGGGAGGGATCACGCAGGAGCTTCTCCAGCAGCGGCGCGGGGTCGGGGGCCGTCGGCCGGCCCCGGCCCGCCTCCCGCCGCTCTGCCGTCCGCGCGGCGGAGGAGAGGTCCCGCGCATGACCGTGCTCGGCTGCCTGGGCGCCGTCCTGCGCCTCGGGGTCGTAGGTCTCCCGGCCGGCGTCGACGCGCGCTGCCCCGGCGCCGTCCCGCGCCTCTTGGTCGTGGGCCTCCCGGCCGGCCACGACGTGCGGCTCCGCGACCGGCGGCTCGCCTGCGGCGAGGCGTCTGCGGACGTCGCTGACGGTCGCGGGCGAGATACCGGCGAGCCGGGCCAGTTCACGCAGGGAGGCCTGGGGGTAGCGGACGAGCAGTTCCGCGGCCCGCCGGCGGCCCTCGGCGCCGTTCAGCGGTCGCACCTTGCCGTCGCGGCCGATGCGCGAGTTCAGCCGCGGTCCGGACACGCTCGTCTGGCGCCGGATCGACGCGACCGTCTTGGCGCCCAGGCCGGTCGCCCGTGCGATGGCCCGGTCCGACATCGCCGGGTGCGAGGCGATGATGCGCTCCGCGGCGGCCCGCCGGTCCTCCCGGGAAAGGGGCAGGCCATGAGTGACGTTCGCCTCCACGGCCCGCAGGAACGCCTCTTCCGCGTTGCCGTCGAAGAACTCGACGAAAATCGTTTCCGCACCTGTGCGGAATGCGGCGGCGAGCCGGTGCATTCCATCGATGACCCGCATGGAGCGACGGTCCACGAGGATCGGCGGAAGCGGTACGTCGAGTTCCATCAGCCGGGCGACGTGCGCCTCGTCCCTGCCCTCCAGGCGCGGCGAGTCCGCGGGAAGGAGCGCGGCAAGCGGGACGGACACGACTGTTCTCTCGGGGTGCTGTGCATATCCGGCGAGTCGGGCCGCCTCGCTCGGGTGATCGACCGGGACCGGCTGTCTTAAGTTGGCGACGCGTTGTTTCAAACTCATCTCCCCCATTACGCATGGCCGGAACTCCGACTTTCAGGCTCTTTACGACGACCGCGGACGAGATCGACTCCGCTTGTCGAGCCCTGGAGGAGCGCGGAAGATCGGTGAGCCCTGAACCATCGCCGTGCGTATCCTGTACCCTCGGCCGCGCGTGAGCGGTCGACCAAGATCTAGTGGCTCACTACTCGTCTCCGGCCCCCCGGAAAACCGGTTTGAACATACCCGTCTGGTGACGGTTCCGTACAGAACTGGAACACCTTACGTTTCGGTAAGGAGACCCTGTTCAACTGCGGCGGCTCCTCGGTTGAACGCGCGGCGTGCGCGCGGAGGTGCCGCTGCCAGCGGCTTCTTCGGGCACGGCGGGTATGCACCCCACCACCGCGCGGGCCAAGTCAAGACCTTTTTCCGGACACCTTGCACCGGGGTGCCGTAACTCCCGGCGGAGGTGGACTGCGCACGGGAGGGGCGGCCGCCATAATCTTCCGGGAAAGGGTGTCTTCGCTCCTGCATTGACTCGGATTCAGCCCTTCCCTTTTCTTACCCGGTCTTTTCTCCGACCGTGAGATTTCCGAAGGGACCTTCACATGTCCCCACACCGTTCCCGTCATTTTGCCGGTGGTCCCGGGAAACCGCGGACTCGCGCCCGAACCGCCCGCTGCCAGAGCGGCCGGCGATGAGGAGCGCCGCGGTCATCGGAACCGGTGCTATCGGCACCTCCGTCGCCCTCGCCCTGACTCGCAGCGGCGTCACCGTTCACCTGGTGGATGTGAACCGCACGGCGGCGCAGACGGCCGAGGCCATGGGTGCCGGCTCGCTCAGCCCCCCGAAGGAGCCGGTCGACGTCGCGGTGCTCGCCGTACCGCCCGCGCACGTGGCGGCGGAACTCGCCCGCGTCCAGCGCGAGGGCCTCGCCCGCGCCTACACGGACGTCGCCAGCGTGAAGGCGCGGCCGCAGCAGGATCTGCTCGCGGCGCACAGCGCGGATCCGGCCGGCTACATCGGCGGTCATCCCCTCGCGGGCACCGAACGCTCGGGTCCGCTGGCCGCACGGGCCGACCTGTTCGAGGGCAGGCCCTGGGTCCTCACCCCGTCGGCCCACACCGACGAGGCCGTCCTCAACCGCGCGCTGGAGCTGGTCGCGCTGTGCGCCGGCACACCCGTGATCATGGACGTCGCCGCGCACGACCGCGCCGTCGCCCTCACCTCGCACGCGCCGCACCTCATCTCCTCGCTGATGGCGGCCCGGCTGAGCGACGCCACGGAGGCCAGCGTGCGCGTCTGCGGGCAGGGGCTGAGGTCCATGACCCGGATCGCGGGCGGCGATCCCGCGCTGTGGCAGGACATCCTCCACTCCAACGCCGAGGCCGTGGCCGACGTGCTGGAGGCCTACGCGGCCGACCTCGCCGTCGTCGTCGGTGCGCTGCGGACCCTGGGCAGCGCCGATCCGGGCGTGCGCGGACAGGCGGAGCAGGACCTGCGGCGGCTGCTCGTCCAGGGGTTACGGGGGCATGCCCGGGTCACGCCGAAGCCGGGCACCTCGCTGGCCGACCTCGCAGCGGTGACCGTGGCGATCCCGGACCGGCCCAATGCGCTCGCGGAGGTGTTCGCGGCGGTGGGCGAGACCGGGGTCAACATCGAGGACGTACGCATCGAGCACGCCCCGGGCCAGGGGCAGGGCCTGGTCGAACTGCTGGTGCACCGCGGCGGTGCACCGGAACTGGCCCGGCTGCTCGGCGCGGGCGGCTGGTCGGTGTCGGCCTGACGACGGCGGAAGCGCACGCGCCCGCCCAGGAGGGCACGAGCTCGCTCTCACGAACCAGACGCACCCGACCTCGCTCCACGCCCCGGACGGCCGGGGCTCCCTCCCACGCCCAGGGCCACCGAACGCGGCTGAGGAGGATGCCCTGGTCGATCTCGTGCCCTTCCTTGTCCGCCTGCGCGCGGGCCCGTTCGTCCGCCATGCGCGCGGCGTCCGGTACCAGTCCCGGGAACGCCTTGGCGGCCGCCTCGACGAGTTGGTCCAGCCCGAGGTGCCGGGTACGGGCATCGGTGAGCTCGTCGTAGACGGCGTCGGCGTGGACGTCGAGGAAGGCGGCCCGCACCGCACGGGCGGCGTCGAGCACCCGGGCGGCGTGCTCCCGCTCCCCGGTGGAGCGCTCCCGCGGCCGGGGCAGTGCGGCGAGCACCTCGTCCGTGCGGCGGGCCGCCGCCTCGAGCACGGCCCGTGCCCGTTCCGGGTCGTCGGCGCGTACGCCGGTCAGCGCCTCACGGAGCACGGCCTCGGCCGCCCCCGGCCCGCTCACGGCGCGGCTCCCGCGTCGGTGCGGCGCAGGCTGCGGTCGCAGGCGGCGAGATGGGCGCCGAGGGCTTCCTCGAAGGAGGTCGAGGGGGCTTCGGACATGAGCTGGCGGCGGACCGCCAGTTCCCGGCCCGAGAGCCCGGACAGGCGTGCACCGAGCCGGCTCAGGGCGTGGTCGGGGTCGTCGGCCACCTCGTCGACGAGGCGCAGGGCGAGGGCCTCGGCCGCCTCGACGGGGGTGCCGAAGAGCACCGCGCGACGGATCGCGGCGACGCCCGCGCCGTGCCGGGCCAGCCGGTAGAGGGCCATCCCCGGCCAGGTGGCGCCGTCGTGGACGGGCAGCACCAGGCGCAGGGAGCCGGCCGCGATGCGGTAGTCGGTGGCCAGCAGGACGTCCAGGGCCATTCCGCCGACCGTGCCCTCGGCCACCGCGACGACGGCGGACGGTACCCGCTCCAGGCGGCGCAGCGCCCGCTCCCACTTGTTCACCAGGGACACCGTCAGCCCGTCCGTCCAGGCTGCGTCGGGGGTGCCCGAGACCCGGACCGTGATCCGGGCGCGGCCTGCGTGGTCCTCCGCACCGTCACAGACGGCGTGCACCGCTGCGACCCAGTCCGCCGACAGGGCCTCGCGCCCGTCGATGCGCAGCTGAAGGTCCTGCACGGCGGCCGTGCCCGTACGTTCGCTCATCCGGTCCTCCTCACCACTGCACCAGGGCGGTCTCGATGGTGGAGCCGGGTCCCATGGTCATCAGGACGCCGTGGTCACCCGCCTCGGCCACCCGCTCCCGCAGCAGCCGCTGGTACGAGAAGAGGAAGGATCCGCTGGAGAGGTTGCCGTGGTCGCGCAGGACGCCGGTGGTGTGCCGGACGTCGTGGCGGGTCAGGCCGAGGTTGACCCGTACGGCGTCGATGACCTTCTTGCCGCCGGAGTGCACCAGCCAGTGGCGGATGTCGCTGCGGCGCTGTCCGGCGCCGGACAGCAGCCGGTCGACGACCTGTTCGGCGTGTGCGCCGACCACGTAGGGGATGTCGGGGTCGAGGTAGAAGCTGAACTTGCCCTGGGAGTCGTCCCAGTCGTACCGCATCGCGCCGACGGCGTCGGTGATCAGATGGCTGGCGAAGGCCTTGATACGGGGACGGCCGGGCGCCGGTGGCAGGCCGGGCGGACCGTATGCGCTGTCGGGGCTGTCGGCGACCAGGGCGACGGCGGCGGCGCCGTCACCGAAGAGGCTGTTGACGACGGCGGTGCGCATCGTGGAGTCGATGACGTAGGCCGCGGAACAGGCCTCCACGCACAGCAGGACGGCGACCTTGCCGGGGTTGGCGACGGCCCAGGCGGCCACCGCGTTCAGGGCGTTGAGTCCTGCGTTGCACCCCATGCCGACGACATCGACGCGGCTGGTGGTGGGGAGGATGCCCATCTCGCGGATGAGCAGGGCACTCAGCCCGGGTGTCAGGTAGCCGGTGGTGGTCACGCAGCACAGGTAGCCGATGTCCGGCAGGTCCAGGCCCGCGTCGTCCAGGCACGCCCGTACGGCCCGTGCGCCCATGTCGAGGGCGAGGCGCTTGTGCTTGGCGAGGAGTTCGCCCTGGGCCTCGGTGAGCCGGCCGCCGTCGGGGTCCGAGGGCGGGAGGGTGAGATGGCGGCGCTCGATCGCGCTGTTGAGGAAGACCGAGCGGACCCGCGGGTCGGTGATGGCGAACGCGTCGAGCACCTCGCGCTGGGTGTAGGAGCGCCCGGCGGACGCGGTGCCGACACCGGCGATTGCGGCGACGGGCGGCTGCTTGGTCTCGGCGAGGGCGGGGTCGGCGGGTCGGGAGTCCGTGAGGACCGTGCCGATGGTCATCGGTAGGTCCACCCCCACATTCGGGTCCTGCTGCGGACGGTGCGCAGTGCTGCGGTCACGACAGTCATCCTTCCGGTGAGCTGGTGGTCAGGGTCCGGTCCTCGATGAAGCGGGCCAGCCGTCCGATGCCCTCGGCGATCTGCGCGTGGGTCAGGTAGCTGACGGACAGGCGCATGCCGTGGTCTCCGCCGCCCTGGGGGTGGAAGTAGGACATGGGCGTCCAGATGACGCCGTACTCCTCGGCGCACCGGGCCAGGGCCGCGTTGTCCGCGCGGAAGGGGACGGTGAGGGCGAGGAAGAACCCTCCGGTGGGCTGGTTCCAGCGGACGCCGAGGGCGGATCGGCGGTCCGCGGGGAACGCCTGGTCGAGCTCCTGGAGCGTGACCCGCAGGGCGTCGCCGTAGTAGGCGGCCGTCTTGGCGTTGAGGTCCGAGGCGCGGCCGTCGGCGGAGAGCAGCATTCCGGCCACGACGGCCTGGGCGAGGGGTGAGGTGTTCACCGTCACCATGCTCTTGATCTTGGTGAGGGCGTCCGCCAGCAGCCCGGTGTCGCCGGCCGGGCCGGTGACGGTCTGGTCGGCGACGACGAAGCCGACACGGGCGCCGGGGAAGAGGGTCTTGGAGAAGGACCCGAGGTGGAGCACGCGCCGGTCGCGGTCGAGGGCCTTGAGCGTGGGCAGCCGGGGTCCGGGGCTGACCAGCCGGTAGGGGCTGTCCTCGAGCAGCAGGATGTCCTCGCGGGCCGCGAGGTCCAGCAGGTCCCTGCGGGTGCTCAGCGGGAGGGTGGTGCCCGACGGGTTGGCGTGGTCGGGGATCAGGTAGAAGGCCCGGGGGCGCCGGCCGCGGGCGCGTTCGGCACGCAGCGCGGCCTCCAGGTCCGCGCAGCGGAACCCGTCCGGATCCTCGGGGACCGCGCGCACCTCGGCGTCGAGGAGGCGCGCGGCACCGGTGATGCCGACGTAGCAGGGGCTGGAGACGAGCAGCACGTCGTCCGGGCCGGACACGAGAGCGCGGACGGCGAGCAGCATCGCCTCCTGGCAGCCGACGGTGACCACGATCGACTCCGCCGGGACGTCGATGCCCTCGTCCCGGCGCAGGTGGTCGGCGATCACGTCGCGGATCTGGCCTGCGGCCGGCCCGTACTGGTAGAGCGCGGACCGCAGACGCTGCGGTGAGGCGCCCTGTTCCTCCAGGTGGTCCAGGTAGCGGCGCAGGTGGGCGAAGATCTGCTCGGTGTCGAAGAAGCCGTCGTAGGGGCGGCCGGGGGCGAAGGAGATCGCGTCGGGGTAGCGGTGGGTGATCTCGTTGAGGAAGTTCATGGTGTCGAGCACCGGGTCGGCGAGACTGCCGTGCAGGTCGTGCAGGCGCAGTCCGGTGCCGGGTGCCGGGGCGGTGGTGCGGGCCGGGGGGTGCGGGGTCGGCCCGAGGGGCGCGGCTGTGGGCCCGAGGGGCGCGGTGGTGGGCCCGGGGGGCGTGGTGGTGGGCCGTACGAGGTCGGGTCCGGCGTCCGCGACGGTCGGTGTCCCGGTCAGGGTCATCGCCTCGCGCAGCTCCTCGCCGAGCAGTCCGAGGACATGCCGTACGCCGGACTCGGCGCCAACCGCGAGACCGTGCAGGACGGGGCGGCCGAGGAGGACGGCGTCGGCGCCGAGCGCGAGGGCCGCGAGCACGTCGGTGCCGCGGCGGACACCGCCGTCCAGGAGCACCGGGCAGGTGCCTGGTACGGCGGCGGCGATCTCGGGCAGCACCTCCAGCGTGGCGGGTACGCCGTCCAGTTGCCGTCCGCCGTGGTTGGAGACGACGATCCCGTGGGCGCCCGCCTCGGTGGCGCGGCGGGCGTCGGCGGCGGTGAGGACGCCCTTGACGAGGACGGGCAGATTGCTGACGGAGCGCAGCCACTCGACGACCGACCAGTCGAGGGCGGGGTCGAACGCGGCCAGCGCGTGCTCGCCGGGCGCGTCGTAGGCGTCGGCGGGCAGATTGGCCGGTGCCACTCCCGCCGGGAGCCGGAAGCCGTTGCGCAGGTCCCGGTGCCTGCGGCCGAGGCGCGGAGCGTCGGCGGTGAGGACGAGCGCCTCGTATCCCGCCCGCTGCGCGCGCTCGACGAGCCGTCGGGTCGTGGTGCGGTCGCGGAAGCAGTACACCTGCAGCCACAGCGGGGCGTCGGCCGCGGCGGCGATGTCCTCCAGGGTGCGGCCGGCGAACGTGCTGACGACGAAGGGTACGTCGGCCGCGGCGCAGGCCCGGGCGGTGGCGACCTCGCCGTCGGGGTGGGCCAAGGTGTGGTAGGCCGTCGGGGCGACGCCGAGCGGCAGGCTCCACGTGCCTCCCAGCAGGTGGACGGTGGTATCGGGCCGGCCGGCGCCGCTGAGGACGCGTGGCTGCAGCCGCACCCGGTCGAAGGCGGCCAGGTTGGCGGCCAGGGTGCGTTCCTCGCCGGCACCGCCGTCGATGAAGTCCCGGACAGCGGGCCGGAGCCGGTCGGCGGCGCGGGCCGCGTAGTCGGCGAGGCCGAGCAGGTCCGCCGGGCCGGGGCCGGTCACGGGGCGGTGAGCCGATCGCGCTCCACCGCTTCGTACAGGGCTCGGATGTTGGCGCTGCCGAAGCCACGCGATCCCTGGCGCTGGATCAGTTCGTAGAAGAGGGTGTTGCGTTCGTGCGGGGAGCGGGTGAACAGCTGCAGGAGGTGGCCCCATTCGTCGCTGTCCACGAGGACCTGGGCGTCGCGCAGGCCGGCGATCCCGGCGGCCAGCTCCGGCAGCCGGTCGGCCAGCATGTCGTAGTAGGTCTCCGGGGTGCGCAGGAACTCCACGCCCTGGTCGCGGAACGCGCGGACGGCGCCGATGACGTCGTCGACCCGGAAGGCGAGGTGCTGCACACCGGGCCCCGCGTTGCGCTCCAGGAACGCGTCCAGCTGCCCGGGGTCCTTGCCGGGGTCGGGAGCGACCAGGGTGAGGATGACCCGCTCGGACGCGCTGCGCACGACGAGCGAGTCCATGGCCTGCCCGCCGACCGCCACGTACTCGGAGGAATAACGGGCGAACCCGAAGGCGTCCCGGTAGAAGTCGGCCTGCTCCTCCAGGGTGCCGCCGTCGAGGCAGACGGCGACGTGATCCAGGAGCCGGATCGCCGGGTCGGGTGCCTGGGCGGCCTGCGGGGCCCGCACCCAGCGGCGGCCCGGTGGCAGGTCCCCGGGCGTGCGGCCGGCGGCGGGCAGCAGGGTGTGCACGACGTCGCCGAAGGCCGACACCGCCGGGGCGCCGTAGGGGGTGCCCGCCTCCCGGGCGCCGGCCGCGACCGCGGCGTCCCGGGCGGCCTGGACGTCGTCGCAGGTCAGGGCGATGTCGGCGATGCCGTCGCCGTGCCGGTCGAGGAACTTCCAGATGCCTCGCCCGGAGGTGACGACCAGTTGGACGTCGCCCTGCTGCAAGAGCGCGGAGCTCCGGTCGACCTCCACGCAGTCCGCGATACAGGTGAAGCCCATGGCCGAGACGAAGTAGTCGACCGTGGACACTTTTTCCCGCGTGTACAACTCGACGTGCGCTATGTCGTGCACTGACATGGAGGTGCCTCCTGGGTACCGGGGTGCGGGTCCGGGTGGTGGGCGAGTCGCCCCGGCTCACGCCGGGAGCGGCTCTACCAGCGCCATTCCTGCTGGCCGTAGAGGTGTCCGGCCTGGATCCCGCGGTCCTTGCACCAGGTCAGGAATTCCTCGATCTGCTTGATCTGGTAGGTGTCCTCGTTGTACGTGGTGGCCATGACGTGGCCGAGCCAGGGCTCTTCGCCCATGGCGTACACGTACGCCTCCTTGGCACCCAGCTCGGTCATGATCGCCGCGGCCTGTTCGGCGTTGGAGCCCGACAGCTTGCGGGAGTTGCTCATCTTCTTCGGGATGGCGATCGTCAGCAGCGCCTGGTAGAGCCAGGTCAGCGGGGCGCCGTCGCACTCCATGCCGAGGAAGGCGTAGTCGGCGGTACCCAGGTGCTGCCGGATGTGGCGGTACAGGGCGGGCTGGATGCCGGAGGAGTCGGCGCCGATGAACACCTTCTTGCCGGCCAGTTCCGCCCAGTAGGTGGACTTGGCGCGGATGTCGAGGTCGCAGTGCTCGCCGAGGAAGGGGGTCGAGGTCACCTTGCCGCCGGGGAACTCGACCTCGTCGAAGTCGTCGACCTCGGTGACCGGGAAGCCCTGGTTGCGCAGCATGAGCGCCATGGACGGGTCGGCGAGGTTGCCCCGGGAGGAGCGCGGAACGACGATCGTGCCGATCCTGCCGCGCAGCTGGAGCAGGGTCTCCAGGACGATGTGGTCCTGGTGACCGTGGGTGATCAGCACGAGGTCGATGAAGTCGGGCAGGTCGTCGAGGGTGTAGCGGTCGCCGGCGGTGCTGTCGGCGGAGATGAACGGGTCGGTCACGAGGGCCGCCTGCGGTGTCTGCAGGACCAGGCATGCGTGCCCGAAGTAGCGGATGCGGCCGCCTTCCTCGATGTGCCGGTCCGCGGCGAGGCCCGGCTCCTCGCTGAGCATGCCGGACAGCCGCCCGGCCTGCGCGCCGTCGAGTCCGAGGGCGTCGGCGAGATGGCTGAGGGTGGTGGGGCGCACCCGGGTGCGGAACAGCTCCTCCAGGCCCGGGTGCCGGAAGGGCACCTCCAGCTCGAGAACGTCCGGGGAGGGCAGGCGCGGGGTGCTCAGGATGAAGGGCCGCTCGATGCCGGTCTCGAACGACAGCTGCACCGACTGCCGCGACTCCTGGTAGAGGCCGCTGGTGTAGGCGAGCGGCTCCAGGAACCGCATCTGAGCCTGGTTGTCGGTGTCGTAGGCCAGCTCGACCAGCCCGCCGAGTTCCGGCGGCAGCTTCGGGTACAGCGGGGTGAGGTCGAACCCGGTGGCGTTGGCCCGCAGCAGTTCCTGGCCGGCGGTGATCGCCTCGGCGAACCGCAGGATCTCCGCCCTGTCGCGTTTGATCGCCGCCAGCAGGTCGCGGACCTCGTCGGCGCGCTCCTCGGCGATGTTGATGAAGTAACCGCCGCGCAGGTCGGGATTGTTGCTGGCGGCGACGTGCACCTGCGGGGACTGCAGATAGGACTCCAGCAGCGGCACCTGCAGGAACGCCAGGTTCATCGCCGACTGCACCGGTGCCAGGGTGTACGGCCAGGCGAAGAATCGGTCTATCAGCGGCTCGACAATGACCTTCGACCGCAGAAACAGCTGCTGGTCGGCCATCTGCGCCCCTCCTTCCGAGGAGTGGATACGGAGAACGACGGCTCACGGGGGAATGTCCGCGCACCCGGTGGTTCTGCGGGCGTGCGTTCCCTCACGGCGTGGAACGACGGATCGGCGTGAAGAAGAACGACGGATCGGCGTGAAGAAGGACGAAGAAAGACACGGCAGGGGCGATTCCCCGGAAGCGGGCCCGCCGCACCATGAGCGTGTTTCGTCGCCAGCAGGATGACCCGGGGGCGCTCACGGCATCAACTCGGCCGCCGCTCAACCACCCCTCGGGCGGCCCTCGTCGGTGCTGCGGCTGTTCAACTGCGGCTCCTGCGCCGGTTGAACGGGCGCCGGACGTGTCGTCGTTGATGGCTCCGGTCCGGCGGTGCCATCGTGGTGCGCCGACGCCCGGCCGGGCACCCTGCCGCGTCCCTGCCCCGTCCCGAGGAGAGGACCGCCATGCCCTATGTCCGCACCAACGGCGTCCGGCTCTCCTACGAGCGCTCCGGCAGCGGCGAGCCCGTCCTCCTCGTCATGGGGTCCTCGGCGGCCGGCCGGGTGTGGACCATGCACCAGACCCCCGCGCTGAACCGTGCCGGCTTCGAGACGATCGTCTTCGACAACCGGGGTGTGCCGCCGTCCGACGTGCCCGAGGGCGAGTACACGATCGCGGACATGGTCGCCGACACCCGCGGCCTGGTGGAGGCGCTGGATCTCGCGCCGTGCCGGCTGGTGGGCACCTCGCTCGGCGCCACGATCGTGCAGGAACTGGCCCTCGGCTGGCCCCACCTGGTGAGGTGCGCCGTGCTGATGGCCGGCCGTGCCCGGACCGACGCCATGCGGGAGGCGCAGTCGGCGGCCGATCGGGCGCTGCGGGACAGCGGCGTCCGGCTGCCGCCGCGGTACGAAGCCGTCAGGTCCGTGACCGAGATGCTCTCGCCGAAGACCCTGAACGACGAGGCCGCCGTCCGGACCTGGCTGGAGCTCTTCGAACTGGCCGGCGGCAGCGGCGTCGACGGGCACAGCGCCGCGCTGCTCCGGCACGGGGACCGGCGCGACGCGCTGCGGGGTGTCTCGGTGCCGTGCCGGGCCATCGCGTTCGCGGACGATCTGATCTGCCCTCCGCATCTGGTCGCGGAGGTCGCCGACGCCATTCCCGGCTGCGATGTCGTCGAGATACCCGACTGCGGTCATCTCGGTTTCCTGGAGCGCCCGGACGAGGTCAATGCGGCCGTCATCGAGTTTCTCGGAAAGTACTGAGGTACCTGCCCGACCGACCATCGACGAACGGCCGCAGCCGGGACATTCCCGTCCGGCGAGGAGCGCCCACCGGCCGTCGGTCACCGTGTGACGCGAACGAGCGAGGAAGCGAGGCGGATTCTCCGTGGCCATGATGGGTGGCGGTCCGGGCATGAGCGTACCCGTGCGGGTGCGGCCGGGAGAGGACCCGAAGGCACGCCAGCGGATCAGACCGGGGACGGTGCGCCGCATCCTGCCGTACGCGCGGCCGTACCGCTGGCAGATCGCCCTGCTGGTACTGGCGACCAGTGTGAGCGCGGCCAACGTGGCGGCGGGGCCGCTGGTCCTGAAGAAGATCATCGACGACGGGATCCTTCCCCGGGACCGCGCGGTCGTGATCTGGCTCTGCCTGGCACTGGCCGGTCTCGCCCTGGTCGACGCCGTGGCCGTCTTCGTGCAGAACCGCTGCTCGGGCCGGGTCGGCGAGGGGCTGGTGTACGAGCTGCGCACCCAGGTCTTCGCCCACGTGCAGCGGCAGCCACTGGCGTTCTTCACCCGGGCTCAGACGGGCGCGCTGGTCAGCAGGCTCAACTCCGACGTCATCGGGGCCCGGCAAGCGATGACCACCCTGCTGTCGCAGGCGGTCTCCACGATCCTCACCCTGATCCTGGTGCTCGGCGCGATGCTGTACCTGTCCTGGCAGATCACGCTGGCCGCGCTCGCCATGATCCCCGTGTTCCTGATCCCCGCCCGGCTGATCGGGCGCCGGCTGCAGCGGCTCACCCGGGAGACGATGCAGCTGGACGCCGAGATGAGCTCGATGATGAACGAGCGCTTCAACGTCGCGGGCGCGATGCTCACCAAGCTCTACGGCCGCAGTGAGGACGAGTCCGCCCTGTTCGCCCGGCGGGCCGGCCGGGTACGGGACGTGGCCGCGCAGGCGGTGGCGTGGGGTCGACTGCTGCCGATCATCGTCTCGGTGCTGACCTCGTTCACGACGGCCCTCGTCTACGGCCTCGGGGGCAGCCTCACCATCGACGGCACCCTGCAGTTCGGCACGCTGGTGGCGATGGTGACGCTGCTGATGCGGCTGTACGGTCCGGTGAACCAGCTCTCCAGTCTGCAGTCCACGGTCATGGTGGCCCTGGTCAGCTTCGACCGGGTCTTCGAGGTGCTGGATCTCAAACCGCTCGTCGCGGAACGCCCGGACGCCCGGGCCCTCGCGGTCACCGAGCGGCAGGCGCCACAAGGGTCTGCGGAACCGGCCGGGGCCCTCGCCCAGGACATCGAGTTCGACCAGGTGTCCTTCCGCTATCCCGCCGCCGAGGAGGTGTCGCTCGCCTCGCTGGAGTCGGTCGCGACCCGCGGGCCGGAACGCACCAGCAGCGCGCTGACGCTGGACGGGGTGTCGTTCCACGCACAGGCGGGCCGGCTCACCGCTCTGGTCGGCCCCTCGGGCGCCGGCAAGACCACGATCACCCATCTGGTGCCGCGCCTGTACGACCCGCTCTCGGGCACCGTGCGCATCGGCGGCCAGGACATCCGCGAGGTGACCCTGCAGTCGCTGCGCGACACGGTCGGCGTCGTCACCCAGGAGGCCCACCTCTTCCACGACACGCTGCGCGCCAACCTCCTCTTCGCCCGGCCCGACGCCCGCGAGCAGGACCTGATCGACGCCTGCCGGGCCGCGCTGATCTGGGACACCGTGGCGGAGTTTCCGGACGGGCTCGACACGGTGGTCGGTGACCGCGGCTACCGCCTCTCCGGCGGCGAGAAGCAGCGCATCGCGCTGGCCCGGCTGCTGCTGAAGGCCCCGCCGGTCGTCGTCCTGGACGAGGCGACGGCCCACCTGGACTCCGAGTCGGAGGCGCTGATCCAGCGGGCGCTGAAGACCGCGCTGGCCGGGCGGACCTCGGTGGTGATCGCCCACCGGCTGTCGACCATCCGGGACGCCGACCAGATCCTGGTGGTCGAGGCCGGCCGGATCACCGAGCGCGGCACGCACGAGGAGCTGCTGGAAGCGGGCGGCCTCTACGCCGATCTCTACCGCACGCAGTTCGCCCACCAGGCACCGGACAGCATGAGCGCGGCCGTACCCCGCGACAACCGACGGTGAGGAGGAGACCATGGTGACGGACACGACGTGGCGGCCCCGCGAGGTGACCCCTCAGGGCGCGGGTGCCGAGGCGAGCCCGGCGGGCCTGCTGGACCTGCTGGGGCGACTCGACCTCGCCGAGCTGCTGACGGCGGAGAAGGCGCTGGTCTTCCGGGGGTTCGGCGTCACACCCGGCACGCACGGCAGCGTCGTCGACGCGCTGCTGCCCCGGCGGCTGGCGTACGTGCACGGCAACTCGCCGCGCACCAAGGTGGGGGACAACGTCTACACGTCGACGGAGTATCCGGCGGAGTTCGTCATCTCGATGCACAACGAGCTGTCGTACGCCTCCTCCTGGCCGACCCGCCTGCTCTTCTACTGCGAGCAGGCCCCGCACACCGGTGGGGCGACGCCCGTGGTGGACGGGGCGCTGTGGCTGCGGTCGCTCGACGCCGAGGTGCGGGAGGCGTTCACGGCGGGCGTGCGCTATGTGCAGAACCTGCACGACGGCTACGGGTTCGGCAAGAGCTGGCAGGACACGTTCGAGACGGACGACCGGTCGGCGGTGGACGCCCACCTGGCCGGTACGGGCGCGGAGTGGACGTGGACCCGGGACGGGACGCTGCGCATCACCCACCTCAGGCCGGCGACCGTACGGCACCCGGTCACGGGCGCGGAGGTGTGGTTCAACCAGGCCGACCAGTTCCACTTCGCGGGCCTGGGCGAGCACGGCGCCCAGGTCCGGGAGGTCCTGCCGGAGGAGGAGCTGCCGCAGTCGGTGACCTTCGCCGACGGCCGTGCCGTGCCGGCCGAGTACATCGCGCACATCCAGGAGACCGGCCTGAAGCTGGCGGTCGACGTGGACTGGGCGGCCGGGGATCTGCTGTTGATCGACAACGTGCTCGTGGCACACGGCCGCCGCCCCTTCACAGGCCGCCGGCGGGTGCTGGTCGCCATGTCCGGCTGACAGTGATCCGATGTGCGGGTCAGCAGCGGGACAGGCCCGCGTGGCTTTTCCCGGCCACCGGGAGCTTCGGCGTGTGTCGCGCGACACGGCCGCCCTACGCTCCTTCCCTCATTCCCGAGGCGAGGGGACGACGACATGAGACCGTACGCAGCAGCGGACATCGGCACCTGGGACCTCACCGCGGACGTGGTGGTCGCCGGATACGGAGTGGCCGGAGCCGCGGCCGCCGTGGAGGCCGCGCACGCCGGAGCCGAGGTGCTGGTGCTGGAACGGGCCGGCGGCTGGGGCGGGGCCGCCGCCCTGGCCGGCGGATTCGTCTACCTGGGCGGGGGCACTGCCCTGCAGCGCGCCTGCGGCTTCGACGACTCGCCGGAGGCGATGGCCACGTTCCTGATGGCCGCGATGGGGCCGGGAGCCGACGCGGCGAAGATCTCCGCCTACTGCGAGGGCAGCGTCGCGCACTTCGACTGGCTCGTCGGCTGCGGCGTACCGTTCAAGCCGGTCTTCTACGGTGAGCCCGCCTGGGAACCCGCCGGTGACGAAGGCCTGATGTACTCCGGCGGCGAGAACGCCCACCCGTTCGACGAGATCGCCGAGCCCGCGCCGCGCGGCCACCTGCCGCAGATGGACGACAAGCGCACCGGCGAGCGCGGCGGCGGATACATGCTCATGAAGCCCCTGGTGAAGACCGCCGAACGGCTCGGCGTCAAGGCCCACTACGGCGTGCGGATCGAGCGGCTGGTGGTCGAGCGGGACGGCAGGGTGTGCGGCGTGGTCGCGCGCAGCCACGGGGAGCGGGTCACCGTACGGGCCCGGCGCGGCGTGGTGCTCGCCACCGGCGGCTTCACCTACAACGAGGAGATGCTGGCGGCACACGCCCCGCTGCTGATGGGCCGTCCGGGCTCGGCGGTCGAAGAGCACGACGGCATCGCGGTGAAGCTGGCCCAGGCGCTGGGGGCGGGGGTCGCGCACATGGACGCCTGCGAGGTCGCCATCCACATGGACCCGCAGTACCTGATCCGCGGGATCGTGGTCAACGGCCGGGGCCAGCGGTTCATCAACGAGGACACCTACCCCGGACGGATCGGCCAGGCCGCCCTCTTCCAGCAGGGCAACCGGACGTTCCTCGTTCTCGACGAGGAGGGGTTCGAGGAAGCCCGCCGGGTCTCCGCCGCGCCGGACGTCCTGCAGCTGCCGCCGACGTGGGTGTGCGAGTCCGCGACCGAGCTCGCCGCGGAGATGGGGCTGCCCCCGGGAGCGCTGGAGGCGACGCTGGAGGTGTACAACCGGCACGCCGAGGACGGCCGGGACCCGCTGCTGGGCAAGGCCGCGCGCTGGCTGCGGCCGCTGCGCGGCCCGCTGGGCGCCGTGGACCTGGAGGGCATGACCTCGGGGTTCGCCCTCGGTGGGCTGACCACCGGCACGGACTCCGAGGTGCTGCACGTGAACGGGGAGCCGATCCCCGGACTGTATGCGGCGGGCCGGGCCACGGCCGGCATCGCCGCCTGGGGATACGCGAGTGGCGCCTCGCTCGGCGACGGCAGTTTCTTCGGCCGCAGGGCGGGCCGCAGCGCTGCGCTGAACCGGTAGCGCGGTCGTGGGCGGGTCGCGGGACGCGGCTCGCCCGCATGGCCGGCGGCCGCGGGCGGGGCAGGCCGGTGAAGCGGAGGTGGCTGCGCGACGTGCCGACCCTGGTGGGGGGAGGCCGGGTGGCCGCGACTCCCCCTGCTGGAGAAGGCGGCGAAGGTGCTCAGCTCCTCGATGTGTGTGGTCACCAGGTGCTGTCGCCGCGCAGGACCGCGTCGGCGCCGCCGTCGGCGAAGACCACTTGCCCGGTCACATGGGTGTTCTCGGGGGAGGTCAGCCAGGCGATCAGCGGGGCGATCCGCTCGGGGCGGGCGTGGCCGTGCAGCGGCATCGGCACGCTCCGCTCGACGAGCTTCAGCATCTCGGGGTCGTCCAGCAGGGGCTGGGTCATCGGGGTGATGACCACGCCGGGGCCGACGGCGTTGAGCGGGATGCCCGCCCCTGCCCAGTCGTCGGTGACGGCGGAGCGGCGGATCCAGCGGGAGATCGCGGCCTTGGAGGAGGAGTAGACGAGGTGCCCTTCCCCGCGGTCGACGGCTGCCCGGGAAGCCGCCACCGCCGCCTCCTCGTCCCCGGCGAGCGCGGCGTCCACGATCGCGGGGTCGGTCGGGTGTACGGAGTCGATGGAGCCGACGACCAGGGCCCGGGGGTCGGTGCCGGCGGCCAGCAGCGGGCGCAGCCCCTCCAGGGTGGCGACGGCGCCGAAGTGGTTGACCTTGATGGTGAGCGGGTCGAACTGTGCCGTTCCCGCGCAGGAGATGACGGCGTCGAGGCGGCCGCCGGTCAGCTCGCGGGCGCGGGTGACGAGTTCGGCCCGGCCTTCGGCCGTGGACAGGTCGGCGGAGATGTCGCTGTCCTTGACGTCGGCCCCGATCACGGTGTGCCCCTGTGCGCGCAGGAGGTCCACGGTGGCCCTGCCTATGCCGGAGGCCGCTCCGGTGACCAGATGAGTACGGGTCATGGCCTGTTCCTTCCGGGGACGGGGACCTCGAGCCCCCTGCGGTGTCAGGAGTAGGTGATCTCGACCTGGTCGGTGAGGGGCACGGCCTGGCAGGCCAGGACGTACCCTTCGGCGATGTCCTGGTCGTCCAGGACGTCGTTGCGGAGCATCTTCACCTCGCCGGCCACGACCCTGCAGGTGCAGGCGCTGCAGGCGCCCTCCCGGCAGGAGTACGGGGCGTCCATCCCCGCGGCGAGGAGGACGTCGAGCAGCGGTGTGCCCGACGGCCAGGCGACCGTGCGGGTCTCGCCGTCGAGTTCCACGTCCGCCGTGCTGTCGCCCTCGGCCGGCGCGCACTCCCCGGCGGCCGGGGCTTCGAAGACGTCGCCGCTGAGGGAGAAGAACCGCTCCCGGTGGATCCGGTCGCCCGGCGCGCCGAGCGCGCGCAGGCACTGCTCGGCGGCGTCCATCATCGGCCCCGGACCGCAGACGAACGCCTCGCGGTCGGCGTACGGCGCGAGCACGGCGGCCAGCCGTTCCGCGACGGGGAGCCCCTGGAGCGACTCCAGCCAGTGGACCACCAGCAGCCGGTCCGGGTGGTCCTCGGCCAGTCTCCGCAGCTCGTCGCGGAAGACTACGGAGGACTCGTCGCGGTTGGCGTACAGGAGCGTGAGTCGGCCCTGCCCCCTCGCCAGGGCCGACTTGGCGATCGACAGCACCGGGGTGATGCCGCTTCCCCCGGCGACGAGCAGCAGGTCCGTGTCGAGGGAGTCCGGCGTGAAGGTGCCGGCGGGCGGCAGCGCCTCCAGCTCGTCCCCCACCGCCACGTGGTCGCAGACCCAGTTGGAGCCGTACCCGCCTGCCACCCGCTTGACGGTGACCTTCATGGGCTCACCGGTGTGCGGTGAGCTGGCCAGGGAGTAGCAGCGGGCGGCCGCCCGACCGTCCGCGCCGGGCAGCTTCAGGGTGAGGAACTGCCCGGGGCGGTAGGCGAAGCGGTCCGCGCTCTCCGGCGGCGCCTGGAGCACCAGGGAGTGCGCGTCGGCCGTCTCGGCGATCACCTCTGTGACACGCAGCCGGTGCGTGCGCGACCCGCTCGTCGGTCCGGTCGCCGGCTCAGACATCGGCGACCTCCAGGGTGCCGTCCTCGACCGCGCGGTCGATGCTCCTGCGCAGCGCCCGGCACGTCCGGATCCGGGCGGTGGTCCCGCCCTCGGGCACCCGGCCGCGGAACTCCGTGCAGACGACGGCCGCGTCGGCGGTCCACTGCACCGAGGTGTGGGCCGGGCTGAACTTCTCGCAGAGGACCTGGTTGCCGCAGGTCACGCACTCCACCGGCTGCATGTCAGGCTCCGGGCTCCGTCTTCTTCTCCGTCCCACGGCGGGCGAGGTTGTCGGCGACCTCGGCGCGCCAGGCCTTGTTGGCCCGCTCGGTGTCCACCTCGAACTCGAACCGGCGCACCATCTCGTCCTTGACGTCGGCGACGTCGACGTAGAACTGCTCGTACCAACGCCGCATCTGGTAGACGGGACCGTCCTCCTCGGTCAGCAGCGGGTTGTCGATCCGGGTCTTGTTCTTCCAGATCTCCACGTCCTGTTCGAAGCCGACGGTCGCGCCCTGAGCGGTGGCCCGTGCGGCCTCGGCGGCCTGCTCGTCCGTCATCCCGGGGAGTCGCCTGACGATCGCGCCGTACTGGAGCATGAAGCTGTTCTCGTCGATCGGGTAGTGGCAGTTGATCAGGACGATCTCCATCTCCAGGCCGCCGCCGACGTCGCTGTAGAGGTAGTCGATCATGTACGAGGGGCCGTAGTACGAGGCGTCGGACCGCAGGCGGCCGGCGCTCAGCGTGCCCAGTTCCATGTCGCCGCGCGGGCTGGACTCCATGTACTGGGTGGCCACGTGCCCCTCGAAGACGTTCTTGAAGTACTCCGGGAAGGCGTAGTGGACGTAGTAGAAGTGCGCCATGTCCACGATGTTGTCCACGATCTCGCGGCAGTTGGAGCCCTCGACCCGGAGGGTGTTCCAGGTCCAGTCGCTCCACTCGCCCGCGTCCGGGCCGTGGATGCCGGCGATCTCGGGGATGGTGACCTCGGGCGGCGGGGGGTTGCCCTCGGGGTCGTGCCAGACGAACAGCTGCTTGTTGCGCTCCAGGGTGGTCCACGCGCGGGTGCGGGCGCGCGGCGGCACCCGGCGCGCGTAGGGGATGCCGGCGCAGCGGCCGTTGCCCGCCCAGCGCCAGTCGTGGAACGGACAGGCCACCGCGTCGCCCTTGATGCTGCCGTGGGCGAGGTTGCCGCCCATGTGCGGGCAGTAGGCGTTCAGGACGTGCAGCTCGCCGTCGTCCTGGCCCTGGAAGACCACGAGTTTGGTGCCGAAGGCCTCGATCTCGTGCGGCTTGCCGTCCTTGAAGCCGTCGGCGAGGCCGAGGCAGTGCCAGCCCCGGGCGAAGCGGGCGGGCGGCCTGCCCGCGTCGATGACCCGGACCTCGTCGTTGAGAGCAGTCATCTTGTCCCTCCGGTGTCGGCTGCCTGCGACAGGCGGCCTCAGTTCTGGGCGGCGAGTTCCACTGCGATGTCGATGAGCTGGTCCTCCTGGCCGCCGACGAGGCGGCGCTCGCCCGCGCGCAGCAGGATTTCGGCGCCCGAGACGCCGTAGCGCTCGGCCTGCCGGTAGGCGTGCTTGAGGAAGCTGGAGTAGACCCCGGCGTGGCCCATCAGCAGGGCGAGCCGGTCGAGCCGGCACTCGTCGTCCATCACCGGCCGGACGACGTCCTCGGCCGCGTCGATGATCTTCAGTACGTCGACGCCGGTGCGGATGCCCATCTTGGCGCAGACCGCGACCAGCGCCTCGACGGCGGTGTTGCCGGCGCCCGCGCCGAGGCGGCGGGTGGAGCCGTCGATCTGCAGGGCGCCGGCCTTGATGGCCGCGATGGAGTTGCCGGTGCCGAGGGCGAGGTTCTCGTGTCCGTGGAAGCCGACCTGGGCGTCGTCGCCGAGTTCCGCGACCAGGGCATCGACCCGGGCGGTGACGTCGTCCATGACCATGGCGCCGGCCGAGTCGACGACGTACACGCACTGGCAGCCCGCGTCGGCCATGATGCGGCCCTGGCGCGCCAGGTTCTCGGGCGTGGTCGAGTGGGCCATCATCAGGAAGCCGACGGTCTCCAGGCCCATCTCACGGGCGAGTCCGAAGTGCTGGACGGCGATGTCGGCCTCGGTGCAGTGGGTGGCGATGCGGCAGATGCTCGCGCCGTTGCCGTGGGCGGCGCGGATGTCGTCCTTGACGCCGAGTCCGGGGAGCATCAGGAAGGCGATCCTCGCCTGCCGCGCGGTGTCCACCGCGATCTTGATGAGCTCCTGCTCGGGGGTCCTGGAGAAGCCGTAGTTGAAGGACGAGCCGCCGAGGCCGTCGCCGTGCGTCACCTCGATCACCGGAACACCGGCGTCGTCGAGGGCGGCGACGACGGACCGTACGTCCTCGCCCGTGAACTGGTGCCGCTTGGCGTGCGAGCCGTCGCGCAGAGAGGAGTCGGTGATGCGGATGTCAAGGGTTTGCGAGTAGGGCATGCGGGGAGCTCCTTACGCGCCCGGGGCGAGGAGCGCCCTGGCGAACTCCTCACCGACCTTGGTGGCGGCGGCGGTCATGATGTCGAGGTTTCCGGCGTAGGGCGGCAGGTAGTCGCCCGCGCCCTCCACCTCCAGGAAGATCGCGACGCGTGCCATGCCGCCGTTCTCGGGGCGCGGGTCGTCGAACTGCGGCTCGCTGCGCAGCCGGTAGCCGGGGACGTAGGCGGCGACCTGCTCGGCGACCTCCTTGACGGACTGGGTGATCGCGGCCCGGTCGGCGTCCTCGGGGATCGCGCAGAAGACGGTGTCGCGCATGATGACGGGTGGCTCGGCGGGGTTGAGGATGATGATCGCCTTGCCGCGCTCGGCGCCGCCGATGGTCTCGATGCCGCGGGAGGTGGTGCGGGTGAACTCGTCGATGTTGGCGCGGGTTCCGGGTCCGGCGGAGACCGAAGCGACGGATGCGACGATCTCCGCGTACGGCACGGGGACCACCCGGGAGACCGCGTACACCATGGGGATGGTGGCCTGCCCGCCGCAGGTGATCATGTTGACGTTGGGCTCGTCGAGGTGCTCGCGCAGGTTGGCGGGCGGTACGACGGCGGGGCCGACGGCCGCCGGCGTCAGGTCGACCGCCTTGATGCCGAGCTCGGCGTAGCGCGGGGCGTTGGCCCGGTGGACGTAGGCGGAGGTGGCCTCGAAGACGATGTCGGGAAGTTCGTCCCGGGCGAGCAGCCAGTCGACGCCGTCGGGGCTGGCCTCCAGACCGGCGTCGCGGGCGCGGGCGAGGCCCTCGCTGGCGGGGTCGACACCGATCATCCAGCGGGGCTCGACGAGCGGGGAGCGCTGCAGCTTGTGGAGCAGATCGGTACCGATGTTGCCCGATCCGACGATCGCGGCGCTCGCCTTGGTCTTGGTGGTCATCATCACCTCAGGTGAACGAGAGGGACACCGGGCCCAGCCCGGTGAACTCGGCGGTGAAGGTCTGGCCGGCCGTCACGTCGACGGCCCGGGTGCACGAGCCGGGCAGCACCACGTGCCCCTTCCGCAGGGGCACGCCGAAGCGGGCCACGGTGCGGGCGAGCCAGGCGACGGAGACGGCCGGGTCGCCGAGTACGGCGTCGCTGCGGCCCTCGGCCAGCAGCTCACCGCCGTGGGTGAGCCGCGCGTCGATCGCCTTGAGGTCGAGCCCGCGGGGGTCGCGGCCCTCGCCGATGACGTATCCCGCCGAGGAGGCGTTGTCCGCGATGGTGTCGGCGATGGTGATCCGCCAGTCGCGGATCCGGCTGTCGATCAACTCCAGTGCCGGCACGACGCGTTCGGTGGCGGCGAGCACGTCCGCCGGGGTGCAGTTCGCGCCCGGCAGGTCGTCGCCGAGGACGAAGCCGACCTCGACCTCGATGCGCGGGTAGCAGTAACGGGAGACGGGCACGGGGCGGTCCTGGCTCAGCTCCATGTCGTCGAGCAGGTGGCCGTAGTCCGGCTCGTCCACGCCCATCATCTGCTGCATGACGGGGGACGACAGGCCGACCTTGTGACCGCGCACCTGGGCCCCGGCTCCGACGCGGCGCCGGATGTTGATGAGCTGGATCTCGTACGCGTCCTCGGTGCCGATCTCCGGGAAGGCCTCGGTCAGCGGGGCGACCGGCGTACGGCTGTGCTCGGCGGAGCGCAGGATCTGTGCCGCGCGCTGCCTCTGGGGGTCGGTGAGCATGGGGGTCCTCTGCGGGGCGTTGGGCTGTGCCGGGAGGCTAAGCGGGGTGCCCTCCGGGCCGGGAGCGTGAATTCCCGCTGACCGGGAAAGGGGCGACGCGAAGACGCGGAACGGGCCCGGGAGCCGCGGCCGCGACTCCCGGGCCCGTCGACGAGGGCACCGCCATGACGGCAGGCCGGGCCGCAGAAGCCTCCGCCCCGGCGCCGGCACCGGCGAACCCGGCTGGCCCAGCGGACCGTCAGGCCCAGCGGACCGTCAGGCCCAGCGGACCGGCGGGTCGGTCGGCCCGGCGGAACGGCAGGCCCAGCGAACCGGCGGATCGGTCGGCCCAACAGGCCCAGCGCCCCAGCGGGTCGGTCGGCCCGGCGGATCGGGCGGCTCGGGTGATCGGGCGGCTCGGGGGATCGGAGGCCCCGGCGGATCGGGCGGCCCGACAGGCCGACAGGCCCAGCGGCTGGCGGGTCGGGCGGCCCCGGCAGGCCCGACAGGCCCGGCGGCCCGACAGGCCCAGCGGCTGACGGGTCGGGCGGCCCCGGCAGGCCCGACAGGCCCGGCGGCCCGGCAGGCCGGCCTGCCCGGCAAACCCCGCAGACCCGGCAGGCCTCGCAGGCCCCGCAGCCCCGCCGCCTCCTACCGCGCCCCGTACACCGGCTGGGGCGGCTCCGCCGTGGCCAGCAGCTTCAGGGCGGTCTCGCCCGCCTCCGCCGGGGTCCAGCGGGCGCCCTTGTCCGCGGAGGGGCCCGGCCGCCAGCCCTCCATGACGGTGATCCGTCCGGCCTCGGCCTCGAAGACACGGCCCGTCACCCCCGCGGCGGCGGAGGAGCCCAGCCAGACGACGAGCGGGGAGACGTTCTCCGGGGCCATGGCGTCGAACGCGCCGTCCTCGGGGGCCGCCATGGTGTCGGCGAAGGTCTGCTCGGTCATCCGGGTGCGGGCGGCCGGGGCGATGGCGTTGACCTGGACGCCGTAGCGCGCCATCTCCGCCGAGGCGACGAGCGTCAGGCCGACGATCCCGGCCTTGGCGGCGGAGTAGTTGCCCTGGCCGACACTGCCGAGCAGGCCGGCCCCGGAACTGGTGTTGACCACGCGGGCCTCGGGCGTACGGCCGGACTTGGCCTCGGCGCGCCAGTGCGCCGCGGCGTGCTTGAGCGGCAGGAAGTGGCCCTTGAGGTGGACGCGCATGACGGCGTCCCAGCCGTCCTCGTCAAGATTGACGAGCATGCGGTCGCGCAGGAATCCGGCGTTGTTGACGAGGGTGTCGAGGCGGCCGAACGCCTCCAGGGCGGTGGCGACGAGCGAGGCCGCGCCGTCGGCGGTGGCGACGTCGCCGCCGTGGGCGACCGCTTCCCCGCCGAGCGCGCGGATCTCGTCGACGACCTGCTGTGCCGGCCCGTCGGCGCCTCCCGTGCCGTCGAGGCCGACGCCGAGGTCGTTGACGACGACCTTCGCGCCCTCGGCGGCGAAGGCGAGGGCGTGCGCGCGGCCGAGCCCGCGGCCCGCCCCGGTGACGACGGCGACGCGTCCGGTGCACAGTCCGGTCATGGTGGTGAGTCCCTTCGGTGAGCGAGGTGAGCGAATCCAACTCAGTTGTTGACGGTGGCGGCGTCGAGGAAGGCGGGGCGCTCCCCTCCGCCGTGGACGTGCAGCGCGGCGCCGCTGATGTACGCGGCCCGGTCGGAGGCGAGGAAGACACAGGCGTCGCCGATGTCGGCGGGCTCGGCGAGCCGGCCGAGCGGCACGGTGCGGCCGACGGCGGCGATGCCGTCCTCGTCCCCGTAGTGCAGATGGGACAGCTCGGTGCGGACCATGCCGAGGACGAGCGTGTTGACGCGCACCTGCGGCGCCCATTCCACGGCCATGGACCGGGCTGCGTTCTCCAGGCCCGCCTTGGCGGCTCCGTACGCCGCGGTGCCCGGTGACGGCCGGGTCCCGCTGACGCTGCCGATCATGACGATCGACCCGCCCCCGCTCTGCCGGCGCATCACCTCGTAGGCGGCGAGCGAGGCGGTCAGCGGCGCGACGAGGTTCAGCTCGACAATCCGGGCGTGCTGTTCCGCTCCGCCCTCGCCGAGCATCCGGAAGGGCGTCCCCCCGGCGTTGTTGACCAGGGTGTCCAGCCGCCCGTACTCGCTCCGCACCTGTTCGAAGAACCCGCCGACCGCCTTGGGATCGCGCACGTCGAGGGGGAGGAAGCGGGCCGTGCGCCCGGCCGCCTCGACCGGCTTGTCCGGGGTCCGTCGCGCACAGGTCACGACCTGCGCACCGGCTTCCAGCAGGGCGCGGGTGATCCCCGCTCCGACGCCCCGGGTTCCTCCGGTGACGACGGCGACTTTCCCGGACAGATCGATGATCGCTGCCAATGGACACCTCCCGCAGTGCGCGGACCGCTGCTATCTTCCGCCTAACAAATGTTTGGTCGAAAGGTAGCTGATCTGCTCATGGGTGTCTCCACCTCCGCCCCGGAAGAGGGCATCGCCGTCGTCACCGTGGACTTCCCGCCGGTCAACGCCCTCCCCGTGCAGGGGTGGTACGAGCTGGCCGCCGCGGTGCGCTCCGCCGGGGCCGACCCGAAGGTGCGCTGCGTGGTGCTCACCGCGGCGGGCCGCGGTTTCAACGCCGGCGTCGACATCAAGGAGATGCAGCGCGCGACCGGGCACGACGCCCTGATCGGCGCCAACCGCGGCTGCTACGAGGCGTTCGGTGCGGTCTACGACTGCGAGGTCCCGGTGGTCGCGGCCGTGCACGGCTTCTGCCTGGGCGGCGGCGTCGGCCTGGCCGGCAACGCCGACGCCGTCGTCGCCGCCCATGACGCGACCTTCGGCCTGCCCGAGCTGGACCGGGGCGCGCTCGGCGCGGCCACCCACCTCGCCCGGCTGGTCCCCCAGCACCTGATGCGGGCGCTGTACTACACCTCGCGCACCGTCACCGCGCAGGAGCTGCGGCAGTACGGCTCCGTGTGGCGGGTCGTCCCGCGCGAGCGGCTGATGGACGCCGCGCTGGAGCTGGCCCGGGAGATCGCCGCCAAGGACGGTTACCTGGTCCGACTCGCCAAGGCCGCGATCAACGGCATCGACCCGGTGGACGTCCGCCGCAGCTACCGCTTCGAGCAGGGGTTCACCTTCGAGGCGGGCCTCAGCGGCGTCGCCGACCGCGTCCGCGACACCTTCGGCACCTCCGCCACCACCGGGCAGGAGGAGCAGTCATGAGCAGGGACAAGACGATGACCGCCGAGGAGGTGGTCGGCCGCCTCCGGAGCGGGATGACGATCGGCATCGGCGGCTGGGGTTCGCGGCGCAAGCCGATGGCGCTGGTGCGCGCGCTGCTGCGCTCGGACGTCACCGACCTGACCGTGGTGAGTTACGGCGGCCCGGACGTCGGGCTGCTCGCCGCCGCGGGGAAGATCCGCAAGCTGGTGGCGGCGTTCGCGACCCTCGACTCCATGCCCCTGGAACCCCACTTCGGGGCGGCCAGGCAGCGCGGCGCGTTCGAGATGGTGGAGCTGGACGAGGCCATGTTCATGTGGGGCCTGACCGCGGCCGCGCACCGGCTGCCGTTCATGCCGGTCCGGGCCGGTCTCGCCTCGGACGTGATGAGCGTCAACCCGTCGCTGCGGACGGTCACCTCCCCGTACGAGGACGGCGAGGAGCTCGTCGCCGTCCCCGCCCTGCGCCTGGACGCCGCACTCGTCCACCTCAACCGCGCCGACGCGCACGGCAACGCCCAGTACCTGGGCCCCGACCCGTACTTCGACGACCTGTTCTGCGAGGCCGCCGACCAGGCGTACGTCTCCTGCGAGCGGATCGTGGACACCGCGGATCTGCTCAAGGACTCCGGCCCGCAGTCCCTGCTGGTCAAGCGCGCTTTCGTGAACGGCGTCGTCGAGACCCCGAACGGCGCCCACTTCACCTCCTGCGCCCCGGACCACGACCGCGACGAGACGTTCCAGCGCGCCTACGCCCGGGCCGCCCGCGACCCCGAGGCCTGGCGGGCCTTCGCCGAGCGGTTCCTGTCCGGGGACGAGGACGCGTACCAGGCCGCGGTGGCGGCGTTCCACAAGGAGGAAGCATGAGCGGCACCGGTACGACGACGGCGACGCGGGCCGAGTACTGCGTGGTGGCCTGCGCCGAGGCCTGGCGGGGCGCGGGAGAGGTGCTGGCCACCCCGATGGGCACCGTCCCGACGATCGGAGCCCGGCTGGCGAAGCTGACCTTCTCCCCCGACCTGCTGCTGACCGACGGCGAGGCGCTGCTCATCGGTGACGTGCCGGCGGTCGGCGCCCAGGCCCGGGTGGTGGAGGGCTGGCTGCCCTACCGCCGGCACCTGGCCCTGGTCGCCACCGGGCGGCGGCACGTGATGATGGGCGCCGCCCAGCTCGACCGGCACGGCAACCAGAACATCTCCTGCATCGGCGACTGGGCCCGGCCCCGGCGGCAGCTGCTGGGGGTGCGCGGCGCGCCGGTCAACACCCTGAACAACCCGACGAGTTACTGGGTGCCACGGCACTCGACGCGGGTGTTCGTCGAGCGGGTCGACATGGTCTGCGGGGTCGGCTACGACCGCGCCGCCGCGGCCGGCCCGTCCGCGACCCGCTTCCACCGCATCCCGGACGTCATCAGCGACCTGGGCGTCTTCGACTTCGAGACCCCGGACCGCACGATGCGGCTGCGTTCGCTGCACCCCGGCGTCACGGTCGAGCAGGTGACGGAGGCCACCGGCTTCGCGCTCACCGTCCCCGACGAGGTCCCGTACACCCGCGAGCCCAGCGCCGAGGAGCTGCGGCTCATCCGTGAGGTCATCGACCCGGAGGGGCTGCGCGAGCGCGAGGTGCCGACGGCATGACGGACGTCAGGATCGAGACTCCGCTGACGAAGCTCGTGGGGGTGCGGCACCCCGTCGTCCAGACCGGTATGGGCTGGGTGGCGGGCCCCCGCCTGGTCTCGGCCGCCGCCGAGGCGGGCGCGCTCGGGATCCTCGCCTCGGCCACCATGACCGTGGACCGGCTCCGCTCCGCCGTCCGCGACGTCAAGTCCCGTACGGACGCGCCCTTCGGGGTCAACCTGCGGGCGGACGCGGGCGACGCGGCCGAGCGCGTACGGATCATCATCGACGAGGGCGTGAAGGTCGCCTCGTTCGCGCTGGCCCCGTCCCGGGAGCTGATCGCGCGGCTCAAGGACGCGGGCGTCGTCGTCATCCCGTCCATCGGCGCCAAGCGGCACGCGGAGAAGGTCGCCGCGTGGGGCGCCGACGCGGTGGTGGTGCAGGGCGGCGAGGGCGGCGGACACACCGGGAACGTCGCCACCACCGTCCTGCTCCCCCAGGTCGTGGACGCCGTCGACATCCCGGTCGTCGCGGCCGGCGGCTTCCACGACGGCCGCGGCCTGGTCGCCGCGCTGGCCTACGGCGCCGCCGGCATCGCCATGGGCACCCGCTTCCTGCTCACCTCCGACAGCACCGTCCCCGACCAGGTAAAGGCCGAGTACCTGGCCGCGACCGTCAAGGACATCACCCTCACCACGAAGGTGGACGGCCTCCCGCACCGGATGCTGCGCACCGAACTGGTCGACGCGCTGGAGCGCTCGGGCAGGGCCGCCTCGCTGCTGCGGGCGGTCCGCCACGCCGCGGCCTTCCGGCGCGACTCCGGCATGAGCTGGGCGCGGATGATCCGCGACGGTCTGGCGATGAAGCACGGCAAGGAACTGACCTGGAGTCAGGTACTGCTGGCGGCCAACACCCCCATGCTGCTCAAGGCCTCGATGGTCGAGGGACGCGCCGACCTCGGGGTGATGGCCTCCGGCCAGGTCGCGGGGCTGATCGACGATCTGCCGTCCTGCGCCGAACTCGTCGACCGCGTCATGGCCGAGGCCCACGCCACCCTCCGCGCCCTGCCCGTCGCGGGCTGAAGGGCCGCGCTCCGCTCCAGCCAGGGAAAGTCACCTCCCACCACTTGGAGTTGATCTCATGCGTGCCACCCACATCCGCCGTACGGCCGGCGCGGTGATCTCCGCCGTCGCCCTCGGCACTCTCCCCTCCCTCGCCGTGACCGACGCCACGGCGCAGACCGCCGCCACGGCCCGGCCCGACGCCGCCCCCGCCGCCGACCTCCGTCCCGGCACCGGCGCCGCCCGCCACATCGCGCTCCAGGGCGCGGTGAACGTCCGCGACCTGGGCGGCTACCGCACCGAGCAGGGCCGTCAGGTGCGCTACGGCCAGGTGTACCGGGGCGACTCGCTCAGCGAGCTCACCGACTCGGACGTCTCGGCGCTCGCCGCACTCGGCCTGCGCACGGTGGTGGACTTCCGGGTCCCGCTGGAGGTCGAACACGACGGCGCGGACCGCCTCCCGGACGGTGTCACCCTCATCTCCCGGTCCGTGAACGACCTCGGGCTGTACGCACGGACCATCGAGGCCATCGGCTCCAAGGACCCCGTCAGGCAGCAGGAGATGCTCGGCGACGGAAACGCGGAGGAGCTGATGCGCTCGATCTACCGCAGCTTCGTCACCAGCCCCGGAAACCGGAGCCGGTTCGCCGCCGTCCTGCGGGACATCGCGCACCGCAAGCAGTCCGCCCCGCTGCTCTACCACTGCACATCGGGCAAGGACCGTACGGGCTGGATGAGTTTTCTCCTGCTGCGCGCCGTCGGTGTCCCCTCCGGCACCGCGACCCGCGACTTCCTGCTCTCCAACGACTTCCGCCGCGAGGCGGACCGCAGGACCCGCGAAGGGCTGCGGCGGGCCGGTCTGATGGACAACCCGGACCTGCTCGTCCCCCTCCAGGAGGTCCGCGAGGACTACCTCGGCGCGGCTCTCGACCAGATGGACGACGACTACGGCGGCCTCGACGGCTACCTCCGCGAGGGCCTCGGCCTGGACACCGCGACGCTGGCGAAGCTCCGCGCCCGGCTGCTGCGGGGAGGGAGGGCCTGACATGCTCCGACTGGGAATGATGGCGCCGTTCAGCGACGGCCTGATCACTTCGGGCGGCTTCCTCCGCGACCTCGCGGGCACGCTGGAGGAGTCCGGCGTCGAATCGCTGTGGACGGTCGAGCACGTAGCCGTCGCCGACCGGTACGAACCACGCTATCCGTACTCCTCCGACGGCCGGATCCCGGGGAGTTCCGGGTCCGTTCCGATGCCCGACCCGCTGGAGACCATCGCTTTCCTCGCCGGGGCGTCGAACACGCTGCGCTTCGGCACCGCGATGATCGTCGCCCCGCTGCACAGCCCGGTGGTCCTGGCCAAGCGCGCCGCGACGATCGACCGGCACTCCGGCGGCCGGCTGGTGCTGGGCCTCGGCATCGGCTGGCAGAAGGAGGAGTACGCCGCCGTCGGCGTGCCCTACCGGGACCGGGGACGGCGGCTGGAGGAGTGCGTGGGCGCGATGCGCGCACTGTGGGCCGACGGCCCCGCCTCGTACCAGGGGCGCCACGTCTCCTTCGACGGCCTGCACTCCCTGCCGCGACCCGGGAGCGGGTCGGTGCCCGTCGTCCTCGGCGGGAACAGCGACCCGGCGGTCCGCCGTGCGGGCCGCATCGGCGACGGCTGGTTCCCGTACACGATCGGCCCGGAGGACTTCGCCCGCCAGGCCGGGCTGATGCGCCGGGCGGCGCGCGAGGCGGGACGGGACGAGGACGCCGTGGAGATCACGGTGTGGCCCGGCTCCCGCGACCGCGACCGCGAGTCCGATCCGTCATGGGTGCGCGGCTTCACCGACGCGGGCGCGACCCGCCTCGTCATCGCGCCCCGCATCCGGGGCGCGGACGGGCTCCTGGGCCCGCGCGGCCTGGGCGCACTGCGCGACCGGATCGACCGCTACCGCTGCGAGGTCCTGGAGAAGCTGTCATGAGCGGCGTCCAGATCATCGACACCGTCGTCCTCCCGGGCGACCAGGTCGCGGGCTGGCTGCGGCGCTGGCGCGCCGACTACCTGCCCGGCGCCCGCGACCGCGGCATGGTCGCGGAGCGCGTCTGGCGCGGCTGGACCGGCCCGGACACGGCGGCCGTCCGGATCCTGTGGGCGCTGCCGGACAGCGGCTCGTTCTTCGCCGCGCGCGCCGCGTCGGGCCGCGATCCGCGGGTCGCCGAGTTCTGGGCGCGCACGGACGAGATGGCGCTGAGCCGTGACCGCCAGGTGCTGGAGCCGGTCGGCTTCGACGGGGAAGGCGGGGCGGCATGACCCGCTGGGTGGCGCTGCTCCCGGCCGGCGAGACCGCGCCGTACGACGCGGCGGGCGGGGTCCCCGGCGTGTCGGCGTCCTCGGCGGCGCCCGATCTGCCCGGCAGTTTCGGAGGTACGGGCGCCACCTGGGACGTGACGGCGGATCAGTCGCCCGCCGTCATCGCTGCGGGGCTGGGCGTGCCGGAACCGCTCGACACGGTGGCGCTCGTCCCCGTGCGGAGCGGGGCCGTGCCGTTGTCCGGGCCGCGGGTGAAGCGGACGCTGCTGCTCGCGGTCCGGCCCGGGACGCCGGACGGTCTCGTCGCCCGGCTGGAGGCGGATCTCCTCGCCATGCCGGAGCACATCTCCACCATCCGGTCCTGGGCACTGAGCCGTGTGGACCAGTCCCTCACGCCCTCCCGGTGGACGCACGTATGGGAGCAGGAGTACGCGGACGTCGAGGGACTGACGGGGGAGTATCTGAGCCATCCCTACCACTGGACGTGCGTGGACCGGTGGTTCGACGGCGAGGTGCCGGGCGCCGGGATCGTGGAGCCGGGGCTCGCCCACGTCTACCGCTGGAGCGCGGAACCGGTGCTGGACTCGCGCTGAGGCACGGACCACACGACCTGGCACGCAGGTGCGGTCCCGCCGGCAGTCGCGTTCGCCAAGGGCGCCCCATGGAGCCGGAGCCCCACGACAGGTCGTGGGGCTCCGGCTCCGTGCGCGTCAGAGGCGTTCGATGATGGTGACGTTGGCCTGGCCCCCGCCCTCGCACATGGTCTGCAGGCCGTAACGCCCGCCCGTGCGCTCCAGTTCGTGCAGCAGGGTGGTCATGAGCTTGGTGCCGGTGGCGCCCAGCGGGTGCCCAAGAGCGATCGCGCCGCCGTTGACGTTGACCTTCTCCGGATCGGCGCCGGTCTCCTTCAGCCACGCCAGCACCACGGGGGCGAAGGCCTCGTTGATCTCGACCAGGTCGATGTCGTCGAGCGTCATCCCGGACTTCTTCAGCGCGTACGCCGTCGCCGGGATCGGCGCGGACAGCATCCGGATCGGGTCCTCGCCCCGGACGGACAGGTGGTGGATGCGGGCCCGCGGGGTCAGCCCGTGCTCCCGTACGGCGCGTTCGCTCGCGAGCAGCACGGCGGAGGCGCCGTCGGACACCTGCGAGGAGACGGCGGCCGTCAGCCGGCCGCCCTCGACCAGCGGCCGCAGGCCCGCCATCTTCTCCAGGCTGGTGTCCCGCCGCGGACCCTCGTCGGCGGTCACGTCCCCGTAGGCGACGAGTTCGCGGTCGAAGCGGCCCTCGTCGATGGCGCGGATCGCCCGCTGGTGCGAGCGCAGCGCGAACTCCTCCATGTCGCGGCGGGAGATGTCCCACTTCTCGGCGATGAGCTCGGCGCCGTGGAACTGGTTGACGGGCTGGTCGCCGTAGCGGGCCCGCCAGCCCTCGGACCCGGCGTACGGGCCCTCGGTGAGCCCGAGCGGCTCGGCCGCCTGACGGCTTGCGAAGGCGATCGGCACCTGCGACATGTTCTGGGTGCCGCCCGCGACCACGAGGTCGCTGGTCCCGGACAGCACCGCCTGGGCGGCGAAGTGCACGGCCTGCTGGGAGGAACCGCACTGGCGGTCCACCGTCACTCCCGGCACCTCCTCCGGCAGACCCGCGGCCAGCCAGGAGGTACGGGCTATGTCGCCGGCCTGCGGCCCGACGGTGTCCAGGCAGCCGAAGACGACGTCCTCGACGGCCGCCGGGTCGGCGCCCGAGCGCTCCATCAGCGCCTTCAGCACGTGCGCGCCGAGGTCGGCCGGGTGGACGGCGCAGAGTCCGCCGTTCCGCCTGCCGACCGGGGTGCGTACCGCTTCGACGATGTATGCGTCGGCCATGGCCGCTCCTTCTCTCTGTCTCCATTGTCATTCGCGGGGTGATGCGCGCAGAGCGATGCCTTCCAGCACCATCGACAGGTACTGGCGGGCGATCTCCTCCGGGCCGTGCCGTCCACCCGGCCGGTACCAGGACGCGGCGACCCACACGGTGTCGCGGACGAAGCGGTAGGTGAGCCGGACGTCGAGGTCGGCGCGGAAGACCTCGGCGGCCACTCCGCGCTCCAGCGTTCGCAGCCACGCCTTCTCGAACTTCTGCTGCGAGTCGGCGAGATGGCCGAAGCGCGGCTGGGTCTGGAGGTGCTTGGACTCCTTCTGGTAGATGGCGACCGCGGCACGGTGCCGGTCGATCTCCCGGAAGGACTCGG
>NZ_JACVQF010000029.1 GCF_014534645.1 Streptomyces griseicoloratus
CAGTTGGTAGAGCGCAACCTTGCCAAGGTTGAGGTCGCGAGTTCGAGCCTCGTCGTCCGCTCGCAGGAACAGGGGATCCACCCGATCCCCTACACTCCTGGTGGAGTGGCCGAGAGGCGAGGCAACGGCCTGCAAAGCCGTCTACACGGGTTCAAATCCCGTCTCCACCTCCAAGGACGATTAGCTCAGCGGGAGAGCGCTTCCCTGACACGGAAGAGGTCACTGGTTCAATCCCA
>NZ_JACVQF010000228.1 GCF_014534645.1 Streptomyces griseicoloratus
ACCGTCTCCGGAGCCACCTACACCAGCACCGGATACCAGCGGTCCCTCCAGTCCGCCCTGGACCGGGCCCGTGGCTGAGGGGGTGGCCGGGTCCTCGCAGGCTCCCGCCGCGGTGCGGCGTGTGGAGGAGACGATGGGGACCGTCTTCTCCTTCGACGTCCGCGGCGGGGATCCCGATGCCGTTCGTGCGGCGCTCGACGAGGCGGTCGCCGGGCTGCACCGGGCCGACGAGGTGTTCAGCACCTACCGGGAGGACAGTCAGGTCTCCCGGCTGGCCCGGGGCGAGCCGGCCGCCGCCGAGTGCGCCGCGGAGGTCGCCGAGGTGCTGGCGCTCGCGGCCGAGGCGGAGCGGGTGAGCGAGGGCTGGTTCAGCACGTCGTACGCGGGCCGCCTCGACCCGACCGGGATCGTCAAGGGCTGGGCCGTGGAGCGTGCGGCACGGCGGGTGCTGGCCGCGGGCGCGCTCGGGGTCAGCGTGAACGGTGGCGGGGACGTCCAGCTCCTCGGTGCGCCGGGAGGCGGGCGTCCGTGGCGGGTGGGGGTGTCCGACCCGCTGCGGCCGGGGGGCCTCGCGGCGGTCGTCTCCGCCGCCGGGGCGGACGAGCTGGCCGTCGCGACGTCCGGCACCGCCGAGCGGGGGGCGCACATCGTCGATCCGCGCACGGGTCGCTCCGCGGTGACCGACCTGGTGGCCGTGACCGTGGTGGCGCCGCGGCTGACCTGGGCGGACTGCTGGGCGACGGCGGCGTTCGCGATGGGGTCGCGGGAGGGGCTGCGGTGGCTGGAGTCCCTGGACGGGGTGGAGGCGCTGTTGGTTACTGCGGGGGACGAGGTGCGGTGCACGGGGGGTCTGGCGGGGTGGCTGGGGTGAGCGCCGTTTCCTGGTGACCGGCGCCGCTGCTGGGGTACCGGCGTTCCACTCGCCCGCGTTGGCGGGGTGCCTCCCCCGCTCTCGGCTTCGCTCGAGCGGGGGGACCCCCATCGCCCACCCGTGCCGCCCTGGGGGTACCTCCCAGGCCGTTCAGGCACTGGGGGAGGCACGACTGCCCGCAGCTGCGGGGCCGTTGGGGCCGGCCACGCTGCAACGCGTCAGGGGCGCGGGGAACTGCGCGAACGGCCGCCGGGCACCCGTACCCGCCGACGGCACGAGCCGTCGCGGCGCTCAGTGCCCGTTCTGGGCCAACCGCAGCAGATGATCCGCGAGTGCCTGGCCGCCCGTCGGGTCCCGGCTGATGAGCAGCAGCGTGTCGTCGCCGGCGATCGTCCCCAGGATGTCGTGCAGCTCCGCCTGGTCGATCGCCGAGGCCAGGAACTGCGCGGCGCCCGGAGGGGTGCGCAGGACCACGAGGTTGGCGGAGGCCTCGGCGGAGATCAGCAGCTCCTGCGACAGCCGCCGCATCCGCTCCTCCTTCGCCGACTCCCCCAGCGGGGCCCGAGGGGTCCTGAAGCCCCCCTCGCTGGGTACCGCGTAGATCAGGTCGCCGTCGTTGTTGCGGATCTTCACCGCGTTCAGCTCGTCGAGGTCGCGCGAGAGCGTCGCCTGGGTGACGGTCAGCCCGTCGTCGGCGAGCAGCTTCGCCAGCTGGCTCTGCGAGCGGACCGCCTGCCGGTTGAGGATGTCCACGATCCGGCGGTGGCGTGCGGTGCGGGTCTGCGGTACGGCAGGCCCTGCGGTCTGCTCGTGGTCCTGCGCCTGGCTCATCGTCGTCTCATTCTCCGGATCGTCCGTCCCCATGGGCCGCGTCGGCCTGGTCAAGGATGCCGGGCAGAGCCCCGAGGAAGGCGTCCACCGCGTCGTCACCGAGGGTCAGCGGCGGCATCAGCCGTACGACATCGGGTGCGGGCGCGTTCACGAGGATTCCGGCGTCCTGAGCCGCCTGCTGCACCTTGGGCGCGAGCGGCTCGGTGAGCACGATACCCAGGAGGAGTCCCGCGCCCCGGACGTGGCTGACCAACGGGTGGCCGAGGGCCTCGATCCCGCCGCGCAGTTTCTCGCCCTGCCGCTTGACGTTGTCCAGCAGTCCCTCGCCGGCGATCGTGTCCAGGACGGCGAGTCCGGCGGCGCAGGCGACCGGGTTGCCGCCGAAGGTCGTGCCGTGCTGGCCGGGCTGGAGCAGTTCCGCGGCCCGGCCGAAGGCGACGGTGGCGCCCAGCGGCAGCCCGCCGCCGAGCCCCTTGGCGAGGGTGACGACGTCGGGCAGGACGCCCTCGTGGGCCTGGTACTCGAACCAGTGCCCGGTCCGGCCGATGCCGGTCTGCACCTCGTCCAGCACCAGCAGGGCACCGGTGGCGGCGGTGATGGCACGCGCCGCCTTGAGGTACCCGGCGGGCGGCACGACGACCCCGTTCTCGCCCTGGATCGGCTCGATGACGACCAGGGCCGTCTCCTCGGTGACCGCCGCGGCCAGGGCCTGGGCGTCGCCGTAGGGCACGTGCGTGACGTCGCCGGGCAGCGGCAGGAACGGCTGCTGCTTGCCGGGCTGGCCGGTCAGCGCCAGGGCTCCCATGGTGCGGCCGTGGAAGCCGCCCTGCGTGGCGACCATGTGCGTCCGCCCGGTCAGCCGGCCGATCTTGAAGGCGCCCTCGTTGGCCTCCGCGCCGGAGTTGCAGAAGTAGACCTTGCCGTCGCGGCCGAAGTGCGTGAGGAGCCGTTCGGCGAGCGCGACGGGCGGCTCGGCGATGAACAGGTTGGAGACGTGGCCGAGCGACGCGATCTGCCGGCTCACGGCCTCGACCACGGCCGGGTGGGCGTGACCGAGCGCGTTGACCGCGATGCCGCCGACGAAGTCCAGGTACTCCTTGCCGTCGGCGTCCCAGAGCTTCACGCCCTCACCGCGGACCAGCGGGAGCCTCGGGGTGCCGTAGTTGTTCATGAGCGCGCTCTGCCACCGCGCGGTCAGTTCCTGGTTGGTCATACGGCATCCCCCTCGTTCTCGTCGGGCACGACCATCGTGCCGATGCCCTCGTCGGTGAAGATCTCCAGCAGGATCGAGTGCTGGACCCGGCCGTCGATGACGCGGGCGGTGGTCACGCCGTTGCGCACGGCGTGCAGGCAGCCCTCCATCTTCGGGACCATGCCGGAGGACAGCTCCGGCAGCAGCTTCTCCAGCTGGGAAGCGGTGAGGCGGCTGATCACCTCGTCGGAGTTCGGCCAGTCCTCGTAGAGGCCCTCGACGTCGGTGAGGACCATGAGGGTCTCGGCGCCCAGTGCCGCAGCGAGTGCCGCAGCCGCCGTATCAGCATTGACGTTGTAGACATGGTGATCGTCCTGGGAGCGGGCGATCGACGAGACGACCGGGATGCGGCCGTCGGCGAGCAGCGCCTCGATGGCGCCGGTGTCGATCTCGGTGATCTCGCCCACCCGTCCGATGTCGACGAACTCGCCGTCGATCTCGGGCTGGTGCTTGGTGGCGGTGATGGTGTGCGCGTCCTCGCCCGTCAGCCCCACGGCCAGCGGTCCGTGCTGGTTGAGCAGCCCGACCAGCTCGCGCTGCACCTGCCCGGCCAGCACCATGCGTACGACGTCCATGGCGTCCTCTGTGGTGACGCGCAGGCCGGCCTTGAACTCGCTGACGATGCCGTGCCTGTCGAGGGCGGCGCTGATCTGCGGTCCGCCGCCGTGCACGACGACCGGCTTGAGGCCGGCGTGGTGGAGGAAGACGACGTCCTGCGCGAACGCGGCCTTCAGGTCCTCGTCGACCATGGCGTTGCCGCCGAACTTGATGACGACCGTCTTGCCGTTGTGCCGGACGAGCCACGGCAGCGCCTCGATGAGGGTCTGCGCCTTGGGCAGGGCGGTGTGCTTACGCGTAGTGCTCATGAGGAGTAGGCGCTGTTCTCGTGGACGTAGTCGGCGGTGAGGTCGTTGGTCCAGATGGTCGCGGTCTCGGAGCCGGCCGCGAGGTCGGCGACGATGTGCACCTCGCGGTAGCGCATGTCGACCAGCTCGCGGTCCTCGCCGACGCCGCCGTTCTTGCACACCCAGACGCCGTTGATGGCGACGTTGAGCCGGTCGGGCTCGAAGGCGGCGTCGGTGGTGCCGATGGCGGACAGGACGCGGCCCCAGTTGGGGTCCTCGCCGTGGATGGCGCACTTGAGGAGGTTGTTGCGGGCGATGGTGCGGCCCACCTGGACGGCGTCCTGTTCGGTCGCGGCGTTCACCACCTCGACCTTGATGTCCTTGCTGGCGCCCTCGGCGTCCCGGATGAGCTGCTGCCCGAGGTCGTCGCAGACGGTGCGGACGGCCTCGGCGAACTCCGCGTACTCCGGGGCGATGCCCGAGGCGCCCGAGGCCAGCAGCAGGACGGTGTCGTTGGTGGACATGCAGCCGTCGGAGTCGACCCGGTCGAAGGTCACCCGGGTGGCGGCGCGCAGCGCCTTGTCGAGCGTCCCGGCGTCCAGGTCGGCGTCCGTGGTGAGGACGACGAGCATGGTGGCCAGGCCCGGGGCGAGCATGCCGGCACCCTTGGCCATGCCGCCGACGGTCCAGCCGTCCTTGGTGACGACGGACGTCTTGTGCACGGTGTCGGTGGTCTTGATGGCGATGGCGGCCTTCTCGCCGCCGTGCTCGGAGAGCAGGCCGGCGGCCGTCTCGACGCCCGGGAGCAGCTTGTCCATGGGGAGCAGGACGCCGATGAGTCCCGTCGAGCAGACGGCGACCTCTCCCGCGCCCACGCCCAGCAGCTCGGCGGCCTTCTCGGCGGTGGCGTGGGTGTCCTGGAAGCCCTTCGGTCCCGTGCAGGCGTTGGCGCCGCCGGAGTTGAGGACCACGGCCGCCAGCTGCCCGCTCTTGAGGACCTGCTCGGACCACAGGACGGGGGCGGCCTTGACGCGGTTGGAGGTGAAGACGCCCGCGGCGGCGCGGCGGGGGCCGTTGTTGACCACGAGGGCCAGGTCGGGGTTGCCGTTCTCCTTGAT
The DNA here is from genome assembly GCF_014534645.1 of Streptomyces griseicoloratus. GTDB lineage: Bacteria > Actinomycetota > Actinomycetes > Streptomycetales > Streptomycetaceae > Streptomyces > Streptomyces griseicoloratus. The sequence goes on from NZ_JACVQF010000228.1 coordinate 4,918, forward strand.
CCCGGCGGCGATGCCCGCCGCCGTGAATCCCTTCGCTGCCGTCACGCTCACGGCGCAACTCCGATCGTCGTCAGTCCGGTGGTCTCGTCGAGACCCAGGGCGATGTTCATGCTCTGGACGGCACCGCCCGCGGTGCCCTTGGTCAGGTTGTCGATGGCGCTGATCGCGATGATCCGCCCCGCGGCCGCGTCGTACGCGACCTGCACCTGAACGGCGTTCGAACCGTGGACGGACGCCGTCGCGGGCCACTGGCCCTCGGGAAGCAGGTGGACGAAGGGCTCGTCGGCGAAGGCCTTCTCGTAGGCGGCGCGGACGGACTCGCCGGTGACACCGTCGCGGGCCTTGGCACTGCAGGTGGCGAGGATGCCGCGGGGCATCGGCGCGAGGGTCGGGGTGAAGGAGACGGTGACGGGCTCGCCGGCCACCGCGCCGAGGTTCTGGATCATCTCGGGGGTGTGCCGGTGGCCGCCGCCGACGCCGTACGGCGACATTGAGCCCATGACCTCGCTGCCCAGCAGGTGCGGCTTGGGTGCCTTGCCCGCGCCGGAGGTGCCGGAGGCGGCGACGATCACGGCCTCGGGCTCGGCGAGGGAGGCCGCGTAGGCGGGGAAGAGCGCCAGCGACACGGCGGTGGGGTAGCAACCGGGCACCGCGATGCGCTTGGACCCCTCCAGCGCGGCGCGGCCACCCGGCAGTTCGGGGAGGCCGTAGGGCCAGGTGCCGGCGTGCGGGGAGCCGTAGAACCTCTCCCAGTCGCCGGCGTCCTTGAGCCGGAAGTCGGCGCCCATGTCGACGACCAGGACGTCCGGCCCGAGCTGCTCGGCGACGGCGGCGGACTGGCCGTGCGGCAGCGCGAGGAAGACGACGTCGTGCCCGGCGAGGACCTCGGCCGTGGTCGGCTCCAGGACGCGGTCGGCGAGGGGCAGCAGGTGCGGCTGCAGCGCGCCGAGCCGCTGTCCGGCGTTGGAGTTGCCGGTCAGGGCACCGATCCGGACCTCGGGGTGTGCGAGCAGCAGGCGCAGCAGTTCCCCGCCCGCGTATCCGCTCGCTCCGGCCACTGCCGCACGTACTGCCATGGAATCCTCCTCCTGGATGGCATGACTATACGCTGCACCGCACTTTTATGCAATGAAGGTGACCGGCGGGTGCTCGGCCTCGGGTCGGAGGACGCCTCACCCGGCGGACGGAGACGGACCCGCCTCCCGGGGGACGTCCGGGAAGCGGGCGACCAGGACGATCGAGGTGTCCGTGAATCCCGGACCCCTCATCGATGGGAGCCCTGTCGTGCTGAAGCACACCCTGCGCGCCGCCGCCGTTCTCGCGCTCGTCGCCGCGGTCGCGGTCCCGGCCGCCGCATCGACGCCCGTACCGCCCGAGACGACCGCACCGCCCAGGTCCGCCGCGGCCTCGCTCCAGGGGACGGCGCGGCTCGGCTACCCGGTCGCCGAGGAGGAGGTCCGGGTGAGCGTCGACGCCCATGCCGCCTACGGCCCGGGCAGCTTCCCCGTCCGCTCCTGGGGCACCTTCCGCATCTCCCACGTCGTGGGCGGCCGGGATCACTGGGGCGACTTCGAGGTGGACTGCCTCACCACCGGCGGTCCCACCGCCACGGTGACCGGCCGGCTCGTCCGCACGAGCCCCGGCCATGTCTGGCGCACGGAGCTGGAGCCGCACACCCGCATGGGTGTGAGCTTCCACGTCCCCCCGGGCGGCACCGCCCGCGTCGGCCTGTCCGGAGCGACGGCCAAGGGGGAACCGCTGCTGACCAGGTGCATGGCACCGGCCGCCGACATGGAGGTGGTCGACGGCCGCTACAGCCTGCGGGCGGCACGCTAGGCCGTGTCCGCCCGGCGCAGCGGTGGGCCGCCGTCCCCACGGGGGTGGAACGGAGGCCCACCGCACCGCGCTATCCCTGCCTGATCCTCATGAACGTCACGGAGTTCGCCGGGAAGGTGTACGTGAATTCCGGTGCCACCCCCCGGAAGGTGGACGTCACCGGGGTGACCGGCGTGTCCGTCTCGGTGTTCACCGCGTCCTGGTCGGCGGCCAGCGTGGTGACCCGGGCGCTGGAGGCGACCTTGGCGCCGCCGAGGTCGACGGCCGTGCGCGCGGCCCGGTCCTGGGCGTTGACGACCTTGACGATCAGCTCGCCGGTGCGCGCGTCCTCGGTGACGATCTGGCGGAAGGGCTCGGCCGGCTTGTCGTCGGTGAAGCTGCCCCACTCCTGGCCGTCGAGGTAGAGGGTGACCTGGCGGCCCCGCACCTTGATGTCGATGTCGTAGGCGCGGCCCGTCTCGATCGAGCCGGCCTTGGTCAGCAGCGTCGACTTGGCGCCGTCCGAGGCCTGCTCGACGGCGGACTGGGTGTTGTTCCAGCCGCCCAGGTTCCACCAGTAGTAGTTGCCGGTGTCCTTGACGCCGAAGGCGATCAGGAAGCCCTCCTTGCCGGACTTCTTGGTGGCCTTCACGTGCAGGTCGTAGTCCTTCCAGGCCGGGTCGCCGGCCGTGACCATGGTGTTCTCGGCGGCGGCGTCGGTCTGGACGTACTGGCCGTCCTGGACGGTCCAGGAGCCGGCCCCGGAGTGCGTCCACTTCGAGGCGTCACCGGAGAAGTCGTCGGTCAGCAGCGCCGTCCCGTCCGCCGAGGTGACCCTCACGTCGTCGTACGCCGCGCTGGTCGCCCACGTGGACAGGCCGACGGCGCCGGTGATGGGGCCGCTGACGTCCGGGGTGCCGGTGGCCTTCGACGGGACGACCCGGTCGCCGGTGTTGTTCATGAACAGCTTCTGGACCTCGTAGTTGGCCGAGTTCCAGGAGGCGCGGTTGTTGAACCAGATCAGGTCCGGCCGCCACTGCACGTAGTCCTCGTTGGCGAGCAGCGGGGCGTAGGAGGCGAGCTTGACGACGTCCGCGTTGCGCTCCAGGCCGGTCATGTACGCGGCCTCGGACAGGGCGTTCTTCCAGGCGTTGCCCTGGGAGGCGTACTCGCCGAGGAAGACCTTGGGGCCCTTGCGGTCGTAGGAGTCGTAGCGGTCGTTGTTCTGCAGGAACCACTGCGGGCTGTTGTAGTAGTGCTCGTCGACCATGTCGACCTTGCCCTCGCGGCCCAGCTGCCAGGCGGTGTCGAAGGTCGTGCCGGAGTCGTCCGGGCCGGAGTTGGAGATCACGGTGATGTCCGGGTACTTCGCCTCGATGGCGGCCCGGAACTGCTGGAAGCGGGCGAAGAACTCCCTCGGGAGGTTCTCCTCGTTGCCGACCCCGATGTGGGTGAGGCCGAAGGGCTTGCTGTGGCCCATCTCGGCGCGGACCTTGCCCCACTTCGAGGTGGCCGGGCCGTTGGCGAACTCGATGAGGTCCAGGGTGTCCTGGATGTGCCGCTTCAGCAGCGCCTCGTCGTCGACGGCCTTGTTCTGGCCGCAGCCGGTCACCAGGGCGGGGACGACGGGCAGCGGCATGGCGCCGATGTCCTCGGCGAAGCGGAAGTACTCGTAGTAGCCGAGGCCGTAGCTCTGGTTGTAGCCCCAGAAGTTGGCGTTGGTGGCGCGCTCCTCGACCGGGCCGATGGTGTCCTTCCACTGGTAGGCCCGCTTGCGCTGCCAGCCGGATGCCTCGCTGTAGTCCTCCATGGAGCCGGTGTTGACCAGGCAGCCGCCGGGGAAGCGCAGGAAGCCCGGGTTGAGCGCCTCGATCTTCTCGGCGAGGTCCTTGCGCAGGCCGTTCGGCTGGTTCTTGTAGGTCTCGCGCGGGAACAGCGACACCATGTCGAGCGCCACGGGCGCGGTGGTGGCGACGGCGAGGCGGCCGCGGTTGCTGGTCCGGGTCGCGGTGAAGGTGGCGGTGTACTTGCGCCAGCCGCCCTTCGCGGCGACCTGGCGGACGTTCGCCAGGGTGCCCGCGGCGTCCTTGAGGGTGACGGTGAGGGTGGTGCCGCTCTCGGCGCGGGCCCACACCGAGAAGTCGTACCGCTTGCCCTTCTCGACGCGGACGCCGGTGTTGTAACCGGCGTTCGTGACGGACGAACCGGCCCCCAGCGAGAGGTAGTTGCGGTTGCGTTCGTTGAGCCGTCCGCCGTCGTTCACGACCTCGGCGGTGCCGTCGGCCGTCCAGGCGGTGAGCGGGGTGTACGAGGAGTTGTCGGCGGTGGAGTACTCGAAGGACCTGTTCTGCACCAGCTCGGCGTACAGGCCGCCGTCGGCGGCCCGGTTGATGTCCTCGAAGAAGACGCCGTACATGGTGTCGTCGATCGCGGCTCCGCGCGCGGCCGGGTCGAGGGTGATCGCGTAGTCGGTGACGGCCTCCGCTTGCGCGGGCGTCGGCAGCAGGGCCGAGGCCGTCAGAAGGGCGGTGACGCCGAGACCGAGTCTCAGGCGGGTGCGTGACATGGATACTCCGCGGCTCTTACGGTCGTTCGAAATATCGGACATTGATCAGCACTTCGAACGGCAAGATAGGGAGGGGGTGCAAGCGCGTCAATGGGTCGCGCAGCAACCAACGGGTCGCGGGACGGAAAGCGGGCGGGAAATGGGCGAGTTGTGGCCGGTGCCGGACGTGCTGGCGTATCTCGCGGGGCGGTGGCGCACCGAGCGGTCCGTGCGGGATCTGGCGAGCGGCGACGAGGGCCGCTTCGAGGGGACCACCGTGTTCGAGGCGTCGGCGGGCGGGGGGCTGCTGAGCCGGGAGTCCGGCGCCTTCACCTGGCACGGCGTGACCCGTCCCGCCGAGCGGACGCTGCGCTTCGAGCCGGGCGCCACGCCGGCCGCGGCCGACGTGCGCTTCGCGGACGGCCGCCCGTTCCACGCCCTGGACCTGTCCTCGGGGCACCACGTGGCCGACCACCCTTGCGCCGCGGACCTCTACCGCGGCGAGTTCACCGTCCGGGACCGCGACCACTGGCGGACCGTGTGGCGCGTGCGCGGCCCGGCCAAGGACCTGCTGCTGACCACGGACCTCACCCGCGAGCCCCAGTCCCCGCCCCGCACCGTCCCGCCCGGCCCGTGAAGAGGGCCCCGCACGGCACCCTGCGCGTGGGTCCGCAGGACGCACGCGGGCCCGCGTCGCCGGAGCGAGGGCCCGGAGCGAGGAAGACGCCACGCGACCGGCTCGCCGGCCGGCGTGCCGGACAGTTCACCTAGGCCGCCCCGTCGAACCGCAGGTTCCAGTGGCCCGCGCGGCCGGTGACGGTGGTCGTGGACAGGGGGCGGACGTCCAGGTTCCAGTAGGTCGCCGGCGGCGCCTTCAGGGCGTACACCAGCGCGGCCCGGATCACCGAGGGCTCGGCCACGGCGACGATGCTGCCGTCGGCCTCGCCGGGCCGGGTGTCGAGCCAGCCGCCGACGCGGGTGATGAGGCCCAGCAGTGACTCGCCGCCGTGCGGGGCGGAGCGCGGGTCGGCGAGCCAGGCGTCCACCGCCTCCGGCTCCCGGGCCATCGCCTCGCCGAGCGTCATGCCGCGCCAGCGGCCCATGTCGCACTCGCGCAGGGCCAGTTGGACGAGGGGGGCGTAGCCGAGGGCGTCACCGGTGGCGCGGCTGCGGGGCGTGGGCGAGCAGTAGCGCAGTTCGGCCGCCGCGAGGGGCAGCAGCCCGCCGGCGGCACGCAGCACCTCTTCCCAGCCGGCCCCGTCCAGCGGCCGGTCGTCCTCGAAGCGTTCCGCGAGCAGCGGGGAGCTGCGTGCGGCCGCGACGAACGTGACCCGAAGCGCCATGCGGTGATGGTGGGCCGCGGAAGTACGCTGGTCAAGGGGTGTTACCTGTGGGTCACCCTGAGTACGCCGCGGCTCACCGGTCGAAGGCGAGCGCCATCCACTGGTCCGGCCGCTCCAGCGCCGCGAAGCCCAGCTTCTCGTAGACGCCGTGCGCGTCGTGCGTGGCGAGCAGGATGCGCCGCAGGCCGTACGGCCGCAGGTGCTCGCGCACGGCTCCGACCAGCGCCGTTCCCAGACCCTTGCCCCGCACCGAGGGGTCGACGTACACGTCGCACAGCCACGCGAAGGTCGCCCGGTCGGTGACGACCCGGGCGTACGCCACCTGCTCGCCCGTCAGCGCCTCGTACACGCCGAAGTTGAGCGATCCCTCGATCGCCCGGTCCTGCTTCTCGCGCGGGCGGCCGATCGCCCAGTATGCGTCGCCGGACAGCCAGTGGTGCACGCGTCCGGCGTCGATCCGTTCGGGGTCGGTGGAGATCTCGTAGCCCTCGGGCAGGCTCGGCGTGTCGGTCATGCCCGGATGCTCGCAGGCCGGGGGGCCGGCGTCGACCGTTTATCGCGTGGCCGGGGGCGCCGCCACCTCGGCACAGGCCGTGCGCAGGCGCCGTACGCCCTCGGCGATCTCCTCGCCGCCCGCGACCGCCGCGAAGCTCAGCCTGATGTGTGCGGCGGGGGGTTCCGCGCTGAAGTACGGGCGCCCGGGCGTGACCGCGACGCCCGCCCGCAGGGCCGCCGCCGTCAGCGCCGGCTCGGACATGCCGTCGGGCAGCCGCAGCCACAGGTGGTAGCCGCCGGACGGGATGTGGGGCAGTGACAGGTCCGGCAGGTGCAGCCGCAGCGCGGACGTCATCATGTCCCGGCGTGCCTTCAACTCCGCCGACAGGGCACGCAGATGACGCGGCCAGGCGGGCGAGCCGACGAGTTCGAGCGCCGCCTCCTGGAGGGGCCGGGGCACGAAGAAGGTGTCGACGACCTGGATGGCCCGCAGCCGTTCCAGCACGGGGCCGCGGGCCGCCAGGGCGCTCACCCGGAAGCTGGGCGAGGTCGCCTTGGTCAGGGAGCCGACGTGGACGACGACGCCGTCCGGGTCGTCGGCGGCGAGGGGACGCGGCAGCGGCCCCGCGTCCTCGTGCACCAGCCGTCGTACGAAGTCGTCCTCGACGACGAAGGCGCCGGCCTCGCGCGCGATGCGCAGCACCTCACCGCGCCGCCCGGGGGCGAGCACGGCGCCGGTCGGGTTCTGGAACAGGGGCTGGCAGACGAAGACGCGGGCGCCGGTCGCACGGAAGGCGTCGGCGAGCAGGGCGGGCCGCACGCCGTCGGCGTCCACGGGGACGGGGACCGGGCGCAGGCCGGCCGCCCGGGCGATGGCCAGCATGCCGGGGTAGGTGGGCGACTCGACGAGGACGGGAGCGCCGGGCGGCGCCAGCGCGCGCAGGGCGGTCGTGAGCGCGGACTGGCCGCCGGCGGTGACCAGCACCTCGGCGGCCGTGACGGCCCCGCCGATGCTGCGCGCGAACCACTCCCGCAGCTCGAACAGCCCCTCCATCGGCGGGCGGCCCCAGGCGCCGGGGCGGCGGCCCGCCCGCGAGAGCGCCGCCGCCATCGCCCGCTCCGGCTGCAGCGACGGGTGCAGATAGCCCCCGTTGAACTCCACCACACCGGGCGACGGAGCGGTCAGCGAGGCCAGCACACCGGAGGCGTCCACCGAGCGCGGTACGAGATCGGCGGCGCCGTCGGCGCTGAGCGCGACCTCCTGCCAGGAGGTGTCCCCGGCGGGCCCGCCGGAGGGGCGCGGCCGGGCCCGGAAGGCTCCCGCGCCGGGCCGGGTGACCACCAGCCCCTCGGCGGCCAGCTGCGCCAGGGCGCGCGACACGGTCACCGGGCTCACCCGGAACCTCTCGACGAGGGCTCGACTGGACGGGAGCTTTCCTCCCGGCGAGTAGCGGTCGAGCTCCCGCCGCAACTGGTTCGCCAGCTCACCGACACTGCTACGCTCATGCATGAGAGCACAGAGTAGCGCTACCGAACCGTCGAAGATAGCGGTCAGCGACCCGAGCGGGGCCCGTGGCACGGCGGAAGCGTCCGCCCCGGCGCGTGCGTCCGTCGGCACCCTCCAGGCGGCCCTCGGCGTCACCGCCTTCTCCCTCACGTTCCCCGCCACCGCCTGGGGCCTGGAGGGCTTCGGGCCCTGGTCCCTGGTGGCCGTGCGCAGCGTCCTCGCCGCCCTGATCGCCGGCGGCTGTCTGCTGGCGGTCGGGGCGGCGCTGCCCGACCGGCGGCACTGGGCGGGCCTCGCGGTGGTGGCCGGCGGGGTGGTCCTCGGCTTCCCCCTGCTCACCACGCTGGCCCTGCAGACCTCGACCACCGCGCACGCGGCCGTCGTGGTCGGCCTGCTCCCGCTGACGACCGCGCTGCTGTCCGCCCTGCGCATGGGCACCCGACCCTCGCGCACCTTCTGGATCGCGGCCCTGGCGGGCGCCGCGGCCGTGGTCGCCTTCACCGTGCAGCAGAGCGGCGGCGCCCTCACCTCGGCCGACGCCTACCTCTTCGCGGCGCTGCTGGTGTGCGCGGCCGGTTACACCGAGGGCGGCCGGCTGGCCCGGGTGATGCCGGGCTGGCAGGTCATCGGCTGGGCGCTGGTGCTGTGCGTGCCGCTCGCCGTGCCCGCGGCCGCGGTGGCGCTGGCGTACGAGCCCGTCCACCTGACGGCGCACAGCGTGACGGGACTGCTGTGGGTGGCGGCGGGCTCGCAGTTCCTCGGCCTGGTCGTCTGGTACCGGGGCATGGCGGTCATCGGCATTCCGAAGGCCAGCCAGTTGCAGCTGGCCCAGCCGCTGCTCACACTGGTGTGGTCGGTGCTGCTCCTGGGCGAGCACCTGACGGTGGCCGCCCCGCTGACGGCGGCCGCGGTGCTGGTGTGCATCGCGGTCACCCAGCGGGCCCGAGGCTGAGCGGCACACAGGTGAGGAGGCCTCGCAGATGCACGCAACCAAGGGCGACCAGCTCGTACAGCACGGCCGGGTGGTCGGCCAGCACGACAAGGTCGGCGAGATCGTCGAAGTGATGGGCCAGGAAGGCAACCCCCCGTACCGCGTCCGCTTCGAGGACGGGCACGAGGCCGTGTGCTCCCCCGGCCCCGACACCGAGATCCGGCACAAGGAGATACGGACGTGACTCAGCGCGGGGGGTCGGCCGGCCGCCCGTAATGGTCGGCGGCCACGCGTGCCATCGCGCCGATCCGGTCCTCCGCGAGATCCTTCGCCGCGAAGAAGACGTGCCCGCGCACCTGGGGATGGCGCTCGGCCAGTGTCAGGTGACGGGACAGCTCGGCCGCGTCCTGCCAGGCGGCGGGCTGTGCGGGGTCGCCCGCCTTGTACAGGGCCTCTCCCACGTACAGCTTGGTGCGGCTGCCCTTGGCCACGTCGGCCCACCAGGGCAGGAGCTTGGCGTAGTCGGCGGCGGCCAGGCCGATGTTCCAGTACAGCTGCGGGACGATGTAGTCGATCCAGCCCTCCCGCACCCACTTGCGGGTGTCCGCGTACAGGTCGTCGTACGTCTGCACGCCCGCCCGGGTGTCCGAGCCGCGCGGGTCGGTGGCCGCGTTGCGCCACACCCCGAAGGGGCTGATGCCGAAGCGGGCCGTGGGCCGGATCTTCTTGACGCGGGCCGCGGTCTCGCGCACCAGCCGGTCGATGTTGTCCCGCCGCCACGCGGCCCTGCTGGAGAAGCCGCCGCCGTGGGCCCGGTAGGCCGCGGCGTCGTCGAAGGTCCGGCCCGCCACCGGGTACGGGTAGAAGTAGTCGTCGAAGTGGACGCCGTCCACGGGGTACTTCGCCACCGCGTCCATCATCGCGTCCTGCACGAAGGCCCGGACCTGGGGCAGCCCCGGGTTGTAGTAGAGCTTCCCGCCGTACGGCACCACCCAGTCGGGGTGCCGGCGGGCGGGGTGGGACGGGATGAGCCGGGTCGGCTCGTCGTGCACGGCGACGCGGTACGGGTTGAACCAGGCGTGCAGCTCCAGGCCGCGCGCGTGGGCCTCCTTCACGGCCGTGCCCAGCGGGTCCCAGCCCGGGGCGCGGCCCTGGCTGCCGGACAGGTACTGCGACCACGGCTCGTGGGCCGACGGCCACAGGGCGTCGGCCGTCGGGCGGACCTGGAGGATCACCGTGTTGAGCCGGTACCGGACCGCCGTGTCGAGGTGGCCGATCAGCTCGGCGCGCTGCTCGGACGCGCTCAGCCCCTGCCGGGTGGGCCAGTCGCGGTTGACCACGGTCGCCAGCCACATGCCCCGCATCTCGGTGAGGGCCCGGCCCGGGGCCCCGGGGGCGGGGTCCGCCGACGGCACCGCCGACGCCCGTGACGCCGTCGTGAGCGCCGACAACGCCGCCACCGCGAAGGCACGACGCGAGACACGGCCCATGGGGAGACCTCCACAACGCTGGGGATCCGTACGGTCACGGATCGTGGACGGAAGCCCAGCATGCCCGACCCGGACGAGGGATCGGCGGCACTTCGGGGGTAACGTGCACGATCGGAGCAGGCGCCGGGGACCCCGGCGGACCTGCCTCAGCCGTAGATCAGCGAAAGGGACGATGTGACCGGCATCTCGGGAGATATCGCACGCGTCGGCGTGGTCGGCTGCGGTCAGATGGGGGCGGGCATCGCCGAGGTGTGCGCCCGCTCCGGCCTGGAGGTCATGGTCGCCGAGACCACCGGCGAGGCCCTGGAGATCGGCCGGACCCGGCTGTTCAACTCCCTCGCCAAGGCCGCCGAGCGCGGCAAGATCACCGAGGAGGAGCGGGACGCGACGCAGGCGCGCCTGAGCTTCACCACCGATCTGGGCGAGTTCGCCGACCGCGACCTGGTGATCGAGGCCGTGGTCGAGAACGAGCAGGTCAAGACCGAGATCTTCCAGGTGCTCGACCAGATCGTGACGCGCCCGGACGCGATCCTGGCCTCCAACACCTCCTCGATCCCGCTGGTGAAGCTGGCGGTCGCCACCTCGCGGCCGGACCACGTCATCGGCATCCACTTCTTCAACCCGGCCCCCGTGCAGCAGCTCGTCGAGCTGATCCCGGCGCTCACCACCTCCGAGGGCACGCTCAGCCGGGCCCAGCTCTTCACGGAGAAGGTGCTCGGCAAGCACGCCATCCGCGCCCAGGACCGCTCCGGGTTCGTGGTGAACGCGCTGCTGATCCCGTACCTGCTCTCCGCGATCCGGATGTTCGAGTCGGGCATCGCCAGCCGCGAGGACATCGACAACGGCATGGAGATGGGCTGCGCCCACCCGATGGGCCCGCTGAAGCTGTCCGACCTGATCGGCCTGGACACGGTGGCCTCGGTCGCGCACTCGATGTACGAGGAGTACAAGGAGCCGCTGTACGCCGCTCCCCCGCTGCTCCAGCGGATGGTCGACGCGGGCCGGCTCGGCCGCAAGACCGGTTCCGGCTTCTACACCTACGGCTGACTACACGCAGCGACCGCTGCGCGGGCCCGGCACCTGGCGAGGTGCCGGGCCCGCGGCATTCACACACCGTGTGCGCACCGGGCACGCATATGCCCCTCGCACACTCTCCCCACGCGCCCACCAGGGGGGTTGACTCACCATGCGCATGCAAGGGATGTGATCCAACAACCGTTCGACCACGAAAGGAGCGGATTCGTGACCGCCGATCCCGGGCAACCCGCCGTCCCTGGAGAACTCGCAGAGTTACGGCGCCGCCTCGACGTCGCCTACGCCCGCGTCGAGGGCGGACTGGCCCTGCTCAGCCACCGCACCGAGGAGACCGCCAAGGAACTGGACGAGCTGAGCACCCGCCTCGTCACCCTGGAGCACGCCCGCTGGCCGCTGCCCGCGGTCACCGCCGTCACCGCGGTGGGGGCCCTCGTCGTCGCCGTCTGGCAGGCGCTCGGCCGCTAGGCCACCGGCCCTGCGGCGGCGGGGGGACTCAGGGCCCGGTGTCCTGGCCGAGCCGGAGGTGGTGCAGCAGGAGCAACGCGGCCGCCATGTTGGCGGCCGGGACCTCCCCGCGGGCGACCATGTCGGGAACGAGCTTGAGGGGGACCCATTCCCGGCGGTCCGACTCGAAGTCGTCCACGGGGTGTCCGACGTACTCGCCCTGGTCGGCCCAGTAGATGTGGTGCCGGGCGTCGGTGAGCCCGTTGGACGGCTCCACGCTCATGAGGTGGTGCAGCGGTCCCGGCCGCCAGCCGGTCTCCTCCTCCAGCTCCCTGGCCGCCGCGCGGGCGACGTCCTCGCCGTCCTCGACGACGCCGGCCGCGAGTTCCCACCCCCAGCTGTCGGTGATGAAGCGGTGCCGCCACAGCAGGAGGACCTCGTTGGCCTCGTTGACCACCGTGGCGACGGCGACCGGCCGCATCCGTATGAGGAAGTGGTCGAGATGGCGGCCGTCCGGTAGCGCGACATCGGCGAGATTGACGCTGAACCAGCGGTTTGAGTACACAGGCTGTTCGTTCTGTTTCGTCCACTGCACGGTTCTGCCACCTTCCGCTGAGTAGATGGCAATATCGCAGCCGGAACGGTCTGACAGCAGGCGCACGGCAACCGCTCACGGCGCAGCGGCGGGCGCAGCGGACCCGTCACGGGCGCACGGCGTTACAGCGGTACGCGCAGTGCCCCGTCGATGAGCTCGGCCGCCTCGGCCGTGCCCGCGCAGCCGCTGCGCACCAGGTGGTCGCGCACCGCCCGGAGTCTGTCGCGCAGGCGCTGGGACTCCATCCCCCGGGCCTGCTCGGCCATCTGCACGGCCGTGGCCACCGCCTTGTCGGCGTTGCCCCGGCGCAGCTCGATCGTGCTGAGCATGGCCAGCCGGTGCACCCGGCCCCGGTCGTGCGCCGGGTTGCCGACGGCCGCCGCGGCGTGCTCGGCCGCCGCCGCCACTTCGCCGAGACTGAGCAGCGCCTCCGCCACCTGGACGTTGACGAGCCCGGGCTGGACGTAGCCGGTCTCGTCGGGCTCGTATCCGCGCCGGATGCGTTCCGCGGCCTGCTCGGCCCGGCGGATGCAGGACAGGGCGCTCGTGCCGTCGCCGAGGTGGGCGTACGCCTTCGCCTGCATCGCGTACAGGTCGGAGGCGAGCGCCGGGGTGATGTGCCGGCCGGCGGCCCGCAGGGCCGCCTCGGCGAAGGCGACGGCCTGCCGGTACTCGCGCATGAACAGCGCCTGGTTGACCAGCAGCGCGATGACGTAGGCGCCGAGTCCCCGGTCGCCGCTCGCCTTCGCGAGCCTGAGGGCCTGGTGGAAGTAGCGCTGGGCGAGGCCGTGCGCGTCGGAGTCGTACGCGCAGATGCCGGCGACCGCGACCAGCCCGCCGGTGGCCCGGTGGAGCTGGCGGCCGGTGGCATCGGTGTAGCCGCCGCGCAGCAGCGGGGCGGCCTCGGAGTTGAGGAAGCCGACGATGCGGGCGCGGGTCGCCACGCCGCCGGCCTTCCGGTACATCTGCTCGTAGTGCGTGCGGGCCGAGCGCAGCATCTCCAGGTCGGCCGCGGTGACCCGGTGCCGGCCGCCGCGGGAGACGTCCACGTCCTCGGGCGGGTTCTCCCACTCCCACACCGGCATCACGGCGGGCGTGCCGGTGAGCGCGGGCGCGCCCAGGATGTGCGGGCGCTGCTGCTGGTCGGAGCGCCACAGCGCGGTGGCCCGCTCGACGAACCCGGACAGCGAGCCGGTGTGCGCGGCGGCCGGCTCGCCGGGCACGCCGAGACCGATGTCGTCGAGGGTGACGGGCCGGTGCAGCCGGGCCGCGAGGACCTCGCAGATCAGGTCGGGCACCTGGCCGCGCGGCCGCTGCCCCTTCAGCCACCGGGCGACGGCGGTGTGTTCGTACCTGAGGGAGAGCCCGCGGGCCCGTCCCGCCTGGTTGACGTGCGCGGCCAGTCCCGCGTGCGAGATCCCGGCCTCGTCCAGGATCGCGTCGAGCAGAGTGTTGGGCTGCATGGGTGCCCCCCGGAGTGACTCGGTGCCGTCAGAGTAGTGGCTTGCCGTTCGGGTGTGGGCCGGTCTTCACACGGGGTGTGAACGGAGTACGCGAATCCATGCTGTGCGCGCGCTGTTGCGCACAGTTCCTTACCGGTTGACTGAACTGCCTCGAAAGAGGCCGGCCGGGCCGCCGGCTCCCCCTCGTACAGTGCGGCGGCCCGATTGCGCGCCGTCCGCCCAGCTGCCTGCCCGACACTCCGTGGCGGGGCGGACGGCTCCGCCGGCAACGCGGGTGACTACGCGCCGGGCGTCACAGGTGCGTTGTCGGCCGCGGCGCCGTCGTGGCTTGTCACGCCCGCGCGGCGGAGCCGCTGATGCCGGCGTCCCGCGCCCCTGACGGGGCGCCGTCGTTGCTCAGCATGAGCAAGGCGACGTCATCGGCGGGGGCACCATCCGTGTGGTGCAGGAGTGCGGTGACGATGTCGCGCAGGACGGCCTCGGGTGAGCGCGGCTGTTCGCCCATGGCCTCGGCCAGTACCTCCGGCAGCGGAAAGAACCGGCCGCGGGCATCTCGGGCATCCTCCGCCCCGTCCGTGTGCAACAGGAGCGCCTCGCCCGGGAGCAGGTGCCGGCAGTCCACGGTCGGCAGTTCGGGAGGCAGTGGGAACAGGCCGAGCGGCGGGAGGGGGTCGGCGCGGGCCAGGGGTTCGATGTCCTTGTCCCGCAGTACGTACGGCCACGGATGGCCGCAGTTCAGCGCGCGCACCTCGCCGTCGGGGCGGATCTCCAGCAGCAGGACGGTGACGAACTCCTCGGCGTCCGGGCCGTCGGAGGACCGCGCGCGCAGATGACGGGCCAGGGCCCGCTCCAGTCGGCGCAGCACGCCGCCGAGGTCCGGCTCGTCGTACACCGCCTCCCGGAAACTGCCGAGGACGGCGGCGGCCGTGCCCACGGCGGCGAGCCCGTGCCCCCGCGCGTCGCCCATCACCACCCGTACGCCGTGCTCGGTGCCGACCGCCTCGTACAGGTCGCCGCCGATCGTGGCGCCGCGGTCGGCCGAGAGCTGTACGGCGGCCACGTCCAGGCCGCCGATGTGCGGGGGCAGCGGCCGCAGCAGCGCGCTCTGCGCCGCGCCCGCGACCCGGCGGACCTGACGCAGTTCCCGCAGCAGCGTCCGCCGGACGTGGAGCACCAGACCGGTGCCCACGGCGAAGAACACGGCGCCGGTGACGATGCGGGCTCCGAGCCCGTACTGCTGGGCGAGCGGACAGGCCAGCTTGAAGGTGAGCGCCGTGGCGCCCCAGGCCGTGGGCAGCCCCAGCGCGAACGCCCGGGACAGCGGACGCCGGCGCGGGCGGGCGGGCGGCCGGGAGTGCGTGCGGGGCCGCGTCCTGCGGGGGACCCCAGCCTTGATGCGGATCATGCCCATGGCCCCCCAGTCAGGCCCTGACAGAATCGGACCGGCCCCGAAAGGCCGGTCCGATTCTGTCGACGGCATGGCCCGGAAGGGCCAGTTCGCCCGGGATTGTCACCCGAATGAGTGAGAGTGACGGCGGCGCCCCGGAGGGCGTCGCGCGCCTAGCTCCGCAGCACCGCCCCCGTGCGCTCACCCGCGAGGGCAACCGCCGCGTCGCGGGCGGCCGACGCCTCGTCGACGGTCAGTGTCCGGTCGGCGGCGCGGAAGCGCAGCGCGTACGCCAGGGACTTGCGGCCCTCGCCGAGCTGCTCCGCGTTGTCGTAGACGTCGAACAGCCGGATCGACTCCAGCAGTTCGCCGGCGCCCTCGCGCAGCGCGGCCTCGACGTCCGCCGCGGGGACGAACGCGTCGACGACCAGGGCGACGTCCTGCGTGGCGACCGGGAAGGTGGAGATGCCCGGTGCCTGCGGGATGCCGTCGCCGGCCCGCTGCACGGTGTCCAGGTCCAGCTCCATCGCGCAGGTGCGCGCGGGCAGGCCGAGGGCCTTCAGGACGCGCGGGTGCAGCTCGCCGGCGTGGCCGACGATCCGGTCCTCGCCGTCGACGGTGACGACCAGCTCGGCGCAGCGGCCCGGGTGCCACGGCCCGTACTGGCCCTTGCGGACAGTCAGTTCGGCACCGGCCTCGCGGGCGACGGTCCGGGCGGCCTCGACCGCGTCGGCCCAGTCGGCCGGGCGGCCCTTGCCCCACCAGCCGGCCTGCTCGCGGGCTCCGGCCAGGACGACGGCGGCGTGCCGCGGCTGGTCGGGCAGCGCGGCGTTCAGCCCGGCCAGGTCCTCGTCGCCGGGGCGCCGGTCGACGGGCAGGTTGGCGGCGACCCGCTGCTCGTCGCGCGGGTGGAAGACCAGCCCGGTCTCGAACAGCGCCAGGTCGTGGCTGCCACGGCCGTCGTTGCGGCGCAGCGCGCCGAGCAGACCCGGCAGCAGCGAGGTGCGCAGCACCGGCTCCTCGTCGCTGAGCGGGTTGACCAGCCTGACGACACGGCGGGCCGGGTCGTCGGCGTCCAGGCCGAGCTGGTCGAAGACCTGCTCGCTGATGAACGGGTAGTTCAGCGCCTCGACGTAACCGGCCCCGGCCAGCGCCCGGCCGGCCCGGCGGTGCAGCCGCTGCCGGGAGGTCAGGCCGCGCCCGGCCGGCGGCCTCGGCAGGGTGGAGGGCAGGTTCTCGTAGCCCTCCAGGCGGATGACCTCTTCGGCGAGGTCGTTCGGGTCGGTGAGGTCGGGCCGCCAGGACGGCACGGTGACGATCAGCTCGTCCTGCCCGTACACGTCGCAGCCGACCTCCTGGAGGCGGCGGACGACGGTCTCACGGCCGTACGTCACGCCCGCGACCTTGTCCGGGTGGTCGGCCGGGACGGTGATGGTGCGCGGTGCGGACGGGGCGCTGATCTCGGTGACGCCGGCCTCGGCGGTACCGCCCGCGAGCAGCACGAGGAGGTCGACGGTGCGCTGGGCGGCGGCTGCCGCGGCCTGCGGGTCGACGCCGCGCTCGAAGCGCCGGGACGCCTCCGAGGACAGCTTGTGGCGGCGGGCGGTGCGCGCGATCGAGACCTGGTCGAAGTGGGCGGCCTCGATGACCACGTCGGACGTGGCGTTCTCCAGGTCGTCGTGGTCGGCGATCTCGGTGTTGGCGCCGCCCATGACACCGGCGAGGCCGATCGGGCCGCGGTCGTCGGTGATGACCAGGTCCTCGGCGTGCAGGGTGCGGGTGACGCCGTCGAGGGTGACGATCTTCTCGCCCTCCTCGGCCCGGCGCACGCCGATGGTGCCCTGGACGAGCCCGCGGTCGTAGGCGTGCAGCGGCTGGCCCAGCTCCATCATCACGTAGTTGGTGACGTCGACGGCGAGCGAGATCGGGCGCATGCCGACCTTCTGCAGCCGCCGCTGGAGCCAGATCGGGGAGCGGGCCTCGGGGCTCAGCCCGGTCACCGTGCGGGCGGTGAAGCGGTCGCAGCCGATGGGGTCGGCGATCTTCACCGGGTAGCCGAAGGCGTTCGGCCCCGGCACGTCGAGGAGTGCCGGGTCGCGCAGCGGCAGGCCGTAGGCGATGGCGGTCTCGCGGGCGACGCCGCGGATGGACAGGCAGTCGCCGCGGTTGGCGGTGACGGCGATGTCCAGGACCTCGTCGACCAGTTCCAGCAGCTCGATGGCGTCGCGGCCGACCTCGGTCTCCGGCGGCAGCACGATGATGCCGTGGGTGCCGTCGTCGCCCATGCCCAGCTCGTCGCTGGAGCAGATCATGCCGTGCGAGACCTTGCCGTAGGTCTTGCGCGCGGAGATCGAGAAGCCGCCCGGCAGGGTGGCGCCGGGGAGGACCACGACGACCTTGTCGCCGACGGCGAAGTTGCGGGCGCCGCAGACGATCTCCTGGGGCTCGCCGGTGCCGTTGGCCTGCCCGACGTCGACGGTGCAGAAGCGGATCGGCTTCTTGAAGCCCTCCAGCTCCTCGATGGTCAGCACCTGGCCGACGACCAGCGGGCCCTTGAGGTCGGCGCCGAGGTGCTCGACGGTCTCGACCTCCAGGCCGGCCGAAATCAGCTTGGCCTGCACGTCACGACCGGTCTCCGTGGCCGGCAGGTCGACGTACTCCCGCAGCCAAGAAAGCGGGACCCGCATCAGATCTCCATCCCGAACGGCCGGGTGAACCGGACGTCACCCTCGACCATGTCTCGCATGTCCTCGACGTTGTGGCGGAACATCAGCATCCGCTCGATGCCGAACCCGAAGGCGAAGCCGCTGTACTTCTCCGGGTCGACGCCGCAGGCGGTGAGCACCCGCGGGTTGACCATGCCGCAGCCGCCGAGCTCGATCCAGCCCTCGCTGGAGCAGGTGCGGCAGGGCCGGTCGGGGTTGCCGACGGACTCGCCCTTGCAGACGTAGCAGAGCATGTCCATCTCGGCGCTCGGCTCGGTGAAGGGGAAGAAGTTCGGCCGCAGCCGGGTCTTCATGCCCTCGCCGAACAGCGACTGGACCATGTGGTCCAGGGTGCCCTTGAGGTCCGCCATGGTCAGGCCCTCGTCGACGGCGAGCAGCTCGACCTGGTGGAAGACGGGGGTGTGCGTGGCGTCCAGCTCGTCGGTGCGGTACACGCGGCCGGGGCAGATCACGTAGACCGGCAGCTCGCGGTCCAGCAGGGAGCGGATCTGCACGGGCGAGGTGTGCGTGCGCAGCACGACGCCGGACTCGGAGCCGCCGCCGGGGCCCTGGACGAAGAACGTGTCGGCCTCGCCGCGGGCGGGGTGGTCCGGGCCGATGTTCAGGGCGTCGAAGTTGAACCACTCGGCCTCGGCCTCGGGGCCCTCGGCGACCTCGTAGCCCATGGCCACGAAGATGTCCTCGATGCGCTCCGACAGCGTGGTCAGCGGGTGGCGGGCGCCGGCCGGCACGCGGTCGTAGGGCAGCGTGACGTCCACGGCCTCCTCGACCAGCACGCGGGCGTCGCGCTCGGCCTCCAGCTCGGCCTGGCGGGCGGCGAGGGCCTTGTTCACGGCGCCGCGGGCCTGGCCGACGCGCTTGCCGGCCTCGGCCTTGGCGTGCGGGGGCAGGGCGCCGATCTCGCGGTTGGCCAGCGCCAGCGGGGAGGTGCCGCCGGTGTGGGCGACCTTGGCCTCCTGGAGCGCGTCGAGGGAGTCCGCGGCGGCGAAGGCGGCGAGCGCCTCGTCCCGCATGCGCTCGATCTCTTCCGGTTTCAACGCCTCGACCTCGACAGGGTCGTACGACTTATTGGGTGCCGACATCTCTTCCCGTGCTTCCGATTGCTGGCTGATGGTCCCCGTCACCGACTCCGTGCCGACTCGGCGGGCCGTGTGCAGGACACAAAGGTGCCAAAGGCCGAGTCTAACGGGGTGAGGATGTGCGAATGAGCCCGCGGGCCTCAGGCCAGGTAGGCCGGAGCGCTCACGGGCAACGTAAATCGGAACTCCGCGCCACCACCGGGGGCGCGTCCGACGGTGATGCTGCCGCCGTGGGCCTCGACGATGCCTTTGACGATGTACAGCCCAAGTCCCGTGCCGCCGCGCTTGCTGCCCCGCCAGAAGCGGGTGAAGACGCGGTTCATGGACTCCTCCGGGATGCCGGGCCCCTCGTCGCTCACCGTGACCGACGTGCCGACGTCCTCTCCCTCGCGGGGCGACGCCGTGGCCGTGATGTCGATGGTGACGGTTCCCTCGCCGTGGCGCACGGCATTTTCGATGAGGTTGCTGAGCACCTGGTCGATCTTGTCGGGGTCGGCCCACAGGTCGGGCAGTGGCTGGGCGAGGCGGAGCAGGAAGCGGTCGGCGCGCTGTCCGGCGGCGACGTACGCCTGGATGTGGCGGCCGACGGCGGCGCCGATGTCGACGGGCTGGCGGCGGACCTCCAGCCGGCCGGAGTCGATGCGGGAGATGTCGAGCAGTTCGGCGATGAGCCGGGTGACGCGGTCGGCGTCGGCGTCGACGGTCTCCAGCATCAGCCGCTTCTGGTCGTCGGTGAACCGCTCCCACTTGGCGAGCAGCGTGGCCGTGAAGCCCTTGACGGAGGTCAGCGGCGAGCGCAGTTCGTGGGCGACGGTGGCGATCAGTTCCGCGTGGCCGCGCTCGGTGCGGCGGCGGGCCTCGGTGTCGCGCAGGGTGACGACGACACGGCGGACGGGGCCGGCCGGTTCGTCACGGACGTAGCGGGCGGCGACGAGGACTTCGCGTCCGCCGGGCAGGAGCAGGTTCCGCTCGGGCTGGCGCACCCGGATGGCGAGGCCGCCGTAGGGGTCGGTCAGCTGCCACCAGCGCCGGCCCTCCAGGTCTTCTAAGGGGAGGGCCTTCTCCAGGCGCTGGCCGAGGGCGTCGGCGGCGGGGACGGCCGTGATGCGCGCGGCGGCGGCGTTGAAGCAGACGACGTGTCCGTGCTCGTCGGCGACGACGAGGCCGTCGGGCAGCTCGTCGGGGTCGATGCCGAGGCCGGCGGGGTCACCGGGCGGGCGCGGCGCGGGAGGGCACCCCGTCCGGCGTGCTCCCGGTGCGCTGCTCGTGCCGACGCTCATCCCCGTACCCCACCTCTCGGACTTCCTTTGGGGTCCCCGAGCTGGTCACCCTACTAGTTCCCGGTGACGGAGCGGCACCCTCCGGCGGCGCGCTGTGCACGCGCCGACGCGTAGAGACATACGGCGGCGGCGGTGGCGAGGTTCAGGCTCTCGGCCTTGCCGTGGATGGGGACGCGGACGACGGCGTCGGCGAGGGCGCGGGTCTCCTCCGGGAGCCCCCAGGCCTCGTTGCCGAACACCCAGGCGGTCGGTCCCCCCATGGTGCCGTGGTCCAGTTCGGCGTCGAGGTCGTCCTCGCCCGCTCCGTCGGCGGCCAGGACCCGCACGCCGGTGTCCCGCAGCCCGGCCACGGCCCGCTCGACGGGGACGCCGACGGCGACGGGCAGGTGGAACAGGGAGCCGACGGAGGCGCGTACGGCCTTGGGGTTGTACAGGTCGACGGAGGCGTCGGTGAGGACGACGGCCTCGGCGCCGGCGGCGTCGGCGCAGCGCAGCACGGTGCCGGCGTTGCCCGGGTCGCGGACGTGGGCGAGGACGGCGACGAGCCGGGGGCGGGCGGCGAGGATCTCGTCGAAGGGGGTGTCGAGGAAACGGCAGATCCCGACCAGCCCCTGGGGGGTGACGGTGGTGGAGATGTCCTCGATGACCTGGTCGGCGGCGAGGTGGACGCGGGCCCCGGCGGTACGGGCCTCGCCGATGATGTCGGCGTAGCGCTCGGCGGCCTCGACGGTGGCGAACAGCTCGACGAGGGTGGACGTGCCGTCGGCCCGGTGCGTCGCCGCCTCCCGCACGGCCTGCGGCCCCTCGGCCAGGAACAGCCGCTCCTTGCTCCGGAAGTTCCGCTTGGCGAGCCGTCGCGCGGCGACCACGCGGGGCGAGCGGGGGGAGATGAGCTCGGGGGCGGCGGGGGGCATGGGGTTCACCTTCGCTAGCAGCTTGCGCACTGATGTCGCGTACACGTGTGCACTGCGCACATACGACGGACCCGCAGGAAGAACCTACGGGTCCGTTCGGTCACGTCGGCCGGCTCAGGGCCGGCGCGGCGTCACGCGGCCTTGGGCGCGTTCACGTCCGCCGGCAGAGCCTTCTGAGCGACCTCGACGAGTGCGGCGAACGCACCGGCGTCGTTGACGGCCAGCTCGGCCAGGATCTTGCGGTCCACCTCGACGTTGGCGGCCTTCAGACCCTGGATGAAGCGGTTGTAGGTGATGCCGTTGGCGCGGGCAGCGGCGTTGATGCGCTGGATCCACAGCTGACGGAAGTCGCCCTTGCGCTTCTTGCGGTCGTTGTAGTTGTAGACCAGCGAGTGGGTGACCTGCTCCTTGGCCTTGCGGTACAGGCGCGAACGCTGACCGCGGTAGCCGGAGGCCTGCTCGAGGATCGCCCGGCGCTTCTTGTGGGCGTTGACTGCCCGCTTGACGCGTGCCACTTCTTAACTCCTTGTAGCGGGGCCGCGGTGGTCCTCACGCGGCCCGGTATCGAATGGGTCCCGGTCCTGACGTACGGCGCTCAGTGTGGGCGCCGGAGCGTCACTTGCCGAGAAGCTTCTTGATCTTCTTGGCGTCGCCCGGGGCCATCTCGGCGTTGCCGGTGAGGCGACGCGTCAGACGGGACGACTTGTGCTCGAGCAGGTGGCGCTTGCCGGCGCGCTCACGGAGCACCTTGCCGGAGCCGGTGACCTTGAAGCGCTTGCTGGCACCGCTGTGCGACTTGTTCTTCGGCATAGCGCCGTTCTCTCCTCGTCGGTGGCGCTCCGGTGCCCGGTCGCGAGAACCGGGCACGGTGGAGCGTCGCTCTTGTATCGGTTACATCCTGGGACTGTCGTCCCGGGGATCACGCCTCGGCAGGCTCCTCGGCGGGGGCCTCGGCATCGGCGGGGTTCTGCGAGCGACCGGGGTTGGCCTTCGCGGACGCCTTGCGGGCCTCCTGCGCCTGGCGAGCCTCGGCCATCGCCTCGGTCTTCTTCTTGTGCGGACCGAGGACCATGATCATGTTCCGGCCGTCCTGCTTCGGGTTCGACTCGACGAAACCGAGGTCCTGGACGTCCTCCGCGAGACGCTGCAGCAGTCGGTAGCCCAGCTCGGGCCGGGACTGCTCGCGACCACGGAACATGATCGTGATCTTGACCTTGTCGCCCTGCTTGAGGAACCGGACGACGTGACCCTTCTTGGTGTCATAGTCGTGCGGGTCGATCTTCGGCCGGAGCTTCATCTCCTTGATGACCGTGTGCGCCTGGTTCTTGCGCGCCTCACGGGCCTTCATGGCCGACTCGTACTTGAACTTCCCGTAGTCCATGAGCTTGCACACGGGCGGACGGGCGTTCGCCGCGACCTCGACGAGGTCGAGGTCGTACTCCTGCGCAAGCTCCAGGGCCTTGGCAAGCGGGACAATCCCGACCTGCTCGCCGCTGGGACCGACAAGTCGCACCTCGGGAACGCGAATCCGGTCGTTGATGCGGGGCTCGGCGCTGATGGATCCTCCTCGGTAGCACCACGCGACGGTCTGGCGGACAGCCGCGTAACGTCTGTGTTCGTTAGACCTAACCGCGCCGAGACAGAAAAAATGCCCCGGACGATCACAGGCGGGGCTCCTGGAACTGCTACCGGAGCACCGCCGCGGGGACCGCGGGGCGCGATTTCGGGCCGTCGCCGACGCTGGGACGGGACCGCCTGACCGGTGACCCGCCGTCCCGGGGGACGGCCAGGTGGGAGTTCGGAGCCTCCACTTGTGGGTCGGGCCCGCCGCCGTGAGGCATACGCGTGTCCGACCGGTCGTTACACAAGGCTAGCAGCTCGGCCGGGGAACGGCTAACCGAGACTGAGTGGGGCCGCGGCTCACGCTGCGCCTATCGTGTGCGGCATGAGTGAGACCCCTCCTGAGACGCCCGACTTCGACGCCATGACCCGCGACATCGCCGAGGTACCGGCGGTCGAGGTGATCGTGACGGTCGCCGTCAACCTGATGAGCGCCGCCGCCGTGAAGCTCGGTCTGACCGAGGAGGGCGAGGCGCACAAGGACCTGGACGAGGCCCGCAAGCTGGTGCACGCGCTGGCCGGTCTGCTGGACGCGAGCGCGACCGAGATCAGCTCCTTCCACGCGGCGCCGCTGCGGGACGGCCTGAAGTCGCTGCAGCTGGCGTTCCGCGAGGCGTCGCTCGTCCCGGACGAGCCGGGCCAGGGACCGGGCGAGAAGTACACCGGCCCCGTCTACGGCTAGACCGCCGCCTATCGCTTGACGTACAGGGGCTCGCCCGGAGGCGTCGTCCCGGCCGGCAGCAGCGCCAGGTCGAGGCCGCGCACCAGGCGGGCCCTCAGCGTCTCGTCGGCGGCCAGCCGCCCGGCGACGGCACGGGCGGCCTCGGCCGGGGCCGCGGCCGGGTCGAGGACGAGGGCCAGCGTGCCGTCGGCCTGACCGGGCCCGAGGTGGGCGCGGAGCACGGCGGGCTCGGCGGCCACGGCGGCGCGTACGGCGTCGACGACGGCCGGGTCGGCGAGGGGATCGGCCGTCGTACGGCCCTCGGCCAGCGCCAGCAGCGCCGCGCCGGTCAGCTCGAACGGCACCGGTCCGGCCATGTCCAGGACGACCGTGTCCGCCTTCTCGTGCGCGGCCGCCTGCAGCGCCTGGTGCAGGGGGACGGCCACGGGGCGGGCCTCGGGGTCCCAGCGGGCGAGCGAGTCGGTGGAGGTGAAGGCGGGCAGCGCGGTGCGATCGCCGGCCTTCAGGGTCGGCACCGCCATGTCGCTGGTCTTCTCGCGGCGCAGTCCGTTCTCGTCCTCCTCGACCTCGCCGAGCACGGCCACGACGGGGACGAGCAGCCGGGCGCCCTTGAGCGCCCGGAGCACCGGTTCCACGGCGGTGCGGTCCTCGGCCCAGGCGGCGAGCGCCGCGCTCAGAGCGGGATCGGCGGAGCCGTCGTCGTCGGAGAAGCCGGGGTCGGGAATGTTCTTGTTCGCCACGGCCTCGACCCTATCGGGGGGCGGGCCGGGCTCCGCACCGGCCTCTCGTGCGGCCCGGGGGCCGGGTGCGACGGGTGGTCAGAAGTCGTCGTGGCGTTCGCGGCGGCCCCGCCACAGCACGACGGCCGCGACCATCAGGACGCCGCCCGCGCTGCCCGCGAGCGGGGCCGCCCACGCCGAGGTGCCGTCGTCGCCGGCGTCGGTGTCGGGTCCGGGGCCGAAGTACTTCTCGCCGTGCGCCGCCGGTTCCAGGCCCTCCGGCTTCAGACGGCCGGCCGCCTCGATGGCCGCCGCGGGGTCGACGAAACCGAAGCCGCGGGAGTCGTCGCGTCCGCCGTCGGGGGCGTTGCGGGCGGTGTCCTCCAGGAGCCTCTTGACCTGGGCCGGGGTGAGGCCGGGGTGGGCCGCCTTGACGAGGGCGGCGGCGCCGGAGACGAATGCGGCGGCGGCACTGGTGCCCCAGCCCTCGTAGTACCGGTGGTCGGGGTCGGCGATGATCACGTCGACGCCGGGCGCGCTGACCGTGGCGTACCAGCGTCGGGTGGAGAAGGAGGCGCGGGTGCCATAGCGGTCGACGGCGGTCGCGGCGATCACGCCCGGGTAGGCGGCCGGGTAGGAGATGTGGTCGCCCTTCTCGCCGCCGTTGCCCGCGGAGGCGACGACGACCACGCCCTTCTTCAGGGCGTACTGGATGGCGGCGTCCTCGGTGGGTTCGGGGTGGGCGGAGGCCGAGTCGTCGCCGAGGGAGAGGTTGATGACGTCGGCCCCGTGGTCGGCGGCCCAGCGGATGCCCTCGGCGAGGGCGTTGCCGCGGGTCTCGCGGGCCTTGGCGCGGGAGGGGTCACCGTCCTCCAGGATCACCCGGACGGGGAGGATCTTCGCCTCGGGGGCGATGCCCATGACGCCGTCGCCGGCGCCGGGGCCGTGGCCGTGACCGGCGATGATCCCGGCCATGGCGGTGCCGTGCCGGGCCCAGGCCCGGTCGCCCTCGCTCGCTCCGAACCCGACCAGGTCCTTGCCGGTGAGGACGTTGCCGGCGAGGTCGGGGTGGTCGGCCTCGACGCCGGTGTCCAGGACGGCGACGGTGACGCCCGCGCCCTTGGTGGTGCGCCATGCCTCCTGGGTGTGCATGGCGTCCAGGGCCCACTGCTTGGCGCGTATGCCGTCGGCGTGCGCGGTGGCGGACGGTACGAGGACGAGGGCTGCGGCGAGGAGGAGGCTCAGGGCTCCGGTGCGGCGGGTCCGGGCGGCTTTCACGACGGCCGCTCCGTGGCCGGGCCGGCGTTCTTGCGCAGGGCGCGTGCGACGCGGTCGGCGAGGCCCCGCGCCTCGTGGCCGAGGCCGGCCTGGGCGGGGGCCGTCGTGGCGTCGGGCTCCGTGGCCTCCTCGGCGGACTGCGGCTCGTCGACGGTGCGGCC
Source organism: Streptomyces griseicoloratus (assembly GCF_014534645.1). Classification (GTDB taxonomy): domain Bacteria; phylum Actinomycetota; class Actinomycetes; order Streptomycetales; family Streptomycetaceae; genus Streptomyces; species Streptomyces griseicoloratus. The sequence continues at coordinate 30,427 of NZ_JACVQF010000228.1, forward strand.
GTCGGCCCAGCCGGACACGGCGTAGACGACGACGGGGGCGTCGGTGAGGACCGACACCGTCCACGAGGCACGCTGCCGCGCGCCGAAGCCGGCGGCGGCGGTGTCCTCGGCGGCGTACGGCAGCGGCATGAGGTCGGTGCGGCGGCCGAGGCCCTCCTTCTCGAACCGGTCGGCCAGCGAGGTCATGGCGGCGGCGTCGGCCTTGGCGAAGAGCAGGCCGACGGTGGTGACGTGGCTCTGGGTGGCGTCGGTGTAGGTGGCGCGCAGCAGGCGGCGGCAGCCGACCGGGGCGAGGGCCTTGCGCAGCAGCGGGTCGAAGGCGTTCTCGCAGTTGCTGTCCGGGGCGACGGCGATCCGGACCCAGGTGCGGTCGGCGCCGCCGGGTCCGGCGCCCTGTCCCTGCACGGTGGGCGGGAACAGCCGGTCGACCGGCACGCTGTGCCACAGGTCCCCGGCCGCGGTGTACGCGCTGCGCGCGTCGCCGTCCTCGGAGTCCCCGGCGAGCCAGCTCCCGGTGACGGCGCCGGTGACGAGGCCGGCGCCGAGCACGAGGCAGACGGCCGCCGCGAGGGTGTGGGTGCGCAGCCGTCCGCCGAGCGGGCGCGGGCGGGCGTGCCGGTCGTATCCCTCGGGCTCCCCGAGCGACACGAAGGGCCGCGCGGCGCCGAGCGTGCCGCCGGGGGCCGTCGGGGCGCTCCAGGACAGAGCCGGGTCGGGGGCGGCGGACGCGGCCGCCGGGGTGTCCGCGGGGTCGGGTGCGGGGCCGGCCGGGACCGGGCGCAGGCGGGTGGTGGTCTCCGACGGGGTCTCCGCGGGAGCGGCGGCGTCACGGCTCCCCGCCACCGGCGCCGCACCCCTGCCGCCCGGCACCCGGGGCCCCACGGACGGCGGCGCGTCCGGGAAGCGGGCGGAGGCACGCGGCGGCGGGGGCGTGGACCCGGCGGACCGGGGACGCGGGTGAGGGGCCCGGGTGGCCGGGGATCCGGACGAGGAACCGGCAGAGGGCCGGGCCGGGGGGACGGGCCCGCGGGTCCCGGGGTCCCCGCTCGGCGCCGACGGACCGGCGTCCTCGGCCTGGCCCGTGGATGCCTGCCCCCCTCGCGGGCCCCCAGAGCGCGGCAGAGGCGCCGGGGCCGCTGCCCCGTCCCGGGAAGCGCCGCCCGGGCGGGGCTGCGTGGCGGGACGCGGAGGGACGGACGCGCGGCGCGCGGGGTCCGCGCTCGGCGCCGACGGGACGGCGTCCTGGCCGTTGTCCGTGGACGTCTGCCCCTCTCGGGAGCCACCAGGGCATGGCAGAGGCTCCCGGACCGCTGCCCCGTCACCGTCCCGGGAAGCGCCCGGGACGGGCGGCATGGCAGGACGCGGAGGGACGGACGCGCGGCGCGCGGGGTTCGCGCTCGGTGCCGACGGAACGGCGTGCTGGGCGTGGTTCGTGGGTGCCTGCCCCTCTCGGGGGCCAGCGGGGCTCGGCAGGGGCGCCGCTCCGTCCCGGGACACGGCCGGGCGGGGCGGGGGATCGGTGTGCGGGGGTGGGGACGAGGGGCGCGGAGGGAAGGACGCGCGGCGCGCTTCCGTGCTCATGCACCCCCCGTTTCCTCGTACCCGGGCCGTTCCTTGGACGCGGGCCGGTGTTCTCCTGCCCGGGCCCGGCGCGGACTGGCCGTCCCCGGGCACGCATACCCGCGCGGACGGACCGCCATCCCGGCGCGGGCCCCCTGGGCCCTGCCCGCCGGGCCGTGCCGCCGTGCGTGCGCGTCACTCTACGGCGTGCCCCCGCCCGGAGGGGAACCAGTCCACGCGCCCGGGGCATTGGCCCGGAACGTCCCCCTACCCTGCGGTAATCCCGTCTGGCAGGCTTCGTTCATGACTGCGCGCGCCGCCGACCGGGCCCGTTACGACCGGGCCACCGCCCATCTGGACGCCCCCGTGGCGATCGTGGACCTGGAGGCGTTCGACGCCAACGCCGAGGACCTGGTCCGCCGGGCCGGCGGGAAGCCGGTCCGGGTCGCGAGCAAGTCCGTGCGCTGCCGTGCCCTGCTGGAACGGGTCCTGGCCCGGGAGGGTTTCGCCGGTGTCATGTCGTTCACCCTGGCCGAGTCGCTGTGGCTGGCGCGCTCCGGTTTCGAGGACGTGCTGCTCGCCTATCCGTCGGCGGACCGCGCCGGGTACGCGGAGCTGACGGCCGACCCGAAGCTCGCCGCGGCCGTGACCGTGATGATCGACGACCCGGCGCAGCTCCGGCTCATCGACGAGGCACGGGACGGCGGTCGCGAAGTGGTCAGGGTCTGCCTGGAGTTGGACACCTCCCTCCGGCTGCTCGGCGGCCGCGTGCGTGTCGGGGCCCGCCGCTCGCCGCTGCACTCCCCCGCCGAGGTCGCCGACCTGGCCCGCGCGGTGGCCCGGCGGCCGGGGTTCGAGGTCGTGGGGCTCATGGCGTACGAGGGGCATGTCGCCGGCGTCGGGGACGCGGTGGCGGGCCGGCCGGTGCGGTCGCGGGCGATCCGGCTGATGCAGGCCGCCGCCCGCCGTGAACTGGCCGAGCGGCGCGCGGCGGTGGTGCGGGCGGTGCGGGCCGTGGTGCCGGGCCTGGAGTTCGTCAACGGCGGCGGCACGGGCAGTGTGCAGCACACCGCCGCGGAGGACGCGGTCACGGAGATCGCCGCCGGTTCCGGCCTGTACGTGCCGCGGCTGTTCGACAACTACACGTCGTTCCGGGGCCGTCCGGCGGCGCTGTTCGCGCAGCCCGTCGTGCGGCGGCCCGGGGTGGGGGCCGTGACGGTCCTCGGCGGGGGCTACCCGGCCTCCGGTGCGGCCGGGGCCGACCGGCTGCCGGTGCCGTACCTCCCGGAGGGGCTGCGCTACGACCCCCAGGAGGGCGCCGGGGAGGTGCAGACGCCGCTGCTCGGCTCACCCGCCGACGACCTGCTGATCGGCGACAAGGTGTGGTTCCGGCACGCCAAGGCCGGTGAGCTGTGCGAGCGGTTCGACGCGCTGCACCTGGTGGAGGGGGACACGGTGACGGCGACGGTGCCGACGTACCGCGGCGAGGGCCGCACCTTCCTCTAGCCGCCCGACGCCGCTCACCGCGTCGGGCCGATGCTGCTGCCCACGCCGCCGCCCGTGGCCGCGTCGCCGGCCGGCCGGATGCCCTTGGTGATCCTGTCCATGTCGGCGAGCGGCGGTCCGTCCTCGCCCGCGTCGAAGACGTAGCGGACGAGGATCGGGGACTCGGTGCCGACGGTGGACGGGAACACCATCGACTGCACGTAGCCGCCGGGCCCCTTGGCGGTGTGCACGCGCCAGCGCACGAAGTACCCGGCGCGTCCGGCGACCGCGACCGGTCCGGAGCCCACGGTCTCGTGGGACTCGATGCCGCCGAAGGGCTTGCTGCCGACCTGGTCCCGGTCGTAGGCGTCGTCGGCCGCGTCCTCGATGTCCTGTTGGGCGAGGGCCTTCGGGGACGTCTCGGCGTTGGCCGTGACCGTGCGGGAGATGACGAGGCCGTGCCGGCACACGCCGCCGTCGCCGGGGCACTCGTACGTCCCGTCCGTGGTCATCATGACGTCGTCCTCGGTGACGTACTCGGGCCTGACCCAGCCGTCCGGCAGCGGGAAGGTGATGCCGTTGAGCTGGTCCTCGACGACGGCCGGGTCGTCGGCGGAGGGCTGGGAGGCGGTCGGCGAGGGGGTGGGTTCCCCGCTCGTCGGCGCCGGGGCACTGGAGGTCACCGGGGCCGGCGGGGTCTGCGGGGTCTGCGCCTCCGGGCCGCCGCTGTCGTCGCCGAGGACGACCACGCCGGTGACGATCGCCGCGACCAGGACGGCCGCGGCGGTGGTGAGGGCGATGGCCTTCCCGCGGCCGGTGCCGCCGGCCGGCTGCCCCTGCCCCGGGCCGCCGCCCGTGTACAGCGGCACGGTCGGCCGTGAGAGCTGCGCGGGCTCCGGCACCGGCGGTACCGGGGCCTCGGGTGCGCGCCGGTGCTCGGTCCAGGCCGTGCCGTCCCACCAGCGCTCCTGGTGCGGGGCCGACGGGTCGCGGTACCAGCCGGGCGGTGGCGTCATGCTCATGCGGGCACTGTAGGACGCCGTCTACAGGGGTGTGACGTACGCCCCGGAAATCCCGCCGTCCACCAGGAAGTCGGTGGCGTTGACGAAGGAGGAGTCGTCGCTGGCCAGGAAGGCGACGGCGGCGGCGATCTCCTCGGCCTCGGCGAACCGGCCGACCGGAATGTGCACCAGGCGGCGGGCGGCACGCTCCGGGTCCTTGGCGAACAGCTCCTGCAGGAGCGGAGTGTTGACCGGCCCGGGGCACAGGGCGTTGACGCGGATGCCCTCCCGGGCGAACTGCACGCCGAGTTCCCGGGACATGGCGAGGACGCCGCCCTTGGAGGCCGTGTACGAGATCTGCGAGGTGGCCGCCCCCATACGGGCCACGAAGGACGCCGTGTTGATGATCGAGCCCTTGCCCTGGCGCCGCATGTAGGGGATGGCGGCCTTGCAGCACAGGTAGACGGAGGTGAGGTTGACCTCCTGGACGCGCTTCCACGCCTCCAGGCCGGTCTCCAGGATGGAGTCGTCGTCGGGCGGGGAGATGCCGGCGTTGTTGAAGGCGACGTCGACGCTGCCGTAGGTGTCGTACGCCGTCCGGAACAGCGCCTCGACCTGCTCGGGGTCGGTGACGTCGGCGTTCACGAACGTGCCGCCGACCTCCTCGGCCGCCGCCTTGCCGCGTGTCTCGTCGACGTCGGCGCAGACGACGCTCGCGCCCTCGGAGGCGAGCCGGCGGGCGGCGGCGAGGCCGATGCCGCTGCCCGCTCCGGTGACGACGGCGGTACGGCCGACCAGCCTGCGGCAAACGATGTCCTCGGTCACTGTGCGGAGCCCTCCGTGCTGGTGAAGACGTTGCTGATGAAGACGTTCTTGGTCTCGGTGAAGGCGGCCAGCGCGTCCGGGCCGAGTTCACGCCCGATGCCGGACTGCTTGAACCCGCCGAACGGGGTCCAGTAGCGGACGCTGGAATGGGAGTTGACGGACAGGTTCCCGGCGCGGACGGCGCTCGACACGCGCAGGGCACGGCCCACGTCCCGGGTCCAGACGGAGCCGGACAGGCCGTAGTCGGTGGCGTTGGCGAGGCGGATCGCGTCGGCCTCGTCCTCGAAGGGCAGGACGACGGCGACGGGTCCGAAGACCTCCTCGACGGCCACGCGCGCGTGCGGGTCGACACCGGTGAGGACGGTGGGCGGGTACCAGAAGCCGGGGCCCTCGGGGGCCTTGCCGCGGATCCCGTCGGCTTCCGCGGGGACGTAGGAGCGGACGCGCTCCAGCTGGCTCCGGGAGATCAGCGGGCCCATCTGGGTGCGCTCGTCGGCGGGGTCGCCGACGAGCACGGATTCGACGGCGGGGGCGAGGAGGTCCAGGAAGCGGTCGTGGACGCCGCGCTGGACGAGGATGCGGGTGCGGGCGCAGCAGTCCTGGCCGGAGTTGTCGAGGAAGGACATCGGGGCGGCGGCCGCGGCGGCATCCAGGTCGGCGTCGGCGAAGACGATGTTGGGGCTCTTGCCGCCGAGTTCGAGGGTGACGGGCTTGAGGAGTGCCGCCCCCTCGGCGGCCACCCGCCGGCCCACGGCGCCCGACCCGGTGAACACGATCTTGGCGACGCCCGGGTGCCGGACGAGAGCGTCGCCCGTGACCGGGCCGTGTCCGGGCAGCACCTGGAACAGTCCCTCCGGCAGTCCGGCCTCCAGGGCGAGTTCGGCCAGGCGCAGGGCGGTCAGCGGGGTCGTCTCGGCGGGCTTGAGGAGCACCGCGTTGCCGGCCGCGAGTGCGGGGGCGGTGCCCCAGGCCGCGATGGGCATGGGGAAGTTCCAGGGTGCGATGACACCGACGACGCCGAGCGGTTCGAGGATCGTGACGTCGAGGCCGCCGGCGACCGGGATCTGCCGTCCGGTGAGCCGTTCCACTCCCCCGGCGGCGTAGTCGAGCAGGTCCCGGACGTTGCCCGCCTCCCAGCGGGCGTTGCCGATGGTGTGCCCGGCCTCGCGGACCTCCAGCCGGGCCAGTTCCTCCAGGTGCCCGTCGACGACGGCGGCGAAGCGGCGCAGGAGCCGGGCCCGGTCGCCGGGCGGGAGCGCGGCCCATGCCGTCTGCGCCCGCGCGGCCCGTACGACGGCGGCGTCGACGTCGGCGGCGGAGGCGGCGGGGACGGTGGCGACGACCTCCTCGGTGGCGGGGTTCAGGACACACAGCTCGGGCGACTCGTGGGACAAGGTGGCCTCACATGCGTTCGAAGGAGCGGCGCAGCTCCCAGTCGGTGACGGCGGCGTCGAAGGCGTCCAGTTCGACGCGGGCCATGTTCAGGTAGTGGGCGACGACCTCGTCGCCGAAGGCGGCCTTGGCGATCGTGCTGTTCTCCCAGAGCTCGGCGGCCTCGCGCAGGGTGGTGGGTACGTGCTCGAAGCCGGCGGTGTAGGCGTTGCCGGGGCAGGGCTCGGGCAGTTCCAGTCGCTGTTCGACGCCGTACAGACCGGCCGCCACCATGCCCGCCACCGCGAGGTGGGGGTTGACGTCGCCGCCGGGGAGCCGGTTCTCGAAGCGCAGGGAGCGGCCGTGGCCGACCACGCGCAGGGCGCAGGTGCGGTTGTCGTAGCCCCAGGCGACGGCGGTCGGGGCGAAGGAGCCGGGCTGGAACCGCTTGTAGGAGTTGATGTTGGGGGCGTAGAGCAGGGAGAAGTCCCGCAGCGCGGCGAGCTGCCCGGCGAGGAAGTGCCGCATGAGCGGGGACATGCCGCCCGGGTCGTCCGGGGAGCCCGCCATGGCGTTGGTGCCGCTGTCGTCGGCGAGCGAGAGGTGGATGTGGCAGGAGTTGCCCTCGCGCTCGTTGTACTTGGCCATGAAGGTGAGCGACATGCCCTCCTGGGCGGCGATCTCCTTGGCGCCGGTCTTGTAGATCGCGTGCTGGTCGCAGGTGACCAGGGCCTCGTCGTAGCGGAAGGCGATCTCGTGCTGGCCGGGGTTGCACTCGCCCTTCGCGGACTCGACGGTGAGGCCGGCGCCGGCCATCTCGTTGCGGATGCGGCGCAGCAGGGGCTCGATGCGGCCCGTGCCGAGCACCGAGTAGTCGATGTTGTACTGGTTGGCCGGGGTCAGCCCGCGGTAGTTCGCGTCCCAGGCCTGTTCGTAGGTGTCCCGGAAGACGATGAACTCCAGCTCGGTGCCGACCTGCGCGGTGTGGCCGTGGCCGGCGAGGCGCCGGAGCTGGCGGCGCAGTATCTGGCGGGGTGCGGCGACGACCGGGGAGCCGTCGTTCCAGGCGAGGTCGGCGAGGACCATCGCGGTGCCCTCGTTCCAGGGGACGCGGCGCAGGGTGCTCGGGTCGGGGTGCATGGCGAAGTCGCCGTAGCCGCGGTCCCAGGAGGACATGGCGTACCCGTCGACGGTGTTCATGTCGGCGTCGACGGCCAGGAGGTAGTTGCAGCCCTCGGTGCCGTGGTGGAGCACCTCGTCGAGGAAGAAGCGCGCGGCGAACCGCTTGCCCTGGAGGCGCCCCTGCATGTCGGGGAAGGCCAGGACGACGGTGTCGATCTCGCCGCCGGCGACGAGGGCGTGCAGTTCCTCGACGCCGAGCGGGGGTGTGCGGTCTGCCACGGGAGAGCCTCCTCGGTGCTGCTGCGGGCTTCGACGACCGGCCCCGGCGGTCATAAGGTATTGCTGGAGACCATTGGTTGGGAAGGGGGGCGCGACCACATGCCGGAGGAAACCGGCGGCATTCCGCGGGACGCCGGCGGGGCGGTGTCGGACCGGCTCGCGACGGTGCTGCGGCCCGTGCGGGCGGGCAACGGCTTCGAGGAGGCGCTGGAGCAGGTCCTTCAGGTCCTGCGGCTGGGTCTGGTGCCGGAGGGCGAGCGGCTGCCGGCCGAGCGGGAGCTGGCGGAGCGGCTGGGGATCAGCCGGGTGACGCTGCGCGAGGTGCTGAAGGTGCTCCAGGACCAGGGGCTGGTCCAGGCCCGGCGCGGGCGGTACGGCGGAACGTTCGTGCTGCCGCGGGCCGACGCGGGCGGCGAGGACGAGCTGCGCCGCCGGGTCGCGGGGGTCGACGTGGAGGACGTGCTGCGCTTCCGGGAGGTGCTGGAGGTGGGCGCGGCCGGTCTGTGCGCCGCGCACGGGCTGCCGGACGAGGGGGCGCGGCGGCTGCGCCGGGCGCTGGCCCGCACCCACGACGCGCCCCTGGCCGACTACCGCCGCCGGGACACCCTGCTGCACCTCACCCTCGCGGAGCTGTGCGGCTCGCCGACGCTGACCGCACAGTACGCGGCGGTACGGGCGACGGTGAACGACCTCCTGGACTGCATACCGCTGCTGGTCCGCAACCTGGAACACTCGCAGCGCCAGCACACCGCGCTGGTCGAGGCGGTGCTCGACGGGGACGCGGACGGGGCGCGCGAGATCACGCGGGAGCACTGCGCGGGGACGGCGGCACTGCTGCGCGGATTTCTGACCTGAGCGGCCGCCGGTCTTGCCGTGCCTGGGCACCCTCGGCAAAGGTATGGGGCGAGTCCATTGCGGGAGGTCGGATGGCGGGCAGGCCGCTGATCGGCGTGAGCACGTATCTGGAGTCGGGGGCGCGCTGGGGGGTGTGGGAGCTGGAGGCGGCGTTGCTGCCGGCCGGGTATCCGCGGCTGGTGCAGCGGGCCGGCGGGCTGGCCGCGATGCTGCCGCCGGACGTGCCGGAGCACGCCGCCGCGGCGGTGGCCCGGCTGGACGGACTGGTGATCGCGGGCGGCCCGGACGTGGAGCCGGTCCGCTACGGCGCCGCGCCCGACCCGCGCACCGGACCGCCCGCCCGGGCCCGGGACGCCTGGGAGCTGGCGCTGATCGAGGCCGCACTGGCGGCACGCGTCCCGCTGCTGGGCATCTGCCGGGGCATGCAGCTGCTGAACGTCGCCCTGGGCGGCACGCTGGTCCAGCACGTCGACGGTCACGCGGAGGTGGTGGGCGTGTTCGGCGGCCATCCGGTCGTGCCGGTCCCGGGGACGCTGTACGCCGGTGTCGTCCCGGAGGAGACGTCCGTGCCGACGTACCACCACCAGGCGGTGGACCGGCTCGGCGCGGGCCTGATCGCGTCGGCGCACGCGGCGGACGGAACCGTGGAGGCGCTGGAACTGCCGTCCGCCGGCGCGTGGGTGCTCGGCGTGCAGTGGCATCCGGAGATGGGCGAGGACGTGAGGGTGATGCGGGCACTGGTGGACGCGGCCTCGGCTCCCCCTGAGCGAGTACGCCGCTCGTCCCCGGCCCCCGGCGGCCCGGACGCACACCCCGCCTAGCCGGCCCGGTACCCCCACCACGGGCCCGGGCCGCACACGTCTCACGGGCACGACCCCGACCACCGGCCCCCGCCGCCCGCTCCCCGCACCCACCGGCACCACCGACCCATCCGCCTCGGCCCTGCCCGCCGCGCACAGCGAGCCCGGGCGGGGCCACCGGTGCTGCCGAACACGGCCCACCGGCATCGCACGGCGCAGGCCCACCGCCCGCGGACGCACGAGCCACGAGCCGCACCCGCGCCGGCCGCCCGGCACAGCCTCGCCCACTCGGCGACCGCGCCGGACCGGGCGGCCGGGCGGCGGTGAACTCTCCACCGGAGCGCACCGAAGCGGACGACGAGCAAGCGCCCCCGAACCCGACCCCGGACCAGACACCCCGGCCGACCACCGGCCCAGCACCCGAGCCCCCGGTCTCAGCCCCGTGTCAACGACAGCAGTTGCCGGGCCGGGCCGGTCGGGCGGTGGCCCGTCGGCCAGACGGCGCGCAGGTCGCGGGCGAGGGAGACGTCCGCCATGGGCACGCTCACCAGGCGCCGCATCGCCAGTTCCTCGCCGACGGCGAGCTCGCTGAGGACCGCCGGGCCCGCGCCGCTCACGGCGGCCGCCTTCACGGCGGTGGTCGACGACAGCTCGATGAGCGGACGGGCCAGACCGCCGAGCGCCGCGTCGAGGACCTGCCGGGTGCCCGAGCCCTTCTCCCGCAGGATCAGCGGCGTGGCCGCCAGTTCCTGTGCCGTCAGAGGGCGCCGGCGGCGGGTCCAGGGATGGCCGGGGGCCGTCACGACGATCAGGCGGTCGTGGGCGATGACGGCGGAGTCCAGCCCGGGCGGGACGCTGACGCCCTCGACGAACCCCAGGTCGGCCTCGTCCGACAGCAGCCGCTCCGCCACCGCCGCCGAGTTCCCGGCGAGCAGCGACACCGCGGTGTCCGGCCGCTGGGCGCGCAGCGCGAGCAGCCAGCCCGGCAGCAGGTACTCGGCGATCGTCATGCTCGCCGCCACCCGCAGCCGCGAGTCCCGCCGGTCCCGCAGCGCCTGCGCGCCCGCGTCGAACGCCTCGGCCGCCTCCACGATCCGCCGCGCCCAGTCCGTGACCAGCGCACCGGCGTCGGTGAGCCGGGAACCCCGCGGCGACCGGTCCACGAGGGCGACCCCCAGCTGACGTTCCATGGAGCGGATCCGGCTGCTGGCGGCCGGCTGCGTGATGCCCAGCTCGCGCGCCGCACCCCCGAGGCTCCCGAGCCGCGCCACCGCCAGCAGCAGCTCCAGCGCCCCGAGATCCGGCACCCGGTGCGCCAGCGAGCCCGCCGCCTGCCGTCCCGCGTCGCCCTGTCCGTCCTCGGTACCGTTCCTGCTGCTCATAACTCCAGCTTATGCCCTCATAGAGGCATGCTCCCTGGTCAGCGCCCTCGGCCCCCGCGACCGTGGAACCATGGTCACCGCAGCCCAGCCCCTCTCCCCCACCGCCACCCGTACCCGGCGCGCGCCGGCCGTCCGTCATCTCGGGCCCAACTGGTACGCCTGCGTCATGGGCACCGCGATCGTCGGCACCGCCGGGGCCGCGCTGCCCGGGCACGTACCCGGCCTGCGTGCCGTCTGCACCGCGGTCTGGGTGCTGTCGCTGGTGCTGCTGGCGGTGCTGCTCGTGGCCCGGTCCCTGCACTGGCGCCACCACCGCGACCAGGCCCGCGCCCACCTCCTCGACCCGGCGGCGGCCCCCTTCTACGGCTGCCTGTCGATGGCCCTGCTGGCCGTCGGCGGCGGCGCGCTGACGGTCGGCCGGGACTGGATCGGCACACCGGCCGCGGTCGCCCTCGACACCGTGCTGTTCACCGCCGGCACGGTCGTCGGGCTGGCGGCGGCGGTCGCCGTGCCGTACCTGATGGCCGTACGCCACCGGATCGAGCCGGGGCAGGCGTCTCCCGTGTGGCTGCTGCCGCTCGTCGCCCCGATGGTGTCCGCGGCCGTCGGACCGCTGCTGGTCCCGCACCTGCCACCGGGGCAGCCGCGCGAGACGCTGCTGTTCGCGTGCGTCGCGATGTTCGGGCTGAGTCTGCTCGCGACCCTGGTGACCCTGCCGGTGGTCTTCGGCCGGCTGATCACGGGCGGTCCGCTGCCGCTCGCGCTGACCCCGACGCTGTTCCTGGTGCTGGGCCCGCTCGGGCAGTCCACGACCGCCGTCGGCAAGTTCGCGGACGTCGCCCCCGGTGCCGTACCGGCCGCCCACGCAGAGGGCTTCGGCGTGCTGGCCGTGCTCTACGGCGTGCCCGTCATGGGCTTCGCGCTGCTGTGGCTGTGCCTGGCCACCGCGCACGTCGTCCGGGCCCGGCGGCAGGGCATGGGCTTCTCGATGACGTGGTGGTCGTTCACCTTCCCGGTGGGCACCTGCGTCACCGGCGCCGAGGCGCTGGCCCGGCACACCGGACTGGTCGTGTACGACTCACTCACCGTCGTGCTGTACGCCGTCCTGGTCGCCGCCTGGGCCACCACCGCCGTGCACACCGCGCGCGGAGTGGTCAGCGGCGCGCTGCTCGCAGGGCCTCGCCCAGCGACCGGGGCGCCTCGGCCAGCGACGGCCCGTACCAGGTGAGGTGCCGGCCGTCGACGAGGGCGCAGGGCAGTCCGGGGAAGGCTTCGGGGCCGTCGTCGGCGGTGAAGCGGTACGGCTCGTCAGGCAGCACCACGATGTCCGGGCGAGCCGCCCGCAGGTCCTCCACGGGCACCTTCGGATAGCGGTCGGGGTGGTGCGCCCAGAGATTGTCGATGCCGAGGCGGGCCAGTACGTCTCCCGCGAAGGTGTCCCGCCCCAGCACCATCCACGGCCGGCGCCAGACCGGCACCACGGCCGTCGTGCGGCGCTCCGGCGACGGCAGCGCCGACCACGTCTCCTCCGCCTCGTCCAGCCACCGGGGCCGGGAGCCCGCGCCGCAGGCCGCCAGCACCCGCGCCAGTTCGGCGAAGGCCTGCGGTACCGTGCGCACCTCGGTGACCAGGACCTCGACGCCGGCCGAGCGCAGGAAGTCGAGGTCGACAGCGCGGTTCTCCTCCTCGTTGGCGATCACGAGGTCGGGGGCGAGGGAGAGGATCCGCTCGGTCTTCGGGTTCTTCGTGCCGCCGACGCGCACGACGTCCAGGCCGGCCGGGTGCGTGCACCAGTCGGTGGCGCCGACCAGGGCGCCGGGGACCGTCCGGGCCACGGACTCCGTCAGCGACGGCACCAGGGAGACGGCCCTCACCGCGCGCTCACCGGCGCGACCGGTCCCGGACCGCCTCGATGTGCTCGGCGACGGCGACGACGATCAGCCGGGTGTCGGGCACCGTCGCCCGCCAGCGGTGCCGCACCCCACCGGTGAGGTACAGCGTGTCGCCGCGCCCCAGCCGGTAGGCGCGCCCCTCGGCCTCGATCTCCACCGCACCCTCGGCGACGAACATCAACTGGTCGTTGCGGTACTGCAGTTCACGGCCGGCGTCGTGGTCGCCGGTGAACTCCGAGGCGTGCATCTGGTGGTGTCCACGCACCAGGGACCGCACCCGGGGTGCCAGCTGCGGATCGGGCTCCTCGGCACGGACCACGTCGACGCTGCACGCGGGGTCGGCGGCGGCGAGCAGCTCCACGGCGGTGGTGCGCAGGGCGTCGGCCACCTTCTCCAGGGAGGTCTGGCTGGGCCGCGCGCGGTCGTTCTCGATCTGGCTCAGGAAAGGCACGGACAGGCCGCTGCGCGCGGAGACGACGGCAAGGGTGAGCTCCAGCGCCCGGCGCCGTCGCCGTACGGCCGCGCCCACCCGAAGGGACTGATCTTTGTGGTCGCCCATCGCTCCGGCTCCCTCCTTCGCCCGTCGCCGCGCCGCCGCCGTGCGGTTCACCCGGGCGCAGTCCTCCTGATGAGTTCTCTGCACCCTACGCATGTTCGGCAAACCGTTTCATGCGCCCGTCACATCGACGTCACGTTGCGGTGGACGCGACCTCACAGTTCGCGCCACGGGATCGCCTGCCCGTCCACCGCGCGGGGGCCTCTTCCCTATCAAGGTACGGGCGGCTCCGTGTGTTCCCGTCCGACTCCGGGACCCGGTTCGCGGCCTGTTCGGGCCGTGGCATGGCGCTCCGTGGTTGTCCGGATCCTTACCGTGCTCCCGCCGGGCACGAGCCGAGGGGCGGGCCCGGCCACGCGCTGTCGGCGGCGCGGCCGGACCCGCCCCTCGGGGACGGTGCTCGGGGCGGTGACGGTTACCGCGGGGTCATCCGGTCGACCACGTCCGGGTGCTCCTTGAGCCAGGCGGCCACCGCTTCCTCCTCGTGGCCCTGACCGCGGTCCTTGATCTCGCTCTCCAGGGTGCCGAGCTCGTCCTCGCTCATGCGGAAGTTCTTGATCCACTCGGTGAGCTGCGGGTACTGCTCGGGGAACTTCTTGTGGGCGATGGTGTGGATCGTGTTGTTCTCACCCCAGAGCTTCTTCGGGTCCTTCAGCTTCGTCAGCTCGTAGTCGCTGTACGCCCAGTGCGGCGACCACAGGACGACGGCGACCGGCTCCTGCTTGGCGAGGGCGCGCTTGAGCTCGGCCAGCATCGCCGGGGTGGAGCCGTCGACGACCTCGTACTCCTTGTCCAGGCCGTAGCCCGGCAGGACCTTGGTCTTGAGCAGGTTCATCTGGCCGGTGCCGGGCTCGATGCCGATGATCTTCCCGTCGAAGAGGCCGGCCTTGCCCTTGAGGTCCGCCATGGACTTGACGTCCTTGACGTAGGAGGGGACGGCGATCTCCAGCGAGGTCGGCTCGTACCAGGTGCCCAGGTCGGCGAGGTTCTCCTTGCTCTTCTCCCAGTAGTTCGACTGGGCGTGCGGCAGCCAGGCGTCGAAGTTGAGGTCGAGGTCGCCGGAGGCCAGGCCGGTGTAGACCGGGCCGACGTCCATCTGCTTCAGGTTGAGCTTGTAGCCGCGCCGCTCCAGGACGTTCTTCCAGAGGTAGGTGACGGCGATGTCCTCGTCCCAGGGGAACCAGGCCACGTCCAGCGGCTGTTTCGCCTCGGCCGGCGTGGCGCCGGAACCGGAGTTCACGGGCGCCAGCTCGTCGACGGTGCCGGGGTTGTCCTTCAGCCAGGCGCGGACGGCGTCCTGCTGCTTGCCCTTGCCGGCCTTGTTGATCTCGGCTTCGAGGCTGGTGAGCTGCTGCTCGTCGAGCTCGAAGTCCTTCAGCCACGTGGCCACCGTGGGGTCGTCGCCGGCGAAGCCCTTGCGGGACAGGGTGTGCACGCCGTCGCCCTCGCCCCAGGCGCCCTTGGGGTCCTTCAGCTTCTTCAGGTCGTAGTCGTTGTACGCCCAGTGCGGGGACCAGAGCGTGACGACGATCGGCTCCTGCTTGCTCATGGCCCGCTTCAGCTCGGCCAGCATCGCCGGGGTGGAGCTGTCGACGACCTTGTACTCCTTGTCCAGGCCGTACTCCTTGAGGACCTTGCTCTTCAGCAGGGCCATCTCACCGGCGCTGGACTCGATGCCGGTGATCTTGCCGCCGAACCGGCCGGCCTTGCCCTTGAGGTCCGCCAGCGAGTCGACGTCCTTCATGTAGGCGGGGACGGTCAGCTCCAGGGAGGTCTTGTCGTACCAGGAGCCGAGGTCGTCGAGCTGCTTGCCGTACTTCTTCCAGTACTGCTCGTGGGTGGTGGGCAGCCAGGAGTTGGTGACGATGTCGATGTCGCCCTGCGCGAGGGAGGTGTAGAGCGGCCCGGCGTCGAACTGCTTGGCCTCCACCTCGTAGCCGCGCTGTTCGAGGACCTCCTTCCACAGGAAGGTGGAGGCGACGCCCTCGTCCCAGGGGACGTAGCCGAGGGTGACCTTCTTGCCCTGGCCGACGTTCTTGCCGTCGGCGACGGCCTCGGAGTCGCCGGAGCCGCCGAACATGCCCATGCCGCCGGCCACGAGGGCCAGGACGACGACGCCGATCACGGCGACCTGCGGACGGGGCCGGTAGGACCAGATCTTCAGGCCGCTCGCGGCCCGGGCCTTGGCGGCGGCGCGGCGGCCGAGCGGCGAGACCTGGGTGCCCAGCGCGCTGGTCATCCGGTCCAGGTAGATCGCGAGGATCACGATGGCGACGCCGGCCTCGGAGCCCAGGCCCACGTTGAGCTGGCCGATGGCCTCGTTGACGTCGCCGCCCAGGCCGCCGGTGCCGACCATGCCGGCGATGGCGGCCATGGACAGGCCGAGCATGATGACCTGGTTGACGCCGGCCATCACGGTGGGCAGCGCCAGGGGGAGCTGGACCCGCAGCAGGGTGTTGCGCGGCGTGGTGCCGAACGCCTCGGCGGCCTCGACCAGCTCCTTGTCGACCTGCCGGATGCCCAGCTCGGTCATGCGCACGCCCGGGGCGAGCGCGAAGATCAGGGTGGCGACGATGCCCGCGGAGGCGCCGGTGCCGAAGAACAGGATCGCCGGGATGAGGTAGATCATCGCGGGCAGCGTCTGCATGAAGTCCAGCACCGGCCGGACCATGCCGCTGACCCGGTCGGACCGGGCGGCCCAGATGCCGACCGGGACCGATATGACCAGCGCGATGATCGTGGCGACGAGCACGAGGGAGAGCGTGATCATCGCGTTCTCCCACAGTTCGAGGGAGTCGATGAAGGCGAACCCCACGAAGGTGAGGACACCCGCGAGCGTGCCGCGCAGCCAGAAGGCGATCACCGCGAAGATGCCGACGAGCAGCAGCGGCTCGGGGGCCTGAAGGACGGCGTTGATGCCGTCGTAGGTGCCGGTGAAGACGGTCTTGAAGAAGTCGAAGAGCCACGCCACGTGGTCGAGCAGCCAGTCGACCGCGTCGTTGACCCAGTCGCCGAGCGGAATCCTAGGCACGGGCCATCACCTTCTCCCCGCCCTTGTCCCGCGGGCTGTCGCAGGTGCCGGCCTCCGCCTGCTCGTCGCCCAGGAAGCCGACGAGGCGCTGCCTGGGGACGACCCCGACCAGGGCGCGCTCGGCGTCGAGCACCGCCACGGGGTGCGGTACCCGCGCGCTGATCGCGCACAGCTCGGTGAACGGCGTGTCGGGCGTGGCGGTCTCGCAGGCGCAGTCGGCCTCGTCGCCGCGCAGCTCCGTGTCCATGACGGCGCCGGCGGTGAGCACGCGCGAGCGGTCGACGTCCTGGGTGAAGGAGGCGACGTAGTCGTTGGCGGGACGGATGAGGATGTCCTGCGCGGTGCCGATCTGCACGATCCTGCCGTCGCGCATCACGGCGATGCGGTCGCCGAGACGCATGGCCTCGTTGAGGTCGTGGGTGATGAAGACGATCGTCTTCTTCAGGGTCTTCTGCAGTTCGAGCAGCTGGTCCTGCATGTCGCGGCGGATCAGCGGGTCGAGCGCGCTGAAGGACTCGTCCATCAGCAGCAGGTCGGCGTCGGTGGCGAGCGCGCGGGCCAGGCCGACGCGCTGCTGCATGCCGCCGGACAGCTCGTCCGGCCACGACTTCTCCCAGCCGGCCAGGCCGCACAGGGCGAGCGCCTCGTCGGCGCGGCGTTCGCGCTCGGCGCGGGGCACGCCCTGCACTTCCAGGCCGTAGGCGGCGTTGTCGCGGACGCTGCGGTGCGGGAAGAGCGCGAAGTGCTGGAAGACCATGCTGATCTTCTTGGAGCGGACCTCGCGCAGCCCGCGGTCGCCGAGTTCGGTCAGGTCCTGGCCGCCGAAGCGGACGTGCCCGGCGGTCGGCTCCAGGAGGCCGTTGAGCATGCGCAGCAGCGTGGACTTGCCGGACCCGGACAGGCCCATGACCACGAAGATCTCGCCGGGCTCCACGGTGAAGGAGGCGTCGATGACGGCGGCCGTGGTGCCGTCGCCACGCAGTTCCTCCCGGTCGGCTCCCTTGCGCAGTCGTTCGACCGCCTGATCGGGTCGTCTGCCGAACACCTTGTACAGGTGCTCGGCCTCAAGCCTGGCTGACACGCTTACCTCTTGCCTCGGGGACAGGGACCGGGATCCGAAGCCTCACTAACAGTTGAATGCATCAACCAGCTTCGGCCCGGGTGCGCGCCTGCCCTGGTACCCCGGACCCAAACATCTGAGTGAGCCAGTTCACACACCCTCCACCACCTCGGCACACGCCCTGCGGCATGATGCGTGGCGTGACCGGACGACTGATGCTTCTCGACACCGCCTCCCTCTACTTCCGCGCCTACTTCGGCGTCCCGGACTCCGTACGGGCACCCGACGGCACGCCGGTGAACGCCGTGCGCGGACTCCTCGACTTCATCGACCGCCTGGTGCGGGACCACCGCCCCGGCCACCTGGTGGCCTGCATGGACGCCGACTGGCGACCGCACTGGCGGGTGGAACTGATCCCCTCCTACAAGGCCCACCGCGTCGCCGAGGAGCAGACGGCGGCACCGGACGTCGAGGAGGTGCCCGACACGCTCTCGCCGCAGGTGCCCGTCATCGAGGCCGTCCTCGACGCGCTCGGTATCGCCCGGGTCGGCGTGCCCGGGTACGAGGCGGACGACGTCATCGGCACCTACACCGCGCGGGCCACCGGCCCGGTCGACATCGTCACCGGCGACCGGGACCTGTACCAGCTCGTCGACGACGCCCGCGGCGTACGCGTGCTCTACCCGATCAAGGGCGTCGGCAGCCTCCAGCTCACCGACGAGGCCGTCCTGCGCGAGAAGTACGGCGTCGACGGGCGCGGATACGCCGATCTCGCGCTCCTGCGCGGAGACCCGAGCGACGGTCTGCCGGGCGTGGCCGGCATCGGCGAGAAGACGGCCGCCAAGCTGCTCGCCGAGTTCGGCGACCTGGACGGGATCCTGGCCGCGGTGGACGACCCGGGGGCGAAGCTCACGCCCTCGCAGCGCAAGCGGCTGACCGAGGCCCGGCCCTATCTCGCGGTCGCCCCGAAGGTCGTCCGGGTCGCCGACGACGTACCGCTGCCGGAGGTCGGCACCGCCCTGCCGCGCGCGCCGCGCGATCCCGAGGCGCTGGCCGCGCTGACGGCCCGCTGGGGCCTCGGCGGCTCCCTGGAGCGGCTGCTCGCCACGCTCGCCTCATGACCGGTGCGTCCCGCGCGGGCAACGCCTGCGCGCTGCATCACGAAGGCGCCGCAGGGAAGCCGTACTCTGCGCGCGGGGCGCGTGTACGGCCCTCGTCCATGAGGTGCCGGGAGTGGGAGAGGTGCTAACTTAGGTAAACCTAACTCAGGGAACCAGGGAGGCCGTCATGGCAGACCGTCCGGGCCGCAGGCCGCGCAAGCCCCTCACCGCACAGGTCGTCCGCACCGAGCGGCTGACCCCGCACATGCAGCGGGTGGTGCTCGGCGGCGAGGAACTCGCCGGGTTCCCTGCGGACACCTGCACCGACCACTATGTGAAGCTGCTGTTCCCGGCCGAGGGCGTGACCTACCCCGAGCCGTTCGACCTGGAGCGGATCCGCGAGGAGTTCCCGCGCGAACAGTGGCCGGTGACCCGGACGTACACGGTGCGCCAGTGGGACGCCGAACACCGGGAGCTGACCCTGGACTTCGTGATCCACGGGGACGAGGGACTCGCCGGCCCCTGGGCGGCGCGCGTCCAGCCGGGCGAGACCGTGCGGTTCATGGGCCCCGGCGGCGCCTACGCCCCCGATCCCGCCGCCGACTGGCACCTGCTCGCCGGTGACGAGAGCGCCCTGCCGGCCATCGCCCGGTCCCTGGAGGCGCTGCCCGACGGGGCCCGCGCGTTCGCCTTCGTGGAGATCGACGGGCCCCAGGAGGAGCAGAAGATCGACTCCGACGTGGAGGTCGTCTGGCTGCACCGGGCCGGCCGGCCGACCGGCCAGGCCCTGGTCGAGGCCGTGCGGGGCCTGGACTTCCCCGAGGGCCGGGTGCACGCGTTCGTGCACGGCGAGGCGGGCTGCGTGAAGGAGCTGCGCCGTCTGCTGCGGGTCGAGCGCCAGATCCCCCGCGAGGATCTGTCCATCTCCGGCTACTGGCGGCTCGGCCACAACGAGGACGGCTGGCAGGCCTCGAAGCGGGAGTGGAACGCGCGCATCGAGGTGGAGCAGGAGGGCGGCGCGACCGCCGCGTAGGACGGCACGACCGCCGCGTAGGACGGCGTACGGCCCCGGGGAAGCCGCCCTGGTCGCCGGGAGCCGCCTCAGTCGCCGCGCACGCGCGCGTGCAGGTGCATGTCGTGCCAGCCGTCGGCGTGCAGCAGGGCGCTGCGCTTGGTGCCCTCCAGGGCGAAGCCGGTCTTCTCCGCGACCCGGCAGGACGCCTCGTTGGCCACCGAGTGACTGAGTTCCAGCCGGTGGAAGCCGGTCTCGTCCAGGGCCCAGCGGGCGAGCGCGGACGTGGCACGGGCGGCGACGCCCCGTCCACGGGCCGCCGCCACCGTCCAGTACGCCACCTCGGCCACGCCGTCGCCGAGCAGGACGTTGCGCAGTGCGACCCGGCCGAGCAGGCGGTCGTCGGCCGCGTCGGCCACGGCCCACTGCACGTTCCGCTCCTGCGCCCAGGCCTCCCGCCATTCGGCGATCCAGCCGCGGACCTCGGCCTCGGACTCGGCGGCGCGTATGTGCCACTGGTGCATCAGCGGGTCCTGGAAGGCCGCGTGGACGGCCGGCGCGTCCTCGGCCCGCCACGGGCGCAGGACCAGGCCGTCACCGGTGGAGATGGTGGGCTGCGGGATGCGGGAGAGGGTGCCGGCGGGGAGAACCGCGCTGGTGAGATAGGGCATGATCCGCATCCTTCCCGACGGGCCGCCGGCGGGCCCAGCGGTTTTCGGGCGCCCCGCCCGCGCCTCGTAGGCTGGCACACGATGAGACGCCGTACCCCTCCCCCGCCCTCGCCCCTCCCGCAGCGCCACGGAGTGGATCCGGTGCGTGTGCGGCTGCCCGCCGCCGGGGCGTGGTCCACCGTGCGCGAGCACCTGGTGGAGCGGCTGTCCGGCGCGGGCGCCGGAGTGATCGACGGCATGTTCGCCGCCGGGCTGGTGGTCGGGGCGGACGGGCGGGCGGTGGCGGCGGACGCCCCGTACGAGCCGGGGATGTACGTCTGGTTCCACCGGCAGCTGCCCCCCGAGGTGCCGGTGCCCTTCGCGCTGGAGGTCGTGCACCGCGACGAGCACATCGTCGTCGCCGACAAACCGCACTTCCTGGCCACCACCCCGCGTGGCGGCCATGTCGCCGAGACCGTCCTCGCGCGGCTGCGCCGGGAGCTGGACATCCCCTCGCTCACCGCCGCGCACCGCCTCGACCGGCTCACCGCCGGGCTCGTCCTGTTCACGGTCCGCCCCGAGGAGCGCGGCGCCTACCAGACGCTGTTCCGCGACCGGCGGGTGCGCAAGGAGTACGAGGCCGTCGCCCCCCACGACCCCGCACTCGTCCTGCCCCGGACCGTACGCAGCCGGATCGTGAAGGAGCGCGGGGTACTGACCGCCCGGGAGGTCGCCGGAGAGCCCAACGCCGTGAGCCGCGTCGAACTCGTCGCCCACCGTGCCGACGGTCTGGGCCGGTACCGGCTGGTGCCCGCCACCGGCCAGACCCACCAGCTGCGCGTGCACATGAACGCCCTCGGCGTGCCCATCCTCGGCGATCCGCTCTACCCGGAGGTGAGAGCACCGGTCCCGGCCGGCGACTTCCGGCGCCCGCTCCAACTGCTCGCGCGGGCACTGGAGTTCACCGATCCGGTCACGGGGCAGGAGCACCGCTTCCGCAGCGGGCGCAGTCTCGGGGCCTGGTCGTCGTACGACGACTGGGTCGCCGAGGGCGGGCCGGCCGGCCGTCAGTAGCCGCGCCACCAGCGCAGGAAGCGCTGCCAGGCACCCCGGGGACGCTCCGGCTCCGGCGCCGGCTGCGGCTGCGCGGCGGCCGCCGCCACGGGCGGCACGGGCTGCGGCCGGGGCATGGCCGGTGCCTCGGTCCGGACCGGTGACGGCGGCTGCGGCTGGTCCCGGGTGCCGATGTGCCAGGTGACCGGCTCCTGTTGCACCGGGGCGTGGCTCGGCTCCTGCGTCACCTCCTGCTGCGCCTTCGGCTCGAACCGCACCGGCAGCTCCACCAGGTGCCGCGACGCGATCGACGACCGCCAGCGCAGCTCGTCCTCGGGGCAGTCGAGCTGGACGTCCGGCAGCCGCATCAGCAGCGCGTCGATGCCGGCGTCGGCGATGGCACGCCCGATGTCCTGGCCGGGGCACTCGTGCGGGCCGCCGCCGAACGCGAGGTGGGAACGGTTGCCCTGCATGCCGGCGGACAGGTCGGGCCGGATGCGCGGATCGACGTTGCCCGGTGCGATGCCGAACAGCAGGCCGTCGCCCTTGCGGATGCGCTGGCCGCCCAGTTCCGTGTCCTGTTTGGCGAAGTAGGCGAAGACCGTGCTGAACGGCGGCTCGTCCCACAGGGACTGCTCGACCGCCTCGGGCACCGTCATCTGGCCGCCGCTGAGCTGGGCCCGGAACCCCGGGTCGGTGAGCACCACGCGCAGCACGTTGCTGATGAGGTTGACGGTCGCCTCGTAGCCGGCCAGGAGGACCACGCGCAGATGCTCCCGGACCTCGTCGTCGGTGAGCCCGGCCGGGTGGTTGACGAGGCGGCCGGCGATGTCGTCCTCGGGCCGGGCCCGCCTGCGGGCGGTGAGCCGCGCCAGGGCGTCCATCACGTAGGCGTGGCTGGTGATGGCCGTCTCGGTCCCCTTGAGCGTGTCGCGGGCGGCCTCCACCATCCGGTCGTTGAACTCCTCCGGCATGCCCAGGAGGTGACACATCACGCCCATCGGCAGGTGCTCGGCGAACTGGCCGACGAGGTCGGCGCGGCCCTCCTCGCAGAACCGGTTGACGAGGCGCTGGGTGTAGCGCTTGATGTGACGGCGCAGCTCCCGGAAGTTGATCGGGGCCATGGCGCCGGTGACCGCGCCGCGCAGCCGCTTGTGCTCGTCGCCCTCGGCGTGGGAGCAGATGGGCTGCCAGGCGATGTGCGGCATGAGCGGATGGTCGGGCTTGACCATCCCCTCGTTGAGCGGGGTCCAGATACGGCTGTCGCGGCAGAACTGGCCGGGTGCGCTCACCATGTGCAGGTTCTCGGCGTGCCCGAGGACGACCCAGATCGGTACGTCGTCGTGGAGCAGCGCGGGTGCCACCGGGCCGTGCTGCGCGCGCAGCCGCTCGTACAGCTCGTCCAGGTCCTCCGCCTCGTACAACCGGTGCAGTCCCCCCGGTCCGAGGCCGTGCGCGGGACAGCCGGGCGGGGGCTCGAGCAGGGGGTCGCCCGTTCCGGTCGGGGAGTGGCGTTCAGGCGTCACAGTGTCGCTCCGCAACAGAAGTGTGGGTCAAGGGGGGGTCGGTCGGCCGCGCGGGGTCAGGTGAGCGCGCCCTTCATGGCGAGGGAGTGCAGGAAGCGCATCAGCGTCATCAGGACGTCCCGGCTGGAGGCCCGGCGCCGGACGTCGCAGTCGAGGATGGGGATCTCCTCGGGCAGGTCGAGCGCCGTCCGCAGCTCCGCGACGGGGTAACGAGGCGCGTCGGGGAAGGAGTTGACGGCGACCACGAAGGGCACGCCGCGCTCCTCCAGGCGTCCCATGACGTCGAAGCTGACCTCCAGGCGCCGGGTGTCGACCAGCACGACCGCACCGAGGGCGCCTTCGAACAGGCCGTTCCACAGGAACCAGAAGCGCTCCTGGCCGGGTGTGCCGAAGAGGTAGAGCACCAGCTGGTCGGTGATGCTGATGCGGCCGAAGTCCATGGCCACCGTGGTGGCCGTCTTGGAGGCGGAACCGTAGTTGTCGTCGATCCCGATGCCGGCCTGGGTCATCGTCTCCTCGGTGGTCAGCGGTCTGATCTCGCTGACGGAGCCGACCATGGTGGTCTTGCCGACGCCGAAACCGCCCACGATGACGATCTTCACGGCGGCCTCGGCCGTGTGCGGCAGCCGGTCCTCCGTCCGTGGGCCGGGAATCGTGTCAGAGCTTTTGAAGTCCATGCATCACCGCTTCGAGGAGGGATCGGTCGGCGACCTTCTGGCGGACGATCGGGGCGCGGGCCTGCACCAGTTCGGCCGCCAGGAGGTCGGTGAGCAGCACGGTCACCACGCTGAACGGCAGGCTCAGGTAGGCCGACAGCTCGGCGACGGACAGAGGCGCGGAGCACAGCCGCAGCACGGCCGCCTGCTCCGGCGTGGCGGACACCGGAGGATCGGCGCACGCCACGATCAGCGTGACCAGGTCGATGTCGGCTCGCTCGCCGTCCGCCTCCCCGCCGATGACGAACAGCCGCTCGGGGTTGCGGAGTTCGCCCTCTTTGGGGGACGTGTCCGCCGAGGGGGACGCGGCGGCCGGCTCCTGTCCCGGGGATCGCCTCTGGCGCTGCGGAGGAGTCATACGGTCTGCCCGTTGCGCCTGGCGGGACTGGTCAGATGGGGGCCGATACGGGCGACCAGGTCGGCCATGCTGAGGCCCATCCGGCCGGGCTCGCACTGGACGTCGGAGAGCACGGCGAGGTAGGCGTTGGGGCCGGCGGCCATCATGTAGAAGTAGCCGCCGTTCATCTCGATGAGGACCATCTTCATGTCGCCGTCGCTGGTGGGGATCTCCTGGGCGACGGCGCCCGCCAGGCTCTGCAGGCCCGCGCAGGCGGCGGCGACGCGGTCGGCGGCGTCCGGGTCGCCGGAGTAGCGGGCGATGCGCAGGCCGTCGGCGGAGAGCACCACGATCATCTCGATGCCGGGGACGCCGTTGTAGAGGTCCCTGAGCATCCAGTCGAACTTGCCTTGCTGCTCGATCACTTGAGGTTCCCCTCGTCGTCTGCCGGGGCGTGGGCCGGCTCGCTGCTGGACTTCTGGTGGGCCTGGGTGATGCCCGGATGCGCCTTGAGCCCCTCCCAGAAGGCCCCGATCCAGTGCCCCGGCGGGAGTTCCTCGGCCTTCTCCTTCTCGGGCTCCGGCTCCGCGGCCACCGGCGAGCCGTTGCGGGCCCGCTCGGCGGCCTCACGGGCCGCGCGTTCGGCCTCCTCCCGTTCCCAGGCCGCCTGCTCGGCCAGCCGCTGGCTGAGCGGCTTCAGGACCCGGCGGCGGCGCTGCGGCAGACCGCCGGCCGTCCACTCGGTGACCACGGGGACGTCGTCCTCCAGGGAGACCGTGGCCGGAATGCGCGGGTTGGTGGGACGGCGCTTCTTGGGCGGGCGGTTGGGCCCCGGCAGCGCGTCCGGGCCCGGTCGGGGGATGGAGGTCGCGCCGATGCCGTGGGCGAGGCCGACGCCGGGCTCGTCGGTCATCATGTCGCTGGGCACGATGAGGATGGCCCGGACTCCGCCGTAGGCGGAGGCCCGCAGGGAGACGTCCATGCCGTACTGGGTGCACAGCCGGCCGACGACGGCCAGGCCCAGGCGCGGGTGGGCGCCGAGGTCCTGCACGTCGGTGCCGCGCTTGGCGTCCTCCAGCAGGCCCTCGATACGGGCGCGGGACTCCTCGCTGAGGCTGACGCCGGCGTCCTCGATCTCGATGCAGACCCCGCTCTGCACCTCGGTCGCGGTGACGTGCACCTTGGCGTGGGGCGGCGAGTAGCGGGTGGCGTTGTCGAGGAGTTCCGCGGCGGCGTGGATGACCGGCTCGACCGCGGTGCCCTTGATGTTGACCTTGGCGATGGAGGTGAGCTTGATCCGGCGGTACTCCAGGATCCGGGACATGGCGCCGCGCAGCACACTGTAGAGCGCCACGGGCTCGGGCCACTGTCGTCCGGGCCGTCCGCCGCCGATGACGGAGATGGAGTCGGCGAGGCGGCCGATCAGCGCGGTGCCGTGGTCGATGCGCAGCAGGTCGTCGAAGACCTCGGGGTTGCGGCCGTGGTCCTCCTCCATCTCGCGGAGTTCCTTATTCTGCTGGTGGACGATCGCCTGGACCCGGCGGGCGATGTCGACGAAGGAGCGCTCACCGGACTCGCGCATCTCGATCTCGTGGTCGACGATGCGGCAGATCATGTGGATCAGCCTGCGCTGGGGTTCGCCGAGGTCGGCGTAGGAGGGGTCCAGGTCGCCGAGGTGCCTGAGGACCTCCTCAGGGGTGTTGCCCGTGCGCATGTAGCGGATCGCCGCGGGCAGGATCTCGCCGCCGATGCGGGCCATCTCCTCCTGGTGGCCGGCGATGCGCCGTTCCAGATACGCGGTGTGACGGGCGTGCTCGGCACGCAGGGCCCGCAGGGTGCGGCCGCGGCGGACCGCTTCGCCCGCCGCGGCGATCACCAGGAGCGTGGCGACGGCACCGCACCAGACGACGGCCGGCCGGGCCTGCTCCGTCACCAGGGCGACGGCGGCCCCGGTCGCCGCGGCCATGAGTATGGCCGGCAGCAACAGCACGCGCGCATAGGGAAGTTCACGTCGGCCGGGAGGGGAATCAACACTCACCATGTAGGCCCTCTGAAAACGAATCGGCAGGGATGGGGGAGCTTGCAGGGGGGTATGTCAGGGAGTTGTACGGACCTTCTGCGCATTCAGAACAAACGCGCGAATCCACCTCAACTCGGTGCGCTGCGGGCGAGCTTAGTCCGAGGGGATCATCGCCGTGTCATATTCAGCAATCACCTGAAAGGGGCACCGGGACAGGAGTATCCTCGGCCCCATTTGCACACTGCGGAGTTGTTCGAACACACTGCGTGACGACGTACAGCCGTACGAAATCCACTCGCCGTAACGGGTGAGGACGGGAACGATTGAAGGAGGCCGGGCCGGCCGGCCCCCGACGCGCGAAGGCCCGGCAGGGCGTGACCGTCCGTCCGGGACGGTCACGCCCTGCCGGGCCTGTGATGTGCCGGGCCGGTCCGTCGAGGGCCGGTCCGTCGAGGACTAGCCCACCGAGGAGTAGGCGACCACGCCGCGCAGCAGTCCGTCGACAGCCTTGCGCGCGTTCTTCGGGACCGTCGAGCCCTCGGCGGGCGCGGCGGCCGCGATCTGGCCGAGGACGTCGATGACCTGCTTGCACCAGCGCACGAAGTCACCGGCCGGCATCTCCGCCTCCCGCAGCACCTCGTCGAGGCCCTTGCCGGACGCCCACATGTAGGCGGCCCAGGCGAAGCCGAGGTCCGGCTCGCGCTGGCCGACGCCCTCGGTCTGGCTGATCCGGAACTCCTCCTCCAGCGCGTCGAGCCGGCCCCAGATGCGGACCGTCTCGCCGAGCGCCGCCTTGGCCTTGCCCGACGGCAGCTTCGGCGCCATGGCGTCGTCGGCCATCCTGGACTCGTACACCAGCGCCGAGACGCAGGCGGCGAGTTCGGCCGGGGACAGTCCCTCCCAGACGCCCTCGCGCAGGCACTCGCTGGCGAGCAGGTCGAGTTCGCCGTAGAGCCGGGCGAGCCGCTTGCCGTGCTCGGTGACCTCGTCGCCGCGCAGGTAGTCCATCTCCGTCAGCAGCGCGACGATCCGGTCGAAGGTGCGGGCGATGGTGTTGGTCCGCCCCTCGATCCGGCGCTCCAGCTGCGAGGTGTCGCGCAGCAGCCGGTGGTAGCGCTCGGCCCAGCGGGCGTGGTCCTCACGGTCGTCGCAGCCGTGGCAGGGATGCGCGCGGATCGCCTTGCGCAGGCGGGCGATCTCCCGGTCGTCCGCGGCCTGGGACCGCTTCTTTCGGGCCCGCTCCGGCGGGATGTGCCCGGCCTTGGTGCGCAGCGCGGAGGCGAGGTCCCGGCGGGACTGCGGCGAGCGCGGGTTGAAGGACTTCGGGATCCGCATCCGCTCCAGCGCCTCGACCGGCACCGGGAAGTCGATCGACGCCAGCCGCTTGACCTGCCGCTCGGCGGTCAGGACCAGGGGGCGCGGCCCGTCGTGGTACTCGAAGCCGCGGTGGCCGTTGGAGCGCCCGGCGGGCAGGCCGGGGTCCAGCACCAGGGCGAGGCCCGCGAACTTGCCCGTCGGCACGTGGATGACGTCGCCCGGCCGGAGCTTCTCCAGTGCCACGGCCGCCTCGGCACGCCGCTGGGCGGCGCCCTGCCGGGCCAGCTCCGTCTCGCGGTCCTTCAGCTCGCGGCGCAGCCTCGCGTACTCCTCGAAGTCGCCGAGGTGGCAGGTCATGGAGGCCTTGTAGCCCTCCAGGCCCTCCTCGTTGCGCTGCACCTGCCGGGAGATGCCGACGACCGACTTGTCCGCCTGGAACTGCGCGAAGGAGGTCTCCAGCAGTTCCCGCGAGCGGTGCCGCCCGAACTGCTCGACCAGGTTGACCGCCATGTTGTACGACGGCTTGAAGCTGGAGCGGAGCGGATAGGTGCGCGTGCCCGCCAGTCCGGCGAGGTGCTCGGGGTTCATCCCGCGCTGCCACAGCACGACGGCGTGGCCCTCGATGTCGATGCCGCGCCGCCCGGCGCGGCCGGTGAGCTGGGTGTACTCGCCCGGGGTGATGTCGGCGTGCTGCTCGCCGTTCCACTTGACGAGCTTCTCCAGCACCACCGAGCGGGCGGGCATGTTGATGCCGAGGGCCAGGGTCTCGGTCGCGAAGACGGCCTTGACCAGTCCGCGGACGAACAGCTCCTCGACGACCTCCTTGAAGGTCGGCAGCATGCCCGCGTGGTGGGCGGCGATGCCCCGCTCCAGGCCCTCCAGCCACTCGTAGTAGCCGAGGACGTGCAGGTCCTCGGCCGGGATGGAGGCGGTGCGCTCCTCGACCAGGGCGCGCACCTTCTCCCGCGCGTCCTCGTCGTTGAGCCTGAGGCCCGCGTACAGGCACTGCTGGACGGCGGCCTCACAGGCGGCGCGGCTGAAGATGAACGTGATCGCGGGCAGCAGCCCCTCGGCGTCCAGCCGCTCGATGACCTCCGGCCGGCTCGGCGTCCAGACCCGGGCACGCTGCCGGCGCTCGCGCTCGCGGTCGGCCTCCTTCATGGCCCGGCCGCGCCTGCGGTCCTGGAACGAGGGGCGGCTGGCCTCCAGGCGTGCCATGCGCGTGAGGTCGGGGTTGACGGCCTTCTTGTGGCCCTCGCCCTCCTCGAACAGGTCGTACATCCGGCGCCCGGCCAGTACGTGCTGGAACAGCGGCACGGGCCGGTGCTCGGAGACGATCACCTCGGTGTCGCCGCGGACGGTGTCGAGCCAGTCGCCGAACTCCTCGGCGTTCGACACGGTCGCCGACAGTGACACCAGGGTCACCGACTCGGGGAGGTGGATGATCACTTCCTCCCATACGGCGCCGCGGAAGCGGTCGGAGAGGTAGTGCACCTCGTCCATGACCACATAGCCGAGGCCGAGGAGGGTCTGCGAGCCGGCGTAGAGCATGTTCCGCAGCACCTCGGTGGTCATCACGACCACCGGGGCGTCGGAGTTCACGCTGTTGTCGCCGGTGAGCAGGCCCACCTTCCCGGAGCCGTAGCGACGGCACAGGTCGGCGTACTTCTGGTTGGACAGCGCCTTGATCGGCGTGGTGTAGAAGCACTTCCTGCCCTGCTGGAGGGCGAGGTGGACGGCGAACTCGCCGACGATCGTCTTGCCGGAGCCGGTGGGCGCGGCCACCAGGACGCCCTTGCCCGCTTCGAGCGCCTGACAGGCCTCGATCTGGAAGGGGTCGAGGCCGAAGTCGTACATCTCGCGGAAGGAGGCGAGCGCGGTGGCCTGCTCGGCAGCGCGCTTCCGTGCTGCCGCGTACCGCTCGGCCGGTGAGAGGTCCTCTGTCATCGTGCTTTCGAGCGTACCGGGCCGCACCGACAACAGGACGATCATTATCCGGATCGTGGTCCGGTCACGGAAGCGCCCGGGCCGTGTCGCGGGGACACCCGGCCCGGGCGTGGCGTCAGGTCACGCGGGGTCACCTCATGTGACGTCGTCGTAGCCGTTGACCCGGTCCGTCTTCGTCTGCTCGGGCAGGGCGCGGCTCGCCGTCACGGGCTCCACCTCGCCGACGTCCTCGGGCGTGAGGTCCAGCTCCGACGCCTCGTCGTCGGCGGGGCCCAGGGCCTCGCGGCGGCGCCTGCGGCGGTCGTTCAGCAGGGCGATGACGACGGCACCGAAGTACAGGACCCAGATCGGTCCGGCCAGGGCGATCATCGTCAGCGGGTCAGTGCTGGGCGTGGCGATGGCCGCGAACAGCGTGATGCCCATGATCATCGCGCGCCACCAGCCGAGCATCCGCTTACCGGTCAGCACCCCGGTGAAGTTGAGCATGATCAGCAGCAGCGGCAGCTCGAAGGAGAGACCGAAGACGACCACCATGCGCGTGACGAGGTCGAGCAGATCGTCCAGCGGGAGCAGGTTGTCGACGCCGAACGGCGTGAACTCGATCAGGACCTTCGCGGTGGTGGGCAGCACCTTGTAGGCGAAGAAGGCGCCGCCGAGGAAGAGGGGGACACCCGTGGCGACGAACGCGTAGGCGTACTTCTTCTCGTGCCGGTGCAGCCCCGGGGCGACGAACGCCCACAGCTGGTACAGCCAGATCGGCGAGGCGAGCACGACACCCGCCATCAGGGACACCTTCAGCGCCAGGGTGAAGGGGGTGAGCAGACCGTTGATGGTGATCTGCGCGCACCGGTTCTCGTCCGCCGTCTTCGCCAGCTCCTCGAAGGACTTCGAGCAGCCGACCGAGTCGAGGACCGGCTTGGTGAAGAAGTTGATGATGTCGTTGTAGAAGAAGGCGGCGACGACGGTGACGACGACGATGGCCAGCAGCGCCTTCGCGAGCCGGTTGCGGAGCTCACGAAGGTGCTCCGCGAGGGGCATCCGCCCCTCGGGATCCTTCTCCTTCTTGCGGGCAGGCTTCAGCAACCCACGTTCCCATCTCGTGCGGCGGGCCGGAGGTCACCGGCCCTGCGTCAGCGCTTGGTCGTGTCCGTCGGCTCGGTGACCGGGCGGGAGCTGGTCACGTCGCCGGGGGCGGCCTGGATGGTGCGCTGCGCCGGGGGCTGCTCACCCGCGTTCGGCGGGTCGGCGGGGGCGGAGGACTTGTTGTCCTCCTTCATCGCCTTGGCCTCGCTCTTGAGGATGCGCGCGGACTTGCCGAGCGACCGCGCCATGTCCGGAAGCTTCTTCGCGCCGAACAGCAGGATGATGACGACGAGGATGAGAATGATCTCGGGGGCGCCGAGCCTTCCGAACATAAGTCTTTACCTTCTCACCGAGGCGACTGGGTGGGGGTGCTGTCCGACCGGTCGGACATGTGGCCGATCGGTCGTGTTGTGCAGCGATCGTAACGCTCAGGGGTAAACGTGAGGCAATCCCTGTGCGTACTCCCGTCCGCGTCCGGGCCTCGTTCTCCGGTCCGCGACCAGCAGCGTACCTGCCGGGACCTGCGCATCGACAGGGCGAAGCGGCCCGTAGCGCGACTTGGGGACGTACGCCATGTCACTCCCGGCCGCCCGACGGAAGCGCTCACCGCCGCCCGGCACGGTTCCCGCGGAGCGCGGGTAGCGACCTGCCCGGCGTCACCTCGGCGGTACGCCGGCCCCGCACCACGGTCCCGCCGGCGCCCTCGCCGCTCACAGCGCGTCCGCCGCACGGGCCGCACTCGCCGCCGCCCGCTCCAGGTCCTCCGCGGCGCGGTTGATGCGGCGCGCCGAGTCCGTCACCTGCCTGCCGAGGCGCTGCGCCTCCACGAACACCCGCACCGCGAACACCGCGAGAACGGCAAGACCCACAAACCCCACGGCAACGGCGAACATCGGCCAGAACATGACGCCGAGCCTAGACCGTCCCGCGGCAGCGCCCTAAACCGTGGAGTGCAGCCGCAGGGTCCTGACCCCGCCGCCCGTGAGCAACTCCACGATCCGCTCCCCGGCCGGCTTGCGGACGGCCGCTCCGCACCCGGGGCACGTGAACGAGTAGAACGTGGTGCGGCTGCTGGCACCGATGGCGAGGCGCAGCGCGCTCGCGGCGAGCTCGAAGCGGCCCCGGCAGTCCGGGCAGCCCGCCTTGAACACCACCGGGGACACACGTCTCATCCCGGCGAACGCCGACGCCGCCGTCATGCTCGTCCCCGTCGCACCCGATGCCGCCGACCCGCTCAAAGCCCTCGCTCCCGCCTGTCGTCCTGTCCGTGCGCCGCGCTCTCCGGCCGCGGATCGTGCGCCTCGACGGCCTCGATCCCGTCGTAGGCCGCCAGCGCCTCGCGGGCCGCCTGCCGGGCGCTGTCCGCCAGCTCCGGCGGCGAGACGATCCGGCCGTCCCGCCCGAGCCTGAGCGCCAGCCGCCTCAGCGACGCGGGGTCGGGCGTGCGCAGGGTGATGCGCAGACCGCCGTCGGCCAGCTCCTCCGCACTGTCGTGCGGGTAGTACTCGGCGACCCAGCGCCCGCCCGGGCCCACCTCCACGACGACCTCCGGGTCCTCGGCGGCGGGCTGCACCAGCCCCTCCGACAGGTCCCGCAGCTCCACCTCCGGCGGCGCGGACGGCTCGTCCAGGATGCGGATCTCCGCGACCCGGTCGAGCCGGAAGGTGCGGCGCGCCTCGGAGCGGCGGCACCACGCCTCCACGTACGTGTGCCCGACGCTGACCAGCCGGATGGGGTCGATCTCCCGCTCGGTGACCTCGTCGCGGGCCGGCGAGTAGTAGCGGATCCACAGCCGGCGGCGCTCGGAGATCGCCCGGTCGACGTCGGCGAAGACGCCGCCCTCGGCCTCGAAGGTCACGGACAGGCGTGAGCTGGCACCCGCCGCCTCACCGGCCGCCGTCTCGACCTTGGCGGTCGCCCGCAGCAGCGCCTGCCGGTCGCTCTCGCGCAGCCCGGGCAGGGTCGCCACCGCGCGGGCGGCGACGAGCAGCGCGGTGGCCTCGTCGGCGGCCAGGCGCAGCGGCTCGGCGGCGTCGGCGCCGAGGGCGGCGGGGTTGTGCCACCAGATGCGCTCGCCGTCGGTGTCGATGTCGAGCAGATCGCCGCCGCGGAAGCTGGTGCCGCACATGGGCAGCACGTCGAGGTCGGAGACCAGCTCGTCCTCGCTGATGCCGAAGGCGCGCGCGACGTCCTCGATCCGGGCGCCGGGGCGCTCCCGCAGATACGTGACCAGGGAGAGCATCCGCCGGGTCTGGTCGATGGCGTTCACGGGCCTGACCGGTTTGCCTGCCACTGTGTTGTCCGCTCCCCCTCAGCCCTTGGCGACGGCACGCAGCCGGTCCACCACGTCCGCACGCAGCTCCGCAGGCTCCAGGACCACCACGTCCGGCCCGAACTCCACCAGCCAGGCGTCCAGGCCGTGCCCGTACGGAATTTCCAACTCGTCCCAGCCGTCGCCCAGTTCCCGCACGGCGGTGGCCCTCGCCCGCAGCGGGTAGCCCGCGCCCGAGCGCAGCCGGATCAGCGCGGAGCGGTCGGCGGTCTCCCCCGCCCAGCTCGCGACCGTCTCACGGACGGTGACGACGTCCGGCACCGGCGCCGTGAACCGGCCGCCGCGCGAGCGCACCTTGCCGGTGATCCTCGACAGCCGGAAGACCCGCTCGGCGCCACGGCCGCGGTCGAACCCGGCCAGGTACCAGTGGCCGCGCCAGCACTCCAGCGCCCACGGCTCGACATGGCGGGGCTCGGGCTGGGCGGCGTTCGCCTTGCGGTACTCGAAGGCGACCGGACGGCGGTCCCGGCAGGCCAGCATCAGCGGCTCGAAAGCGGCCTCGTGCACGGGGATGCGCGGCTCCAGCGCGCCGTGCGCCTCATACGGGTCGACGTCCTCGGGCAGCCCGGCCGCGCGCAGCTTCTGCAGGGCACCGCTCGCGGCGCCGGCCAGCCGGGCCTGCTGCCACACCTTCGCGGCGAGCCCGAGGGCTGCGGCCTCCTCGGCGTCCAGGGTGATGGGCGGCAGGCGGTTGCTGTCACGGCGGGCGAGGTAGCCGACCTCGCCGTCCAGGCTCTCCACGGTCTCGATCACGAGACCCAGTTCCCTGAGGTCGTCCTTGTCCCGCTCGAACATGCGGTTGAAGGAGTCGTCGGACCCGGCCTCCAGGTAGGCCTCGATCGACTCGCGCAGCTCGCGCTTGCTGAGCGGCCGCCGCGTCCCGAGCAGACACAACGCCAGGTTCATCAGCCGCTCGGCCTTGGCAATGGCCATCGACGCCCTTCGCCTTCCCTATGGTGCTTCCGACCGATGACCGTACCGCTCTCCGCCGCCGCGGCAAAAGCCGAGGGCCCATGCCGGACAGGCACGGGCCCCAGGTGATCGGCTCCGATCAGACCGCGAGCAGGTCGACCACGAAGATCAGGGTCTCACCGGGCTTGATCGCCGGGGTCGGGCTCTGGTTGCCGTAGGCGAGGTGGGCGGGGATGGTCAGCTGGCGGCGGCCGCCGACCTTCATGCCCTGCACGCCCTGGTCCCAGCCCTTGATGACGCGGCCGCCGCCGAGCGGGAAGCGGAACGGCGTACCGCGGTTCCAGCTGGCGTCGAACTCCTCGCCCGTGCTGAAGGCGACACCCACGTAGTGGACGGTGACGGTCTGGCCCGCCTTCGCCACCTCGCCGTCGCCCTCCCAGATGTCCTTGATCTCGAGGTCCGCCGGGGGCTCGCCGCCGGGGAAGTCGATCTCGGGCTTGTCGATGCTCACGTTCGTTCAGCTCCTGCTTGTCTACGGAAAGGCAACAGGCCAAGTCTTACATCCCCGGGCCGTCACATCTTCGCGAGGATGTCGACGGAGAAGACCAGCGTGGAGTCCTTCTCGATGCCGCTGCCGGGCGGCGGGTTCTCTCCGTAGCCCAGGTCCGGGGGGATGACGATGAGGACCCGGCTGCCGACCTTCTTGCCGGTCAGGCCCTGGGACCAGCCCTTGACGACCTGCTGGAGCGAGAACGACGTCAGCTGCTTCCTGCCGTACGTCGAGTCGAACTCCTTGCCGCCGTCCCACACCACGCCCTTGTACTGCACGAGCACGCTGTCCTGGGCGCCGACCTCGGCGCCGTCGCCCTCGATGACGTACTTCGCCACGAGCTTCTTCGGCGCGGCGGCGTCGGGCACCTCGATGGAGGGCGCCTTGCCGTCGGTGTTGGTGCCGACCTTCGGCAGGGCGGCGTCGTCCTGCGGCACCTCCTCGCCCTTCGCGGAACTCCTGGCGTTGAAGGTCTCCTGCAGATCGACCACGAAGACCAGCGTGTCGGAGCCCTTGATACCCGCCTGCTCGTTGCCCTGCTCGCCGTACCCCCAGGTGGGCGGGACGGAGAACAGCACGCGGCTGCCGGTCTTCTTGCCCGTGAGCGCATACCGCCAGCCGTCGATGATGCTGCCCGGGGCGAGCTGGATGACCAGCGGGGTCTTGCGGTCGTAGGAGTTGTCGAAGACCTTCGCGCTGCTCCAGATCTGACCCAGGTAGTTCGCCATGACGAAGTCGTTCTCCGCCACCGGCCTGCCGCTCCCGGCGATGACCGTCTTCACCGCGAGCTGCTTGGACGGGTCACCGCTGCCCTTGGCGACGGTCGGCTTCTCGCCGAACTGCGTCCCCGCCGTGATGGCCGGCAGCGGACCGTCGACGATCTTCGGCGGCGGCGCGGCGGACGTGGCCGGCGCGGAGGGCGATGCGGTGTCGCCGGCGTTGCTCGAGCCGGAGTCGTCACCGCATGCGGCGAGCGTGACCATTCCGGCGGGTACGGCGATGAGAAGTGAGCGTCGGCGCACGGTGGGGGCCTCGTAATCGGTATCGGTCGATCTTGTGTGTTCGCGTGCGCGCAACTCTACGGCGTGAGAAGGGCGCCGCACGGAAAACGTACGGCGCCCGTGTGGCGTTCCGGCCTTTCGTGCCCATGGCACGGGTACCGGCCCGCTCGGCTCACATTCCGGCGATCAGCTTCTCCACCCGGTCGTCGACCGAACGGAACGGGTCCTTGCACAACACCGTGCGCTGGGCCTGGTCGTTGAGCTTGAGATGGACCCAGTCGACGGTGAAGTCCCGGCGCTGCTCCTGGGCCCGTCGGATGAAGTCGCCGCGCAGCCGGGCCCGAGTGGTCTGCGGCGGAACGGACTTGCCCTCGAAGATCTTCAAGTCGTTGGCGACCCGGGCCGCTTGGCCCTTCTTCTCGAGCAGGTAGTACAGGCCACGACGCCGGTGGATGTCGTGGTAGGCGAGGTCTATCTGCGCGACCCGCGGATGCGACATGGTCATGTTGTGCTTGGCCCGGTACCGCTCCAGGAGCTTGTACTTCATGACCCAGTCGATCTCCGTGTCGATGCGGTCCAGGTCCTCGCTCTCGATCGCGTCCAGCGTGCGGCCCCACAGCTCCAGCACCCGCTCGACGGTGCCGGTGCGGATGCCGCGGCGCTCACAGAAGTCCACGGCCTTCTCGTAGTACTCGCGCTGCACCTCCAGCGCGGAGGCCTCCCGGCCACTGGCCAGGCGCACCTTCCGCCGCCCGGTGATGTCGTGGCTGACCTCACGGATCGCCCGGATCGGGTTCTCCAGCGTGAGGTCCCGCATCACCGTGCCGGCCTCGATCATGCGCAGCACCAGGTCGGTGGCGCCTACCTTGAGCAGCATGGTCGTCTCGGACATGTTCGAGTCGCCCACGATGACGTGCAGGCGCCGGTAGCGCTCGGCGTCGGCGTGCGGCTCGTCGCGCGTGTTGATGATCGGCCGGGAGCGGGTCGTCGCCGAGGAGACGCCCTCCCAGATGTGCTCGGCCCGCTGGCTGACGCAGTACACGGCGCCGCGCGGCGTCTGCAGCACCTTGCCGGCACCGCACAGCAGCTGCCTCGTCACCAGGAACGGGATCAGGATGTCCGCGAGCCGCGAGAACTCCCCGTGCCGGGCCACCAGATAGTTCTCGTGGCAGCCGTAGGAGTTGCCCGCCGAATCGGTGTTGTTCTTGAAGAGGTAGACGTCGCCCGCGATTCCCTCCTCGTGCAGGCGTCGTTCCGCGTCCACCAGGAGTCCTTCGAGAATGCGCTCGCCCGCCTTGTCGTGGGTGACGAGTTCGATCACATTGTCACATTCGGGTGTCGCGTATTCCGGATGTGAGCCCACGTCGAGATAGAGGCGGGCCCCGTTGCGCAGAAAGACATTGCTGCTGCGGCCCCATGACACGACACGGCGGAAGAGGTACCGCGCCACCTCGTCAGGCGACAGGCGGCGCTGTCCCCTGAACGTGCACGTGACGCCGTACTCGTTCTCCAGCCCGAAAATGCGGCGGTCCATGACTGAACATTACGCCCGATCCCCCGAACTGAAACGGGGTTCGACGGCACGGTTTGGATCATTTTCCGATGAAGCCGCAACGACCTTCCCCCGGGCGGGAGCTGCGAGGACCCGCCCGGTGCAGGCCAGAACCAGCAGCGACACGGCCCCCGCGGCCCCCGGCACGGCGAACCCCCACAGGGCCCCGCCCGCCTCCACGACCGGCCCCGCCAGGCCCGTTCCCACCGAGGCACCCACCGTGAACGTCGTCACCAGCCACGAGAACGCCTCCGTCACCGTCCCCCGCGGCGCATGCAGATCGACCAGGACGAACGCACAGGCGATCGCCGGCGCCAGGAAGACACCCGCGACCACGGTCAGCAGCACCATGGCGAACGCGCCCGGCATCAGCATCAGCGGCAGATAACAAACCGCCAGAAGCGCCACGAGCACCCGCAGTCGCCGGCCCGGCTCACCGGCCCACTGCCGCGCCCCGTACACGGCACCGCCGACGAGCGCCCCCAGCCCCAGAGCGGCCATCAGCCAGCCGTAGACGGCGTCGCCCCCGTGCTCGTCCGCGTACGGCACCGCGGCCACCGTGATGGACCCCAGCGCCATGCCTATGAACAGGAACGCGCCCAGCAGCGCCAGCAGCCCCGGCGAGCGCAGCGCACCCAGCCAGTGCGCCTCGCGCGGCGCCGACCGCCACGCACGCGAGGGCGGCGACACCACCACGGACAGGGCGCCCAGCACACCCACCACGTTCAGCACGAGCAGGGCGGCCTGGGCCGACCACAGCGACACGCACACCGTCACCAGCAGCGGACCGACGGTGAACATGACCTCCTGCGCCACGGCGTCCATCGCGTACGCCGTGTGCACCTGGTCCTCCTTTCGGAGCACACTCGGCCACAGCGCCCGCAGCCCGCCCTCCAGCGGCGGCGTGAACAGACCCGCGGCGGCCACCGCCGCGTACGCGAGCACCGGCGTCCCGACACCCGCGAAGGCGAACACACCCATGGCAAGGCCCGACAGCACGGCGCCAGGCAACTGCACCCGCGGCTGCCCGTGCAGGTCCACGAGCCGCCCCAGCACGGGCTGGCCCACGGCATTGGCGACCCCGTACACGGCCGCCAGCGCCCCGGCCAGACTGTAGGAACCGCCCTCGGCCCGTACGAACAGCACGATCGCGATGGCGGCGGTGGCATTGGGCAGCCGTCCCACGAGCGTGCCGACGAGCAGCCGCGCGGCATGCCGCGCCCGCAGAATCTCCACGTATCCGGAGACCACCGCCGACCACCTTCTTCCCACTGACGTTTTACGTATAACTACTCCCGCCATACGTACCATGTCGGCTGTTCACGAGTCCAGACGAAAGAGCAGGCGAACGGTGGCACGAGGCAGCACCCGCCCCACGAGCCGGGACGTCGCCCAGGCCGCCGGCGTCTCCCAGGCCGCGGTCTCCCTGGTCCTCGGCGACAAGTGGCGCGGACGCGTGTCGGAGACCACCGCGGAACGCGTCCGCGAGGCCGCACGCACACTGGGCTACCGGCCCAACCTCGCCGCCCGCAACCTCCGCCTCGGCCGCACCCGCACGGTGCTCCTCGTGGTACCGGCGCTGACGACGGAGTTCTTCGCGGGCGTCTACACGGGCGCCGCCCGCGTCGCCGCCGAGCACGGCTTCGGAGTGGTCCTCTACCCCTCCCCCGAAGGCATCGGCCCCGCCAGAGACCCCTTCGCCTCCGCCCAGGCCGCCCTCGACGGCGTCATCGCCTCCTCCATGGCCGCCGACGCCCTCACCGCCATCCGCGGCGACCAGCTGCCCCTCGTCATGCTGGACAGCGATCCCGAGGGCAGCCTGGGCGCCGCCACGGTCAACCTGGACATCGCCGACGGCATCCGCCAGGTGGCGGAGCACCTCCTGTCCCTGGGCCACCGCCACTTCGTCCACCTGGCGGCGGACGTCGCGTCCTGGACCTTCGAGGTACGCGCCCGGGAACTGGCCGCACGGCTCGGACCGGTCCTCGGCACCACCCTGCGCACGGTCCGCGCCCCCATCTCGATCGAGGGCGCCGTCACCGCCGCCGAAGCCGCGCTCACGGGCCCGGGGCCCCGGCCCACGGCACTGGTGTGCGACGACGACCAGCTCGCCGCCGGCGCCTACAAGGCGGCCCGCCGGGCCGGGCTCCACGTCCCGCACGACCTCTCGGTCACCGGCCTGGACGACCTCGCCCTGGCCACGGCCATCGACCCCGAGCTCACCACCGTCCACCTGGACGCGGAACTGTTCGGCGAGCGCGGAATGAGAGCACTGCTGGCAGTCCTGGACGGCCGCGCCCCCGAGGCCGGCGACATCCCGGTCAACCTGGTACTACGAGGCTCCACGGCCCCACCACCGAGGTAACGCGGCCCGGACGGGCGTCGCCGGCGTGCGTGCGGGCCGGGGGTGGGTCGCGCAGCCCGGCGCCACCGGGGTGCCGCTGCGCCCACCCGTGCCGCCCTGGGGGTACCTCCCAGGCCGTTCAGGCACTG
>NZ_JACVQF010000229.1 GCF_014534645.1 Streptomyces griseicoloratus
GCCGCCGGCCGTGAGGGTGGCGGCGAGGTTGGCGACGGTGCGGTGCTGGAAGACGTCGCGTACGGCGGCTTCGAAGCCTTCGGCGCGCAGGGCGCCGACGAGGGCGATGGCCTTGATCGAGTGTCCGCCGAGGTCGAAGAAGTTGTCCTCGACACCGATCCGTTCCACGCCGAGCACCTTGCTCCAGATCGCGGCGATGCGTTCCTCGGCGGGGGTGCGGGGGGCGACGTAGGTGTCCGTGGCGGTCTGGTCCGGGTCGGGCAGGGCGCGGCGGTCGAGCTTGCCGTTGGCGGTGAGCGGGATCGCGTCCACCTGCATGAAGACGGACGGGATCATGTAGTCCGGCAGGGCGTCGGCCAGGTCGGGGACCTCGCCGACGACGTAGGCGATCAGGCGCTGGTCCTGCTCGGACACGATCACGGCCGCGTCGGTGATGCCGGGTCGGGCGACGAGTGCGGCGCGCACCTCGCCGAGTTCGATGCGGTAGCCGCGGATCTTGACCTGGTCGTCGATGCGGCCCAGGAACTCGACGGCTCCGTCGTGCCGCCGGCGAGCGAGGTCGCCGGTGCGGTACATGCGGCTGCCCGCCGGACCGTATACGTCCGGGACGAACTTGTCGGCGGTGCGGGCCGGGTCACCCACGTAGCCGCGGGCCACGCCGGTGCCGCCGACGAACAGTTCGCCCACGGCGCCGACGGGGACGGGCTGGAGGTGGGTGTCCAGGACGCGCATGGTCATGTTGGGCAGGGGCCGGCCGATGGGTACGACGCCGTCGAACTCGTCCACGAGCGGGAAGACGCAGGTGCCGACGGTGGCTTCGGTGGGCCCGTACTCGTTGAGGACCTTCCCGTCGCCGAGGATCTGTCGCCAGCGTTCGACGAGGGCACCCGGGAGTGCTTCGCCGGCGACGACGACCTTGCCGGCCAGCGTGGAGATCTCGTCGTCGCTGAGCTGACCCGAGAGCACTTCGAGGTGGCCGGGGGTGAGCTTCATGAAGGAGAACGGTCCGGCGTCCGTCAACGCGGTGCCCAGTTCCGTGAGTTCGCCGTCGTACAGCCAGGTGCGCTGTCCGGCTGCCAGAGGTGCCCACACGTTGGGGACGACCAGGTCGAAGGCCACCGAGGAGAACACGGGTGCGCCGCCGGTCCCGGCCGAGGCGAGTTCCCGTACGGCCCAGTCGATGTGGTTGACGAGGCTGCGGTGGGAGACCTGCACGCCCTTCGGGCGGCCCGTCGAACCCGAGGTGAACACGGTGTAGGCCACCGCGTCGAGGTCCACCGGCACCTCGGGAGACGACTGGGGCAGATGCGAGAAGTCGTCCTCGATCCGTACCACCGGTACCTCGAAGCGGTCGGCGTACGCGGTGGAGGTGACCGCCGTCCGCACCTGGGCGTCGGTGACCATGCCCGCGATGCGTCCGGCGGGCAGTACCGGGTCCATGGGCACGAACCCGGCCCCCGCGCGCCACACCGCCAGCAGTGCCACCACCAGGTCGACCGACCGGTCGAGCAGCACCGCCACCGACGACTCGGGCCCCACACCGGCCTCACGCAGGCGGTGTGCCAGACGGTTGGCGCGGGCGTCCAGTTCCGTGAACGACAGCGCCGTACCGTCCGATTCCACCGCCACCGCGTCCGGACGCCGCGCCACCTGCTCGGCGATCAATTCCGGTACGGAGACCGCGCGCACCGGCACTGCGGTGTCGTTCCAGGAGGTCAGCACCCGCTCGCGTTCACCGGCCGGCAGGAAGGTCTCGCGGGCGTCGCCGTCCACGTCGGCGGCCATGGACTCCAGCACCGCCCGGTACATCGCCGCGAGCCGGTCCACCGCCGCCCGGTCGAAGTGGTGCCGGTGGGCGGTGATCACCATGAAACCGGCGCGGGTGGAGACGCCGAGCGGGAACTCGGTGGGGCTGTCGTCGATCGTGGCCGGGTAGTCGACGAGGTCCTGGTCGACCTGGCGGAAGTTCTGGTAGCTGAACCGGACGTTGACGAGCCGTTCGCCGTCGGCGAGTTCGCGCTGCATGGCGCCGAGGGGGTAGCGGCGGTGCGGCCAGACGTCGATCTCCTGGTCGAAGACCTGGCGCACCAGTTCGCGCCAGGTGCGGGCGCCGCGCCGGTGGGCGAACGGCAGCGGGTTGAGGTACACGCCGTAGACGCGTTCCGCGCCGGCCGCCTCCGGGCGGGCGTTGGTGACGAGCCCGGTGAAGAACGCCTCTTCGGGGGTGAGCTGGCTCATCACCTTGAGGTGCGCGGCGTGCAGCACGCTCTTGATCGGCACCTTGGCCTGGCTGGCGAGGGTGCGCAGGCCGGTCTCCAGGTCGTGGTAGGGGACCCAGGAGCGGTTGAGGCCGCGGGGGGTGGTGGCCGGATCGTCGCCGAGGCCGGAGGGGATCTCGAACGGCGTGTGCTCGTCGAGGATGCCCTTCCAGTAGGCGCGGTCGTCGTCGGCGGAGAGGGACTCCAGTTCGGCGGCGACGAAGTCCGCGTACCGGATGGCGGGGGTGTCCGGGTCCGGCAGGGGTTCGCCGGCGCGCAGCGCGTGGTAGGTGGTGACGAGTTCCATCAGGAGGGAGTGGTGGCTCCATCCTTCGAGAACGGCGTGGCATTCGGTGAGGGTCAGCCACCAGGAGCCGTCGTCGCAGGCGTGCCCGGTGAAGCGGATCAGCGGGGCGCGGGTGAGGTCGAAGAGCCGGGTGCGCTCATCGGCCATGTAGGCGCGCAGCGACGCTTCGACCGCGTCGGCGTCCAGCCCGGTCAGGTCCCGCACGGCGACGGGGGAGGTCACGTCGGCGGCGGGGTGCACGAGCTGGAGCGGGACGGAGTATCCCTCGACGGCGAAACTGGAACGGAGGATCTCGTGGCGGGCCAGGACGGTGTCGACGGTCCGCTGGAGGACTTCCGGATCGAGGGGTCGTTCGTCGAGGATCCGGAAGCAGGTGGAATTGTGGTAGTGGTTGCGGTCGTCGTCGGCGAGCATCTCCACGACCATGCCGAGCTGCACCTGAGCCAGCGGGTAGGCGTCCACCAGTCCTTCGGGGAGACGACTGCGGTCGTCCTCGTCGAGCAGGGCGAAGGGGGCGACGGGCTGCCGGGGGGTGGCGGGTGCGGGGCGGCCGGTGACGAAGGCGACGAGTTCGGCGGGCGTACGGTGCTCGAAGACGTCGCGGACGGTGACGTCGTACTCGCTGCCCCGCAGGGCTCCGACCAGGGCGACGGCGCGCAGGGAGTCGCCGCCCAGGTCGAAGAAGTTGTCCTCGACGCCGACGGTCTCCACCCCGAGGACGTCACGCCAGACGGCGACCATCTCCTCCTCGGCGGGTGTGCGCGGTGCGACGTGCACGGCATCGACGCCGAGGGCGCTGCGGTCGGGGGCCGGCAGTGCGGCCTGGTCCAGCTTGCCGTTGACGGTGAGCGGGATGCGGCCGACGACGAGGAACGTGGCCGGGATCATGTAGTCGGGCAGGGTGCGGGCGAGCAGGGCGCGCAGTTCGCTGGGCGCGGCGACGGCGTCGCCGGTGGGCACGACGTAGGCGATGAGGCGGCGGTCGCCGGGGGTGTCCTCACGGGCGACGACCACGGCGTCGCGGACCCGCGGATGCGTGGTGAGCGCGGCCTTGATCTCGCCGAGTTCGATGCGGTGACCGCGGATCTTGACCTGGTGGTCGATGCGGCCCAGGTAGTCGAGGCTGCCGTCGGGACGCCGGGAGGCGAGGTCGCCGCTGCGGTAGAGGCGGGTGCCGGGTGTGCCGTAGGGGTCGGGCACGAAGCGTTCGGCGGTGAGGGCGGGGCGGCCCAGGTACATGAGGGCGACGCCGGGACCGCCGACGTGGATCTCGCCGGGCACGCCGATGGGCACGAGTTCGCCGTGCGGGCCGAGCAGGTGGACCTGGAGGTCGCGTAGCGGCACGCCGACCGGGTTGCCGGTCTCGGCGTCCAGGTCGGCCTCGGTGACGAGGTGGAACGTGGTGTGCACGCAGGTCTCGGTGATGCCGTACAGGTTGGCGATGGCGGTGACGTCGAGGCCGCGGCGCTCCACCCAGGGCCGCAGGGCCGGGATGTCGAGCCGTTCGCCGCCGAACGAGACGACGCGCACGGCGAGCTCGCCGATCAGGGGATGGTCCTCGGCGGCCAGGGAGACCAGGCCGCGGAAGGCGGACGGGGTCTGGTTGAGGACGGTGACCTTCTGGTCGGCGAGCAGGCGCAGGAAGTCCTCCGGGGAGCGGGAGACGTCCGGCGGTACGACGACGAGCCGGCCGCCGTATGCGAGGGCGCCCCAGATCTCCCACACCGACATGTCGAAGGCGTACGAGTGGAACAGCGTCCACACGTCGTGCTCGTCGAAGCCGAAGTGCTCCTCGGTGGCGGTGAACAGGCGCAGCACGTTGGTGTGGCTGAGGGCGACACCCTTGGGCCGGCCGGTGGAGCCGGAGGTGTAGATCGTGTAGATCAGGTCGCCGGGGGTCGCGCCGGAGTCCGGGTCGTGACCGGGGGCGGCGGCCACCGCGGCGGCCTCTTCGGGGTCGTCGAGGACGACGAGCCGGCCCTCGGCGGCGCCGCGCAGGTGGGCGGCGTGCCCGGTGGAGGTGACGACGAGGTCGGCGCCCGCGTCGCCGAGGGTGTAGGCGATGCGGTCGGCGGGGTGCTCGGGGTCGAGGGGCAGGTAGCCGGCGCCCGACTTGAGGACGCCGAGCAGTGCGGGCACCAGGAGCGGGCCGCGGTCGAGTGCGACGGCGACGAGGCGGCCGGGGGCGGCGCCGAGGGAGCGCAGGTGGTGGGCGAGGCGGTTGGCGCGGGTGTTCAGCTCGGCGTAGGTGAGGCTCTCGGTGCCGCAGACGACGGCGACGGCGTCGGGTGTGGCGGCGGCGCGTTCCTCGACGAGCTGGTGGACGCAGCGGGTGGGTGCGTCGAAGGTGCGGACCTCGGGCAGCAGGACGGCGCGGTCGGAATCGTCGAGCATGTCCAGGCGGGACAGGGGCCGGTCGGGGTCGGTCGCGGCGGACGCCAGGAGTCGTTCCAGGTGCCGGGCGATGCGCTCGACGGTCGCCCGTTCGTAGAGGGCGGTGCTGTACTCCAGGGTGCCGGTGACGGAGCCGTCGTCGGCCTCGCGGAGCTGGAGGGTGAGGTCG
Organism: Streptomyces griseicoloratus; assembly: GCF_014534645.1. GTDB lineage: Bacteria > Actinomycetota > Actinomycetes > Streptomycetales > Streptomycetaceae > Streptomyces > Streptomyces griseicoloratus. The sequence continues at coordinate 5,129 of NZ_JACVQF010000229.1, forward strand.
AAGCGGGAGACACGGGAGGTGGCGGTCAGGGCCTCGGTGTCGACGCCGGGCAGGGTGAAGCCGGTGGTGCGTTCGCGGTGCATGGTGAACGCGACCTGGCACAGCGGGGTGCGGGACATGTCCCGGGCCGGGGCCAGCTCGTCGACGAGGCGGGCGAAGGGGAACTCCTGGTTGTCGAATGCGTCCAGGACGGTCTCCCGGGCACCGGTGAGGAGCTGCCGGAAGGTCGGGTCGCCCCGCCACCGGCCGCGCAGGACCAGGGTGTTGATCCCGTAGCCGATGAGCCCCTCCAGCTCGGGCCGGTCGCGGCCGGAGACCACGGTGCCCACGGCGATGTCGTCACGGCCGGTGTAGCGGGAGAGCAGGCCCTGGTAGCCGGCGAGGAGGGTGTGGAAGAGGGTGGCTCCGTGCGCGGCTCCCAGGTCGCGCAGCGTGCCGGCCAGTGGGGCCGGCAGGTGGACGGGGACCGCGTCCCCGGCGTAGGACCGGGTGGAGGGGCGCCGGCGGTCGGTCGGCACCTCCAGCGGGGTGAGGCCGGCGAGCCGTTCCCGCCAGTGGTCGAGCTGCCGGTCGAGTTCCCCGGAGTCGAGGCGGCGGCGCTGCCAGGCCGCGTAGTCGGCGTACTGCACGGGGAGCGGGGCCAGCGGCGAGGGTTCGCCGCGGCCGAACGCCTCGTAGAGCACGGCCAGTTCGCCGAGGAACAGCCCGACGGACCACTCGTCGCACGCCACGTGGTGGAAGACGACGACCAGAAGGTGGTCGTCCTCCGCGACGCGGATCAGCCGCGCCCGCAGCGGGGCGCCGTCGGCCAGGTCGAACGGACGGCCCGGTTCGGCCTCGGCGAGCCGGCGGGCCCGCTCCTCGCGCTCGGCCGGGGTGCCGGTGCCGGTCAGGTCGTCGACGGGGAGGTCGAACGGGCCGGGCGGGTCGATCAGCTGGACCGGCTCGGTGCCGTCGAGGCGGTAGCGGGTGCGCAGGATCTCGTGGCGGGCCACCAGTTCCTCGAAGCCCCGGCGCAGCGGCTCCGCGGAGAGCCGTCCGCGCAGCCGCAGCGCCACGGGGACGCTGTACTCCCAGCTGTCCGGGTCGAGCCGGCTGAGGAACCACATCTGCTGCTGCCCGTGGGAAAGGGCGAGCCGGCCGTCGCGGTCGACGCGGGTGACGGCGGTCCGCCGGCCGCCGCGGCCCCCGGCGAGCCTGGCCCGCACCAGCTCCTCACGCCTGCTGTCGACCGATCCGCCGTCGCCGGCCGTTCCAGTGCCGTCGACCTGTCCGCCCGTGCGGACTTCGCCCGTGGTCATGCTGAGCGCCCCTCCCGACCTTCGTTCCGTACGACGTGTCTCGTGTGGTGCCCGCGTGGTGCCGGGTGCTGTGCGGTGTGATCCCATCGGCACCGCGGGCCGTGCGACGCGGTCAGGCGCCGGCCTGCTCCATGCGCCGGCGCAGACTGGCCGGCCGCAGGTCCGTCCAGACCTCCTCGATCCGCTGGAGGCAGTCCTGCCGCGAGCCCTCGGTGCCCTCGGCGTGCCAGCCGTCCGGCAGTTCCCGGCTTGCGTCCCAGATCGAGTACTGCTCCTCGTCGTTCAGGACGACTCGGTAGGTGCGGTGGTCGGTCTGCTCGTCAGCCATGACGGTGTCCCTTCGGTGGTCGGATGCTCGCCCAGCGTCCGACGCCGACCTATACCGGGGCTCTTATCGGCTCTCTTTTGGCCCGGCGGGCGGGACGGCCGAAGCCCCCGAAGACGGCACACGGCCCGGTCCCGACGGGGGAATCGGGGCCGGGCCGTGTGGCTCCGGGGTGGTGCGGCGTGTACCGGGGGGTACGGAGGTGTACCGGGGTACGGAGGCGTGCCGGGGCGTACCAGGTGTCCTACTCGCGGGCTCCGATCAGCTGCACGGCTCGGGCCCGAAGCGCCGCACCGACCGGCAGGACCGTGCCGAGGACCGCCAGCAGGGTGGAGACCACCACGACGCCCGTGACGACCGCGTACGGAACGACGATCGGGGTGGTGCCGAAGAGCTGGAACAGGGCTCCCCACAGCCCGGCCAGGTTGACGGCGGTGGCGGCCAGCGCCAGCACCACACCGATCGCGGACACGAGGAGCGACTCGGCGACGAAGAAGCGCAGCACCTGCCTGGGGGTGGCGCCCGCGGTCCGCAGGACCGCCAGGTCGCGCCGGCGGTCCGCGGTGGCCATCAGCAGCGTGTTGAGGATCGCGATGAAGCAGAACAACATGATGATCACCGCGGTGGAGCGCTGCCGGACCTCGTTCAGGTGCCGGGCGTAGGCGGACTCGGAGGCGACCAGTTCGTCCCGCGTCATGAAGGTGGCACCGCTGCCCTCGACCGCCTCGCGGATGGCGGCGGTCGCGGCCTGCCGGTCGGTGCCCTCGTCCAGGGTGATGTACGCGCGGCGGGACAGGCCGTCGCGCGCGAACAGCGCGGTGTCGGCGAACCGGGGCGGCAGGTAGGCCACGTCCTCGCCGCGCAGCGCCTCGTACACGGCGGCCACCTTCAGCTTCTGGGTGCTGCCGTCGGCCATCAGCACGGTCTGTGTGGAACCGACGTCCATGTGCCACAGGTCGGCGACGGCCATGCTGTTCTCGTCGAGGTCGTCGAGGGAGCCCTCGACCACCTTCAGGTCCATGGTCCGTTTCAGGGCCTCCGGGTCGACGACCAGGCCGTCGTTCTCGTCGTAGCGGTCCTCGTCCTTCCAGTAGACCGTGGTGAGCAGCGGCGCGGCGATCTTCACGCCGGGCACCTCGGCGACCCGGTCGACCACCTCGGTGCTGATGCCGGGGGTGTCGTCGGGGGCGAGGGCGTAGTCGGAGACGATCCGGTTCTGCAGGCCGCTGTCCCGGGCCGCGCCCAGCGAATCGGTCGCCGCGAGCAGGGAGAACGCGAGGCCGACGGTGAGCAGCACCGGCGCGGCCGTCGCCGCGGTCCGGCGGCGGGCGGTCAGCGCGCTCTGCCGGACCAGCATCGCGGTGGGGCCGTTCGCGCGGCGCCACGGCCACATCAGCAGCCGGGCCAGCGGACCCACGGCCAGCGGGGCGAGGACGGCCGCCGCCAGCACCGGCACCATCAGCGAGACCACGTACACCGTGGGCGAGAGCACCGTCACCGGGGAGCCGGTGGCGATCCACGCGGTCCAGCCGACGCCGCCGAGGAGGGCCACGGCACCGAGCAGGGCACGGCCGGGGGTGACGCCGGTGTCGTCCACGGCGGCCTCCCGCAACGCTTCGACGGGCTGGATGGAGCCGGCGCGGCGGGCCGCGGCGGCCGCACCGCCGACCGACACCAGCAGCCCGACCAGGAAGGCGGCGGCGAGAGGCGCGAGCACGGTCCAGTGCAGGGACGGGGTGACGGTGAACCAGTCCGGGGACACCCCCATGGAGATCAGCATGTCGGCGAGGAGCTGCGCCCCGAACAGTCCGAGGACCGTGCCCACCGCGGCGGCCGCACCGCCCACCAGGAGGGCCTCGTTGCGGACCATCTTCCGCACCTGCTTGGGGGTGGCGCCGACGGCGCGGAGCAGGGCGACCTCCCTGCGGCGCTGGACGACCGCGAAGGCGAAGGTGGACGCCACCACGAAAATGGCGGTGGTCCCGGCGACGCTCGCCATCACCGGCACCAGCGTGATCGTGTTGTCCAGGGTCTCGCGGTCCTCGGCCTCGCTGGCGTCGGCCTTGTGCCGGTCCTGGCCGGTGAGGACTTCGGCCCGCTCGCCGACGGCGTCCCGCACCGCCTCCGCGGGCCCGAGCGCGACCAGCGAGTCCATCCGCGGGGAGAGCCGCGCGGCCTCCGCCTCGGAGAAGAAGACGGCGTCCTCGTAGCCGACGGGGGCGACGGTGCCGCTGACGGTGTACTTCCGTACGGTGGACGCCGTCAGTACGGTCACCTCGTCGCCGGTGCGGGCCTGGTCGGAGGGGACGACGATCTGCCCGTCCGATGCCGGCGCGGCGCCATCGGTGAGACGGTAGCCGCCGAAGCGGGCCACCGGCCAGGGGTGCCCGACCTGGTCCTCGGGGCCGCCGCGCAGCTGGGCGTAGAAGGCACGGTCGACGACGGTCTCGCCGGTCGCGGCGACCCGGTCGCGCAGTTCGGGGCTCAGGCCGCGGGCGGCCTCGGGGGAGCGGACGCCCAGGTCGTGGTGGGCCGGGTTCCAGCCGTCCGACTTGGGACGCACGACCGTGCCGGCGCCGGCGAAGCGCTCCACCGGCCGGTCGGGGAGGTCGAACGCGGTCGTCACGAGCAGCCCCATGGCCGCGACCTGCGCCACGCCGAGGACCAGGGCGACCACCGTGCCGAGGAAGGAGACCCAGCGCGCCCGAAGGGTCTGGAAGGCCACCCGGATCACGACGTCACCGCCAGGTGGGTCATGCGGGCGGCGACGGCCTCGGCGGTCGGCTGGAGCAACTCGCCGACGAGGCCGCCGTCCGCGAGGAACAACACGCGGTCCGCGTAGGCGGCGACGTTCGGGTCGTGGGTCACCATCACGATGGTCGTGGTCACCCGGCCATCGGTACCGGGACCGCTGGGGGTGCCGCCGTCCGGCCCGGCCAACGCGCGCAGCGTGACCAGGAGTTCGCGTCCCGTGGACAGGTCGAGGGCGCCGGTCGGCTCGTCCGCGAAGAGCACGGCGGGGCGGGCCACCAGGGCACGGGCGATGGCGACCCGCTGCTGCTGTCCGCCGGACAGCTGGCTGGGCCGGCTGCCGGCCTTCTTCTCCAGGCCGACCTGGGCGAGCGCCTGCCGGACCGCGCCGCGCGGGGGCCTGCGCCCCGCCAGCCGCATCGGCAGCGCCACGTTCTGCTCGGCCGTCAGCGAGGGCAGCAGGTTGAACGACTGGAAGATGAACCCGGTGGACGCGCGGCGGAGTTCGGTCAGCCGGGTCTCGTTCAGACCGGAGGTGTCCTGACCGTCGATGAACACCCGGCCCGAGGTGGGCCGGTCGAGCCCGGCCGCGCACTGCAGCAGGGTGGACTTGCCGGATCCCGAGGGCCCCATGATCGCGGTGAAGCTGCCCCGGGGGAAGGACAGGCTGGTCTCGCGCAAGGCGCTCACCGCGCTGTCGCCGGACCCGTAGGTCTTGGTGAGCGACTCCAGCCGCACTGCGTCATCCATCGGTTCTCCGCGCTTCGTGGGTCAGGGGATCGGCCGGCGTCCCGTCCACGACGGAGGCCGGCGCGGGCACGTCCGGACCCGGCAGCGCCGCCGGCTCCGACGGGGTGTGCGCCGCGTCGAGTGGTTCCGTGCTGTCCGCGCGGTCCTCGCGGGCCGCGCCGGCCCTGCTGAAGACGACGGCCGCCAGCAGAGCCAGCACCGCCATCACCGCCGACAGCGCCACGAGGGTGTGACGGCTGCCGACTGCCTCCAGCAGGTATCCCGTACCGAGTGCGCCGAGCGAACTCGCCCCGGACACCAGGAGCATGACGACACTGCCGACCCGCCCCTGCATGTCGTTGGGGGTGATGCGCACCTGGTAAGACATGCCGGAGACCGTAACAGTGGCTCCTATAAACGACGTTATGTAGAACAACGCCCCAAGTGCCGGGGCCTGCCGGAAGAACACCGCTGTGGGCATGACCACGGCCCACGCGGTGTGGGCGAGGATCATGATCTGCCGCATGGCCAGCCGCCGGTTCAGCCAGCCGCCCGACAGCGCCCCGCACAGTCCGCCCATGCCGCCCGCCGCCATGATCAGTCCGATGGTGCCGGCTGCTCCACCGTCCTCCCTGATCACCACGGCCACGGTCAGGATCAGCCCCTGGAACACCAGGTTGCTCACCGAGATGACCAGCAGCGCCGTCCTGAAGTAGGCCCGGCCCCACACCCAGGTGAGACCGGCCGCGACCTCGGAACGCATCCGGCGTCCGGTGCGCGGCGGGCGGGGCGGCTGCCGCTCACCCCGCAGCTTCACCAGCGTGACCAGTGACGCCAGGTAGAGCGCCACGCTGGTCAGGAACGGCACCCACGCCGACAGACCGAACATCGCGCCGCTCGCGGGGTGCCCGACGAAGTTGACGCCGCGGGAGCGGGCCTCGTTGGTGGCCATCGCGGCGCCCAGCTGCGGCGAGGGCACCACGTTGCGCACCATGGCGCGTTCCGACAGCTGGTAGAAGACGGTCATGCTGCTCTGCACGAACGCCACCAGGGCGATGTGCCACACCCACACCGTGTCCCCCAGCAGGGACACGGCGACCGTCGCCACCGCGACCATCCGCACCACGACACATGTCATCATGACGCGCCGCCGGTTCAGCCGGTCCACCAGGACACCCGCCGGCAACTGCACGAGCAGCGCCGGCAGCAGCCCCGCGAACCCGACGATGCCCGCCGCGCTCTCCGACCGGGTGTGCCAGAGCACCAGCAGCGTGAAGGCCATCCCTGAGCAGCGCTCCGCCATCACCGACATCGCCGAGCCGGTCCACAGCAGCCGGAAGTCGCGGTAGCTGCGCAGCGACGGCAGCTTGTGCCTGCCCTCTGCGTGCGGGCGGGCTCTGCGCTTTCTGATCATGAATGGACGGCCCGGCACCATTCGAGGACCGCCATCGCGCTGTGCAGCTTGTGCGTGGCCTGGGTGAACGCCAGGCTGGCCGGGCCGTCCAGCACCTCCGCGGTGACCTCCTCGCCCCGGTGGGCCGGCAGGTCGTGGAGGAACACCGCGTCCGGGCTGGTCTCCCACAGGGCGCCGGACACCTGGAACGGGGCGAACACGGTGCGCCAGTCGGCGTCCGGCTTGCTGGTGCCGGTGGTCTGCCAGCGGGTGGTGTAGACGACGTCGAACCCGGTGGGCAGAGCCGTCATGTCGTGCTGTTCGGACAGCTTCGCCCCGCTGCGCGCCGCCTGCTCGCCGGCGGTCGCCAGGACGTCCGCCGCCAGTCCGTACCCGGGCGGGGTGCGCAGCTCCAGCTCGGTGCCCGGGAAGCGGGTCAGGGCCAGTGCGAGCGCGGCGGCACTGTTGTTGCCCTCGCCCACGTACAGCACCCGCAGGCCGTCGACGTGGCCGAAGTGACAGTGCAGGGTGGTGAGATCGGTGAGCCCCTGAGTCGGGTGCTCCTCCGCGGTCATGGCGTTCACCACCGACATCGGCCCGGCCGCCGCCCAGGACCGCAGCTCTGCCGTCGCGTCCGACGTCCTGGCCACCAGCATGTCCAGCATGCCGGACAGCACCCGGCCGGTGTCCTCGGTGGTTTCCCCGGTGTTCAGCTGGAGGTCGCCGGGCCCGAAGGTCACCGTCTGCGCGCCGAGCCGCAACGCCCCCGTGGTGAAGGCGGTACGGGTACGGGTCGAGGTTCGCCGGAAGTACACGCCGACCACCTCGTCCCGCAGCGGCTTGGCGACCGCCCCGGCGGCGAACTCCGCCCCGCGGGCGACCAGCGTGCGCAGATCGTCGTCGGTCAGATCGGTCAGTGAGATGAGGTGACGCATGCGGATGTCCTTCGCTCCTCGGTCAGCGGGATTCGGCGAGCTGCGCGTCGATCTCGGCCCGGACGCGGTCCTCGATCTCCACGGCGATCTGGGCGATGGTGGGGCGCTCGAAGACGACCCGTATCGGCAGGTCCAGGTCGAAGTCCTGCTGCAACCGCGAGACCAGGCGCACGGCGAGGATGGAGTGTCCGCCGATGTCGAAGAAGCCGTCGTGCACGCCGGCGGTCTTGCCGAGCAGATCCGTCCAGATCGCGGCGATGCGTTCTTCGGCGGGGGTGCGGGGAGCTACGTAGGTGTCCGTGGTGGTCTGGTCCGGGTCGGGCAGGGCGCGCCGGTCGAGTTTGCCGTTGGCGGTGAGGGGGATCGCGTCGACCTGGATGAAGAGGGACGGGATCATGTAGTCGGGCAGGAGGTCCGTGAGGTCGGGGGTTTCGCCGACGATGTAGGCGATCAGGCGCTGGTCCTCTTCGGGCACGATCACTGCGGCGTCGGTGATGCCGGGTTGGGCGACGAGTGCGGCGCGTATTTCGCCGAGTTCGATGCGGTAGCCGCGGATCTTGACCTGGTCGTCGATGCGGCCGAGGAACTCGACGGCTCCGTCGTGTCGCCAGCGCGCGAGGTCGCCGGTGCGGTACATGCGGCTGCCCCGCGGACCGTACACGTCCGGGACGAATTTGTCGGCGGTGCGGGCCGGGTCGCCGGCGTAGCCGCGGGCCACGCCGGTGCCGCCCACGAACAGCTCACCGACGGCGCCCACCGGCACCGGACGCAGGTGGGTGTCGAGGATGTGCATGGTCATGTTGGGCAGGGGGCGGCCGATGGGGACGATGCCGTCGAAGGCTTCTGTGAGTGGGTGGACGCAGGTGCCGACGGTGGCTTCGGTGGGTCCGTATTCGTTGAGGACCTGGCCGTCGCCGAGGATGTGCCGCCAGCGTTCGACGAGGGCGCCGGGGAGTGCTTCGCCGGCGACGACGACCTTGCCGGTCAGTGCGGCGATTTCGTCGTCCGTGAGCTGGCCGGAGAGGACTTCGAGGTGGCCGGGGGTGAGTTTGATGAAGGAGAAGGGCCCGGCCTTGGTCAGTGCGGTGCCGAGGCCGGTGAGTTCGCCGTTGTGGAGCCAGGTGCGCTGTCCGGCTGCCAGGGGTGCCCATACGTTGGGGACGACCAGGTCGAAGGCCACCGAGGAGAACACGGGTGCGCCGCCGGTCCCGGCGGACGCGAGTTCCCGTACGGCCCAGTCGATGTGGTTGGTGAGGCTGCGGTGGGAGACCTGCACGCCCTTCGGGCGGCCCGTCGATCCGGACGTGAACACGGTGTAGGCCACCGCGTCCAGGTCCACTTCGGTCTTGGGTGCGGTGTCGGGCAGGTGGGAGAGATCCTCCTCGACCCGTACCACCGGTACTTCGAAGCGGTCCGCGTGCGCCTGTGATGTCACGGCGATCCGTGCTCCGGCGTCGGTGACCATGCCCGCGATGCGTCCGGCGGGCAGTGCCGGGTCCATGGGCACGAACCCGGCGCCGGCGCGCCACACCGCCAGCAGGGCCACCACCAGGTCGGCCGACCGGTCCAGCAGCACCGCCACCGACGACTCGGGTCCGACGCCGGCCTCGCGCAGCCGGTGTGCGAGACGGTTGGCGCGGGTCTCCAGTTCGGCGAACGTGAGCGTGGTGCCGCCCGCTTCCACCGCCACCGCTCCCGGCTGCCGCGCTGCCTGTTCTGCGACCAACTCGGGTACGGAGACCTCACGCACCGGCAACGCCGTGTCGTTCCACAGGCGCAGCAGCCGGTGTTCGTGCACGGTGGTGAGGTCGATCGCGGAGAGCGGGGTGCCGGGGGCGTCGACGACCGCCTGGACGAGGCGGACGAAGTGGGCGGCCATGCGCTCCACCGTGGTGTGCTCGAAGAGCGAGGTCGCGTACTCGAAGGCCCCGGTGAGGGACCCGTCGGCGTGGCGCCACACGAACAGGGTGAGGTCGGTCTTGGCGACCCGCCAGGCCCCCTGGAAGGCGTCCATCAGGACGCCGTCACTGGCCACCGTGGTCGCGCCCTCGTCCTGGAGGTCGAAGGCCACCTGGTAGAGCGGGGTGCGGGACAGGTCGCGGACCGGCTGGAGTTCGTCCACCAGCCGTTCGAAGGGCAGTTCCTGGTGGGCGAAGCCGGAGAGCACGGTGTCCTTGGTGCGGGCGAGCAATTCGGCGAACGTCGGGTCGCCGGTCAGGTCGCAGCGCAGGACGAGGGAGTTCAGGAAGAAGCCCACGGTGTCCTGGGTCTCCGGGCGCAGCCGGCCGGTCACCGGGCTGCCGATGCCGAAGTCCTCCTGACCGCTGTAGCGGGCCAGCAACGCCGCGAAGGCGGCGAGGAGGGCGGCGTACGGCGTGGCCCCGTGCTGCCGGCCGATGCCGCTCAGGGCGTCCGCGAGACCGGCGGGCACGGAGAACCGTACGCCCTGGCCGTGTCCGTCGCGGTGGGCCGGTCGGGGCCGGTCCGTGTGCAGCTGGAGTTCGGGCATGCCGCGCAGCGCGGACTTCCAGTAGTCGAGTTCGCGATCCAGCACGGCGTCGTCGGATCGGGCCGCCTGCCAGGCGGCGTAGTCGCCGTACTGCACGGCGGGTGCGGGAAGCTCGTGCGGGCGGTTCTCCCCGGCCGCCGCGCACAGCTCGCGGATCTCCCGCTCCAGCACGACCGTCGACCAGCCGTCGCTGGCGATGTGGTGGACGGTGACCAGCAGGACGGGGCCGCCGAGCGGGACCCGTACCAGCATGGCACGCCACAGCGGGCCGTCGGTCAGGTCGAAGCCGCGCCGGAACTGTTCGTCGAAGAGCTGCTCCAGCCGGGCCTCGCCGGCGTCCTCCACGCGCAGTTCGACGGGCTGGGCGTCGACGACGACCTGGCGGGGCTCCTCGCCCTGGAGGACGTAGCGGGTGCGCAGGGCCTCGTGGCGCTGCTCCACGGTGTCGAGGGCGGTGCGGACGGCGGCCTCGGTGGTGCCGGCAGGCAGCCTCAGGAAGAGCGGGGCGACCCACTCGGGGCTGCCGGGGTGCATGCGGTCCAGGAACCACAGGCGGTGCTGGCCGAAGGAGAGCGGCAGCGGTACGCCGCGGTCCACCGGGACCACGTCGGGCACGGAGGGCCGGGACTCCTCGATGAGGCGGGCCTGCGCCTCCACGGTGGACGCGCCGAACAGGCCGCGCAGCTGGATGTCGTCGCCGGACGCCTTGGTGAGGGCGACGGCGAGGCGGGTCAGGACGAGGGAGGAGCCGCCGAGGGCGAAGAAGTCGTCGTGCACGCCGACGTTCTCCACCTGAAGGAGCTGCTCCCACACGTCGGCGACGAGCCGTTCCGCGGGAGTGCGGGGGGCCACCGACGCGCGCGTGTCGCCGGGCGCGTCGGTCTCGCGGGCCGCCGGGTCGGGCAGGGCGGACCGGTCGACCTTGCCGTTGGCCGTCAGCGGGAACGCGTCCATGGGCACGAACTGGGCGGGGATCATCGACTCGGGCAGCCGGCGCCGCAGGAAGCCGCGCAGTTCGTCGCGGGGGATGCGGCGGCCCGCCACAAGGTGGGCCACGAGCCTGGTTCCCGCGGCGGTGGTGTACGCCCCGACGACGGCTGCCCGCACATCGGGGTGGGCGTGCAGGGCGGCCTCGACCTCGGCCGGTTCGATGCGGACGCCGTTGACCTTCACCTGGTGGTCGACGCGGCCCAGGTAGGCGAGGCTGCCGTCGGAGCGCCAGCGGGCCAGGTCGCCGGTGCGGTACATACGGCCGCCGTCGCCGCTGTGCGGGTCGGGCAGGAAGCGCTCCGCGGTCTGTGCCGGGCGCCCGGCGTAGCCCCGGGCGAGGCCGGTGCCCGCGGCGTACACCTCGCCGACGACACCGATGGGCACGGGGTCGAACTCCTCGTCCAGCACGTAGACGCGCAGTCCGTCGAGCGGACGGCCGATGGGCACGGCCTCCGTGTGGAGCTCCGGGTCGAACTCCTGGGCGGTGACGTCGACGGAGCACTCGGTGGGCCCGTACGTGTTCCACACCGTGGCGCCGGTCGGCTCGCTCAGCCGGCGGCACAGCTCGGCGTCGAGGGCCTCGCCGGCGGAGAACACCATCCGCAGCCCGGTGCACTGGGCCCAGCCGGGTTCCTCGGTGAGCAGCCGCAGCACCGACGGGACGCCCTGCAGGACCGTGACGTGCCGCTCGGCGAGGGTGCGCACCAGCAGGGCCGGGTCGGACTCGGCGCCCGGCGGCGCCATCACCACGGTGCCGCCGGTGACGAGCGGCGCGAACAGTTCCAGGGCGGCGGCGTCGAAGGTCAGGACCGTCTTCATCACCATCCGGTCGTCCGCGCCGAGTTTCTGCCGCGTCACCGTCCAGGACACCCGGTTGGCGATGCCGGCGTGCTCCACCAGCACCCCCTTGGGCAGGCCGGTGGAGCCGGACGTGTAGGTGAGGTAGGCGGCGTTCGCGGGGTCGGCGGCGGGTGGCTCGGGGGCGGTGTCCGGCCGGCTGTCGAGGCCGGTCTCCGGGGCGTCCAGGAGCAGTACGGTGCTTTCGTCCAGCCCCGTCGGCGCCGTGCCGCGCACCGCCAGGACCAGCCGGGCGCCGCTGTCCTCGACCATCCACGCGGTCCGCTCCGCGGGGTGGGCGGCGTCCAGCGGGACGTAGGCGGCACCCGCCTTCCAGACGCCGAGGAGGACGGCGGGCAGGTCGCGCCGGCGGGGGAGACTGACCGCGACCCGCTCCTCCGGGGCGACGCCCCGGTCCCTGAGCAGCCGCGCGACGCGGTTCGCGTGCCGGTCCAGCTGCTCGTACGTCATCGTCCCCTGTGCGTCGTCGACCGCGATGGCGTGGGGGGTACGGGCGGCTTGACGGGAGATCAGTTCGTGCAGCGGGACAGACATCTCTTCTCCAGAGGTGTTGATCAGGTGCGGGTCTGCGGTGCGGGGACGGCCCTCGGGCAGGGCCGTTCCTACGGCGTACGACCGGGCAGGAAGCCCTCGACGGAGGTGCCGATGCCCCGCGCGCGTGCCTCGTCGCGGACGAACCGGGCCAGTGCCAGGTCGAGCACGCCCAGGCCGAACGGGGAGAACACCACCGGCCGGCCGTCCTGGGGCACGGGTGCGGCGGTGCCCTTCAGCAGCGCGCCGATGGACGCGTGGATGAAGCCCCGACCGCCGGTCTGCTCCTGCGCCAGGTGCACGGAGGTCTTCTCGCGGCACACGTGGTCCGGGTCGTCGACGATGTTGTGGGCGCCGAGGACCGCGGGCACGGTCAGGTCCCGCAGGGAGACGTGCAGGACGACGGTGCCGGGCGGGCAGGCGTCGATGCCGGTGTGCGGGGTGGCGGCGGTGGTCGCGAAGGACACCAGGTCGTGTGCGGCGAGGGCCTCGTCGAGACCGGCGCAGTGCCGTACCCGGGCGCCGGGCAGCAGCCGCGCGTGGTCGGCGGTGAAGCGGGCGGCGCGCTCCGGGTCCGTGTCGTACACGGCGAGCGAGTCGAGGTGGGGGTGGACGACCGCGAGGAAGCGGAGCACCTCGCGGTTGATGACGCCGGTGCCGACGAGGGTGACCCCGGAGGGCCGGCGCCCGTCGAGCAGGAGCCGGGAGGCGAGCGCTGCTGAGGCGGCGGTGCGCCGGGCGGAGATGAGGGAACCCTCGATCAGGGCCTCGGGGTGTCCGGTCTCCAGGGAGTTCAGCAGGATCGCGGCGCTGGCGCGCTCGTGCCCGCCCGCGACGTTGCCGGGGAAGGACGAGATCCACTTCATGCCGGCCACCTCACCGCCCGGTGTCCCGTCGCCGGGCGACGTACCGAGGTAGCCGGGGAGGCCGATGATGCGGTCGCGGGGGCGGCCGGGAAAACGCAGGAAGACGGAGTGCGGCAGTACGGTGCGCCCCTCTTCGTGGCGTTCGTAGGCATCGGCGACAAGGTCCACGATCTCCTTCTCGCGTCCGGTCAGGAGCCCGGCCACTTGCCCGTGCTTGATGATCAGCATGCGCCCACCGCCATGAAGAGATCGGGTTCCTGCCACAGATGGGAGACCTCTCCGAAGTGCGCGCGCACCCAGTCGTCGGAGTAGATCGAGTCGAGGTACCGGTCGCCCCGGTCGGGGAAGATCAGCACGACGTTGCGGCCGGCCGGGATGCGGGCCGCGAACTTGCCGAGCGCGGCGGTGACCGCGCCCGAGGAGCCGCCGGCGAGGATGGCCTCGCGGTCGGTGAGGGTGCGGCATCCGACCACGCACTCCAGGTCGGAGACGTGCACGACCTCGTCGGCCAGCGCCGGGTCGAAGAGGGCGGGCCGCACCGCCGCCCCGTGTCCGGGCAGCAGCCGCGGCCCGGACGCCCCACCGAACAGCACGCTGCCCAGTGCGTCCACGCCCACCAGGGTGGTGGGCAGCCGGTGTTCGCGGATGTAGCGGGCGCAGCCGGTGAGGGTGCCTCCGGTTCCGGTGGAGCAGAAGAGGTAGTCGACGCGGCCGTCGAGGGCCTCGGCTATCTCCCGCATGGTCCGCTCGTGTGCCAGCGGGTTGCGCGGATTGGCGTACTGGTTGGGCCAGTAGGCGCCGGGGATGGTCGCGACGAGTTCCCGTACCCGCTTGATGCGCGTCGGCAGGTAGGCCCGCGTCTCGGGGTCGACCTCGGTGACCAGGTCGACGGTGACGCCGTAGGCCCGCAGGATGGCGAGGTTCTGCTCGGTGGTCTTCGGGTCCACGACGCAGATGAAGTCGATGCCGAAGTACCGGCAGATCTGCGCCATGCCGATGGCCAGGTTCCCGGAACTGGACTCCACCACAGTGGAACGGCCCGGTACCAGGTCACCGCTGCGGATGCGGCCCAGCAGCATGGAGAGCGCGGACCGGTCCTTGACGCTGCCGCCCGGGTTGAACGCCTCCAGCTTGGCGAAGACGCGGGAGCCGAAGCGGGGCAGTAGGCCGGTGAGTTCCACCAGCGGTGTGCCGCCGATGCCGTCGAGGATGCCGTGGAGCACGGGAGCGCTCATGAGACGGCGCCGGGGTGACCGCCGAGGGCGAGCAGGGCCCGCTTGTCGTCAGCGTCGGTGAGCCGGATGCGGCCCAGGGGGCGGTCCGCGTCGTCGACGGCGGCCGTGAGGAACCGTACGTACTGGTCGAACAAGCGGTCCACAGTGGGCCGTTCGAACAGCGCCGTGTCGTAGCGCAGGGCGATGGTGAGACCCCGGGCGTCACGGGTGACCTCCAGCGACACGTCGCACTGGCCCTCCAGATGGGGGATCTCCAGGTAGGTGACGGTGAGGCCGCCCACACGCATCGGCACCCCGGCGGCGGCGACCTCCAGGCCGCCGTCGAAGCGTTCGGTGGAGACCATCGTCATGGCGATCCGGTACAGCGGCCCGCCGTCCCCGGCGTCCTGGGCCACCAGCGGGAACGGATAGGTGGCGCGTGCGGTGGCCTGCCGGATCCGCTCCGCGGCGCGGTCGACGACCTCCCCCAGGGTGGCGTCCCTGCTGATCTCGGCACGCACCAGCACCGGGTTGACGTAGTAGCCGACGACCTCGCGGGCCGCGGAGCGGCGCACGGACGCCGGGCAGGCGATGAGGAAGTCCCGCATGCCGGTCCAGCGGTTCACCAGGGCCTGGAGCGCGCCGAACGCCACCGCGAACTGGGAGACCTCGCGGTCGGCCGCGGTGCGCCGGATGCCCTCCGAGAGCGCGTCGGGCAGCCTGCGCACCAGACTCGTGCCCTTGCTCGCCGGCACGGCCGGACGGGGCCGGTCGGTGGGCAGCTCGGCGGCCTGCGAGCCGGCGCACTGCGCCCGCCAGAAGTCGGCCTGGCGGGCGCCGCGCGAGGAGTCCAGCAGGGTTCGCTCGGCCGCCACGAAGTGGTCGAAGTCGGTGGCCGGCGGCTCCAGCCCAGGGGCCCGGCCCTCGGCGAGTTCCGCGTAGGCGGCGAGCAGGTCCCGCCACAGCAGCCACTGGGACAGGGCGTCGGTGGCGATGTGGTGGGTGACCACGAGCGCCACGGCGTCCGCCCCGCGCCGCAGCAGCACGGCACGGAACGGGCCCTCGTCGGTCAGCCGGAACGGCGCGGCGACCTCCGCGTCCACCATCCGGCGCAGCTCCTCGTCGCCGGCGCCGGGCACCTCGCGGACCACGAGGCGCCCGGTCTCGCCGGGCGGCAGGACGCGGCGCCGCGGGCCGTCCACGGTGTCCGCGTACACCGAGCGGAGCATGGGGTGCCGCTCGGTGACCGCGTCCACGGCCCGCGCCAGGATCTCGGGGTCGGGCGCCGGCTCCATGCGGACACCGCCCGCGAGGTGGTAGGTGGAGCTGTCGGGGGCCAGGCTGTGCAGGAGCCACAGTCCTTCCTGCCCCACCGAGAGGGGCAGCGCCCCGTCCCCGGGGTCCGTGTGGGTCATGGCTCAGACTCCCGCCTTGTACGCCATGAGGAAGTCCGCGACGTCACTGACCCTCAGCAGGTCGCCGACCTTCTCGTCGGGCACCGTCAGACCGAAGTTCTTCTCCACGGCCGCCAGCAGGTCGATGCGGGTAAGGGAGTCCAGGCCGAGGTTCTCGAAGCTGGCGTCCGCGGTGACCTCGCCCTCCAGGTCGGGGGCGGTGCGCAGGGTGAGGTTGATGATCTCGACGATCATTTCGTCTCTGGTCATGGTCGTTCCGTCTCTGTGTGGAGTGGGCTTGCGGAGCGGGGAGTTCGAGGCGCCGGGCGGGACGCGTCGCGCGGGGCGGTGTCGCCCGGGACGGTGTCGCCCGGGACGGCGGGGCCGTCGTCAGGGCAGGTCCACGACCTGGCCGGCGTAGGTCAGGCCGGCGCCGAAGCCCAGCAGCAGGACCTTGTCGCCGGGGGTGGCCCGGCCGCTCTCCTTCAGGCGGCTGAGCGCCAGCGGCACGCTGGCCGCCGAGGTGTTGCCTGTGTCGACGACATCGTTGACGACGCGGTCCTGCGGCAGGCCCAGGTTGTCCGTCAAGGTCCGGATGATCCGGTTGTTGGCCTGGTGCGGCACGAACCAGGCGATGTCCTCCAGAGCGACGCCGGCGGCGGCGCACGCCCGGTGGGCCACGTCCGGCATGGTGGCCGTGGACCACTTGTAGACCAGCGGGCCGTTCATGGTGACGTACTCGCGGCCGTCGGCCTTCTCCGTGATGCCCAGCACCTCGTGCCGCGCCCCGTCGCTGCCCCACACCGCCGGACCGATGCCGGCCGTCTCGGAGCGGGACACCACGGCTGCGCCGGCGCCGTCACCGAAGATGACGAAGGTGTCCGGGTCGTTCGGGTCGATCCACTCGCTGGTCCGCTCGGCGCCGATGACCAGCGCGTGCCGCGCCTCGCCGAGCCGTACCGCGTTGGAGGCCATGGCCAGGGAGTAGGTGAAGCCGGCGCAGACCGCGTTCAGGTCGTAGGCGCCGGAGTTGGGCAGGCCGATGCGGCTGGCGACCTCGGGCGCCACACCGGGCATGCGGACGCGGCGGGTGGCGCTGGCCACGATCGTGAGGTCCACCTCGGCCGGGTCGATGTCGGCCTCGACCACCGCCTTCTCACCGGCCGCCGCGGCCATCGCGGCGATGGTCTCCTGCTCGTCCGCGTGGTGGCGGGTCTTGATGCCGGTACGGCTCTCGATCCACTCCGGGGAGACGGTGGTCCGCTGCGACAGTTCCTCGTTGGCCACGAGGCGGGCGGGCCGGTAGACCGCGAGAGCGGCTATGCGTGATCCGTGTGTGGTGAGCATCTCTCTTCCCAACTGCGGGTCGGCTGGATGGTCTTGTGCGGGCCGGACGGTGACCGGACCGCTTGGGCCGCTCAGGCGTCGGACGGCTCCGCCATGGCCACGGCGATCCGACGGGGCCCGGTGAACGGCTCCCGGGCGTGCGCGGCGAGCATGTTGTCGACGATCAGGACGTCGTCGCGCTGCCAGTCGAAGCGGACGGACGCCCCGCGGTAGCAGCCGCGCAGGTGATCCAGCACCTCGTCGGGGATGGTGCCGCCGTCGCCGTAGAACGTGTGCGTGGGCAGGTCCTCGTCGTCGAAGATCGCGCGCAGCCCCGCGCCGACCTCCTCGGGCAGCGTGCTGGTGTGGAAGAACGTGGCGTGGTTGAACCACACCTCCTCGCCGCTGACCGGGTGCCGGTGCACCGCGCGGCGGACCGCGGTGGTGCGCAGCCCTCCGTCGGGTCGCCACTCGGCCTCGATGCGCCGCTCCGCGCAGTACGCGACCACGGCGTCCCGGTCGGAGGTGTTGAACGCCTCCTGCCAGGGCACGCCGAAACCGGTGTGGAAGTTGCGCACCACCTGCCAGCCGCGCGCCTCGAACTCGGCCCGCACCTGCGGGTCGATCGCGGCGAGGACCCGCCGGATGTCGGCGAGCGGCGTCGCGCCCAGCGTGGTGGGCGGCTCCACGCAGTAGAAGTACAGCGTGCGCGGCCACACCGCCTGGTACGAGTTCTCGTTGTGCAGGAAGATCTCCTCGGCCGGCGGGTAGTCCGTCGACGTGTAGACCTGGCCCTTGATGGTGGAGCGGGGCGAGGAGCGTTCGGCGTAGGCCAGCGGGGGAGTGCCGGAGAAGGCACGCACGGTCTGGTCGAAGCCGTCGACACCGCCCACGTCGAAGCCGCGCAGCAGCAGCGCCCCGCGCTGTGCGAGCAGGGCGCGCAGTTCGGCGCGGTGCTCGGTGAGGTAGGCGTGGATGCCGGTGCCGGGGGCGTCCGGTCGGCACAGGCCGGGCACGGTTCCGGTGCCCAGCCAGCCGGGAGGGGTCTCTTCCGAGGTGATGGTCATGGTCAACTCGCTTGTTCGTCGCGGCGTCCGGGACCTGGAGGCCCGGTTCGGGACCGTGGACGGTCAGTCGGACATCGCAACCAGCACCCGCCGGTCGCCCGTGTAGGGGCGCCGGCCGTGCGCCAGCAGCAGGTTGTCGATGAGCAGCAGGTCGCCGGCGCGCCAGTCGACGTCGACCGCGTGCTCCAGGCCCCGGTCGCGGATCTGCAGCACGTACTCGGCGGGGATGGGGCTGCCGTCGGCGAAGGTCACCGACTGCGGCAGCTCGTCCTCGGAGAGGATCTGCGCGAGTTCCTTCGCGGTGTCGTCGCCGAGTCCGGCAGGGTGCCACTGGTCGGCCTGGTTGAACCACACCTCGGTGCCGGTCACCGGGTGGACGGTGGTGGCGGGGCGCAGCGACTCGACGCGCAGGCTGCCGTCGCGCCGCCAGGTCCACTCGGCACCCGCGCCCTTCAGGAACGTCTCCACCTCGCCCCGGTCGGACGTCTCGAAGGTGTCCTGCCAGCTCTTGCCGAGGCCGTAGCCGTCGTGCAGGTTCTGGACGTAGCGCACCCCGTCGGCGAAGGCGTCCCGCACCTGCGCGTCCAGCGACCGGAGCCACAGTGCCGCGTCGAGCACGGGGGTCGCGCCGCCCCCGCCGGGAGTGATCTGGCAGAAGAACGCCAGCCGGGCGGGCCAGGCGTGGGCGTAGCTCATCTCGTTGTGCATCGAGATGGTGTACTCCTGCGGGTACTCCGTCGAGGTGTAGACGTTGCCGCCGACCTTGGTGCGCGGCGAGTTGCCGTGCACGTAGGCCAGTCGGTTCGGCAGCAGCCGGTCCAGCACCGGGTCCAGGGTGTCGGGCGTGATGCCGAAGCCGCGGAACACCAGCGCCTTCTCCCGCGTCAGCGCATCTGTCAGGCCTCCCTCAAGGGCGTCCACCCGCCGCAGCAGCTCCTCCGGGCCGCCGCCCTCGGCCGCCTTGATCTCCCTCGGTGCCCAGGCCGCGGTACTCGCCATGTCACCTCTCCTTTCACTGTCGTGTCGGTGCGGTGTGTACGGGGGCGCCGGCTCAGGCCGGCCGGGCCACCGGCAGACGGGCCAGGCGCTCCGCGATGTCCGCGGTCAGCTCCGCCTCCCGTGGCGCGAGGTAGAAGTGGTCGCCGGGGAAGGAGCGCACGGTGAAGTCGCCGCCGGTCAGCTCCGACCAGGCCTCGACGCCCGGCCGGGTGACCCCCGGGTCGCGGTCGCCGAGGTACACCACCACCGGGGCCCGCAGCACCGGCGGCCGCCGCCTCTCGTACGTCTCGATGAGCCGGTAGTCGGCCCGCAACACCGGCAGCAGCAGCTCGCGCAGCTCCGGTACGGCGTAGGCGTCACCGCCGAGTGTGCCCAGCCGGGTCACCCCGGCCACCAGTACGTCGTCCGCCGCCCGGTGCAGCGCTGTGGGCCGGGTGACGTGCGGCGCGACACGGCCGGAGAGCATCAGCAGGGCCGGTCCCGGACCGTCGGCCGCGGGGCCTTCCAGGCGTACGGCGACCTCGTAGGCGACCGCCGCGCCCATGCTGTGGCCGAACAGGACCAACGGCCGGTCGCGTCGGGGGGCGAGTGCCTCGGAGATCCGGTCGGCCAGTTCGTCCATCGTCTCGACGCAGGGTTCGCCGATCCGTTCCTGGCGGCCCGGGTAGCGCACGGCGAGGAGTTCGACGTCGGCGGGCAGCCGGGGTGCCCAGCCGTGGAAGAGCTGGGCGTTGCCGCCGGCGTGCGGGAAGCACACCAGGCGCACGCGGGGCGCGACCGCTCCCGGATAGCGCCGGAACCAGATCCCCGGCCCGGTCACAGCGCCATGCCGCCGTCGATCCGCACCACCTGGCCGGTGATGTACGCGGCCTGCGGCGAGACCAGGTAGGAGACGAGGGAGGCGACCTCGTCGGGGGTGCCGAAGCGGGCCAGCGGGATGCGGCCCATGGCGTCCTTGGCGACCGACTCGGGGACCCCGGCGACCATCTCGGTGTCGATGAATCCCGGGGCGACCGCGTTGGCCCGGACCCCGTACCGGCCGAACTCCTTGGCCAGCGCCTGGGTGAGGCCGATGATGCCGGCCTTCGACGCCGAGTAGTTGGTCTGCCCGGCGTTGCCGACGACGCCGGCCACCGAGGACAGCGTCACCACGGTGCCCTCGCGGCGGCGGATCATCGACCTGACCACCGAGCGCAGCAGGTTGTAGGTCCCGTCGAGGTTGGTGCGCAGCACGGAGTCCCACTCGTCGTCCTGCATCAGCGCCAGCGGCCGGTCGCGGGTGATGCCGGCGGACGTCACGACCGCCGTCACCGGACCGAGGCCCGACTCGACGTCGGCGACGAAGGCCCGTACCCCGGCCCGGTCGGCCACGTCCACGCGGCGGGTCAGCACGCGGCGGCCCGCGGCCCGGATCTCCTTGGCGACCTGCTCGGCCGCGCTCTCGTCGGACCGGTAGCAGATCGCGACGTCGAAACCGTCGTTCGCGAGCCGGGTGGCGACCGCGCGCCCGATCCCCCGCGACCCTCCGGTCACCAGCGCCACCTGCCCGGACTGCTCCGGCGTCTGTTCCCCAAGCTCCGGCATCTTTCCCCCATCCGTTCGGATGGGTCGAGCGTGTGTTCGCGGGCTATATCTGGCCTATACGGCACCCTGCACCAGCCGCCCGCCCCACGCCCCGCGTGCGCCGGGCACCAACCGTCCGGCGCACGCGCCCTTCTCGCCGGGTACGCCGTGGACGCCCGCCTCCCCGCTGGCCGCCGGGGCCGTGCTGGGCGGACGGCGGGGGACGGGCGTTCCGCGCGAGGCGGGCTCGCGGTCCGTCGCCGCCGCCCCGGTGCCTCACGCGCGGTCTGGTGACCGTCAACGTGGCCAGCGAGGTGTGCACCGACCTTGAGCCGCAAGCCCGATGGCTACTGGACTGCCACCTGCGACCATGCCCACAGCCGTGTCAGCGGCGTGCTCGTCGTGAACAACCCAGCACCCTGGACCTGGACGAAAAACACTCCCGTTCAGGTCGAGCGCCAGCCCGCGATTCGCTCCGTCCACACCGCACTCGGTCTGCCGGAACGCTGGCCGACCGGCGACGCCTTCCCCCGGAGTGACCCGAGATGACGGCAGTGGCATCGTCAGTCTCGACAGCGGCACCTGGTGAGACCGCCTCATGCGCACGCAGCGTTCGGTGTGGGCCGCCTCTGCTGGACTGGGGAGGCCGCTCGACCGGGTTCGGGAAGCATCCGTCGTGCACCGTGTGGACGCCCTGATCGGCCAGCCGATGCTGTGCCGCATCGGAACGAAGTGGCCTGCGGCCGCGGGCCGAAGGCTGCGAGTCGGATGTGGCTTGCGGACGGGTTCTCGCCCGGTCCGCGCTTCAGGCTACGACCGCTCCGAAAACTGACGGTCTTTTGGAGGGTGCGCAGGATGAACCAAGCTCTCATGACCGCATTGGCGGCAGCAGCGTTGGTCGTGTCCGGGGGCAGCACCACCGCCTCCGCTTCGGTGACGGCGGAGCCGACTTCGCACATTCCGATCGCGCGTCCGGCGTCGTCGTGCAGCCGGAAGTAGTGACCATAAGCGCCGCCGGTGCGGGTCGACGGGGGTCGTGCTCTGGTAGCCCGTGTCTCTCACCAGCTCGCCGGTACGCAGAACGTCCCGGATGGGCCGTTCTTGCCTTCCACAGCCACCGGCGGGAGCGTGGCCGTCGGCTCCCCTGTTCGCCGCGGCGTGGCACCGGTGGCGGCTGGGCTGACGCCCGTCCTTTCCGGGCCGCCGACCCGGTTGCGGGGGCGGCCCTTGGAGGTGCCGACCGTTAGTGCCTCGCGGCCGAGCGTGCCCTGATGGTGAGGGCGGCCAGGGCCATCATCAGGGCGCCGAAGAGCGCGGCGCAGGCGTACATGGCGAAGCCGATGTCGGCGTTGCCCGCCTCGATGAGGGCGCCGCCGATCCACGGGCCGAAGATGGCGCCGAAGCGGCCCATGCCGGAGACCCAGCCGAGGGCGGTGGGGCGGTCCTCGTCGTTGTGGTGGGTGCCGACCGTCGCGTAGACCATGGTCTGGCCGGAGAAGAGCAGCAGTCCGGCGAAGAAGACCACCGCGTACAGGATGCCGACCGACATGTGGACGCCCATGAGGTAGACGAAGACGGCGGTCAGAAGGAACCAGGCGATGACGACCTTGCGCGGGCCGATGCGGTCGGCGGTGCGGCCGGCGATGAGCATGCCGCAGATGCCGCCGACGTTCAGGAACGTCGAGAAGAGCAGCGAGTCGCCGGTGTCGTAACCGAGCTCGACCATGATCTTCGGAAGCCACTGGCCGACGCCGTAGACCAGGAGCAGACCCGCGAAGGAGGTCAGCCAGAAGCACAGGGTGGTGGACCACTGGCCGTGCCGGAAGAGGTTCTTCAGCGCGTCCAGCTTGTCCCCGCCGCTCGCCTTGGGCTCGGCCAGTTCGGTGCCGTAGGCGGCGGCGAGCAGCTCGGCGTCGGCGCGGCGGCCACGGGTGAGCAGGTTGGTGGGCGACTCGGGCAGCAGCTTGAAGGCGGCCGGGAGCAGGATCAGGGCGGGCAGGGCGGAGGCGATGAAGGCCGTTCGCCAGCCGTGGTCGTCGACCAGCCAGAGGGCGATCAGCGGGGCCAGGGCGCCGCCGGTCTGGTGGGCGGTCATGATGACGCCGGTGGCGAGGGCGCGGCGGCCGCGCGAGGTGAACTCCATGCCGTACGAGATCGCGATCGGCAGCAGCGCCCCGAGGCCGAAGCCGCACACGAAGCGGAAGAAGCCGAACTGGCCCGAGGACTGGGACCAGCCGGTGCCCAGCGTGGCGAGGGTGAAGATCACGACGCTGACGAAGACGGTGACACGGCGGCCGATCCAGTTCGAGGCCATGCCGGACAGGATCGTGCCGAGCAGCATCCCGAAGTTGGCGTAACTGCCGATCGTGCCGGCGACGTCGGGGGTCAGACCGAGGCTGTGGCCGCCGAGCATCTTGGGAAGCACGGAGCCGTAGATGAACGTGTCGATGCCGTCGAGGAGGACGAGTCCCCAGCACAGGGCGATGACGGCGGTGCGGCTACGGCGGGTCGCTGTCCCGGTCGCCGGGGCGAGCGGGGAGGTGGCGGAGGAGGACATCGTTGTTTCCTCTCGTGCGGGACGTCAGGACGGGGCCCTGGTCCCTGGCTGCAAGGGCAGTGGGGCCGGTGCGGCTCGCGCGGCCGGTGGGGAGGACGGACGGAGCATGCCCCCGAGCTGCGGACTCCGCGTGGGGAGCCTCGAGCTCGCTGTGGCGTAGACGTTAAGAAGCCACAGCCATCACGTCAACACTTTTGTTAACAATCTAGGCAACGATTCGGCCCCGGGGTACGGACGGCCGTTCCCCGGGGCCGGACAGGACGAGATCACATCAGGGCTGCACGGGCGGCGTGCCGTGCGTGTGGAAGGACTCGATCGTCTTCAGGCCCCATGCCTGGCCCTTCTTGCGCTCCTCCTCGGTCCAGGTGATGAGCGGCCAGTCGGGGGCGAGGACGAGACGGGTGAGGGGGTTGCAGAGTTCGATGCGGTTGCCGCCGGGTTCGTAGACGTAGAGGAAGAACGTCTGCTGGATGGCGTGCTTGTGCGGCCCGGTCTCGATGAAGACGCCGGTGTCGATGGCAAGGTCGGCGGCGCGCAGGATGTCCTCGCGGGTGTCCGTGGCGAAGGCGATGTGGTGCAGACGGCCCTCACTGCCGGTCCAGTCGGACGTGTAGACGACGTCGTACGACTTGTCGGTATACGTCAACCAGCGTGCCGCGATCTTGCCTGAGTCGAGCCGGATCTGCTCGGTGGGGCGGGCGCCGAGGAGCTGTTCCTGCCATTCGGCGTTGGCGAGGACGTCGGCGGCCAGGAAGTTGATGTGGTCCAGGCGGCGGACGCCGACGCCGCGGTTGGGTTTCGCCTGCGGCTGGTTCTTGAGAGACGGCTTGAGCGCCTGGGGGGCCTGATAGTGCTCGCTCTCCCAGTACAGGGCGTGTTCGTGGCCGTCCGGGTCGGTGGTGACGTAGAGCCGGCCGAGGCCGGGCTCGTCCTCGGTCCACTTGCCCGTGCCGCCCGCCGCCTCGATGGCCTCCACCCGACGTCGGAGCGCCTCCTCGCTGGAGGTGCGCAGGGCGAGGCGGCCGAGGCCGGGCTGTTCGCGGGCGGTGAGGACGAGACTGTGGTGCTCGTAGTCGTCGAAGGTCCGCAGGTAGACGGTGTCGCCGTCCTGCCCGTTGACGGTCAGGCCCAGGAAGTCGGTGAAGAAGGCGACGGAGGCGTCCAGGTCCGGGGTGAACAGCTGGGCGTGGCCGATGTGGGCGATGTCGCCGAGAGGCGGGGTCATGAGCGACCTCCTGTGGGTGGTACGGGGAAGACGGTGCCGTCGAAGATCTTGCGGGCGGTGCGGACGACGGCGGTGCGACGGGCTCTCAGGCCGCCCTCGGGGGTGCGATCGATGCTGCTCTCGATGTCTGTGAAACCGCTGGGATGCTCGATGCGCAGCCGATCGTCCTCTTCGGGGAGGGCCGCGACGCCGTGCGCGACGCTTCCCTCGATTCGCAGCCCGGCCGCCACGCTCGCGGCGCCGAGGACGCCTATGGAGGTGTGGACGCGGGCCGGGATGAAGGTACGGGTGGTGACAGCGCCGCCGTGGCGGGGCGGCGAGAGGAGGGTGAGCTTGGGGACGGTGGTTTCGGTGACATCGCCGAGTCCCATCAGCTTCCCGGCTTCCAGCCGGATTTCGTGGAGCCGGGCGGTCAGTTCCCCGTTGGTCTCCAGGTCCTTGGGGTCCTCCTGACCGGTGACCTCGAGTGCCTCGGCCGGGATCAGAACGGTTGGCATGCCGTTGTCGACGCACGTGACCTGGATGCCGGCGACCGTGTCGCTCACGTTCCCCGTGGGCAGCAACTGCCCCTCCCGCGGGGGGAATTCGATGACCACGGCAGCTGCGCTTCCGGGAACACCGGAGATTTCCGTGTCGCCGCTGTAGTCGACGCGGCCGTCAGGGGTCGGGAACGTCGCCGTGGCGAAGTCACCGGAGTTCACCATGCGGATGCGCACGGATGTCTCGCTGCTGCCTGCTCGTACGAGTCCGCGCTCGACAGCGAACGGGCCGACCCCTGCGAGCAGGTTGCCGCAGTTCTGGCGGTCCGAGACCACTGCTTTGTCCACGGCGACCTGGAGGAAGAGGTAGTCGACATCGGCCTCGGGGTCGGTCGACGGGGACACCACGGCAACCTTGCTCGTGAGGGGGTGGGCGCCGCCGAGACCGTCGATCTGGCGCGGGTCCGGGCTGCCCATGACCCGCAGCAACAGCTCGTCGCGGACGGTCTCCTCGGTGGGCAGGTCGTCCGCCAGAAAGTAGGCGCCCTTGGAGGTGCCGCCGCGCATCAGCATGCAGCGGACCTCCGCGGGGCCGCTCACGACTCGACCTCCTCGTAGGTGCGGTACTCCACGCCGAGTTGCTTGAGCTTGTCCCGCAGCCCGTAGCGGTCCAGGCCCAGTTCGCCCTCCAGGAAGGCGGCGCGGGCGGCGGCCTCCTTCCGCTCGCGGGCCTCGGACGCCTCGGCGGTATCGCGGGCGCGCTCGCGCGGGACGACCACGACGCCGTCGTCGTCGGCGACAATCACGTCGCCGGGGTGGATCACCTGGCCGCCGATCACGATCGGTACGTTGACCCTGCCGCCGGTCGCCTTGACCGTGCCCTGCGGGCTGACGGCGGCGGACCAGGCGGGGAAGCCCATCGCGCGCAGTTCGGCGGTGTCGCGGATACCGGTGTTCAGGACGACGCCACGCACCCCGCGATGGGCGAGGGCTGTGGCGAACAGCTCGCCGAACAGGCCGTCGGTGCACGGCGAGGTGGTGGTGACGACCAGGATGTCGCCCTCGCCGCACTGCTCGACCGCCGCGTGGATCATGAGGTTGTCGCCGGGCCAGCACAGCACCGTGACGGCGGTGCCGGCGACGCGGACGCCTTGCTGGATCGGGCGCAGATGCGTGCCGAGGAAGCCGGTGCGGCCCATGGCCTCGCCGACGGTGGCCGTTCCGTAGCCGGCGAGCGCTTCGACGTCCTTCGGGGCGGCCTTGGGCGGGTTGGTGACGATCATGCCGGGCATCAGGCGAGCTCCTTCGCGATCTGCGGGTAGGGCCGCATGTACGCCTCGGCCATGGTCTTGTGGGCAAGACCCAGGTTGGGGCCGGCGTTGCGCTTGAGCTGCACCCCTCGGCGGACGGCGAGATCGGTGTAGTAGTCCCACAGGTGCTGCTGGGCGCTCAGGCACTCCATGGCCTTGCGCTTGGTGTCCCAGACCTCGGTGATGTCGAGGAGGACCTCGGGCTTGAAGCCGCTCATTTCGGGCTGGTGCGGTTCGAAGTAGAACACGGGTGGGGCGCCGATGATGCCGCCCTCGCCGGGGTAGCCGATGGCCTGGGCGAGGACCCGGGCCTCCAGGGCCATGCGGTTGGCGGCCGGGTGGTCGCCGTTGTACGGGTCCTCGACCGGGTGCGTGAGCACGACGTCCGGCTGCGTCTCCCGGTAGACGGCGACGAGCTGGTCGGTCAGCTCGGCCGTGGCGACCAGCGGGTAGTCTCCGGCGTCGAAGAAGCGGACCTCGGCGCCGAGCGTCGCGGCGGCCCTCTCCGCCTCCTCACGACGGATCGCCTTGATCTCGTCGAGCTTCTTCCCCTCCCGCCACGCCTTCGCCGACTCGCCGCGCTCGCCGAAGGTCAGGCACGCGATGGTGACCTGCTCGCCCCGGGAGGCGGCCAGGGCTATGGCTCCACCCGCCCGCCACACGAAGTCACCGGCGTGCGCGGTGACGACGAGGGTAGATCGGGGCGGAGTGGCGGCGGGTGCGCCGTTGCCGTGGGTCATGCTGCATCTCCTTGGTGACAGGTGCCGCACCCGCCCCAGGAGCGCGTCTCAGTCGGCGCGCAGGGCGTCGATCACGCTGCTGAGGTGGGCGCGAACGGCCGTCTCGGCCGCTTGCGGATCCCTGGCCCTGATCGCTTCGATCACGGCCAGGTGCTCACTCAGGGACTGCTGCGGACGGCCCGGCCGCAGCGCCAGCTGGAAGCGGTGGCGCACCAGCTGGGCGTTGAGCCGCTCCAGGAGACCGACGGCCGTGTGCTGGCCGGAGGCGTCCCGGATCAGGGCGTGGAGGTCATGGTTGAGCTCGGAGTAGGTGACCGGATCGCCGCCGGCGACCGCCTTGGACATGGCCTCGCCCAGGTCGGTCAGCTCGTCGAGCTGCGCGTCGGTGGCCTCGGTCGCCGCCTTGGCCGCGCACAGCCCTTCGAGCACCATCCGGCACTCCGTGATCTCCACGGCCTCCTCGACCGTCACCACCCGCACCCGCGAACCGCGGTTGCGGATCCGCTCCACCAGCCCCTCGGAGGTCAGATCGAGCAGCGCGGCACGCATGCTGGCGCGCGTGACGCCGTAGCTCTCGGCGAGCTCGTTCTCCACCAGCCGCTGGGCCGGCGCCATCTCGCCCTGCAGGATTGCCTTCCTGAGGCGCTCCAGCGCGTACTGCTTGGCCTGCTCTCCGGAGCCTGGACGGGCTTCCTTCGGCATCTGCCCTCCCTGAGTGAGTGCCTGTCGACGCTAAATCTAGAGCAACAGAATTGTCAACGATTCTGTTCTCATTCTTGAGGGTGGGGCGCGTCACGGCGGATGCGGCAGGCGGCGCCAATGGCTCTCGTCGAGGGTCAGGTCGTCGGCGAAGGAGGGCGGAGTGGCCGTTGTGACGGTGTCGGTGGCTAGCTCTTGTAGCCCGTCACCTTGGCGACCCACTTGATGAAGTCGCCCGGGTCCTCGTTGGTGGCGTGGCCCTTGTCCCAGTAGTACGCGTGGTCGACGTCGTCACCGAGGTTGTCCACGGCCATGGCGAGGTTCGCGGCGACTGTCAGCGCTGTGTCGGTGTCGGATGTGCCGAGCCGGACCCACCAGTGCTTGGAACGGTTCGGGTTGCGCTCTTCGAGAAGGTGGAACATCGGGTTCATCAGCTTGAGCTTCTCGGGGATGTCGCTGTCGACCCGCTTGCTGCTGAGCCCAGTGGTGTCGTTCTTCGCGCTGTAGGCGGTGAAGTGACGGGCCTTGGTGGTGCCCTTGCCGAACTCGTTGTTCTCACCGGCGGACAGGTCGAACGCGTCGAAGGCCGGCTGGGTCTTCTTCCGCTGTGCCACGTGCGCGAGGTAGCCCTCCCACGTGAAGGTCGCCCGGTTGTTCTTCCACGTGATGAACGTGTTCCTGGCCAGGTATGTCTCGCGCTCGGAAGCCGACAGGGCCGCGAGGTACTTCGTCGCCGACGGCCGGAGGTAGTGCTCCAGGAGGTAGTCGGTATAGTTGCGGGCGGTGATCTTGCCGAAGCCCGAGCCCTTGAGGCCGCGGAGTTTCAGGCCCGCCTGGTATTCGGCGAACTGCGACCGGAGCTCCTTCGACACGCTCTGGTCGACGGTCTTGCCGGTGGTCTGCGTGGGCAGGGTGCCCCAGTTCCACTCGTAGGCGCCGTCGGCGTGCTCCAGGTCCGTGATCGGGCACCAGGCGCCGGTCGCGAAGATCGCGTCGGAGGCATCGGCCGCGCCGGCCTCCCTGAGGTACGGCTCGTAGATCTCGCTGTCGCCGGAGGCGCCGAGCAGGGCCGAGGAGGCGCCGCCCGCGCTGGTGCCGGTGGACACGATCCGCTCCACGTTGCCCGGGATGCGGCCCTTGCTGGCGCGGATGTAGCGCACGGCGGCCTTCAGGTCGACGATCACTGCGGGGGCTGTGCCGTAGTAGCTGCCGGAGGAGTCCGTAAGGCTGCGGCCGCGGGTGCCGGGCTCCACCACGACGTAACCGGCGACCAGGGCCGGCTTCGCGAGGTTCACCATGCCGTTGATGGCACCCGTGCCACCCGCCATGCCGCCGCCCGTGCCGCCCGGAGGCATGCCGCTGGGCATGGCACCGCCCATGCCGGTCATCTCCAGCTTGGCCTGTCCCACGCCGGTGGCCTCGGCCACGCTGGTGGGCATGTAGGCTCCCACCGCGTTGGCGAGCACGATCGGGGCGTTTGAGGCATCGACCGCCGTGCCGTCGATCTTGACCGGGACGCTGACCACCAGGGTCTGGTGGTCGGAGTCGCTCGGGTTCGTGACGTAGTTGCGGGCCTTGTAAAAGCGGTACGTCACCGAGTGCTCGGTGCCGGAGGCGTCGGCGATCGACTCTGTCTTCTCTGTGAAGTCGTCCTGGTCGAAGACCAGCAAGTCGTTGACCGAGGCGCCCTTGCTGTCGGTGCCGCCCGTGTTGTCTGCCTGTGCGGTCAACGTGATGCCGCCGACGGCTGCGACCCCGGCGGTCGCACCGAGTCCTATGACGACGCTCCTGCGGTTCACTGCCCTGTGCTTCATGGTCATCTCCTCGTCGCGGCGAGTTGTCCGCCGTCCGTGGGGGGTGCTTCACGTTGAGTGTGCGGGCTCCGGTTCTTTATTTTCAAGGGTTGAAAAATTAGAAGGACGTCAAATCGAGGAGCGCTGTGGCGACGATGCACAATCGAGGCGTGAACACCCCCGCTCCCACCGACTCCGCGGCTGTGCGCCGGGCCAACCTCTCCCTGGTTCTGCGCTACGTCGCCGCGCACGGCCCGTGCGCACGCACCGAGGTCGCCGCGGGCACCGGCCTGGTGCACGCTTCGGTATCGGCGCTCGTCGCCGACCTGATCGATCGCGGCCTAGTGGCGGAGGTCGGCGCCGCCTCGTCGGGGGGGCGCGGCCGTCCGCGCCGGCTCGTGAGTCTTGTGCCCGCGCGAGTGCGGACCACAGCTGTTCATGTGGCCTGGGGATACAGCACGGTGATGACGTCCGACCTGGCCGGCGTACCCGGCCTGCCGCGCCAACTACCGAACTCGGGGGGGCCGTTCGGACCTGTGGAGAACCTGGCCGATGACATCGCCTCCGCCGTCGACGCCGTCGGTCCCCCGGAGCCAGGAGTCCATCATGGCCGTCTGGTGATCGCTCTCTCCGGACCGGTCACCGAAAGGGATCAGGACGCGCCGAGCCCTGCGCGCAGTGCCTCGCACCTCGCCCGCCTTGTGGCCGACCGGCTGCCCGGACTGCCGTGCCCCGTCGACGTGGTCAACGACGCCAAGGCCGCGGCCTTGGCCGAGTACCACGCCCTTGCCGTACGGGGTGGCACCGTCGCGTACGTGAAGTCCGACGCGGGAGTGGCCGGTGCGCTGATCGTCAACGGCCGCGTCTTTCACGGCAGTCACGGCCTGGCGGGGGAGCTCGGCCACATCCCGGTCTCTCTCGACGGGCCGGTCTGCCGGTGCGGCGCGACCGGCTGCCTGACCACGTACGTCAGCACCCGCGCGGTCCTGGAGGAGGCCGGCCTCGGCGGTTCGACTTCGCCTCACCACGCCAGTGCCGCCCTCACCGAACTCGACCACCGCCTGCGTGCAGGGGAGCCGGTCGCTCTGGCCGCACTGAACCGCGCCGGGCACGCCCTGGGCGCCGCCCTTCAGTCGCTCACCGGAGTGACCGACCCCGATCATGTCGTCCTCGGAGGCCGACTCGCCGACTGGCTGCCCTGGTTGAGGCCCGGCATCGACGCCCGCCTCGCCGCGCGCCGGGGCGCCTTCCCAGCCTTTTCCCTTGCCGTCACGCCGGGGACCCTCGGTGCCGACGCGGCCCTCCATGGTGCGCTCGCCGCCGGACGCGAACACGTCCTCGCCGACCCGGCCGCCGTTCCGAAGGGATCCTGACGTCGGCGTCGTACATGCCCTCGCCGAGGCCCTCGTCCGTCTTGTCGTAGGCGGACGTGAACGTGATGTCCGCGTACCTAAGGTGGGCTCCAGGGTGTCGAAGTTCGGCGCGGTACGGATCTGCACCGGCCCAGGCCATCAGCCCTGACCTCGGCGGGCCGATGACCCCCGGCCGGCACCGTGGACTTCGTCATCGCCACCGCACCAGACGCATCACTGGACCTCCGCGTAATGCCGACCGGGACCGAAGAAGGCTCAGCCGTGAGCCGCCCTGCCCGGTTGTCGGCATGGGCATGCCCGCGGAACCGCCGGGGGCGGTCACGGGGTTCGGAAGCCTCGGAAGGTCACCTTCTTGCGTGTCGTGAAGCCGAGGCGCTCGTACAGCGCGATGACGGCGGTGTTGGTCTCGGCGACATGCAGGAAAGGACGGTCGCCGCGCGCCAGGATGCGTGCGGCGAGCGCACGTACCAAGCGGGTGGCGTGGCCTTGGCCCCGTGCCTCGGGTGCGGTGCAGACGGCGCTGATCTCCGTCCATCCCGGGGGCCGCAGGCGTTCCCCGGCCATCGCCACGAGGGCGCCGTCGCCCCTGACACCCAGGTAGGTGCCGAGTTCGTGGGTGCGTGACCGGAAGGGCCCCGGCTCGGTCCGCGCGACGAGATCGAGCATCTCGGGCACGTCGTCCTTGCCCAGGACGACCATGTCGCTGTCGGGCTCGGCGCCGCGCCGGTCGGGAAGGGGGCCGCCGGACCGGATCAACTGACGGCCCGCCAGGCTGAAGACGGGCTCCCAGCTCGGCGGCGGGCCGGCCGGGCAGCTGAACATGTCGGCGAAGGCACCCGGACCGAGCAACGCGGCGAGGTCGGCCCAGTCCCGTGCCCCCGGCTGGACGGGCACGGCGGAGAAGGTCGCCACGTCGGCGCAATAGGTGGCGGCTCCACCCAGCCGTCGGGCGAGGTGCGCGTGCGGGCCGCCGAGCGACTGCCCTACAGGATCGTCGAGTACCGAGTCGTCGATCATCATTCCTGCAGTCTCACATCCGTGGCGGACGCAGTGCCCGATCGATGTCACCTGCCGCGGGCGCCCCCGGTTGTCCGCAGTCGAAAAGTTTCGCGTCCCTGTACCCGACCGGGTGGCGTTGCTTTCATGTGACCGCTGCCGCCCGAGCGGGCGCACGTACACGCGAGGAGTGTTCAAGTGCTTTCCACCGAGGCAGGGGTTCCGGAATCGCTCCAGTTCGGCACGGGGCGTGCGGTGCTCGACCCGGTGACGGGCGCGCCGGTGCAGTTCCTGGACGACCGGGCCCCGGTACGGCGGTTTCTGCTCGATCAGGACGCCGCGCCCTGGCACTCGGTGGAGCACCAGTGGGGGACCGGGCATCTGGTGACGGACAGGGGAGCGGCCCGGTGGCTCGCGCCCTCGGGCCTGCGGATGGCGGAGGACGTCGTGGAGGCGGTGCACACACCGCTGCCCGGGGTCCGGGTGGAGGTGCGGCGGTGCGTGGACGGGGCCGTGCTGCGTGAGCGCTACACGGTCGTGAACAGCGCCGACGAGTCCCTCGCCGTCACCGGCCTGGGCATCCAGACGCCCTTCGCCGACTGGTACCGGGACGCGCGGACCTCGCTGGAGGAGGCGGTGCACGCGCACGTCTTCACCGGAGGCACGTGGGCGTGGGTGCTGGCCCAGCCCATGTCCGGTGAGGGGCGCTGCCTGGGACTGATCGTGCGGGAGGGGGCGGTGCGCGCGTACTCGGTGGAGTCCCGCAACCAGGCGTCCCTGTCCGACGTCCGCGGTCACCTGGTCCTCCAGGTCACCGACCATGCCCGCAACCCCGACGCGTTCGGCGGGCAGCCGGTGCTCCGCCTGGCGCCGGGGGAGTCGGTCTCGCTCGCGTGGGAGCTGGGCTGGTACGAGTCGGTCGGCGCGTTCACCGCCGCCACCCGGCCGCCGGCCGCCTTCTCCGCGTACGCCGCCGAGACCGGCACCCCGATCGTCGTCGAGGCGGCGTCGGTGAGCAGCCCGGACCCGCAGGTGAAGGTGGAGCGGGAGGCGGAGGGCCGGTACCGGGTCGAGGCGTCCGCACACGGCACCCGCACCCTGGACATCGGCGCCGGCGCCCGTACCGAGGTGCTCTTCCATCTCCCGCTGGAGGAGGTCGTGCGCCGCCGCGTCGCCTACATCGCCTGCCACCAGCGGGCCGTGGAGCGGCCCGGTCTGCTCGCGCATGCCTTCGTCCCGGTGAACACCCGGACCGGGCTGACCGGCGCCACCAACGGCTGGCCGGACTGGTCCGACGGCTCGGAGCGGATCGCCATGCCGCTGCTGCTGCAGGCCGCCACCGCCCGCGGCCTTGCAGACCCTGAGGAGACCGGCCCCCTGCTGGATGGCTGGGCCCGCTTCGCCGTACGCCACCTCCTCGACGAGACCGACGCCCCGCGCCGCGGCTCGCAGACCTGGCACCTCGAACCGCGGCTGTACGACATGCCCTGGCTGGCCCGCTTCTTCCTCGACCGGCACCGGGCGCACGGCCGGGAAGAGGACCTGGAGCGCGCCGCCCGCGTCATCGAGCGCCGCTTCGACCTGGGCGGCGCCACCCATCTGTCCATCGACGACTCCCCGACGACGACGGCCGTCTGCGACGCCCTCGACACCGCCGGCCAGAGCGCCCGCGCCGCACGGCTGCGTGAGCAACTGGTCGACAGCGCCCGCCGGTTCGCGCGCCTGGGACGGCAGCTGCCCGCCCACGAGGTCAGCTACGAGCAGGCGATCGTCGCCCCCCTGCTCGACCTCCTCAGCGACGCCTACGCCCTCACCGGCGAGGCCGTCTTCCACGACGCGATCGAGGAGCGGCTGCCCTGGCTGCTGGCCTTCGGCGGCCCCCAGCCCCACGCACGCCTGCACGGCATCGCCATCCGCCACTGGGACGGCTACTGGTTCGGCGAGAACCGGCTCTGGGGCGACGTCTTCCCGCACTACTGGAGCACCCTGACCGCCACGACCCTGCTGCGCCTCCCGGCCACCCTGCGCACCCCCGACACCGACCGCCTCGCCGAGACGATTTTTCGCGCGAACCTGGCCAACTACCACGAGGACGGCTCGGCCACCTGCGCCTTCGTCATGCCTTCGGCCGTGGACGGACGCCCCGCGCACACCGCAGATCCCCTCGCCAACGACCAGGACTGGCACCTCGTCCTGTGGCTGCGCCACCACGACGACCGATAATGTCCGCGATAATGCTGGGCATATTGTTAACAATCTTGTAGCGTGCGTCACGCCTTGACCTCGAGGCATCCGCGAAGCACCTGGTGCTCGATGAGGGGAGACCCATGCAGAGGTTGACCACGTCCTGCGGACGAGACGCACTCGCCCACCCGCCGAGCGTGCGGGCGGAACGCCCAGTGATTCGCACACGCCTCCTGAGAGGTGTGGCGCTCGCGGGTTCCCTCGTCCTCACGTCCGTCGCCGTACCGGCCTCCGTCGCGGCGGCCGCCCCCGCGCAGAGCCGCAGCCACGCGGGCTCCCAGGACGCGGCGCTCGCCTTCGACCCCTCCCGCTACACGACGATCACCGTCACCGTCGACGGCCGTCCCCTGCAGGTGCGCTGGTACAAGGAGATCTGCTACGTCGCGAACCCGGTCGCCGCGGCGGCACAGCAGCCCGGCGGTCCGGGCGGGGGCACCACCACCACCATCTCCAACACCGCCTGCGGCTACCAGAGCATGAACGTGTTCGTCTCCGAGAGCGCCTTCGGCGACCAGCGGGCACCGATCTACTTCGCCGTGAACAACAGTGGCTGGATGGCCAGTTACATACGGGCGAGCGTGACCGCCGGCGCCGCCTACAACAGCGCGACGAGCAACGTCGGCGCCGCCCTGAAGGCGGGCTACGTCTTCGTCGACGTCGCCAGCCGCAGCCGCGGACTGATCGGCGCCGACGGCTCGTTCCCCGGCAAGGCACCCGCGGCCGTCACCGACGCCAAGGCCGCCGTGCGCTACCTGCGTCTCAACGACATCGCGATGCCCGGCAGCGCGGAGCGGATCGTCGTCAACGGCACCAGCGGCGGCGGAGCGCTGGCGTCGGCCCTGGGCGCTTCCGGCAACAGCGCCGAGTACACCCCGTACCTCGCCGCGGTCGGCGCCGCCGGCATCGACGCCAAGGGGCGCAGCACCCTGCGCGACGACGTCTTCGCCGTCAACGCCTACTGCCCGATCACCGACCTCGGCAACGCCGACATCGCCTACGAGTGGCTCTACAACGCCCTCGGAACCCGCGACATCACCGGGCAGAACCTCTCACCCGCGGCGGCCACGGAGACAGCGGCCCGGTTCGCGGCCTACGAGAAGAGCCTCGGCCTGCGCAACCCCGACGGCTCCCGGCTCACCGCCGCCACCATGCTCGACACCATCCAGCAGGAGGTCGTCCGCTCCGCCGAGACCTACCTGAAGGAGGATCCCGCCCACACCATCCCACCGCTGGGCGGCACCTTCCAGATCACGGCGGGCGGCACCACCAAGTCGTACGTCAACGACTGGATCGACGTCGACACCGCCACCCGCACCGTGCGCTCCGTCGACATGACGAAGTACCTCGCCTTCGTCGCCACCCAGGCCGCCCTCAAGACAACCCCCGCCTTCGACGCCGTGGGCGTCGCCGGGAACACCACCAGCCGCACCGAGACCAACCTCTTCGGCCCGCCGACCCAGATGTACCTCAACTACACCGAGTACAGCTGGAACCACAACGACGTGCCAGGCGACGGCAGTGGCCTGGACGACACCGGGCTGACCTGGAAGCAGTACACCGCGCTGCCGAGCACCACCGTCGACGACCAGATCCACCTCATCAACCCGATGGACTTCATCGGCACCAAGGCCGACACCGCGCCGAACTGGTACGTCCGCCATGGCACCCGTGACCGCGACACCGCCTTCACCGTCTCGGTCAACCTCGACCGCGCCCTCGCCGCCGACAAGCAGGTCGAGGAGCTGGACTACCGGCTCGCCTGGAACCAGCCGCACGCCGGGAACTACGACGTGCCCGAGGCCATGGCGTGGATCGCCAGGATCGTTCAGAAGGCCGGCGACCCGCTCGCATAACGGGCAGGACCGCCACCGGCCGCCCCGCCCGGGGACAGGGCGGCCGGGCGATCGAGCACGCTGACTGCAAGGTCCGGCCGCATCCTCCAGTCCCCCGGCCCCCGCTCAGGAGAACGGAGACCATCATGGCCGACATCGGCCAGCAGCTCATCGAGAAGGACCTCGCAGCCGTCGAGGCCGGCGTGCTGCAGTAGATAGCCCAAGCCCGGGCGCGCCGGGAGCGGGAACGCCGACAGCGCGCCGAGTTCGCCGCATCGCGGGCCGTCAGCGTCCGCTGCGTGACTTGTGGAAGGCCGTGTACCGGAAAGAGGGCTCGAAGCTGTTCGTGCGATGGTCGATGAAGGGGCGACCGCGCGGCGGGCCAGACGGCTGTCCGTCGTTGCCGGTCACGAGTGGGCGGGGATTCGACTCATTCTCAGCCTGCTCCAGCCAGGTTGGGTGCTGGTTCGGGCGAAGCCTTACGGCTGTGGTCGGGACGTGCCGATGCGCCGGGATCGATGGGACGGTTGCGCGATGCCGTCCCGTATGGGGGGGCTGACTCTTGAGATCTTCCGCAGGCCGCAGCGCGAGCCGTGCTCAGCGGCCGCGCCCGGGCCCAGGCCAAATCCGGCGACGGACCCGTGCACGCCGCCCGGATCTACAAGCTCGCCAAGGACTCTGCGGTCAAGGCCCGCACCCAGGCCATCAACCAGCTCAAGGCCGTCTTGGTCATCGCCGACCCCGCCCTGCGGGAACGGTTGTCGAGCTTGGGCAATGCCGAGTTGTTCCGCACTTGCGCGCGCCTGAGCCCACCCGGTGGTGGGGGAGACGAGGAAGCCGTGGCCCAGGCCACCCACATGACGCTGCGCATGCTCGCCGAGCGCATCGAACAGCTCACCGGACAGATCAATGAGCTGAACAAGCGACTGACCCAGCTCGTCGAACACCACGCCCCACAGCTACTCGAACCGGTGGGCATCGGTCCGGACAGCGCAGTCACTCTACTGATCACCATGGGAGACAACCCCGAGCGGCTGAACACTGAGGCGTCCTTTGCTGCCCTTTGCGGGGCCAGCCCCATCGAGTACTCCTCCGGCCGGCGGCGCACGCGTCGGCTGAACTACGGCGGCGACCGGCAGGCGAACGCGGCCCTGCATCGCATTGTCTTCACCCGGCTTCGCCACGACCCGCGTACCCAGGCGTATTACGAACGCCGCACCCAGGAGGGCAAGACCCGACGTGAGATCGTCCGATGCCTCAAGCGATACGCAGCCCGCGAGGTCTTCAACCTGGTCAGACCGGTTTCCCGCACCCCCGTGTTATAGGGGCGTCCGTGAGACGTGAGAGGGTCTGGGGCGTGAGTGAGACACCACCGAACACCCTGCAATACCGCTTTGACGGGCCAGAAGACGCCCCGGTCCTGATCCTGGGTCCCTCACTGGGTACCACATGGCACATGTGGGACCGGCAGGTCCCCGAGCTGGCGCAGCAGTGGCGGGTCTTCCGGTTCGACCTGCCCGGGCACGGGGGCGCACCGGCCCATCCGGGCGGCTCCGTCGCCGAACTCACCGCACGTCTGCTCGCCACGCTGGACGGGCTCGGCGTACAGCGCTTCGGCTACGCGGGCTGCGCGCTCGGCGGCGCCGTCGGCATCGAGCTGGCGCTGCGCCACCCCGAGCGCCTGGCCTCCCTCGCGCTGATCGCCGCCTCGCCCCGTTTCGGCACGGCCGACGAGTTCCGGCAGCGCGGTGTGATCGTCCGGACGAACGGGCTCGACCCCATCGCCCGCACCGCGCCCGACAGATGGTTCACGGGCGGGTTCGCCGCGGCCCAGCCCGCGATCACCGAATGGGCCGTGCAGATGGTCCGGACCACCGACCCCGGCTGCTACATCGCCGCCTGCGAAGCGCTCGCGGCCTTCGACGTGCGCAGCGAGCTCGGGCGCGTCGGCGTGCCGACCCTGGTCCTGGTCGGCTCCGAGGACCAGGTCACCGGCCCCGCCGAGGCCCGCACCCTGGTCGCCGGCATCCCCGACGCCCGCCTCGCCGTCGTCCCCGGCGCCTCCCACCTCGTCCCGGTCGAGCAGCCGGCGGCCGTCACCGACCTCCTGGTCCGGCACTTCGGCACCGCCTGGCAGCCCGCCCACGACTCCGCCACCGGCCAGACCGCCGTACCCGCCGTCGCCGCCGCCCCCGTCCAGCCCGCCCTGGCCGCCGTGCCGCCGCAGCAGGCCGCCCCCATCGCGGAGATCGCCCCGGCCGCCGTCCCCGCGCAGGCCGAGGGGCGTCCCGACCCGTACGACGCGGGCCTCAAGGTGCGGCGCGAGGTGCTCGGCGACGCGCACGTCGACCAGGCGCTGGCCGGGTCCGACGAGCTCTCCGGGGACTTCCAGGAGTTCCTCACCCGCTACGCCTGGGGCGAGATCTGGGACCGGCCCGGCCTGGACCGCCGCACCCGCAGCTGCGTCACCCTCACCGCCCTGGTCGCCGGCGGTCACCTGGAGGAGCTCGCCGTCCACACCCGGGCGGCCCTGCGCAACGGCCTCACCCCGGACGAGATCAAGGAGGTGCTGCTCCAGACGGCCGTCTACTGCGGAGTACCGGCGGCGAACAGCGCCTTCCGGGTGGCGCAGCGGGTGATCCGCGAGGAGACCACGCCGCAGGAGTGAGCCCGGGCCGGCTGCCGGGGCGCGGCCGTCCGCCGGGGTGCGGGCAGGGGGAGGATGGAGTCATGAAGCTCACCAAGAAGTCGCACTCCTGTGTCCGCCTCGAAAAGGACGGGCAGGTCCTCGTCCTCGACCCCGGCGCCTTCAGCGAGGAGGACGCCGCGGTCGGCGCGGACGCCATCCTCGTCACCCACGAGCACCCCGACCACTTCGACGAGCTGCGGCTGCGGGCCGGCATGGAGGCCAATCCGGCCGCGCAGATCTGGACGCTGCG
The DNA here is from genome assembly GCF_014534645.1 of Streptomyces griseicoloratus. GTDB lineage: Bacteria > Actinomycetota > Actinomycetes > Streptomycetales > Streptomycetaceae > Streptomyces > Streptomyces griseicoloratus. The sequence continues at coordinate 44,067 of NZ_JACVQF010000229.1, forward strand.
GGCGGTCGCGGAGAAGCTCTCCGCGGCCTTCCCGGGGCGTGTGCACACCGTCGGCCACGGCGACACCTTCACCGCCGCGGGCTTCGACGTGCAGGTCCACGGCGAGCTGCACGCGGTGATCCACCCGGACATCCCGCGCATCACCAACGTGGGCTACCTCGTCGACGGCAAGGTCTTCCACCCGGGCGACGCCCTCACCGTCCCCGATCACCCGGTCGAGACGCTGATGCTGCCCGTCATGGCCCCCTGGAACAAGATCTCCGAGGTCATCGACTACGTCCGCGAGGTGAAGCCGCAGCGCGCCTACGACATCCACGACGCCCTCCTCACCGACCTCGCCCGCCCGGTCTACGACCGCCAGATCGGACAGCTCGGCGGCGCGGAGCACCTGCGCCTGGCCCCCGGGGACTCCGCGCAGATGTGAGGAGTCCGGCTCCCGGGCGGGACCGGGTTGTCAGTCCCGCCCGGTAGGTTGTGAGACATGCGCATCGCCACCTGGAACGTGAACTCGATCACCGCCCGCCTGCCGAGGCTGCTCGCCTGGCTGGAGAGCAGCGGCACCGACGTGCTGTGCCTCCAGGAGGCCAAGGTCGCCGAGGAGCAGTTCCCGTTCGACGAGCTGCGCGAGAAGGGCTACGAGGCGGCGGTCCACGCCACCGGCAGGTGGAACGGCGTCGCGGTGCTCTCCCGCGTCGGCATCCAGGACGTGGTCAAGGGCCTGCCCGGCGACCCCGGCTTCGAGGGCGTGCAGGAGCCCCGGGCCATCTCCGCGACCTGCGGCCCGGTCCGCGTCTGGTCGGTGTACGTGCCGAACGGCCGCGAGGTGGAGCACGCCCACTACGCCTACAAGCTCCAGTGGTTCGAGGCCCTGCGCGCGGCCGTCGCGGGCGACGCGTCCGGCAGCCGCCCGTTCGCGGTGATGGGCGACTACAACGTGGCGCCGACCGACGACGACGTCTACGACCCCGCCGCGTTCGAGGGCTCCACCCACGTCACCCCCGCCGAGCGTGCCGCGCTCACCTCCCTGCGCGAGGCCGGCCTGTCCGACGTGGTCCCGCGCCCGCTGAAGTACGACCGGCCGTTCACCTACTGGGACTACCGCCAGCTCTGCTTCCCCAAGAACCGCGGCATGCGCATCGACCTGGTGTACGGCAACGCGCCGTTCGCGAAGGCCGTCAGCGACGCCTACGTGGACCGCGAGGAGCGCAAGGGCAAGGGCGCATCCGACCATGCGCCGGTCGTGGTGGACCTGGACGTGTAGTCACCGGCCGTCCGCCGGGAAGTACGGCTCGCGCGCCTGTGGTGCGCGCGGTGGTACGAATGACAGGCTGGACGTATGAACATCCCCTTCCTGGGCAAGCGGCGCGAAACCCCCTCGGCCCCCGACCCCGAGGGCATCGCCGACCTGCTCGCCGAGTGCGAACTGCTCCGCTCGCAGGCCTCCCGGGAGGGCGTCCGGCTCGACGACTCCGCGGCCTCGCTGGAGGCGCTGGACCAGGTGCTGCCGCGCTGGCGGGACGACGCGGAGATCCTGCCCTGGCTCGGCAACGACGCCGGGCTGTACCTGGGCACGGTCATCGTCCGGACCGTGCCCGGTGCCGCCTGGCACCTGTGGCCGGACGGCCGGCTCGTCGTCCGGCTCGCCTCCGGCCGGGAGTTCGACGTCGTGGCCTTCGGCCACGAGTGGGCCACGGCCGGTGTGCCCGAGCTGTCGCAGCTGTACGCGGAGGTCGCGGAGCCGTGAGTCCGCTGCCCCGAACGCCCGCTGCTAGGAGGCCCGGTGGGAGTTCCGGGGAGCGGGCGCGGGCAGTGGGCTCGTCGCCGCGCGGGTGACGTCCGCGACGAGTTCGACCACGTCCGGTCCGTACGCCTGGGAGTTGACCACCTTCAGCAGCAGGACGAACGCGTTGTTGCCGTGCTTGCGGGCCAGCCGCTCGTGGTGGCGGGCGAGGTAACGGGTGGCGGCCTGGTTGGTGATCGCGCGCTGGCCGCAGAAGAGGAACACGGGCCGGACCTCGCGGCGCTCCCCGGCGGTCAGCCGGGCCAGCAGGACGTACTCCGAGACACCGGGGTCCATGCGGTAGCGCTCCGAGCCGATCTGGAACGCCCCGCGGTCCGGCCCGGGCTCCGGGTCGATGTTGACCCGCACCCCGGGCAGCATGGCCGCCATGTGGGCCGCCATCCGCCGGTTCGACCCGGGCCCGCCCACGCAGAACTCCGTCCGCTCGCCGAAACCCTGGTGCACCGCGTCCTGCGTGACCACCTGCACATGCGCCCCGCAGTCCTTGATCAGCGCGGACAGCTCCAGCAGCGCGAACACGTCGAAGCGGTGCACCGCCGGTTCGGTGGCGGCCGGATCGCGGTTGACGACGAGCAGGGACTCGGAGTTCTCCGGCAGCCCGAGGAACGCCTGCTTGCGGCGGAGTTTCCGCTTCCACAGGTAGGTACGGGCGAGCCAGCCCAGCGCGGCACTGATGCCGGCCGCTATCACACCCAGGGCGATGTTGCGGACGTCGTCATTCATGGGCGCGCATGCTAGCGGGCACGGGTGCACCGGCGTTCGACAGGTCCCTGACGCGGCCATGACGATGAATTAAGCTGCCTGGACGGCCCTTCCCTGGAGGTGCGGATGCGTCGCCCTGTCGCACGGAATCTGACGGTCCTGGCGGTCTCGGCCGCCGTGGTGTCGGTGGGCGCGGCGGCCCCACCCGGCCCCGGCCCCGGGACCGGGCCCGCCCCGAAATCCCCGGTCGCCGTCGGCTACGGCGGCGCGGTGGCCAGCGTCGACCCGGACGCCTCCGCCGCCGGCATCGAGATCCTGCGCAAGGGCGGCAATGCCGTCGACGCCGCCGTCGCCACCGCCGCCGCGCTCGGCGTCACCGAGCCCTACTCCGCCGGCATCGGCGGAGGCGGCTACTTCGTCCACTACGACGCCAAGACCCGCACGGTGCGCACCATCGACGGCCGCGAGACCGCGCCGCTGACCGCCGACGAGGACCTCTTCACGGAGAACGGCGAGCCGCTTCCCTTCGCCGAAGCAGTCAGCAGCGGCCTCGCCGTCGGCACCCCGGGCACGCCCGCCACCTGGCAGACCGCCCTCGACAAGTGGGGCAGCCGCAAGCTCTCCTCGGTCCTCGCGCCCGCCGAACGCCTGGCCCGCGACGGCTTCACCGTCGACGAGACCTTCCGCTCCCAGACCGCCGCCAACGAGGCGCGGTTCCGCCACTTCCCCGACACCGCCGAGCTGTTCCTGCCGAAGGGCGAGCTGCCGGTCGTCGGCTCCACCTTCAAGAACCCCGACCTCGCCCGCACCTACCGCGAGCTGGCCCGCAAGGGCGTCGGCGCGATCTACCACGGCGACCTCGGCGAGGACATCGTCGCCACCGTCAACAAGCCGCCCGTCGACCCGGACTCCGGCTGGAACGCCCGCCCCGGCGACCTGTCCGCCAAGGACCTCGCCGCCTACCGCGCCGAGCTCCAGCCGCCCACGAAGACCTCGTACCGGGGCCTGGACGTCTACTCCATCGCGCCCTCCTCCTCCGGCGGCACCACGGTCGGCGAGGCCCTCAACATCCTCGAACGGACCGACCTGTCGAAGGCGAGCCAGGCGGGCTACCTGCACCGTTTCATCGAGGCGAGCCGCATCGCCTTCGCCGACCGCGGGCGCTGGGTCGGCGACCCCGCCTTCGAGGACGTACCGGCGAAGGAACTGCTGTCGCAGCGGTACGCCGACTCCCGCGCCTGCCTGATCAAGGACGACGCGGTGCTCACCAGCCCCCTCGCCCCCGGCGACCCGCGGCACCCGGAGCCGTGCGCGGGCGGCGGCAAGGCGGCGCCGACGACGTACGAGGGCGAGAACACCACCCACCTCACGGTGGCCGACAAGTGGGGCAACGTCGTCGCCTACACGCTCACCATCGAGCAGACCGGCGGCAGCGGCATCACCGTGCCCGGCCGGGGCTTCCTGCTCAACAACGAGCTGACGGACTTCTCCTTCGCGCCGGCCAACCCGGCCGTGCACGACCCGAACCTGCCCGGTCCCGGCAAGCGCCCCCGGTCCTCGATCGCGCCCACCATCGTGCTGGACCGGCACGACAGGCCGGTTGTGGCGGTCGGCTCGCCCGGCGGCGCGACCATCATCACCACCGTGCTCCAGACCCTGACCGGGTTCCTCGACCGCGGTCTCCCGCTCGTCGAGGCGATCGCCGCGCCCCGGGCCAGCCAGCGCAACGCCGCACAGACCGAGCTGGAACCCGGGCTCTACGACAGCCAACTGCGCGGGCAGCTGGAGGCCATCGGGCACTCCTTCAGGCTCAACCCCGAGATCGGCGCGACGACCGGCGTACAGCGCCTGCCGGACGGCAGGTGGGTGGCCGCCGCCGAGAAGGTACGACGCGGCGGCGGCTCGGCGATGGTGGTGCGCCCGGCCCACTAGGGCCTGTCACAGTTCGGGGGACGGCCGTGCCTGCGTGCGGAACGCGAGCCGGCCGTCCTCGACGTCCACCGTCACGCGGCCGCCCTCCGTGACCCGGCCGTCCAGCAGCAGCCGGGACAGCTCGTTGTCCACCTCGCGCTGGATGGTGCGGCGCAGCGGCCGGGCACCGTACTCGGGCTGGTAGCCGCGCTCGGCGAGCCAGTCCACGGCCGCGTCGGTGAAGTCGACGGTGATGCCCTGCGCGCTGACCATGCGCCGGGTCTGCTCCAGCAGCAGGCTGGTGATCTGCCGCAGCTGGTCGCCGCTGAGCTGGCGGAAGACGACGATCTCGTCGATGCGGTTCAGGAACTCCGGCCGGAAGTGCTCGCGCAGCGGCCGCAGCACCTGCTCGCGCCGGGCCTCCTCGTCCGCCTCCGCGCCGCCCGCCCCGAAGCCGATGCCGGCACCGCGCCGGATGACCACGTCGGAGCCGAGGTTGCTGGTCATCACCACGACCGTGTTGGTGAAGTCCACCGTCCGGCCCTGGGAGTCGGTCAGGCGTCCGTCGTCGAGGACCTGGAGGAGGATGTTGAAGACGTCCGGGTGCGCCTTCTCCACCTCGTCGAGCAGGAGCAGCGAGTACGGGTGCCGCCGCACCACCTCGGTGAGCTGGCCGGCCTCCTCGTGCCCGACGTACCCGGGCGGGGCGCCGACCAGGCGGCTGACCGTGTGGCGCTCCTGGTACTCGCTCATGTCCAGCCGGACCATCCGGTCCTCGCTGCCGAACAGGGACTCGGCCAGCGCCCGGGCCAGCTCGGTCTTGCCGACGCCGGTCGGGCCGAGGAACAGGAAGCTGCCGATCGGCCGGTCGGGGCTCGCGAGCCCGGCGCGGGAGCGCAGCACGGCGTCGGAGACGACGCGTACGGCCTCGTCCTGGCCGACGACCCGCTCGTGCAGGTGCTCCTCCAGGCCCAGCAGGCGGTCCTTCTCCTCCTGGGTGAGGCTGCTGACGGGGATGCCGGTCTGCCGGGACACCACCTCGGCGACGGCCTCGGTGCCCACCACGAGGTTCTGCCCCTCGTCGGCCTCGTCCTCGCCGGCGGTCTCGGACAGCCGCTGCTTCAGCTCGGTGATGCGGTCCCGCAGCTGCATGGCCTGCTCGTACTGCTCGTCGGCGACGGCCTGGTCCTTGTCGCGGGTCAGCTGCTCGACCTCGCGCTCCATGGTCCGTACGTCCGTGCCCTTGGTGCGGGCCCGGAGCCGCACCCGGGCGCCGGCCTGGTCGATCAGGTCGATGGCCTTGTCCGGCAGCCGCCGGTCGGTGAGGTAGCGGTCGGACAGCTCCACGGCCGCCACCAGCGCCTCGTCGGTGTAGCGGACCTGGTGGTGGGCCTCGTAGCGGTCGCGCAGGCCGCGCAGGATCTCGATCGCGTCCGTGGCGGTCGGCTCGGGCACCAGGATCGGCTGGAAGCGGCGGGCGAGTGCCGCGTCCTTCTCGATCCGGCGGTACTCCTCCAGCGTCGTGGCGCCCACGATGTGCAGCTCGCCGCGGGCCAGGGCCGGCTTGAGGATGTTCCCGGCGTCCATCGACCCGCTCTCGCCGCCGCCGCCCGCGCCGACCACGGTGTGCAGCTCGTCGATGAAGATGATGAGCTGGTCGGAGTGGGCGCGGATCTCGCCCACGATGTTGTTCAGGCGCTCCTCGAAGTCGCCCCGGTAGCGGGTGCCCGCGACCACGCCCGTCAGGTCCAGGGCGACCACCCGCCGCCCGGCCAGCACGTCGGGCACGTCGCCGTCGGTGATGCGCTGGGCCAGCCCCTCCACGATGGCGGTCTTGCCGACGCCCGCGTCACCGATCAGCACCGGGTTGTTCTTGCCCCGGCGGGAGAGGACCTCGACGGTCTGCTCGATCTCGTCGTCGCGCCCGATCACCGGGTCGATCCGGCCCTGCCGCGCCAGGTCGGTCAGATCACGGCCGTACTTGTCCAGGGTCGGCGTGTTGGTGGTCCGCGGCTGCTCCGGGCGGGCCTTCGTCGCGTCCGGCGCCTCGGGCGGGAGGCCGGAGGGCGCGAACCGGGCCGCGTTCAGGATGTGCCCGGCGGCCGAGTCGGGGTTCGCCGCGAGGGCGCTGAGCACGTGCTCCGGGCTGATGTAACCGGTACCGGACGCCCGGGCCAGTTCGTGCGCGTCCAGCAGGGCGCGCTTGACGGCCGGGGTCAGCGAGAGCGAGGTCGGCGGCGGGACCTCGCCGGGCGGGTGCTGCACCGGGCCGGACCGCTCGTCGATCTGCGACGCCAGCGAGTCGGGGTCCGCGCCGGCCCGGCTGAGCAGGCTCCGGGTCGGCTCCGTGGCGAGTGCGGCCCGAAGCAGGTGCTCGGTGTCGAGGTCGCGGCTGCCGTGCTCGGCGGCGTACTGGGCGGCGCCGCGCACCAGCTCCCGGGCCGGCTGGCTCAGCAGCCGGCCGATGTCGATCTGCCTCGGGCGCGGGCCGCCGAAGAAGCGTGCGAGAAATTCCGCGAACGGGTCGCCCTCCGGGCCCATGTAGCCGCTTGTCATCGTCTCGGGTCCTCCGCTGCTCCGCTGCTCGACGTGCCGGGGCCGGGTAACCCGGCCGGGCGCCGGTCATGCCCAACATGACACGTTCTGTTCCGGCGGGCATTTCAGGAGTCGCTCAGGGTGTCGATTTCTATACCGGTATTAGAATGGCGGCATGGTGCGGAACCCTCTGACCCCCGAAGAGCACGAACGCGGCGAGCGGCTCGGGCGGCTGCTCCGCGCGGCCCGCGGCGACCGCAGCATGACGGAGGTCGCGGCGAGCGCCGGCATCTCCGCCGAGACGCTGCGCAAGATCGAGACGGGACGGGCGCCGACCCCGGCGTTCTTCACGGTGGCCGCGCTGGCCGGCGCCCTCGGGCTGTCCATGGACGAACTGGCGGGGCAGTGCGTGCTGACGCCGGTGTGACGCGTGTGTGACGTCCGCATCCGAAAACTCCCTGTAGCGGCGTCGTAACACGACTGGTGTTCCCTACGACCGGACCGGAGTGCTCCGATCGGGCGGGAGTTGAGCGATGGCCGTGGACGAGCTGCCGGGCCGGGTACGGGAGTTCGCGCACCACCTGACCGGACTGCTGGCGCGGCTCGACGAGGACACGGGCTGGTGCGGGGTGTTCTGGCGGCGCGACCCGGACGGGATGCGGGCCTGCCTGGAGGGGCGGGAGGTGCCGCCCCGGGACGTGCTGGAGGCGCTGCTCCAGGACCTCGCCGGACGGGACCCCGGTGCCGCGGCGGCGGAGGCGGACCGTGCCCGGGCCCTGCACGCCGCCGCGCTCACCGCGTACGACGCCCTGCCCGGCGGCGGGGACGCCCTGGCGGACCGGCTCGACGTCATGCTCCGCGAGCAGCGGTACGCCGCCGAGCGGCAGGCGGAACTGGGCCGGCTGCTCGCCGCGGCCACCACCGAGGAGGCGGCCGACGCCCTCCGCCTCGACCTGGCCTGGGCCCGCGACGACCACGCCCGGGCAACCGCCCGCTGCGCCGAACTCCAAGCCCGCATGGCAGCCCTCACCGCACCCCAGGCGCCACCCACCACCCCACCGCACGACGCGCCCCCCATCACACGGCAGCCCACGCCTCCGGCCCCACCCCATGCCGGCTCCTCTACCGCACCACAGCCGACGACCGCCGCGGTGCTGGACGACGCGGCCCCCGGGGCCTGGCAGCGTGCGACCGCCGGCCCGCCGCACGACCCGGCCTCTGCCGCGCCGCACGCGGCGACCGCCGTCCCGCCGCACGACCGGTCCTCTGCCGCGCCGCGGGCGGCGACCGCCGCGGTGCTGGACGACGCGGCCCCCGGGGCGTGGCAGCGTGCGACCGCCGTCCCGCCGCACGACCCGGCCTCTGCCGCGCCGCACGCGGCGACCGCCGGCCCGCCGCATGACCGGCCCTCTGCCGCGCCGCGGACGGCGACCGCCGCGGTGCTGGACAACGCGGCCCTTGGCGGGCCGCAGCACGCGACCGCCATGCCTCCGCACGATCCGACCCCCGTCGTGCCGCAGCGAGCGACTGTCGTCCCGCCGCATGACACGGCTGCCGCTTCGCGGGAGGCGACAGTCGCTCCGCGGCAGGGGGCGGCCCCCGCCCCGTGGCAGCGAGCGAGCACAGCCTCTCCACGCGACGTGGCCCCCGCCGTGCCGCAGCATGCGACCGCCGGCCCGCCGCACGGTACGGCTCCTGCCGTGCCGCAGGTGGCGACCGTCGGCCCGCCGCACGACATGGCTGCCGCCTCGCGGGAAGCGACCGACGCTCCGCCGCAGGGCGTGGCGCCCGCCTCGCCGCAGCCGGCGGCCGACACCCCGCCGCACGCTCCGCCCCCCACACTCAAGCCGCGCAGGCGGCGGCGTGGTGGGGCGCGTTTTGCCGGGGGTGGGGAGGAGGGGGTCGGGGCTGTTGTCGTGCCGCCTCAGGGCGGGGCGGTTCCCGGCGTGATGTCCGCCGGCGGCGGCCCTGCCCCGCGGGGGGCGCGGTTCGCCGGGGTCGTGGAGGGCGGGCGGCCGGGGGAGTCGCGGCCCGAGGCGCCGGACCCGGCGGACGGGCGCGAGGCCGACCGGCTCGTCGAGGTACTGGCGGCGCTGCGCGCCGAGGGGCGCGGCGGTGAGGCGCACGCCCTGCTGGCCGAGGCCGCGCACTGGCCCCCCGCCCGCTTGCCGCTGCTCGCCGCCCGGATGGAGCGGGCCGGGCTGGGTGCCGACTGGGCGACCCTGTTGTGGGAGGCGGCCTCCCTGCCCGCCGGCCGGCTGGTCGCGGCCGCCGACGCCCTGGCCGCCGCCGGCCGCACCGCCGACGGCGAGCAGGTCCTGCGGCAGGGCGTCGTACGGCCCGCCGCCGAGATCGGCCGGGCCGCGCTCGCACTCGTCGCCGAGGGCCGCCGCCGCGAGGCCCGCGCACTTCTCGGCGCCTGCGTCCGCAGCCGCACCCCCGAGGAGGCCGCCCGCAGCGCCGACCCCGGCCCGCAGGTGCTGGTGCCGTTGCTGCTGGAGGCGGCGCAGGACGTCTCCGGCCGGCATCACCGGGACCTCGTCCACGCCTTCCGCGTCGCCGGATTCACCACCTGAAGTCCGTCACACCAGCCCCACCAGCCCCTCCACTCACCCACAGGAGTGCGAAACGGCATCGACACCCCGGCTTGGTGACGATGGTCTTGGCAAGCCCGCCCAGGAGGCTTACGTTCGTCCCTCTACGGCCCGCTTCTACGGGCGTAGAGGCTCTGACGTCCCGTCGAAGGAGCAGCTCATGGCCAACGTCGTACGTGCCGCTCTGGTCCAGGCGACCTGGACCGGCGACACCGAGTCCATGGTGGCGAAACACGAGGAGCACGCCCGCGAGGCGGCCCGGCAGGGCGCGAGGATCATCGGGTTCCAGGAGGTCTTCAACGCCCCGTACTTCTGCCAGGTCCAGGAGCCGGAGCACTACCGCTGGGCCGAGCCCGTGCCCGACGGGCCCACCACCCGCCGCATGCAGGCGCTCGCGCGCGAGACCGGCATGGTGATCGTCGCCCCCGTGTTCGAGGTCGAGCAGTCGGGCTTCTACTACAACACCGCGGCGGTGATCGACGCCGACGGCACCGTCCTCGGCAAGTACCGCAAGCACCACATCCCGCAGGTCAAGGGCTTCTGGGAGAAGTACTACTTCCGGCCGGGCAACCTCGGCTGGCCGGTCTTCGACACGGCCGTCGGCAAGGTCGGCGTCTACATCTGCTACGACCGGCACTTCCCGGAGGGCTGGCGCCAACTCGGGCTCGCCGGCGCCCAGCTGGTGTACAACCCGTCCGCCACGCACCGCGGCCTCTCCGCCCACCTGTGGCGCCTGGAGCAGCCCGCGGCGGCCGTCGCCAACGAGTACTTCGTCGCCGCGATCAACCGCGTCGGGCAGGAGGAGTACGGCGACAACGACTTCTACGGGACGTCGTACTTCGTCGACCCACGCGGTCAGTTCGTCGGCGACGTCGCCGACGACGGCAAGGAGGAACTCGTCGTCCGCGACCTGGACTTCGGCCTCATCGAGGAAGTGCGGCAGCAGTGGGCCTTCTACCGCGACCGCCGCCCCGACGCCTACGAGGGGCTGGTGCGCCCGTGACCCGCGACCTGCTGGGCCGCCACCGGTCCGTCCTGCCCGACTGGCTCGCCCTCTACTACGAGGACCCGCTGGAGATCACGCACGGCGAGGGCCGCCACGTCTGGGACGCCGCCGGCAAGAGGTACCTGGACTTCTTCGGCGGCATCCTCACCACGATGACCGCGCACGCCCTGCCCGAGGTGACCAAGGCGGTGAGCGAGCAGGCCGGGCGGATCATCCACTCCTCGACCCTGTACCTCAACCGGCCGATGGTCGAACTCGCCGAGCGCATCACCCAGTTGTCCGGAATCCCGGACGCCCGCGTCTTCTTCACCACCTCCGGCACCGAGGCCAACGACACCGCGCTGCTGCTCGCCACCACCTACCGGCGCAGCAACACCGTCCTGGCCATGCGCAACAGCTACCACGGCCGCTCCTTCAGCGCGGTCGGCATCACCGGCAACCGCAGCTGGTCCCCGACCTCCCTGTCCCCGCTGCAGACGCTCTACGTGCACGGCGGCGTCCGCACCCGCGGCCCCTTCGCCCACCTGGACGACCGCGACTTCATCGCGGCCTGCGTCGACGACCTGAAGGACCTGCTCGGCCACACCCGCGCCCCGGCCGCGCTGATCGCCGAGCCGATCCAGGGCGTCGGCGGCTTCACCTCGCCGCCGGACGGCCTGTACGCCGCGTTCCGCGAGGTGCTGCACGAGCGGGGCGTGCTGTGGATCGCCGACGAGGTGCAGACCGGATGGGGACGCACCGGCGACCACTTCTGGGGCTGGCAGGCCCACGGGCGCAGCGGCCCGCCGGACATCGTCACCTTCGCCAAGGGCATCGGCAACGGCATGTCCATCGGTGGCGTCATCGCCCGCGCGGAGATCATGAACTGCCTGGACGCCAACAGCATCTCCACCTTCGGCGGCACCCAGATCACCATGGCGGCCGGCCTCGCCAACCTCAACCACCTGCTGGAGCACGACCTCCAGGGCAACGCCCGGCGGGTCGGCGGGCTGCTCATCGAACGGCTGCGGGCCGTCGCCGCACAGGTGCCGCACGTACGGGAGGTCCGCGGACGCGGGCTGATGATCGGCATCGAGCTGACCCGGCCCGGCACCGACGAGGCCGACCCGCAGGCCGCGTCCGCCGTGCTGGAGGAGGCCCGGTCCGGCGGGCTGCTCATCGGCAAGGGCGGCGGACACGACACCAGCGCCCTGCGGATCGCCCCGCCGCTGTCCCTCACCGTCGCGGAGGCCGAGGAGGGTGCGGCGATCCTGGAACGCGCGCTGAGGAGCCTCTGACCGGCGCTGAGGAGCCTCTGACCGCCGGCGGTTCCACCCCGAAGGGCGCCGGGCGCGAACCCGGCGCCCGCCCGCCCCCGACAGGAGGGAAGAGCATGAGCAGCCGTACCGTCATCCGCGGTGGACTCGTCATCACCGCGTCCGACGAGATCCACGCCGACGTCCTGGTCGAGGACGGCCGCATCGCCGCCCTCGCCGCCACCGGCACCCCCGCGGCCGGGGCCTTCACCGCCGAGCGGGTCATCGACGCGAGCGGCAAGTACGTCATCCCGGGCGGGGTCGACGGGCACACCCACATGGAGATGCCCTTCGGCGGCACCTACGCCTCGGACACCTTCGAGACCGGCACCAGGGCCGCCGCCTGGGGCGGCACCACCACGATCGTCGACTTCGCCGTCCAAAGCGTCGGGCACTCCCTGCGCGAGGGCCTGGACGCCTGGCACGCCAAGGCGGAGGGCAACTGCGCGATCGACTACGGCTTCCACATGATCGTCTCCGACGTGAACCAGGAGACGCTGAAGGAGATGGACCTCCTGGTCGAGGAGGGCGTCACGTCGTTCAAGCAGTTCATGGCGTATCCGGGCGTCTTCTACTCCGACGACGGCCAGATCCTGCGCGCCATGCAGCGTGCCGCCGGGAACGGCGGGCTGATCATGATGCACGCCGAGAACGGCATCGCGATCGACGTCCTCGTCGAGCAGGCCCTCGCCCGGGGCGAGACCGACCCCCGCTACCACGGCGAGGTCCGCAAGGCACTGCTGGAGGCCGAGGCCACCCACCGCGCCATCAGGCTGGCGCAGGTGGCGGGGGCCCCGCTCTACGTCGTGCACGTGTCCGCCGCCGAGGCGGTGGCCGAGCTGACCCGGGCCCGCGACGACGGGCTGAACGTCTTCGGCGAGACGTGTCCGCAGTACCTCTTCCTGTCGACCGACAACCTCGCGGAGCCGGACTTCGAGGGCGCGAAGTACGTGTGCTCCACCCCGCTGCGGCCACGCGAGCACCAGGCGGTGCTGTGGCGCGGGCTGCGCACCAACGACCTCCAGGTCGTCTCGACCGACCACTGCCCCTTCTGTTTCACGGGCCAGAAGGAACTGGGCCGCGGCGACTTCTCCAAGATCCCCAACGGCATGCCGGGCGTCGAGAACCGCATGGACCTGCTCCACCAGGCCGTCGTCGACGGACACATCACCCGCCGCCGCTGGATCGAGATCGCCTGCGCCACCCCGGCCCGCATGTTCGGCCTGTACCCGAAGAAGGGCACCATCGCACCGGGCGCCGACGCCGACGTCGTCGTCTACGACCCGGACGCCGAGCAGGTCATCTCCGCCGCGACCCACCACATGAACGTCGACTACTCGGCCTACGAGGGCAGGCGCGTCACCGGCCGCGTCGAGACCGTGCTGTCGCGCGGCGAGCCGGTCATCACCGAGCGGGAGTACACCGGACGCGCCGGTCACGGCGTCTACACCCCGCGCTCCACCTGTCAGTACCTCGCCTGACCCCACCTAGGAGCGGTGCAGATGGACTTCGGACTCGTCCTGCAGACCGACCCGCCGGCCTCCCGTGTCGTCAGCCTGATGCAACGGGCCGAACGGGTCGGCTTCCGGTACGGCTGGACCTTCGACTCCGCCGTGCTGTGGCAGGAGCCGTTCGTGATCTACAGCCGGATCCTGGCCGACACGACGGAGCTGATCGTCGGCCCGATGGTCACCAACCCGGGCACCCGCACCTGGGAGGTGACCGCCTCGACCTTCGCGACCCTCAACGACATGTACGGCAACCGCACGGTCTGCGGCATCGGCCGCGGCGACTCCGCGATGCGCGTCGCCGGGCGCAAGCCCAACACCCTGGCCCGCCTGGGCGAGGCGATCGACGTGATCCGCGACCTCGCCGAGGGGCGCGAGGCCGAGGTCGACGGGCAGCCGCTGCGGATCCCGTGGGTGAGGAACGGGAAGCTGCCCGTCTGGATGGCCGCGTACGGGCCGAAGGCGCTCGCCCTCGCCGGGCAGAAGGCCGACGGATTCATCCTCCAGCTCGCCGACCCGTACCTGACGGAGTGGATGGTGAAGGCCGTACGCGCCGCGGCCGCCGAGGCGGGGCGCGACCCCGCATCCCTCACCATCTGCGTCGCCGCCCCCGCGTACGTCGGTGACGACCTGGCGCACGCGCGCGAGCAGTGCCGCTGGTTCGGCGGCATGGTCGGCAACCACGTCGCCGACCTGGTCTCCCGCTACGGCGAGCACTCGGGCGTGGTCCCCGCGGCGCTCACCTCCTACATCAAGGAACGGCACGGCTACGACTACAGCCACCACGGGCGCGCCGGCAACCCGTCCACGGACTTCGTCCCCGACGAGATCGTCGACCGGTTCTGCCTGCTCGGCCCTCCCGAGGCGCACATCGAGAAGCTGAGGGCACTGCGCGAGCTGGGCGTCGACCAGTTCGCCGTGTACGACATGCACGACGCGCAGGAGACGACGATCGACGCGTACGGCGCGGAGATCATCCCGGCACTCAACCGCTGACCGGTACCCGCCGCCGAAGGGTCACGCCCATGACCGCGACCGTCCCGCCCACGTCCGACGGCCCCATACCCGACCCCGCGGGACGCGTCGAGCTCCCGCCCGGCACCACGTTCGCCGACCGCCGCTTCGTCAACGACGACCTGCTGCCCGTGCCCCTGGCCCGGCGCCGCTGGACGACGTACAACTTCGCGGCGCTGTGGGTCGGCATGGCCCACAACATCCCCTCCTGGCTCCTCGCCTCCGGTCTCGTCGCGCTCGGCATGGACTGGAAGCAGGCCGTGTTCACCATCGCGCTCGCCAACGTCATCGTGCTCGCGCCGATGCTGCTGACCGGGCACGCCGGCCCCAAGTACGGCATCCCGTTCCCGGTGCTGGCCCGTGCCTCGTTCGGGCTGCGCGGCGCCAACCTGCCGGCGATGATCCGGGCCGGGGTGGCCTGCGCCTGGTTCGGCATCCAGACGTGGATCGGCGGCCAGGGCATCTTCGTACTGCTCGGCAAGCTGTTCGGCGGCTGGGCCGAGGCGTCGCAGGTCGGCGGCCAGCCGTGGACGCTGTGGGTGTGCTTCGTCCTGTTCTGGGCCCTCGAACTGGCCATCATCTACCGGGGGATGGAGGCGCTGCGCCGCTTCGAGAACTGGGCCGCGCCGTTCGTCATCGTCGGCGCGCTGGTGCTGCTGGCGTGGATCGCGAACAAGGCCGGGGGCCTCGGCCCGCTGCTCGACCAGCCGTCGAAGCTCGGCTGGGGCGCCGACTTCTGGCCGGTGTTCTTCCCGTCCCTGATGGGGATGATCGCCTTCTGGTCGACCCTGAGCCTGAACATCCCCGACTTCACCCGCTTCGGCGCGGGCCAGCGCGCCCAGGTCTGGGGCCAGACGCTCGGACTGCCCACCACCATGACGCTGTTCGCGCTGCTGTCGGTGTTCGTCACCTCCGGCTCGCAGGCGGTGTACGGGGCCGCGGTGTGGGACCCCGTCGCGCTCGCCGCCAGGACCGACAACGTCTTCGGGCTGCTCTTCGCCCTGGTGACGGTGCTCGTCGCCACCATCTCGGTGAACATCGCGGCGAACGTGGTCTCACCGGCGTACGACCTGGCGAACCTGGCGCCACGACTGATCGACTTCCGCACCGGCGCCCTGATCACGGGGGTGGTCGGCGTGCTGATCATGCCGTGGAAGCTCACCGAGACACCCGAGCTGTACATCTTCACCTGGCTCGGGCTGGTCGGCGGGCTGCTCGGCACGGTCGCCGGCATCCTCATCGCCGACTACTGGATCGTCCGCCGCACCGCCCTGGACCTGCCCGCCCTGTACACACCGGGCGGACGCTACTGGTACACGTCCGGCTGGAACCTGCGCGCCGTGGCCGCCTTCGCGGCCGGCGGGGTGCTCGCGGTGGGCGGCTCCCACTCGGCCCCGGGCAAGGGCCCCTTCCCGGAGGACGGCCTGATCCCCCTCCTGAAGCCCCTAGCGGACTACGGCTGGGCCGTGGGGCTCGCGGCCTCGCTCGTCGTGTACGTCGCGCTGACGGCGGGCCGCAGGCGCACGTGAGCGCCTGCGGCCCCGCTCGCTATCGGGCCGTGCCGAAGTCCTGGGTCCAGTAGGAGCCGGGCTGCGCGAGGCCGACGCCGATCTCCTTGAACTCGCAGTTGAGGATGTTCTCCCGGTGGCCGGTGCTGGACATCCAGCCCGCCATCACCTTCTCGGGCGTGTCGTAGCCGTAGGCCACGTTCTCGCCGTAGGTCCTCCAGTTGTAGCCGGCGCCCGTGATGCGGTCGGCGGGGGAGGAGCCGTCGGAGCCGGTGTGCGACATGTTGCGGTGGGCCGCCATGTCCTCGCTGTGCGCCTGGGCGGCCTTGGTGAGCGTGGCGTTCACCGTCACCGGCGAGCAACCGGCCTTGCTGCGCTCGGCGTTGACGAGCTCCACGACCCGGGCGACGGCACCGGAGGCCGGGGCGGTGGCCGTCGGGGTGCTCGACGGGGCCGTGGCGGTGGGCTTCGCCGCGGGGCTGGAGGGGGCGGCCGTCGGCTTGGACGATCCGGTGGCGGGCTTGGAGGCGCCGGCCGTGGGCTTGGACGATCCGGTGGCGGGCTTGGAGGCGCCGGCCGTGGGCTTGGCGGGGGCGGTCGTGGGGGCCGTCGTCCGCGGCTTGTGCCACGGCTTGCCGCCCCGGTGCTTCGGCTCGCCGGACTTCGAGGCGCTCGCGGTGGCGGTCGGCGTCTGCGACGGTGCCGCCGAGGGCTCACCGCCCTGCTGGCTGCTCCACTCGCGGTACCAGTCGGCGTCGGCCCAGTTGCGCTCGGACGCGACCGTGGCGGTGTTCCGGTGCTCCCGGCCCTCGTCGCCGGGCCAGTCGGAACAGGCCATGGCGACGGAGGGTATGGCTATGGCGCCCACCGCGAGTGCCGCAACGACCGGCCGCCGGTAGTGCTGCTTGTGGCGGTGCTTTCCCATGCGTGACCTCACTCGGTTGCGACATCCTGAGGTTGGTCATTCTTGGGACGGCCCGACACGCAGGGCAAAGAGCCGTAGTACTACTGCGCCTAGTACGCCTGTGCGGCCCTTGCGGCGGTCGGGAGGGCGTGCCGTCCGGCCCCGCCGGCCCCTCGCGGACTCCTGCCGCCGCGTCAGAAGTACGCCGCACACGAAGAACAGCCGGCTCTCCCGTACGGGCCGGACCGTCGCCCGTACCGGCCCGACCTTCACCCGCGGCAAGCCGGACAAAGTCCGATATGTCACCGGGGAGATCACTACTAACAGGCCCGGGTAGATCGGTAAGTGCTGTGACGGATGTCACGGAACCATGGATTCCGGATCGGCGTACGGGGTCAGTCGCGCCCGTTCTCCAGCGCCGCCACCGCCTCCTTGGCGGCCTTGATCGCGCCCTTGTTGATCTCGTCCGTCGCGGGCGCCCTGCGGCTCTCGAAGTCGCTGCCGTTGTAGGTGACGACCACCAGCGCGTTGGCCGAGCGGACCACCACCGTGCCCTCGCGCGTCTGCTGCTCGTCCTCCGTGGTGAGGTTCACGACCGAGTAGGCGGCGTCGCCCAGCCCCGGGACGTCGCCTCCGCCGCTCTTGTCGGTGACGCGCTCCTTGTACGACCTCCGGGCCGCGTCGTCCGACTCCATCACCTCGAAGGAGACGTCGAGCCAGCGGTAGTCGTACCCCTTGAGCGCGTTCCAGGAGCAGGTGCGGCGCACCTTCGTGTCCGTCGACGGTATTTCCTTGCCGTCCGCCTCGGCGCCCGGCACGAGCGACGTGACCGTCTTCCCGGCCAGGCTCGCGCAGGGCGCCGGCGCGGCGGCGTAGGTCTTCGTCACCGCCTGGGTGGCGGGGGCGGAGGCGGACGGGTTCGCGGTGCGGTCCGGCTCCTTGTCCTGGGCGGCCGGGGCCGTGTCCGGCCCTGAGGACAGTGCCCAGCCGGCGGTGGCGAGCACGGCCACCGGGGCCAGGCGCGCGGTCAGGGCGAGCGGCAGAGGAAGAGAACGCACGGCGCACTTCTCGTGGGGGACGGTGCGGAGAGGGGTCCGCACTGCGGACGGGACGCCAGTGTCACACGAGTCCCTGTGGGGCGAAAGTGCCAACTCGCTGCGTGCCCGCGCCGTGACGGAGACGCACCCCGCGCCTCACGGACGCACGGCGGTCACCAGCCACACCCCCGCCCGCATCCGCACCCCCGCGGCGGACGCGTACGGCGAGCACTTCCCGGATGCGCGGCGTACGAGTGCGCCGACGCGCAGGGGCATCCCTTCCGTGCCGCCAACCCCCGTCAGGCGGAGGTCTGAACGGCCTCGTGGGCCGACACCGGGCCGCGCACCGGGCCCGCTACGAGGCGATGCCGGTCGGTGTGAACGACGCCCTGTGCGACGCGGATCGCGGCCCGGCCGGCCGCACGGTCACGGCGTCTGCCGGGCCGTGGGTGCGGACAGGGCGGTCTCGATGCGGTCCACGGCGGCGAACGCGCCGTACGCCACGAGGTGGACCAGGCAGTGGTCGGTGTGCTCGGGACGGCGCCACGCCGCCACGTCCTCGTCCGTGATCCGGTACGGCGCGAGCGCGGTCAGCAGCGCCAGGCGCGCGCCGGGCCGCTCGCGCCGGTCCGGGAACACGTCCGCGGCGAGCGGCGGATGGGCCCCGTCCCACGCGCCCACGGCCCGGCGTACGAGGTCCTGCTCGTCGGCGTCGAGGAGGCCCGCGCCGGCCAGGGCGGCCGACCGCAGCGCCGCGTAGGCGGGGCCGACCGCCGTGCCGCCCGCCCACTCGGGGCCCGGTCCCGGGTCGTCCAGCAGGGCCAGCGAGGCCCCGGCGACGGCGGGGCGGCGCACCGCGCGCGACAGTGACCGGCCCGCCAGGCTGCGCACCGGGCGCAGCCGTTGCGCATCGGCCGGGAACAGGGTCTCGGTCAGCAGCGCCGACACGATCCGGTTGATGAAGTGGAAGGCGAGCGCGGTCCCCAGATAGCCGGGAGCCTCCTCGCGCGGGAACGGGTACGGCTCCCCGGCGGCGCCCGGCACCCGGGTGCGCCGCCCCCAGTCGAGCACGCGCGCGTGCCCCGCGTCCTCCGGTTCCCGGCCCCGGGCCAGCCGCTCGGCCAGGGCGTGGTCGCCGGTGGCGTGCAGCAGCACGGTGTGGGCGTCCACGCAGAACGGGCACTTGTTGGCCGCCGACACCCCGAAGGCGGCGACCTCCTTGCCCGTCCGGGAACCCGGTCCGGCGATGAGGGACTCCCGCATCAACGCCCAAGCGGGAGCCAGGAGTTCGGGAGCCGAGGACAGGACCACGAACGTGGGCGGCCCGGCGATGCCGAAGTCACGGGTGATCTGCTCGTAGACCTCCGCGACGCGGCCGGTGGCCGACTTGGGCGGAAGCGGTTCGGTGTGACGGAAGGGTGTGGTCATGGACGCCAGCGTGCGGCGCCGGGGCGTTCCCCGTCGTCGTACCGCCGGATGCGGTCCGCGCTGCGCCCGCGGGGCCCGGCCGGCGGGAGGACTACTTCGCCGGGAGTAGTACGGGAGCCGTCCACAGGGCTGACGCCGCTGTCGGCGGAGGCGTCTATCGTGCGGGCATGAGCGGGCGTCAGGTCACACGCGGACGGCTCGCCGACGCGATCCTCGCGGTCGTCGTCGGCGCCCTCGTCATGACCACGGCCGCCTTCGACGACGACACGACCGCGCTCGACCACGCGCTCATCGCCCTCGCCTCCGCGCCCCTGGCCTTCCACCGCACCGCCCCGCGCGCCGTGCTGGCCGTCACCACCGCCCTCGGCACGGCGTACGTCCTGCACGCCCACCCGGGCCCGCTCTCGGCCCTCCCCGTCCTGGGCGCCGTGCACACCGCCGCCCGTGTCGGCCACCGGGGCGTCGCGGCGGCCGGCGGCGCGGTGTTCCTGGCCGGGTACGTGGCGACGGGCGCCGGGACCCAGGACGTGGCCGAGCGCGCCGGACTGCTCGCCGGCTGGTTCCTGTGCGCGGTCGTGACCGGCCTCGCCGACCGCAACTGGCAGGCGTATCTGCGCCAGACCGAGCAGCGCGCCCTGGAGGCGGAGCGCACCCGCGAGGAGGCCGCTCTGCGCCGCGCCGGGGAGGAACGTCTGCGCATCGCCCGGGAGCTGCACGACTCGCTGACGCACAGCATCTCCATCGTCAAGCTCCAGGCGGGCGTCGCCGTCCACCTGGCCCGAAAACGCGGCGAGGAGGTGCCGCCCGCCCTGCTCGCCATCCAGGAGGCGAGCGGCGAGGCGATGCGCGAACTGCGCTCCGCCCTCCAGGTGCTGCGCGCCGACGAACCGGCCGGCACCCCCGCCCTGCTCGTGGAGCGCGCCCGTGCCGCCGGACTGGCCGTCGGCCTCACGGTCACCGGCACCGAGCGCGCCCTGCCGGACCCCGTCCACCGGGCCGCCTACCGCATCGTCCAGGAGGGCCTCACCAATGCGGCACGGCACGCCGGTCCGGCGAAGGTGACGGTCCGGATCGAGTACGGCGAGAGGGAGCTGACGATAGCCGTGGACGACGACGGGGCCGCCGACCCGGCCCGCCCGCCGGTGCCCGGAACCGGCCTGACCGGCATGCGCGAACGCGTCACGGCCCTCGGCGGCACCCTGCACGCCGCCCCGCGCGCGGAGGGCGGATTCTCGGTGCGGGCCCGGCTGCCGCTCGGGGAGGCGGCGTGAGCACGGTGATCCGGGTGGTGCTCGTCGACGACCAGGCGCTGATGCGCGCCGGCTTCCGGGCGCTCCTCGACGCCGAGGACGGCATCGAGGTGGTCGGCGAGGCACCCGACGGGGAGCGGGGCCTCGCCCTGGTGCGCGAGCAGGTGCCCGACGTCGCCCTGGTCGACGTCCAGATGCCGGTGATGACGGGCATCGAGGCGACCCGCCGGATCGCCGCCGACCCGGACCTCGCCGCCGTGCGCGTCGTCATCCTCACCAACTACGGCCTGGACGAGTACGTCTTCGAGGCGCTGCGGGCGGGCGCGAGCGGCTTTCTGCTGAAGGACACCGAGCCTGCCGACCTGCTCCAGGCCATCGAGGTGGTCGCGCGCGGCGAGGCCCTGCTGTCCCCGTCGGTCACCCGCACCCTGATCGGCGAGTTCGTCTCCCGTCCCCCCGACCGGGCCACCGCGCCCGGCCTGGACCACCTCACCCGCCGCGAACGGGAGGTCACCGCGCTCGCCGCCCGCGGACTGACCAACGAGGAGATCGCCGCCCACATGGTCATCAGCCCCCTGACGGCCAAGACCCATGTGAGCCGGGCGATGACGAAGCTCGGCGCCCGGGACCGGGCCCAACTGGTCGTCTTCGCCTACGAGTCGGGACTGGTCACGGCGCGCGGCGACCGCTAGCCGGCACCCGGTGGGCGGTCACGGCACCCGGGCGGTCCACTCCGGCGAGGAGAACTTCGTGCGCGCCAGCTCCTCGGCCCGCGCCAGTTCCTCGTCCGTCACCTTGCCCTGCGTCAGCCCGTAGCGACCGCCGAAGGAAGCGATCATCCGCTCGATCACGGCCTCACGCGGCAGGCCGGTCTGCCGGCGCAGCGGATCGACGCGCTTCTTCGCGCTCCTGATGCCCTTGTCGGACAGCTTCTCCCGCCCGATGCGCAGCACCTGAAGCATCTTGTCGGCGTCGATGTCGTAGGACATGGTCACGTGGTGCAGCACGGCGCCGGGGCGGCCGGCGTGGCCCACGACCCGCTTCTGCGCCGCGCCCGCGATCTTGCCCTGGTCGGTGGCGATGTCGTTGAGCGGCTGGTACCAGGCCCGGATCCCCATGTCGCCGAGCGCACCGAGCACCCAGTCGTCGAGATAGGCGTAGCTGTCCTGGAAGGAGAGCCCCTGCACCAGCGCCTCCGGTACGGAGAGCGAGTAGGTGATCGTGTTTCCGGGCTCCACGAACATGGCGCCGCCGCCGGAGATCCGGCGCACCACCTCGATGCCGTGGCGGGCTGCCCCCTCGGCGTCGACCTCGTTGCGCAGGGACTGGAAGCTGCCGATGATCACCGCCGGGGAGCCCCACTCCCACACGCGCAGCGTCGGCGGGCGCCGGCCGGCGGCCACCTCGGCCGTCAGCACCTCGTCCAGCGCCATGTGCAGGGCCGGGGACTGCGGGCCCTCGTGGATGAGCTGCCAGTCGTAGTCGGTCCAGTCGGTGGCGTGGGCGAGCGCCCGGCGCACGGCGATGCCGACGCCCTCCGACGTCAGCCCGTACATCACGGTGCCCTCGGGGAGGGACGCGTCCATCCGCGCGGCCAGGCCCGCCGCGTCGGTGTCCGCCGGGGCGCCCTCCAGCGCACGGTTCACGGCATCGAGCGCCTCGTCCGGTTCGAGGAAGAAGTCGCCCGCCACGCGCACGTGGCGCAGCGCCCCGTCCTCGACCTCCACGTCCACGACGACGAGCTTGCCGCCGGGGATCTTGTACTCACCGTGCACCGATGGCCTCCCTTTCCGTTCAGACGGGCAACAACACGGACGATCAGGGTGTTCCCGGCCCGCAGGGCACCTGGGACGAGGAGCCCTCCCGCCGCCCGGACCGGGACGGGAGGGCTTGCCCCGGCCCCGTAGACTGCCGCCGTGGCTGAGCAGAGGAAGAGCGCGGCGAAGAGCCCCGGCACGCCGGGCGATGCGGAGCTGCCGCCGCTTCCGGCGACCGCCTGGGCGGTGCTCGGACTGCTCTCCTTCGGTGAGGAGCTGTCGGGTTACGACCTGAAGAAGTGGGCGGACTGGTCGCTGCGCTTCTTCTACTGGAGCCCGTCGTTCAGCCAGATCTACGGCGAGCTCAAGCGCCTGGAGCGGGCCGGGTACGTCACGGCACGGCAGGTGGCCCCTCAGGCGGGCGGCCGGGACAAGCGGGTCTACGCGATCACCGAGGCGGGCATGGCGGCGGTCCGCGACTGGGCGCGTGAGGCGCCGGTGGAGCCGCCTGTGCTCAAGCACGGGGTGATGCTGCGGCTGTGGCTGGGGCACCTGCTGGGGCCGGAGCGGATGCGCGAGGTGCTGGGCCGGCACCGGGAGTACGCGGAGACGATGCGGCGTCGGGCCGCGGCGGACGTGGAGGGGGCGCGCACCGAGGAGGCGTGGGCGTACCCCGCGCTCACCCTGCGGTGGGCGGAGCGGTACTACGCCTCGGAGCGGGACCTGGCCGACGCGATGCTGGCGGACCTGGAGGAGCTGGAGCGCAGGCTGCCGTAAGTACGGCGGAAGTACGGCAGGGGCCGGGCGGGAGCGGTCCGGCCGGATGACGGGCGAGGTGCTGACCGTCAGCAGCCGGCACCCGTGAGGCGAGAATGGCCGGGTGCCGAAGAAGAATGAGAAGACCACGGTGAACCCGGCGCCCGAGCGGCGTGCGGAACTGCTGGCGACCGCCGCCGAGGTGTTCGCCACGCAGGGCTACAAGGCCACCACCGTCCGCAAGATCGCGGACGCCGCCGGGATGCTCGCGGGCAGCCTCTACTACCACTTCGACTCCAAGGAGTCGATGCTGGACGAGATCCTCTCCACCTTCCTGGACGAGCTGTGGGCGCGGTACGACGCGGTGCTCGCCGCCGGGCTCGGACCGAGGGAGACGATCGAGGCCCTCGTCACCGAGTCCTTCCGG
>NZ_JACVQF010000230.1 GCF_014534645.1 Streptomyces griseicoloratus
CTGGCCGGCAAGGTCGTCGTCGCCGGCGAAGCACTCCCGGGTGCCCTCGTCGAACGCTGGCGACAGATCCTCGGCGACGGGAAGGTCCTCAACGAGTACGGGCCCACCGAAGCCACCGTCGGCACCTGCGTCTTCCCGCTCGTGGACGAGTTCGACGGCGTCGTACCCATCGGCCGGCCCCTGCCCAACATGACCATGCGCGTCCTGGACACCCACCTCCAGCCCGTCCCCGTCGGCGCCGTGGGCGAACTGTTCGTCGGCGGCACCGGCGTGGCCCGCGGCTACGTGGGTGACCCGGCCCGCACCGCCGACAAGTTCGTCCCGGACGTATACGGTCCGGCGGGCAGCCGCATGTACCGCACCGGCGACCTCGCTCGCCGGCGGCACGACGGAGCCGTCGAGTTCCTGGGCCGCATCGACGACCAGGTCAAGATCCGCGGCTACCGCATCGAACTCGGCGAGGTGCGCGCCGCACTCGTCGCCCGACCCGGCATCACCGACGCGGCCGTGATCGTGTCCGAGCAGGACCAGCGCCTGATCGCCTACGTCGTCGGCGAGGTCCCCGACCTGGCCGACGCCCTGCCGGACTACATGATCCCGTCCGTCTTCATGCAGGTGGACGCGATCCCGCTCACCGCCAACGGCAAGCTCGACCGCCGCGCCCTGCCCGACCCGGACCAGACCGCCACGGACACCTACGTCGCCCCCCGCACCCCCGCCGAGGAACGCATCGCCGCGATCTGGAGCAAGGTGCTCGGCGTGGAACGGATCGGTGTCGAGGACAACTTCTTCGACCTCGGCGGACACTCGATCAAGGCCATCGCCCTCGTCGGCGCCCTGCGCGCCGAAGGCTTCGAAGCCGCCGTACGCGACGTCTTCCAGCACCGCACCGTCGCCAACCTCGCCGCCACCCTCACGGCCGGCGGCGAAACCGCCGACGCCCACCAGCCGGTTGAACCGTTCGCCCTCATCGGCGACGAAGACCGCGACCGCCTCCCGAACGGACTCGTCGACGCCTACCCGGTCGCCAAGGTGCAGCTGGGCATGCTGGTCGAAATGCTCGCGGGCGACGGGCTGCACAAGTACCACAACACGGCGACCTTCCGGATCAACGACGGCCGGCCCTTCGACGCCGAAGCCCTGCGCCACGCGGCCCGCACCGTGGTGGAGCGGCACGAGATGCTGCGGACCTCCTTCGATCTGGAGGGCTTCTCGGTGCCGTTGCAGCTGGTGCATCCGGCCGCCGAACCACAGGTCGTGGTGCGGGACCTGAGCGGTACGGACGCCGAGCGGTTCACCGCGGCCCGGCAGGAGCACATCGCCGCCGAGCGGGCCGCGCTGTTCGACCTGGACCGGCCGCCGCTGCTGCGGTTCGCCGCGCTGGTCGAGTCGGACGAGGCATGGCACCTGGGCTTCACACACTGCCACGCCATCACGGAGGGCTGGAGCCAGCAGTCACTGCTGCGGGAGGTCCTGGACCTGTACCAGGTGTACGCGGCCGGCGAACTGCCCGGTGAACCGGAGCCGGTGGCAGTGCGGTACGCGGACTTCGTCGCCGCCGAGCAGGAGTCCCTCGCCTCCGACGAGGACCGCTCGTACTGGCAGGGCGTCGTCGACGGGTACGCGCCGTGCCGGCTGCCGCTGGAGTGGGGCGCGGGCAACGGTGCTCCCCGGGAGGACTTCAAGCTGTCCGTGGACTTCCGCGACATCGAGCCGGCGCTGCGCGAGCTGGCCCGGTCCACCGACACCTCGTTCAAGGCGGTCCTGCTCGCCACTCACCTGAGGGTGCTCTCCACGATCACCGGCGAGGACACCTTCCACACCGGCGTGGTCTACAGCGCCCGTCCCGAGGCGCCGGGCGCCGAGCGCGTGTTCGGCATGTACCTGAACACGTTGCCCTTCGCGCACGACCGGACCGCGCGCACCTGGCGCGAGCTCGTCCGCCAGGTCTTCGACCGGGAGGCCGAGGTGTATCCGCACCGCCGGTACCCGCTGCCCGCCGTGCAGCAACTGGCGGGCGGCAGGCGCCTGTTCGACGTGATGTACCGCTACCAGGACTTCCACCAGACCGTCGGCAGCGCGGTGGACGTACAGGCGGGCGCGGGCGACAGCTCGAACGAGTTCACCCTGTCGGTGGCGAACGTGCCCGGACGGCTGGTGCTGCGCGCGGTGAGCACCGGACTCGACCGGGCCAACGCCGAACGGGTGGCAGGCATGTACCGGGCGGTACTGGACGCCATGGCCACCGACCCGGACGGCGACGTGCACGCCTCGCTGCTGTCCGTCACGGAGCTGTCCCAGGTCCTGGACGACTTCAACGACACCGAGGTGGAGTGGGGATGAGACGCTACGTCCACGAGGTGATCGAGGGGCAGGCCGCGGCCACCCCCGACGCCGTCGCCGTACAGGTCGGCGCAGAGACCATCACATACCGGCAGCTCGACGAGCGGGCCAACCGGATCGCCCACCGGCTGCGGGAGGCCGGGGTGGGACCCGAGTCGGTGGTCGGGGTGCTGCTGCGCCGGAGCCCCGACACCCTTCCGGCCCTGCTCGGCATCTGGAAGGCGGGCGGATCCCATCTGCCGTTGGACACCGCCCTCCCCGCCGAGCGGCTGCGCTACATGCTGGAGACGGCGGGCGCGCGGCTGACGGTGACGCACGGCGGCAGTGCCGCGCTGCTCGGCCCCGGGCACGGGGGCGAGACCGTCGACCTGGACACGGAGCGCGAGCGGATCTCGGCGTGTCCCGTGACGCCGCCCGACCGGTCCGCCGACCGCGACCCGGACGATCCCGCGCGCACCCACCGGCTGGCGTACACCCTGTTCACCTCCGGCTCCACGGGCCGTCCCAAGGGCGTGCAGATCGGCCAGTACGCCTTGCTGAACATGCTCTTCTCGATGCGGCGGTGGCACCGTTCGAAGCCGGAGCACCGCTGGCTGGCCATCACCTCCCTCGCCTTCGACGTGTCCACCGCCGAGCTGTACCTCCCCCTGGTCACCGGTGGCCGGGTGGTGCTCGCCGACGACGCCGAGGCCCACGATCCGGTGGCGCAGCTGCGGCTGGTGGAGAGTGCGGGGATCACCCATGTGCAGGCCACCCCGGCAGGCTGGAAGCTGCTGCTGGCCGCGGGGATGGACCGGCTCCCGGTCGCCGCGGTCACCACCGGGGAGGAGTGCCCGCCCGGACTCGCCGGACAACTCGTGGGCCGCGTCGACCGGCTGAGCAACCTGTACGGGCCCACCGAGGCCACCGTCTGGTGCACCGGCACCGACCTGGCGCCGGACGCGGAGTCGGTGCCGATCGGCCGGCCGCTGCCCAACTACCGTGCCTACGTGCTCGACTCGGCTCAGCGGCCGGTGCCCATCGGGGTGACCGGCGAGCTGTACATCGCGGGCGCGGGCGTGGCCCGCGGCTATGTGGGGCGGCCGGGGCTCACCGCCGAGCGGTTCCTGCCGGAGCCGTACGGCGGCCCGCCCGGCTCCCGCATGTACCGCACCGGGGACCTGGCCAGGTTCCGGACCGACGGACAGCTGGAGTGCCTCGGGCGCGTCGACAACCAGATCAAGATCCGTGGTTTCCGCATCGAACTCGGCGAGATCGAGGAGGTGCTGCGCGGCGGACCGGACGTCCATGACGCCGCTGTGGTGGCCCGCGACGACGACCAGGGCGAGAAGTGGCTGGTGGCGTACGTGGTCGGCGCCGGCGGCACGGCGCCGGACCCGGCTGCGCTGCGGGACCGGCTGGCCGCCGCCCTGCCCGCGTACATGGTGCCCGCGGCCGTGGTGCCGCTGCCGGCGCTGCCGTTGAATCCGGCCGGCAAGGTCGACCGGGCCGCGCTGCCCGCCCCCGGCCGCGCCGCGCTCGCCGGGGACCGCGCCTACCTGGCGCCCCGCACCGCCACCGAGCGGCGCCTGGTGGAGATCTGCTCCCAGGTGCTGGGCGTGACCGACGTCGGCGTACGGGACCGGCTGCAGGACCTGGGCGCCGACTCCATGCGGATCGTCCACGTGATGGCCGCCGCGCGGCGGACCGGTCTCGCCCTGACCCTGCGGATGCTGCTGGACAGCGAGACCGTGGAGGACCTCGGGCGGGCCCTCGACGGCGCCCCGTCCGAGGAGACCGGAACGGAAGAGACACGAGAAGGCGAGGAATCGGCCATGACGTCGTGGGTTCCGGCGGGCGGGCCCGTGGACCCGACCCGGACCATGGCCGCGCACCGGGTGCCGGGCGCCGCCGTGGCCCTGCTGCGGGACGGACGGCTGGTGGGCGTGCAGGTGTACGGGCAGCGGTCCGCGGACACCGGACTCCCGGTGACGCTGCGCACCCGCTTCCAGGTCGGGTCCATCAGCAAGCAGGTCACCGCTTTCGCCGCGCTGCGTCTGGTCGCCCGTGGCGAACTCGACCTCGACACGGACCTGGACCGGTACCTGAGCGGGCGGCGGGTGCCCCGCACCGCTACGGGAGCCTCCGTGACCCTGCGCCACCTGCTGTCGAACACGGCGGGTTTCTCCAGTGCCGTCGCCACCTGGTGGCGGCCCGGTGAACCGATGCCGAAGCTCGACACCCTGCTCGACGACGTGAGCGCCGAGCACGAACCGGGCACCCGGTTCCGCAAGGCGGGGAGCCAGTGGGCGCTGGCCGAACGGCTCCTCGGCGACGTCACCGGTCAGGACTTCGCCGACCTCGCGGAGGAACTGGTCTTCGCGCCGCTCGCCATGGCGGACAGTTCCTTCTCACCACCCGCCGACGGGCTCGCCGCCCGGGACGACTGGGCGGCGGGACACGACCGGCACGGCCGGCCTCTGCTCGACGGCTTCCGGGTGCGGCCGGTGCGGGCCGGCAGCGGACTGTGGTCCACCGCCGCCGACATCGCCCAGCTGGCCGCGGAGATCCGCCAGGCCCACCTGGGCTGCTCCGACCTGCTGCCGGCGCCGCTCGCCACGCAGATGCTCACCGAGGCGTTCCCGGGCAGCTTCTACGGTCTGGGCACGGTCGTCGACGGGTCCCTGGGGGAGAAGGAGTTCGGCCACGGCGGGCAGACCGCGGGGTTCCGCGCGCTGGTCTCGCTGCGGCTGCGTTCCGGCACCGGCTGCGTCGTACTGACCAACGGAGAGGGCGGCAAGCACGTGCACAAGGCGGTCGCCGCGTCCCTGGGCCGTGAGCTGAACGTCGACGACGACTGACCCGTGGCGGTGGACCGGTGGCGAGTGGCCGGTTCCCGACCGGCCGTTCCCGGATGTTGCCGTCGCGAGCCGGTGGTGTTACCGAACGGATAACACGAGAATAGGGCTCCCGCGTAGCTTCGTGGCGATTCATCGTTCGCACATGCCAGACGGGGGATGTCACATGGACTTCCGAGTCCTCGGCCCGGTGGAAGCGCACAGAGGCGGACTCCGCATTCCGCTCTCCGGTTCCAAGGTGCACACAGTACTGGCGGCGCTGCTGCTCGCAAAGGGCCGTGTCGTGTCGGACAGCAGACTCAACTTCCTGCTGTGGGGCTGGGAACCGCCGGCCACGTCCGGCGCGCAGATCTACACGTACATGTCGCGGCTGCGCAAGCTCCTCGGTGACGAGGTGCGCATCGAGCGCAGACCGCCCGGCTACCGGCTCCAGGCCCCGAACAGCGCGGTGGACCTGCTCGAGTTCGAGCGGCTGGACCGGCTCGGACGGGCGGCGCTGGCCCAGCGCCGCCACCGGGAGGCGGGGGCGCTGCTCGCCGAGGCCCTCGGGCACTGGCGCGGCACCGCACTCGCCAACGTCACCGAGCACCTCGCCGACGCGGAGCTGCCGCAGCTGGAGGAGGCCCGGATGCACACCCTGGAGAACCGCATCGAGGCCGACCTCGCGCTGGGCCGGCACGAGGAGCTCACCGCCGAACTCACGGGCCTCGTCGCCCGGCACCCGCTACGGGAGAAGCTCCGGGCACAGCTGATGACCGCCCTCTACCGCAGCGGCCGGCAGAGCGACGCCCTGCAGAGCTACTACGAGGGCCGCAGCCTCCTCGCCGACCAGCTCGGCATCGACCCCGGAGAGGCCCTCGGCGCGACCTACGCGGCCGTCCTCAAGGGCACCCGGGGGCCGGGCCCCGGCGGTGCCACCCGGCCCACGCGGGAGGTGCCGGCCGGTCCCGTCGCACCGTCGACGCTGCCGCCGTGCGTCGAGCGGCTCGCCGGGCGGGACGCGGAGATCCGGACGCTCCGCACCCAGCTAGCGGATTCGGTCGCCGGACGGGGCCCGCGCCATCTGCTGGTCACCGGCATGGCCGGCGTCGGCAAGACCGCCCTCGCCGTGCACGTCGCGCACGCCGCGGCCGGGGACTTCCCCGACGGCCGGCTCTTCGCCGAGCTGTCGGACGCGCACGGCCGCCCTCGCCGGCCCCACGACGTCCTCGTCGCGCTCCTGCGCGACCTCGGGGAGCCCCTCGAGGACGGCGACACGACGCCGGAGGGCGGCGAGCGGGGCGACCGCAGGCAGTGCGAGGACCTCGTGCGGCTGCTCCGCGCCCGCACCGCGGGCCGGCAACTGCTGGTGGTGCTGGACGGCGCGGCCGAGGGAAGGCTGCTCGACCCGCTGCTGGCGGGTCTCCAGGGCGCCGTGGTGCTGATCACCGGCCGGACCAGGCTCACCCAGGTCATCGGCGCCCGCACCACGGCACTCGCGCCGCTCGGCTCTTCCGCGGCGCACGACCTGCTGGCCGCGGTCACCGGCCGGGCCCGGCTGGCCGCGGAACCCGACGCCACGCGCGAACTGCTCGGCCACTGCGGTGGACTGCCGCTCGCGCTGCGCATCGCCGGGAGCCGCCTCCTCGCCCGCCCGTTCTGGCCCGTGGCCCGCCTCGCCCAGCGCATGGCGGCCCCCGAGAACCGGCTGCGGGAACTGTCCTACGGCGGCATGGACGTCGGCGCGGCCCTGCTGCCGTCGCTGTACGCCCTGCCGTCGCCGGCACGGTCGGTTCTGGTACGGCTCGCGGGCATGGGCGCCGAGCCCTTCCCCGCGCACCGGGCTGCCGGGGTGCTGGGGACGACGGAGGCGACCGCGGAGCAGTGGCTGGAGCAACTCGTGGACGGTGCTCTGCTCGACCTGTGCGGCGTCGACCTGATGGGCCGGCCCTTCTACCGTTTCCACGAACTGGTGCTGCTCTTCGCCGCCGGCCTGCCCGCCGCGGCACGCACCGGCCCGAGGTCCCCGGCCACCCGGTGAACGAGCGGGAGACGACGGCGGCCCCGAGCCGAGCTCGGGGCCGCCGTCGTCGGCTCAGTGCCAGCTCTCGTCGTCGGAGCCGGTGATCGCTGCGGCGTTCCGGTGAGTGACACGGACGTCCATCATTTCATCCCCCATGTATCGACAGTGATGTTGCGAAATCCTGGAACAACACCCTAATGCCTTCGGTTTTCCCCTCATTATCGAACGGCTTACCGTCCCGGTTTCCCCGTCCCCCGTTTCTCCTCGGGAAGTTCGTCCAGCGCGGTCCGGGCCCGCCGTATCCACGCCTCCACACCGATGCGTTCGAAACTGGCCAACGCCCCCAGATAATTGCGCCGAGCCTCTTGGATATCGCCGCATTGCCGACCGGCGGTGCCGAGCGCGAGTTTGATGCGTCCGTCGACGAGCGCACTGTCCACCAGGGCCGCCGTCTCCAGCGCCTGCCGCAGCGTGGCCCGCGCCTGCTCCCACCGTCCGGCGCCCATCCGGGCCTCACCGAGCGCCAGCAGCCCGTGGGCCAGTCCCAGCATGTCCAGCTGGCCCCGCACGATGTGGATCACCCGGAGCAGGGCCTCCTCGGCGAGGTCGTACTCCTGGCGGGCCAGATGCACCCGGGCCAGCCGGTGGGTGCCCAGCGCCAGGCTGCGGGCGCCGCCCTCGCCGATCGCGGCGGAGACCCGTACCGACTCCTCGCTCAGCCGCAGGGCCTCGTCGACGTCGTCCCGGTCCAGGCAGATCTGCGCCATGTTGTTCAGCACGTGGGCCTCCGAGGAGCGGTCTCCGACCGCACGGAAGACCTCCAGCGCCGCGGTGCTGTACCGCATCGCGGTGTCCAGTTCACCGCGCATCTCGTCGATCATCGCCATGTTCCGCAGCACCAGGGCCCCGCCGTGTTCCTCCCCCGCCCGTTCGTGCAGCTCCCGTGCCCGGGTGAACAGGCCGTACGCCGTGGTGAAGTCCCGTTGGCGCATTTCGAGTGCCCCGAGAACGTGCAGCATCGTGGCCTCGCCGCGCGCGTTGCCCGCGGCGCGGGCCGCGGCCAGGGAGCGCTCCGCGCACTCGCGCCAGTCGTCGAGGTAGTTGCGGGTCTCGAAGAGCACCAGGATGCAGAGGGTGAGGTCCCAGGCGAGCTCGTCCATGCCGGCGTCGGCCGCCTGGGCGACGACCGCGTTCAGCGAGAGCCGCTCGGCCTCCAGCCAGTCCAGCGGCCGGGCCAGCAGGACGTCGGTCGGCTCGGGCGGCAGCCGGTGCGGGACGACGGTGCCGTGGATGATGCTGAAGTCGCCGCCGAAGGAGCGCCGGTGGGCCTCGGCCGCGAGGAACAGGTACGTGCGGAACACCCGGTCCAGCGCGGCACCCCGCTCCTCGGCGCTCTCCTCCTCCACGCGCTCCCTCGCGAACAGCCGCAGCAGGTTCTGGAACCGGTAGCGTGTGTGCCCGGACAGGTCCTGGCCGATCACGTCGAGGAACTGCGCGTCGACCAGCTCCTCGATGAGCCGTTCCCCGGTGTAGAGGTCGGTGTCGAGCAGGGCGGCGGCCACCCAGGAGGAGAAGTCCGGCACGTCCAGCAGCCCGAGTCTTCGGTAGAGCCGCGCGGTCTGGTCGGCCAGGCCCCGGTAGGTCAACGCGAAGCTGGCCCGCACCTGCGACTCGCCCTGGCTCAGTTCGTCCAGCCGCAGCCGCTCGTCGCTGAGCCGGCGCACCAGGTGCTCGACGGTCCAGTGCGGCTTCGAGGCGAGCCGGGCACCGGCGATGCGCAGCGCCAGCGGCAGCAGGTCGCACAGCTCGGCGAGCGTGGCGGCGGCGGCCGGTTCGGCGGCGACGCGCTCCTCGCCCACGATGCCGCCCAGCAGCTCGACGGCCTCGTAGCTGGAGAGCGGACCCAGCCGCACCCAGGCGCGCGGCGGCCAGGCCACCAGCTCGGGCAACTGCTCGCGTCCCGTGACCAGCACACAGCAGCCGTCGCCGCTCGGCAGCAGGGGGCTCACCTGGGCGAAACTGCGCACGTTGTCCAGCACGACGAGCACCCGGCGGTCGGCGAGCAGGCTCCGGTAGAGCGCGGCCCGCTCCTCCGGCTCGGCGGGTATCTGGCCCGCGGGCACGGACAGGGACCGCAGGAAGCGACTGAGGACCTCGTCGGCGGTGGTCGGCTCCAACTGCTCGTCGTAGCCGTGGAGGTCGGCGAAGAGCTGGCCGTCGGGGAAGAGGTCCGCGACGCTGTGCGCCCAGTGGATCGCGAGTCCCGTCTTGCCGACCCCGGCGACGCCGGTGATCAGTCCGGTGGCGGGGCCGCGCGTGGCGCCGCCCGTGTCGAGCAGTTCGCTCAGCAGGGCCAGTTCCTCCTTGCGGCCGGCCAGCCTCGGCACGCCGGGCGGAAGCTCCAGTGGGTCGCCGACCGGGTTCGGCCGGGGTACCGGCTCGTCTTCGGGGTCGGGCACCGACAGCGACCGTTCGTCCTGCAGGATGGCGTCGCGCAGTTCGGTCAGGGCGGGGCCTGGCTCGATGCCGAGTTCCTCCAGCAGCGACCGTCGCCCTTCCTGGAAGGTCTCCAGCGCCTCGGCCCGCCGGCCGGAACGGTACTGCGCGGTGATCAGCTGATGGCGGGCGCGTTCGCGCAGCGGATGGCGCCGGACCATCGCCGCCAGGTCGGGCAGGACCCGCTGATGGTCGCCCAGTTGCAGACGTACGGCGGTGGCGTCCTCGAAGGCGTTGAGGCGTAGCTCCTCCAACCGCTGTGCCTCGTCCTCCATGCGCACGCCGCTGACGCCGGCGAGCGGGCGTCCGCGCCACAGCCGCAGCGCCTCCGCGTAGGCGCGGGACGCCTCCGGCAGCCGCTCCTCGCGCACCGCCGTCTCGGCCCGGGCGACCAGCGCGGTGAACTCGGCCGTGTCCAGCGTGTGACGGCCCAGCCTCAGGAGGTACCCGGGGTGGGCCGTGACGATGATCTCCTCGGTACAGCCCGCGTTCTTGAACGCCTTGCGCAGCGCCGCGATGCAGATGGAGACCTGGGTGCGCGCCGTGGCGGGCGGGTGCTCGTTCCACACCGAGTCGATCAGCGCGTCGACCGGGACGACACGGCCCGGGGTGAGAAGCAGAAGGGTGAGAATCGTGCGGTGCCGTGGCCCGCCCAGCGGCACCTGCTCATCCCCGACGCGTACTTCCGGTGGCCCCAGGAGTCGGAATTCCAGCCGCTTCTCCATGCTCCCCTTGATCCCGTACATGGCGGACAGGCGGGAGCGTGCCCCTGCCCCACCAGAATTCAACGGCTCGCCCCCCAGCACACGATACGACGGAGGATGAAGCTACTGTCCAGTAGAGGGGCGATAACCGGCAGTAACGAAAGAGAGTTCACCGAAAAATGACCCTCCCGAACGTTCCTGGAATGAAGCTGAGTATCGCTCAGTTTCCCGACAGGGAAGGGAGCGGAGGGGTATTGCCGTCTGGTTCCGGCCCGACACGGTGCACCGCTGGAGCGCCATCGACACCTCGGCCCGATCCTGCGCCTGCCGCGGGACGCATCCCCTCGAACCCCGGCGGGCCCCCTCTCACCGGCCCGTACGGCTCGACCAGCGCGAGGTAGGCCGGGTCGTCGCTGCGCGGGGTGCAGTCGGCCTGGCTCAGCCAGTCGGGATGGCCGCCGTTTCGGCACTCACCGTGGGACCGCGGGCCGAGTCGTACCACGAGAGCCAGGTCGAGTTCGGCGCACAGCTCCACGAAGCGGCGCAGGTCGATGCCGCCCGCCTTCATCTTGAGGAGTTCCTCGCGCCGCTGGGCGGCCGGGCACCGGCTGAAATGGAACTCACCCATGGCGGGAGTCCAGGGCCGACCGTCCCGGATCAGGCTCTGGCAACATGACAATCGGCTCCTACAAGCGCGGCTCGGTGAAGTGCGTTCATCGTGGGCCGCAGCCCCGTCAAGATGTATTCATAATTAACGCTCAGAGCTATGATGGACGCGTCCCAGCACCCCAACCGCTTCCCACCGCGAGGAGAACACCGCCATGGCGTCCTACACCGGCCGCGGCGTACACGGGCAGATCGTGCGCACTCTGGGCACTCGCATCGTCGGTGGTGACCTGCCCGAAGGCGCGATACTCGACGTCCGCGCACTGGGTGAGGAACTGGACGTCAGCCTGACCGTCATGCGCGAGTCCCTGAAG
Source organism: Streptomyces griseicoloratus (assembly GCF_014534645.1). GTDB lineage: Bacteria > Actinomycetota > Actinomycetes > Streptomycetales > Streptomycetaceae > Streptomyces > Streptomyces griseicoloratus. Next base: position 11,363 of record NZ_JACVQF010000230.1, read on the forward strand.
GTCCTCGCCGGCAAAGGGCTGATCGACGCCCGCCAGAAGCGCGGCACCTTCGTCCGGGAGCGCAAGTACTGGAACCTCCTCGACGCGGACCTCATCCGCTGGCAGGTGGAGTGCGGCGGCGGTCAGCGCCTGATGCGGGACCTGGCCGACGTGCGCTCCATCGTGGAGCCCGCCGCCGCGCACCGGGCCGCACTGCATCGCACCGACGACGACCTGAGCGCCATGCAGAGCGCCCTCGACGCCATGGCCGAGGCTCACGCCCACTCCCCCGCAGGTGCCGCCGAGGCGGACGCCGCGTTCCACCGAGCCCTGCTCAACGCCACCGGCAACGAATTGCTGGCCCGCATGGACCTCCTCCTGGAGCCGGGACTGCGCGAACGCGACCGCGTGGTGCACTCCCACAGCCAGGCATCCGACCCCCTGCCCAGCCACCAGGCCGTGTTCGACGCCGTCCGCGACCAGGACGCGGCCCGGGCAGAGCTGGCCATGCTCGACCTGCTGGCCCAGGCCACGCACGACTTCGACCAGGTCACCGGGGACCGGCACACCGCACCCCGCTGATGCGGCGCGCATCCCGGGGCGTCCGACTGCACAGGGCGGCCCCCTGCGAGCCCTCTCCGTCCCCGGTCAGGCGCGCTGCTCGGCGCCGGGGGTGACCGGAGCGGTGGCCGTGCAGGAGGCGCGGAGCACGGCTCCGTCCCACGGGCCCGGGTCGGCCGGCCCGTACGCGGCCGTCGACACGATGAGGTGCTGTCCGGTCAGGCAGACCGCGGTGGGCTGGAGGGCGGGAACGTCCACGCTCTGCAGCAGCTGCCCTTCAGGGCTGTAGCGGCGAATCTGGCTGCCACCCCAGATCGCCGACCAGATACAGCCGTCGGAATCGCCCGTCATGCCGTCCGGGGTGAAGACCGGCCCGTTGGGAATGGTCAGCCCGTCAAGGACGCAGGTCACCGAGCCGTCCTCGGTGTTCCACCGGTGCAGCGCGCCGGCGCCGGGTGAGACGTCGTAGGCCATGGTGCCGGCCCACATCCGCCCGGCGGGATCACAGACCGGGGGCGCAGGCATGTAACGGCCTTTCGGGGGAGGGAGGAAGAGGATGTCGCCTCGCCGGGTACCGGGCGGGCTCAGCGCACCGTCGCGCCGGGCGCCGCGTCCAGGAGGCGGAGTTCGTCGCGGTGGGGCAGCCCTTCCCAGTCACCGGAGCCGGCGACGGCGAACGCGGCGGTGCGGGTGGCACGGTGCAGCCTTTGTCCGGGCGGAAGTTCGTCCAGTACGCCGGAGAGGTAGCCGGCGCAGAACGCGTCGCCGGCGCCCACCGTGTCGACGACGGGTACGGGGTGGGCGGGGGCGTGCACGATCCGATCGGCACCGAGGTACAGGTCCGCGCCCTGGGCGCCCCGCTTGACCACGACCTCCTGCACGCCGCGGGCGATCAGCTCGGCCACCCGGTCGGTCTCCGACGTGCCGGGGTCTCCGGCGATCAGGGGCAGCTCGTCGTCGGAGGCGATGACGATGTCGATCAGGCCGAGCAGCGGGCGCAGGGCGGCTGAGGCGGTGGCCGCATCCCACAGGCGGGTGCGGTGATTCACGTCGAAGGACACGGTCCAGCCGTGCTCGGCGGCGTGTTCGGCCGCAGCGCGCACGGTGTCCAGGGGGCCGGGGCCCAGGGCGCAGGTGATGCCGGTCAGATGCAGGAGGCGGGCTCCCGCGCTCAAGGCGCTCCTCACGTGCGGTGGCCGCAGGTGGGACGCGGCGGATCCGGCGCGCCAGTAGTGCACGCGGGCCAGATCGGCGACCCGGCGCTCGCGCATCAGGGCTCCCGTGGGGGCGCCGGAATCGACGGTGGCATGGTCCACGTGCACGCCTTCGCCGCGCAGCGTCCGCAGGATCATCCGGCCGGGTTCGTCGGCACCGAGGCGGCCGGCCCAGCCGACCTGGTGCCCCAGTCGGGCAAGGCCCACCGCCACGTTGGACTCCGCGCCCGCGACCGCGGTGCGGGCCGTGCCGCCCGAGGTCAGCGCACCGTCCACCTGGAGCGAGAGCATCGTCTCACCGAACGTCAGGGCCTGCAGCGGGGCGGCGCTCACGCGCTGGCTCCCGCCGCGCACACGGCCAGGAACTCCCGGGCCCGGACCCGCAACTGGGCCAGGTCCCCGCCCTGCGCCGCATCCCCGAGCAGGGGGGAGCCCACGCCCACGGCGACGGCACCCGCGGCGAAGTAGGCCCGGGCGGCTTCGGCGTCCACTCCTCCCACCGGCACGAACGGGATGTCGGGCAGCGGGTCGCGCAGCGCGCGCAGATAGCCGGGGCCGCCCAGGGAGGCGGGGAACAGCTTGACCGCGCCGGCCCCGGACCGCATCGCCCTCACCGCTTCCGTCGGCGTGAGCGCGCCGGCCAGCACGGGCACGCCGAGTGCGACGGCGTGCTCGAAGCCCTCGTCCAGGGCGGGCGTCACCATCCACTGGGCTCCCGCGTCCCGGGCCCGCAGAGCGTCCTGCCGGGTGACGACCGTACCCGCTCCGATGACGGCGTCCGCGCCTGCTTCTTCGACAGCCCGCGTGATGACGGTTTCGGCGTCGGGCGTCGTCAACGAGATCTCGATCAGGCGCACGCCCTCCTGGGCGAGGGCCAGAACGCCGGCCAGCGCGGCTTTTGCGTCACTGCCTCGCACGATGGCCACCAGCCGGTTGCGGTGCAGTTCATGGGTGAAGTCGCTGTGGTTCAGCATGTGCTGTTCTCCGTCGGGCTCGGCGGGGGCGGGGGTCACCATTCGGCGAACGAGCCGTCGGCGTGGCGCCACAGGGGGCCGCGCCAGTCCGGGGCGCTGTCGTTCGCGCGGCGTACGGCCTGCTCGTCGACCTCGATGCCCAGGCCCGGGCCGAGCGGCCGGTTGATGTGGCCCTGGTCGAACCGGAAGACGGCAGGGTCGACCAGATAGTCCAGGACCTCGGCGCCGGCGTTGTAGTGGATGCCGATGCTCTGTTCCTGGATGAGGAAGTTCGGTGTACTGAAGGCGACTTGCAGGCTGGAGGCGAGGGAGATCGGGCCCAGCGGGCAGTGCGGGGCCAGCAGCACGTCGAAGGTCTCCGCCAGCGACGCCATGCGCCGCACCTCGGAGATGCCGCCGGCGTGCGAGAGGTCCGGCTGCAGCACGGCGATGCCGGCCTGCAGTGCGGGCAGGGCGTCGGTGCGGGAGAAGAGCCGCTCTCCGGTGGCGATGGGCACGGAGGAAGCCCCCACGACTTCGTGCAGTCGGTGCGCGTACTCCGGCAGGACGGGTTCCTCGACGAACAGCGGGTGCAGCGGGGCGAGTTCGGGCAGCACGCGGCGGGCGTTCGGAGTGGTGAACCGGCCATGGAAGTCGATGGCGAAGTCCCGGTCGGGCCCCAGCACTTCGCGGGCGGTGCGGGCCCGTTCGACCACGGCGTGGACTTCCGCGGCAGTGGCCACCTTCCCGGTCCGCCCGCCGGCGTTCATCTTGACCGCTGTGAAGCCGGCCTCGACCTGGGCCTGGACGGCTTCGGCGATCTCGCCGGGTTCGTCGCCGCCCACCCAGCTGTAGGCCCGTACGCGGTCGCGCACGGGGCCGCCCAGCAGCACATGGACCGGCACGCCGAGGGTCTTACCCGCGATGTCCCACAGGGCCTGGTCGATGCCGGCGACGGCGCTCGACAGGATCGGGCCACCCCGGTAGAAGGTGCCCTTGGTCATGACCTGCCAGTGGTCCTCGATGCGCATCGGGTCCTGGCCGACGAGGTACTCGGCGAGCTCGTGCACGGCCGTGCGGACGGTGGCGGCCCGGCCTTCCACCACCGGCTCGCCCCAGCCCACCACGCCGTCGTCGGTCTCGATGCGGCAGAACAGCCAGCGGGGCGGTACGGCGAAGGTCTCAACCCGGGTGATTTTCAAGGGACATGACTCCAAGGCGAGGGTTCGGGGGGAAGAGGGGAGGGTGATGCGGGCCGCTCACGAGGACTTCTTCAGCACACTCCATCCGCCGTCCACGACCAGGGACGTCCCCGTCACGAACGACGCGTCGTCGCTGACGAGGAAGGCGACGGCGGCGGCGACCTCCTCGGGGCGGCCCAGGCGGCCCATTGCGGTCTCGGCGGCGCTCGCCCGCCGGTCGTCCTCGCTGATGGCGTCCCATGCCCGGGTCAGGACCGGGCCGGGCAGCACACTGTTCACACGCACCTGCCCGCCGTACTCGACGGCCAGCTGCCGGGCCAGTCCCGTCAGGCCTGCCTTCGCGGCCGCGTAGGCGGGCCGTCCGGGCAGGCCGACCAGGGCGTGCACCGAGGACACCAGCACCACGCTTCCGTCCGTGGCCCTCAGGTCGTCGAGGCAGGCCCGCACGCCGAGGAACGATCCGCTCAAGGTCACGGCGAGTTGCCGGTTCCACTGCTCGGCGCTGGTCTCGTGGGCTGCGGCGACCCGGACCGTGTAGGCGTTGCTCACGAGAGCCCGGATCGGCCCGAACGCGTGGCGGGCGGCCTGGACCGCCCCATGCCAGGAGGACTCGTCGGCGACATCGCAGTACTGGAACAGCGCCTCTCCGCCGTTCTTGCGGATGTCGGCGGCCACCGCCTCTCCGGCTTCGGCATCGATGTCGGCGAGGACCACGCGGGCACCCTCGGCAGCGAGGCGGTGGGCCGTGGCGGCCCCGATGCCGGACGCGGCTCCGGTGACGAGCGCGCACCGGCCGCTGAGGCGTTCCGAGGGGGTTACCCGTGCGGGAAGCATGGAGGCGTCTCCTGTGGCCGAGGCAAGCAACAACAAGGACATTAAATATTAATTATCCATGCACGCCAAGAGGTGAGAGGCCCCGGTCCCGGCGACGAGGCAGGAGGCCGTGAACTGCGGACCGACCACCGACCGACGCGATGACCGCAACGCGGACAGCTCGGGGCCCGGGTTGATGCCCAGGTCGTCGCGCAGCCGGTCGCGCACCTCACCGAGGCCGGCCAGCGCCTCGTCCTGGCGGCCCTGGAGGTACAGGGCCCGGACGTGGGCGGCGCGCAGGCGCTCGCGCAACGGGTGGGCGGCGACCGGTTCGCTCAACTCGGCTGCCACCAGCGCGTGTTCGCCGAGCGCGAGCCTCGCCTCGGCCAGTTCCTCCAGAGCGGTCAGCCGCTGTTCCTCGAGCCGCCGGGCCTCGGCGCGTACGAACCCCTCGTCGGCGTGGTCGGCGAACCCCTCAGTGCCGCGCCACAGCTCCACCGCCTCGCCGAGCAGCCGGGCGGTGGCGCGCGGGTCGCCGGTGACCGTCCGGGCGCGGCGCAGCAGTGCCTCGAAACGCCCGGCGTCGACCGCGTCCTCGTCCACCCGCAGCAGGTATCCCGGTGGCCTGGACTCGATGCCGAAGTCTCCTGACCGGATGCCACCGGGCGGCAGCCGCCCGGAACGCCGGAACTGCTGACTCCGGTGCCTGGAGTCCCCAGTCCCTTTGCCCAGCCGGTCAGAGGGCTCCCGGTGTGCCCAGGCCCGTCAGGGCGCCGACCGGGTCGAGGTCGGGGGTGCCGCGCGGCCACCAGTCGTCGCGCCCCGGCTCCGACTCGTAGGCGTACCACAGGCCGGTGCGTCCGAGGCGGAGCTGGACATGGCCCTGAGGGTGCGTCAGGCGGTTGCGCCAGGGCCTGAAGGCGGGGAGATCGGCGGCCAGGAGCAGGGGCCGGGCACGGTCGAAGCGGCCGGCCGGCGGGTCCCAGGGTTCCTCCAGGACGGTGAGGGCCTCCAGGCCGCCCTGGCGCCACGCGGCCACCGCGCGCGCCAGCTCCGTCGGGGTGCGGCCGGCGGCCGAGGCGAGGGAGGTGTAGAGGGAGCGGCTGCCGGCGGTGAGACCGGAACCGGGGCGGGCCGCGGCGAGACGGACGGCGTCCTGCCACAGCGTCAGCCCGCCGACCGGGTCGCGGCCGGTGGTCAGCAGGGCGTGCGCGCGGGCGGCGGCGTCGGTGGCCAGCTGGTCCAGCGCGAAGGGGTCCGGGCCGCCGGGAGCGGCCGGGTAGGCGGGGGGCTGCTCGGGGTGCGGGGGCGCGGGCAGCGGCGCCGGGAGGGGCGGGAGGGTGCGCACGGCCAGCGCCTCGCCGGCCCGGACGCCGGGCAGCGGCGCCGGGCCCTTGTCCTGGGCGGCGCGTGCCGCGCGGGCGGCGCTCAGCCGGGACAGGGCGTCCAGCAGCTCGCGTTCGCCCCGGCCGCGCAGCAGGAGCAGGACGAAGGGGTCGGCGTCGAGCAGTCGTGCCGTCTGGTAGCAGAGCGCGGCGGCGTGCTTGCAGGGGTGCCCGGAGTCGGGGCAGCTGCACTGCGGGGCGAGGTCGCCGGGGCCCGGGAGCAGGGGGACTCCGCAGTCCGCCAGGGAGTGGGGCAGCTCCTTGTCCAGCAGGGCGGCGATGTGCCCGGGGCGCTCGGCGGCCGCGTCCAGGAACCGCTCCCAGTCGGCGTCGTCGAGTGTGCGCAGCCGTACCTGTACGCGGTACGGACGGGATCTGCTGCCCTGTACGTAGGCGAGGACGAGCCCGGGCGTCACGGTGATGGCGTCGACGTGGCCCCGCGCGGCGTACCCACGGCCCCGGGCCAGCCGCTGGGGGTCCAGCGCGCCCTCCTCCAGCGCGGTCACCCACGCGTTGCCCCACCACGTCTCGGCGATTGCCTCGTCCTCCCCCGGCGTGGGCGGGAACGTCGGGAAGGTACGGCGAAGCTCGCCGTCACGGCCGGGCGCGGCCATGGAGCGGGGGGTGCGAGGGGACGCGGGCGCGGCCGTCGCGGGGTGCCGGCGGGCGTCCGGGTGCCCACGGCCGGTGGGCGGGGCGGTCGGGGGCGGGTCCGCGGGGCGCGCCGGGGGTGGTGTGTGAGACGGATCCGCTGCGTGGGCGGGGGTCTCCTCTTCGGGGCGCTCCCCGGAAGCGGACGTCTGCGCCGCTGCACCGGTGTGGTTGTCCGTGCCGGTGCTGTCGGTGTCGCTGTCGGTGTCGTCGTCGGAGGGCAGCCGGAAGGCGCCCGCGATCAGTTCCCGGAGTTGGCGGGCGCGGGGGTCGGCGATGCGCGTGCCGCTCCCAGCGCCGGTCGGGGACGGCGCGGCGGACGCGGGGCGGGACGCCCGTCGTACGCCGGCCTTCCTCCCCGTGGTGTCCGCCCGCCGTCGCAGCGCCTCCTGACGCGCCGCCCGCAGCGCCTCACGCGCCACGTCGGCGGGACGAACGCCACGTCCGTCACCGGCCCCGGGGCCGGGAGCGGCCGACGGCGCGGAGTCCGGTCCGGCGCTCGAATCCACATCCTGGCGCGGGTCCCGGTCCCGGTCCCAGTCCCAGTCCGGGTCCCGATCCTGGTCCTGGTCCTGGTTCGGGTGCCGGTCCCGGTCCCGGTGCCGGTCCTGGTCCGGGTGCCGGTCCTGGTCCTGTTCCTGGCTCTGGTGCCGGTCCGGGTCCGGGTGCCGGTCCTGGTCCTGGTCCTGGTCCTGGTGCCGGTCCCGGTCCCGGTGCCGGTCCTGGTCCGGGTCCGGGTGCCGGTCCTGGTCCGGGTGCGGGGCGTCCGCGAGATCTGGCCGCGCCGTCGGGGCGGGGGCGACGGTTGCCCCGGCCGGGTCGAACCCGACGCCGGAACGGCCCGGCGCGGCCCCTCGGGCGCCGGACTCGTCACCGAGACGCCCCGGCTCCGCTCCCCCGGCACCCGCCATGCCATCGAGCCGGGCCACTCCCGCACCCGCACCCGAGACGCCGGACGTGTCACCGAGCCGGGCCGGCTCCACTCCAGGGTCGGCGGAGACGTCACCCGGGGTGTCAGGGCACGGCCCGGCGGTGTCCGTGGTGTGGTCCGGCGTCTCCTCTGCGGTGCCCCCGGCCGCGGCGCGCCTGGCGGTCACCGCACGCCGCAGCGCCGCGCGCGCGGCGTCGGCGGGGCGCGGCTCGGTGCCGCCTTCGCGCTCGGCTGCCGGCGGGCGCTCCGCGTCCGCGGCCGTGGCCGGGTCCGGCGCGCTGTCACCGCGGCCCCGTGCCGCGCGCAGGGCGCGGCGGGCCTCGTCCGCGGGCCGACGGGTCATGAGGGCCTCCGCAGGGACACCAGGTCGGACAGCTCACGGTCCGTCAGTTCGGTCAGGGCCGACTCGCCGGAGCCGAGGACGGCGTCGGCCAGGGCGCGCTTGGACTGGAGCATCTCGGCGATGCGGTCCTCGACCGTGCCCTCGGTGATGAGGCGGTGGACCTGGACGGGCTGGGTCTGGCCGATGCGGTAGGCGCGGTCGGTGGCCTGTTCCTCGACGGCCGGGTTCCACCAGCGGTCGAAGTGCACGACGTGGCCCGCCCGGGTCAGGTTGAGTCCGGTGCCGGCCGCCTTGAGGGAGAGGACGAGGACGGGGGTCGCCCCGCTCTGGAAGCGGTCCACCATGCGCTCGCGCTCCGGCACCGGCGTACCGCCGTGGAGGAGGTCCACCGGGACCGCGCGCACGGCCAGGTGGGAGGCGATGAGCCGGGCCATCCCGACGTACTGCGTGAAGACGAGCGCGGAGCCGTCCTCCGCGAGGAGCGTGTCCAGCAGTTCGTCCAGCAGGGTGAGTTTGCCGGAGCGGGCGGCCAGGCGGTCGCCCGCGCCCCGCGGGTGCTCCTCCTTCAGGAACAGCGCGGGGTGGTCGCAGATCTGCTTGAGCGAGGTCAGCAGTTTCAGCACCAGGCCCCGGCGGGCCATGCCCTCGGCGGTCTCGATGGCGGCCATCGACTCGCGCACCACCGCCTCGTACAGCGCGGCCTGCTCGCGGGTGAGCGGGACCGGATGGTCCGTCTCGGTCTTGGGCGGCAGCTCGGGGACGATGCCGGGGTCGGATTTCCGGCGGCGCAGGAGGAAGGGGCGGACGAGCCGGGCCAGGCGCTCCACCGCCTCCTCGTCCTCGCCGGTCTCCACCGCCCGCGCGTGCCGGGCGCGGAAGGACTTGAGCGGGCCGAGGAGCCCGGGGGTCGTCCAGTCGAGCAGGGCCCAGAGTTCGGAGAGGTTGTTCTCCACCGGCGTGCCGGTCAGCGCGACGCGCGCGGGGGACGGGATCGTGCGCAGCGCCTTGGCCGTCGCGGAGTACGGGTTCTTGACGTGCTGTGCCTCGTCGGCGACGACCATGCCCCAGCGCTGCTCGGCGAGCGTCGCCGCGGCCGACCGCATCGTGCCGTAGGTGGTGAGGACGAAGCCGCCGGTCAGGTCGGCGAGGGTGCGGTCGGGGCCGTGGAAGCGGCGCACGGGGACGCCGGGTGCGAACCGGGTGATCTCCCGCTGCCAGTTGCCCAGCAGCGAGGCGGGGCAGACGACCAGGGTCGGCTCGGTGCGGGCGCGCTTCAGGTGCAGGGCGATGACGGTGACCGTCTTGCCGAGGCCCATGTCGTCGGCGAGGCAGCCGCCGAGGCCGAGCGAGGTCATGAGGTCGAGCCAGGCCAGTCCGCGCAGCTGGTAGTCGCGGAGGGTGGCGTCCAGGCCGGGCGGGGGCTCGGCGGGCCGGACACCCGCCGTCAGCCGGTCGCGCAGGGCGGCCAGCGCTCCCACCGGCACCACCTCGACGGTCTCGCCGTCGGCCTCGGCGCTGCCGGTGAGGGCGACGGACAGTGCGTCGACCGGGTCGAGCAGGCCCAGGTCGCGTTTGCGGGCCCGGCGGACGAGGGCCGGGTCGACCAGCACCCACCGGTCGCGCAGCCGGACGACCGGGCGGTGGGCCTCGGCGAGGGTGTCCATCTCGGCCTCGGTGAGCGCGTCGCCGCCCATCGCCAGCTGCCAGCGGAACTGCAGCAGGTCCCCGCTCTCGAAGAAGCCCGTGCCGTCGGTCGCCGAGCCGGGCGCGGACCGGACCACGGCCGTCGCGGTGAGGTCCTGGGCCAGGTCGCGGGGCCAGTGCACGGCGACGCCGGCGGCGGCGAGCCGGCCGGCCGCCACGCCCAGCAGGTCGGTGACCTCCTCCTCGGAGAGGCTGAGGACGTCGGGCACGTCCTGCTCGGTGAGCCGGTCGAGCGGCGGCCAGACCCGGGCCGCGCGCCGCACCGCGAGGGCCGTGTCTACGCGTGCGCGGGCACCGAACGCCGCGTCGGCCGCCCCCGACCACAGGTCCGCGGCGTCGGCGACGAGGGTGGGGTCGGCGAGGCTGTGCACCTGGACGATCGCCGCCCCCGCGCTGCGCGCGCCGGTGCCGTCGCCGTCCCCGTCGAACAGGTCGTACGCCGACAGGTCGAGGCGGAGCGAGATCCGTACGCCCGCGTCCATGCCGGCGGCGACCTCCGCGGCCCAGTCGTGGGCGGCGGGCAGCCGCCGGGCCTCGCGCGCGGCGAAGGGCCGGCCCACGGCGTGGGGCGCGGCCGGGGTGCGGGGCAGGGTGTCGGCGACCGCGTCCAGGAAGGAGCGCATCAGCGCTTCCGGCTCCGGCAGCCGGATCGGGCCAGGGCCGTCCAGCGGGACCGCGTGACCCTCGGGGGGCAGTGCGGCGGCCACCGCGCGCAGGTGCGCGATGTCGTCCGGGTCGAGGGGGCCGGCCCGCCAGGCGTCGTGCCCCGTCGGCGTCAGGCCGGGCAGCAGCCGGCCGCGTGCGGCGAGCCGCAGGGCGTGCAGGGCGGCGGCGCCCCAGCAGGCCGTGGCCGGGTGGGCGGCCGGGTCGTGCCGGGCGCCGACCAGCAGGGGCAGTGCCTGGTCGAGGGGGAGTGACAGGGCGGGTGTGGTCCGGCGCCGCACCCCGGAGCCGTGCCGCCGGACGACGGTCAGTTCCGTCGTCCCGGCGGGCGGTGCCTCGCCCTCGGGGGCGTCGACGTGCGGGTGCCCGGCGGGCCGGGTTCCGCCGTCGGGGTCGGGGACGGCGACGGGGCCGCCCTCCGGGTCCCAGAAGGCGATCCGCCCGGCGCGCGGGAGGGAGGCGGGCAGGAAGACGGCGGCGAGCCGCACGGGAACCGGCGGGGCGGACCGCCCCGTCTCCCCCGGCGCTCCCGCTTCTCCGGGCGCTCCCGTCTGCCCCGGCGCTCCCGTGCGCTCGGCCGCCGAGGCCGCCACGGCCATGTCGCTCATACGTTCTGTCACCTCCCGCCCGTGTGTCGGATCAGACGTCTTCGACTCTACGGGCGGGGTCTGACAATCGGCTCCGGGCACCGGCGGCCCCCGCGACGGTCAGGGCACCGTGCGCGAGACGACGTACACCATCGGGTAGTCCGGGTCGTTCATGTCGACGACGATGTCCCGCGTGGGCGCCGGGTTCTTCTGCTCGTGGACCAGGCCCCACCAGGGACCGGGCCCGCCGAGGTCCCAGCCGGTGACCCGCTGGTCGCGGTCGCTGATGGCGATCTTGTCGCGCTTCAGGTCGTCCCGGCCGACGCCCACGCCGGCCAGGAAGGCGTCCAGACCGGCGGCGGTGGTCTCGAACTGGACGTAGAGGCGGCTGGTCTTCCAGTTGTTCGTCTCGTAGTACGCGACCTCTTCGGACGGTATCGGGACGGGCACCTCGTAGATGCGCCGCTGGAGCTTGGAGGGCCAGCCCCGGGTCAGTCCGGTCGCCGCGTACTTCGCCTCCTTGTCCCTGCCGCTGTCGCGGCTCTGGTTGGCGGAGATCACCAGGTAGCCGGCCGGGACGCCGATCAGCAGCACGATGATGATCAGCGTCAGCGTCCGGCGGCGGATCATGTGGCGGCGGTCCTCGGCGGGGCGGCCGGGGCGGTCCGGGAGGCCGGCCTGGTGCGGCAAGGAGTCCGTCACAGCGACTCCCGGGCCGTGCGGCGGGCCTCCGCGTACCGCTCGTAGCGCTCGTAGCGCTCCACCCGGCGCCGCTTGGCGCGGCGGAACCGGCGGGCGACGAGCCGGGCCAGGTCGGCGGCGCCCACCATGCCGGCCTCGGGGCCGAGCTGGGCGCGGACGATACGGGCCTCGGGACGGTAGCCGCGGCCGGTGAGCTGGCGTTTGAAGGCGTCCCGCGCGGGGCCGATCAGCAGGTCGTCGGCCGCGCTGACCCCGCCGCCGATGACGAAGCAGGACGGGTCGAGGGCGGCGGCGAGGTTCGCGATGCCGACGCCGAGCCACTGCCCGATGTCCTGCAGCAGCTCGATGCACATGGCGTCGCCCTCGCGGGCCAGCTCGGTGATCATCGGGCCGGTGATGTCGGAGACGTTGCCCTTGACGTGCTCGATGATCCCGTAGGCCACCGGCGAGTCGGCGGCGGCCAGCTCACGGGCCTCCCTGACGAGGGCGTTGCCGGAGCTGTACTGCTCCCAGCAGCCGCGGTTGCCGCACGGGCAGCGGTGTCCGCCGGGCACGACCTGCATGTGGCCGAACTCTCCGGCGACGCCGTACTTGCCGCGCTTGACCTGGCCGCCCTCCAGGATCGCGCCGCCGATCCCGGTGCCCAGCGTGATCATGACGAGGTGGTCCTCGCCGCGGCCGGCGCCGAAGCGCCACTCGGCCCAGGCGGCGGTGTTCGCGTCGTTGTCGACCAGGACGGGCACGGACAGCCGGCTGGAGATGCGGTCCCGCAGGGGTTCGTTGCGCCAGGACAGGTGGGGGGCGAACAGCACGCGGTTGCGGTCGGCGTCGACCCAGCCGGCCGCGCCGATGCCGACGGCGTGCACGTCGTGCCGGTCGGACAGGTCCAGGACCAGCTCGACGATCGTGTCCTCGACGACCTTGGGGCTCTTGGACTTGTCGGGGGTCTCCGTGCGGAGCTTCTCCAGGATGTTGCCGTCGGCGTCGACGACGCCCGCCATCACCTTCGTGCCGCCGATGTCGATGCCGACGGTCGGCACGCGGGGGGCCGTCAGGTGCGAGCGGCGTTCCCTCGTGCCCACGGTGCGCAGGACCGGGGCACGGCGGGAGCCGATGGGGGCGGTGAAGTCGCGGTAGGTGCTCATCGGGTGCGATTCTGCCGCACGGGTGCGGTCTGTGCGGTGCGGGGCAGCGGTGGGGTGGTGCGGATCATTGCCGGGTGCGGGTTGCGTCGTGGCTGGGCGCGCCCACGCGGCGGAGCCGCACATTTACACAGCCCCGCGCCCCTAGCCCCGCTGCAGTTCATGGCGTAGATCGTCCAGCTCATTCCCCCCGGCCATCTGGCGCGTCAGTTCGTCCAGGGTGATGGAGTCCCGTGTGTGGTTTCCCACCATCGTCCCCCTCTTGAGCAGCACGAATCGGTCGCCCACCAGGTACGCGTGATGCGGGTTGTGGGTGATCAAGACAACACCCAGGCCCTGGTCCCGTGCCGCCGCCACATACTTCAGGACCACACCCGACTGCTTCACGCCCAGTGCCGCCGTCGGCTCGTCCAGCACCAGCACCTTGGCGCCGAAGTACACCGCGCGTGCGATCGCCACGCACTGGCGTTCGCCGCCGGAGAGGGTGCCGATGGGCTGGTCGACGTCGCGCAGGTCGATGCCCATGCGCAGGAGTTCCGCGCGGGTGGTGCGGCGCATGAGGTCGACGTCCATGCGCTTGAACGGGCCGGCGCCCTTGCGGGGCTCGGAGCCGAGGAAGAAGTTGCGCCACACCGGCATGAGCGGGACGACGGCCAGGTCCTGGTAGACGGTGGCGATGCCCCGGTCCAGGGCCTCGCGCGGGGAGGACAGGCGGGTGTCCTCGCCGTCCAGGGCCAGCGTGCCGCCGTCGTGCTGGTGCAGTCCGGCGATGATCTTGATGAGGGTCGACTTGCCGGCGCCGTTGTCGCCGAGCACGCAGGTGATCTCGCCCGCGTGGACCTCCAGGGAGACGCCTTCGAGGGCGCGGACGTTGCCGTAGTGCTTGCTGACGCCGGACAGCTCCACGAGCGCCGTACGTGCTTCCGTCTCGGTCACTTGGTGGCCTCCGCGCGCTTGCGGACCCAGGCGTTGAGCAGGGTCGCGAGGAGCAGCATCGCTCCGAGGAAGAACTTGAACCAGTCCGGGTTCCACTCGGCGAAGACGATGCCCTTGCTGGTCATGCCGAAGATGAACGCGCCGACCGCCGAGCCGACGGCGCTGCCGTAGCCGCCGGTGATCAGGCAGCCGCCGATGACGGCGGCGATGATGTAGGTCAGCTCGTTGCCGACGCCCTCGCCGGACTGGACGACGTCGTAGGAGAAGAGCAGGTGCTGGCCGGCGATCCAGGCGCCGAACGCGACGCCCATGTAGAGGCCGATCTTGGTCTTGGTGACCGGGACGCCGACCGCGCGGGCCGCTTCCTGGTTGCCGCCGACCGCGAAGATCCAGTTGCCGGCGCGGGTGCGCAGCAGGATCCAGCTGGCGACGGCGACCAGGGCGAGCCACCACAGGATGGTGATCTTGAAGCCGACGCCGCCGACGGTGATCGTGGAGGCGAAGACGTCCCGGGCGGAGGGGAAGCCCTCCATGTCGGCGATCGTCTTGGTGGAGACGGTCCCGTCGATCAGCTTGGTGAAGCCGAGGTTCATGCCGGTCAGCATGAGGAAGGTGCCGAGCGTGATGATGAAGCTCGGCAGCTTCGTGCGGGTGAGCATGAAGCCGTTGAAGGCGCCGATGGCCAGGGTGACCAGCAGGGAGACGCCGACGCCCACCCAGACGTTGGCGGTCATCTGGTAGCTGAACATCGACGACACCAGCGCCGACGAGGTGACCATGACGCCGGCGGACAGGTCGAACTCGCCGCCGATCATGAGCAGGGCGACGGGGACGGCCATGATGCCGATCGTCGAGGAGGCGTACAGCACCGTGCTGATGCTGGAGGCGCGCAGGAAGCTGTCGGCGGCGAAGGCGAAGAAGACGAAGACGGCGATCGCGCCGACGACCGAGCCCAGCTCGGGGCGGCCCAGGAGCTTCCGCAGCGGAGAGGTCTGAAGAATCCTTTCGTCAGCGGTCGTCGCGTCCGTGGCGCTCATCGGGTGCCCCGCTTCGTGTAATCGGCCAGCGCGGCGGCGTCGTCCTTGGTGATGATCTGCGGGCCCGTGAGCACCGGCCGGCCGCCGCCGAGCACGTCGGCGTTGTACTTGTACAGCCACAGCAGGTCGACCGCCTCGTAGCCCTGGAGGTAGGGCTGCTGGTCGACGGCGAAGCCCAGCGTGCCGTCCTCCAGGCCCGCGGCCACCTTGGCGTTGAGGTCGAAGGTGTCGATCTCGGCCTTGCTGCCGGCGCCCCGCTTGGCCTTCACGGCGGTGTCGGCGTAGGGGGCGCCGAGGGTGACGACGGCGTCGAGGGTCTTGTCCGTCTGGAGCTTGGCCTCGATGGCGGACTGCACGTCCGGCATGCTGGTGCCGTTGACGTAGAGCCGCTCGGTCTTGCCGTCGAAGGTCTTCTCGACGCCGTCGCAGCGCTGCTCGTGGCCGACGTTGCCCTGCTCGTGCAGGACGCAGATCGCCTTCTTGCGGCCCCGCGCGTTCAGCTCCTCGCCGACCGCCTCGCCGGCGATGGTCTCGTCCTGGCCGATGTGGGTGAGCGCGCCGAACTCCTTGGACTCCTCGGAGCCGGAGTTCACCGTGATCACCGGGATGCCGGCCTTCTCGGCGCGGGCCACGGCGGCCTTCATGGCGTCCGGCTTGGCGAGCGTGACGATGATCCCGTCGACCTTCTTGTCGACCGCCGCGTCCACGAGCTGCGCCTGCTGCTGGGCCTCGTCGTCGTGGGAGTACAGGAAGTTGATGTTGTCCTTGACGGCGGCCTGCTCGGCGCCGCTCTGGACGATGTCCCAGAAGGTGTCGCCATCACCCGAGTGGGTGATCATCGCGAACGTCCAGCGGGGGGTGTTCACCGCCGCCTTCCCCTGGGCCGCCGCGGCCTTGCGGGCGTCCTCGGCGCGCTTGCCGCCGGTGCTGCTGCATCCGGCGAGGGACACCGACAGTGCTCCTGCCAGCGCGATGCCTACCCAGGTCCGAAACCGTGCCACGAGGCCGTGCCCTTCTTGCTGTCGTGCTGCGTCTTGCTGTGCGTTCTGTGGTGGTTCTGTCGTACGCAGGGGCCGGTGACCCCACCAACCCCAAACGCCCCATTGTCCGACACGGCAATCGATCATGTGGCGCCGGGGAGCGGGAGTCGGTCACATTGTCCGGACATTGCGACGAACGCGCACGACCGGGCCGGGCGCGGTCAGGACCGGACGAGCAGCTGGAACTCGAAGGAGTAACGGGACGGCCGGTAGGTGTGGGTGCCGAACTCCACGGCCCGCCCGGTGTCGTCGAACGTCGTGCGCTGCATGGTGAGCAGGGGCGCGCCCTCGTCCTCGCCGAGCCGCTCGGCCTCGTCCGCGGTGGCGGCGCGGGCGCCGATGGACTGGCGGGCGCTGTGCAGCGTGATCCCGGCGCCGCGCATCAGCCGGTACAGGCCGGTGGCCTCCAGTTGTTCCGTGTGCAGGTCGATCAGGCCGGGGGGCAGGAAGTTGCACAGGTACGCCATCGGCTCCCCGTGCGCCAGCCGCAGCCGCTCCACCCGGTGCACGTCGGCGCCCTCCTCCACGCCGAGGGCGGCGGCGACCTCGGCGGACGCGGGAACGACCGTGTTGACCAGGACCTTGGTGGCCGGGCGCTGGCCCGCCGCCTCCAGGTCGTCGTAGAGGCTGCTGAGCTCCAGGGGGCGCTTGACCTGGCTGTGCACGACCTGGGTGCCGACGCCGCGACGGCGTACGAGCAGGCCCTTGTCGACGAGCGACTGGATGGCCTGGCGGACCGTGGGCCGGGACAGTCCGAGCCGCGCGGCCAGCTCGATCTCGTTGCCCAGCAGGCTGCCGGGGGTCAGCGCTCCGTGCTCGATCGCCGCCTCCAGCTGCTGCGACAGCTGGAAGTACAGCGGCACCGGGCTGCTGCGGTCCACGCTGAGATCGAGGGACACGGTCGGGTCCGTTACTGGTTTCGGCACGGCCCGAGCGTAGCTCCGTGCGCTGTTGACGGGAAGTTGTGTAGTTCGGTTGTCCGGACATACGCATTGACAGGGTGCGGGCTGTGCACCCACTTTGTTTCCATGCGCATCGGGGTCATCGGTACGGGCCGTATCGGCACCGTTCACGCCAACACGCTCAGCCGCCACCGGGACGTGGGATCCCTGATCCTGACGGACGCGGACGTGACGCGGGCCCAGGAGCTGGCCCACCGGCTGGGCGAGACGGCGGCGCCGGGGGTGGACGAGATCTTCCGGTGGGGCGTGGACGCGGTGGTGATCACCACGGCGACGTCCGCGCACGCCGAGCTGATCGGCCGGGCGGCGCGCTCGGGGCTGCCGGTGTTCTGCGAGAAGCCCATCGCGCTGGACCTGCCCGGCACCTTGCAGGCGATCGCCGAGGTGGAGGCGGCGGGGACGATTCTGCAGATGGGGTTCCAGCGCCGCTTCGACAAGGGCTACACAGGGGCCCGCGAGGCGGTGCGGTCCGGGCGGCTCGGCCGGCTGCACACCGTCCGGGCGGTGACGAGCGACCAGGCGCCGCCGCCCGCCGCGTACCTGCCGCAGTCGGGCGGGCTGTACCGGGACACCCTGATCCACGACTTCGACATCGTGCGCTGGGTGACCGGGCGGGAGATCGTCGAGGTGTACGCCGCCGGCTCCGACGCCGGTCCGCCGATGTTCCGCGCCGCGGGCGACGTCGACACGGGAGCGGCGCTGCTCACCCTGGACGACGGCACGCTCGCCACGGCGACCGCGACGCGGCTGAACGGCGCGGGCTACGACGTCCGCATGGAGCTCGCCGGAGAACGGGACCAGATCGTCGTCGGTCTGGACGACCGTACGCCGATCGCGTCCACCGAGCCGACCGGGCCGCCCGCCGCGGACAAGCCCTGGACCGGGTTCGTGGAGCGGTTCGGGCCCTCCTACGAGGCGGAGCTGATCGCGTTCGTCGAGGTCGTGCGGGGCGAGCGCGCCAATCCGTGCGACGGGCGCGAGGCGCTGCAGGCGCTGCGCGTCGCCGAGGCGTGCGAGGTGTCCCGGCGGGACCGCAGGCCGGTACGGCTGGCGGAGATCCCGGGGGCCGCGGAGTCCTTGCCGGGGTGAGCGGGCGGCGGGGCTCCGCCCGGGCGGCCCGGCCTCTCCGGCGGCGGGTACGCGGCCCCCGCGCGCGGAGAGCGTGTGCGGGGTCCGTTCAGTGACCGTTCTCGCGGGACTCCTCCAGCAGCCCCGCGTCGTACGCCAGCAGGGCGATCTGCACCCGGTTGTTGAGGCCGAGCTTGGCCAGGACGCGCGAGACGTGGGTCTTGACGGTGGCGACGCTCATGAACAGCTCCGCCGCGATCTCGGCGTTGGCCAGGCCGCGGCCGACCGCGACGGCGACCTCGCGTTCGCGGTCGTTGAGGACGGCGATGCGCTCACGCGCACGCGTGCGCCGGGTGTCGGCGGTGGTCCCGGCGGCGTGCTCCATCAGCCGGCGGGTCACGGTGGGGGACAGCACGGGATCGCCGGCGGCGACCTTGCGCACCGCGTCGACGATCTCGGCGGGCGGGGTGTCCTTGAGGACGAATCCGGCGGCGCCCGCGCGCAGGGCCCTGAGCACCTGCTCGTCGGCGTGGAAGGTGGTGAGCACCACGACCTGCGGTGCGTCCGCGCGCCCCCGCAGCCGCTCGGTGGCCGTCAGGCCGTCCACCGTCGGCATCCGGATGTCCATGAGGACGACGTCCGGACGGGTGCGGTCGACCAGCGCCTCGGCCTCGTCGCCGTCGGCGGCCTCGCCGACGATCTCGATGTCGTCGGCACCGCCCATCATGAAGGACAGCCCGGCCCGCACCAGCGGGTCGTCGTCGACGAGGAGCACTCTGATCGCAGTCATGGGTCTTACGTAACCACGGCCGGCCGGCCGGGCGCCCGGAGCCCGTGACGAAAGCGGTGGGCGGACGGGGCGCGGGACCGGCTCACACGGCGAAGGACGCTTTCCACAGGGGTGCCACGGCGGGGCCGGGGCCGCGCGCGTGGAGCAATTCGGCCTGCAGGCGGCGGAGTTCGGGGGACGGCTCCAGGCCGAGTTCGGTGTCGAGGATGCGGTAGAGGTTCTGGTACGCCTCCAGGGCCTCGGCGCGCCGGCCGGCGCGGTGCAGCGCGGAGATCAGCTGGCCGTGGAACCACTCGTTGAGGGGGTAGTCGTGGACCAGGGTGCGCAGTTCGGGTATGGCCTCGCGGAGGCGGCCGAGCCGGTTCTCCGCCTCGATGCGCAGCTCCAGGGCGCGGATGCGCAGCTCGGTCAGGTAGACGACGCGTCCTTCGAGGATCTTGCCGGCGGACACGTTGGACAGGACGGGGCCGCGCCACAGGGCCAGGGCCGCGCACAGGTCATGGGCGGCCGCCTCGGGCCGGTCGTCCTCGAGCGCCGCCCTGGCCCGGGTGACGAGCCGTTCGAAGACGGTGATGTCCACGTCGTCCGGGTCCACCTCCAGCACGTAGCCCGGCGGGCGGGTGACGAGGAGCCGGCTGCCCCGTGAGGCCGGCCCGTGCTCGTCGAGCATCCGCCGCGCCTGGTGGACGTAGGTCTGTACGGTGGCGGGCGCGCTGCGGGGCGGCGTGTCGCCCCACAGTTCGCGCACCAGCGACTCCGCCGTGACGAGTTCGCCCGGCGGGGTGAGCAGCAGGGCGAGTGTCTGGCACACCTTGGGCGTGGTCGGGAGGTGCACGCTGCCGTCGTCGGCGACGATCTCGAACGGACCGATGAGGTTGAACCGCACGTCTCATGCTCCTGTCCTGGCGCACTGCCCCGTGGTGATGGGTGCGGACACCCGTACTGACCGGGCGGCCCCTGTCCGATTGTTCGCCGAGGCGCCCACTGAGGACCCATCAGGAGGGAACAGGACCGGCCTTCGCCGCGGCCGGCGGGCGGCCCGCACGGGGACCGGCCGGTGCGGGGACGAGGGCCGCCCTGACGATGTCGGCCACCTCGGCGGTGCACTGGTCGAGGTAGAAGTGGCCGCCCGGCAGCACGTGCAACTGGGCCCCTGCGGTGGTGTGTTCGCACCAGCCGACGGCGGCGTCGACGGGGACCACCGGGTCCCGGTCGCCGACGAGGACGGTCAGCGGCGCGTCGAGCGGCGGCCCGGGACGCCAGGTGTAGCCGCCGAGGGCCCGGTAGTCGGCGCGGAGCGGCGGCATCACCATCTCCAGCAGGTCGGGATCGTCGAACACGGCGCCCACCGTGCCGCCGAGGCGGCGGATCATCGCGAGGATCTTCTCGTCGGTGTCGAGCCGGTCGGTGTCGGCGCCCTGCGGGGTGGGCGAGAACCGGCCGGACAGGAAGAGGTGACGGGGGCCGGGGACACCGCGCCGGCCGAGCTCCCTGGCGAGTTCGTAGGCGAGGACCGCGCCCATGCTGTGGCCGAAGAACGCGTACGGGCGGGCCGGGCCGGCGGCCGTCGCCGGGACGAGTTCGCGCTCCGCCTCGTCGGCGAGGGCCTGGACGAGCCGGCCGATGTCGTCCACGGGCGGCTCGGAGCGGCGGTCCTGCCGTCCGGGGTACTGGACGGCGAGGACGTCGAAGTCCGGGGCCAGTTCCCGGTGGAGGCCGAGGTAGGCGCTGGCGGCGCCGCCGGCGTGCGGGAAGCAGACGAGGCGCACCCCGCCGCCGGGCGCCTCCGCGCCGAATCGCCGGAACCAGTCACTGGCCATGTCGTGCTCCCCTCACCGCTCTGTCACTCGTCCGGGTGGGGCTCACCCGGAGAGACCGGGGCCAGCCTCCGTCAGAAGGCTTGTGCGCCACATGAGATCGCTCGGTGTCCGGACCGGGCGGTGACCGGATGATGACCCGGGCATGACCGGTACGGCGGTTTCCGCTTCCGAGAGGCGGGATTTGTGCCCGTGAAGCCATCGGTTCAAGCCAGGGTCTCCGACAACTCACAAACCGCCGAAGCGGTTTCATATACTGGCGGTTCGGCCCCGTTCAGGCCCGACCACTGTGACCATGGAGCACGACATGACGAAACAGGAGCGGGCGGCCCGTACGCGTCACACGCTGATTCGTTCCGCCGCCGAGGTGTTCGACCAGGACGGCTTCGCGCCGTCCTCCCTCACGTCGATCAGCCGCCGCGCCGGCGTGAGCAACGGAGCGCTGCATTTCCACTTCGTCAACAAGGGCGCCCTGGCGGAGGAGGTCGAAGTCGAGGCGATGGCGATCCTGCGCGGCATCGCCGGCCCCTGGCGGAGCGCCGCGGAGGCGGACTCCAGCCTGCAGACACTGGTGGACACCTCGCACACGCTCGTGGCGCGGCTCCAGGAGGACACGATCCTGCGCGCGGGTTTCGGGCTGAGCGCGGACATCACCTGGAAGAGCCGCTGGGACCTGCGGCAGTACTGGGTGGACTGGGTCGGCGAGGGGCTGTCCGTCGCGGCCCGCCAGGGCGCGCTCGCCGAAGGTGTGCGGCCCGAGGACGCCAGGACGGTGATCGCCGCGGCCACCGTCGGCCTGGGGGCACTGGGCCGGGCGGACCCGCGGTGGTGGGACCGGCGTGTGTGCACCCGGCTGTGGCGGCTGGTCCTTCCCCGGCTGGCGGCGGACCACCTGGCCGGCCGCCTCCGCGCGGAAGGCGGTGACGCGCCTCCGGAGCGGGAGGTGCCGGGAACTCCGGCACCGGACCCGGTCTGACGCCTCGTCGTGTGCTGTGCGCCGCGCGGCGCACAGCACACGACGCACAGCACGCGCCACACAGCACACGCCACACAGCGCATGACGCACGCGGCACTCGGCACGCGGCAGCGGAGCCACACACCCGCCGGGGTGTGCGGCTCCGCTGCTGTGGTGGTGCCGGGCCCGTCGGCGGGGGGCGGCTCCCGGGCCCGGCGGTCCGTCAGGCCGCGTCGCGCCAGGTCGGCGCGTGGGCCGCGGCCCAGGACGTCGCCGCTCTGCGGCGGGTCGCCGACGGCAGCCAGCGCGCCCCGTCGCGGCGCCGGCCGCCGTCCTGCTCCCGCACCTCGCGGGCCGTCTCGTCCGCGCGGGCGGCCAGCACCGCGGAGAGGACCGCGGCCACCGCGGCCACCTCCTCGGGGGTGGGCGACCCGCCCGTGATGCGCCACACCTGGCCCGCGGCCCCGGCGTACAGGTCCGTCACCGCGCTCACCGCTCGTACCGCCATGGTTCCTCCTCCGGCCGGCCGGTCGTCCGGCGTCACTGGGGCTGGTTGCCGTGCTTGCGCGTGGGCAGCGGCGCGTGCTTGTCGCGCAGCATGGCCAGCGCGCCGATCAGCGCGGAACGGGTGTCGGCGGGGTCGATGACGTCGTCGACCAGGCCGCGCTCCGCGGCGTAGTAGGGGTGCATGAGTTCCCGGCGGTACTCCTCGATACGGGCCGCACGGGTGGCGTCCGGGTCGTCGGACGCGGCGATCTCCCGTCGGAACACCACGTTCGCCGCGCCCTCGGCGCCCATCACGGCGATCTCGTTGGTGGGCCAGGCCAGCGCGACGTCGGTGCCGATGGAGCGGGAGTCCATCACGATGTAGGCGCCGCCGTACGCCTTGCGCAGCACCAGGGAGATCCGCGGCACGGTGGCGTTGCAGTACGCGTAGAGCAGCTTCGCGCCGTGCCGGATGACGCCGCCGTGCTCCTGGTCGACGCCGGGCAGGAAGCCGGGCACGTCGACGAGGCTCACGAGCGGGATGTTGAAGGCGTCGCACATCTGGACGAAGCGTGCGGCCTTCTCCGAGGACTCGATGTCGAGGACGCCGGCCAGCGTCTGCGGCTGGTTGGCCACGATCCCGACGACCTGGCCGCCGAGCCGGGCGAGGGCGCAGATGATGTTGGGCGCCCAGCGCGCGTGCACCTCGAAGTAGTCGCCGTGGTCGACGATCTCCTCGATGACGGCGTGCATGTCGTAGGCCCGGTTCGGGTCGGCGGGGACGAGGTCGAGCAGCGACGCGTTGCGCCGGTCCGCGGGATCGTCGACCGGCTCGGACGGGGGCAGCTCGCGGTTGTTGGACGGCAGGTACGACAGCAGGTGGCGTACGTCCTCCAGGCAGTGCTCCTCGTCGTCGTACGCGAAGTGGGCGACGCCCGAGGTGGCGGCGTGGACGTCGGCGCCGCCCAGCCCGTCCTGGGTGATCTGCTCGCCGGTCACCGCCTGCACCACGTCGGGGCCGGTGATGAACATCTGCGAGGTGCCGCGCACCATGAAGACGAAGTCGGTGAGGGCCGGGGAGTAGGCGGCGCCGCCCGCGCAGGGGCCCATGATGACGCTGATCTGCGGGATGACCCCGGAGTTGCGCACATTGCGCTGGAAGATGCCGCCGTAGCCGGCGAGGGCGGTGACGCCCTCCTGGATGCGGGCGCCGGCGCCGTCGCACAGGCCGATGACGGGGGCACCGGCCTTCTCCGCCAGGTCCATCAGCTTGTGGATCTTCTGCGCGTGCGCCTCGCCGAGGGCGCCGCCGAAGATGCGGAAGTCATGGGCGTACGCGAAGACGGTGCGGCCGTCGACGCTGCCCCAGCCGGTCACCACGCCGTCGCTGTAGGGCCGCTTGGCCTCCAGGCCGAAGCCCGTGGCGCGGTGCCGGCGGAACGGCTCGGTCTCCGTGAACGTGCCCTTGTCGAACAGCAGCTCCAGCCGCTCGCGGACGGTGAGCTTGCCCTTCTTCTTCTGCGCCTCGGTGGCCTGTCGGCTGGGTCCGGTCAGCACCTGCTCGCGCAGTCCGGCCAGTTCCGCCACGCGCCCGGCCATCGTCACGGTCGGGGGGCCCGGCGGCTGTTCCTCAACGATGCTCATGCCTGTCCTTTCCGGATGCGAGGGAGGGTGGTTCTCGTCGACGCGCCGAGCGGCGCGGTACGCCGTGCGCCAGGCGCGGCACGACATACCTCTCATCCTGGGCAATTCCGATACAGGCCCGCTTGAGGCCGCCGTGAACCGCCGTGGGCCGGCCGCGTCCCGCCCGGTGAGCGCCGGGTGCCGGGCGGGGCGCGGCCGCTCCCGGCGCGTCAGGCGCGCCAGGCTCCGGCCGCCGCGGCGTCGGCGACGTAGGCGGCGAAGTCGCGCGGCTCCCGGCCGAGGGCCTCGCGGACGCCGTCCGAGACCTTCCGCTCGTAGCCCTGGGCGATGGGGTGCATGGCCGCGGCCCACATCTCGGCGTCCGGCTTGGGGACGCCCTGCTCCACCAGCTCGGCGACGAACTCGTCGGCCGTGAGCGGCGTGTAGCGGACCGTGCGGCCGGTGGCCCCCCGGATCAGGTCCAGGACCTCGGACAGGGGCACGGGCGCCGGCCCGGACAGCTCGTAGGTACGGCCCGCGTGGCCCTCCTCGGTGAGCGCGGCGACGGCGACGGCGGCGATGTCCTCGACGTCGATCCAGCTGGCGGCACCGTCCCCGGCGGGCAGTCGCAGCTCGCCGGAGAGCACGCCGTCGTTGAAGAAGCCCTCGCTGAAGTTCTGGGCGAACCACCCCGGCCGCAGCACCGTCCAGTCCGGGCCGCCGCCCTGGACGGCGGCCTCGCCGGCGAGGAAGTCCTCGCTGGTCTCGGTGGCGGAGCCGTAGTAGCCGGGGGTGTCCACCCCGCGCGCGGACAGCAGGACCAGGCGCTCCACACCGGCGCGGGCCGCCGCCTCGACGAACGCGCCGGTCCTGCGGGCGCCGTCGAGCTGGACGACGTACACCCCGCGGACGCCGTCGAGGGCCGGGCCCCAGGTGGACTCGTCCAGCCAGTCGAAGCGGTGCTCGGCGCTGCGGGACGCGGCGCGCACCGGCACGCCGCGCTCGGTGAGCTGCCGTACGACGCGGCTTCCGGTCTTTCCGGTGCCGCCGATCACGAGAACGGGTTCGAAGGTCATGGCCGGAGACTAAATCCGGAATCGTGCCCGCAGACCGGGCGGTGTGCCGGGAGTGGGCGGGCGGTGAGAGCACGGGAGGACGATCGCACTCGCGGCCCTGGCATCAGCGGTCGCCACGGTCGAGAGAATCGGGAGTTTCCTGCATGACAGCCCTCACGAACAAGACGGCATTGGTCACGGGCGGAAGCCGGGGCATCGGGCGCGCCATCGCCAAGCGGCTGGCGAAGGAGGGCGCGCTGGTCGCGCTGACCTACTCGAGCGACGAGGCCGCCGCCAAGGAGACGGTGACCTCGATCGAGGCCGCCGGTGGCCGCGCGTTCGCCTTCCGCGCGCAGCTCGGCGTCCCGGGTGACGCCGAGGCCCTGTGGCAGGAGTTCGACGCGCGCATCGGTCAGCACTCCGACAGGCCGGGCCTGGACATCCTGGTGAACAACGCGGGCATCGCCGGCCCGGGCCTCATCCACGAGGTCTCCGAGGAGGACTACGACCGGGTGTTCGCGGTCAACGCCAAGGCCCCGTTCTTCATCATCCAGAAGGGCCTGGAGCGACTGCGTGACGGCGGCCGCATCGTCAACATCTCCTCCGGTGTCACCAAGGTGGCCTTCCCCGGCATGACCTCCTACGCGGCCACCAAGGGCGCCCTGGAGGTGCTGACGCTGACGCTGGCCCAGACGCTGGGCTCGCGCGGCATCACCGTCAACGCGGTGTCGCCGGGCACCATCGAGACCGACATCCACCCGTGGATGGCCGACCCGGACGCCAAGGCCCACGCCGCCGGCTTCTCCGTCTTCAACCGTGTCGGCCAGCCCGAGGACGTCGCCGACGTGGTCTCCTTCCTGGCCTCGGACGACGCCCGCTGGGTCACCGGCCAGAACATCGACGCGAGCGGAGGTTCCGGCCTGGGCATCTGACGATTCGACCACGAGGGGTCTTCTTCCGTTCCGCACACGGAAACCCGCCGCCTCCTCCCCGCCCAGGGGAGGAGGCGGCTCCCTTGTGTGCCCTGCCGCTTGTCCCCCGGCCGCATGTGCGCCCGGCCGCCCTTGTGTGTCGTCGGGGAAACGACGGAGCGGGCCTCCGGTCGCCGAGGGTTCGCCTCGTCGTCCGAAGGCCCGCTCGTTCGGCCGGGGCCGTGGGCAGGGCCTCAGGGCCTGATGCTGAGCGCGTGCCGGAACAGGTTGT
Organism: Streptomyces griseicoloratus; assembly: GCF_014534645.1. Classification (GTDB taxonomy): domain Bacteria; phylum Actinomycetota; class Actinomycetes; order Streptomycetales; family Streptomycetaceae; genus Streptomyces; species Streptomyces griseicoloratus. Next base: position 37,165 of record NZ_JACVQF010000230.1, read on the forward strand.
TCGGGTCCCAGGTGCGCTTCGCCGCCTGGAGGCGGGCGTAGCCGTCCTTGAAGTAGAGCGTGCCCCAGTCGATGCCCGAGGTGTTCAGCGCGGGGTCGGCGAGGTCGGAGTCGGCGTAGTTGATGAACGCGCCGTCGTTGACGCCCCCGGGGCGCGGAACGCCGCCGGTGGCGGCGTGCACGTCGCGGTAGAACTCCCGCACCCAGGCGATGTTCTGGGCGTCCTCGGCCTGGGTGGCCCACAGGTCGATGAAGAGCATCTTGATGATGGAGTCGCGCTGGGCGGTGGCCGTGGCGTTCGACGCGAGCTGGTTGGCCCGCGCGCCGTAGCCCGCGATCTCCACGAGGGCGGCCGGGTTGTCGTAGTCGGTGCGGTTCAGGTGCTTCCAGAACGCCTGGAGCTGGGCCGCGGGGAACGGCTTGCGCAGATAGGCGGACTTGGCCTTGAAACGGCCCTTGCCCTCGAAGCCGCTGCCGCCGAGACCCGGCCAGTTGAGCACGTTGTACAGCCAGTCGACGCGCTTGCGGGTGTCGACGCGGTACGTCAGTCCCGTGCCCGCGACGATCGCCGCGAGGTAGTCGTCGAGCAGCCGGTCGGCGTCCGGCACGGCCGAGTCGATCTGCGTGGTCAGCAGGAACTCGCCGGCCGAGCGGTGCCGCGGCTTCAGGGCGCTGAACAGCTTCGCGTACGGGGAGGTCGGCGACTGGTTCACCGCGTGCCACACCGAGAAGTTGCTGAGCAGACGGGTGAACGCCGCCTCCGTCATGCCGGTCCAGGAGAAGGCGACCTCGGAGAGGATCAGCTCCCGGGGCGCCTTGGGCAGGAGGGCGGCCGGCGTGGTGCCGGTCGCGCCCGGGGTGCGGAACCAGTAGCGCGTGACGATGCCGTAGCTGCCGCCGCCCGCGCCGGTGTGGGCCCACCACAGCTCGCGGTTCGGGTCGTCCTGTGCGCAGGTCGCGACGATCTTGCGGGCCCTGCGGTCGGCGCCGACGACCACGATCTCGACGGCGTGCAGGTGGTCGACGGTGATGCCGTGCGAACGGGCCAGCGGGCCGTAGCCGCCGCCGGCGACGTGGCCGCCCACGGCGACGGACGGGCAGGTGCCGCCCGGCAGGGTGACGCCCCAGCCGTTGTACAGGGTCTCGTAGACGTTGCCGAGCCGGGCGCCCGGCTCCACGGCGAACGCGCGGCGCGTCGAGTCGTAGCCGATGGCCGTCATGGCGGAGACGTCGATGAGGACGCGTATGTCGGGGTTGCTGGTGAAGTCCTCGTAGCAGTGCCCGGCGCTGCGCACGGTGAAGCGCAACCCCTGGTCGAGGGTCTCCTGGACGGCCTGGACGACCTGGTCGGCCGTGCTGGCGACGAGGACGTAGGCGGGCGTGCCCACCCAGCGGCCGTTGGCGCCGGTGACGAGCGGGGCGTAGCGCGGGTCGTCGGGTGTGACCTTGACGAGCGTGTCGCCGGCGACGGCCTCGGCCGCCGTCGGTGTGGCGGCGTACGACTCGCCCGCCCAGCCGCCGAGGGCCGGGAGAGCGAGGGCTGCGCCGCCGGCCACCGCGCTGTTTCGCAGGAACACCCGGCGGGACAGTCGGGTCATGTCGGTGTACCTCCGTGAGGATGTGCTGTCCGGGAATTGCGGATATCGCTGTGGGGGTGTGGGTTCGAACCGCATGGGCACAGAACTCGACAACCACAGCCGTTCCTCACGCGGAGGTGGCGTGGGTTCATGACGTTCAGCCCCAATGGCGCCGAACGTTATCGGCCAGTTCGCACCGTCAGGTAACCCATGGCCAATTCCGTTTGTGTCGGTGGGCCGCCGGTGCCGCGGCACCGGCCGGTCCGGCGGTCCGGGGGTGGCTCAGACGGCGCGTGCCCGCCGGGCCGAGCGGCTGTGGGCGAGCACGTCGACGGCGCGCCAGGCGCGCGGCTGCCCCTCCACGGGCGTGTAGTCGACGGCCGACGCGGTGGCCGCGCGGGTGGCGTCGCAGACCTGGATGGCCCCGGCGGGGGCGGTGCTCAGCAGCCCCTGGCACAGGTCCAGAAGGGCTCCGTTGACAGAAGGGGGTACGGCCTGCCCCGGCCGGAAGCGGACGAGCGCCTGGCCGGTGGCGACGGAGGCGTGCAGGACGACGCCCCGGCGCGGCTGCGGACGGCGCGGGTTCACGCCGGCGGGCACGGCCGCGGCGAGCGTCTCGCGCAGCGCCGCGGCGGCGCGGACCGCTCGCAGGGCGGCGCTCTCGTCCTGTTCGGTACGGAACAGACCGAGGGTGACCGGGCCTATCGTGGCGACGGGCTCTCCGCCGAACCGCTCGATCTGCCCCCGGGCCGTGGCGCCGGCGCACTCCAGCAGCTCGTCCATGGCCTCTTCGGAGTACCCCGCCACGTTGGCGCCGGGCGCCGGTACGGGGATTCGGGTGCGGGCCAGCAGGACGCTCAGACGCTGGCGCTCCGTCACCAGCTGGGTGCCGGAGGCCTGCCCCGGGACCGGACGGCGCGCCGTGACCGTCCGGGCGGCCGGGACCGTGCGCGGCTGGGCGGAGCCCGTCAGCGGGCCGCGCGGCTGGGACAGGGCGCGGGACGGGACCGGCCGCGCGGCGACGGGGCGCTCGGCGGCCGGGGCGAGCGGGAGGCTGTTCACGCGGCTCTGCCACGCGGCGGCGCCGGGGACCGTCCCCTGGGCGCCCGCGAAGGAGCGGGTCGTGAGCGGGGCCGCGACGGGGGCGGCCGGGGCGCCGAGCCGGGCGGCAGGGACCGCCGTCCCGTCGTGGTTGCGGTCGCGCGCGGCGGACGGCACGGTGCCGAGCGGGCGATGCCCCTCCGTCCGCGCGTCGGCGCGTCCGCCGGCGGCCGCCGTGGCGCCCGGGCCGAGGGCCGCGCCGCCGAACACGGGGGTGTCCAGGAGGTCCAGGGCGGGGTCCTGGGCGAGGATCGCCTGCTGGAGGCGGCGCAGTTCGTGGCCGGGCTCCAGGCCGAGGTCCTCGATCAGGGTGGCCCTGATGCGGTTGTAGACGCCGAGGGCGTCGGCCTGCCTGCCGCACCGGTACAGGGCGAGCATCAGCTGCCCGGAGCTGCGCTCGCGCAGCGGCTCGGTCTCCACCGTGGCCTCGATCTCGCCGATGACGGCGTAGTGCTGGCCGCAGCGCAGCCGGGCCTCGAAGTAGTCCTCCATGACGTCGAGGCGGGCGTTCTGCACGGCGGTCAGCTCCGGCCACATGATGCCGATCTCGACGAGGTCGGCGAGGACCGGGCCGCGCCACAGCTCCAGCGCGCGGCACAGCAGGGCGAGGGCCTCGTCCGGGGCGTCCTCGGTCAGCTTGGCGCGGCCCTGCGTGACCCACCTGCGGAAGAGGTGCAGGTCGACCTGGTCCGGTTCGACGCGGATCATGTAGCCCGGTACGCGGGTGACGAGCTCCGCGGACGGGCCCCGGGCCGGGGCGTGCGTGCCGAGCAGGCCCCGCAGGCTCCAGACGGCGTTCTGCAGGATCTTGCGGGCGGTCGCGGGGGCGTTGTCGGCGCTCCACAGGGCCGACAGCAGCTGACTGGTGGGGACCACCTGGTTGGCCTGGAGCAGCAGGTAGCCCAGGGTCGCGCGCTGCTTCGTGCCCCCGAGGGGAACCGGTAGGTCGTCCGACGTGACTTCGAGCGGTCCCAGCATCCGAAAGCGCATGTCTCCCCCACGAGTCGAGCCAACCGACCTCTGCCAACTTGCCAAAAATTTACAAACCAGCAGCCCGGTTTGTCAAAGCCCTGACTCGTCGGCCACGCGGACCGGCCACCCGACAGGGACCGGAACCAGGGCCCCGCTTTCCTGACGGGACGACAAAACAGCAGACCAGAGGGCCCGGACGGGGGATTACCGGGCCCTCTGGAGTATCGCGATCCGCCTGGGGTGGCGGGTGACACAGGGAGCGATGATGTGGTTGTCGGATGCTGGATGCGGGGCCTGCGACCCTCAAATGAGACCGGATGGTCTGTTCTTCGGGGTCGCAGGCGCGCCACGGGCGGTCAGGCGACCGGGGCGAGGCTCCCGCCGTCGGTGTCGCGGATGATGGCGCACACGTCCCGCAGCGACGTCTCCAGCCGGCCGATCTCCTCGTCCGTCAGGTACACGGACGGCTCGAAGCGGAGGGTGTTGACGGCGCTCGACGTCGGGAAGACGCGGATCCGGTGCGCGCGCAGCATGTGTCCGGCGACGAAGTAGCCGAAGAACCCGCTCCGCGCCACCTGCCGCAGCGGCTCTGCCGCCGCCTCGGACTGGTCGTGGAACTCCAGCCCGACCATCAGTCCGCGCCCGCGGACGTCCTTGACGACCTCGGGGAACTCGTCCCGGACGGCCCGCAGCATGGCGAGCATCCGCTCCCCGCGCTCGGCGGCCGTCCGGTAGACGGCCCCGTCGCCGGCCTCCAGCAGCTCCAGCACCTTCAGCGCGACGAGGCAGGAGAAGCTGTCCTTGGCGAAGGTCGAGCTGTGGGCCAGCTCGAACTGCCCCCGGTACAGCGGCCGGCGCACCAGCATCACCGCGGCCTTGGCGATGCCGCCGCCGAGGCTCTTGGCGAGGGTGTAGTAGTCGCCCTTCAGGCCGAGCCGGGTGGCGGCCAGGAAGGTGCCGGTACGGCCCATGCCGGTCTGGATCTCGTCGATGACGAGAGGGATCCCGGTCTCGGCGCACACCTGCTGGACCTCCTGCGCGAACGCGGGGGTCAGCTCGTGGATGCCGCCCTCGCCGAGGACCGGCTCCAGCACGAAGGCCGTGAAGAGCGGGAAGTCCCGCTCGACGAGCTGGACCTCGCCGCCCTCGACCGTCAGGTCGAGCACCTTGGCCCGCTCCTCCTCGACGATCTTCCGCAGCGCGCCGGGCTGGTCGCGGGGCACGAACCTGGCCTGGGCGGCCAGCGCCCTGAACGGCAGCCGGTAGCCCTCGTTGTGGGTGAGCTGGACGCTGCCCGCGAGCTTGCCGTGGAAGCCGCCCTCGGGGACGAGGAACAGCGGCGGACGGGCGAACTGCGCCTCGTTGCGGCGGCGCACCTCGGCGGCCAGCTCCTCCACGGAGTCGGCCGAACCGGCCGGAAGGACGGCGGTGCCGTCGGCGACCCGCACGGTCACCTCCGTGATGTGCCCGTCGATCTCCTCGGCCAGCGCCGCCAGCCGCAGGCCGCGGTCGAGCTCGGCGTGCTTCATGGCCGCCTCGTTCGCCTCGGCGCCGCTGTTGGCGAAGATGGCGTAGTACGACTCGTCGTCGCCGCGCTCCCGCTGGACGATGCGGTTGAGCGCGGCCGCCACGTCGTTGGCGTACGGGTGGCGGGAGAACTGCGCGTGGACGGGGGTGCCGCCGTCGAGCAGTTCCTTGGCATAGGCGTTGATCTCGGGGTGGTTGTGCCCGAGCATCAGCGATCCGTAGCCGCCGACGAAGTCGGTGACGGGGACCTCCTCACCGTTCTCGCCGCGCCGGTAGAGGGTGTTGCGCTCGCCGCGGACGTACTCCGCGTCGAGGCCGCCGGAGGCGAGGACCGCGAGCAGGAACGGCTCGGCGTACTCGGAGCCCGCGGTGTGCGGGCCGGTGTTCTCGGTCATCCGACGTCCCCTCAGGCCCTGGTGGCGGTCTCTTCACGGGCGCCGGCGGGCGCCGCGTCACCGGCCTGCCCGGCGGTGTCGCCCGGAGCCCCGGTGACCTCGGGCGTGGCCTCTGCGGCCTCTGCGGCCTCTGCCGCCTCGGCACCGATCGCCGGGATCTTCCGGAGCAGGGTCAGGGCGACGAGGGCCGTCAGCACCGCGAGCCCGGCACTGACCCAGGCGGTCATGTGGTAGCCGGCGGTGAAGGCGTCCCGTGCGGCGGCGACGAGCTGGCCCGCCTGCTCGGCGGGGAGCGACTCGGCGGCGGCGGTGGCGCCGCCGACCGTGTCGCGGGCCGCCTCGGCGGCCTCGGCCGGGATGCCGGCCGGGGCGGAGTCGGCGACCTCGTCGCGGTAGACGGCGACGGCGACGCTTCCGGTCACCGCGATGCCCAGGGCCAGGCCCAGGTCGTAGGCGGTCTGCCCGGTCGCGGCGGCGGCACCGGCCTTCTCCGGCGGCGCCGAGCCGACGGCGAGGGCCGTGCCGAGGACGCTGATCGGGGCGACGCCGAACATGATGACCGCGAGGCCGATCGAGGCCGGTACGACACCGTCCCGGTCCCCGTCCGCGGCGACGGTCAGGGCGAAACCGGCAAGCGTGACGAGCAGTCCGGCGGCGATGACGTAGGCCGGGCGGATCCGCTTGGCGAGCACGGGCGTCAGCTGGGAGCCGACGATGAGACCCGCCGCGCCGGGCAGCAGCCACAGGCCGGCGGCCAGCGGGGTCAGTCCGCCCGCGACCAGCAGGTACTGGGGCACCAGGTACTCGACGCCGTTGAGCGCCATCATGCCGAACAGCAGCGTCAGCAGCGCACCGGTGAAGGCGCGGATGCGGAACAGGCGCATGTCGAGCAGCGGCGTCTCCAGGCTGTTCTGCCGGCGGACGAACACCACCGCGAGGACGACGCCGACGAGGATGGCCGCCAGGTTGACGGCGGACCAGCCGTACTCGGCGAACTTCTTGACGGCGTAGACGATCGGCAGCATCGCGGCGAGGAACAGCACGACGCTGGCGAAGTCGAGGCGCCCCGGGTTCGGGTCGCGGTACTCGGGCAGCAGTACGGGGGCCGCGAGCAGCGGCACCAGCATGACCGGCACGCCCATGAGGAACACCGAGCCCCACCACCAGAAGTCCAGCAGGACTCCGCCGATGACCGGGCCGATCGCGATGCCGACCGAGAGGGAGGTGACCCACATGGCGATCGCCGTGGCGCGCTGCTTGGCGTCGGCGAACATGTGGCTGATGAGGGACAGGGTGGACGGCAGCACGGCCGCGCCGGCCACGCCGAGCAGACCGCGGGCGACGATGAGCATCTCCGGGCTGGTCGCGTACGCCGCGAGCAGCGAGGAGAGGATGACGCCGATCGAGCCGAGGATCAGCAGCCGGCGCCGGCCGAGCCGGTCTCCGAGCGTGCCCATGACCACCAGGAAGGCGACGGTCATGAAGCCGTAGATGTCGGTGGTCCACAGCAGTTGGGAGCTGGTGGGCTGCAGGTCGGCCGCGAGGTAGGGGGTGGCCAGCCACAGCACGCCCAGGTCGGCCGTCATCAGCGTCACCGGGAGCAGCAGCACCAGCAGTCCGAACCATTCGCGCGGTCCGGCCCGCAACTCTGCGGGTGCGGTGTTGGAGGACATGGGTGAAGGGGTCCCTTCTAGTGCTCGGTGTTCTGTTGTCGGTTCTTCGGGAGGGTTCCGCCGGGGCGCCCGGACGGGGCGCCCCGGGGCGTGGGGGGTCGGTGTGCGCCGCTCAGCCGCGCCCGGACCGTGTCGCGGGCGGCACCGTCGTCGCGGGGTCCGACGTGCCGCGCGCCCGTACGCGGGCGATGATCTCGGCGGCGATCGTTCCGGGGTCCTGCTGCGGCTGCCAGTGCGAGGTCTCTTCCAGGGTCACGAGCCGGTAGGGGCCGGTGACGTGCTCGGCGGTCTTCTCGACCGCCAGTTCGCTGACGGCCGTGTCGGTGCGGCTGTAGACGAAGGTGGTCGGCACGGTGACCGGGCCGAAGCCGAACGGGTCGCCGAGGAGGTCGTTGGCGCGGTACCAGTTGAGGGCCGCGTCGAGCGTGCCAGGGCCGGTGTGGGTCCTGACGTACCGCTCGATCTGGGCGTCCGTGAGGACGCCTTCGCCGGCCTGTGTGAACCATGCGTGCAGCTGGGCGGCGCCGTCCGCGAGGAAGTGCTCGGCGGCGCCGTCCGACACGAGGAACTTCACGTACTCGGAGCTGCGCTGCTGCTCCTCGTCGACGCGGTAGGCGTACTGGTAGGCGTCCAGGTGCGGGATGGCGAGGGCGGTGAGGGTGTGCACCCGGTCGGGCCGCTTGGCCGCCAGGTACCAGGCGACGGCGGCCCCCCAGTCGTGCCCGACGACGTGGGCGCCGGTGACGCCGAGGCCGTCGAGGATGCCCAGCGCGTCGGCGGCCAGGTGCGGCAGCCGGTAGGCGTCGGTGCCGGCCGGGCGGGCGCCGGGCGAGTAGCCGCGCTGGTCGGGGGCGATGGTGCGCAGCCCGGCCGCGTGCAGCAGCGGCGCGGTCTCGGTCCAGGACTCCTTGTTGTGCGGGAAGCCGTGGAGCAGCAGGACCGGTTCGCCGTCGGGCGGTCCGTCGACGGTGACGTCGAAGACGAGGTCGTCCAGGGTGATCTGCATGGTGGTCTCCGCCCGTCAGTTCCGCGGTCCGGCGAGGGCGGCCTCGATCTCCGGGGTGTGCAGGACCGACGGCGGGTCGACCAGCCCGATGACGCGGGAGTAGGCGCGGGCCACGGCCGCGTCGCGGGTGGCGGCCTCCTGCACCTGGGCGATGAAGGCGTGGGCCTGCTGGACCTCCTCGGTCCGCTCGCCCTCGACCTCGGGGAAGCTCAGGTCGGCGCCGACGGCCATCTCCCAGCAGCCGTCGACCGCGTCCGTCGCCAGGTCGCGGAAGTAGGCGAGGGCGTCGGGACGGCGGGAGGCGGCGACGTGCCGCCGCAGCACGAGCGAGCCCATCGCGGCGACCGTCATGCCCTGTGCGTAGCTGGGGTTGAAGCTGCAGACGGCGTCGCCGATGACGAGCAGGCCGGCCGGGAAGTCCGTCATGCGCTGGTAGTGCCGGCGCAGGTTGGTGGGGAACTTGTAGGCGACCGGGTCGTCGAGCGGCTCGGAGACCTGGAGCACCTCGTGGATGTCCGGCGCGGCGAGGGACTTGATGAAGCCGAGGAAGCCCTCGGGGTCGGTCGGCGGGTGGTCGCCGAGGATGCCGTACGCGGTGACGATGGCGCGGCCGCCGTCGATCTTCTGGCAGATGGCGCCGCGCGGGATGCCGGCGGAGGCGACGGTGTTGATGGAGATGTTGCCCTCGAACGCCTCGTCGGGCACGCGGTAGTAGCGGGTGGTGTAGCCGAGGCCGATCTTGTGCTTCTCCTCGGGTACGGCCTCGTAGCCGAGCTCCTCCAGCCAGACGGAGGTGCGCGAGCCGCGGCCGGTGGCGTCGACGACGAGGTCGGCGTCGAGTACCTGCTCGGCGCCGTCCTTGCGGACGGTGACACCGGTGACCGTGCGGCCGTCCTCCGTGGTCCTCAGGCGCAGGATGTCGGCGTTCTCCAGGACGCCGACGCCGTCGAGGGCCAGCACCCGGTCGCGGACGTGCCGCTCCAGGAACGGGCGGCCGGAGGTGAGCGCGACCAGCCCGGACTCGACCTGGACCAGGCGCTTGCCGTTGATGATCCAGCGGACGTCGTCGGCGACGTCGCCGGTCTGGGCGCCGTCGGCGCGCATCTCCTCGGTGATCCCCGGGAAGTACTCCTCGGTGATCTGCTGGCCGCGGGCCAGCAGCCCGTGCAGGTGGTGGCCCTGCGGCAGGCCCCGGCGCAGGTCGTTCGGGCCCGTGAGCTCGTCGCGGTCCACGATGACCACCTCGGCGAAGGTCTCGGACAGCGCACGCGCGGCGAACAGGCCCGCCATGCTTCCGCCGAGCACTATCGCGCGGCCTTCCCGATCGTTGATCATGGCGATCGATCTCCTTGAATTCGCTGGGGATTCCCGGGGTGGGGCCACGACGAACTCGCTGAAGAAACGCCGTGACTTCATATCGCGTGAGCCCGCGGAAGAAGGTATCCGGCGACGTTCCACCGGCCGCCCACCGCGCGGCAACGCGCGGGTCATCGGCCTTTCCTGGCACGGGAGTTACCGCTGCGTGACTGTTCGTGAACCCTGACTCATTAGCCTTTCGAACATCAGCTTTCAAGGTTTCGTACAGAACTCGCGCAGCGAACTCCGGGCGCTTTCCGCCGTATGCGGGTGCCCGCGGAATTCTCGTCCGCCGGGGAGTTCACCGAGTGATCCGTGGAGCGATACAGCCATGAAAGGGCAGCCGAGCGTGGTGACGAGTGAGAACAATCCTGTAGCAGCCGGTGCTCCCACGGGGAAGGCCGCGAAGGCCGGCCCCGGGGAGCCGATCGCTGTCGTGGGACTGTCCTGCCGGTTCCCCGGTGCGGCGGGGCCGGCGGAGTTCTGGAGCCTCCTGCGTGAGGGCGCGAGCGCCGTCACGGACGTGCCTCCCGGCCGCTGGGACGAGCCCGCGGACGCCGCCCCGGGCACGCGCGAGGGCGCACGGCGCGGGGCGTTCCTGCCCGACGTGGACCACTTCGACGCGGGCTTCTTCGGCATCTCGCCGCGCGAGGCCGCCGCGATGGACCCGCAGCAGCGGCTGGTGCTGGAGCTGGCCTGGGAGGCGCTGGAGGACGCCGGGATCGTGCCGGCGACGCTGCGCGGCACCTCCACCGCGGTCTTCGTCGGCACGCTGCGCGACGACTACACGAACCTGCTGTACCAGTACGGCGCCGAGGCGGTCACGCAGCACACGATGACGGGCGTGAACCGCGGCGTCATCGCCAACCGCGTGTCGTACCACCTGGGCCTGCACGGGCCGAGCATGACGGTGGACGCCGCGCAGTCGTCGTCGCTCGTCGCGGTGCACCTGGCGTGCGAGAGCCTGCGCGCCGGGGAGTCGGCGACCGCCCTCGCGGCCGGTGTGAACCTCAACCTGCTGGCGGAGAACGCCATCACGGAGGAACGTTTCGGCGCACTGTCCCCGGACGGTGTGTCCTACACCTTCGACGCCCGCGCCAACGGCTTCGTGCCCGGCGAGGGCGGAGGCGTCGTCGTGCTCAAGCCGCTGTCCGCCGCCCTCGCGGACGGCGACCGGATCCACGGCGTCATCCGCGGCACCGCCGTCAACAACGACGGCACCACCGAGGGCCTGACGGTGCCCGGCCGGGACGCCCAGGAGCAGGTTCTGCGCCTGGCCCACGAGCGCGCCGCGCTGGGACCGGACGAGGCCGTCCAGTACGTGGAGCTGCACGGTACGGGGACGCCGGTCGGCGACCCGGTCGAGGCGGCGGCGCTCGGTGCCGCGCTCGGTGCGGGACGCGCGCCCGGGGACCCGCTGCGGGTGGGCTCCGTCAAGACGAACATCGGCCACCTGGAGGGCGCGGCGGGCATCGCGGGGCTGATCAAGACCCTGCTGAGCATCCGGCACCGGGAGCTGCCCGCGAGCCTCAACTTCGAGACCCCCAACCCCGCCATCCCGTTGGAGGAGCTGGGTCTGGCCGTGCAGCGCGAGCACACGGCCTGGCCGCACCCGGACCGTCCGCTGGTGGCGGGGGTCAGTTCCTTCGGCATGGGCGGCACCAACGCGCATGCCGTGGTGGCGGAGGCGCCTGCCGGGCAGGTGGCGGAGCCGCCCGCCGGCATCCCGGACGCCGGCGCGCAGGACGCTCCGCAGGCCCTGGCGTGGGTCGTCTCCGCGCGTTCGGAGGCCGCCCTGCGCGCCCAGGCCGGGCGCCTGGCGGCGTTCGCGGCGGACGAGGACGCCCCGCGGCCCGTGGACGTCGGCCACTCACTGGCCACGAGCCGTACGGTCTTCGCCGAGCGCGCGGTCGTCGTCGGCGGCGACCGGGAGGAGCTGGTGGCCGGTCTGCGGGCGCTCGCCGACGACCGGCCGTCGGGTGCGCTCGTGCGGGCGGCCGGTGACACGTCGGCGGAGGCCGGCGGCATCGCGTTCCTGTTCACCGGTCAGGGCGCGCAGCGCACCGGCATGGGCATGGAGCTCTACGACGCC
>NZ_JACVQF010000231.1 GCF_014534645.1 Streptomyces griseicoloratus
CCCTTGACGAAGATCTGGCCCTTGCCGTTGCCGGAGGCGACGCCGAGGTCGGCTTCGCGGGCCTCGCCGGGGCCGTTGACGACGCAGCCCATGACGGCGACGCGCAGCGGGACGTCCATGCCGGTCAGGCCGGCGGTGACCTCTTCGGCGAGCGTGTACACGTCGACCTGGGCGCGGCCGCAGGACGGGCAGGAGACGATCTCCAGGCCGCGCTGGCGCAGGTTCAGCGACTCCAGGATCTGGATGCCGACCTTGACCTCCTCGACCGGCGGGGCCGACAGGGAGACGCGGATGGTGTCGCCGATGCCCTGCGAGAGCAGCGCGCCGAAGGCGACCGCCGACTTGATGGTGCCCTGGAACGCCGGGCCGGCCTCGGTCACCCCGAGGTGCAGCGGGTAGTCGCACTGCTCGGCGAGCTGCCGGTACGCCTCGATCATCACGACCGGGTCGTTGTGCTTCACCGAGATCTTGATGTCCCGGAAGTCGTGCTCCTCGAAGAGGGACGCCTCCCACAGCGCGCTCTCCACCAGCGCCTCCGGGGTGGCCTTGCCGTACTTCTGCAGCAGCCGCCGGTCCAGCGAGCCCGCGTTCACCCCGATGCGGATCGGCGTGCCGTGGTCCTTCGCCGCCCTGGCGATCTCCTTGACCTGGTCGTCGAACTTCTTGATGTTGCCCGGGTTCACCCGGACCGCCGCGCAGCCCGCCTCGATCGCGGCGAAGACGTACTTCGGCTGGAAGTGGATGTCCGCGATCACCGGGATCTGCGACTTCTTCGCGATCACCGCGAGCGCGTCGGCGTCGTCCTGCGTCGGACACGCCACCCGCACGATCTGGCAGCCCGACGCCGTCAGCTCCGCGATCTGCTGCAGCGTCGCACCGATGTCGGACGTACGGGTCGTGGTCATCGACTGCACGGACACGGGGGCGTCTCCGCCCACCGCCACGGACCCGACCTGGATCTGCCGGCTCCGCCGGCGCTCGGCGAGCTTGGTCGGAACGGACGGCATGCCGAGAGAAATCGCAGTCATCTGCTGTGCAACCCCAAGTCGTGGATCAGGTCCGGCCCCGTCAGCAGCGGGCTCCGGCCTCCGAGATTACGGCACCCACATGAACGCCAGGTACAGGGCTGGGCGATATGCATCCTTTGGCGTCCGCCTGCTCCGGAAAGGCGTGAAGCCCGGCCCGGAGGGACATGCTCCCCGGATCGGGCTTCGCCTCAAGGCGGCGGCCGCGGGCGCTCCGGTCAGCTGATCCGTACCGGATTGACGACGTCCGCCACCAGGACGAGCAGCGTGAAGCAGACGAAGATGCCCGCCACCACGTAGGCCACCGGCATCAGCTTCGCCACGTCGAACGGGCCCGGGTCCGGGCGGCGCAGCACCCTCGCCACGTTCCGGCGCAGCGACTCCCACAGCGCGCCCGCGATGTGGCCGCCGTCGAGCGGCAGCAGCGGGAGCATGTTGAACAGGAAGAGGGAGAGGTTGAAGCCGGCGACCAGCATGACGAACATTGCCAGCTGCTGGGTGGGCGGGATGTCCAGGGTGGCGATCTCACCGCCGACGCGGGCGGCGCCGACCACGCCCATCGGGGAGTCCGCCTCGCGCGGTCCGTCGCCGAAGGCCGCGTCCCACAGGGCCGGGATCTTGCCGGGCAGGGCGGCGAGGGAGTCGACGGCGTCGCCGATCCGGTCGCCCATCCACGTCACGGACTGGCCGAAGTCCTGTTTCACGACGCCGGTGGCGGCGCTGAAGCCGAGGAAGCCGGCGGTGACGTACTCGCCCTCGACGATCTGCCCGTTCGCGTCCTTCTTGGCGACCTGGTTGGTGGCGATCTCGGCGTGGAGCGTGACCTCGCGGCCGTCCCGCTCGACGACGATCGGCACCTCCTCGCCGGGGTTGGCTCGGATCAGGTCGGACAGGCGGTCCCATTCGTCGGTCCGCACGCCGTCGAAGGAGACGATCTTGTCGCCCGCCTTCAGACCGGCCGCGGCGGCCGGGGACGCCGGGTCGTTCTTCGTGCACTCGTCGCGGTTCTCGCTCTGCGAGATGACGCACTGGGAGACGGAGCTCACGGTGGTCGTCTGCTGGGAGATGCCGAAGCCCATCAGGACGGTGAGGAACAGCACCACCGCCAGGACGAGGTTCATGAACGGGCCCGCGAACATCACGATGACCCGTTTCCAGGGCTTGCGCGTGTAGAACAGGCGCTTCTCGTCACCGGGCTGCAGTTCCTCGAAGGCCGCCGAGCGCGCGTCCTCGATCATGCCGCGCCAGGGCGAGGTGGAGCGGGCCTCCATCCGGCCGTCGGCGCCGGGCGGGAACATGCCGATCATGCGGATGTAGCCGCCGAACGGGATGGCCTTGATCCCGTACTCGGTCTCGCCCTTCTTCCGCGAGAAGATCGTCGGCCCGAAGCCGACCATGTACTGCGGCACGCGGATGCCGAAGAGCTTGGCCGTGGACAGGTGCCCCAGCTCGTGCCAGGCGATCGAGAACAGCAGGCCGATCGCGAAGACGACTATGCCGAGGATGAACATCAGGGTCGTCATGCACGGGCCTCCGCCGTCTGTGCCGCCAGTTGCCGGGCCCGCGTCCGGGCCCAGGTCTCCGCTTCGAGGACGTCCGCGACGGTGAGCGAGGTTCCCGTACGGGGGGTGCCGTGCTCCTCGACCACCCGCGTGACGGTCTCCATGATCCCGAGATACGGCAGCGCGCCGGCGCGGAACGCCTCGACGCACTCCTCGTTGGCGGCATTGAACACCGCCGGGGCCGTGCCCGCGAGCTCTCCGACGTGCCGGGCCAGGTTCACCGAGGGGAACGCCTCGTTGTCGAGCGGGAAGAACTCCCAGGTGGACGCCTTGCTCCAGTCGAACGTGGGCGCGGCGTCGGGGACCCGCTCGGGCCAGCCGAGACCGATGGCGATGGGTCCCCGCATGTCGGGGGGCGTCGCCTGCGCCAGGGTCGATCCGTCCGTGAACTCCACCATCGAGTGAACATACGACTGGGGGTGCACGACGACCTCGATGCGGTCGAAGGGAATGTCGTAGAGGAGGTGGGCCTCGATCACCTCCAGGCCCTTGTTGACGAGGGTCGCGGAGTTGATCGTGATCACCGGGCCCATGGCCCAGGTCGGGTGGGCGAGGGCGTCCTCGACGGTGACGCTCGCGAGCTGTTCCTTCGTGCGCCCGCGGAACGGGCCGCCGGAGGCGGTGACGACCAGCTTGCGCACGTCGGCGCGGGTGCCGGCGGCGAGGGCCTGGAAGAGGGCGGCGTGCTCGGAGTCGACCGGGATGATCTGCCCTGGCTTGGCGAGGGCCTTGACCAGCGGGCCGCCGACGATGAGCGACTCCTTGTTGGCGAGCGCGAGGGTGCGGCCCGCCTCCAGGGCGGCCAGGGTCGGGGCCAGTCCGATGGAGCCGGTGATGCCGTTGAGGACGGTGTGGCAGTCGGAGGCGGCGAGCTGCGTGGCCGCGTCCGGTCCGGCCAGGATCTCGGGGAGCGGCTTCCCCGTGCCGTAAAGGGCCCGCAGGGCCTCCCGCAGGGCCGGTACGACGTCCTCACGGGCCACCGCGACGGTCCGCACCCTCAGCCGGTGCGCCTGCTCGGCGAGGAGGGCGACCCGGCCGCCGTTGGCCGACAGGCCGGTGACCCGGAAGCGGTCCGGGTTGCGCAGCACGAGGTCGATGGCCTGGGTGCCGATCGACCCGGTGGAGCCGAGGATCACCACGTCCTTCGGGCCGTCTCCCGCCACGGGGTCGTAGACGAGGTGCGGATCGGCGAGGGGGGCAGGGCTGTCGCTCATCCCCCCATTGTGGCCGCACGGGGAGCCGGGGAGGACAGGGGCGTCGTTCTCACGGACGGTGAGTCGTCGCGGACGGTGAGTCGTCGGCGCCGCCGGTGTGAAGGGCGCCCGCGCCCCCCGGCGGGCGCGGGCCGGTCTGCCGGTCGCCGCGACCGCCGGGGTGCCGGGTCCCGGCCTGTGGCCGGTCGTCACCTGATCGGGCGGTGCACGTTCTCCCGCCGGGAGGGGCCGGGGGTCGCGTCCGCGATCCAGGGGCCGTCGCCGGAGGGGTCGACGACGCCCTGCTCCAGCCACTCGTACGTGCCCGCCAGGACGCCCTTGACGACCTTGCGGTCGAGGTCGTCGGTGTTGGTCCACAGGCGGCCGAGGAGTTCCTCGACGCGGATGCGGGCCTGGCGGCAGAAGGCGTCGGCGAGCTGGTATGCCTCGCGGCCGTGGTCGCCCCTGGCGCGCAGGTGCTCGGCGCGGACACAGGCGGCGCTCATCGCGAACAGCTCCGCGCCGATGTCGACGATCCGGCCCAGGAAGCCCTGCTTGGTCTCCATCCGGCCCTGCCAGCGGGACATGGCGTAGAAGGTGGAGCGGGCGAGCTTGCGGGCGGTGCGTTCGACGTAGCGCAGGTGCCCGGAGAGGTCCACGTGGCCCGTCGGGTGGAATTCGCCGTAGGAGCGGGGGAGCTGACCGGGGCCGGCGACGAGTTTCGGCAGCCACTTGGCGTAGAAGACGCCGGCCTGGGCGCCCGCCCTCGCCTTGTCGGAGAGGGACTTGTCGGGGTCGATCAGGTCGCCGGCGACCGAGAGGTGGGCGTCGACGGCCTCGCGCGCGATCAGCAGGTGCATGATCTCGGTGGAGCCCTCGAAGATCCGGTTGATGCGCAGGTCGCGCAGGATCTGCTCGGCGGGCACCGCGCGCTCGCCGCGGGCCGCCAGCGACGCCGCCGTCTCGAAGCCGCGGCCGCCGCGGATCTGGACCAGGTGGTCGGCCATCAGCCAGGCCATCTCGGAGCCGTAGAGCTTGGCGAGGGCGGCCTCGATGCGGATGTCGTTGCGGTCCTCGTCGGCCATCTGGGAGGACAGGTCGAGCACGGCCTCCAGGGCGAAGGTCGTCGCCGCGATGAACGCGATCTTCGAGCCGACGGCCTCGTGCAGGCCGACCGGCTTGCCCCACTGCTCACGCGCCGCCGACCACTCGCGGGCGATCTTCAGGCTCCACTTGCCGGCGCCCACGCACATGGCGGGCAGCGACAGCCGGCCGGTGTTGAGGGTGGTCAGGGCGATCTTGAGGCCGGCGCCCTCGGGGCCGATGCGGTTCGCGGCGGGGACGCGGACCCGGTGGAAGCGGGTGACGCCGTTCTCCAGTCCGCGCAGGCCCATGAAGGCGTTGCGGTTCTCGACCGTGATGCCCTCGGAGGCGGCCTCCACCACGAACGCCGTGATGCCGCCCTTGTGGCCCTCGGACTTCGGCACCCGTGCCATCACGACGAGCAGGTCGGCGACGACGCCGTTGGTGGTCCACAGCTTGACGCCGTCGAGGACGTAGTCGTCGCCGTCGGGGACGGCGGTGGTCGCCAGGCGGGCCGGGTCGGAGCCGACGTCCGGCTCGGTCAGCAGGAAGGCCGAGATGTCCGTGCGGGCGCAGCGCGGCAGGAACGTGTCCTTCTGCTCCTGGGTGCCGAACAGCTTGAGCGGCTGGGGCACGCCGATCGACTGGTGGGCGGAGAGCAGCGCGCCGATCGCGGGGCTGGCGGATCCGACCAGGGCGAGGGCCTTGTTGTAATAGACCTGGGTGAGGCCGAGGCCGCCGTACTTGGTGTCGATCTTCATGCCGAAGGCGCCCAGCTCCTTCAGCCCGGTGATGACCGCGTCGGGGATCCGCGCGTCGCGTTCGATGACGGTCCCGTCGATCTTCGTCTCGCAGAAGTCGCGCAGCTTGGCCAGGAACTCCTCGCCGCGCTGGACGTGCTCGTCGGCCGGGAGCGGATGCGGGTGGATGAGGTCGAGGCGGAAGCGGCCGAGGAACAGCTCCTTGGCGAAGCTGGGCTTGCGCCAGTCCTGTTCCCGGGCCGCCTCCGCCACCTGGCGGGCCTCACGTTCGGTGACGGTGGGTCGGGAGGAGGAGGGGGTGGGTGATGCGGACATGAGGCTCACCTCGCCGCGGCTAGGGATCGGGGGAACGCCCGGAAGATCGACAAGTACGAAGTTGCGGGCGTACGTTACTAGTCGGTGCTACTCGATCGTATGTACCCGATTCGGGGCGACCCCACCACCCTTCGTGCGGCCGTTCGGCCCATCGACGGGGCGGTGGGAGGGGGCGACTGCGCTCAGGCGATCAGAAAGCTGTCGAAGCGCTTCGACAGCCTATGGACACCCACTCGCGCTGGAGCTACTGTCGAACCACCCTCACCCACCTTTGTCCACCATGCGCATTGTCGAAGCGCTTCACAGAGCTTGGAGAGCTGGATGGTCACCCTCGCCGAGGTCGCCCAGCACGCCGGAGTCTCGGCGAGCACGGTGAGCTATGTCCTCAGCGGCAAGCGGTCCATCTCCACCACCACCCGCCGGCGGGTCGAGGAGAGCATCCGGAAGCTCGGCTACCACCCGAACGCGGGCGCCCGGGCCCTGGCCAGCAGCAGGTCGAACATCATCGCGCTGATGATCCCGCTGCGCACGGACATGTACGTGCCGGTGATGATGGAGATCGCCATCGCGGTCGCGACCACCGCACGCACCCACGGGTACGACGTCCTGCTGCTCACCGGGGAGGAGGGCCCCGACGCGGTGCGCCGCGTCACCGGCAGCGGGCTGGCCGACGCGATGATCGTGATGGACGTCGAGCTCGACGACGAGCGGCTGCCGCTGCTGCGGGAGACGGACCGGCCGTCCGTACTGATCGGACTGCCCGCCGACACCACCGGCCTGACCTGCGTCGACCTCGACTTCAAGGCCACCGGCGCGCTGTGCGTGGAGCACCTGGCGACGCTCGGGCACCGGGACATCGCGGTCATCGGCGAGGCACCGGCGGTCTACGAGCGGCACACCGGCTTCGCCGAGCGCACCCTCGACGGGCTGCGCACCCGGTCGCGGGAGCTGGGGCTGCGGCTGCTGCACCGCCCGTGCGAGGGCGGGTACGACGCCATGGCCGCGACCCTCGCCCGCATCCTCGACGAGCGTCCGGACACCACGGGGTTCGTCGTCCAGAACGAGGCGGCGGTCGAGCCGCTGCTCGCCCTGCTGCGCCAGCAGGGCCGGGCGGTGCCCGAGGACGTGTCGGTGGTCGCGGTCTGTCCCGAGCAGGTCGCCACCCAGGCGTCCGTGCGGCTGACGTCCGTCGCCGTGCCCGCGCAGGAGATGGGCCGGCACGCCGTCGAGCAGCTGGTCGCCAAGCTCGACGGCCGCGGGAGCGACGAGGTCGTGCTGCTCGCGCCCGAACTGACCGTCCGGGCCAGCTCGGGGCCGGCGCCCGTGCAGTCGTAGGCCCCTCGCAACCGCACCACCCGTCCCGTCCGCCTCCCGGCTGCCTCCCGGCCGTTCGCTGCCGCCCGCCCGCCGCCCGTCCTCCCGCTGCCCGACCGTTCGCTTCTCCGCCCGTTCACTCCTACGTCGCCCGTCGCCCCGGCGCACCGGAACCCGCTCGGCCGGCGCCAGGGCACCTCCATGTCCGGACCCCTCAGGAGCCGCCTCGTGAACACGCCTGCCGAAGCACCGCCCAAGGTCAGCCTCGCCCAGTCCTCCCCCACCGTCGGCACCTTCCGGGAGCGCAACGGCGCGCTGGAGTGGAGCGGCCGTCAGGAGACCGTCCGCGTCGAGCCGTGGGGACCGGACGCGGTCCGGGTCCGGGCCCGGCTCGGCGGTCCCGTCCTGGAGGACCTGCCGGGGGCCCTCCTCCCCTACGCCCCGCCCACCGAGAGCACCGTCAGGATCGAGGCCGACCGGGGCTCGCTGACCGTCGGCGCGCTGACCGTCGAGGTCGGCCCCGAGGGCCTGGTCCGCTTCGTGCGGACGGCGGACGGCGGGGAACTGCTGGCCGAGGAACGCGCCCACTTCTGGTGGCCCGGCCCGCGCCTGTACACGGCGGTCGGCAACGGGTACCACCGGCTGGAGCAGCGGTTCGCCGCCTACGACGACGAGAAGCTGTACGGCCTGGGCCAGCACCAGCACGGACGGCTGGACCAGAAGGGCCTGGTCGTGGACCTGGTCCAGCGCAACGCCGAGGTGAGCATCCCGGTCCTGACCTCCAGCCGCGGCTACACCCTGCTGTGGAACAACCCGGCGATCGGGCGCGTCGAGCTCGCGCTGGGCGGCACCCGCTGGGTCGCCGACTCGGCCCGCCAGATCGACTACTGGATCACCGCCGGCACCCCGGCCGACGCCCAGCGCCGCTACAGCGCGGTCACCGGCCGTACGCCGATGCTGCCCGCGTGGGCGGCGGGCTTCTGGCAGTGCAAGCTGCGCTACCGCACCCAGGACGAACTGCTCGCCGTGGCCCGGGAGTACAAGCGCCGGGGCCTGCCCATCGACGCCATCGTGTGCGACTTCTTCCACTGGACCCACCTGGGCGAGTGGAAGTTCGACCCGAAGGAGTGGCCGGACCCGGCGGCGATGGTGCGCGAGCTGGAGGAGATGGGCATCAAGCTGGTGGTGTCCGTGTGGCCGTCGGTGTCCCCGCTGTCCGAGAACCACCCGGTGATGGAGCAGCGCGGCTACTTCATCGGCACCCAGTACGGCCCGATGGCGCACGCCGACTGGCCGGACAAGGAGGTGGCGACGACGGTCCAGGTGGCCTTCTACGACGCCACCAACCCCGAGGCGCGCGAGTTCGTGTGGTCGCGGGTGAAGGAGAACTACCTCGACCCGTACGGCATCACGGCGTTCTGGCTGGACGCCTGCGAGCCGGAGCTGAAGCCCGGCTTCCCGGAGAACCTGCGCTACTGGGCGGGCCCGGGCCTGGAGGTCGGCAACATGTACCCGGCCGAGAACTCCCGCGCCTTCCACGAGGGCCTGAAGGCCGCCGGCGAGGACGAGGTGATCACCCTCAACCGCTCGGCGTGGGCGGGCAGTCAGCGCCACGGCGCCGCCCTGTGGTCCGGTGACATCGGCACCGACTTCCCGACCCTGCGCCGGCAGATCGCGGCCGGCCTCAACACCGCCCTGTCCGGCATCCCCTGGTGGAACACGGACATCGGCGGCTTCCACGGCGGCGACCCGGACGACCCGGCGTACCGGGAGGTCATGGTCCGCTGGTTCCAGTTCGGGGCCCTGTCCCCGCTGATGCGCCTGCACGGCTTCCGCGACCCGGGCATGCCGCTGGGCCCGGACATGACCGGCGGCCCGAACGAGGTGTGGTCGTACGGCGAGGAGGCCGGCGCGATCATGGAGCGGTACCTGCGGCTGCGCGAGCGGCTGAAGCCGTACGTGCTGGACGTCATGCGCGAGGCCCACGAGGAGGGGCTGCCGGTGATGCGGCCGCTGTTCCTGGAGTTCCCCGGGGACCGGGCGGCCTGGTCGGTGGACGACGCCTACCTCTTCGGGCGGGACCTGCTGGTCGCCCCGGTGCTGTCGGCGGGCGCCACGACGCGCACGGCGTACCTCCCGGCGGGTGCGCGCTGGACGGACGCGTGGACGGGTGAGGCGTACGAGGGCGGTGCGGCCGTCACGGTCGACGCGCCGCTGGACCGCATCCCGCTGTTCCTGCGGGACGGGGCGAGGCTGCCGGTCGCGGAGTGAGCGAGGGGGCCGGTCCCGGGCGGGACCGGCCCCCTGCCGTGCGGGGCGGCGGCTCAGCCGCCGCTGACCGTCAGGTTGTCGGTGCGGAAGTCCAGACCGCCCGACGACGAGGTGATCTCGAAGCCGAACTGCACGTCGCCGATGGTCTCGTTGCCGATCCAGCCCTTCGTGTCCTTGATCCACTTCAGGACCGGCAGGATGTTCACCGTGCCGGAGGTGGAGTCGGACGTGCGCAGGAACGAGTAGACCTCGTTGGCGCCGTTGTTCCCCTTGTAGACGTCCCAGGTGTGACCGCCGAGGGTGACCCGGCCCTGCGAGGTGCCGAGCGGGCCGACCGCGCCGTTGTGGTTGACCCAGAGCATGATCTCGTGGTCGTAGTCCGTGTCCCAGATGTCGTACGAGGTGTTGTACGCGCCGGACGACGGGACCGTGACGGCGTAGCTGCTGGTGAGCGAGGTGAGGGAGGTGATCGGCTTGTTGATCACCTTCTTGGCGTTCGGGTACGACTTGATGCCGCCGGTGTTCGGGTGGTCCGCCCAGACGCCCCAGTTCGTGCCGGAGTTGGCCCAGACGCACTGGCTGCCGGCGCCCGAGCCCCAGATGTTGTTGTAGAGCGTGTAGCCGTTCAGGGACGTGTTGCCCCACTGGTCGCAGGAGTTCCAGACGGCGGCCTGGGCCGGGGCGGAGGCGAGGCCGACGGTGGCGCCGAGCGCGAGGGCCGGGGCCAGCAGGGCCTTGGACAGCTTGCTCAGGGTTCGTGGTGCCATGGCTTTCCTTCCATGGGTGGGGGGAATTGCGGGGGGGACTACCGCGTCGTGAAGCCGATGACGCGGTCCTCCCCGGCGACGAGGTCGAGCCACTCGGCGCCGGAGGGGGTCCGGAGTTCCACGCGGTGGCTGCGGCTCGGGCGCACGACGGCCTTCGCGTCGGCGCCCGCCGTCCACGTGAGGTCGATCTCCGCCCCGAACCGGGTGCGGACGCCCCGGAGTTCGCCACGGGGGCAGGTGTCCGGGAGCGCGGGCAGCAGCACCAGCCGGCCGGGGGTGGACTGCACGAGCATCTCGATGAGCACCGCCGGGAGGGCGTGCGCGGCGTCGGCGTTGTAGACGTCGCGGCGGGGGTAGTGCGCGCTCATCAGGGAGGCGTGGAAGTAGTCGCCGTCGAGGACCCGGGCCAGGGCGTGGGCGACCCGGGTGCCGTCCCGGAGCCGGGCCGCGACCAGGGCGTGGTGGAGGTGGCCGTGCGCGGAGTCGTTCTCGGCGCCGCGCAGTTGAAGGGCACGGTGGGCGGCCGCGGCGAGGGCGGGGGTGTCGTAGGGGTTGATCTCGTCGAGCGGCCAGACGCCGTAGAGGTGGCTGAGGTGGCGGTGGTCGTAGGTGTCGTCGAGGCCCGGCCACGCCCATTCGGCGAGGGCGCCGTCGGCGTTGATCCGGTGGGGCGGGAGGCGGTCGGCGAGGGCGCGCCAGCGGTCGGCGTGGCCGGGGTGGTGGTCGGCGGCGGTCAGCAGGGCGTGGCGGGCGGCGGAGAGGTCCATGGCCGCGTCGACCGTCCCCCAGCTCGCGTTGGCGGGCCGGTTCTCGGGCGAGTAGGAGGGGACTATGGCCAGCCGGCCGTGCTCGTCGGTGCGGGTGAGGAAGTCCTCGTAGAACAGGGCGGCTTCGGCGAGGGCGGCGGCCGTGCGGGGGTCGCTCTCGCCGCGTGTCTCGTCGTGGTCGACGAGCGGCTTGAGCAGCCAGTCGGCGCCCGCGGTCCACAGGTGGAGGGGGTACTCGCGGCTGAAGTGGTACGTGTGCCCGCACTCGCCGTCGGTGTGCGAGGGCGCCACGATCCCGCGGGTGCCGAAGATCGCGCGGGCGTTGTCCCGCCAGTCCGGGAGCTGGCGGTGGACCAGGGCCGCGTGGGCCTCGGTGACCTCGGGTAGGGCGGCCGCCGCGGCCGAGGCGGTCTGGAGGTTGAGGTTGGCGTTGGTGGTGAACGCCCCGGACCAGGCGGTGTTCCAGTCGCCGGTCCACAGGCCGGTCAGCCGGGGCGGGAACAGGCCGCTGGCCGACAGCAGGTGGTAGCGGCCGGCGGCGAACAGCCGCTCCAGGAGGGCGGCGCTGCGGGGTCGTGCGAGCAGGGCCGAGCCCGGCAGCGCGCGTTCGGCGGGGTCGGCGGCGAGGTCGAGGGTGACGCGCCGGTAGGCGGTGCGGTGGAGGGCGAGGTGGCGGTCGATGAGGCCGTCGTACGACGTCCCGGCGGGCAGGCCGCGCAGTGCCCTGCCCTCGGCGGTCACGTCCAGTTCGCCGGTGTGACGGCGCACCCGGGTCAGGAGCAGCACTTCCGTGGCGCCCTCGACGTGTACGCCCGGCGGTACGAGTCTCGTGGTGCCGCCGGTGACGGCGACCAGGGTGACGCCCGTGTACCCGAGGTCGGTGCCCGGGTAGCGGACGCGCAGGCCGAGCAGGGCGCCCTCGGGGGTGAGGACGGTTCCGTGGCCGACGCCCAGCGCGGCCGGGGCGCCGGGGAGGCGGTGGTCCAGGGCGAGGTCGAGGGTGAGGCCGGGCGCGGTGACGCGCTGGACGATCACGTCGTCGGCGCGGGAGACGAAGACACGGCTGGTCCAGGTGCCGTGGACGGCCGTGGCCTCGCCGGTGGCGAAGTCGACGCAGCGGCGGTAGGGGTGGGGCGCCGCGTCGCCGGACGGCCGGGTCAGGCGCAGCTGGAAGGCGGGGTGGAAGGGCCGCACCCACTGCAGCGGGCGGCCGTCGGTGAAGCCCTCGGCGGCGGTGGTGTCGCCGGCGAGCAGGCGGTCCTGGAGCGCGCGGAGGCCGGCGGCGAGCCGGGGTGGTCTGCGGTGCTCGTCGTCGCCGTTCGGGCGGACGAGGGCGTGGTGGGTGACGACGACCCGGTCGGTCTCCGGGTCGCCGAACACGAGGGCGCCGTGGTGGCCGTTGCCGGTCAGGAAGGCGTCCTCCCAGCGGGCGGCCGGCTCCGGCTCCCAGGTTCCGTGCACGGGTGCGCCGGTCATGGGGCGAGCACCGCCACGCCGTGGCGGCCGAGGGTGACGCGGTCGGTGACGGTCGCTTCGGTGAGCAGGTCGCGGTGGGTGCCGGGGACGCCGACGGTGACCGGGTCGCGCCCGTGGTTGAGCAGGAACAGCAGGTCACCGCGGCGTACGGCCTCGACCCCGGCGGGAAGCCCGGCCAGCGCCGGGCGGACGCCCGCGTCGGCGCAGATCCGGGCGAGGAGGTCGCGCAGCGCGTCCGGCTCGGGGAGCGTCGAGACGTACCAGGCGCGCCCCTTGCGCAGGACGGCGGGCAGTCCGTCCAGTTCGCCGCCCTTGTACGGGACCGTCTCGTCGGCGGTGCCGTCGGGCTCGATCTCCTCCGACCACAGGGTGCCCCGGAAGCCGTCGCACACTGCCGTCTCGTCCGTCTCCAGCGGCCACCACTCGTGCAGTGTGCGGATGCCGAACAGCTGCCGCAGCCGGGCGTCGATGCCGCCGGGCCTGATCCGGTCGTCCTCGTCGGCGACGCCGGTCAGGAAGCCGCAGACGAGGGTGCCGCCGCGGCGGACGTGGGCGAGGAGGTTGTCGATCGCCGCGTCCGTGAGCGCGTAGAGCTGGGGCACGACGACCACCCGGTACGGGGTCAGGTCGTGCTCGGGGTGGGCGAAGTCGGTGGTGAGGTGGGCTTCCCACAGTGCCCGGTGCCAGGCGTGCAGGACGTCGGGGTAGTCGAAGCGGGTGGAGGGGCGGCCGTCCTGGTCGCCGGCCCACCAGGAGTGCCAGTCGTGCAGGACGGCGATGCCGGCGCCGACGTGGGTGCCCGCCGTGTGCGGGCCGATCTTCGCGAGGTCGGCGCCGAGCTGCCTGACCTCCTGGTGGGTCCGGCCCTGCTCACCGGCGTGGCCGACCATGGCCGAGTGGAACTTCTCCGCGCCCTGCCGGGACTGGCGCCACTGGAAGTAGCAGACGGCGTCCGCTCCGCGGGCCACGGCCTGGAGGGACCACAGGCGGTTGAGTCCGCGTGGCTTGGGGTGGTTCGCGCCGCGCCAGTTGACGGCGCCGGCCGCCTGTTCCATGAGCATCCACGGGCCGCGGGCCTGCGAGCGGGTCATGTCCTGGACGAGGGCGCCGTGCTGGGCGCCGAGCGGGTCGCGCGGGTCGGGGTAGAGGTCGACGGAGACGACGTCCTCCTCCTCGGCCCAGCGCCAGGCGTCCTGGCCGGACCACAGCGGCATGAAGTTGGTGGTGACCGGCAGGTCGGGGGTGTGGCGGCGGACGATGTCGCGCTCGGCGGTGTAGCACTCCAGGAGCATGTCGGAGGTGAAGCGCCGGAAGTCCAGGACCTGGGTGGGGTTCTTCAGGTAATGGGCGTGGCGGGGCGGCATGACCTCGTCCCAGTCGCCGTAGCCCTGGCTCCAGAAGGCGGTGCCCCAGGCGGTGTTGAGGGCGTCGAGGGTGCCGTACCGGTTCCCCAGCCAGCGTCGGAACCGGGCGGCGGCCTCGTCGCCGTAGTCGTAGGTGCAGTACTCGTTGTTGATGTGCCACATGGTGAGGGCGGGGTGGCCGGCGTAGCGGGCGGCCAGGTCCTCGGTGATGGCGGCGGCGTGGCGGCGGTAGGTGGCGCTGGAGTGCGAGAAGTGCTGCCGGCCGCCCCACCACTCGGTGCGGCCGTCCTGGTCGACGGGCAGCGTGTCGGGGTGCAGGTGCCCCAGCCACGGCGGCGGGGAGGCGGTGGGGGTGGCGAGGACGACGCCGATGCCGTGCTCGTGCACCAGGTCCATCAGCCGGTCCAGCCAGGCGAAGTCCCGCTGCCCCGGCCGGGGTTCGAGCTTCGCCCACGAGAACACGCCGACGGTGACGGAGTTGACGCCGGCGGCCCTCATCAGCCGGACGTCCTCGTGCCAGGTCTCCTCGGGCCACTGCTCGGGGTTGTAGTCGCCGCCGTAGAGGATGCGGCCGCGGGTGGCGTCGCCGAGCCGGGGCATCAGACGGGCTCCCCGTACTGGATGCCGCGCCCGTTGGTGGCTATGTAGACACGGCCGTGGACGCGCGGGTCGCCGGTGATGGTCTCGCCGATCCAGCCCCACTGGTGCCGGTCGTCGTTGATCCGCACCCAGCTCTCCGCCTCGTCGTCGGAGCGGTGGACGGCCGTGATGTCTTCCGTCGAGCCGACCATGTAGATCGCCGGGTAGCCGGCGCCGTCGGCGGCCTTGCCGAAGCCGAGGGTGTACGAGGCCCGGCAGCTGGTGATCTTCGTGAAGGTGGCCCCGCCGTCGGTGGACCGGTAGAGCCCGTTCCACTTCACGCTCAGCCACAGGTCACCCGAGCGTCCGGGGGCCGCGACCAGCTCGAACTGGCCGTCACCGGAGGGCAGTCCGGTCGCACGGACGGTGAAGGAACGGCCGCTGTCGGTGCTGGCGTACACACTTCCCGTATCGGTGTCGTATGCGTAGAGGCGCGTCGGGTCGGCCGGGTCGGCGACCGGCGTGGCGCCCTTCGGGAAGGAGGCGATCTCGGACCAGCTGGCGCCGTTGTCCGCGGAGCGGTAGGCGGGGTATTTCGTGCCGTCCCAGTGCACGAAGACCCACAGCAGCACACTGCCGTCGGCGTTGGTCGCGATCGGCCCCGGTGCGCTCTTGGCGATGTCGGGCTGGGCCTCGAAGGGCGCCCAGGTCCGCCCGCCGTCGTTGGAGTAGGCGCCGTTGCCGTGGTCGCCCCAGCCCGCGCGGACGACGTACGACGGCTTGGCCACGGCCTGCGCGAGTCCCGTCGCCGTCCCGAACAGGGGGTTCGTCGCCATGCCGCGCGACGGAGACGCCGTGAGCCGCTCGTGGTACATCACGCCGATGTCCCCGAGTCCGCTGATCAGGTGCGCCTCTCCGACCGGGGGCGAGATCAGCTGGCGCACGGACGTCTCCTCCAGGCCACGGATCTGCGGGGCCCAGTTCTTCAGGTCCCGGGTGCCGTAGAGGGTGGCGCCGGTGCCGTAGACGACGTGGCGGGAGTCGAACGGGTCGAGGGCGAGGGCCTGGATCCACCAGCCGAACTTCGGCTCGTCCTCGCCCCACTTGAGGTAGGGGGTCTCGGAGACGTCGAAGACGGCGGACTCCCTCAGGGACGTCCATCTGCGTCCGCCGTCGGTGGTCCGGTACAGGGTGTCGACGGCCGCCCAGCGGTTGTTGGTGGAGACGACGACGGTGCCGGGCCGGCGGGCGTCGGCCGCGACACCGCCGTAGCCGAAGGTGTCGTCTCCGCCGGGCCGCGCGGGGGTGACGTCCGTCCAGGTGCCGGTCGTGGTGGCCAGCTTGTGCACGCTGCCCGCCGACTGCCCGTTGGGTCCCGGTGCGTCGGCGTAGGTCACGTACAGCTCGCGGGTGCCGCGGTCGTACGCGGCGCGGACCGGCACCTTGGCGGAGGCGCCGGAGGGCTGCCCCGGCACGGCCTGCCAGGTGGTGCCGTCGGTCGTGCGGTAGAGGTTCGGGGCGGTGCCGCCGCCGGCGTCGCCCCACCCGGCGTACAGGGCACGCCCTGCCGCGACGAGCAGCGTGACGCCCTGGCCGGAGGCCGAGGGGGAGGGCGGGAAGCCGTCGGCCACCGCCCATGTGGCCCCCCTGTCCGTCGACTTGAGCAGACCGTCGTGCCGCGTGCCCAGCCACAGGGTGTCGCCGTCCCGCGGGTCGACGAGCAGCCGTTCTCCCGTGCCGCGCCCGTCCTCGTTGGCGCCGAGCTTCACGGTGAGGTCGGTGCGGCGGAAGGTCGCTCCGCGGTCCTCGGAGTACAGGACCGCGCCGTTGCCCGCCCAGGACTGGGCGTAGGTGCCGCAGGCCAGGTACAGCCGGTCCGGGTGGGCGGGGTCGACGGCCACGGCCTCGACGCCGAGGAGGTTCCAGTCGTCCCAGCCGAGGTGGTCCAGGAGCGGGGTCCAGCGGGCGGCGCGGTCGTCCCAGCGGTAGGCACCGCCGATGTCGGTGCGGGCGTAGGCGAGGCCGCGCACGGACGGGTGGAACAGGACGCCGGTGACGAAGCCGGTGCCGCCGATGACGACGTTGCGCCAGCGGTAGGGGGTTTCCCGGGCGTTCTCGCCGGCTCGCGCCCGCGCGGGGGCGAGCGGGGCGGCGGCCAGCGCGGCGCCGGCGGCCGCCCCGGCGAGAACGGCACGTCTGCTCAAGGGGGACGCGTTCATGACATACCTCTGCAAGGACGGGGGGAAGTGGAGGGACTCGGGGGCGGGGACCGTGCCGGCATGCGGCTGCACCGCGTGGGCGCGGCCGGCCGCGACGGCGCCGCGCCCGGACATCACGCGGCGCCCCGCGAGGGCGTCAGCCCTTCACCGCCCCCGTGAGCATGCCCTTCTTGAAGTGCCGCTGGACGAAGGGCGACAGCACGGCGACGGGCAGCAGGGCCATGACCATGACGGCCATCTGCACGGCGAGACCGGACAGTTCACCGGTCTTGATCGCCTGGCCGAGGCCGACCGGCGCCTCCTGCTTCTGCACGAGCTGGATCATGACGTTCTGCAGCGGCATCATGTCCTGGTCGTTCAGGTACAGGGAGGCGTTGAACCAGGCGCTCCAGTACCCGACGGCATAGAACAGCGTGATCACCGCGAGGACCGCGCGCGAGAGCGGCATGACGATCTGCCACAGGATGCGGAAGTCCCCGGCGCCGTCGATGCGGGCGCTGTCGATGAGTTCCTGGCTGATGCCCATGAAGAAGCCGCGCAGCACCAGGATGTTGAAGACGCTGATCGCGCTCGGCAGGATCAGGGCGAGATAGCTGTCCGTCAGGCCCAGCGACTGCACCAGCAGGTAGGTGGGGATGAGGCCGGCGCTGAAGAACATGGTGGCCAGCAGGATCATCAGGATCCAGCGGTGGCCGAGGGAGCCGGTCCGGGACAGCCCGTAGGCGCACAGCACCGACACCGCCATGGAGAACAGCGTGCCGACGAGGGTGATGACGACGCTGATGATCGCGGCGCGGGTGACCTGGCCGCCGCTGAGCAGCTCCTGGTAGGCGACGAAGGTGATGTCCTGGGGGACGATCACCAGTCCGCCGGCCTCGTCGATGGCCTTGCGCGAGGACAGGCTGGTGACGACGACGATCCACAGCGGGAACAGGATCCCGAGGCAGGCCAGCGTCAGGACGAGCCCCTTGCCGGCCAGTCCGGCCCGGCTGGGTCTCTCCTCCCACACCGGTCGGGGCGGGGCCGCCCAGCGGCCGGGTGCGCGCGTCGGCTTGTCGGTCACGGCGGTCACTTCTTGTACACCCCCTGCTCGCCCATGAGGTGGGCCACCTTGTTCGCGGCCAGGACCAGGCCGAGACTGACGACGCCCTTGACGAGGCCCGCGGCCGCCGCGTAGCCGAAGTCCTGGTTGCGCACGCCGTTCCACCACACGAAGGTGTCCAGCACCTCCGCGGCCCCCGGTCCGACGGCGTCGCGTTGGAGGAGGATCTGTTCGAAGCCGACGGTGAGGGCGTCACCGACCCGCAGCACCAGCAGCAGGGCGATCACGGGGCGCAGCGCGGGCAGGGTGACGTGCCACATGCGGCGCCAGCGGCCGGCGCCGTCCATCGCGGCGGCCTCGTACAGGTCGGGGCTGACCGAGGCCAGCGCGGCGAGGAAGACGATGATCCCCCAGCCCGCGTCCTTCCACACGCTCTGCGCGGTGATCAGGAACTTGAAGGTCTCCGGGTCGGTCATGATGTCGAGCCCGTCGTAGCCGTGCGCGCGCAGCAGCTGGGACAGGATTCCGGCGCCGCCGAAGAGCTGCTGGAAGACGGCGATGACCAGCACCCAGGAGAAGAAGTGCGGCAGGTAGAGGACGGCCTGGGCGACCGCCCGCACCCGGGGCCTGACCACGCTGTTGATGAGCAGCGCGAGCAGGATCGGGATCGGGAAGTACAGCACGAGCTGGAGGAAGAACAGCACCAGCGTGTTCCGCACCGCGTTCCAGAAGGCGGAGTCCTCCAGGATCCGCTGGAAGTTCTCCAGGCCCACCCAGGGGCTGTGCAGGATGGAGACGATCCCGTTCTCGCTGATGTAGGGGTCGTACTCCTGGAAGGCGACGACGTTGCCGAGGATCGGTACGTAGTTGAAGAGCAGGACCAGCAGGACGGCCGGCAGCGTCATCAGCAGCAGTACGCGGTCGCGCCGGAACCTCAGCCCGAGGCTCAGTTTCCCGGAGGGCGGTCTCTTCCCGGACCCGGTGGCGTCGCCGGGCGCCACCGGGGTCTTCCTCGTCTGTTCGGCCTCGGCCCTGCTCCGAGGCACCGTGCTGTGGGACACGGCCGTTCTCCTTGCCTCGGTGCCGGTCAGCTCGCCGCGGAGCCGTTCTCGTCGAGCAGCTTCTTGTACCAGTCGCGCAGCTTGTCGCCGCCCTTGCTCCGCCAGTCGGAGACGGCCTGCTGCATGTCGCCGATCTTCTTGCGGCCGCGGACGATGTCGTCCTCCAGCTGTTCGAAGTCGTTGGAGAGGTTGGTGTAGCGGGCGGGTTCGGTGATCTGCATGCCGTAGAACGCCGACTTCTTCGTGAAGGCGCCCATCCGCTGCTGCCACTCGACCTGGCCCCGGGCGACCTCGGGGTAGTCGGGGTGGGCGATGGTCGCGGCGGGGCTCGCGATCATCACGTAGGCGTTCATCACGTCGATGTTGCCCTGGTCGGTCTTGGTGGGGACCCCGTCCTTGACGGTGTAGTGGGTGCCCTCGACGCCGTAGTTGGTGGCCATGTACTCCTTGGTGCCGTACGGCGCGGCGGTGACGTTGGCGACGGCCAGCACGTCGCGGATCACGGACTCGGAGGCCTTCTTGTTGACGAAGGCGAAGATGCCCGCCGGGTTCTGCGCCCACAGCGTGGGGTCGCCGCCGTCGTGGCCGAAGATGTCCATTCCCCAGATCTTGAACCCGGGGTTCTGGGTGGCCTGTTCCGCGGTGCGGCTCCACCACTGCGACATGTCCTGGTTGTAGATGAGGAACTCACCGGCGGCGAACTTGGGCCCGGGGTCGGTGGCGTTGCTCTTGCCCAGGTTGGCGTCGGGGTGCACGACACCGGCGGCGAACAGTTTGCGCGTCCACTCCAGGGCCTCGAGGTACTCCTCGGTCTCGATGCGGCAGACCAGCTTGCCGTCGACCTGATTCCAGCCCAGCGACTTCTCGTTGCCGGAGAGCACGCCGAAGGCGTTGAACGCGGTCCACTTCATGTCCAGGCAGGCCCAGCGCTTGGCCTTGGCGTTGGTGGCCTCCTTGGCCAGCGCCATGAACTCGTCGCAGGACCGGGGGACTTCGTAGCCCTCCTTCTCGAAGACGTCCTGGCGGTAGAGGGGCACGATGCCGGTCACGTACGAGGACGGCATCGGCAGGCCGCGCAGTTTGCCGCCGAAGATGGAGCGCTGCCAGGCGTCGGTGGGGATCGCCGCGAGGTTGGGGTACTCCTTGACGGCGTCACCGGAGAGGTACGGGCCGAGGTCGGCGAACTTGCCGATGATGGCGCTGGGGATCTTGCCGGTCATGTTCCAGCCGGGGACGACCACGACGTCGGGCACCTCGCTGGAGGCGAGGACCGCGCCGAGCTTCTGGTCGTAGGTGTTGCCGTCCTGGTTCTGCCAGACCACGTCGACGCCGATGAGGTCGTTCATCGCCTTGTAGTAGGCGTTGTCCGCCTTCGGCGGGGAGCCCCAGAACGGCGACATGACGGTGACCCTGCCGCCCTTGCCGAGCTTCTCGGGCACCGAGGTCTTCAGCCCGGCGAGGTCCAGCTTGCCGGTGAAGCCGACCGCGGAGCCGTTCTTGCTGGGGATGTCGGGCGTGACGACGTTGCTGGCCACGTACGCCGGCAGCAGCTTCTTGGCGTCCTTGCCGGACGTGGTGCCGTCCCGCGAGCCCCCGTCGGATCCGCCGCAGGCGGTGAGCAGCGGCATCCCTCCCGCCACCGCTGCGGCGGCGACCGCCGAGGAGGCGAGGAAGTTTCTCCGGCTGGGACCGGAGGCGGCGTTCGGCGTCATTGCGTCAACCCTTCATGGCGCACCGGGACACCCGGCGGTGGCCGTCGGCTGCGGTGTCTTCAGTGGAACTGGCTGAGCTGAAGCGGTCGTCGGAGGAATGCGTGACTCCGGTTGGCAGTCCCCATAGTCGAAGCGCTTCGATGTTGCTGCGAGGTTAAGTGAACACCTGAAGGCGCACAAGACTCGCCTCCAGATTCCTCGGAGGTATTTCGGGCACCGCAGCCGCTTGATCGGCTCATGTGAGGCTTGGGATTTGCTGAGAGACCGAATGTGGGCCAGGGAAGCGTCTTGACACCCACCCCGAGGCGCACTGAGCATCGAAGCGCTTCGAAAGAGCCTGCCGCTCCATCGCAAAGGGACCCCACGTGACCGCACCCACGCCGCCGCCCACGCCGCCTTTCCGCGATCCGCATCTGCCGTTCGCGAAGCGCATCGACGATCTGATGTCGCGGCTCACGCTCGACGAGAAGACCGGCTTCCTGCACCAGTTCACGCCCGCCGTCGAACGACTCGGCATCGCCGCCTTCCGCACCGGTCAGGAGGCGCTGCACGGGGTGGCCTGGATGGGCCCGGCGACGGTGTTCCCGCAGGCCGTCGGCCTCGGTGCCACCTGGAACGACGACCTCGTGCGCCGGATCGGCGAGGCGGTGTCCAAGGAGGCCCGCGCGATGCGCGCCCGCGACGACCGCGTCGGCCTCAACGTCTGGTCCCCGACCGTGAACCTGCTGCGCCACCCGCTGTGGGGCCGCAACGAGGAGGGCTACTCCGAGGACCCGAGGCTCACCTCGGCCATCGCCACCGCCTACACCCGCGGCCTGCGCGGCGACCACCCGACGTACTGGCGCACCGCTCCGGTCCTCAAGCACTGGCTCGCCCACAACAACGAGACCGACCGGGACACCACCTCGTCGTCCGTGCGCCCGCGCGTCCTCAACGAGTACGACCTGCGCGCCTTCCGCGCGACGGTCGAGGCGGGCGCGGTGGCCGGGGTGATGCCGGCCTACAACCTCGTCAACGGCCGCCCCAACCACGTCTCCCCCTATCTCCGGGAGCACCTGCGCACCTGGACGGACGAGGACCTGCTGGTCTGCTCGGACGCCGGAGCGCCCTCCAACCTGGTCGACTCCGAGCACTACTTCGACACCCACGAGGAGGCGACCGCGGCGGCACTGCGGGCCGGCGTGGACAGCTTCACCGACCACGGCACCGACTCCTCGAAGATCACCGCACGCGTGCGCGGCGCCCTCGACCGGGGCCTGCTGACCGAGGCCGACCTCGACGCGGCGGTACGCCGGCAGCTCTCCGTCCGCTTCCGCCTCGGCGAGTTCGACCCGGAGCACGATCCGTACGCGGACACCGCCGACTTCGACACGCCGGAGCACCGCGCGCTGGCGCGGGAGGCGGCCGAGCAGGCGGTCGTCCTGCTCAGGAACGACGGCGTGCTGCCGCTGGCCCCCGGCGCCCGGGTCGCCGTCGTCGGCCTGCTCGCCGACGAGTGCAAGCTCGACTGGTACAGCGGCACGCTCATCCACCGCTCCACCCCGCTGGAGGGCCTGTACGAGCGGTTCGGCGCCGAGCAGGTGCGGTTCGCGGAGGGCGTGGACCGGGTCCTGCTGAAGACCGGCACCGGGACGTTTCTGCACGTGCCGCCGGCCGACGACGACGCCCCCGGCGAGGCACGCGGCGCCGAAGGCGCCCTCGACCCCGCCCTGCTCGCCGGCCGTACCGATCTCCCCCCGCTCACCACCGACACCGCCGGCACCGAACTCGCCCTCGTCGACTGGGGCGAGGACGTCCTCACCCTGCGCGCCCCCGACGGGCGCTACCTCTCGGTCGCGGAGGACGGCTACGTCCGCGCCTCGGCCGACCAGCCCGGAGGCTGGGTGGTGCAGGAGACGTTCCGCCTGGAACCCCACGGAAACGGTCACCTCCTCCGGCACCTGGGGACGGGTCGTCCCGTCCGTGTCGCCGCCGACGGCGTGAAGGTTGCCGCCTCGGACGACGAGGACCCGGAGGTCTTCGAACTGGTCGTCACCGAGCGCGGCGAGGACGCGGTGACGCGGGCCGCGGCCGGCGCCGACGTGGTCGTGGTGGTGGCGGGCAACGACCCGCACATCAACGGCCGGGAGACGCAGGACCGTACGACGCTGCGGCTGCCCGACCACCAGGGGCGGCTGCTGCGCGCCGCCCGCGCCGCCAACCCGCACACGGTGCTGGCGCTGGTCTCCGCGTATCCGTACGCGGTGGACACGGAAACGCTCCCGGCGGTGCTGTGGACCGCGCACGGCGGCCAGGCGGCCGGCACCGCGCTGGCCCGGGTCCTCGCCGGTGACGTCTCGCCCGCCGGGCGGCTGCCGCAGACCTGGTACGCCTCCGACGCCGACCTGCCCGGCCTGCTCGACTACGACGTGATCGGCGGCCGTCAGACCTATCTGTACTTCGAGGGCACGCCGCTGTTCCCGTTCGGGCACGGCCTGTCGTACGCGTCCTTCGCGTACGCGGACCTCGCCGCCCGGGTCGGGCAGGAGGCGGTGCGCGTCTCGTTCACCGTCACCAACACCGGCGATGTCACCGCCGACGAGGTCGCGCAGCTCTACGCCCGCGCCGAGGACCCGTCCGTGCCGCGCCCGCGCCGCGAACTGCTGGCACACCGCCGGCTGACCCTCGCGCCGGGCGAGAGGGCGGAGGTCGACTTCGAACTCCCCCTGTCCGACTTCGCGTTCTGGGACGTGGCGCACGGCCGGTGGCGGCTGGAGCCGGGACCGTACGCGCTGCTGGCCGGGGCGTCCAGCGAGGACGTCCGGCTGAGCACGACGATCACGCTCGACGGGGAGCCGGCCGCCCCGCGCCCGGTGGGCGAACACGGCCTGGACGCGGCCGCCTTCGACGAGCAGAGCGGCACCGAGATCGTCGACCGCGCGAAGACCGCGGGCGACGCGGTGACGCCGGCGGCGGGCCGGACCGGCGAACTGCTCTACCGCGGCTGCGACTTCGGCCCCGGCGTCACCTGGGTGAGCGTGGAGGTGGCGGGCGAGGGCACCGTGGAGGTCTCCGTCGACGGCGGTGCGACGGCGGTGCTGTCGACGCGGACGCCCACCCCGGGACCGTACGCCTACACGACCCTGACCGCCGGCTTCACCGCCGAGGGGGTGCGGGACGTCCGGGTGAGGCTGCGCGGAGCCCTGCGGCTCGCGCACATCGGCTTCTCCGGCTGACGATCCGCACGGCGGCCTGCTCCTGGGCGGCGGCCCGCTCCTAGGCGGCGGGCCGCCGTGCGTACGCCTCGATCTCGATCTTCATGCGGGGGTCGGCCAGGCCGCACACGAGCATCGTGGCGGCCGGCCGGACCTCGCCGAAGGCGCGGCGCAGGACCGGCCAGCACGGCTCGAAGTCGGCCCGGTCGGGCAGCAGGTAGCGCACCCGGACCACATCGGCGAAGGTGCAGTCCGCCTCGGCCAGCGCGGCCCCGATGTTGCGCAGGCACTGCTCGGCCTGCTCCACGACGTCGTCGGAGATGGTCATGGTGGCGTAGTCGAATCCGGTCGTCCCGGAGACGTGCACCCAGTCGCCGTCGATCACGGCGCGGGCGTAGCCGATCTGTTCCTCGAACGTGGAACCGCTGAGGACCGGGCGTCGCTCTGTCATGCGCCGAACGCTAAGCGACCGGGCGTTGATACGTCTAATACTGCTTAGGGCATGGGGTGATACCTCTAGGCGTATGGACCGCCCCGAACTTCCCCTTCCGCAGCTGCACGCCTTCGTCGTGCTCGCCGAGGAGCTGCACTTCGGCCGCGCCGCCACCCGTCTGGGCATCGCCCAGCCGCCACTGAGCCAGCAGATCCGCCGCCTGGAGGACAAGGTCGGCCACGCGCTGTTCAGCCGGGAACCAGGACGCGTCGCCCTCACACCCGCCGGACGGGAACTGCTCCCCGCGGCCCGGCACGCCCTGGCCGGCCTCGCGGAGGGCCTGGCCGCGGCCCGGGAGGCCGGCAGCGGCAGGACCGGCCGCCTGCGGATCGGCTTCGCCGCCTCCCTCGCCCTGACCGTCCTGCCCGGCCTGCTGCGGACCTTCCGGGAGCACCATCCGGCCGTTCGGCTGGACATCCGCGAGATGACCACCACACCGCAGCTGGCCGCCCTGCACGACAGGACCATCGACATCGGCCTGCTGCGCGAGCCGCCCGCCACCGAGACGGAACTCGGCTTCGAGACGGTCCTGTCCGAGCCCTTCGTGGCCGTCCTGCCGTCCGCGCACCCCCTCGCCGCACAACGGACCGTCCGCGTCGAGCAGTTGGCGGACTCCCCCTTCGTGCTCCTCCCCCGGGCCGTCGGCCCGGGACTGCACGACCGGATCACCGGCCTGTGCACCGCGGCGGGCTTCACGCCGCAGGTGGTCCAGCACGCCGTGGAATGGCAGACCGTCTGCGCCCTCGTGGAGACCGGACTGGGCGTGTCACTGGCCCCGGAGAGCACCCGCCGCATCCGGCTCGAAGGCGTCGCCTTCCGCGGGATCGAGCCCGGCACCGCGCGCACCCGGGTCGCCGTCGCCTGGCGCAAGAAGGACCCGAACCCCCTGGTCGCACGGCTCCTGTCGGCTCTCGGCCAGGATCCGCCGGACAGGCCCCGGTGACCTCGGACGCCGGAGCGCGTACACGGGCCGGCGGCCCGAACCCCCGCACAGTGGGTTCGGGCCGCCGGCCGTTTCGGGGGTGGGTCAGAGGGCGAGGCCCGTCAGGACCAGCACCCGCTCGTAGGTGTAGTCGTCCATCGCGAACTTCACGCCCTCGCGGCCCACACCGGACTGCTTGGCGCCGCCGTACGGCATCTGGTCGGCGCGGTAGGAGGGCACGTCGCCGATGACCACGCCGCCGACCTCCAGGGCCCGGTGGGCGCGGAAGGCGGTCTGGAGGTCGTGGGTGAAGACGCCGGCCTGGAGGCCGTACTTGGAGTCGTTCACGGCGGCGAACGCCTCGGCCTCGCCGTCCACCTTCTGCACGCTGAGGACGGGCCCGAAGACCTCCTCGCAGGCGAGGGTGACATCGGCCGGCAGGTCGGTCAGGACGGTCGGCGCGTACGAGGCGCCGTCCCGCTTGCCGCCGGTGAGCAGCGTGGCGCCGGCGTCGACGGCCTCCTGCACCCACGCCTCCACGCGCTTGGCGGCGTCCTCGCTGACCAGCGGGCCGACGTCGGTCGCGTCGTCGTTCGGGTCGCCGGTGACCTGGGCTTCGACGGCGGCGACGATGCGCGGCAGCAGCCGGTCGTACACGGCGGCGTCGGCGATCACGCGCTGCACGGAGATGCAGGACTGGCCGCCCTGGTAGTTGGAGAAGGTGGCGATGCGGTTCGCGGCCCAGTCCAGGTCCTCGTCGCTCGCCCAGTCGCCGAGGACGACGGCCGCGCCGTTGCCGCCCAGCTCCAGGGTGCAGTGCTTGCGCGGCACCGAGTCCATGATCGCGTAGCCGACCTTCTCGGAACCGGTGAAGGAGATGACCGGCAGCCGCTCGTCCTGGACGAGGGCCGGCATGCGGTCGTTGGTGACCGGCAGGATGCTCCAGGAGCCGGCGGGCAGCTCGGTCTCGGCGAGCAGGTCGCCGAGGATCAGGCCGGACAGCGGGGTCGCCGGGGCCGGCTTGAGGATGATCGGCGCGCCGGCCGCGATCGCCGGGGCGATCTTGTGGGCGCACAGGTTCAGCGGGAAGTTGAACGGCGCGATGCCGAGGACGACGCCCTTGGGGAAGCGGCGGGTCAGGGCGAGGCGCCCCTGGCCGCCGGCGTCGGTGTCCAGGCGCTGGGCCTCGCCGCCGTTGAAGCGGCGGGCCTCCTCGGCCGCGAAGCGGAAGACGGACACCGCGCGCCCGACCTCGCCGCGGGCCCACTTGATCGGCTTGCCGTTCTCGGCGGAGATCAGCCGGGCGATCTCCTCGGTGCGCTCGACCAGGCGCCGGCTGACGTGGTCCAGGGCGGCGGCGCGCACATGGGCGGGGGTGGCGGCGAACTCGTCCCGTACGGCGTACGCGGCGGCCACGGCCTCCTCGACCTGGGCCTCGGTCGGGACGCTGACGGAGCCGACGACCCGGCCGTCCCACGGGGAGGTGACGTCGAAGCTGTCCTCGCCGGTGACCTGGCGGCCGGCGAGCCAGAAGGCGTGGGTGGAAGTCATAGTCGAGTCCCGGCCCTTCCGCGTTGGGGGTGTGTACGTGGGTTGCGCTGTCCACGGTAGGGCGGGTGCGGGCGGGTGGCGTTTGTCCGGGGCGTAGTGGTGTGGGTCGGGGGTTCGACGGAATGGCGGGGTGCCGGCGGTATCGGGTGCGAGGGGTGGCCGCCCCCGCGAGCGCCGGACAGGCCGGCCGGCTACTCCGGAGACGTCGCCTTCAGAGCCAGCCACAGCTCCATCCGGACGTCCGGGTCGTCCAGGGAGCGGCCGAGGATCTCCTCCACCCGGCGCATCCGGTACCGCAGGGTGTGCCGGTGCACTCCGAGGTCGGCCGCCGCCGCGTCCCACTGGCCGTGCCGGGACAGCCAGGCGCGCAGGGAGGCCACCAGGTCGCCCCGCCCGGTCGCGTCGTGCTCGCGCAGCGCCCGCAGCAGCCCGTCGGCGAAGGCACGCACCGCGTCGTCGGCGAGCAGCGGCAGCATCGACCCGGCGGCCAGCTGCTCGTGCTCCACGCAGACGCGTCCGCGCCGCCGCGCCACCGACAGCGCCTGTTCGGCCTGCTTGTAGGCGGCCGACGCGGCTATCGGCCCGGACGGCGCCGACAGCCCGACGACCAGCCCGTCCTCGTCACCGCCCGGCACGGGCTCCGGTACGGCCGCGGGACGTGCCGTCTCCAGCGCCGTCGCGTACTCGGTGCACGCGGCGACGGCCGCGCCCCCGTCCGCGGCGAGCACGACCAGCCGCTCCCCCTCGGGCACGACCAGCACCGCCTCGCCCGCGCGGGCGGCCGCCGACTCCACGACCTCGGCGAGCGCCCCCAGCGGGTCGCCGCCCGCCTCGGCGGCGGCCAGCGCGGCGGCCGACGGCTTGACGGCGGGCGGGCGCGGCGGCTGCCCGGCGTGCACGCGCGCGGCGGACGCGGACGCCGACTCGGCGACGATCATCCGGAAGGGCGCGTCCAGCAGGTCGCCGTACAGGTCCCCGGCGACCGCGCGCGCGTGGTCCGGCTCCCCGGCCAGCAGCATGCGCAGCACGGCCGCGCCGAGGCGCTGCTCGGCCTCGTGCAGGGACCGGGAGCGTTCGGTGGTGAGGGTCAGCAGGGCGATGGCCGAGTGCACCGCGTACCGTTCGGCGGTGCCCAGTGCCGCCGCCGTGCCGACGGCGAGCGCCGAGCGGGCCCTGCGGGACGTGCCGAGGGAGTGCAGCTCCACCCGGTCCTCGTAGTCCGGGCCGCCCACCACCGAGGAGGCCGGCGCGGGCCGCTCGCGCAGCCGCTGCACATCGGCCGTGAGCCGGGCGGCCCTGCGGCCCGCCCACTCCGGAGCCGTGGCGACGACGGCGCCGGAGGCGTCGTAGAGCGCCGCCCATCCGTCGACCTGGGAGGCCAGCGCGGCCAGCAGCCCCTCCGGTCCGTGTGCCAGCGCCTGCCGGGTCAGTTCCCGCTGGGCCGCGAACCCGGCGGTGACCGCCCGGTACTGGTCGGCGGCGATCGCGGCGGAGACGGCCTTGCTGATGGCGAGGAAGGGCGTGCGGCGCGGCACCTCAAGCAGCGGCAGGCCCTCCTTGCGGGCGGCGTCGACGAGCGCCTCGGGGATGTCCTCGTAGTTGACGCCGACGGCGAACCCGAGCCCGACCACCCCGGCGTCGACCAGCCGCTTCACGTACCGGCGCATCGCCTCGGGGTCCTCCGCGTCCAGCTTGAGCGCGGTGATCAGGAGCAGTTCCCCGCCCTCCATGTACGGGACGGGGTCGGCGAGCTCGCTGACGTGCGCCCAGCGGACGGGCACGTCGAGGTGGTCCTCGCCCGCGCGCACGGTCAGTTTGAGCGCGGAGTGGTGGACGAGCGAGGCGAGCGTGGGGGGCATGGGGCCTTCAGGTCTGCGTCAGGAGGCGAGCGGAACAACGAGTCGGGCGGGGTCGGTGTGATCTCTGTGAACCTCTGGCGATCATTCGACGATCCTTTGGCCGCCGCGTATGAACGACCTGTGTCGATTCTGCCTCACCGTATGGTCGTCCGGCGCCCGTATCCCGTGCTCGGCGACTGATCGATCCCGCGGAACACCGGCAGCGGCGGCTCATCCCCGCGGACACGCCCGCGGCGGCGGCTCATCCCCGCAGATCCACCAGCAGCGGCGGCGCGTGCTCCCCCTTCACCGTGGTCAGCGACAGCACCGCGTGCCCCGGCGGCACCGCGTGCGCCAGCTCGGACGCCGACCACCGCTCCCGCTCGACCTGCTTGGTCGTCACGGCGTCCGTGGTGACCGCCTTGCCGGTCACCAGCCTGCGCAGGGCGTGGATGGCCCGGGTCATCGGCTGGTCGGCGAAGACGGTGTGCTTGGCCACCTCCTTGGTCTCCACCCACTCGGTGCCCCAGGCGGCGGCGAACCGGCTGCCGTCCCACGTCGTGACCCCGGCGAGCGCCATGCGGCAGCCGACGGCCCCGAGCAGCGGGCCGTGCAGCGCCTCCGGAACGTCCGTGATCGAGCGGAGCGCGAGGACGACTCCCGCGTTCTGCGAGCGCAGCCGCTGAATGCGGCGCACCGACTCGGTGGTGACCGTGCCGGTGGCGTCGTCGAGAACCAGGCAGGCGAAGTGAGAACGCCGTCCCTCCCCTGCCACGGTGTGGAACTGGGCCAGGACCAGCCGGGTGATCAGCCGGGACGCCTCCTCGTGGCCGCGCTCGGGCAGGTCGATCCGCACCCGCAGCGGATGGTGGGCCACGGCACGCAGGGAGAAGGGCCGGCTGCCGGTGCCACCGGCACCGAAGAACTCGGCGAAGGCCGGCCGGTCGAGGAGCGCCAGCCGGTCGGCGAGGGCCGGGCCGACATCGGCCGCGCTCCCGGCCTGACGCATACGGGCGTCGAGCTCACGGCGCATCACGGCGTGCTCGTCGGCCGACAGCGCCGCCCGCAAGGATGCCAGCGCCCCCGGCGCCCCTTGCAGCAGCTCTCGCAGCACCGGCAGCGTCGGAAAGTGGCCGTGCACCGCCCGATAGGGGCCGAGCACCTGGGCGACGGCGGTGGCGGCGCTCTGGCCGGCGACGGAGTCGAGGTCACCGGCCAGTGCCTCGGCGAGGAAGGCGGCGGCCTCGTCGGGGTCGTCGGACTCCGCGTACGGATCGAGGTCGTGGACCGAGGCGCGGTCGCCGATCCGGACCACGACGTCGTACGCCGAGTCCGGGCCGAGCGCGGATCCGGCGGAGCAGACGGTGACGACCGCGCACCCGCCCGTGAGTGCCTGCAACGCGAGGGCCTCGGTGACCGGCCCGGTGACGTGCCGGGTCTTGCCGGATCCGGGCGGTCCCACCAGGAGCAGCGAGGTGCCGAGGGTCAGCGGATCGACGGCCGCGCCGGCGTCGTGGTAGGCACGCGGGGTCCGCTCCCCCGGCACCCATCGCCCGATGCGTACCTGTCCGTGGAGCAGATCGTGCCGCGCGGTGCGACCGGGCAGGTCGCGAGCCCCGGAGGGGTGGGTCCAGGCGGTGGCGCCGTGGCGCAGCACGGTGTCGGTGAAGGCGGCCAGGCGCGCCTGGCGCCGGGCCTCGGTGAAGGCCCGCTCGACGCGGGCGCAGTCCACGTCGTTCATCCGCCCGGCGGCCACCTCGGCGGCCAGCAGGTCGGCCGCCTCGTTCTGCCCGGCGTGCCGCAGCTCGGGCCACTGCGACCTGGGCAGGTCCGCCCCCGGCGGGGCGGCGGGGTCCCTCGCCGACCGGCGGCGGGCGGCGAGTTCCCTGGTGTACGCCCACCAGCCGCCGACCCGGGCGAACGGCCACACGATGAGGAGGGTGACGAGGGCGTACAGCGCGTTGGTGAACAGCTGGGAGGTGAACAGGCCGTAACCGCCCGAGACGAGGACCACGAGGGAGAACACCGGGTCGACGACCGGCAGCGCGTCCCAGCCGACGCCGGGGAAGGCGTCCGGGAAGACGAGGCTGAGCGCGATGAGGGCGCCCGCGGCGGCGAGCAGCGCCCTGGCCGGCTGCGGGCGGTGCCCCAGGAAGTGCCGGGCGACGTCGGGCCAGCTGCCCAGCCGTCCGACGGCGTAGACGAGGGCGGCGAAGGCCACGCCGTCGTAGACGACCAGGGCCTCCTGGCCTTCGGGCTGCTTCGGCGAGACGGTGCCGCCCCACCACCAGTCGTCCGGGGTGAACAGCTTCAGCGGGGCCCACTGGTAGGGCACGCTGCCCTGCCGCCACAGCGACCACAGGACCAGACCCACGGCCAGCGGGATCAGCAGACCGACGACCGTGATCGAGGGCAGCCGGTCCGGCGTCTGCGTACCTTTGGGCGGACGGTGACCGAAGCGCCAGATGCCGGGTCCCGCAGCCGGGCGAGGCGTGTCGAGCCACTGGGCGACGGCGGACCCCTGGGGCTGGGGCGGCGTCTGCGGGCCGTACGCGGCCGACGGGCCGGGAGGACGCCCCGGCCGCGGCGGCACCGCGGGCGCGTCCGGCGGCAGCGCGGGCACGCCCGGCGATGCCGAGGGCACGTCCGGCGGCACCGCCGGACGCGGCACAGGATTCGCGTGCGTACCCCGCGCGTCCCGGTTCCCGTCGCTGTCCATCGCCCTTGCCCCCTGACCAGCCGCTCCGTCCACCATCAGCGAGTCAATCTAACGCTCTCCCAGGGGGAGTTCACCGCTTACGCGGCCGGGCCCGTGTCGGCATGTCCACAGGTCGCTATGTCCATCGCGGACAACCGGCGCCCCCGACAACGCCCACATGGAGCATGCCCACCCCCCTCTCCCGGTCCTAGCCTGCGAAAAAGAAGGCAAGCGTCCGAAAGACCCCCAGGAGTCCCCCATGACCGCACTTCCGCAGGAGCGCCGCGTCGTCACCGCCATCCCCGGCCCGAAGTCGCAGGAGCTGCAGGCCCGCCGGACCGCCGCGGTCGCGCAGGGCGTGGGCTCCACGCTGCCGGTCTTCGTCACGCGCGCCGGCGGCGGCATCATCGAGGACGTCGACGGCAACCGCATCATCGACTTCGGCTCCGGCATCGCGGTGACCTCCGTCGGCGCCTCCGCCGAGGCGGTCGTACGCAAGGCGTCCGCGCAGCTCGCCGACTTCACCCACACCTGTTTCATGGTGACGCCGTACGAGGGCTACGTCGCCGTCGCCGAGGCGCTGGCCGAGCTGACCCCGGGCGACCACGCCAAGAAGTCGGCGCTGTTCAACAGCGGTGCCGAGGCCGTCGAGAACGCCGTCAAGATCGCCCGCGCCTACACCAAGCGCCAGGCCGTCGTCGTCTTCGACCACGGCTACCACGGCCGGACCAACCTCACCATGGCCCTGACCGCGAAGAACATGCCGTACAAGCACGGCTTCGGTCCCTTCGCGCCCGAGGTCTACCGCGTCCCGGTCGCCTACGGCTACCGCTGGCCGACCGGTGCGGAGAACGCCGGCCCGGAGGCCGCCGCCCAGGCCATCGACCAGATCACCAAGCAGGTCGGCGCCGACAACGTGGCCGCGATCATCATCGAGCCGGTGCTCGGCGAAGGCGGCTTCATCGAGCCGGCCAAGGGCTTCCTGCCGGCGATCCGCCAGTTCGCCTCCGACAACGGCATCGTCTTCGTCGCCGACGAGATCCAGTCCGGCTTCTGCCGCACCGGCCAGTGGTTCGCCTGCGAGGACGAGGGCATCGTCCCGGACCTGATCACCACCGCCAAGGGCATCGCGGGCGGTCTGCCGCTCGCCGCCGTCACCGGCCGCGCCGAGATCATGGACGCCGCGCACGCCGGCGGCCTCGGCGGCACCTACGGCGGCAACCCGGTGGCCTGCGCGGGCGCGCTCGGCGCCATCGAGACCATGAAGGAGCTCGACCTCAACGCCAAGGCGAAGAACATCGAGGCCGTCATGAAGGCCCGGCTGGCCGCCATGGCCGAGAAGTTCGACATCATCGGCGACGTCCGGGGCCGCGGCGCCATGATCGCCATCGAGCTGGTCAAGGACCGCGCCACCAAGGAGCCGAACCCCGAGGCGACCGCCGCGCTGGCCAAGGCCTGCCACGCCGAGGGCCTGCTGGTCCTGACCTGTGGCACCTACGGCAACGTGCTGCGCTTCCTGCCGCCGCTCGTCATCGGCGAGGACCTGCTGAACGAGGGCCTCGACATCATCGAGCAGGCTTTCTCGCGCATCTGAGCGAGGTGTGCGCACGCCTGGCGGAGTGAGCGTCAGAGCATGTGAAGAAGGTGTGCGGGGTGGATGACAGGAGGCCGATGCCCCTGTCGTCCGCCCACCCCCTGCCGTAGGTTCTACGCAGATGAGAGAAACACCCCGCTCACAGGGGACTGTGAGCGGCCTCAGGCCGGGGCCTCCCCAGCTTCGACCTGGTCGTGCCTCGCGCACACAACCGGAGCCCGTGGGTTCCGGATCTCCTCACCGATCGGACGGTCGCTCGCCCCAAACCCCCCGGGGCGCGCGACGTTCCGGTCAGGACGGTCGGCTCGGCATCCGGGACGGCGGTTCACCGAAGGGCCGGCGCACTCCCCCCCTTGCGCCGGCCCTTCGGTGTTC
Organism: Streptomyces griseicoloratus; assembly: GCF_014534645.1. Taxonomy (GTDB): domain Bacteria; phylum Actinomycetota; class Actinomycetes; order Streptomycetales; family Streptomycetaceae; genus Streptomyces; species Streptomyces griseicoloratus. Next base: position 33,177 of record NZ_JACVQF010000231.1, read on the forward strand.
CTGCCAAGCTGTGCGGCATGCTGCTGCTCGGGCTTCCCGTCCTCCTCTTCGCACTGATCACCTGGCAGGTCGTCGCCGACGGCCCGCTGGTGGGCGCGGACGAGCGGCTGAGCAGGGCGCTCGTCCATCCCGACGGGGCCTCCGAACTGCTCGCCGACCTCGGCAACGTCCAGGTCGCCGTGCCCGTCCTCGCGGTCGCGCTGGCCTGCGCCGCACGGCACGGCCGTGCCACAGGTACGGACCGCTGGTGGCTGCCGCCCGTCGCCGCGGCCGTGGCGATGCTTCTGGTGCCGGCGCTGGTCGCGCCCCTGAAGGAGTGGACCGACCGCCCCGGCACCCCGGCCGTGCCTCCGGCGGTCGGCTACTACCCCTCCGGCCACACCGCCACCGCGGTCGTGGCGTACGGCGCGGCGACGCTGCTCCTCCTTCCGCTGCTGGGCTCGGCGGTCCTCCGGCGTGCGCTGGTCCTGCTCTGCGCCGCCCTCGTGCTCGGTGTCTCCTTCGGCCTGGTGCGCCGGGGCTACCACTGGCCGCTGGACGTGGTGGCCAGCTGGTGCCTGGGGGCGGTGCTGCTGGTCTGCCTCTCGCTGGTGGTCAGCCGAAGTACGCGTCGAAGTTCCGCTGGAACTCCCAGCCGCCGTACCGGTCCCAGTTGATCGACCAGGTCATCAGGCCGCGCAGCGCGGGCCAGGTGCCGTGCGTGGCGTACGAACCGCAGTCGGTCTTCTTGGTCAGGCAGTTGAGGGTCTTGGTGACCTCGGCCGGGGAGACGTGGCCGTTGCCCGCGTTGGTGGAGGCCGGCATGCCGATCGCCACCTGGTCCGGGCGCAGCGGCGGGAAGACGTTGTTCGCGTCGCCCGCGACCGGGAAGCCGGTGAGCAGCATGTCGGTCATGGCGATGTGGAAGTCGGCGCCGCCCATGGAGTGGTACTGGTTGTCCAGGCCCATGATCGGGCCGGAGTTGTAGTCCTGGACGTGGAGCAGGGTCAGGTCGTCGCGCAGGGCGTGGATGACCGGCAGGTAGGCCCCGGCGCGCGGGTCCTGGCCGCCCCACTTGCCCGTGCCGTAGTACTGGTAGCCGAGCTGGACGAAGAAGGTCTCCGGGGCCATCGTCAGCACGAAGTCGTCGCCGTACTTGGCCTTGAGGGTCTTCAGGGCCGAGATCAGGTTGACGATCACCGGGGTCTTCGGGTTCTTGAAGTCCGTGTCGTCGGCGTTCAGGGAGAGCGAGTGGCCCTCGAAGTCGATGTCCAGGCCGTCGAGGCCGTACTCGTCGATGATCTTCGAGACGGAGGAGACGAAGGTGTCCCGGGCCGCGGCCGTGGTGAGCTGCACCTGGCCGTTCTGGCCGCCGATGGAGATCAGCACCTTCTTGCCGGCCGCCTGCTTGGCCTTGATCGCCGCCTTGAACTCGGCGTCGCTCTCCACGTTCGGGCACTCCGAGACGGGACAGCGCTCGAACCGGATGTCGCCGGAGGTGACCGAGGTCGGCTCGCCGAAGGCCAGGTCGATGACGTCCCAGCTGTCGGGGACGTCGGCCATGCGGGTGTAGCCGGAGCCGTTGGCGAAGCTCGCGTGGAGGTAGCCGACCAGGGCGTGGGCCGGCAGGCCGGGGTCGCCGCCCGGGCCCTCGGCGGTGGTGGCCGTGACGGTGGCCGACCGCGCGGACTCCCCGGCGTCGTTGACCGCCGTGACCTGGAAGGCGTACGCCGTCGACGGGGTCAGGCCGGTGACGGTGGTGGAGGTGCCGGTGACCGTCCGGATCCTGGTGCCGTCGCGGTAGACGGCGTAGCCGGTCGCGCCCGGCACCGGTGACCAGGACAGGGCGACGCTGGAGGAGGTGACGGTGCCGGTCCTCAGCCCCTCGGGGGCCGCCGGCGGCTGTCCCGTCTCCCCGCCCGGGCCGGTCAGCGAGATGTCGTCGGCGTGGTAGGCGCCGGTGCCGTACCAGCCGTGGGTGTAGACCGTCACCTTGGTGGTGTTCGGGCCGGTGCGGAAGGTGGTGGTGAGCTGCTGCCAGTCGGGGGCGGACTGGGCCCAGGTGGAGACGTCGGTGGTGCCGGTGCCGCTCGCACCGAGGTACACGTAGGTGCCGCGGACGTGGCCGGACAGCGTGTACTGGGAGTCCGGTCGCACCGTCACCGTCTGCGCGCAGCGGGCGTTGTCGGCGCCGGCCGGCGTCGCCTTCAGGGCCGCGGTGCCGCTGCGGACGGGTGAGGTCACGGTCGTACCCGCCATGCAGGTCCAGCCGTCGAGGCCGGACTCGAAGCCGCCGTTCCTGACGAGGTCCGCGTCGGCCGCACGGGCGGCCGACGAGAGCGCGGTCATTCCGGGTACGGCGAGGGCCGTGGCGGTGAGCAGCGCGAGCAGAGGGCGACGGACGAGCGGTCTGGAGCGTTCCACAAGTGCCTCCGGACATGGGGGAGATGGGGAGGGTGGAGCGCGCCCAACTTGGTCCAGACCAATTCGGTTGTCAAGCCCTCGCGCGGCTCACGGCCCGTCCTCCCCCGCCGCGCGCCCCGCCGCCGCCTCGTGCATCGCCAGTTCGAGCAGCGCCGGATCGGTGAGGGTGCCGGACCCGTCCGGCGGGACCAGCCAGCGGACCGCGCCGGACGGCGGCCGCCCGGGGTGCGGCACCACGATCCAGGTGCCGGGCCCGGCCGCGCGGACCCCGGTGCCCACCCAGCGGGCCGCGGTGCCCGGCGGCACGAAGAAACCCGTGCACGCCTCGCCGAAGTCGGCGAGCACCGGCCCGGGCCGGTCCAGGACGCGGGACAGGACGTCGAGGGTGGGGCGGCCGAGCGCGTGCGGCACGATGAGCACGTCCCACGCCTTGCCGGCGGGCAGCAGGGTGAACCCCAGGGGGTTGCGCTCCCACTCCCGCAGACAGGGACCCGGATCCGGTGCGACCGATGCCAGCCACTCGACCGCCGTCTTCCCGGACATGAGGAGACCTCCCTTGTCGCTCGTGGACGCGGGCTGCGTCACGAGGGAGAGGGAGGTCTCCCGGCCGTCATTACGCGGGTCGCGGCGCCCCGTTGAGGTGACTCGGGTCACACCGCGTCGTCGCGGGGGTCAGCTGTCGAAGCCGAGGCCCAGCCTGTCCATCGCCCGCAGCCACAGGTTGCGCCGGCCGTCGTGCTCGTCCGCGCGGGCCAGCGACCACTTGGTGAGGGCGATGCCGGTCCAGGCGAAGGGCTCGGGCGGGAACGGCAGCGGCTTCTTGCGGACCATCTCCAGTTCGGTGCGCTCGGTGCGCTCCCCTGCCAGCAGGTCCAGCATCACCTCGGCGCCGAACCGGGTCGCGCCCACGCCCAGGCCGGTGTACCCGGCGGCGTAGGCGACGCGGCCCCGGTGGGCGGTGCCGAAGAACGCCGAGAAGCGGGAGCAGGTGTCGATCGCGCCACCCCACGCGTGCGTGAAGCGGACGCCCTCCAGCTGGGGGAAGCAGGTGAAGAAGTGCCGCGCGAGCTTGGCGTAGGTCTCCGGGCGGTCGTCGTACTCGGCGCGGACCCGGCCGCCGTAGGGGTAGATGGCGTCGTAGCCGCCCCACAGGATGCGGTTGTCGGCGGAGAGCCGGAAGTAGTGGAACTGGTTGGCCGAGTCGCCGAGTCCCTGGCGGTTCTTCCAGCCGATGGAGGCCAGTTGCCCGGCGGTGAGCGGTTCGGTCATCAGGGCGTAGTCGTACACCGGGACGGTGTAGGAGCGGACGCGCCGGACCAGGTTCGGGAAGATGTTCGTGCCGAGCGCGACCGTGCGGGCGCGGATCCCGCCGTAGGGGGTGCGTACGGCCATGCCGGCGCCGTACGGCCGCAGGGTCAGCGCGGGGGTGTGCTCGTAGAGGCGGACTCCCAGGCCGAGACAGACGCGCTTGAGGCCCCAGGCGAGCCTGGCCGGGTTCACCATGGCCACGCCCCTGCGGTCGTGCAGACCCGCCCGGAAGGTCGGGGAGTCGACCTGCTCCCGCACCGCCTCCGCGTCCAGGTACTCGATGCCGTCGGCGAGGCCCCGGCGGCGGATCTCCTCGTACCAGTCCTTCAGTTCCCGGGCCTGGTAGGGCTCGGTGGCGACGTCGATCTCGCCGGTGCGTTCGAAGTCGCAGTCGAGGGAGTGGCGGGCGACCGCCGCCTCGATCGCGTCGAGGTTGCGGACGCCCAGTTCCTCCAGCTTGTGGATCTCCTCCGGCCAGCGGGTGAGCCCGTTGGACAGGCCGTGGGTGAGGGAGGCGGCGCAGAACCCGCCGTTGCGGCCGGAGGCGGCCCAGCCCACCTCGCGGCCCTCCACGAGCACCACGTCCCGCTGCGGGTCGCGCTCCTTGGCGATCAGCGCGGTCCACAGCCCGCTGTAGCCGCCGCCCACGACCAGCAGGTCGCAGGTCTCCGCGCCGGTGAGGGCGGGCTCGGGGCGGGGCCGTGCGGGGTCGTCCAGCCAGTACGGGACCGGCTGGGCCTCGGAGAGGGATTTCGTCCAGTCGTTGCTGCGGCTCATGGCTCTCGGGGCCATGATTTCAACTCCCTACGAATGCGATACGCAGTGCCATTACGCCTTGCGGCGATTTCGGCGGTTGCCGATGACCATGGAGGCCAGGACGAACAGTACGGCGACGACGAACATGGCCGTACCGATGACGTTGATCTGAACGGGCGTTCCGCGCTGGGCCGAACCCCAGACGAACATCGGGAAGGTGACGGTCGAGCCCGCGTTGAAATTGGTGATGATGAAATCGTCGAAGGAGAGCGCGAAGGCGAGCAGCGCCCCGGCGGCGATCCCGGGGGCCGCGATGGGCAGCGTGACCCGGACGAACGTCTGGAAGGGACCGGCGTACAGGTCCTGTGCCGCCTGCTCCAGCCTCGGGTCCATCGACATCACGCGCGCCTTGACGGCGGTCACGACGAAGCTGAGGCAGAACATGATGTGGGCGATGAGGACCGTCCAGAAGCCCAGCTCGGCGCCCATGTTGAGGAACAGGGTGAGCAGCGAGGCGGCCATGACCACCTCGGGCATCGCCATCGGCAGGAAGATCAGCGAGTTGACGGCGCCGCGGGCGCGGAAGCGGTAGCGCACCAGCGCGAAGGCGATCGCCGTGCCGAGGGCCGTGGCGCCCAGCGTCGCCCAGAAGGCGATCTGGAGGCTGAGCGAGAGCGAGCCGCACATGTCGGCGACACCGCACGGGTCCTTCCAGGCGTCCGTCGAGAACTGCTGCCATTCGTAGTTGAAACGCCCGTTGGGTTTGTTGAACGAGAACACCGTGACGATGACGTTCGGCAGCAGCAGATAAGCGAGCGTCAGCAGTCCGGCGATCACGACCAGATTGCGCTTGAGCCAGTTGACGAAGGTCATTTAAACCAGATCCTCCGTGCCGGACTTGCGGATGTAGACCGTGACCATGGCGAGGATCGCGGCCATGAGGATGAAGGAGAGCGCCGCGGCCGTCGGATAGTCCAGCACGCGCAGGAACTGGGACTGGATCACGTTGCCGATCATGCCGGTGTCGGCCGAGCCCAGCAGGGAGGCGTTGACGTAGTCGCCGGTGGCCGGGATGAAGGTGAGCAGCGTGCCGGAGACCACGCCGGGCATCGACAGCGGGAAGGTCACCTTGCGGAAGGTCGTGAAGGGCCTCGCGTACAGGTCCCCCGCCGCCTCGTGGAGCCGTCCGTCGATGCGCTCCAGGGAGGTGTACAGCGGCAGGATCATGAAGGGGAGGAAGTTGTACGTCAGACCGCAGACCACGGCCAGCGGGGTGGCCAGCACCCGGTCGCCGGCGGTCCAGCCGAGCCAACTGGTGACGTCCAGGACGTGCAGCGTGTTGAGGGCGCCGACGACCGGGCCGCCGTCCGCGAGGATCGTCTTCCAGGCCAGGGTGCGGATCAGGAAGCTGGTGAAGAACGGCGCGATCACCAGGATCATGATCAGGTTGCGCCAGCGGCCGGCCCGGAACGCGATCAGGTAGGCCAGCGGGTAGCCGAGCAGCAGGCACAGGACGGTGGCGGAGGCGGCGTAGGCGACCGAGCGCAGGAACTGCGGCCAGTACTCGGACAGGGCGTCCCAGTAGGTCGCGAAGTGCCAGGTGACCTTGTAGCCCTCCTCCAGGGAGCCCGTCTGCACGGACGTGGAGGCCTGGTAGATCATCGGCAGCGCGAAGAAGACGACCAGCCACAGGATGCCGGGCAGCAACAGCCAGTACGGCGTCAGGCGGCCGCGTCTGCGCGGGGGCTTCTTCTCCGGTGCGGCCGGGGCGAGGGGCGGTGGCGCCTCGGTGAGCGTCGACATCAGGCCGCCTCCTCCTCGGCCACGCCCGCGTCGATGTCCTGGGCCGCGTCCAGGCCGAAGGTGTGCGCCGGGTTCCAGTGCAGGACGACGTCGGCGCCGGGCACCAGCCGGGGGTCGCGGTCGATGTTCTGGACGTAGACCTCGAACCCGGGGCAGGCCGCGCAGTCGACGACGTACTGCGTGGAGACGCCGATGAAGCTCGTGTTGGCGATCTTGCCGGTGATGCGGTTGCGTCCCTCGGGGACGGTCCCGGCCTCGTCCGCGTGCGTCAGGCCGATCTTCTCCGGGCGCACGCCGACCAGCACCTTGCCGCCGGTCGTCGTCGCGGCGGAACACCGCTCGGCCGGCAGGACCAGCTTGTCGCCGGCCGCCTTCACCACGATGTCGTCGCCGCTCGTGGAGTCGACCTCGGCCTCGATGAGGTTGGAGGTGCCCAGGAAGTTGGCGACGAAGGTGGTCCGCGGGTTCTCGTACAGGTCGGCGGGCGCGCCCAGTTGTTCGACGCGGCCCCCGTTCATCACGGCGACCGTGTCGGCCATCGTCATGGCCTCCTCCTGGTCGTGCGTGACGTGCACGAAGGTGATGCCGACCTCCGTCTGGATGCGCTTGAGCTCCAGCTGCATCTGGCGGCGCAGCTTCAGGTCCAGCGCGCCGAGCGGTTCGTCCAGGAGCAGCACCTTGGGGTGGTTGATCAGCGCGCGGGCGACCGCGACGCGCTGTTGCTGGCCGCCGGAGAGCTGGTGCGGCTTCTTGCGGGCCTGCTCGCCGAGCTGGACGAGGTCGAGCATCTCCTCGACCTGCTTCTTCACGCTCTTGATGCCGCGCCGGCGCAGGCCGAAGGCGACGTTCTCGAAGATGTCCAGGTGCGGGAAGAGGGCGTAGGACTGGAAGACGGTGTTCACCGGCCGTTTGTACGGCGGGAGCGCCGTGACGTCCTGGTCGCCGAGGTGGACCGTGCCCGTGCTGGGCTCCTCCAGCCCGGCGATCATGCGCAGGGTCGTGGTCTTGCCGCAGCCGGAGGCGCCGAGCAGGGCGAAGAAGGAACCCTGGGGCACGGTGAGGTCGAGCGGGTGCACGGCGGTGAAGGAGCCGTAGGTCTTGCTGATGCCGGAGAGGCGGACGTCGCCGCCGCGGTCCGTCGCGTCTGTCGTCTTCATCGTCGTCACGCCCCAGTGAGCTTCGCGAACTTCTCTTCGTAGGCCGTCTCTTCCTTCGAGCTCAGGGAGCGGAAGGCATGGGACTGGGCCTGCATGGCCTTGTCGGGAATGATCAGCGGGTTGTTCGCCGCGTCCTCGTCGATCTTCGCAAGCTCCGCCCGTACGCCCTCGACGGGACAGACGTAGTTGATGTAGGCGGCGAGTTCGGCGGCCGGGCCGGGCTCGTAGTAGTAGTCGATGAGCCGCTCGGCGTTCTCCTTGTGCCGGGCCTTGTTGGGGATCAGCATGCTGTCGCTCGACGTGATGTAGCCGCTGTCCGGGATGAGGAAGTCGACGTCCGGGCTGTCCGCCTTGAGCTGGACCACGTCACCGGCCCAGGCCAGACAGGCCGCGAAGTCGCCCTTGGTGAGGTCGGAGGTGTAGTCGTTCCCGGTGAAGCGGCGTATCTGGCCGCTGTCGACGGCCTTCTGCAGCCGGGCGATCGCCGCGTCGTAGTCGTCGTCGGAGAAGCGGCCCGGGTCCTTGCCCATGTCGAGCAGCGTCATGCCGATGCTGTCGCGCATCTCGGTGAGGAAGCCGACACGCCCCTTGAGCTTCGGGTTGTCGAGCAGGTCGGAGACCGACGTCACCTCGATGCCGTCCAGGGCCTTCTTGTTGTAGGCGATGACGGTCGAGATGCCCTGCCAGGGGTACGAGTAGGCGCGGCCGGGGTCCCAGTCGGGGCTGCGGAACTGCTGCGACAGGTTGGCGAAGGCGTGCGGCAGGTTGGACGGGTCCAGCTTCTGGACCCAGCCCAGACGGATCAGGCGGGCGGCCAGCCAGTCGGTGAGCACGACGATGTCGCGGCCGGTGTCCTGGCCGGCGGCGAGCTGCGGCTGGATCTTGCCGAAGAACTCGTTGTTGTCGTTGATGTCCTCGGTGTACTTGACCTTGATCCCGGTCCGCTTGGTGAACGCCTCCAGCGTCGGATGCCGCTTGCCGCTGTCGTCGACGTCCATGTACTCGGTCCAGTTGGAGAAGTTGACCTCCTTCTCCTTCGCCGAGTGGTCCTCGGCGGACGTGCCGCCCTCGGTCTTGCCCGCCGCGGGGATGCCGCAGGCGCTCAGCGCCCCGAGTCCGCCGACCGCGAGCGCGCCCCCGGCGGAGGCGCGCAGCAGCGAGCGCCGGGTGAGGGCGGCCCTGCCGTTCCTGAAGCTGCGCCGCATGGCGGCCACTTGGGCCGGGGACAGGCGGTCGGGCTCGTACTGCTCCATGCGCGTGGTTGCCCTTTCGGGTGGGTCGGCCGTGGTCGGCGGCCTGTGGTGATGACTATCGGTCCCCGAAGACCGTGCGGTGCCAGTTCTTGCGCACCACCGCGGTGTTGTCGAACATGACGTGCTTGACCTGCGTGTACTCCTCGAACGAGTACGCGGACATGTCCTTGCCGAAGCCGGACGCCTTGTAACCGCCGTGCGGCATCTCGCTGATGATCGGGATGTGGTCGTTGACCCACACGCAGCCCGCCTTGATCTCGCGGGTGGCGCGGTTCGCGCGGTAGACGTCCCGGCTCCAGGCGGAGGCGGCGAGCCCGTACGGCGTGTCGTTGGCCAGCCGGATGCCCTCGTCGTCACCGTCGAAGGGCAGGACGACCAGGACGGGTCCGAAGATCTCGGACTGGACGACCTCGCTGTCCTGGGCGGCGTCGGCGATGAGCGTGGGCCGGTAGTACGCGCCGTTCTTCAGGTCGCCCTGCGGGGCCTCACCGCCGGTCACCACGCGCGCGTAGGAGCGTGCCCGGTCGACGAAGCCGGCGACGCGGTCCCGCTGGACGTGGCTGACCAGCGGGCCGAGGTCGGTGTCCGGCGCGAAGGGGTCGCCGACGCGGACGGTGTCCATGAGGGCGGCGGTCCTCTCGACGAACGCCTCGTACAGGGGCCGCTGCACGTACGCGCGCGTGGCGGCGGTGCAGTCCTGGCCGGTGTTGATGAGCGCGCCCGCCACCGCGCCGTTGACGGCGGCGTCCAGGTCGGCGTCGTCGAAGACGACGAAGGGCGCCTTGCCGCCGAGTTCCAGGTGGAGGCGCTTGACGGTGGCGGTGGCGACCTCGGCGACGCGCTTGCCGACGGCGGTGGAGCCGGTGAAGGAGGTCATGGCGACGTCGGGGTGTCCGACGAGGTGCTCGCCGGCCTCCCGTCCGGTGCCGGTGACGATGTTGATCACGCCGTCGGGGATGCCGGCCTCGGTGGCGGCCTGCGCGAACATCAGGGAGGTGAGGGGGGTGATCTCGGCGGGCTTGAGGACGATGGTGTTGCCCGCGGCGATCGCCGGGAGGATCTTCCACGCGGCCATCTGGAGGGGGTAGTTCCAGGGCGCGATGGAACCGACGACGCCGATCGGCTCGCGGCGGACGTACGACGTGTGGTCGCCGGAGTACTCGCCGGCCGACTGCCCCTGCAGATGCCGGGCGGCACCGGCGAAGAAGGCCGTGTTGTCGACCGTGCCCGGCACGTCGAACTCGCGGGTCAGCTTCAGCGGTTTGCCGCACTGCAGGGACTCGGCGCGGGCGAAGTCCTCGGCGCGGTCGGCGAGTACGGCGGCGAACCGGTGCAGGGCGTCGGACCGCTCGCCGGGGGTGGCGCCGGCCCAGCCGGGGAAGGCCTCCCGGGCGGCGGCGACGGCCGCGTCGACGTCGGCGGTGCCGGCCAGTTCGTAGGTGAGGACCGCTTCCGCGGTCGCCGGGTCGACGACGGTGTGCGTGCGTCCGGACGTGCCCTTGGTCAGACGGCCGGCGATGTACTGAGCCCCGTCCGCGAAGCGGTCCTGGGCCGGGAATCGGTCCGGGCTGGCATGGGCAGGGTGGTACATGTCGCTCTCCTCGGTGCCCCGGCGAAGGGGGCCGGCGTGGCTCGGGCTCGATGTGAGTGCCGATCCTGACAGAGCAGTCGACCCCCAACAAGTGATTCCGTTGTTGCCTTTTGGTTACGCGACGGAATCTGTCGACCAGGTGTCGAGTCACCACGGAAAAGGGCGGACGGAGTGTCAGTGGCGCGTGCCAGACTCGCGTGCATGGAGGAGATCACGGGGGCGGCGGTGGAGATCATCGACAGCAGGGAGGCCCTGCTCAGGCGGGTCCGGGCGGGGGACGGGCCGAGGATCAAGTACCTCTGCTTCTGGGGGCACCGGCCGCGGCCGGACGGCCGGATCGGGGCGAGCTGCCTGAGCCAGTGGTGGCCTTCGCCGTTCACGGTGGACGGGGTGGAGTACGCGACCGCCGAGCACTGGATGATGGCGGCCAAGGCGCGGCTCTTCGACGACCCGGAGGCGGAGCGGCGGGTGCTGACCGCGGAGCATCCCGCCCAGGCCAAGAAGGCGGGGCGGCTCGTGCGGGGCTTCGACGAAGCGGTGTGGGAGCGGGAGCGGTTCCGGATCGTGGTCGAGGGCAGCGTCCACAAGTTCGCCTCGGACCCCGCCCTGCGCGGTTTTCTGCTGGGCACGGGCGAGCGGGTGCTGGTGGAGGCGAGCCCGGTGGACCGGGTGTGGGGCATCGGGCTGGCCGCCGACGACGAGCGGGCGGTGGACCCGGAGCGGTGGCGCGGGCCGAACCTGCTGGGGTTCGCGCTGATGGAGGCGCGCAGACGGCTGCGGACCGCGCGCTGAGGGGCCCGTCCGCCCGCGTGGCCTACCCGGTGACGATCACCAGCACGCCGAAGCCGACGCCGAGGACGATGCCGGCGGCTCCGCAGATGATGCCGGCCAGCGCCTGGCCCGGGTTGGTGGCCTCGCCCCGGCGGGCCTTGCCGCGGCCGACCGCGCCGAAGACCACACCCAGAATGCCCAGGATGATCGCGAGCGGCCACAGGCAGAAGACGACGGCCGCGAGGATGCCGAGCACGAGTCCGGCCGTGCCCGGCCCGTTGCTCGGCATCGGCCCCATGCCGGGCCAGCCGTAGTAGCCCTGCGGGCCCCCGTAGCCGGCCTGGCCCGGGTGGCCGTAGCCGCCGGGGTAGCCGTAGGGGACCTGGCCGGGGCCGTCCGGGGCGATGGGCGGCGGCGGGACGGCCGCCTGGTCCCGGGCGTGGGGAGCGGCTGCGGCGGGCGGCGCGAACGGGCCGGCGGGGCCGGCTGCGGAGGCGTCGGCGCCCGGCGCGGCGAAGGGGTTCTCGGGAGCACCCGCGGAGGCCGTCGGGCCCGGCGCGGCGAAGGGGTTGGCCGGACCGCTCGCCGGGGACGGGCCGGCCGGCGGGGCGAACGGGCCGGCGGCCGGCATCGCGTCGGCCTGCGGTGCGGGGCTCGTCCACGGCCGCGACGGCGCAGTGGGCACCGGTGCCGGCGCCGAGGGCTCCGTGCCGCCCATGGCCGGCATCGCGGTGACCGTCTGCTGGTCGTGGACGGACGGGGCGGACCAGGGAGCCGGCCCGCCCGACGCCAATGTGCTCCCGGGGCCTGCGGGCTCGGACGCGGCGTCGCTCGCGGGCGGGCCTGCGAGCCGGTCCGCCGGGCCCGGCTTGCCGAGGTCCACCCGGGAGGCCGCGTCCTCGGCGGCGGTGCCTGGTGAGACCGGCCGGGCCCCGGCGTCGTTCCCCGGTGCTTCCGGCGTGTGCGCATCGGCGGGCGGCGACTGCGCGTCGTCGGACATGCCTGGGGTCCCCTCTGTCGAACGTCCCGTCATGCTACGGCCCGTCCCCCTCCGGCCGCGGCCCGGCCTACGATGATCCCGAGTCACCGATCAGCCGATCACCGCGTCCCGCCCGGCCGTCACGGCCCGGGACGCCGTTCCGGGGAGGAACCCTTGACCGAGCACCTCGTCGAGCCCGACGTCCCGCGCGACCTGAACGCCTTCATCGCCGGACTGCCCAAGGCCGAACTGCACGTCCACCACGTCGGCTCCGCCTCCCCGCGCATCGTGTCGGAACTGGCCGCCCGCCACCCGGACTCCAGGGTCCCCACCGACCCCGAGGCCCTGGTCGACTACTTCACGTTCACGGACTTCGCCCACTTCGTCGAGGTGTACCTGTCCGTCGTCGAGCTCATCCGCACCCCGGAGGACGTGCGGCTGCTGACGTACGAGGTGGCCCGGGACATGGCCCGGCAGCAGGTGCGCTACGCCGAGCTGACCATCACCCCGTACTCCTCCACCCGGCGCGGCATCGACGAGCGTGCGTTCATGGACGCGATCGAGGACGCCCGGAAGGCGGCCGAGGCCGACTTCGGGACCGTACTGCGGTGGTGCTTCGACATCCCCGGCGAGGCCGGCCTGGAGTCCGCGGAGGAGACGGCACGGCTGGCCACCGACGACCGGCTGCGGCCCGAGGGCCTGGTCTCCTTCGGGCTCGGCGGGCCCGAGATCGGCGTGGCGCGGCCGCAGTTCAAGCCGTACTTCGACCGCGCGATCGCCGCGGGCCTGCACTCGGTGCCGCACGCCGGCGAGACCACGGGTCCGCAGACGGTGTGGGACGCGCTGACCCACCTGCGCGCCGAGCGCATCGGCCACGGCACCAGCTCCGCGCAGGACCCGAAGCTGCTGGCGCACCTGGCCGAGCGGCGGATCCCGCTGGAGGTGTGCCCGACCTCCAACATCGCCACGCGCGCGGTCCGCACGCTCGACGAGCACCCGATCAAGGAGTTCACGCGCGCCGGGGTCCTGGTGACCATCAACTCCGACGACCCGCCGATGTTCGGCACCGACCTCAACAACGAGTACGCCGTCGCCGCCCGGCTCCTCGGCCTCGACGAGCGGGGACTCGCCGACCTGGCGAAGAACGCGGTCGAGGCGTCCTTCCTGGACGAGCCCGGCAAGGCGGCGATACGGGACGAGATCGACAGGTACACCGCGACCTGGCTCGCCTCCTGACGCGCCGGCGGAACGACCACCACCATGACTCTCCCCACGAACCATGTGACGGCCGTGGCCCACCGCGGCGACCCCTACCTCTTCCGTGAGAACACGATCGACTCGCTGCGCTCCGCACTGCGCCGCGGCGCGGACGCCGTCGAGATCGACGTACGGCTGACCCGGGACGGGGTGCCCGTGCTGCTCCACGACGCGACGCTGAAGCGGCTGTGGGAGCAGGACCGGCCGCTGCTGTCGCTGTCCGCCGAGGAGGTGCGCGGGCTGACGGCGGGCCGGGTGCCGACGCTGGCCGAGGCGCTGGCCGCGACGGACGGAAGCCGGGTGATGCTGGACCTGCCCGGCACACCGGACGTGCGGGCCGCCCGCCGGGTCGTGGACGTCGTGCGCGAGTGCGGGGCGCAGGACCGGGTGTTCTACTGCGCGGGCGCCCCGGCCATGCTCTCCGTGCGTGCCGCCGACCCGGCCGCCGAGATCGCGCTGACCTGGACGACGCTGGCGCCGCCCCGGCCCGCGCTGCTGGCGGCGGTCCGGCCGCGCTGGCTGAACTACCGGTTCGGGCTGGTGGACCGGGCCCTGGCCGACCGTGTCCACCGCGACGGCCACCTGCTGTCCGTCTGGACGCCCGACACCCGGCGCACGATGCGCCGTCTGCTGGCCGCGGGCGTCGACTCGATCACGACGAACCGCATCGACACGCTGTGCGCCCTGCGCGGGGCGGCCCGGCACGGGGCGGGTGCCCCGGGGCGCGGCAACGAGGCGACGAAGGCGCAGGTCCGCTGACGCGCGCAGGGGCGGGCCCGTTCCCGCCCCTGCGCGCTCCCCCCGCCGCAGAAGGGTGACCGCACCCCCGGCCTCTTCATCACCCGATGAATCGATCAAGCCGGTCAGTCCGCTACAGCCCCACGATGGCGTTCCACCGCTTCGCGAACTCCGCCCGCTCCCCCGCCCCGATGTCCCGTGCGATGGCGAGCCGCCGGCGCATCGCCGCGTCCGGGAAGACCAGCGGGTCCTCGGCCAGGGCGGCGGTCTCCTCGTCCTTGGCGGAGGCGAGCACGTCCTGCGCGGCCGGGACCGGGCAGACGTAGTTCACCCAGGCGGCCAGTTCCGCGGCGACCTCGGGCTCGTAGTAGTGGTCGATCAGCTTCTCGGCGTTGGCCTTGTGGCGGGCCAGGTTCGGGATCATCAGCGACTCCGCCCACAACTCGGCACCCTCCTCGGGGACGACGAACTCGATGTCCGGGTCGTCGGCCTGGAGCTGGATGACGTCACCGGAGTACGCCTGGCACGCCAGGACGTCCCCACTGGAGAGGTCCTTGATGTAGTCGTTGCCGGTGAAGCGGCGGATCTGCCCCTTGCCCACCTGCTCCTCCACCCGGTCGCACACCCGGTGGAAGTCGTCCGCCGTCCACGCGGTGATGTCCACTCCGTCGCCCAGCATGAGCAGCGCGAACGCCTCGTCCAGCCCGGAGAGCAGGGTCACCCGGCCCCTGAGATCACTGGCCCACAGGTCCGAGACGTGCCGGATCTCCCGGCCCAGCCGGCGCCGGTTGTACGCGATGCCGGTGATGCCCGACTGCCACGGCACGGTGAACCTCCGCCCCGGGTCGAAGGCGGGCGAACGCAGCAGCGGGTCGAGGTACTTGGTGACGTTGGGCTGGCGGGAGCGGTCCATCTCCTGCACCCAGCCGAGCCGGACGAACCGCCCGCACATCCAGTCGCTGATGACGATCAGGTCGCGGTCCGTGGGCTGGTGGTTCATCAGGGCCGGGCTGATCTTGCCGAAGAACTCGTCGTTGTCGTTGATCTCCTCGACATAGGCGACGGAGACGCCGGTCCGCTTCTCGAAGTCCTCCAGCGTGGGCCGCCGGCCGGGGTGCTCGTCGTCGGTGTCGATGTACAGCGGCCAGTTCGCCCAGGTCAGACGCTTGTCGGTGGCCGACAGGTCGGCGGCGGCGCGCTTGGCGGGCGGCACGTACGCGGCGGGGACCCCGCAGCCGGCGAGACCGCCGAGTGCCGCTCCGGCGCCGAGCGTGCGCAGCAGGGTCCGACGGGAGAGCGGGGGCGTCCTGGGTGTGAGCGGCATGCGGGCAGCATGCAGCCCCCGCGCCCGGCCGGACAATTGACGCCGCGTCGAGCGCACCGGCCGGGACGCGACACGTTGTCGATCACACCGGAGGCCCGCCGGACGACGGCGCGCGGCCCCGGACGGGAGTTCCCGTCCGGGGCCGCGGGGCACCGGCTCGTCAGACGTCCAGGGACGTCATGACGTGCTTGATCCGCGTGTAGTCGTCGAAGCCGTAGGCCGACAGGTCCTTGCCGTAGCCGGACTTCTTGAAGCCGCCGTGCGGCATCTCGGCGACCAGCGGGATGTGGGTGTTGATCCACACGCAGCCGAAGTCGAGCTTCTTGGACATCCGCATGGCGCGGCCGTGGTCCTTGGTCCACACCGAGGAGGCCAGCGCGTACTCGACGCCGTTGGCCCACTCGACCGCCTGCTCCTCGTCGCGGAAGGACTGGACGGTGATGACCGGGCCGAAGACCTCCCTCTGGATGATCTCGTCGTCCTGCTTCAGGCCCGAGACGACGGTCGGGGCGTAGAAGTAGCCCTTGTCGCCGACCTGGTGGCCGCCGGCCTCCACCTTGGCGTGGGCGGGCAGCCGCTCGATGAACCCGGCGACCTGCTTGAGCTGGTTGGGGTTGTTGAGCGGGCCGTACAGCACGTCCTCGTCGTCCGGCTGGCCGGTCTTGATCTCGGACGCGGCCTTGGCGAGGGCGCTGACGAACTCGTCGTGGATCGACTCGTGGACCAGCACGCGGGTGGCGGCGGTGCAGTCCTGGCCGGCGTTGAAGTAGCCCGCCTCCGAGATGCCCTCGACGGCCTTGGGGATGTCGGTGTCCTCGAAGACCACGACCGGGGCCTTGCCGCCCAGCTCCAGGTGGACCCGCTTGAGGTCCTTCGACGCCGACTCGGCGACCGACATGCCGGCCCGCACGGAACCGGTGATGGAGGCCATCGCCGGGGTGGGGTGCTCGACCATCAGGCGGCCGGTCTCACGGTCGCCGCAGATGACGTTGAAGACGCCCTTGGGCAGGACCGAGCCGATGATCTCGGCGATCAGGACCGTGGAGGCGGGGGTGGTGTCCGAGGGCTTCAGGACGACCGTGTTGCCCGCCGCGAGCGCGGGGGCGAACTTCCACACGGCCATCATCATCGGGTAGTTCCACGGCGCGACCTGCGCGCAGACGCCGATCGGCTCGCGGCGGATCATGGAGGTCAGGCCCTCCATGTACTCACCGGCGCTCCGCCCCTCCAGCATCCGCGCCGCGCCCGCGAAGAAGCGGATCTGGTCGACCATCGGCGGGATCTCCTCGGTGCGGGTCAGCCCGATCGGCTTGCCCGTGTTCTCCACCTCGGCCGCGATCAGTTCCTCGGCCCGCTCCTCGAACGCGTCCGCGATCTTCAGGAGGGCCTTCTGCCGCTCGGCCGGGGTGGTGTCGCGCCAGACCGGGAAGGCCGCCGCGGCGGCCGCCATGACGGCGTCCACGTCCGCCTGCCCGGACAGGGGAGCGGTCGCGTACGCCTCGCCCGTGGCGGGGTTGACCACTTCGGTGGTCCGTCCGTCGGCGGCGTCCCGGAACTCACCGTCGATGTAGTTGCGCAGACGACGCAGCTCGGTGCTCACTGCCGGCCCTCCAAGTTCGGGTGTCCAATCACTGAGACACCCACCCTAGACGGAGAGCCGACGTTTTCAACACCCCTGGTCGCCCCTGGATTGCGAAATCCGAAGCCTTGAGCGTCACAGACAACGAAATTCATCGCTCCCGCCTTGCAAAACTATCGATACGTCGTGCACAGTGGAGCTGTGGCCAGTCGAAGCGCAGACCAGAGGGACTCCCGCGAGTCCAGGAACGGCGGTCCCCAGTTGGACGCCGTCTCCCTCGCCATCATCGAACAGCTCCAGGAGGACGGCCGCCGGCCGTACGCCGCCATCGGCAAGGCCGTGGGCCTGTCGGAGGCGGCCGTGCGCCAGCGCGTCCAGAAGCTGCTCGACCAGGGCGTGATGCAGATCGTCGCCGTCACGGACCCGCTCACCGTGGGCTTCCGCCGCCAGGCGATGGTCGGTGTCAACGTCGAGGGCGACGTGGAGTCCGTCGCCGACGCGCTGACGGCCATGTCCGAATGCGAGTACGTGGTGATGACCGCAGGCTCCTTCGACCTGATGGTGGAGGTCGTCTGCGAGGACGACGACCACCTCCTGGACGTCATCAACAAACGCATCCGGGCCGTCCCCGGAGTGCGCTCCACCGAGAGCTTCGTCTACCTCAAGCTCAAGAAGCAGACCTATATGTGGGGAACCCGATAATCGTGAGCACCGACAGCCCCAAGGACCTCAGCAGGACCGCGTACGACCACTTGTGGATGCACTTCACCCGCATGTCGTCGTACGAGAACGCCCCCGTCCCCACCATCGTCCGCGGTGAGGGCACCCACATCTACGACGACAAGGGCAAGCGCTACCTCGACGGCCTCGCCGGTCTGTTCGTGGTCCAGGCCGGACACGGCCGCACGGAGCTGGCCGAGACCGCCTCGAAGCAGGCGCAGGAGCTCGCCTTCTTCCCGGTGTGGTCCTACGCCCACCCGAAGGCCGTCGAGCTGGCCGAGCGCCTCGCGAACGAGGCCCCCGGCGACCTCAACAAGGTCTTCTTCACCACCGGCGGCGGCGAGGCGGTCGAGACCGCCTGGAAGCTCGCCAAGCAGTACTTCAAGCTGACCGGCAAGCCGACCAAGTACAAGGTCATCTCGCGTGCGGTCGCCTACCACGGCACCCCGCAGGGCGCCCTGTCCATCACCGGCCTGCCGGGTCTGAAGGCCCCCTTCGAGCCGCTGGTGCCGGGCGCGCACAAGGTCCCGAACACCAACATCTACCGCGCCCCGATCCACGGCGACGACCCCGAGGCGTTCGGCCGCTGGGCCGCCGACCAGATCGAGCAGCAGATCCTGTTCGAGGGCCCGGAGACGGTCGCGGCCGTGTTCCTGGAGCCCGTGCAGAACGCCGGCGGCTGCTTCCCGCCCCCGCCCGGCTACTTCCAGCGGGTGCGCGAGATCTGCGACCAGTACGACGTGCTGCTCGTCTCGGACGAGGTCATCTGCGCCTTCGGCCGCCTGGGCACGACGTTCGCCTGTGACAAGTTCGGCTACGTCCCGGACATGATCACCTGCGCCAAGGGCATGACCTCGGGCTACTCCCCGATCGGCGCCTGCATCGTCTCCGACCGCCTGGCCGAGCCGTTCTACAAGGGCGACAACACCTTCCTGCACGGCTACACCTTCGGCGGCCACCCGGTCTCCGCCGCGGTCGGCATCGCCAACCTCGACCTGTTCGAGCGCGAGGGCCTGAACCAGCACGTGCTCGACAACGAGGGCGCCTTCCGCGCCACCCTGGAGAAGCTGCACGACCTGCCGATCGTCGGCGACGTCCGCGGCAACGGCTTCTTCTACGGCATCGAGCTCGTCAAGGACAAGGCCACCAAGGAGTCCTTCAACGAGGAGGAGACCGAGCGCGTCCTGTACGGCTTCCTCTCCAAGAAGCTCTTCGAGAACGGCCTGTACTGCCGCGCCGACGACCGTGGCGACCCGGTCATCCAGCTCGCCCCGCCGCTGATCTCCAACCAGGAGACCTTCGACGAGATCGAGCAGATCCTGCGCGCGACCCTGACGGAGGCATGGACCAAGCTCTGATCCCGCTCCGGGTCAGCTTTGCCGATCATCTTCAGGGATGACCGGCCACGGCCCCGGTGTCGTCCTTTCGAGTGAGAAACGGCGGCCCGGGGCCGCGTGCTGTCCGGCCTCCCGGGGCGGACTGCCTAGCGTGCCGAGTGACCGATCGGCCCTGCCTTCGTTCCCCCACACGGGGGATTTCACGAACCGCGCACGGCATTCTGATCTGAACCGAGGTGTACGCCATGGTCGCCCCGCCGGACAACGACGTGCTCTGGGCACGTGCCCTGCACTTCAAGCACCGGGACGGAACGCCCGCGCTGAGCGGTGTCTCGCTCGAGGTCCGCGAGGGCGAGATCCTCGCCGTGAGCGGCCCGCGCGGCAGCGGCAAGACGACCCTGCTGCGGTGCCTGTCCGGCCTGGTCCCGGTGCAGAGCGGCGAGGTCTGGTTCAACAGCGTGCCGATGCACACCATGGGTACGCTCACCCGGGAGCGGCTGCGGCGCGAGCGCTTCGGCTGGATCGACCCCGCCCCGGTGCTCGTCCCCGAGCTGAACGTCTGGGAGAACACCGCGCTGCCGCTGATGCTGCGCGGCACCGGCCGGCGCCAGGCCAAGACCGCGGCCCTGGAGTGGCTGGAACGCCTCGACGTCGGCACCCGGGCCCGCCGGCGCCCGCACCAGCTCCAGCAGGCCGAACGGCAGCGCGTCTGCATCGCCCGGGCGCTCGCCGCCGCCCCCTCGGTCCTGTTCGCCGACGAGCCGACGGCCCCCCTGCACCGCAGCGACCGCGCCCATGTGCTGCGCACGCTCACCACGGCGGCCCGCTCGCACGGCATCACGGTCGTCCTCGCCACGCACGACCCCGACACCGAGGCCCTCGCGGACCGCACGGTGGCCCTGCTCGACGGGCGGCGGGTGAAGACCGTACACCTCCCCCCGGTCTCCGGGACCGCCACGACGGAAGGCCGGGCGGCGTGCTCGCTCTCCGTCTGACCCGCGGCGCCCACCTCGCCGTCCACCTGCGCCGTCTGCTGGTCGCGGCGGCGTCGGCGGGCACGGGCTTCCTGCTGCTGTGCGCGCTCGGCCACGCCGTCAGCCACCCGGACGCGCCCGGCGCATCCGCCCTGCGCCTGCTCTGGTGCGCGGCCCCCGTCGCGGCCACGGTGTACCTGGCCGTCGCCGTGGCGCGCACCGACCCGGGCACCCGGCCCCGCTCCGGACTGTCGGCGATCGGGCTCGGGCCCTGGCGGCTGCTGGCCGTCTCCGCGGCGACCACGGCCCTGTCCGGCGCGCTCGGCTCGATGGCGGCCCTGCTCTACTTCCTCCATCTGCGCGGCGACCCGACGGGCATGCCCTTCGACGGCGCCGCCGCGGACGCCCTCGCCGCCGGCCGGCCCCTCCCCCTCCCGGCCGCCCTGACCCTGCTGACGCTGGTGCCGGTGACCGCGTCCGCGGCGGTGGCCCTGATGCTGCGCCCGAAGGAGGCCCGGCCCGCGAGGGACCGGGCCGCACGCGGCTACGGCCGCTTCGGGGCGTACGGGCCGGGCGCGGCCCGGGAGACGTTCGGAGCCTACGGCCGCTTCGGCGCACGCCTGAACCGGACGCGGCCCGCGAACGCCCGGGCCACCGAAGCGTCCGCGTCCCCGGACGGCGACGCCGCCGAGCCGGTGCCGGCCGGCGAGACCCGTCCCCCGGCGGTGCCGGAGGGCGACCCGCAGGCACCGGACGCCCTCACCGACCTCCCGCCCACCCGCGCCCGGGGCATCGGCTCCCTGCCCTGGGGCGTCGCCGTACTGGCCGTGGGGCTCGCCGTGGAGACCTACGCCGGCCGTGCCGCCACCGGCGCCCAGGAGCCCGCCTCCGGCGTCCTCGTCGGCTGGGCGCTGGCCACCGTCGGCCTGGCGCTGGCAGGCCCGGGCCTCACCCACCTGTGCGGGCGGCTCCTGCAGGCGGTCCGGCCCGGCGCCCTGCGTCTGCTGGCCGGCCGGGTCCTGATGGAGGAGGCGAGCCGCATCGGCCGTCCCCTGGGCGTCGTCTGCGCCGTGGCCTCGACGGCGTACGCGGCGTCGGCCCTGTACGACACGGACGGAGCGTCGTTCGGGCCGCTGCGCACCCTCGGCGTCCTCCTCGTGGCCGGCTGCGCGGTGGCCACGCTGCTCACCGCGGCCGTCGAGGCCAAGCACGCCCGGGCCGGCACGACGGACGCGCTGCTGCGGCTCGGGGCGCCCCCGGCGACGCTGCGCGGCGCGGCCGTCCTGCGCGCCGGCGCGCTGCTGGCCCTGTTCGGCCCGCTCACCCTGGTCGTCGCCGAACTGGTGACGGTCCCGCTGACCCGCTGATCGCCGGCCCGACGCCCCCCGGCGAGAACGCGCAGAAAATCTTTTCGGAACGGCGATGAGTTCCGGGCCGCTCCCACGTCTAACCCTGCGAACGCGACCACAGCGACGGAAGAGGCCCCATGTACCAGCAGATGATCTTCGTGAACCTGGCCACGAACGACCTCGACGCCTCGAAGAAGTTCTTCACCGAGCTCGGTTACGAGATCAACCCCCAGTTCAGCGACGAGACCGCCGCCTCGGTCGTCATCAGCGACACCATCATCGCGATGCTCCTCACCCGGGAGAAGTACGCCGAGTTCACCAAGAAGGAGATCGTGGACTCGACCAAGGCCAGCGAGGTGCTGATCGCGCTGAGTGCCGAGAGCCGCGAGAAGGTCGACGAGCTGGTCGACAAGGCGATCGCGGCGGGCGGTTCGCCCAGCGGCGAGACCCAGGACCACGGCTTCATGTACGGCCGCGCCTTCGACGACCTCGACGGCCACACCTGGGAGGTGGCGTGGATGGACCCGGCGGTCGTCCAGGGCTGAGGCGTTCCGCGGCGGCCCGGGGAGGCCCCGGGGGCGCATCCGGGATGCTTCGGGGGCGTTGAAACGTCTCTGCGGTTAATGAGAGGGCAAAGCCAACGCCCTTGGAACGCCCGCGCGTTGACACTGCTCATGCACCGCTTATAGACCAGTGAGACTCCTGGGCGTGCTGGTGCCTCACCAGCACCCCGTCAACCCCCCGCATATGCGCTTCCCGTAAAGGACCAACGTGGCAGTCCTGTCCATAATCAGCCGCACGGCATCACGCCGCGGCGTACGTGCCCTCGGCGTCGCCTCCGCCTCGCTCGCGCTGGCAGTCGGCGCCGCCGGCAACGCCCTCGCCTGCGACATCAGCGAGTTCTCCGCCGCCGCGAAGTGCGAGGGCGACAAGGGCGTCATCACCGTCACCGACGTGGACCCCGCCGGCATCCCCGCCACCGTCACCGTCTACCTGCAGAACAACGGCGCCGACGCCAAGAAGGTCGGCGAGCAGGTGGTCAAGGGCTCGCGCGAAGGCACCACCATCACCTTCGCCGAGGACTGGCAGCCGAACGCCGAGTACCGCATCCACGTGAAGGCCGCGGACTACGTCGACGAGGACATCAAGCCGAACCTCGTCACCCCGGCGACCGCCTGCGGGACGCAGGACACGGCGAGCCCGACGCCCACGCCGACGCCGTCGGAGACCTCCTCGGCGCCGTCCGGGGAGACCGGAACGCCGGTGCCGTCCCCGTCGACGCCGTCGGCGCCGGCAGGCTCGGCGAGCGAGAGCACCGCCCCGGCGGGCGGGGCCGGCAACGCCCCGTCGGCCGCGGCCGGCGAGTCCAACCTCGCCGAGACCGGTGCGAACTCCAACACCGGTCTGATCGTCGGCATCGCGGCGGCCCTGGTCGTCGTCGGTGGCGCGGCGGTCTTCCTCGGCCTGCGCCGTCGCGGGGCGAACGGCAGCCGCTGACGCCCGCACAGCCGTGACAGCGGTGGCCCGTCCCCGGCCGGGGGCGGGCCACCGCCACGTCAGCGGGGCCTCACCCGAACGTCGCCCGCTCCAGCCAGAAGTCCAGCAGTTCCCGCTCGCCGAGCACCTCCAGCTCCGGGGCGTCCAGCGGCAGCCGGCGGTAGAAGGCCAGCAGGACGGAGGTGAGCGGCCCCCGCAGCGCGACCGTCGCCTTCTCGTGGCCGCGGCGCCAGGTCACGCCCTCCTCGGGGAGTTCGATCAGCCACTCGCCGTCGAGGCCGGGGGCGGTGTCGGTGGCGTGCAGATGGATGCTGTGGCCGGGGCGGCGCAGTTCCCTGGCCGGCCCGTCCGGCATCACCTGCTGCACGAACCGTACGATCTCCAGCCACTCCTCGATCGCGTCGGCCGCCACGTCGGCCGCGACCCGGTAGGGCAGCCCGGCGGCGAGCGCGGCGTCGGCGCGGTGCACGGTGATCTCGTGCGTCATCCGGCGGGCCCAGAAGCCCGCGTCGTGCTTCCCGGCCCATGCCCACACCTTCGTGTCCGGCCCGGCCTCCCGCAGCGCGTCCACGACCGCCGCGCCCGACTCCGCCAGCCACGCGTCCAGCGCGGCCGCGTCGCCCCGGGCCTCGGGTCCGGCGTGTCCCGGTGCCTGCTCGCCGGGGACGTTCTCCTGGGCCCGGGTGCGCACCAGCAGGTCCACCCAGCGCAGGGCGCGCCCCATGTGCCGCACCAGGTCCTCCAGGGACCAATCCGGGCAGGTCGGCACCGTGGCGTTGAGGTCCGCGCCGGAGGTGACCACGGCCCTGAACTCCCGGACCTGGTGGGCGATCTCGTCGCAGTAGCGGTCGTGTGCGAGTGAGGTCATGGGCCGCATCCTACGAGCGGGCCGATCAGCCGAGCACGACGATTTCCGCCACGTCGAACTCCACCCCGACCGTGTCCCCGGCCTCCGGCGCCGCCCGCAGCGCACACGCCGCCTCCAGACGCGGCGCGCCCTCGGGCTGCAGGTGCACGGCGACATGGGTGCCCCGGAAGGTGCGGGCGGTGACCGTGCAGCGCAGGCCGGCGTCGGCGGGAACCAGCCGTACTCCGGCGGGCCGGACGAGCAGGGTACGGGGGCCCTGCGGGGCGTCCTCGGGGACCGGGACCTTGCCCCAGGGGGTGTCCGCGGCCTGTCCGGTGACGGTCGCGTCGATCACGTTGTCGAAGCCGAGGAAGCGGGCCACGAACGCGTCGGCGGGCCGCTGCCACACCTGCAGCGGCGTCCCCGACTGGGCGATCCGCCCGTCCCGCATCACCACGACCCGGTCGGCCAGCGCGAACGCCTCGCCCTGGTCGTGCGTCACGGCGAGCACGGTGGTGCCCAACCGGCCGAACAGCTCCCGCAGTTCCACCACCAGCCGTTCCCGCAGCGAGCGGTCGAGCTGGCCGAGCGGCTCGTCCAGCATCAGCAGCCGGGGCCGGGGCGCGAGGGCGCGGGCCAGCGCCACCCGCTGCTGCTCACCCCCGGACAGCGCGGCGACGGACCGGCGGGCGGCTCCGGGCAGCCCGACCAGCTCCAGCAACTCCCCCACCCGCTGCCGCTGTTCGGCCCGGGACGCGCCCCGCATCCGCGGCCCGAAGGCGATGTTCCCGGCCACGTCCCGCTGCGGGAAGAGCTGGTGGTCCTGGAACATCAGCCCCACCTCGCGCTTGTGCGCGGGCACCCCGGCCTGGTCCCGCCCGTCGAGCGTCACCCGTCCGGCGTCCAGGGGCTGGAGCCCGGCGACGGCCCGCAGCAGGGTCGACTTGCCGCTGCCGCTGGGTCCGAGCACGCACACGACCTCGTGCTCGGCGACACCGAGGTCGACGGCGTCGAGCACGGCCCGTCCGCCGAAGCGTACGGTCGCCCCTTCGAGGCTCAGCAGCATCCCTAGAACTCCCCGGTCCGGTCGGTCCGCAGCCGCTCCAGCACCACCAGGGCCACGGCGCACACCACCATCAGAATCGTCGACAGGGCCATCGCCTGGCCGTAGTTCATGTCCCCCGGACGCCCCAGCAGCCGTGCCACGGCGACCGGCAGCGTCGGGTTGTCGGGCCGCGCGATGAACACGGTCGCCCCGAACTCCCCGAGCGACACCGCGAAGGCGAACCCGGCCGCGACCAGCAGCGCCCGCCGCACCATCGGCAGGTCCACCTCCCGCCACACCCGCCACGGCGACGCCCCCAGCACCGCCGCCGCCTCCCGCAGCCGTACGTCCACCGCCCGCAGCACCGGCAGCATCGTCCGTACGACGAAGGGGACGCCGACCAGCGCCTGGGCGAGCGGCACCAGGATCCAGGAGGACCTCAGGTCCAGCGGCGGTTCGTCGAGCGCGATCAGGAACCCGAAGCCGACCGTCACGGCGGACACCCCGAGCGGCAGCATCAGCAGCGCGTCGAAGCCGCGCACGAAGCGGCCCGCGTCCCGGCGGGTGAGCGCGGTGGCGGCCAGTCCGCCGATCACGACGGCGATGGCGGTGGCGGCGACGGCGTACTGGAGCGAGTTGCCGATCGCGTCGACCGGCGGGACGAGGAAGGCGCCGCCGTCCTCGCGGGTCAGCGCCCGGTAGTAGCCGAAGCCGGGCGCGCCGAGCGAACGCTGCACCAGGACGGCCAGCGGCAGCAGGACGAGCCCGGCGACGGTGACCAGGACCCCGCCCAGCAGCGCCCACTGCCCGGCCCCGCGCGGCCGGCGCACGGTGACCGACGCGTCCACCAGGCGCAGGGCCGTCTCCCGCCGCCGTACCGTCCAGGCGTGCACGGCCAGCACCGCGGCCACCGCGGCGAACTGGACCAGCGTCAGCACGGCGGCCGTGGACAGGTCGAAGACCTGGGAGGTCTGCCGGTAGATCTCCACTTCGAGGGTGGAGAAGGTGGGCCCGCCGAGGATCTGGACGACGCCGAAGGAGGTGAAGGTGAACAGGAAGACCATCAGGGCGGCGGCGGCCACGGCCGGCGCGAGCGCGGGCAGCGTGACCTGCCGCCAGGCGGTGAGGCGGGAGGCGCCGAGCATCCGCGCGGCCTCCTCCTGGCGCGGGTCGAGCTGCGACCAGAGGCCGCCGACGGTGCGCACGACGACCGCGTAGTTGAAGAAGACGTGCGCGAGCAGGATCGCCCACACGGTGGTGTCCAGGCGCACGCCCCACAGCTCGTCGAGCAGCCCGCCGCGCCCGACCAGCGCCAGGAACGCCGTACCGACGACGACCGTCGGCAGCACGAACGGCACGGTGACCACGGCCCGCAGGAACTGCTTGCCGGGGAAGTCGAGCCGGGCGAAGACGTACGCGGCCGGCAGCGCGATCAGCAGCGTGAGCGCGGTGGACGCCAGCGCCTGCCAGGTGGTGAACCACAGCACGTGGCGGACGTCGGGCTGTGCCAGCACGTCCCCGATCCGCCCGAACCGCCAGGCCCCGTCGACCTCCAGTCCGCGCGCGACGATCGCGGCGACGGGGTAGGCGAAGAACACCGCGAAGAACGCGACGGGCACGGCCATCAGGCCGAGCCGTGCCGCGTTCCCGCGTCGCCGGCCGGGGGCGGCCTCGGCTACTTCAGTACGAGCGAGGTCCACGACTTGACCCACTGGTCGCGGTTGTCGGCGATCTTCGCCGGGTCCATCGTCCGGGGGGCCTTCACCTCGGGCGCGTACGCGGTGAACTCGGCGGGCAGCTTCGCGTCCCCGGCCACCGGGTGGACGAACATGTTCAGCGGCATGTCCTCCTGGAACTGCCTGCTGATCAGGAAGTCGATCAGTGCCTTGCCGCCCTCGGGGTTCTTGGCGTTGCTCAGCAGCCCGGCGAACTCGATCTGCCGGAAGCAGGTCCCCGTCGCCACCCCGGTGGGCGCGGTGTCCGGCTTCGGGTCGGCGTAGATCACCTCGACGGGCGGGGAGGAGGCGTAGGAGACGACGAGCGGACGGTCGCCCTTGGCCTTCTTGCCGCCCGCGGAGCCGGAGAACTCCTCGTTGTACGCCTGCTCCCAGCCGTCGACGACCTTCACGCCGTTGTCCTTGAGCTTCTTCCAGTAGTCCTGCCAGCCGTCGTCCCCGTACTCGGCGGCGGTGCCGAGCAGGAAGCCGAGGCCGGGCGAGGAGGTGCCGGCGTTCTCGGTGACGAGCAGGTTCTTGTACTCGGGCTTGGTGAGGTCGTCGAAGGAGTCCGGCGGGGTCAGCTTGTGCTCGCTGAAGTACGCCTTGTCGTAGTTGACGCAGATGTCGCCGTAGTCGACGGGCGTGACCCGGTGCTTGTCGCCGTCGACCCGGTACCGCGCGTCGACCCGGTCCAGGCCCTTCGCCTCGTACGGCTGGAACAGCCCGTTGTCCAGCGCCCGGGACAGCAGCGTGTTGTCGACGCCGAAGAAGACGTCGCCCTGCGGGTTGTCCTTGGTGAGGACGGCCTTGTTGACGGCCTGGCCGGCGTCGCCGTCCTCCAGGACCCTGACCTTGTAGCCGGAGCTCTTCTCGAAGGCGGCGACGACGTCCTTGGACGCGGCCCACGAGTCGTGGCTGACGAGGGTCACGGTCTTGGAGTCGCCGGACCCCTTCCCCTCGTCGGACGACGATCCGCACGCGGACAGCGTGACCAGGCCGAGCCCGACGGCCAGGGCGGTGGCCTTCTTGGTGATGCTCACTGAATTCCTCCTGGGTGACCAGGAGAAGACGCGGCCCTGCCCGGAACCCTGTGGAGGGTCCCGGGCAGGGCGCAACAGCTCGAGTGGTGACCGATCTCCCTACCCAGAATGACCTGGGCCAGGTTCGGAGGGTCTGCGGCCGGTGCCGCACTCTCAGCGCTGTGGCGCTCCCCTGTCGGAATATGAAGATGTACTGGCGTATGAAGATGTACTGACGCCGGTCAGATTACCTCTCGCTCGCGGCGAGCTGACCACACGCCCCGTCGATCTCCTGGCCACGGGTGTCCCGGATCGTCACCGGCACACCGTGGGCCGCGATCGCCTCGACGAACGCCTTCTCGTCCTCGGGGCGCGAGGCGGTCCACTTGGAGCCGGGCGTCGGGTTGAGGGGGATCAGGTTGACGTGCACCGGCTTGCCCTTGAGCAGCCGCCCGAGGCGGTCGCCGCGCCACGCCTGGTCGTTGATGTCCCGGATCAGCGCGTACTCGATGGACAGCCGCCGGCCCGACTTCGCCGCGTACTCCAGTCCGGCGTCCAGCACCTCGCGCACCTTCCACCGCGTGTTGACGGGGACGAGGGTGTCGCGCAGCTCGTCGTCGGGCGCGTGCAGCGAGATGGCGAGGCGGCACTTGAAGCCCTCGTCGGCGAACCGGTGGATGGCGGGGACCAGGCCGACCGTGGAGACCGTGATGCCGCGCTGGGACAGCCCGAGGCCGTCGGGCTCGGGGTCGGTGAGCCGGCGGATGGCGCCGACGACCCGGTTGTAGTTGGCGAGGGGCTCGCCCATGCCCATGAAGACGATGTTGCTGAGCCGGGCCGGGCCGCCGGGGACCTCGCCGTCGCGCAGTGCGCGCATGCCGTCGACGATCTGGTGCACGATCTCGGCGGTGGACAGGTTACGGTCCAGACCGGCCTGCCCGGTGGCGCAGAACGGGCAGTTCATGCCGCAGCCCGCCTGGGAGCTGATGCACATGGTGACCCGGTCCGGGTACCGCATCAGCACCGACTCGACGAGCGTGCCGTCGAACAGCTTCCACAGGGTCTTGCGCGTGGTGCCCTGGTCGGTCGACAGATGCCGGACGACCGTCATCAGCTCGGGAAGCAGCGCCTCCTGGAGCGCCTGCCGGGAGCCGGCGGGGATGTCGGTCCACTGCTCGGGGTCGTGCGCGTACCGCGCGAAGTAGTGCTGCGAGAGCTGCTTGGCACGGAACGGCTTCTCGCCGACAGCGGCGACGGCCTCCTTGCGCTCGGCGGGCGTGAGGTCGGCAAGGTGCCGCGGCGGCTTCTTCGCTCCGCGCGGCGCGACGAAGGTGAGCTCACCGGGGACTGGACGGGCCACGGTCGGGCAACTCCTCATGACGACGGGCCTATGGCGTCCCCGCCTCGGCGGGGCGATCGGCAGGACCTTGCCGAAGCCAGGAGACCTCACTGGATCATCCCCGTCTCGGCGGGGATGCACGAAAGGGCCCGCAGCCATCGCCACGGGCCCTTCCAGAGTACCTGACGCCTGTCAACCCGACCCGACGAAGATCACCAGCAGCAGCCACACCACCGGCGCGGTCGGCAGCAGCGAGTCAAGCCGGTCCATGATGCCGCCGTGCCCCGGGAGCAGCGTTCCCATGTCCTTGATGCCCAGGTCCCGCTTGATCATGGACTCGCCGAGGTCGCCCAGCGTGGCGCTGGCCGCGACGGCGAGGCCCAGCAGCAGGCCCTGCCACCAGGAGCCGTCGTCGATCAGGAACTCCATGCACAGCGCGCCCGCGACCATGGCGAACGCCACCGCTCCGAGCAGGCCCTCGCGGGTCTTGCCGGGGCTGATGCGCGGGGCGAGCTTCTTCCGGCCGAAACGCCAGCCGACCGCGTACGCGCCGGTGTCGCTGACGACGGTCAGCACCAGGAACGTCAGGACGCGCCACGGGCCGTCCTGAGCCGTCAGCATCATCGCGACGAACGTCGCGAGGAACGGCACGTAGAACGCGGCGAACACGCCCGCCGTGACGTCCTTGAGATACCCCTCCGGCGGTTCCGTCATCCGCCATACGAGAACCGCCAGCGCGGTGAGCGCCATGGCGACCCACGCCCCCTCGGCCCCCCTGACGTAGCCGGCCACCACCATCGCCGCGCCGCCCAGCGCGAGCGGGACGAGGGGTGCCTTGATGCCCTTGCGCTCGTCGAGCCGCTTGGTCAGTTCCCACAGGCCCACCACGACGGCGACGGCGATCACGCCGACGAACACGGCCTTGACGACGAAGAGCGACGCGACGATGACCACGCCGAGTCCGAGGCCGACGCCTATCGCGGCCCCCAGGTCACGCCCCGCGCTCTTCTTCTGCGGCCGGGGCTCCGGCTGGGGGACGTCGGACATGGGCTCCGGATTCTGCGGCACCGCCGCATACGGCTGGGCCGACGGGTTCTCGTCGCGGAACGGCTCGTCTCGGAACAGGGGGCCGCTCAGCCGAGCGGCCCCACGGTCGTCATCCTGGTCTCCGCCGTGTTCGGGTACGTCGGGCACGATGGGCATGGGGCGAGTGTGCTGCGCGTTGTGCGCATCGTACGCGGGACCCGCCGGGGCGGCGCCCCGGGCAGGTCCCTGGTCGGACGGCCCCCAGTACCCGGCTTGTGGCGGCGCTCCCCAGGAAGAGTCGTTCATCAGACCTCGAGCAGCTCCGCTTCCTTGTGCTTCAGGAGCTCGTCCACCTGGGCGACGTACTTCGCGGTGGTGTCGTCGAGCTCCTTCTCCGCACGGCGGCCCTCGTCCTCGCCGACCTCGCCGTCCTTGATCAGCTTGTCGATGGCGTCCTTGGCCTTGCGGCGCACGGAGCGGATGGAGACCTTGGCGTCCTCACCCTTGCCCTTGGCGACCTTGATGTACTCGCGGCGGCGCTCCTCGGTCAGCTCGGGGAACACCACCCGGATGATGTTGCCGTCGTTGCTGGGGTTCACGCCCAGGTCGGAGTCGCGGATCGCCTGTTCGATGTTGCGCAGGGCGCTCTTGTCGAACGGCGTCACCACGGCCATGCGCGGCTCGGGCACGGAGAACGAGGCCAGCTGGTTGATCGGCGTCGGTGCGCCGTAGTAGTCGGCCACGATCTTGTTGAACATCGCCGGGTGCGCACGGCCGGTGCGGATCGCGGCGAAGTCCTCCTTGGCGACCACGACGGCCTTCTCCATCTTCTCCTCGGCCTCGAGGAGGGTCTCTTCGATCACCACTTGCTCCTGCGTGTCTTGAGTAGGCCCGGCTGCGATTCCCTGTCGGGGCGGCGGCCGGCTGCGTCGCGTCTTCTTCCTGCACGGTTCCCGACCGGTAGAACATTGTCCATCCCCCGGTCCGGCCCCGTCCCGTCCGTCCCTCTTACAGGTGTCGCGGACAGTGGCGTCCCGCGTCCCGCGGACGGGTTGGTGCTCCGGTCAGTCCCGGCTGCCCTGGTCACCCACAAGCGTGCCGATCTTCTCACCCTTGACGGCGCGGGCGATATTGCCCTCCTTCAGCAGTTCGAAGACCACGATCGGGAGGCTGTTGTCGCGGCAGAGCGTGACGGCCGTGGCGTCGGCGACCTTCAGGTCTCGGGTGATGACCTCGCCGTAGCCGAGCGCGTCGAACTTCACGGCGTCCGGGTTGGTCTTCGGGTCGGAGTCGTAGACCCCGTCCACGCCGTTCTTGCCCATCAGCAGCGCCTCGGCGTCGATCTCGAGGGCGCGCTGTGCGGCGGTGGTGTCGGTGGAGAAGTACGGCATGCCCATACCGGCGCCGAAGATGACCACACGGCCCTTCTCCAGGTGGCGCACGGCACGCAGCGGGATGTAGGGCTCGGCGACCTGCCCCATGGTGATGGCGGTCTGCACGCGGCAGTCGACGCCCTCCTTCTCCAGGAAGTCCTGGAGGGCGAGGCAGTTCATCACGGTGCCGAGCATGCCCATGTAGTCCGAGCGGGCGCGGTCCATGCCGCGCACCTGGAGTTCCGCGCCGCGGAAGAAGTTGCCGCCGCCGATGACGATCGCGATCTGCGCGCCGTCCCTCACGACGGCCGCGATCTCGCGGGCGATGGCGTGCACCACGTCGGGGTCGACGCCCAGGCCCCCGCCGCCGGAGAAGGCCTCTCCGGACAGCTTCAGCAGAAACCGGCCGCGTACTTTGCCGTCGTCGCTCTTCTCGGCCTTGGTGGTCATGGAGATCTCGCCTCTTTTACGTGGTCACACACACGAAGAAGGCCATTGCCGGTGGGGGCGTGTTTCGCATCCCATACGCGGCAATGGCCTCCTCGTCAGATCTGCTGTCGTCCTCCGCCACGCGCGCGTGCGGATCGTCGTACGCGAACGGCGCAGACGACTGCTGTCGACCCTACCGGGGTCGTACGTCCGTCGCGGTACGGACTCAGATGCCGACCTTGATGCGCGTGAAGCGCTTCAGGGTGACACCGGCCTCGTCCAGAACCTTCTGGACGGACTTCTTGTTGTCCAGCGCGTAGGGCTGGCCGAGCAGCGTGGCGTCCTTGAAGAAGCCGTTGAGGCGACCCTCGACGATCTTCGGCAGGGCGGCCTCGGGCTTGCCCTCGGCGCGGGTGGTCTCCTCGGCGATGCGGCGCTCGGCCTCGACGATGTCGGCCGGCACGTCGTCCTTGGAGAGGTACTTCGGCGCGAAGGCGGCGATGTGCTGCGCGACGCCCTTGGCGACCTCGGCGTTCGGCTTGTCCAGCTCGACGAGGACACCGATCTGCGGGGGCAGGTCGGGCATCGTGCGGTGCATGTACGCGGTCACGTAACCGTCGGAGAACTGCGCGAAGCGGTCCAGGACGATCTTCTCGCCGAGGTTGGCGTTGGCCTCGTCGACGTACGCCTGGACGGTCTTGCCGGGCTCGATCTCGGAGGCGAGCAGGGCCTCCAGGTCGGCCGGGGAGGCCTTGGCGACGTGCTCGGCGA
Source organism: Streptomyces griseicoloratus (assembly GCF_014534645.1). Lineage (GTDB taxonomy): Bacteria > Actinomycetota > Actinomycetes > Streptomycetales > Streptomycetaceae > Streptomyces > Streptomyces griseicoloratus. The sequence goes on from NZ_JACVQF010000231.1 coordinate 65,540, forward strand.
TGGTCTTGGCCACGTTCTGGAACTTCTCGCCCTTGGCGACGAAGTCCGTCTCGCACTTGAGCTCGACGAGGACACCGGAGGAGTTGTCGTCGGCGATGATCGAGACGACGGCGCCGTTCTCGGCGGAGCGGCCCTCGCGCTTGGCGACGCCCTTCTGGCCCTTGATGCGGAGCGCCTCGACGGCCTTCTCGACGTTGCCCTCGGCCTCGTCCAGCGCCTTCTTGCAGTCCATCATGCCGGCGCCGGTGAGCTCGCGGAGCTTCTTGACGTCGGCGGCGGTGTAGTTCGCCATGAGTCTGTGAGTCTTTCTCGAAGTCTGGAAGATCGGAGATCTACGCGGTCTGCGGCCCACAGGAAACCTGTAGGTCCGTGACCCGGCGCTGACCTACGGGTGAACGGCGGGAGCGGAGTTCACCGCGCCTCGGGCGCTGATGGAGTACCGCTCCCGCCGTCGACACCGACGGGAGGTCAGGCCTGCTCGGCCTCGGCGGCCGGGGCCTCGGCGGCGGGGGCCTCGGCCGGCTTCTCGGCGGCGCCCTCGGCGTCCGCCTTCTTCTCACCCTCGAGCAGGTCGCGCTCCCACTCGGCCAGCGGCTCGCCCGCGGCCTTCTCGCCCTTGCCCTCGGTGGCGACACCGGAGCGGGCGATGAGGCCCTCGGCGACGGCGTCGGCGATCACGCGGGTGAGCAGGGTGACGGAGCGGATCGCGTCGTCGTTGCCCGGGATCTTGTAGTCGACCTCGTCGGGGTCGCAGTTGGTGTCGAGGATGGCGACGACCGGGATGTTGAGCTTCCGGGCCTCGCCGACCGCGATGTGCTCCTTCTTGGTGTCCACGATCCAGACGGCGCTGGGCACCTTCTGCATCTCGCGGATACCGCCGAGGGTCTTCTCCAGCTTGGCCTTCTCGCGGGAGAGGACCAGCAGCTCCTTCTTGGTGAGGCCGGAGGCGGCCACGTCCTCGAAGTCGATCTGCTCGAGCTCCTTCAGGCGCTGCAGACGCTTGTAGACGGTCGAGAAGTTGGTGAGCATGCCGCCCAGCCAGCGCTGGTTGACGTAGGGCATGCCGACGCGGGTGGCCTGCTCGGCGATGGCCTCCTGCGCCTGCTTCTTCGTACCGACGAACATCACCGTGCCGCCGTGGGCGACGGTCTCCTTGACGAACTCGTAGGCGCGGTCGATGTACGACAGCGACTGGAGCAGGTCGATGATGTAGATGCCGTTGCGCTCGGTGAAGATGAAGCGCTTCATCTTCGGGTTCCAGCGACGGGTCTGGTGACCGAAGTGGACGCCGCTCTCCAGCAGCTCCCGCATCGTGACGACGGCCATGGCCGTATCTCCTTGAGTTTCTCGGTTGTGCCGCGGAAGCCGGACGGCTCCCGCGCCTGACGCCCGCGGTGCGCCGTGCCACGAGGGACCGAGGGGCGCTGACACCGGAGTCCGGCTGCTGCCGGTCCCGGTATCGGGGCGTGCGAAGTCGACCCGGTGACCCGGATCGCCACCAGAAGTGTACGGGAACCGCGGAGCCCCGGGTGACGCCGCTGTCCACAACCGGGCGGTGGTCCACAGGTCGCGGCCCGGTTCCGCCCGTGTGCGCAACGGTTCTCACATGCGAGTGAGGCGATGTGTGAGCGCGTGTACGTGGGTGGCGTTGCTGCTGACCCTTTCCCTGGCCCTGGCCGTGCCGAGTCCTGCGCCGCCGCCGGTGCCGGCGTCCGCGGTGGCCCCGGCACCGCGGGCTCCGGATCCCGCGGTGCCGGCCGTGGCCCGTGGCTGGCCGGTCGGCACCGGGCCGGCGGTGCTGCGCGGCTGGGAGCCCCCGAGTACGCCGTACGGCCCGGGGCACCGGGGCGTGGACCTCGCGGCACCGCCCGGCGCGCCGGTACGGGCCGTGGCACCCGGACGGGTGTCGTTCGCGGGCCGGGTCGCGGGCAAGGGGGTGGTCTCGGTGGAACTGACGGGCACGGGCGACCCGCCTCTGCGGACGACGTTCGAGCCTGTCCGCGCGTCGGTGAAGAAGGGCCGGAGGGTGGCGGCGGGCGACGTGCTCGGCACAGTGGAGGCCACAGCGGCGGGGACCCACTGCACGGCCCCCTGCCTGCACTGGGGGCTCCTGAGAGGCGACGTCTACCTGAACCCGCTGTCACTGCTCCCGACGTGGCTGCTCAACGGCGGCCCGGCGAGACTGCTGCCGGTCCTGGGAGTACCCCTGCCGGGCGCCACGGGCCACCAGGCCTCCCCCGGTACGTGAACCGTCGGCGAAGCCGCCGGGGCGAACCGCCGGGCGGGCAGCCGCGGCGGATGGGCGCGGGCGGATGGGCTCGGGCGGGTGCCGGGGCCGAGAGTGCGCGGAGCCGCCCGCTGCGGGCGGGCACCGGGCTGCGCCGCACAGGCGCGCGCCGAACTGACGACAGGCGGTGGTCGGCCTACACCGCACAGGCGCACGCCGAACTGCCGAGAGGCGGTAGTCGGGCTGCGCCACACAGGCGCACGCCGAACTGACGACAGGCGGTGGTCGGCCTGCACCGCACAGGCGGGTGCCGAACTGACGAGGGGCGGTGGTCGGCCTACGTCGCACAGGCGGGTGTCGCACGGCGCGGGCAGGCAGACGCCGGGCCCCCGTTTCGGGGACGCGCCAGCGGCGTCGGGGGGACGCGTCCGCGGCGTCGGGGGGGGCGGCGCGCTGCCGGGGCGGCCGCGCCGAGTGTGGGGCCGGTGCCGGACAGCGCGGCCGGCCTCGGCGCCGTCAGCCCCGTACGCCCCGCAGCACCATGTGCACCGCCGCCTCCGTGACGGCGTCCGGCTCCTCCGCCGCACCCAGCTCGATCCGCCGCACGGCCGCGTCCACGACCCCCTGCAGCAGCATCGCCGCCAGCCGCGGCTGCTCGTGCCCCATCTCCCCCAGCGCCTCGACGATCATCGCGACCAGCCCGCCGTGCGCCGCCCGGATCTTCTCCCGGGCACCGGCGTCCAGCTCGCTCGCGGAAATGGCCACGACGGCACGGTGGCGCCGGTCCCCGACCAGCTCCAACTGCTTGCGCACATACGCCTCGACCTTGGCCTCCGGACCGTCGACCGCGGCCATCGCCGTCTCGACCTCCGCCGCCCAGACCGGGAAGTCGACCGCGCACAGCTCCTCGACGACCGCCGCCCGCGACCGGAAGTACTCGTACACCGACGAACGGGCGAGGCCCGTCCGCTCGGCCAGGGCGGGGAAGGTCAGTGCCTCCGTCCCGCCCTCGGACAGCAGGGAGCGTGCCGCGTCCAGCAGGGCGGCACGCTGCATCGACCGGTGCTCGGCCACAGAGGCCGCTCGAATCCTTGGCACGTCACCACTTTACGGACGTGCCACGGCGGACGGGAGTCACTCACCTCACCACGTGGCCGGGTCAGCGGCCGAAACCGGCCAGCTTCGCCCGCAACTGCAGCACGGACTTGGTGTGGATCTGGCTGACCCGGCTCTCCGTCACCCCCAGCACGTTCCCGATCTCGGCCAGCGTCAGCCCCTCGTAGTAGTACAGCGTGACGACGGTCTTCTCCCGGTCGGGCAGCGTGTTGATCGCCCGGGCCAGGAACCGGCGCAGCTCCCGGTCCTCGGCGACCTCCACCGGGTTGTCGGCGGCGGTGTCCTCCAGCGTGTCCATGAGGCTCAGCCGGTCCCCGCCGTCGCCCCCGACATGCAGCAGCTCCTCCAGCGCCACCACGTTGGCCAGCGACAACTGGCTGAAGACCGCGTGGAGTTCCTCCACCGTGATCCCCATCTCGACGGCCACCTCGCTCTCCGAGGGGGTGCGCCGCAGCCGCGCCTCCAGCGTGGCGTACGCCCGCTCCACGTTCCGGGCCTTCTGCCGTACCGACCGCGGAATCCAGTCGAGTGCCCGCAGCTCGTCGATCATGGCGCCCCGGATCCGGGTGATCGCGTACGTCTCGAACTTGATCTCCCGGTCGACGTCGAACTTCTCGATCGCGTCGATCAGCCCGAACACCCCGGAGGAGACGAAGTCCGCCTGCTCGACGTTGGGCGGCAGTCCCACGCTCACCCGGCCCGCCACGTACTTCACGAGGGGCGAGTAGTGCAGGATCAGCTGCTCCCGCAGCCGCTCGTCCCCCGTCGCCTTGTACGACCGCCACAGCTCGTCGAGCGTCGAGGGAGCGGGCGGTCGCGCGCTGCCACCGTCCCGGGCGGCTGGGGGGAGCGCCGCCCGGTCGGACCCGGAGGTGTGCTGGGGCATTCGTCGCCTAGTGCCGTTCTGCCGTGATGTGGGTTGCCTGGGTGAAGGCCGCCGGTCTGCTGTCTGGTTGGTGCCTGTCTGCGTGGGGGTCCTCGTGAGCGTAGCGTGACTGGGCTGTCGCGGTGCGCGAAGAGCGGAGCGGGGGCCGTACGCAGATACGTTCCGCTGGCTGCTCCACAAGGGGGACGGTGACCGCCCGGAGTGATCACCCGAATACCCCAACTGCGGGAATTCCCAAGGGTGTCGGGGTTCCCCCGGACGGCCGAACACTCACCGTCAGCGCGGGCTCCGTCCGCCGCGGACAGAGATCATCGCCTGGCGTGTCAACTTCCAGCCATCGCCATGTCGTTCGACATAACCAAGTGCTCGAAGCTCGTACAGCCTCGCGATCGCGTCGTCCGGCGTGGTCTGGGCACGACGTGCGACCTCGGCCGCCGCCGCATCGCCTCGCGCCGGGAGCGCGGCCAGTACGTGCCGGGTACGGGATTCCAGCAGGTCGGTGGGGAGCACCGGCCCGCGCCGGTCGGGGGCCAGCTCTCCCATGTCTCCGACCAGCTCGACGACCTCGTCGGCGTCGGTGACGAGCACGGCGTCGCCGCGCAGCAGCTGGTGCACGCCCGCCGACAGCCCGCTGGTGGCCGGTCCGGGGACGCCCATCGTGTGCCGGCCCAGGCGCTGCGCCGCCCGCGCCGTGACCAGCGAGCCGCTGCGGTGGGCGGCCTCGACGACCACGGTGCCCCGGGTGAGGGCGGCGATCACCCGGTTGCGCAGGATGAATCTGCTCGGCGTCGGATGGTCGCCCGGCGGCAGCTCGCCGACGACCAGTCCCTGGGCCGCGATCCTGTTGATCAGCTCTGTGTGCCCGCGCGGGTAGGGACGGTCGACGCCGCAGGCGAGGACGGCGGCGGTGGCACCGCCCGCGCCGAGGGCGCCCCGGTGCGCGGCGCCGTCGACGCCGTAGGCTCCGCCGGAGACCACCACCCAGCCGCGTTCGGCGAGACCGGCGGCGAGTGTGGCCGCCATGTGGGCGCCGTACTCCGTGCAGGCGCGGGCGCCGACGACGGCCACCGACCTCAGCGCCCACATCCTCAGGTTGGGCCGGCCGCGTACCCACAGCCCCAGGGGCCGCGCGTCCCCGAGGTCGTCGAGCTGCCCCGGCCATTCGGCCGCGCCGGGGACCACGAACCGCACCCCCGCCGCGTGTGCGGCCGCGAGGTCCCGGTGCGGCTCGGCCCGGGCGGCCCGCGCCCGCAGTCCCGCCCACCGCTGCTCGCTCACGCCCGGCAGGGCGCGCCCGCCCTCCCGCAGCCTGCGCACCACGTCCCGGACGCCGCGCTCGCGCACCCACCGGCCGCCGACCTCGTCACCGGGCTCGATGACACGGCTGAGAAAGACCCGCCCCAGCAACTCGTCCTCCACATCACCATCCCTGGCCACGCCACCCCCGCACTGATCACCGCCCCAGGTCGTGCCGTCCCCACTGTCATGACCGCCACACGTCACGCCACCTCCGCACTCATCACCGCCCCAGGTCACGCCGCCACCTCCGCACTCATCACCGCCCCAGGTCGCGTCGCCCTCCCGGGGCACATCGCCGCTCCCGGGCGCGACAGCAGCCCCGGGTGTGCCATCACTCCCGAGTGCGGCAGCACCCCCCAGCGCGCCACCACCCCTGAGTGCGGCACCAACCCCCGGCGCGCCACCACCCCCAAGTGCGGCACCAACCCCCAGCGCGCCATCACCCGTGCCCGCGGTGGCAGCCCCGGTCATGCCGTCGCCCCCGGCCGGATCATCGCCCCGCATCACGTCAGCGCCCCGATGGCCATGGGGACGCCCCGTGGGACCCCGGTGCGCAGCTGGAGTGCCAGGGCGACGTCCGTCGCGTCGGGCCGGGCGTGGCCGACGAGGTCCGCCACGGTCCAGGCGACGCGCAGGACACGGTCGAGGCCGCGCGCGGTGAGGACGCCCCGTTCGAGGCTGCGCTCGGCCTCGTCCAGCGCTCCGGGCGCCGCGTACCAGCGGCTGCGCAGCTCGCGTCCGGGCACCTCGCTGTTGGAGCGCCAGGGCGTGCCGGCCAGCCGGGTGGCGGCACGCTCCCGGGCCGCCCGCACCCGGTCGGCGACCGTCGCGGTGCTCTCCCCCCGGGCGGCGTCCACGGCCAGCTCGCTACGGGTGACGCGGTCCACCTCGACCCGGAGGTCGACCCGGTCGAGCAGCGGGCCGGACAGCCTGGCCTGGTAGCGGCGGATCGCCGAGGGCGGGCACTCGCACAGGTCGTCCTTCTGCGAGAAGCGCCCGCAGGGGCAGGGGTTGGCGGCGAGCACCATCAGGAACCTGGCCGGGAACCGCACGACGCCCGCGCTGCGCGCGATGACGACGTGCCCGGCCTCCAGCGGCTGGCGCAGGGCGTCCAGGGCGTGGCTGCTGAACTCGGGGGTCTCGTCCAGGAACAGGACACCGCGGTGCGCGAGCGACACGGCTCCGGGCCGGGCGACGCCGGGGCCGCCGCCGACGAGGGCCTGCATCGTGGCGGAGTGGTGCGGCGCGCAGTAGGGGGCCACGTCGATCAGGGGTTTGCCCGGCGGCAGCAGTCCGGCCACCGAGTGGACCGCGGTGACCTCCAGCGACTCCGCCCGGCCGAGCCGGGGCAGGATGGCGGGCAGCCGCTCGGCGAGCATCGTCTTGCCCGCGCCGGGCGGCCCCTCCAGGAACAGATGGTGTCCGCCGGCCGCGGCCACCTCCACGGCCGTGCGTGCCGAGCGCTGGCCCACGACGTCGGCGAGGTCATGGCCGTGGTCGTGCTGGGCCGCGCCCGTGCTGTGCATGCCGGTGGCCGCACCCGTGCCGGGCACGCGCAGGCCGGCCAGCAGCGGGTCGGGGCGGCCCTGCTGGTCGGGTTCCTCCTCGGGCACGGGCTCGTCGGCGAGGACGGCGATGAGCTGGCGCAGGCTGCGGACGCCCAGCACCGACACACCGGGCACCAGGGACGCTTCGGCGGCGGCGCACTCCGGTACCACCACCTGCTCGTAGCCGGCGTCCGCGGCCGCGAGCACCGCCGGCAGGATGCCCCGCACCGGCCGGACGCGCCCGTCCAGCCCCAGCTCCCCGATCATCACGATGTCGGCGAGCACCCGGGGGTCGATCCGCTCGGCGGCCCCGAGCACCGCGGCGGCGACGGCGAGGTCGAAGCCGCTGCCGCTCTTGGGCACCGAGGCCGGGCTGAGCCCGACCGTCAGCTTCTTCTGCGGCCACTCCGCACCCGAGTTCACCACCGCGGCCCGCACCCGGTCCCGGCTCTCCGTCAGGCTCTTGTCCGGCAGTCCCACCAGCGTGAACGCCGCCACGCCCGGTTCGAGGTCGGCCTGCACCTCGACGACCACGCCCTCGACGCCGACCAGCGCCACCGAGCACGTACGCGCGAACCCCATCACGCCACCCCCCGCGCGTGCTCGACGACCGGTCCGCCGCGCCGTGGGAGGAGCACGCCGATCAGGTCGATGCGCACGCCCCCGGGCGGGGCTCCTCCGTGGGTCTCGATCCACCGTTCGGCGAGACGGCGCAGGCGCTGCGCCTTCTCGGGGGTCACGGCGGCCATCGGATGCTCGAAGCGGCCCTCCCTGCGGGTCTTCACCTCACAGACGACCAGCGTGTCCCCGTCCCGGGCGACGATGTCGATCTCGCCGGTCCTGCCGCAGCGCCAGTTGCGCTCCAGGACCGTCATCCCGGCCTCTGTCAGCCGGCGGGCGGCGAGCGTCTCGCCGTACCTGCCCATCGCACCGCGTGCGTTCATGTCGGCACCACCTCCGGCGCCAACGATGAGGGCGGCTCACCGAGCTGTTGGATCTTGGTGGACGCTCATCCGGATGTGGAAATTCTCGTCACCCGTGTGGGGGAACGACCCCTGTGGGTGACCGGCCGTCACCCGCCGGGCAGCTCCAGGTCGCTCTTGTTCAGCTCCTCGATGTTCACGTCCTTGAACGTCAACACCCGAACTTGCTTCACGAAGCGCGCCGGGCGGTACATGTCCCACACCCAGGCGTCGGCCATGGAGACCTCGAAGAACACTTCGCCCTGGACCGAGTGCACCTGCATCTCGTAGTCGTTGGTGAGGTAGAAACGCCGCTCGGTCTCGATCACGTATTTGAACAGACCGACGACATCTCGGTACTCCCGGTAGAGCTTGAGCTCCATCTCGGTCTCGTACTTCTCGAGGTCCTCGGCGCTCATGGCATGTTCCCCTTCAGCCGTGCGGTCCCACCATTGTGCTCCAGTCCCGCGAACCCCTAGACGATTTCCGTGTCCAGGGTCACCGGCCCGGCCGGGGGGCCTTCGACGAGCAGCGTGCGCAGCAGCTCGGCGAGTCTGGTCGGATACACCGTCTCATGTGCCCGGCTCAGTTCCTGGCACGTCCACCAGCGCGCTCCGGCGACACTGCGCCGCTCCAGCTCGGTCAGGCCCACGGCCTCGGTCGCGGTCTGGCTGGTGCGGGCCAGGTAGTACCACTCGTCCTGGTCCCAGCGGCGGCCCGCGAACGGGAAGGAACACCTCCGCCGCCACAGCACGGGACCGAGCTCGACCTCGGTGATGCCGGTCTCCTCCACGAGTTCCCGCAGGGCGGCCTCCTCACGGGTCTCGTCGCCCTCCACGCCGCCGCCCGGCGTGAACCACCAGTCGTCGGACGGATCGTCCGGTTCGTGGCCGTGCAGCAGCAGGATGCGGTCCTCGGGGTCCAGCAGCACGACCCGGGCGACCCGGCGCAGCCCGCCCTGGTAGGTGTCCTGGCCCGCCTCGTGGGTGTCCTGCCCCGCGTTCGTCGCCTCAGCGGGCACCGGCGGGCTCCCTCCCGGTCCGGGCGCGGGAGGCCGCGGCCCGCTTGGCCACCGGTCCGTACGCGGCGCCACCGAGGATCAGCACGGCCCCGGCGATCACCAGCGCGACGACGGTCCGCAGCGGGCCGGGCGAGGAGAGGCCGCCGAGCGTCTCGAACCCGGTGGGACGCTCCAGCATGCCGTTCATGGGCCACACGACGGCGTCGACCCGGGCGTCCACGGCCCCGCGCGACACGGTGCCGCCGGCCGCGTCGGTGAGGTGGGCGGTGGAGTCCACCGAGGTGCCGCGCTCGTCGCCGAGCAGGAACAGGCGGCCTTCGGGCACGGTCACGGTGGGGAAGTTGCCGTTCTCGGCGGGTGTGCCGGCGGGCAGGTACGGCTCGTCGATCACCTTGCCGTTGACCTTCAGCTTGCCGTTCTGGCAGCAGGAGACGGTGTCGCCGCCGACCGCGACCACGCGCTTGACCATCGGCGCGTTGGCCCAGGTGGCGTCCTTGAAGACGACGACGTCGCCGCGCCGGACGTCGGCGCCGTCGATGCGCTCGGCCAGCACCCGGTCACCGGCGTCGATCGTCGGCGTCATCGAACTGGTCGGCACCGTGTACGGCCGGTACACCACCGCCCCCCAGGCGAAACCCCCGAGGAACAGCACCAGGCCCAGCGCCACGGCCAGGCCGGACAGCCGCTGTCCGGTACGGCCGCCCACCGGGCCCCTGCTCACGCCACCGCCGAGCGGGGCCGTACGTGTCGTGCTCTCGCCACCCATGGGTCCGCACCCTACCGGGCGGTACCCGAACGGGTCAGCCCTTGCCGACGCCCGGGATCAGGGGCAACGGACGTACGTCCCGGGGCGGCCCGGCCGTACGCTCCGGGGCGGCTCGGCGGGTCCCCGGGGCCGGCTCAGCGGGTCTCGGCGGGGGCGATCCGCCGGCGGCGCCACAGGACGACCGGGACGGCACCGGCGAGCGCCAGGCCCTGGGGCGCGACCGACAGGGCCGCGGCGGCCGACGACTGGTCGTTCAGCCCCACCTGGTCGAAGGTGTCGGGGACCGGAAGGGTGTCCCAGTGGTTGATCGGCCAGGCGACGAAGACGGCGCGGCCGATGACCTCCTTCACCGGAACCATGCCGTTGTTCCGGTCCGACTGGTTGTAGCGGGAGTCCCGGGAGTTCTGCCGGTGGTCGCCCATGACCCAGACGTGGCCCTCGGGGACCGTCACCTTGAACTGGCCGCCCTGGTCGTCGACGCTGCACGGCGTGTTGCCCGGGTAGACGTACGGCTCGTTGAGCGCCTTGCCGTTGACCTTCAGCGGGCCGGTGCCCTTGCACTCGACGGTGTCGCCGCCGACGCCGATGACGCGCTTGATGAGGTCCTTCTCGTCCGCGGAGGGCATCAGGCCGATCCAGCCGAGGAAGACCTGCAGCGCGTTCGGCTCGGGCGTCGGTTCGCCCGCCAGCCACGCGTCGGGGTCGTGGAAGACGACGACCTCGCCGCGCTCGGGTTCCGAGCCGAACCAGGGCGTGAGCTTGTCGACCAGGACGCGGTCACCCTCGGTGAGGGTGTTCTGCATCGAGGCGGAGGGGATCGAGAACGCCTGCACCAGGAACGTCTTGATCAGCAGCGCGAGCACCAGCGCGATGCCGATCAGGATCGGCAGCTCCTTCCAGAAGGAGCGCTGCTTCTTGGCCGCGGGGGGCGTCCCGCCCGGTCCCCGGCCCTCGGTTCCACCCTGCTCGTTCGTCACTGTGCCGTCCTCGGCCGTACCGGAGCCGCCGCCGGAGTCCGGTGCCGGGCCCTTCGCGGCTGGGGCAGCCGCGTCCACGGGGCGCCCACGGTCCTCCTCGCCGTGTCCGGACCGTGTGCCAACCGCCACATCCCCCACGCCAACTCCTTACTCTGTGCCGCCGCCTGCCCCGTGCCCGGCGCAGGCCCACCACTCCCATAACGAGCGGGAGTTCCGCAGGGGTCGGGAGTCGCACCATTCCGTTCGGATCGTCGGGGGCAACCCTATGCGACAGCGAGGGAACAGCGGTCGACCCTGCGGCCGCGTCGGACACGGACGCGTAGGTTTCCGGCTCGTCCAGGGTCCGCCAGTGGCCGAACGGCCAGGCGATCACCATGGCCCGTCCCACGACCTCGTCCTCGGACACCGTGCCGTACTCGGTGCCCTGGTGGGAGCGGGAGTCGGCGGAGTTGGAGCGGTGGTCGCCCATCACCCACAGCCGCCCCTCGGGGACGGTGACGTCGAACGGCTCCCTGGAGGGGACGTCCCCGGGATACAGGTAGTCCTCGTTCAGGGGAACGCCGTTGACGGTGACCCGCCCCTGGGTGTCGCAGCACTTGACCCGGTCGCCGCCGACGCCGACGACGCGTTTGATGAGGTCCTTCTCGTCGTCGGAGGGCAGCAGACCGATGAAGGCGAGGCCTTCCTTGAGCTGTTTGACGACCACGGGGTCGTCCTTCTTGGTGGTCTGCTCGCCCTTGAGCCAGCCGCCGGGGTCCCGGAACACGACGACGTCCCCGCGCTGCGGCTGGGAGCCGAACCAGGGAGTGAGCTTGTCGACCAGGACCCGGTCGCCGATCCGGATCGTCTGCTCCATGGAGCCCGACGGGATCACGAAGGCCTGCACGAGGAAGGTCTTCAGGACGAGCGCGATCAGGACGGCGACGCCGACGAGAAGGGGGATCTCCTTCACGGCGCTGCGCCTGCGGCGCCGCTTGACCTTGCGCTGGAGTCTGCGCCGCTCGGCACGGGTACGCCCGCCGGGCGGGCCGGCGGCGCGCCGGGAGCCGGTCGGCAGCAGGTTCTCCGCGGGACTGCTCGGGGCCCCGCGTGGTTTGCCGCGGCTACCCATGGGCGGTCTCGGCCCTCTCCGGCTCGCCCGTCTCCGCCGCCGGCACGCGCGCGTAGGCGTCGGGGCGGTCGAGGCGGGTCGCGTGCCCGAAGGGCCAGACGATCCAGTCGGCGCGGCCGATCACCGCGTCCACCGGCACCATGCCGCCGCCCGGGGAGCCCAGGTGGTCCCGGGAGTCACTGGAGTCGCTGCGGTGGTCACCCATGACGAAGAGGGTGCCGTCGGGCACGACGACGTCGAAGCGCACCGTGGACGGGCGGTCACCGGGGTGGAGGAACGCCGACTCGTCGACCGACTGGCCGTTCACCTGGACCCTCCCGTCCCTGTCGCAGCAGACCACGTGGTCCCCGCCCACACCGACAACGCGTTTGATGTAGTCGCCGTGCCCGAAGAACCCGGTGCCGTCGAACACGACGATGTCGCCCCGCTGCGGCCGGTCACCGAAACGGTACGCCACCTTGTTTACGAGAACCCGGTCGCCGATCCTCAATCCGCGCTCCATGGATCCGCTGGGGATTTGGAACGGCTGCAGCACGAACGTGCTGATCAGCAGCAGGAACAGCAGGAGGACCAGACCGGTCAGGGTGATCCGCCCGCCCGGCACCCACTCCGAGATCCGGGCCGCGAACGCGGAACGCGACCGTCCCTCCGGACCCTCCGGATCCGAGCTGTGCTCGGCGTCGGAAGGGCGGGAGGAGCGGTCGCGCTCCGTGGGCTGTGCTTCGGTGTCCATCGGGGCCAGATGCTATCCGGCCCCGCCATGAACCCGTCGGCGCGCTCAGCTCTCGCGCTTCTCCTTGATCTTCGCCGCCTTGCCGCGCAGGTCGCGCAGGTAGTACAGCTTGGCGCGGCGGACGTCACCGCGGGTGACGAGCTCGATCTTCTCCACGATCGGGGTGTGCACCGGGAAGGTGCGCTCGACGCCGACGGAGAAGGAGACCTTGCGGACCGTGAAGGTCTCGCGCACGCCGGAACCCTGGCGGCGGATCACCACGCCCTTGAACTGCTGCACACGGGAGCGGTTGCCCTCGATGACGCGCACGTGGACGTTGACGGTGTCGCCGGGGCGGAAGGCCGGGACGTCGCTGCGCAGCGACGCGGCGTCGACGGAGTCGAGCAGGTGAGACATTTCGTCTGCTTTCTTCGCTGATGCCACAGGTCATCAGCGGGAACTAGATGTTCGGATCAGGGCTGTGCGGGTCGGGGCGGACGTCGTCTCCCCCTGTGGCAGGGGCGTACGCCGGACCGGCACACAACAGCGGCCTATTCTTCCACGCCGCCGGTCCTGCGCCAAAATCGGCCGTACGGCTCCCCGTCCGGGTCGGGCTCCCAGCCGAGGATGGAGAGCATTTCCCAGTCCTTCTTGTCGAAGGCCTCGGGTTCGCACCGCTCGATCAGGTCGGGCCGGTGGGCGGTGGTGCGCCGCAGGGCCTCGTCGCGGCGCCAGCGGGCGATCTTCCCGTGGTGGCCGCTGAGCAGCACCTCGGGGATCTCGCGCCCGCGCCAGTGGGGCGGCTTGGTGTAGACGGGGCCCTCCAGGAGGCTCGCCATGGCTCCGGGGGCGAAGGAGTCGTCCCGGTGGGACTCGGCGTTGCCGAGGACGCCGGGCAGCAGCCGTGCCACGGCCTCGGTGACGACGAGCACGGCCGCCTCGCCGCCGGCGAGGACGTAGTCGCCGATGGACACTTCGTACACGGGCATCCGGGTCGCGTACTCGTCGATGACGCGGCGGTCGATGCCCTCGTAGCGGGCCGGGGTGAAGATCAGCCAGGGGCGCTCGGAGAGGTGGACGGCGAGTTCCTGGGTGAAGGGGCGGCCGCTGGGCGTGGGCACGATGAGGGCGGGCTCGCCGCAGCCGGTCTCGTAGCCGTCGGCCAGGACGGAGTCCAGCGCGTCGCCCCACGGGTCGGTCTTCATGACCATGCCGGGGCCGCCGCCGTACGGCGTGTCGTCGACGGTGTTGTGCCGGTCGTAGGTCCAGGAGCGCAGGTCGTGCACGTGCACGTCGAGCTGTCCGCGCGCGCGTGCCTTGCCGACCAGGGAGACGTTCAGCGGCTCCAGGTACTCGGGGAAGATCGTGACGACGTCGAGCCTCATGCGCCGGCGTCCTCGTCGCGGGAGGAGGCGATCTCGGCGCGGTCGTCGATCAGGCCGGGCGGCGGGTCGATGACCGCGCGCTGCTCCTCCAGGTCGATCTCGGTGACGATCTCCGCCACGAACGGCACGTACACCTCGCGGCCGTCGGGGCGCTCGACCACGAACAGGTCCTGCGTGGGCAGGTGCGAGATCTCGGTGATCCGGCCGACCTCGGTGCCGTCCGCGGTCACCACGTCGAGGTCGATCAGCTGGTGGTCGTAGTACTCGTCCTCCTCCTCGGGCAGCTCGTCCGGGTCGACGTCCGCGATCAGGAGGGTGTTGCGCAGCGCCTCGGCGGCGTTGCGGTCACGCACGCCCTCGAAGCGCAGCAGGAGGCGGCCGCTGTGGACGCGGCCGGTCTCGATGGTGAGCGGTCCCGCGGAGGCGGGATCGGTGGCGAGTACGGCGCCCGGGGCGAGCCTGAGTTCCGGCTCGTCCGTGCGGACCTCCACGGTGACCTCGCCCTTGATGCCGTGGGCGCGGCCGATCCGTGCGACTACCAGTTGCACTGTGCTTGATCTCCTGTCATACGACCGGCCGTACGACGTCGGGCCGGGGACGGCCCTGTGGCCCTCCCCGGCCCGAGCCGGTGCTGCGTTGCGAAGCGTCAGCGGACGTGGTCCACGTCGACGAGGTCGACACGGACGCCGCGGCCGCCGATGGCGCCCACGACGGTACGCAGAGCGCGTGCGGTGCGGCCGTTGCGGCCGATCACCTTGCCGAGGTCGTCCGGGTGGACCCGGACCTCGAGCACGCGCCCGCGGCGCAGGTTGCGCGAGGCCACCTGCACATCGTCAGGGTTGTCGACGATGCCCTTCACGAGGTGCTCGAGAGCCTCCTCGAGCATGCTCAGGCCTCGGTCGACTCGGACTCGGCGGCGGCCTCGTCCTTCTTGTCGGCCTTCTTCTTCTGGGTGATGGCCTCACCCTTGCCCTCGTCGTCGCCGCCGAGCGCCTCGAAGGACGGACGGGCCGGCTTCTCGGCCGGCTGCAGCAGAGGCGCCGGGGCGGGCTCGCCCTTGAACTTCTGCCAGTCGCCGGTCTTCTTCAGGATGGCGAGCACCGGCTCGGTCGGCTGGGCGCCGACGCTCAGCCAGTACGCCACGCGCTCGGCGTCGACCTCCATCACCGACGGGTTGTACGTCGGGTGGTACTTGCCGATCTCCTCGATCGCACGGCCGTCACGACGGGTACGGGAGTCGGCGACGACGATGCGGTAGTGAGGCGAACGGATCTTGCCCAGACGCTTCAGCTTGATCTTGACTGCCACGGGAGTGGGTTCTCCTGGATTTGACGTGGTGGGGCACGGCGGGAACGCCGCGTGGGGTTGCGGTACCCGAGTGCCCGATGGACGCGTCAGCCGGAGGAGAGAGGGGTCCTGTGCGGCTGTCGAGTACAGCTAGCCATTGTGCCATACCGCGCGGATCGCCTCCGGCCCAGGGGTGAGCGCGGGCACGCTCCGCGGACACCCGGCGCCGGCGGGAGGCCCGGGTCCGCGGCGGCACCCTCGGCCGGCGGGGTGCCGCGACCTCCCGCCGCACCCCGTCGGCCGGGCGCACGCGCTCCTGCGGCACCCACGAGATGCCGGGAGGGCCGTCAGCCCGCCACCGCGCCGACCGGCTCCGGGATCCGGAACGGCTTGCCGCAGCCGCCGCACATGATCGGGGCCTGGGCCAGGACCGACGGCACGACCCGGACGTTGCGGCCGCAGTCGCAGACCGCCTTCACGCGCACCCCGCCGCCGGAGGAGCCGTGCCGGGCGGCCGGGCCGCGGAAGGTGCGGGCCGAGTCGGCCGCGGTCGCCGCGGTGTGGGCCTTCAGCGCGCGCTGGAGCCGCTCGATCGTCGGGCGGTAGCGGCGCTTCGCCTCGGGGGTGAGCGTGACCAGGGAGAAGCCGCTGCTGGGATGCGGTTCCTCGGGGTGGTCCAGGCCCAGCTCCTCGGCGATCGAGAGGAATCTGCGGTTGTGGTACCGGCCGGCGCGGGAGGTGTCGCGCACTCCTCGCGCGGCGGCGATGCCGTGGACTGCCTCATGGAGCAGTCGTTCGAAGGAGAGTTCGTGCCCGCAGGCGGACGAGGACTCTCCGATCAGGGACTCGGGCGCGGCAAGATCGGGCAGCTCGGGGTGGTGCCGCTGAATGTCGGCCCACGCCTGCGCCAGCTCTGCGGCGAGAACAGGTGGTGTCGTGCTCACGTAATGACAACGAGCCTGGGTGCCGCTGTGTTCCTATTCCGGGGCATCCCAAATAATTTGCACGTACCCGTCAGTTGCCGCTGATGCGTCCCGACGAGGGCGGGTGCGCTGATCTGCGGAGAAGCCTCACAGCTCGTACCAAGCCGGTGCGTAGTCCGGCGTACGCGCCAGCGCGTACGCCCTGTCCACGCGCCGGGGAGTGGGCGGCGCGCGGGTGCGCAAGGCGCGTTTCGGCCGCCGTCGTGCCGGGAGGACGCCCTTCCGCGAGGCGCACCGGCGGGCGCGACGTTACCGGGTGCGCGTCCGGCGCCCGGCACCGGCCCGGCCACCGCGGCGCCGGCGTCCGGCCCCGGCCCGCTCACCACGGCCGACGAGCCGGCGGACCGGTGCCCAGGGCGGTGCCGGGGCCCCACCGCCACGCCGGGCGCGCCCCGTGGACCTTGGCCGGAACCGCCTCGTGGGCACCATGCGGCATGGCAGACGCGGGCCGGCGCGGCGGCCCGCGACCCGCAGTCATCGCCGGCGACAGGATCCGGCCACCCTCTCACCGGCGCCGAGGACGGCCCGGCAGGGCGATCGGCGGCGGCGCGCCGCAGTGGCCCGGGTTGCCGGAATGTGAAATCTCGCCACTCCTGCGGGGATCGGGCAACCCGGCCCCCGCTACCACTGGACGCCACGGCGCGCCCGGAGTTTCCTGACATACGGGGGGAGTGCGAGCGCGACTCACGGGGGCCAGGGAATCGGCACGGCGGCAACACTCGGCGATTGGGGCGCTTTCCTATGACACCTACGCTCGTGCGTCAGCACCTGCCTCACGCCGGGGCCGCGCCCCGCGTGGACCTGCGGGCACGCGCGCGTGACTGGTCCGAAATACAGGAGCGGATGCTCGTACCGCTCTACGAGGCCGTCTACGAGCGACTGGACGTCGGCGGCGGCACACGGCTGCTGGGGCTGGGCTGCGGTTCCGGGCTGGCCCTGCTGATGGCGGCCTCGCGGGGCGCCGCGGTGACCGGTGTCGACTCCGGGCCCCCGGAGCTTTTGGAGCTCGCCCGGCGGCGGCTGCTGCCCGAGGCGTGGGACACGGGCACCGGCGCGGACGCCCGGATCGCCGACCGCGTACCGCGCGACGCGGCGGACCCGGCGTTCACCGTGGTGACCGCCTTCGAACCCATCGGATGCCTCGCGGGCGACGCCGAGGGACTGGGCGAACTGCTCGCCGAGGCCACACCGCTCGCCGAGCGGGGGGCGGCCGTGGTCCTGGCCGGCTGGGGACCGCCGGAGCGGTGCGCCACGACGTCCGTGCTGCGGGTGGGCACCAAGCTGGCGGACCCGCTGCGCAGCGCCGGCAGCTGGCGCCCCGCCCTGCGCGACGACCTGGAGGAGGTCGCCCAGCGGGCCGGGCTGAGGCCGGACGGGTCCGGGCGGGTGGCGTGCCCCTTCGGATACGCCGATGTCGACAGCGCGGTGCGCGGGCTGCTGTCGACCGGGCTGTTCGACGCGGCGATCGCGGCGACCGACCAGGAGCAGGTGGACAAGGAGCTGACGGAGGCCCTGCATCCGCACCGGCGGCAGGACGGGACGGTGTGGATGCCGAACGTCTTCCGCTATCTGATCGCCCGGACCCCCTGACCGCCGGCCCCGCCTCGAACCGGCTTCGTGCGGCCGCCTCCGTTCCTCCCGAGGGCTCACCGCCCCTTAACCTGATCCACCGTCGGGGGACAGGAACGGGGACAGGAACGTCTGTACACAGGAGCCGCAGTGCCGCACCACAGGACCGTGCCGCGCCTCGTCGCGCCCGTCGCCGTCCTCACGCTCGCCCTCACCGCGTGCGGGAGCGCGGACGACGGCACCGACGCCGAGCGCGCGGCGGCCCCGGCCACGTCCGCCCCGCCCTCCCCTTCGGCCTCCGCGGGCGGCGCGATGGCGCGGGGCGAGAGCGCGACGGGGAAGGTCGACGAGGTCACCTACGCGGTCGTGGCGCAGCGGGTCGACGTCGGCACGCGGGCCCAGGCCGCGAAGGCGGTGGCGGACGCCGCCGACGCGGAGGGCAGGGTGCCGGTCGTCGCGCATGTCGCGTACACGCACAAGGGCGGACCGGACCTCACCGACGGTTCCGGCGTGCGCGACCGCACCGCGGTCTTCGCCGACGGCCGGCGCGGGGCCGTCCTCGCCGGCGCCTCGGAGGCCGCCCCCGGGTGCGAGGACCCGTACGGCGTCGGGAGCTGGGAGCGGGGCGGGCGTCACGTCTTCTGCGTGACGTACCTGGTCCCCGCGGACGCCACGAGCGTGGAGGTCCACTGGTCGCCGGAGGGCGGCGAGCCCTACGTCTGGAGCTTCCCAGGCCCTGACCAACAGCGCGGGCGCGGCTAGGCCTCCGGGCCCTCCTTGGTCAGCCGGGTGATGCCGGCGATCCGGTACGCGTCGGCCTCGTCCAGCGTCTCGTTGAGCAGCAGCGCCTCGGCCAGCGCGTCGAGCTGCCCGCGGTGGTCGCGCAGCTTGCGGCAGGCCTCCTCGTAGCACTCGTCGACAACCCGCCGCATCTCGCCGTCGATGGCGTCCAGGGTCTGCGGGGCGGCGGCCAGCCCGTAGGCCTGCTGGGCGTCGCCCGGCAGGGCGGACAGCCGGCCGACCCGCTCGCTCATGCCCCAGCGCCCGACCATGCCGCGCGCGATCCGGGTGACCTGTTCCAGATCGTTCTCCGAACCCGTCGTGATCACGCCGTACACGACGTGCTCCGCCGCCATGCCGCCGAGCGCGCCGATGATCCGGCCGCGCAGGTACTCCTCCGTGTACGCGTACTTGTCCGAGTCGGGCGTCGACAGCGTCACGCCCAGCGCTCGGCCGCGCGGCACGATGGTGATCTTGCGGACGGGGTCGGCGCCCGGCTGCAGCATGCCCAGCAGGGCGTGCCCGCTCTCGTGGTAGGCGGTGCGCCGGCGTTCGTCCTCGGGCATGACGAGCGAGCGTTCGGCGCCCAGCTGGACCTTCTCCAGCGCCTCGGAGAAGTCCCCCTGCGTCACCCGGTCCTGCTTCCGCTTGACCGCGAGGAGGGCGGCCTCGTTGGCGAGGTTGGCGAGTTCGGCGCCGGTCATCCCCGGAGTCGTGCGCGCGACCTGCGCGAGGTCGACGTCCCGGGCGAGCGGGATCTCCCGGGTGTGGATGTCGAGGATGGCCTCCCGGCCGCCCCGGTCCGGGGGCGAGACGTGGACCACCCGGTCGAAGCGGCCGGGCCGGGTCAGGGCGGGGTCGAGGACGTCGGCGCGGTTGGTGGCGGCGATGACGACCACGCCCTCCGAGCCCGAGAAGCCGTCCATCTCGGTGAGGATCTGGTTGAGCGTCTGCTCCCGCTCGTCGTGGCCGCCCACCCCGGCGCCGCCGCCGCGGGCCCGGCCGATCGTGTCGATCTCGTCGATGAAGATGATCGACGGCGCGACCTTCCGGGCCTCGGCGAACAGCTCCCGTACCCGGGAGGCGCCCACGCCCACGATCATCTCGATGAACTCGGAGGCGGAGGCCGAGAAGAACGGCACGCCCGCCTCCCCGGCGACCGCGCGCGCCAGGAGTGTCTTGCCCGTGCCGGGCGGTCCCGCGAGGAGCACGCCCCGGGGCATCTTGGCGCCCATCCGGCGGTAGGCGTCGGGGTTCTTCAGGAAGTCGACGACGTCGCTGAGCTCGCCCTCCACCTCGTCGATGCCGGCCACGTCCGCGAAGGTCGTGCGCTTGGTTCCGGGCCGCAGCTCGACGGGCCTGGGCGGCGCCTTGCGGCCGAGCATGCCGCCCGCTCCGCCGCCCATCGCCCGGCTCATGCGCCGCGCGATGAAGACCCAGAGCAGGACCAGGAGCAGCATCGGGGCCAGCGAGATCAGCAGGTTGGCCAGGAAACTGCGGTGCTGGACGACCGGTTCCGCCGTGACGGTGACGTCGTGCCGGGTCAGGTCGTCCCAGAGCTGGTCGTCCGCGAAGGTCGGCCGCTCGGTCTGGAACTTGGTGTAGGTCCCCTCGCCCTCGGGGTCGTCCTGGGCCTTCTTCAGCTGGCCCTGGATGGCGTCGCCCTTGGCGTAGATCTTGCTGACGTTGCCCGCGTCGACCTGTCTGCTGAACTCGGTGTACGAGATGGTCGGCTCGTCGCGCCCGTTGAAGAAGGACAGCACGAGGTTGGCGATCAGGTAGACGACCAGCGCGGTGAGGACCAGGCTCCACCAGCCGCCCCGCATCCTCCTCCCGCCGGGCGGCGGCTTGGGAGGCTCCTCGGGGGTGCCCTCGGTGCGCCAGGGCGGCTCGGTGGCCTTGCGCGGCGGAGAGGGATTGGCCATATCCGGACGTTACGCCAGGAAAGCGGCGCGGGCATGCGCTTGTACGTCGCTGGGGGCGCCCCTTGGCGAGGGGCGCCCCCAGCGACGCGGTGACGAGAACCGTCAGCCCATGAACTTCTTGAACTCGTCCGGCAGCTCGAACTCCGTGCCGCCCTGCTGCGGCAGGCCGAGGGCGTTGCCGCCCTGGGCGGCGGCGGCCCGGCGGGCGGCCTCCTCCTGCTCCTGCTGCTTGCGCTTCATCGGGTTGCCGGAGCGCTGCTTGCCCTTGGCCTTCTTCTGCTGCTTCTTCTGCCGGCCGGGTCCGCCGCCCATGCCCGGCATCCCCGGCATGCCCGGCATCCCGCCGCCCTGGGCCATGCGGGACATCATCTTGCGGGCCTCGAAGAACCGCTCGACCAGGTTCTTCACGGCGCTGACCTCGACACCGGAACCCTTGGCGATACGGGCGCGGCGCGAGCCGTTGATGATCGTCGGGTCCTGGCGCTCGCCCGGCGTCATCGACTTGATGATCGCGGCCGTGCGGTCGACGTCCCGCTCGTCGAGGTTGTTGATCTGGTCCTTGATCTGGCCCATGCCCGGGAGCATGCCGAGCAGCTTGGAGATGGAGCCCATCTTCCTGACCTGCTCCATCTGGGCCAGGAAGTCGTCCAGGGTGAAGTCCTGGCCCTTCTTGGACGCCAGCTTGGAGGCCATCTTCTCGGCCTCTTCCTGGCTGAACGTCTTCTCCGCCTGCTCGATCAGGGTGAGCAGGTCACCCATGTCGAGGATGCGGGAGGCCATCCGGTCCGGGTGGAAGGCGTCGAAGTCGTCGAGCTTCTCGCCGTTCGACGCGAACATGATCGGCTTGCCGGTCACCGAGGCGATCGACAGGGCCGCACCACCGCGGGCGTCGCCGTCCAGCTTGGAGAGCACCACGCCGTCGAAGCCGACGCCGTCGCGGAAGGCCTCGGCGGTGTTGACGGCGTCCTGACCGATCATCGCGTCGACGACGAACAGGATCTCGTCCGGGGAGACGGCGTCACGGATGTCCGCGGCCTGCTGCATCATCTCCTGGTCGATGCCGAGGCGGCCGGCGGTGTCCACGATGACCAGGTCGTGGACCTTGGCCTTGGCGAACTCGATGGAGTCCCTGGCGACCTTGACCGGGTCGCCGACGCCGTTGCCCGGCTCGGGGGCGTACACCGCGACGCCGGCGCGCTCGGCGACGACGCTGAGCTGGTTCACGGCGTTGGGGCGCTGGAGGTCACAGGCCACGAGCAGCGGGGAGTGGCCCTGCTCCTTGAGCCACTTGCCGAGCTTGCCCGCGAGGGTGGTCTTACCGGCACCCTGCAGACCCGCGAGCATGATCACGGTGGGCGGCTGCTTGGCGAAGCGCAGGCGGCGGGTCTCGCCGCCGAGGATGGTGACCAGCTCCTCGTTGACGATCTTGAGGACCTGCTGGGCCGGGTTCAGCGCCTTGGAGACCTCGGCACCGAGGGCGCGCTCCTTGACGTTCTTGATGAAGGCGCGGACCACCGGCAGGGCGACGTCGGCCTCGAGGAGCGCGATGCGGATCTCGCGGGCCGTGGCGTCGATGTCCGCTTCGGACAGCCGGCCCTTACCCCGGAGGGACTTAAAGGTGGCTGACAAGCGATCGGAGAGAGTATCGAACACGGCGGCGTAGGTCCTCGCGTCGGCGTTGGTGTGGGTCGCCCTCCAGGGTATCCGGCCCGGCAAGCAATTCGTCCCTGCCCACCGCGGAGAGGGGACGGGGACGCAAACCCCGCACCGCCGGGGAGCACGTCCGTGGACGCGTGCCCCGGCCGCACGGTCACGCTCGCAGCGCCTCCTCCAGCCGTGACGCCACCGCGGCCGCCTCCTCCCCCGGCAGCGGCGCCCCCTCGGCGCCGGTGACGTAGAACGCATCGACGGCGTTCGAGCCCAGGGTCGACACGTGCGCGCTGCGTACCCGCACCCGCGCGCCCTCCAGGGCCCGGCCGATGCGGAACAGCAGGCCGGGCGCGTCCTGGGCGCGGACCTCGATCACCGTGGCGAGGCGGGAGGCGGCCGGTGCGACCGTCACCCGCGGCGGCGGCGCGACCACGCCCCGGCGCCGGGGGTAGGCCGCGTCCCGCTCGGCGAGGCGGGCGGCGACGTCCAGGGAGCCGTCCAGGGCCCGGACGAGGTCGGCGCGCAGCCGGGCGGCCTGGGGCAGGGAGCCGTACTCGGCTGCGACCCGCCACTGCAGCAGCAGGGCGGAGCCGTCGACGCCGTCCGGCAGCAGAAGGGCCCGCAGCTCGGCCGTGCGCACGGTCAGCCGGTGCAGGGCCAGGACGCCGGCGACCGCGGGGAGCACGCCGGGCTGGTCCGGTACGGCGATCAGCAGCTCCACGCCCAGGGGCTCGGGTCCGCCGGCCGGGTCGCGCTCCGCCGGCGGCTCGGTCTGGGCGCGCAGGGCCAGCACGGGCCCGCCCGTGCGGAACGCCTCCAGGGCGAGCCGTTCGTGTTCGGCGGTGGGTGCGGCGGCCTCGGGGTCTTCCAGCGGGTCCCCCGCGAGGACGGCCGAGACCCGTTTCACCAGGTCGGCGACGAGAGAGCCGCGCCAGGACGACCAGGCGGCCGGCCCGGTGGCCAGGGCGTCGGCCTCGGTCAGGGCGTGCAGCAGTTCCAGGGTGCCCTGGGTGCCGACCGCCTCGGCGACCGAACGCACGGTGGCCGGGTCGTCCAGGTCGCGCCGGGTGGCGGTCTCGACGAGCAGCAGGTGGTGGCGTACGAGGGTGGCGAGGACGGTCACGTCGGCGCGGTCGAAGCCGATGCGGGCGGCCACGTCCCGGGCAATGGTCTCGCCCGCCACGGAGTGGTCGCCGGGCCAGCCCTTGCCGATGTCGTGCAGCAGGGCGCCGACGAGGAGGAGGTCGGGGCGGTGCACGCGGCGGGCGAACTCGGCGGCGCGGACGGCCGTCTCGATCAGGTGCCGGTCGACGGTCCAGACGTGCACGGCGTTGCGCTGCGGGCGGCAGCGGACCCGCTCCCAGTCCGGGAGCAGGCGCGTGATGAGCCCCTCCGCCTCCAGTGCTTCCCAGACCTCCACGGTGGGCCGGCCGGAGCCCAGCAGGGTCACCAGTTGCTCGCGTGCCTCGGCGGGCCAGGGCGTGGGCAGGGGGCGTGCGGTGGCCGCCAGGCGGCGTACGGCGTGCAGGGAGAGCGGGAGGCCGGCCTGTGCGGCGGCGGCCGCGGCACGCAAGGGGAGTACGGGGTCGCGTTCGGGGCGTGCGGTGCGGGCGAGCACCACCTCGCCGTCCTGCTCGACGACGCCCTCGGCCAGCGGGGACCGCTCGGCGCCCGGCTTGCCGCCGCCCAGCATGGCGCGCAGCCGCGGCCGCACGGACCGTGACCGCAGCACGCGCCCCACTTCGCGCCAGGTGACGTCACTGGCGTACGAGACGACGCGCGCCGCCTCGTAGACCTGCCGCAGCAGCGTGTCGGCGTCCAGCAGGCCCAGCTCGGCCGCCACCTGGTCCTGTTCCTGCAGGGCCAGCCGGTCGGTCGCCCGGCCGGTGGCCAGGTGGAGGGCGTCCCGGACGTCGAGCAGCCGGCGCCGGGCGTCGGCCAGGCCCTCGCGCGGGGCGTCCGCCAGCCAGGAGGCGGCGACGGCGCGCAGGGCGGTGGCGTCGCGCAGCCCGCCCCGGGCCTCCTTGAGGTCGGGTTCCAGCAGGTACTGGAGTTCGCCCTGGCGCTCGGCGCGTTCGGCGCACAGCTCCTTCAGTTCGGGGAGGCGCCTGGGGGCCTGGTTGCGCCAGTCGGCGAGGACGGCGGTGCGCAGGCCGGCGGTGAGTCCCGGGTCGCCGGCGAGGTGGCGGGCGTCCAGCAGTCCGAGCTGGACCTTGAGGTCGTCCCCCGCCGTCTTCCGGGCCTCGGCCGGGGTGCGGACGGAGTGGTCGAGGGCGAGGCCGAGGTCCCACACGGGGTACCAGAGGCGGTCGGCGAGGGCGGCGACCGCCTTGTCGTCACCGCCGTCGTGCAGCAGGAGCAGGTCCAGGTCGCTGCGCGGGGACAGCTCGCCGCGGCCGTAGCCGCCGACGGCGACGAGCGAGACTCCGCTCAGCCCCGCGGCCGCCGCGCCGAAGAGGCCGGACAGCCAGTCGTCGGTCAGTCCGGCGAGGGCCGTACGGCGCGGCGGCCCGGACCGCGCCCCCTCGGTGAGGAGGCGCAGCCGGGCCGCCGCGTAGCCGCCGGGTCCCGAGTCCTCTGCTTCTTTCGTCACGTCCGTACTCGTCACCCAGCGACTCCTGTTCTGTCGTGGTCAGAGGGCGTCCGGGCCGCGCTCGCCGGTGCGGACCCGGACGGCCGTGTCGACCGGGACCGACCAGACCTTGCCGTCACCGATCTTGCCGGTCCGGGCCGCCTTGACGACGACCTCGATGAGCTGTTCGGCGTCGTCGTCCTCGACCAGCACCTCGATGCGGATCTTGGGCACCAGGTCGACCGTGTACTCGGCGCCCCGGTAGACCTCGGTGTGGCCGCGCTGGCGGCCGTAGCCGCTGGCCTCGGTGACCGTGAGTCCGTGGACTCCGAAGGCCTGCAGGGCCTCCTTGATCTCGTCGAGCCGGTGCGGCTTCACGACGGCGGTGATGAGCTTCATGCGTCCACCTTCTTGCTCTCGGCCTGGGCCACGTGGGCGGGCACGGCGGTCGTCCGGGCGGCACCCCCGCCAGCGCCGCTGAAGTCGTATGCGGTCTCGGCGTGCTCGGCCTGGTCGATGCCGGCCACCTCCTCGTCCTCCGTCACCCGCATGCCGATGGTCTTGTGCAGGATGAGGGCGAGGATGGCAGAGACGACCAGGGAGTAGGCGAGGACGCCGAAGACTCCCGCGCACTGCTTCCAGAACTGGTCGAGGCCGCCGCCGTAGAAGAGGCCCGCGACGTCGGACTGGCCCTTGCCGGTGGCGAAGAAGCCGATGAGCAGGGAGCCGAGGATGCCGCCGACGAGGTGGACGCCGACGACGTCGAGGGAGTCGTCGTAGTTGAACCGGTACTTCAGGCCGACGGCCATCGCGCACAGCACACCGGCGATGACACCGACGGCGATGGCGCCGAGCGGGGAGACCGCGCCGCCCGCCGGGGTGATGGCGACCAGGCCCGAGACCGCGCCGGAGGCGGCGCCCAGCGTGGTGAACGCGCCGTGGCGGATCTTCTCGTAGGCGAGCCAGCCGAGCACGGCCGCGCCGGTGGCGACCTGGGTGTTGACGAACATCAGCGCGCCGACGCCGTCGTCGTTGCCGAGCCACGAGCCGGCGTTGAAGCCGAACCAGCCGAACCACAGCAGGCCGGCGCCGAGCATGACCAGCGGCAGGCTGTGCGGGCGCATCGGGTCCTTCTTGAAGCCGACCCGCTTGCCGATGACGAGGATCACGCCGAGCGCCGCGGCACCGGCGTTGATGTGCACGGCCGTACCACCGGCGAAGTCGATCACGCCCAGCTCGAAGGCCCAGCCGCCGGCGCCCCAGACCCAGTGGGCCACGGGGAAGTAGACGACCGTGGCCCACAGCGCGATGAACAGCGCCCAGGCCGTGAACTTCACGCGGTCCGCGAGGGCTCCGCTGATCAGGGCGGGGGTGAGGACGGCGAACATCAGCTGGAAGACCAGGAACACGAAGACCGGGATCGTGTAGCCGTCCCACAGCTCGGTCAGGCCGATGTCGCTGAGGCCGACCCAGTCGGAGTTCCAGCCGACGATGCTGCCGGTGTCGGTGCCGAACGCCATGGAGAAGCCGTACAGCACCCACAGGACGGTGACGATGCCGAGGCTGATGAAGCTCATCATCAGCATGTTCAGGGTGCTTTTGACCCGGACCATGCCTCCGTAGAAGAAGGCCAGGGCCGGGGTCATGAGCATCACCAGGGCGGAGCAGATGAGCATGAAGCCCGTGTTGGCGGCAGAGAGCTCCGTCTCTGCGGCGAGCGTGATGGCTGGAGCCATCGGCGTCTCCTCGTCGTTGGTACGGCCCCGTGCGGGCGAAGCCTGAGCGGGAATGAGGGGTGGGCCGGTTATGCGCCACGAGATTGGCGCAGCGCGGTTTCGGTGGACGCCCCTCGTTGTTTCGCCGCCGTGACGAAGGCGCCTGGCGTGTTACGCGTCGATGAACTGCCGGATTCCGCGCCGCGCGATCGTTATCGTGGCGCAACGTTCCGCACGGGACACGGAGCCGGCCGCGGCGGCCTCCGAATGACCTGGCATGGGGGAGCCGAGTCGGGCAGTTCGGGAGGGCCGGCCGCGGCCGGGGCTTGTCGGGGCTTCAGACCGCTTCGGCGGTCTCGGGCAGTTCGACGGCGAGCCGCCGGGTCAGGTCGACGACCTCGCCGAGGTCGCCGAAGTCGCGTACGGCCGTGTCGACGGTCTTGCGGATGCGGGTGTTGACGCGTTCGGAGCGGACCTTCTTGGCGATGCCCATGGCCTCGGTGACGAGGACCGTGCTCTCCTCGGGTTCGCGGCGCAGCAGGTGCACGGTGGCCATGCCGATCAGGTTCAGCGCGTACGACCGCTGGTGTTCGCTGTCGGCGGCGAACAGCTCCACGGCCCGCCGCATGAGGGGTTCGGCGAGGGAGGCGTACGCGGGGCTGCGGCCGGCGACGTAGGCGAGGTCGCGGAAGGAGTGGGAGTTCTCGCCGTACAGCTCTGCCTCGGAGAAGAAGCGGATCCAGTCGGGGTCCGGCTCGTCCCACTCGTCGGCCTCGGCGAAGGTGTCCTCGGCCATCCGCACCGCCCGCTTGCACCGGCCGGGCTGGCCCATGTTGGCATAGGCGCGGGCCTCCATCGCATACAGCATCGACTGGGTGCGCGGGCTCGCGCAGTCGCGGCTGCCGTACTGCGCGAGGTGGATCAGTTCCAGGGCGTCGTCGGGCCGGCCGAGGTGGATCATCTGGCGGCTCATGCTGGACAGGATGTACGAGCCGAGCGGCCGGTCGCCCGCCTCCTTGGCGGCGTGCAGGGCGAGCACGAAGTACTTCTGCGCGGTGGGCTGCAGCCCGACGTCGTACGACATCCAGCCGGCCAGCTCGGCGAGCTCGGCGGCGACCTTGAACAGCCTCGCCCGGGTCTCCTCCGTCTGGGGTTCCTGCAGCAGGTCGGTCACCTCGTGGAGCTGGCCGACCACCGCCTTGCGGCGCAGGCCGCCGCCGCACTGGGCGTCCCAGCGGCGGAACATCACCGTGGTGGACTCCAGCAGGTCCAGCTCGGGCTTGGACAGGCGCCCACGCGCGCGCGTGGCGGGCGCGGACGCGTGCTCGGAGCGGGGGGGCGGGGGCGAGGGGACGAGCCAGCGCTGCATGGGCTCGATCAGGGACGGGCCCGCGGAGAGGGCCAGCGAGGTCCCGAGGAAGCCGCGCCGCGCCAGCATCAGGTCGCTGCGCGAGAACTCGCCGAGCAGTGCCACGGTCTGCGGGCCCGTCCAGGGCAGGTCGACGCCGGTCGTGGACGGGGAGGGGCGGGTGGCGCGCAGGCCCAGGTCCTCGACGGAGACAACGACGCCGAAGCGCTCGGAGAACAGCTCGGACAGGATCCGGGGGATCGGCTCGCGCGGGTTCTCGCCGTCGAGCCAGCGGCGCACGCGCGAGGTGTCCGTCGAGATGTGGTTGGCACCGAGCTGCCTGGCCCGGCGGTTGACCTGCCGGGCCAGCTCGCCCTTGGACCAGCCGCTGCGCGCGAACCACGAGGTGAGCAGCTCGTTGGGGCGCTTGTCAGCGTGCGTCGCGTGCACAGCGCTCGTTCCGCTTCCGCCGTTGCCGCTCACTGGAACGCCCCCATCCCTGAGACCATCTGTCGCCGAGTGCGCCAAGCCCTATCAGAATGCCGGTGCGGACGGCCGCCCGTCCGGCGGTTGCCACCCTTCGAACGGAAAGCCGACTTGCCCCCGGCATACCCACTCGGGCATGTGCCACAAGGCTCCGTGCACACAAAGTAATCCTACGATCACGCGTCCAGCCATGGCGATCCCGGAAACGCCACCATTCGCCACCCCTTCGAATGAACTCACGACCCGCGTCACACGATTCACTTGACATAGGACAACCGCAGGCGGGTGCAGCGGTGCGCACCGGGGCGTGCACCGGAATCCGCGCCACCCCGTTTGCCTCCAGGCGCCGTCTGAAACGCGCGGCACTGGGGAGGTGGAAACAGAGAGTCACGTTTCACGTCCGCTGCGTAACCGCCGGTGCGTCGGATCCGTTGGAGGGGGTATGGGCTTCACGATCGGCAGCAGCCGGGGCATGCGTGAGATCCGGACCGGTTCGCGCCGTCGCGCCCGCTCGCCGGAATGCACCGCCGTGGCCGAGTTCACCGGGCTGTGGGGCTGGGACGTGGTGCCGGGCGCGCGGGCCGCCGCGGGGGCCTGCTCCTGCGGCCGCCGCGACTGCCGGGCGCCGGGAGCACATCCCCTCGACTTCGCACCGGAGATCCCCGCCGGATCGACGCTGGACGCGGCGACCGACGCCTGGTCCGAGTTCCCGGGCGCCGCGGTCATGCTGCCGGTCGGCCGGACCTTCGACGTGATCGAGGTGGCCGAGACCGCCGGACGCAGGGCGCTGGCGCGGCTGGAGCGCATGGGCCTGCCCCTGGGCCCGGTCACGGCGACCCCGCCGGGCCGGGTCCACTTCTTCGTCGCCCCGGGCGCCGCCGCCGAGCTGCCCCGGCTGCTGTACCGCATGGGCTGGGACGACCCGTCCGCCCTCGACCTGCGCGGCCTCGGCCCCGGTGCGTACGTCACGGCACCGCCCTCCGACCGGGGTGGCCGGGGCGCGGTGCGCTGGCTGCGCCCGCCGGCCCTCGACTCGGCCACGAAACCCCCGGCGGCCCGCCTGCTGCTGGGGACCCTGGCGTACGTCGCCCATCGCTCGCGCGCGTAGGCCGCCACGGACGGCCACCGGACGGCACCGGACGAACGGCCACCGGACGGCCACTGGAACGACCGGATACGGCGAAGCGCCCGTCCCCTGGCTGTTCCTCAGGGGGCGGGCGCCTCTTCTCGCGCGTGGACTCGCACGCGCAGCGGCCTCGGCCGGCGGTGTCAGTCGCCGATAAGCGCATCCACGAACGCCTCCGGCTCGAACGGCGCCAGGTCGTCGGCGCCCTCGCCCAGTCCGACCAGCTTGACCGGCACGCCCAGCTCGCGCTGCACGGCGACCACGATGCCGCCCTTGGCCGTGCCGTCCAGCTTGGTGAGCACGATGCCGGTGATGTCGACCACCTCGGCGAAGACCCGGGCCTGGATCAGGCCGTTCTGGCCGGTGGTGGCGTCGAGCACGAGCAGCACCTCGTCCAGCGGGGCATGCTTCTCCACCACGCGCTTGACCTTGCCCAGCTCGTCCATCAGGCCGGTCTTGGTGTGCAGGCGGCCGGCGGTGTCGATGAGGACGACGTCGGCGCCGATCTCCTTGCCCTCCTTGACCGCGTCGAAGGCGACGGAGGCGGGGTCGCCGCCCTCCGGGCCGCGCACGGTGTGGGCGCCGACCCGCTCGCCCCAGGTCTGCAGCTGGTCGGCGGCGGCGGCACGGAAGGTGTCGGCGGCGCCCAGGACGACACTGCGGCCGTCGGCGACCAGGACCCGGGCGAGCTTGCCGGTGGTGGTGGTCTTGCCGGTGCCGTTCACACCGACGACCATGACGATGCCGGGCTTGCTGGTGGCGGGCTCGGTCTTGACCTCGCGGTCCATGTCGGCGCCGACCAGCGTGATCAGCTCCTCGCGGAGCAGGCCGCGCAGCTCCTGGGGCGTACGCGTGCCGAGGACCTTCACGCGCTCGCGCAGGCGCTCGACCAGTTCCTGGGTGGGCTGCACGCCGACGTCGGCGGTGAGCAGCGTGTCCTCGACCTCCTCCCACGTGTCCTCGTCGAGGTGCTCACGGGAGAGCAGCGTCAGCAGGCCCTTGCCGAGGGCGTTCTGCGAACGGGAGAGGCGGGCACGGAGCCGGACCAGACGGCCGGCGGTGGGCTCGGGAACCTCGATCTGCGGGATCTCGAGCTCTTCGACGACGGGCGGTTCCTCGATGGTGGCGGTGCCGCCGTCCGGGAGGTCCACCTCCTCTATCGTCCGGCGCGGTTCTTCGCGGGGCGTCTCGGCCTCGTCGCCGACGTGCGGCTCGGCCGGAGGGGCGGTGATGTCGGGTGCCGCGGGGGGCGGGGGCGGCAGCTGCTTCCTGCGGCGGCTGCCGACCACCAGCCCGCCGAGCGCGCCGATCACGACCACGGCGATGACTACAGCAAGGATGACGATGTCCATAACCCGTCCAGTATCAGTCATGGCCCCCGGGGACACCCCGCTTGTGACTTCCTCCAAAGGACAAAGGCCACTGGAAGGAAGGAGTCGGATCAAAGTACGATGGTAGAGGCCGCGTCAACGCGCGTAGAGTCCCGACAGCTCCCTCTCCCCACGATCGAGGCACGGACCCCCCACATGAGCAAGACCGCCGAGACCGAAGGCGCACTGGAAACACGCGGCATCGAGCAGGTGCCCGACGACGAGCGCACCGCCCGGACCCGCGAGCTGTTCCCGACCTGGGTCGGCGCGAACATCAGCGTGCTGCTGCTCACGATGGGCGCGAGCCTGGTCGTGGCGTACCGGCTCAACTTCTGGCAGGCACTCGTCGTCGCGGGCGCCGCGCCCGTGGTGTCGTACGGCCTGGTCGGGCTGATCGGCATCGCCGGCAAGCGCGGTGGCGCGCCCGGGATGGCACTGTCGCGGGCGGTCTTCGGGCAGCGGGGCAATCTGCTGCCCGGTTCGCTGATCTGGGTCGCCCGCTGGGGCTGGGAGACGATCAACGCGGTGACCGGCGCCTACGCCATGCTCACCGTGCTGGACATCGTGTTCGGCATCAAGGCCAACAGCGTGCTGGACATGGTGATGCTGCTCGCCTTCGTCGTCGCGACGTTCGCGATCTCCGGGCTCGGCATCAACGCCGTGCAGAAGTGCAACAAGTACGCGACGTACCTCTTCGGCGTCTTCTCCGTGCTGGTGCTGGGCTACCTGGTGGTCGACACCGACTGGTCCGCGGTCTTCGACCGGTCCGCCGGATCCGTGGCCGCGATGATCGCGGGCGTCGGGCTGATCGCGGCGGGCGGCGTCAGCTGGATCCCGTCCGCCCCCGACTTCACCCGGTACCTGCCGCGCACGGCCTCCTCCAAGGGGATCGTGGGCGTGACGGTCGGCGGCGCCGGCATCGTCGTGCTGCCCATGGTCCTGATGGGCGCGGTCATGGCGGTCTCCACGCCGGACCTGGCCTCGGCCGCCGACCCCGTCTCCTTCCTCGGCGAGATCCTGCCGACCTGGATCGCGGTGCCGTACCTGCTGATCGCGCTGATCGGCATGCTGCTGATCAACTCCATGTCCATGTACTCGGCGGGCTTCACCGCGCAGACCCTGGGCTTCAGGATCCCGCGCCACTGGGCGGTCTCGGTCAACGCCGTGATCTCGCTGGTCTTCGGCGGCGTGCTGATGCTCGTGGCGACCAGCTTCATGGGCTCGTTCATCGCCTTCCTGTCGCTGCTCGCGGTCGCCTTCTCCGCGTGGGTCGGCGTCTTCGGCGCGGACATGCTGCGCCGGAAGGAGTACGACGGCGAGGCCCTGTCCGACACCGGCCGCACCAGCGCCTACTGGTACCGGGGCGGCTTCTCCCCCGCCGCCGTGACCGCCTGGGCGGTGGGCCTGGTCGCGGGGCTGATGTTCACCACCTCCGACTGGTTCACCGGCCCGCTGGCCGCCAACAACGTCATCGGCGAGTACGGCCTCGGCTGGGTCGCCACGGTCGTGATCTCCGGCCTGCTGTACGTCGTCCTGCCGAAGCCGGCGGTGGCCGCGCCTGAGACCGCCCCGGCGGCTGCGCCGGCCGAGCGGCCGGAGCCCGTGTCCGTCTGATTCCGCGACGCCGAGCGACGACGAACGTCCCCCTCACCCGGCCCGGGTGAGGGGGACGTTCGTCGTGGTGGTGCATCACGCCCCGGTGAGCCGGCTGCCACGCCCCGCGGTCACGGTCACGACGTCGGAGCCCCGATGCCCCGGCCCCACACCGCCCTCGTCCAACCACAGCCGTCCGGCCGGAACGGCCTCACCACAGGGGCCGTTCCGCGAGGGCGAGGCCGGCCGAGC
>NZ_JACVQF010000232.1 GCF_014534645.1 Streptomyces griseicoloratus
CCCTTGACGAAGATCTGGCCCTTGCCGTTGCCGGAGGCGACGCCGAGGTCGGCTTCGCGGGCCTCGCCGGGGCCGTTGACGACGCAGCCCATGACGGCGACGCGCAGCGGGACGTCCATGCCGGTCAGGCCGGCGGTGACCTCTTCGGCGAGCGTGTACACGTCGACCTGGGCGCGGCCGCAGGACGGGCAGGAGACGATCTCCAGGCCGCGCTGGCGCAGGTTCAGCGACTCCAGGATCTGGATGCCGACCTTGACCTCCTCGACCGGCGGGGCCGACAGGGAGACGCGGATGGTGTCGCCGATGCCCTGCGAGAGCAGCGCGCCGAAGGCGACCGCCGACTTGATGGTGCCCTGGAACGCCGGGCCGGCCTCGGTCACCCCGAGGTGCAGCGGGTAGTCGCACTGCTCGGCGAGCTGCCGGTACGCCTCGATCATCACGACCGGGTCGTTGTGCTTCACCGAGATCTTGATGTCCCGGAAGTCGTGCTCCTCGAAGAGGGACGCCTCCCACAGCGCGCTCTCCACCAGCGCCTCCGGGGTGGCCTTGCCGTACTTCTGCAGCAGCCGCCGGTCCAGCGAGCCCGCGTTCACCCCGATGCGGATCGGCGTGCCGTGGTCCTTCGCCGCCCTGGCGATCTCCTTGACCTGGTCGTCGAACTTCTTGATGTTGCCCGGGTTCACCCGGACCGCCGCGCAGCCCGCCTCGATCGCGGCGAAGACGTACTTCGGCTGGAAGTGGATGTCCGCGATCACCGGGATCTGCGACTTCTTCGCGATCACCGCGAGCGCGTCGGCGTCGTCCTGCGTCGGACACGCCACCCGCACGATCTGGCAGCCCGACGCCGTCAGCTCCGCGATCTGCTGCAGCGTCGCACCGATGTCGGACGTACGGGTCGTGGTCATCGACTGCACGGACACCGGTGCGCCGCCCCCGACCGTCACCGGCCCGACCTGGATCGGGCGCGTGACGCGGCGCTCGGCGACCGGCCGGACCGGTACCTCGGGAACACCCAGGGGGATGGCGGTCACGGCGTCACTCCCGGTTCCCGGAGACCGTCTCCCGCATGGCGCGCAGGGACTCCTTCAGCGACCCCATGGTGGCCAGCACGGCGGTGGGCTCGTAGCCGCAGTGCGCCATGCAGTTGGCGCAGCGCGGGTCCTTGCCGCGGCCGTACTTGTCCCAGTCGGTGTCCTCGATCAGCTCCCGGTACGTGGGGACGTAGCCGTCGCTCATCAGGTAGCAGGGCCGCTGCCACCCGAAGAGGGAGTAGTTGGGGATGGCCCAGGCGGTGCAGGGGAAGTCGACCTTGCCCTCCAGGAAGTCCAGGAACAGCGGCGAGTGGTTCAGCCGCCAGCGGCGCCGGTTGCCGCCCGCGAAGGCCTTCCTGAACAGCTCGCGGGTCTGCTCCACACCCAGGAAGTGCTCCTGGTCCGGGGCCTTCTCGTAGGCGTAGGCGGGCGAGATCATCATCTCGTCGACCTTGAGGTCGTCGTTGAGGTAGTTGAGCACCTCGACGACGGTCTGCGGGGTGTCGGTGTTGAAGAAGGTCGAGTTGGTGGTGACCCGGAAGCCGCGCCGCTTGGCCTCCTTGATGGCCTCCACGGCCTCGTCGAACACGCCCTCCTTCGCCACGGACTCGTCGTGCCGCTCGCGCAGGCCGTCGATGTGCACCGCGAAGGCGAAGTACGGGGAGGGCTTGAACTTGTCCATCTTCTTGCGCATGAGAAGTGCGTTGGTGCAAAGGAAAACGTATTTCCTCCTGGCCACCAACTGGCGCACGATCTCGTCGATCTGGGGATGCATCAACGGCTCGCCACCGGCGATGGACACCATCGGCGCACCGGATTCCAGCACCGCTCCCACGGCCTGCGCGACCGGCATGCGCTGCTTCAGCACTCCGGCCGGATGCTGGATCTTGCCGCAGCCCTCACACTTCAGGTTGCAGGCGAAGAGCGGCTCCAGCTCGACGATGAGCGGAAACTTGTCCCGCCTGCGGAGCTTCTGTTCGGCCAAGTATGTAGCGACCTTGATGGACTGGCGCAGCGGCATGGCCATCTGGCTCACCTCCTGGGGAGCAGCAAAGAACGGTGCCATTCGAAAAAAGCCGGAAGCACGGATCGAAGAACGCGGAAGGCGGATATTCCACCGCGCAGTGTGCCGATCCGGACGAGTTCATGTTCTGGAGCGTCCACGACGACCCGGACGGCCGCAACCGGGCGCGCGCCCACGCGCACGGCGCTCAGCAGCGTGGCCGCCGACTCCATGTCGACGGCGATCGCGCCGGTGGCGAGCAGATCGGCCCGCTCGGGGCCGCGGACCACGTGGTCCGAGCCGGTCAGCGGGCCGGTGTGGACGGTGCGCCCGGGCACGGTGCGCACGAGTTCCTTGACGAGCAGTTCGGTGCCGACGCAGCCGACGGTGCCGCGCGGCTCCCGGGTCTCCCCGGCGACGACCAGGTCGCCGGGGTGCATGCCGGGGGCGAGTCCCGCGCAGAAACCGGTGGCCAGGACGGCGGCGGCGCCGAGCGCCGGGTCGGCCAGGACCCGGGTGACGGAGCGCTCGGCGGCCTTCGGCCCCATGCCCGTCCGCAGGACGGTGACCGGCCCGCCGGCCCCGCTGCGGTCGCCGGAGCGCAGGGCGAGGTGCTCGATGCCGAGCGCGCAGGCGATCAGCAGCGGAGCCGGAGCGGGCTGCGGGGTCATCAGCCCGCCTCGGCCTCGGCGAGCGGTTTGCCGGTGGAGGACCGTCCGGCGGCCCGCTGGCCGGCGAAGGGTTCTCCGTGCACGTACCGGCCGAGCGCGGTGAGCGGGAAGACCTGCCGGTAGAGGTGGTAGTTGATGGAGAAGTCCCAGGGGAATCCGGTGCCGGTGAAGTACGGCTCGTCCCAGGAGCCGTCCTCCCGCTGGGTGGCCGCCAGCCACTCGATACCGCGCTCGACGGCCTTGGAGTCCTTCTCCCCCGCCGCGAGCAGCGCCATCAGCGCCCAGGCGGTCTGCGAGGCGGTCGAGGCTCCCTTGCCGGTCCACTCCTTGACGTACCGGTAGGAGCGCAGGTCCTCACCCCAGCCGCCGTCGTCGTTCTGGACGGACTCCAGCCAGGCCACCGCGCGGCGGATCGCCGGGTGCGAGCCGGGCAGTCCGGCGGCGACCAGGGCGGGCACGACCGATCCGGTGCCGTAGACGTAGTTGACGCCCCACCGGCCGAACCAGGCGCCGCTGGGCTCCTGCTCGGCGAGCAGCCACTCGATGCCGCGCCGGGTGCGCGGGTCGTGGGCGAGCCCCTCGACCGCGAGCATCTCCACGACGTGCGCGGTGACGTCCGCGGACGGCGGGTCGATGACCTCGCCGAAGTCGCAGAACGGCAGCCGGTTGGGGAAGGGGCTGGTGTTGTCGACGTCGAAGGCGCCCCAGGCCCCGTTCTTCGACTGCATGCCGAGGTTCCAGCGCACCCCGCGCCCGATGGCCTTCTCCACCCGTTCCGGGTCGTGGTGCCTGACGCGGCGCAGCGCCAGGACCACCTCGGCGGTGTCGTCGATGTCGGGGTAGTTGTCGTTGTGGAACTCGAACGCCCAGCCGCCGGGCGGCAGCCCCGGCCTGCGCACCGACCAGTCGCCGGGCCGCACGATCTGCTCGCCGAGCATCCAGTCGGCGGCCTTGACCAGCTGCGGGTGGTCCGCGGGCACCCCGGCGTCCGCGAGCGCGATGGTCGCCAGGCAGGTGTCCCACACCGGCGACTGGCAGGCCTCGATCATCCGGGCCCCGTCCTCGCGCCACACCGCGAACCGGTCCAGCGACTCCAGGCCCGCGCGCATCACGGGGTGTTCGAGGTCGTACCCCAGCAGGTACAGCGCGATGACCGAGTACACGGCGGGCGGCTGGATGCCGCCCCAGCAGCCGTCGTTCTCCTGCCGCTCGATGATCCAGCGGGCGGCGGTGTTCATCGCGGCCCTGCGCAGCCGGCGCGGGGCGACCTTGCGGTAGACGTGCAGCGCCTTGTCGATGCGCTGGAAGGCGCCGTCCCAGCTGGCCGCGGGTGCCAGGGGCCGCGGCGGGCTGGGGTGCGCCGGATCGGTGTGCAGCTCGTCGAGCGGGAAGGGCGCGGGCCTCACCGGCCGCTTCGCCGAGACGATGGTGAGCGGCACGATGGTCTGCCGGGCCCAGCAGCCGAAGTCGTAGATGTTGAGCGGCACCCACTTCGGGAAGTAGATGAGCTCCGGCGGGAGTTCGGGCAGGTCCTCCCACTTCCACCAGCCGAACAGGGCGAGCCAGATCCGGGTGAAGACGCGGGAGGCGGCGATGCCGCCCTGGGCCCGGATCCACTCCGACGCCCTCGCCATGTGCGGGGCGTCGGGCGCGTCCCCGGCCAGGCGCAGGGCGACGTAGGCCTCGATGGTGGTGGACAGTTCGCCGGGCCCGCCGTAGAAGGTGGCCCAGGTGCCGTCCTCGCGCTGCTCGCCGCGGATGAACAGCGCGGCGGCGCGTGTGGTGTCCTCGTCGGAGATCCCCAGGAACTGCCTCAGGAGCAGGTCCTCGGCGTCCATGGTGACGTTCGTCTCGAGGTCGCCCTTCCACCAGCCCTGGGCGTCCTGCCGCGAGAGCAGGAAGTCGGTGGCGCGCCGGGTGGCGCGTGCGGCGGCTTCGTGTACCCCGGCCGTCGCCGCGGGGGTGGTGATGTCGGCTGTTTCGCTGGCCGCGGCTGCCCGGGGCGGCAGGGTCGCTCCGGTGCTTCCGTCGGTCGTCGCTGTCATGGCTTCCCCTTCGTGCAGTGGTGCGTCTGCTGTGGGTCCGCCGTCGGCCGGTGCGCTTGCCCGCGGCACCGGCCGGCGACTACGCGAGGGCTGTTCGACCGATAATGATCATCTCTTTCGTACGACGACGAAGTCGGCGAGCGCCCTGAACCGGTCCCGGACGTGGTCGGGCATGTTCACGGCGTCGAGGGCCTCGATGGCGATGGTGTGCTGGCGGCGCGCCTCCTCGGCGGTCCAGTCGCGGCCGCCCGCCTCCTCGATGAGGGCCGCGCGGGCCGCGAACTCCTCTTCGGAGAAGTTCTCGAAATCGGTGCTCTTGGCGTCGGCGGCGAGGATCTCGCCGAGCCGCTCGGAGGCGTCGCCGCCCGCCGCGAGCGCGGCCACGACCGGGAGGGACTTCTTGCGCTGGCGCAGGTCGCTCCAGGTCTGCTTGCCGGTGGCCTCCGGGTCGCCCCAGATGCCGAGGAGGTCGTCGACGGCCTGGAATGCCAGGCCGAGGTGGTGGCCGAACTTCTCCAGCGTGTCGGCGGTGTGCTCGTCGGCGCCGCCGAGCACCGCGCCGATGGAGCTGGCGGAGGCGAGCAGGGCGCCGGTCTTGTTGCCCTCCATCTCCAGGCACTCCTCAACGGTGACCCGGTCGCGGTGCTCGTAGGAGATGTCCTGCGCCTGGCCGTCGATGAGGGCGCGGGTCGCGGTGGTCAGGCGGCGGGCGGCGCGGCCGGCCTCGACGGTGCCGAGTTCCAGCAGCACCTCGTTGGCCAGGGCGAACAGGGCGTCGCCGACGAGGATGGCCTGGGCGGGGCCGTGCACCTTCCAGACGGTGTCGCGGTGGCGGCGCTGCTCGTCGCCGTCCATCAGGTCGTCGTGCAGGAGCGAGAAGTTGTGCACCAGTTCGACGGCCACCGCGCCGGGGATGCCGGTCTCGGGGGCGGCGCCGGTGACCTCGGCGGAGAGCACCGCGAGCGCCGGGCGCACGGCCTTGCCGCCGTCGCCGTCCGCGGGGTTGCCCTGGGCGTCGATCCAGCCGAAGTGGTAGGCGGCGACGGTGTCCATGGGGGGTGCGAGGCGGTCGACGGCCGCCCGCAGCTCCGGCGTGGCCAGGGTCCGGCCGCGCTCCAGCAGCGCGGTCACGTCCACCGTGGTCCTTCGATCGGCCGTCGAGGCCGGGGGCACAGTGGGCACAGTCTTTCCTCCAGTTGCGGTGCCGAGAGTGCGGAAGTCGGTCCCGTGCGGATCGGTTCTCACGCCGCCTCCTCGAAGAAGTCGGGAAGGGGATCACGGGACCGGCCCAGGGCGCCGAGGACGGCACCCGCCGCCTCGACACCGCTGCGGACCGCACTCTCCATGGTCGCGGGCCACCCGGTGGCGGTCCACGCTCCGGCCAGACACAGGCCGGGTGCCTTGGTGCGGGCGCCGGGCCTGAGCCGTCCGACGCCGGGGGCGGGAGCGAAGGTCGCGGTGCGCTCCCTGGTCACGAAGAAGTCCTTCACCCCGGCGCCCCGGGCTCGGGGCAGCAGCCGCTCCAGTTCGGGCAGGTACCGCTCGCGCAGCGCGGCCACGGGCTCGTCGATCTCCCCGTGCGCGTTCGACTGGGACACCGCCAGGTACTGGCCCCCCTTCAGACCGGAGGCCTCGGTACGGTCGAACACCCACTGCAGCGGGGTGCCGAGGGCCGTGAGGAACGGCGCGTCGAGGACCTTGCGGTCGTAGACCACGTGGACGTTGAGGATCGGCGCGGTGCCGATCTCCAGCAGGTTCCGGGGGGCGTCCAGGGCGCCCTCGGGCAGCAGGTCGTAGGTCTCGCGCTGCGGTACGGCGAGGACCACGGCGTCCGCCCGAAGCGTCTCGCCGGGAACCTGAACGCTCCAGCCGCCGTTCTCGTTGACAGAGACGGAGGTGACGCGTGTACGGACCTCGGTACGGACGCCCGCGGAGTCGAGCGCCTTGCGGGCCAGCCGGTCGTGCAGTTCACCCAGGGGGACGCGTGCCCAGCCGATGTCGGCCGCGCCCGGGTCGGACAGCAGACCGGTCTTGAACACCATCGCGGCGAGCGACAGGGAGGCGTCGCCCGCGGCCGCGTTGAGGGTGGCGACCCCGACCAGGTCCCACAGGGCCTCGACGGCACGCGCCGACTGGCCGTGCGCGGTCAGCCAGCTGCCGAAGTCCTGGGTGTCCAGGGTCGGATCGGCGAGGTCGAGCCCCTTGAGCGCGAGCGCGGCGCGTCCGACCTTGGCGCGCTCGGCGAGCGAGAGATGCGGATACGTCGCGAGGCTGCGCCCCAGGTGCAGGGGCACCGGCAGCGCGTCGCGCCGCAGTCTGCCGAGCCGCCGTCCCTCGGGCTTGGTGACGTCGACGACGGGCACGTCGAGACGATCCTGCAGCGGAGCGAGCGCCGTCCCCCGGATGCGGTCCAGGAACCAGCGGTAGGCGGTGCAGCAGCGCAGGTACACGTGCTGGCCGTTGTCGACGGTCAGGCCGCCGCGCTGGAAGGAGAAGGCGAGTCCGCCGAGGCGCGGCCGGCCTTCGAGCAGGGTCACGCGCACACCGGCGTCGGCGAGCGCGAGCGCGGCCGTGATGCCAGCGAGTCCGCCGCCGACCACGACGGCGTGCCTGCCGGAGCGGTCCGGGACGCCGGCGAGCGGCCCTTCGGGACGCGTCCCTTCGGTGTGGGTCATCGTGCACCCTCCCCTGCGCGGTCGCCATGCTGCTTGAACGGTGTACGGCCGACCGTCTCAGTCAGGGACGCCGCGCGCCACCGGAGGGTTGCCCGCCGTTCTTCCCCGGCGGCACCGCCTCGGACCGGTTCGTCCATCAGGTGCGCCTCCTGACGGTACGCCGGGTCACGTGCCGGGCGTCGAGTCCGGACAGTCCGCGCACGGCGACATAGGCCTTCTCCCGTCCGGGGAGCGAGACCCGGCCGCGCAGCACGGCCTCCGGGTCGCGCTCGATCCGGTCGAGAAGCCTGCGGTAGATGCCGGCCATGGCGGCGACGCAGGCGCCGCTGCGCCGGTCGAGCATGGGGAGCAGCCGGTAGCCCTCGGCGAAAAGGGCGCGGGCCCGTCGCACTTCGAAGTGCACGAGGCCCGCGAAGTCGGAGCCCTCCGGTGGGATCGGCCCGCTGAAACCGGCCGAGCAGCCGAACTTGGCGAGGTCGTCGGCGGGCAGGTAGGTGCGCCCGCCCTCGGCGTCCTCGCGGACGTCCCTGAGGATGTTGGTGAGCTGCAGCGCGAGCCCCAGCGTGTCGGCGTACTCGGGGGCCCGCTCGGCGCCGCGCGCGCCCGGTTCGGTGCCGAACACCCCGAGCGAGAGTCGTCCGATGGCGCCCGCCACGCAGCGGCAGTACACCTTCAGGTCGTCCCAGGTCTCGTAGGTCTCGCCGCGCACGTCCATCTGGACGCCGTCGATCAGCTCGTCCAGCCCGTCGAGCGGGATGGGGAACTGCCGGGCGGCGTGGGCGAGCGCCACACCGACCGGGTCGGTGTCGTCCTCGTCGACCTCGCCCTCGCGGATCCGGGTGAGCAGCTCCCGGGTGTCCTCCAGCCTCGCGACCTTGACGTCGTCGGCGAGCGCGCCGTCGCCGATGTCGTCGACGCGGCGCGAGAACGCGTACAGCGCCGACATCGCCCGGCGCTTCGGCGTCGGCAGCAGCCTGATGCCGTAGGCGAAGTTGCGGGCCTGTTGTCCGGTGACGGCCTCGCAGTAGCTGTACGCGGCGAGTACCGGTGCGGACGCGTGTGCTGGCGACTCCACGGTCCGGATCACCCCTCTCCTCGCAGGGTCACGCCCACCTCGCGCAGCAACTGGACCTTGCCGGGCTTGGGCGGGCCGGGAAGAACGTCGTAATCGGCGGCGGCGATCGCCCGGATGGCCGCCCTTCCCCCCGCCACGAACCCTGCGAGCAGCAGTCTGAGCCTGCCGTGGACGCTACCCACCAGGGGGGCGCCTTCATTCAGGAGATCGCGGGCGCGTTGTGCTTCGTAGGCGACCAGGGCGCGCACCGACGCGCCGGCGGTGCTCGCCGCGAGGTCCGCCTCCTGGACGTGGAAGCGCTTCATGTCCTCGGCGGGCAGGTAGATGCGGTCCCGGGCCAGGTCCTCGGCGACGTCCTGCAGGTGCTCGACGATCTGCAGGGCCGTGCAGATCGCGTCGGAGCGGCGGATCCGCTCGGGTGAGGAGGTGCCGGTGACGGCCAGGACGAGCCGGCCGACCGGGTTGGCGGACAGCTCGCAGTAGGCGAGGAGGTCGTCGTAGGTCTCGTACCGCCTCACCAGCTGGTCCTGGCGGTTGGCGGCGATCAGGCCGAGGAAGGGCTCGGGGGTCAGCGAGCGGCGGCGCACGGTCGGCCGGAGACGGCGGAGCAGGGGGTGGCCCGGCGTGGAGCCGGCGTCGAAGACCCTGTGCAGGTCGGCCTCGAAGGCGTCCAGCACGGCGAGGCGGTCCCCGGCCCGCTCGTCCGGGACGCCGAGGAGGCGGGCGTCGGCGCCGCCGGGGGCCAGGTCGCCGTCGCCGATGTCGTCCACGAGCCGGGCGAAGCCGTACACGGCCATGAGGTCGGTGCGCCAGTCCCGGGGCAGGAAGAACGGGGCCACGGGGAAGTTCTCACCCGCGGCCTTGTCGAGCGTGCCGCGCTCCGGATCGACGGCCTGTGCCGTGCCGGCGCCCGTCACTGACCGCTGCCCGGAACGGGGACGGCGCATGCTTCGCGGAGCCGGGGAGTTTCCGTAGCCATTGCCGTCACATCTCCCGTTCTACACTGCGGACCCAATACACACTATTCCGGACACGCCGCCCGGCCGCCCGCGCGGCAGGCCCGCTTGAGGGTGTCGGGCATTATCGCCCCATGTGCCGCGATTCGGGACCGGTACAGCTTACGTTGTACAACTCACCGGGGTTCGTCGGGGTGTCCTGCGCATCACAACAACACACCGATTCGCTTCAAGATTCCTGGCAGCACCAGGAGTTGACGCTTCCTTTGCAGACGCGGGCCCCGTCGGAACAGTTCCGGCGGGGCCCCCGCGTGTCGCCCTACTTGCCGGTGAACTTCTCGTACTCCTTGAGCACCTCGTCCGTCGGGCCGTCCATGCGCAGTTCGCCGCGCTCCAGCCACAGGACGCGGTTGCAGGTGTCGCGGATGGACTTGTTGTTGTGGCTGACCAGGAAGACCGTGCCGGCCTCCTTGCGCAGCTCCCGGATGCGCTCCTCGGAGCGGGTCTGGAACTTCCGGTCACCGGTGGCCAGGGCCTCGTCGATCATGAGGACGTCGTGGTCCTTGGCCGCGGCGATGGAGAAGCGCAGGCGGGCGGCCATGCCGGAGGAGTACGTGCGCATCGGCAGGGTGATGAAGTCGCCCTTCTCGTTGATGCCCGAGAAGTCGACGATGTCCTGGTAGCGCGCCTTGATCTGCTCGCGGGTCATGCCCATGGCGAGACCGCCCAGGATGACGTTCCGCTCGCCGGTCAGGTCGTTCATCAGCGCCGCGTTCACACCGAGCAGGGAGGGCTGGCCGTCGGTGTAGACCTTGCCCCGCTCGGCGGGCAGCAGGCCGGCGATGGCCCGCAGCAGGGTCGACTTGCCCGACCCGTTGGAACCGATCAGGCCGATGGCCTCGCCCCGGTAGGCGACGAAGGAGACGCCCCGCACGGCGTGCACCTTGCGCACGCCCCGGTCCTCTCCCCGCTTGAGGATGCGGCTGAGGGCCGCGGTCGCACTGCCCTTGCCGGTCCTCGCGCCGTTGACGCGGTAGACGATGTGCAGGTCGTCGGCGATGACCGTCGGAACCCGCCCGCCCTGCTGCTGCTCAGCCACGGCCGTACCTCTCCTCCGCCTTCCAGAAGTACACGAAGCCGCCCACGGCGACGAGCACCGCCCAGCCGAGCGCGGCCGCCCACACGTGCGGCGGGAGGTTCTCGGAGCCGTAGCCGTCGATCAGCGCGAAGCGCATCAGGTCCATGTAGACGGCGGCCGGGTTCCACTGGAGGACGTCGGCGATCCAGGCCGGCTTGTCCTCCAGCATGATCGGGATGGAGAACATCACGCCGGACGCGTACATCCAGGTCCGCATGATGAACGGCATCAGCTGCGCCAGGTCCGGCGTCTTCGCCCCCATCCGGGCCACGATCAGCGCGAGGCCCATGTTGAACAGGAACTGCAGGGCGAGGGCCGGGACGATCAGCAGCCAGGACAGGGTCGGGTAGCTGCCGAAGCCCACCGCCACCGCGAACAGCACGATCATCGAGGCCAGCAGCTGCTGGAGCTGCTGGAGCGCGAAGGAGATCGGGAGCGAGGCCCGCGGGAAGTGCAGCGCCCGCACCAGGCCGAGGTTGCCGGAGATGGCGCGCACGCCGGCCATCGCCGAGGACTGGGTGAACGTGAAGACGAACACGCCCGTCACCAGGAACGGGATGTACACGTCCTTCGGCATGCCGCGGCCGGCGTTCAGGATCAGGCCGAAGATCGTGAAGTAGACGAGCGCGTTGAGCAGCGGTGTGGCCACCTGCCACAGCTGGCCGAGCTTGGCCTGGCTGTACTGGGCGGTCAGCTTCGCCTGGGAGAAGGCGAGGATGAAGTGCCGCCGCCCCCAGAGCTGACGGACGTACTCGACGAGGGACGGCCGGGCGCCGCTCACGGAGAGCCCGTACTTGGCGGCCAGCCGTGCGGGCGTGAGGCCCTCGTCGGGCGACACGGGCGTGGTCGTCGCGACCGTGCCGTCGTGCGTTGTCTCACTCACTAGTGGAAACTTTCGTCTTCGTCGATGCGCGGCCTGACGGGCCTGGCATGAACCTGTTGGCCCGGGACGGGCCCCGATGGCCTCGGGTACGAGCTTGTCAGATCACGGGGGGCCGGCCCAGCCGGGTCAGCCGCCACACCGTACGCCACTTCATCGGCCGACGGGGACCGCAGGGGCTGCCCCAGCCCTCCCGGAACCCGCCGAACCACGCCTTGAGGGCCGGGCCCGAGGGCCGGCGCAGGAGGGTGAGCAGCATCCAGACCCCGAGATAGACGGGGACCAGCGGTGCGGGAAGGTTGCGCCGGGCCAGCCAGACCCGGTTGCGGGCGACCATGCGGTGGTAGACCGCGTGCCGCGAGGGCGCGGTCGTCGGGTGGTACAGCACCATGTCGGACCGGTAGTCGATCATCCAGCCCGCGTCGAGGGCCCGCCACGCCAGGTCGGTCTCCTCGTGGGCGTAGAAGAACTCGTCCGGCAGTCCGCCGACCTCCGCGAGGACGCGGGTGCGGACGGCGTTGGCGCCGCCGAGGAAGGTCGTCACCCGCGAGGAGCGCATCGGGTCGGAGGCGCGCAGCCGCGGGACGTGCCGGCGCTGGGTCTCGCCGGTGTCCGGGTCGGCGATGCGGAAGCTGATGATGCCGAGCTCCGGGTCGGCCGCGAACGCCTGACGGCACAGTTCGGCCGTGTCGGTGCGGGCGAGCAGTCCGTCGTCGTCGAGGAAGAGCAGGATGTCGACGTCGGTGCCCCCGGGGCCGAACGCCTCGATGCCGACGTTGCGGCCGCCGGGGATGCCGAGGTTCTCGGGCAGTTCGAC
This sequence comes from Streptomyces griseicoloratus, assembly GCF_014534645.1. Taxonomy (GTDB): domain Bacteria; phylum Actinomycetota; class Actinomycetes; order Streptomycetales; family Streptomycetaceae; genus Streptomyces; species Streptomyces griseicoloratus. Next base: position 12,292 of record NZ_JACVQF010000232.1, read on the forward strand.
GGTGCGCACGCCGGCGGGCACGTCCGGGACGGGCGAGCCGTTGCCGACCACGACCACCTCGACCCGGTCGCCGTCCTGCTTCGCGACCGAGTCGAGCAGGGCCCGCAGTTCCTCGGGGCGGTTGCCCATGGTGATGACGACCGCGCCGACCTTCATCGCGCCGCTCACTTCAGCCTGCTGGAGGCGAGCACGGAGACCAGGTGGAGCAGGGTCTGCAGGAGCGCGATGCCGGCGAGCACGGCGGTGCCGAGCCGGGTGAAGAACAGGTCGCCCCGGCTCGCGTCCACGATCGCGAGGACCAGGATCAGCAGGGACGCCTCGATACCGAGGATCAGCCGGTGGAACTTCAGGGCCGCGGCGGCCCTGCGGGCCAGCGCCATGCCGGAGGAACGCGGCTCCGACGCCGACTCCTTGACCGGCGGCAGCCCGCCCTGGTGCCGGGCGACGCCCACCAGGTCGGTCTCGGCCTTGATCAGGACGGCGCCGAGGGCGGCCAGGGTGCCGAGGAAGGCCCACAGCCAGTCGATGCGTCCGGTGCCCCAGATGTCGGCGGCGCGCAGGCCGAGGCCGACCAGGACGGCGGCGTCGGTGAGGTAGGCGCCGACCCGGTCCAGGTAGACGCCGCCGAGCGAGTACTGCTTCTTCCAGCGCGCGACCTCGCCGTCGACGCAGTCCAGCAGCAGGTACAGCTGGACCGCCACCACGCCGAGCACGGCGCCCCAGATCCCCGGCACCAGGAGGGCCGGGGCGGCGAGGACGCCGCAGACGGTCATCAGGTACGTGAGCTGGTTGGGCGTGATCCTGGTGTTCACCAGGTAGCGGTCGATCCGCAGCGAGACCTCGCGCATGTAGAGGCGTCCCGCCCAGTGCTCACCGCTGCGCCGGTCCTTGACCCCCGCGGGGTGGACGACCGGGCGTAGTTCAGCTACCGATGGCCTTGACATATTCGGCGTACTGGTCCTTGATCTGGTCGGTCTTGAGGTCGAGGTGTTCGAGGATCGTGTACCGGCCGGGCCTGGTCTGCGGGGCGTACTCCACGGCCCGGACGAACTCGTCCGGCGTGAAGCCGATCTCCTCCGGCAGCACCGGCAGCCCGTGCCGGCGCAGTACCTCGGCCATGTACGCCGACTCCTCGTGCGCCCCGCGCAGGAACATTGCGAAGGCCGCGCCCAGGCCGCACTGCTCGCCGTGGGCGGCCGCGCGGGTGGGGAAGAGCAGGTCGAAGGCGTGGTTGATCTCGTGGCAGGCCCCGGAAGAGGGCCGGGAGTCGCCGGACACCGACATGGCGATGCCGCTGAGGACCAGCGCCTCGGCGAGCACCTGGAGGAAGTCGTTGTCCCCGATGCCGCCCGGGTGCCGGAGCACGGCCTCGCCGGCCTGACGGGCCATCGCGGCCGCGAGACCGTCGATCCGCTCGCCCTTGACGCGGTTGGCCAGCTCCCAGTCCGCGATCGCGGAGACGTTGGAGACGGCGTCGCCGATGCCGGCGCGTACGAAGCGCACCGGGGCGTCGCGGATGACGTCCAGGTCGATGACGACCGCGATCGGGTTCGGGACGCCGTAGGAGCCGCGGCCCGCGTCGTTGTCGAGGGTGGCGACCGGGGAGCACAGGCCGTCGTGTGCGAGGTTCGTGGGCACGGCGACCAGCGGCAGGCCGACGCGCGCCGCGGCGAACTTGGCGCAGTCGATGATCTTGCCGCCGCCGAGCCCGACGACCGCGTCGTAGTGGCCGCCCTTCATGGCGCCGGCCAGGCGGACCGCGTCGTCCAGGGTGCCGCCGCCGACCTCGAACCAGTCGGCGCCGGGCAGGGACGGGGCGACGCGCTCGCGCAGGCGGGCGCCGGAGCCGCCGCTGACGGCGACGGCGAGCTTGCCCGAGTGGGAGATGCGCTCGTCGGCGAGGACGCAGCCGAGGTCGTCGAGGGCGCCGGGGCGGATGTCGACGACGACCGGCGACGGGATGAGCCGGGTCAGTACTGGCACGCGATCTCCCGGCCCTTGGCGAGGTCGTCGTGGTTGTCGATCTCGACCCACTTGACGTCGCCGATCGGCGCCACGTCGAC
>NZ_JACVQF010000233.1 GCF_014534645.1 Streptomyces griseicoloratus
CCGCCACGATCCTGCTCACCGAAGCTCCGGCGCCGAAGGTGCGCGACCGGCAGACCGGTGAGATCGCCAAGGATGCGATGACCGGTGAGGCACTGATGACCGTCGGCGTCGTCTACATCGACGAGGGCGAGTCGTCGCTGATCCAGGTCACCGTCGCGGAGAGCGGCGTGACCGAGGGCCTGACGGTCGGTGCTCCGGTCTCGCTTCCGGGTCTGGTGGCACGGCCTTGGCAGAGCGTCTTCAACGGCCGGGAGCGGCACGGCATCGCCTACCGGGCGACCGCCGTCGCTCCGGGTGCCTTCTCGATGGCTCAGGCGGGCTGACCGCCGTGACGGATCTGGTGACGTGGGCCGAGCTGGGCGGTTCGCTCGCTGCGATAGGCGGCGCCGCCTACACCCGGCACGCCCACCCGGCGGCGTACTGGTCCACGGTCGGGCTGCCGCTCTCGGTGGTCCGGCTGCTGGCCTCGTACTCCTCGACCATGGACGCCTGCGGCCTGACCGTCGAGCCGTCCCGGTGGCGGGTGCTGGCCGTCCGGGCGACCACCCGCCGTGAGGTCCGGCCGGTGCCTCCTCGTCGGGGCGTCATCCGTCCCACCACGACCGGCCTGCGCATGCGACTGCGGCTGGCTCCGGGGCAGGAGCCGGCGGACGTGGCGGCCTCCGCCGAACGCCTCCGGCACGCCTGGGGCGTTCACGCCGTCCACGTGCGGGACGTCAAGCCGGGCGTCGTCGAGCTGCGGCTTGTCGGCTTCGACGTGCTGCGGAAGGTGCGGATGCCCCGTCGGCTGGACGGTGGTCCGCTTCGGATCCCGGTGGCGTTACGGGAGGACGCGACCGCGTTCGTGCGGGACTACCGGGCCGTGCCGCATGAGCTGGTGCTCGGCGCCACGCTCTCGGGCAAGTCCATGTACCTGCGGAACCTGCTGACCGGGCTCGCCGCTCAGCCGGTGGCCCTGGTCGGCATCGACTGCAAGCGCGGGGTCGAGCTGGCGCCCTTCGCACCTCGGCTCTCCGCCCTGGCGACCGACCCGGACCAGGCGGCCGAGCTGCTTCCCGCGCTCGTGAAGGAAATGGAGGACCGATACGACCTGATCAAGGCCCGGCAGGGCATCGCGCCCGGCACCCCGGAAGAACTGATCACCTCGGACGTCTGGGGACTGCCGGAGGACGAACGACCTGCCCCGATCGTGCTGTTCATCGACGAGGTGGCCGAACTCTTCCTCGTCGCCACGCGGAAGGAGGAGGAACGGCGGGACGAGATGGTCACCCACCTCATCCGGCTCGCCCAACTCGGCCGGGCCGCTGGCATCTATCTCGAAGTCTGCGGCCAGCGCTTCGGCGCCGAGCTGGGCAAGGGCGCGACCATGCTCCGTGCCCAGCTCACCGGCCGCGTCTGCCACCGCGTGAACGACGAAGCCTCGGCCAAGATGACGCTCGGCGACATCGCCCCTGAGGCCGTCGTCGCGGCCTGTGCCATCGCCCCCGAGCTGCCAGGCCTGGCCGTCGTCGGCGACACCCCCGGTAGCTGGTCCCGCATCCGCACCCCCTACCTCTCCCTCGCCGACGCTGCGGTCACCTGCCGCGCGACGGCTCACCTCGCCCCCGACGTCCCGGCGCTCGACCCCTACCGGCCGTACGTCCCGCCGATGCCGGTGGAGGCGTCCGGGCTCGTAGCCACGGCTCGCCCGGTCACCGAGTAAGCGCACCCGCCCACGGCCGGCACGGCCGTCCCGTGCCACGTCCCTACCCCCTCCATGCCTGGAACCGGAAGGAGCTGCGCCGTGCGTGCCCTGTCCGTCCGCATCGACGCCGTACTCGTCCAAGCACTGATCGCCGCCGCGCTGTCCTTCGCCCACCTGCACGACCTGGCGCTGGCCGCCGGGCAGGACGGCTGGAAGGCGTGGGCCTATCCGGTCTCCGTCGACCTGCTGCTGGTCGCGGCCTGGCGGCGGCTGCGCTTTGGTGAGGCGAAAGCGGCCGGGTGGTGCTGGTTCCTCGTCGCCCTGACCGCCTCACTCGGCGCCAACGTCGCCACGGCCGGTCTGCTCGACCTGAACGACGTGCCGGACTGGCTGCGCATCCTCGTCGCCGGATGGCCCGCGATTGCCTTCCTGGGCGGAACGCTGCTCGCCCACGGAGCAACCGCGGACGCCTCGACGGGGGGACGCGAGTCGGCCCCGGAACCCATCGCGCCCGAAGTGCCTGCGTCTGCATCTGAGTTGTCCGCTGCGGAGTTGGAACCGGCTCCGCCCTCCACGCCCCGGTCCCGCCGGCGCTCGTCACGCTCGCGCGCAAGGTCGCCGACGAACACCGCGCCCGGACCGGAACGCCCATCGACACCTCGACCCTTCGCGCCCGGCTCGGCGTCCCGCTGCCGCTGGCCGAAGCCATCTCCGCCCACCTGACCTGACCCGGAGGACTTTTCCTCGTGCGCCCGTCCACGCTCCGCGCGCTGAAGCGCGCCGCCGAGCTGACCCGACAGAACCGCCTCACCGAAGCCGTGCTCATCGCCGAGCCCGTGATCCTCGCCGCCGACAGCTACGAGGGCGACGAGATCTTGCGCTGGCTGGCCGAGCACGTCACCGACTTCACCGGCCAAGACCTCAAGGAGACCCCCTGATGACCGCCAACCGCCGCTTCCGCCGCGGCGTCCGCATCGGCCCCGTGCAGGTCGCCACCTACTACGACGGCCGCGGCCGCGAGAAGCACACCGCCGCCTGCACGGCTCCGCGCTGCGGCTTCGCCACGGACTACGACAGCCGCGCCGCCGCCGAGCTGGCCGCCCGTACCCATCGCTGCGCCGTCCGCTGAAGGAGATCCCGTGACCGTCTCGCTGCCGCTCGTCTTCGTCCTGGGCGTCATCGCCTGGGCCGCGATCAAGTTCCTCGGCGTCCGGCTCTGGGTCGCCGTCGTGATCGCGCTCTTCGGCTTCTGGCTCTCGCACACCTTCCTCGCCCCCGCCATCGAGTCCGGCACCCGTTCCGGGGTCGACGTCGTCAACGGCACCCACGAGTGACAAGGAGATCCACCGTGTTCCGCCCCAAGCTGCCCGACGTCCCGACTCTGCTGACGACAACCGTCACGCCTCGGCAGACGCAGGCTCCGGCTCCCTCGGCCGGCCGCCCGGTCGCCCCGTACCTGGGCATCGGCGCCGGCGCGGTCGCCGCCGTGGTCGTCGTCGGAATCGTGCTCACCGCGCTCCTTGCGGCGGTCGCCGTCTCGGCCGTGTCCGTGGCGATCGCCGCCGTGGTCCTGCGCTCCCTCGTCAACGGCGCGCACAAGCGCTGACCGGCCGCCGGGGCGGCAAACGCCGCCAAGCATCCCGCCGCCCCGGGGCTGTCCCTCCCAACCGTCACGACAGCCGAAAGGAACTCCCATCATCACCCGGCAGACTCCGCCTCCGCTGGCGGAACTCTCCATGCTGGCCTCCCTCGGCACCCTTCCCGAACTGGCCCGCCAACTGTCCGGCCTGGGCGGCTGCACCCGCCCCGTACGCCTCGACGGCCACCGCACCGAACACGCGGTGGACCGGACGACCGGTGAGATCGGCGGCGTCCTGCGCCACCTGGACTCGTCGGCCCTCCCGGCCGGTCAGCTCCTCCTCCGCTGCAACAACCGCCGCGCCACCCGGTGCGCGGCCTGCGCCGAGACCTACCGCCGCGACACCTACCACCTGATCACCGCCGGACTCCGCGGCGGCAAGGGCACCCCGGAACGGGTCGCCACCCACCCGCGCGTCTTCGCCACCTTCACCGCCCCCGGCTTCGGCCCGGTTCACAACCGCCCCGCTGGCGGACGCCCCTGCCGCTGTGGCCTCCGTCACGACGATCAGGACCCTGCCCTGGGCACGCCCCTCGATCCGGATACGTACGACTACGAAGCGGCCGTGCTGTGGAACGCGCACGCCGGTGTCCTCTGGCGGCGCTTCTCGATCTACCTCCGTCGGGAGGTCGCCAAGCGAGCCGGCCTCACCCAGCGGGCCTTCCGTGACCATGCCCGGGTCTCCTTCGCGAAGGTGGCCGAGTACCAGAAGCGGGGCGCCGTCCACTTCCACGCGGTCATCCGCCTCGACGGCCCGGAGGGCGGCGAGACCGCGCCTCCGGCCTGGGCGACGGCCGAGCTGCTGACCGACGCCATCCGGGCCGCCGCTGCCGCCGCTCGCGTCGACGGCCCGGAGGTCGACGGCCGGCCGCACACCTTCGTCTTCGGCCGACAGCTCGACGTCCGTACGATCCGCTCCGCCGACTTCAACGACGGCCAGGACCTGACCGAGCGGGCCGTAGCGGCGTACGTCGCCAAGTACGCCACCAATGGCGCCGAGATGGCGACCGGCACCCTCGACCGGCCGATCCGCTTCCTCGCCGAACTGGCGCAAGCGAGGATCACCGACCACGCCCGGCGCATGATCCGTACCGCCTGGACCCTGGGCGCACGCCCCGAGCTGGCAGACCTGCGCCTGCGGGCCTGGGCCCACATGCTCGGCTTCCGCGGCCACTTCTCCACCAAGTCCCGCCGCTACTCCACCACCCTCGGCACCCTCGGCGATGCCCACGCCGTATGGCGCCGTGCCCAAGCCGATCCGGCCGTCGACACCGCCCAGGAAACGACTCTCATCCTCGCGCACTGGGTCTTCGCCGGAACCGGCCTCTCCGGCGCTGAAAGCTGGCTCGCAGCCACCCTCGAACCCGCTCCCGGAACGGAAGGAGAACCGACATGGACCGCCGACGCGACGAACTCATGACCGTTTCGCAGATCCTTGCCGAGCTGGGTGGGGTGTCCCGGCGCACCTTCTACCGCTGGCGCGAATTGGGCCAGGGCCCCGCTGCGTTCAAGTTGCCCAACGGGGAGCTCCGGGTGTGGCGGAGTGACTTCACCACGTGGCTGCGGCAGTTGGAGGCGGCGGCGTGAAGTCTCTCGACGTGAAGGTCTGGAGCGTCCGTAAGCGGGACACCAAGACGCCCTCGTACGGGGTCCGCTGGTCTGTTGCGGGCAACGTCTTCTCGGAGTCCTTCCGGACCAAGGCGCTTGCCGACCACTACCGCACGAAGCTCATGCGCGCGATGCGCGAGGGCGAGGAATTCGACACGGAGTCGGGCCTCCCGGCCTCGATGGAAGAGAAGAAGTCGGCCGTATCGTGGTACGCCTTCGCTGTCAGGTACCTCGCCATGAAGTGGCCCCATGCCGCACCCAACACACGGGACGGCATCAACGAAGCCCTCACCAGCGTGACGCTGGAACTCCTCGACGAGCGCGCCGGACGGCCGTCCGACGAGGTGATCCGCAGAGCATTGCGTAACTGGGCCTTCGTGCTGCCGGGGCCCGATGACCGGGAAGTCCCGGAGGACGTGCGGAACGTTCTCCACTGGGTGTCCAAAGCGTCCCGGCCGCTCGCCGATCTTGCCGAACCGGCCACGGCTCGCGCGGTCCTCGATTCGCTGAAGCTCAAGCTCGACGGTACGGCGGCGACGCCGGAGACGGTGCGGCGCAAGCGTCGGACGCTCGTCAATGCCGCGAATTACGCCGTCGACTTGGGGGAGCTGCGGGAAAACCCCATCACGGCTGTCCGCTGGCAGAAGCCGAAGGTGGCCAACCAGGTCGATCCGCGGGTTGTCGCCAACCCGGAGCAGGCACGGAACCTGCTGGCGGCGGTTTCCTACGTGGGCGGGTACCGGCGTGCCCGTGGTCGTCGCCTCGTGGGTCTGTTCGCCGCCATGTACTTCGGCGGTCTCCGGCCGGCGGAAGCGGTCGGCCTCGTCGAGACGGACCTGAACCTTCCCGGGCAGGGCTGGGGCTCGGCGCTGCTCCACCGGACCCGTCCGTCCGTCGGCAAGCAGTGGACCGGCTCGGGGGAGACCCATGACGACCGCGGGCTGAAGAACCGGCCGACCGAGGACGTCAGGCGGGTGCCCATCCCGCCCCACCTCGTCGCCGTGCTCCGCGAGCACCTGGCCACCTTCGGCACGGCGGACGACGGGCGGCTGTTCTTCAGCGAGAAGGGCTCGGTCGTCCCGTCCTCGACCTACTACCGCGTGTGGCAGGAGGCCCGGCTCCTCGCGCTTCCGCCGGCCGTCGCGGCCTCGCCGCTCGCGAGCCGGCCGTACGACCTCCGGCACTCGGCGCTGTCGACGTGGCTCAACGCCGGCGTCGACCCGACCGAGGTGGCCGAGCGCGCTGGCAACAGCGTCGAGGTCTTGCTGACCCGCTACGCGAAGTGCCTCGACGGACGGCAGGACGTCGCCAACCGGCGGATCGAGGATCTATTGCGCGAATACGAGTGAGACACCCGCCACCCCCGCGGGGCCCCGGGCATCATGCCCGGGGCCTACGCGTCGTGTCCTGGATGGTCAAAGTGGCTCGCCAACCGTCGCTGGATGGCTTCCTGGCGAGCCTGCCTCTTCAGCGCGCCTTCGTAGGCCCGAGGAATCCCCCTAGAGGCAGGAACCAGGTGATTCAGGAGTTCGGCGAACTGAGTGACCGCCGGGGCAAGCCTTTCGACCACGGTGGCTTCAACATCAATGGCTTTGAACTCAGCAGCGGAGAGGGGCTGCGGCGGGTCGTGCCGGAGAACCGTCACACGCGAGTCCTCGGCATTGGGTGCGAAAAGCAGCGAAGTGTTCCAGCTGACACCTGCGGCGCTGACCTCGGCATCGTCTAGGAAGGCCAGGCCAGCCATGTGCCATACAGCGTCTGCCGTGTACCACTCGTGATCGCCGATACGATAGGCATGGACGTTGGTAACCGTGTGCAGCGTTGATCTGAGAGGGGAGAAAGAGCGGGCAGCCGAAATGGTCACCTCCTGTCCTACTTCGCTGACGGACGTCGCGCACAGGATGGGCTCCGTACCCGCGATGAGCTTCTTCGCGGCCGCTGTGATCGCATGGATTGAGGCCGCAGAGCTGAGGATCTCTTGCGAAAGGGCCCTATCTGCCTTAGCCGGGTTTGTGAAGCGCTGGACGACTTCGGCGAGCGTAGTCAAGTGCTCGAACCGATCACCGAGATCACTGACATCCGTGTCCATGGGGCTGGGGTACGCGCTGCCGTGCGTGAAGTCGCGGTGGTTTTCACTGATGAAGTAGACAGTCTCGTCGGGGTGTTCACGCGCGTACTCGACGGCCGAGAGCCAGATAACGGCGTCTCTGGAGCCAGTCTTGTTCTTGCCCGCCTTTTTGCAGGGCGGGAGTACGTTCGCTTCACGGAAGAGCGCCTCGCGCATGGCTGCCGGGCTTGACGGAAGGATCTCCGCGAGCGTTCCGTACATTTTTGTCCAGTACTTCCGGATACGTTCGACATCGGGATCCTCAAGCTGATTGCTTGTGTCCCATGGCGTGTGGCGCTCAACCTCCCTCAACGCCGCAACTGCCGAGTCGTGCGCGTCCCGGTAGCTGATCACTCGCTGCGCGACGAGTTCTTCCGCCACCATCCACGGGATACCGACGCGCTCGCCAACCGCGCGCAGTGCGCGCAGCAGGTCAGCGCTGCTGTCCTTGAGGCCCAAGGACCTGACGATGCACGTGTCGAGAAAGATCACGGTATGCACCTCTGTGCGATCCGATAATGGATCACAGGGTCTCAAGTCTTGGGCTTCCGCCGCACTCGAGTATCGCAACCGATCATGCTGGCGTCGCTCGAGGCAGCATGCCATCCGCTTATGACCACTCTCGGACCGTTGCGGCTGAGGGGCGGCGAGGGGGCCGGCCAGACTCACACTTTGGGATCAGGGCCAGGACAGCCGGGATGACCGCGACATGAGGACTGCGGACCCGACGCTATTTCTCGGGCCTCACCTGCGGCGATGCTCCAAGATCCCGTCCATGCCTCGTCCACAGGCCCCGACATGCGGCCGCTCCAGGCAGCACACGCCTGCACATACGCGAAGACCCCGGCCTCAGCGTTTCCGCTGGTGACGGGGTCTTTGGGCACCTAATCCATGGTGCCCCCGGCAGGATTCGAACCTGCGCACACGGCTCCGGAGGCCGTTGCTCTATCCCCTGAGCTACGGGGGCGTGTCGGTTGCGGAGCTGCTTGCCCGCGGCGACGAGTAGAACACTACCAGCTTCACCGGGGTGGTCATGAACGGGTTTCCGCGGGCCAGGTCGGGCCTGTGGGCCCCGGCTGGCGTTCCGCGCGTCCCTCGGACGGGGTGGAAGTGGGGAAAACCCGGACGCGGTGGCCGGTCCCCACCTACTCTCGAGTTGTGCCAGGGGCGTCGCGCCGGGTTCTTGTTGTGGACGACAACAAGGTCATCCGGCAGTTGATCAGGGTCAACCTCGAGCTGGAGGGCTTCGAGGTGGTGACCGCGGCTGATGGTGCCGAGTGTCTGGAAGTCGTCCATCAGGTGCGGCCCGACGCCGTCACCCTCGATGTGGTCATGCCTCGGTTGGACGGGCTCCGGACCGCCGCCCGGCTGCGTGCGGATCCGCGGACCCGGGATCTTCCGCTGGCCATCATCAGCGCCTGTACGCAGTACGAGGTCGATGCCGGTGTCGATGTGGGTGTCGATGCCTTTCTCTCCAAGCCCTTCGAACCCGCCGAGCTCGTCGGTGTCGTACGGCAGTTGGTCGAGCGGGAGTCGGCCCGGGGTGAGACCGAGGGTGGTGAGGAGGGCCCCACGTTCGGGAGTGTTCTCGGGGCCGCTGCCGCGGGTGACAGTGAGGCGTCCGGGTAGTTCTTGTGTTCGGTGACCTCTGTTGCCTAGGTTGCCTCCGGGGTGCGCGAGTCGCGGCTCGCCCCGCTGGCCCCCTGCGCCCCGTCCACATCCCGGGAACCCGCCCAAACCAGTTGGCCTACCCACCCCCCTCCTCCCATACGCTTGACCCGTGACCCCCGCCGAGCTCTCCCGTACCGTGCTGCACGCGGTGCGTCGTGCCGTCGACGCGGGGCAGCTCAGTGTGACCCCTCCCGAGCGCGTCGTAGTCACGCCGCCCGGTCCCGGGGGGTGCGGGGACTACGCCACCAACGTGGCTCTTCAGCTGGCGCGGCCGGCCGGGCGGACGCCCCTGGCGGTCGCCGAGGTGCTGCGGCCGTATCTCGTCGGCACCGACGGCATCACCGACGTCGTCGTCACCGGGCCCGGATTCCTCAACTTCAGCCTGTACGACGCCGCTCCCGTCGCCCTCGTCCAGGAGATCCTGCGGCGCGGCTCCCGGTACGGGTTCGTCGACGGGCCCCGGAGCGGCCGAGCCGGCCAGAACCAAGCCGGCCAGGGCCAAGCCGGCCAGGGCCAGGGCGGCGCCTTGATCCACTGTGTCCGCGACGTCCGTGCCGTCGTCGTCATGGACGCCGTCGCCCGGATTCTTCGGTCCCAGGGTGTTCCGGTCCTCACCCGCTGCTCCGGCCACCCGCACCCCGAGTGGGAGCGCATCCTCGGTGTCGGCATCGGTGCCGGTGTCGACTCGGTCGGCAGCCCTCCCACCCCGGGTGCCACCGTCCTCCGCCCCGTCCCCGCCCCCGCCGACCCCCTCCCCCTCGGCCGGGACGCCGGCCGCTGGGCGCTGCTCCATCCCGCCGCCCACGACCGGCCCCTGATCGGCGACGAGCACCTCGTCCAGCGGGAGAGCAACCCCCTCTTCCGGGTCCGTTACGCCCACGCCCGCAGCCGGGCCCTCGTCCGCAATGCCGCCGACCTCGGGTTCGCCCCCGAGCCCGGGCCCGTGACCGCCGCCGGCGTGCAGAGTCTGCTCGCCGCCCTCGCCGATCACCCCCGTGTCCTCGCCGCCGCCGCGCGGCAGCACGCTCCCGACCGGCTCGCCCGGCACCTCGTCACCGTCGCCGATGCCGCGCTGCCCCTCCTGCCCACCGTGCTCCCCCGTGGTGCGGAGAAACCCTCGGCCGCCCACCGCGCCCGGCTCGCCCTCGCCGAAGCCGCCGGGACGGTGCTGGCCGGCGGCCTGTCCCTTCTCGGCATCGACGCACCCGATCACCTCTGAGAGAGCCCTGAAGACGCCATGAGCCGTTCCGCACACCCCGCCGGGCCCCGTCACGCCGACGTCCTCCCCGAGGGCCACTACTCCGCCCCGCCCGCCGACCTCAACGCCCTCGACGCCAAGGTGTGGGCGCAGACCGTCTCACGGGACGCCGACGGTGTCGTCACCGTCGGCGGTATCCCCGTCACGCGCATCGCCGAGGAGTACGGCACCCCCGCCTACGTCCTCGACGAGGCCGACTTCCGGGCGCGGGCCCGCAACTGGCGCACCGCGTTCGGTGCCGACGCCGACGTGTTCTACGCCGGCAAGGCGTTCCTGTCCCGGGCCGTCGTGCGCTGGCTGGACGAGGAAGGGCTGAACCTCGACGTGTGCTCCGGCGGTGAGCTCGCCACCGCGCTGTCCGCCGGGATGCCCGCCGACCGCATCGCCTTCCACGGCAACAACAAGTCCCCCGAGGAGATCCGGCGGGCCGTCGAGGCCGGCGTCGGACGGATCGTCCTCGACTCCTTCCAGGAGATCGTGCGCGTCGCCCACATCGCCCGGGACCTGGGCAGGCGGCAGCGCGTGCAGATCCGTGTCACCGTGGGTGTCGAAGCTCACACCCACGAGTTCATCGCCACCGCCCACGAGGACCAGAAGTTCGGCATCCCGCTGGCCGGGGGCCAGGCCGCCGAGGCCGTGCGGCGGGCGCTGCAGCTGGACGGGCTGGAGCTGATCGGCATCCACAGCCACATCGGGTCGCAGATCTTCGACATGTCCGGGTTCGAGGTCGCCGCCCACCGCGTCGTCGGGCTGCTCAAGGACATCCGCGACGAGCACGGCGTCGAGCTGCCCGAGATCGACCTCGGGGGCGGCCTCGGGATCGCGTACACGAGTGACGACGACCCCCGTGAGCCGCACGAGATCGCCAAGGCGCTCACCGAGATCGTCACGCGTGAGTGCGAGGCCGCCAAGCTGCGGACCCCGCGGATCTCCGTCGAGCCGGGGCGGGCCATCGTCGGGCCCACCGCCTTCACGCTCTACGAGGTCGGCACCACCAAGCCCCTCGACGGACTGCGGACGTACGTCTCCGTCGACGGCGGCATGTCGGACAACATCCGCACCGCGCTGTACGACGCCGAGTACAGCGTCGCCCTCGTCTCCCGTTCCTCCGACGCCGAGCCGATGCTCGTGCGCGTCGTCGGCAAGCACTGCGAGAGCGGCGACATCGTGGTCAAGGACGCTTTCCTGCCGGCCGACGTGGCACCGGGTGACCTGATCGCCGTACCCGCCACGGGCGCGTACTGCCGGTCCATGGCCAGCAACTACAACCACGCGCTGCGCCCGCCCGTCGTGGCCGTGCGGGACGGTGAGGCGCGGGTCATCGTCCGCCGGGAGACAGAGGAAGACCTGCTGCGTCTCGACGTCGGGTGAGTCCGGCGGTCGCAGGCAACGGGAGCGGGGCGGAAGATCTTTCGCCTTTCCGTCCCGCCCTAGTGAAATAAACGTCTCACGATCCGGACGAAAGGCAGAAAATCCCGTCCGGTGAGTGAGACTGGACCAACCGTAGACGGTATGAGGAAACGAGGTCGGATGATGCGTACGCGTCCGCTGAAGGTGGCGCTGCTGGGCTGTGGAGTGGTCGGCTCAGAGGTGGCGCGCATCATGACGACGCACGCCGACGACCTCGCCGCCAGGATCGGGGCGCCCGTCGAGCTCGCGGGCGTCGCCGTACGGCGGCCCGACAAGGTGCGCGAGGGCATCGACCCCTCCCTCGTCACCACCGACGCCACCGCCCTGGTGAAACGCGGGGACATCGACGTCGTCGTCGAGGTCATCGGGGGCATCGAGCCCGCCCGGACCCTCATCACCACCGCCTTCGAGCACGGCGCGTCCGTCGTCTCCGCCAACAAGGCCCTCCTCGCGCAGGACGGTGCCGCCCTGCACGCCGCGGCCGACGAGAACGGCAAGGACCTCTACTACGAGGCCGCCGTCGCCGGCGCCATCCCGCTGATCCGGCCGCTGCGCGAGTCCCTCGCCGGCGACAAGGTCAACCGGGTCCTCGGCATCGTCAACGGGACGACGAACTTCATCCTCGACAAGATGGACTCCACGGGCGCCGGGTACCAGGAGGCGCTCGACGAGGCCACCGCCCTGGGGTACGCGGAAGCCGACCCCACCGCCGACGTCGAGGGCTTCGACGCCGCCGCCAAGGCCGCCATCCTCGCCGGGATCGCCTTCCACACGCGCGTGCGCCTCGACGACGTCTACCGCGAGGGCATGACCGAGGTCACCGCCGCCGACTTCGCCTCCGCCAAGGAGATGGGCTGCACCATCAAGCTGCTCGCCATCTGCGAGCGGGCCGCGGACGGTGCGTCGGTCACCGCGCGCGTCCACCCGGCGATGATTCCGCTCAGCCACCCGCTGGCGAGCGTCCGCGGCGCCTACAACGCCGTGTTCGTCGAGTCCGACGCCGCCGGACAGCTGATGTTCTACGGCCCCGGCGCCGGCGGCTCGCCGACCGCCTCCGCCGTGCTCGGCGACCTCGTCGCCGTCTGCCGCAACCGGCTCAGCGGCGCGACCGGACCGGGCGAGTCCGCGTACGCCGCACTGCCCGTCTCGCCGATGGGCGACGTCGTCACGCGCTACCACATCAGCCTCGACGTCGCCGACAAACCGGGCGTGCTCGCCCAGGTCGCGACCGTGTTCGCCGAGCACGGTGTCTCCATCGACACCGTCCGGCAGCAGGGCAAGGACGGCGAGGCCTCCCTCGTCGTCGTCACCCACCGCGCGTCCGACGCCGCCCTCGGCGGTACGGTCGAGGCGCTGCGCAAGCTCGACACCGTGCGGGGTGTCGCCAGCATCATGCGGGTTGAAGGAGAGTAACCAGCAATGACCCACCAGTGGCGCGGAATCATCGAGGAGTACCGGGACAGGCTGCCGGTTTCCGACAGCACGCCGGTCGTGACGCTCCGCGAGGGCGGCACGCCGCTCGTGCCCGCGCAGGTGCTCTCCGAGCGCACGGGCTGCGAGGTCCACCTCAAGGTGGAGGGCGCGAACCCGACCGGGTCCTTCAAGGACCGCGGCATGACCATGGCCATCAGCAAGGCCAAGGAGGAGGGCGCGCAGGCCGTCATCTGCGCCTCCACCGGCAACACGTCGGCCTCCGCCGCCGCGTACGCCGTGCGGGCCGGGATGGTCTCCGCCGTCCTCGTGCCGCAGGGCAAGATCGCGCTCGGCAAGATGGGCCAGGCCCTCGTGCACGGCGCGAAGATCCTCCAGGTCGACGGCAACTTCGACGACTGCCTCACGCTCGCCCGCGGACTGAGCGACAACTACCCCGTGGCGCTGGTCAATTCGGTCAATCCGGTGCGTATAGAGGGCCAGAAGACCGCCGCGTTCGAGATCGTGGACATGCTCGGCGACGCACCCGACATCCACGTCCTGCCGGTGGGCAACGCGGGCAACATCACCGCGTACTGGAAGGGGTACAAGGAGTACGCCGCCGACGGCGTCGCCACCCGCACCCCCCGCATGTGGGGGTTCCAGGCCTCCGGCAGCGCCCCGATCGTGCGCGGCGAGGTCGTCAAGGACCCGTCGACCATCGCCACCGCCATCCGGATCGGCAACCCGGCCTCCTGGGAGTACGCCCTCGCGGCGCGGGACGAGTCGGGCGGCGCCATCGACGAGGTGACGGACCGTGAGATCCTGCGCGCCTACCGGCTGTTGGCCTCGCAGGAGGGCGTCTTCGTCGAGCCCGCGTCGGCCGCGTCCGTCGCCGGTCTGCTGAAGGCCGCCGAGCAGGGCAAGGTCGACCCTGGGCAGAAGATCGTGTGCACCGTCACCGGCAACGGTCTGAAGGACCCCGACTGGGCCGTCGCCGGTGCTCCGCAGCCGGTCACCGTCCCGGTCGACGCGGCGACCGCGGCCGAGCGGCTGGGCCTGGTGTAGCAGGCGCGGGCGGCGGGCTCCGGCCGCGCCGCCCACCCCCACCGCGCCCCGCCCCGCCCGCGTACGAGGGCGTAAGGGGACGCTTACCTGGGGAAGTTCCCTACGGGGGGTGCACAGGGGGCTTACGACACGCATCGTGCGCCTCCCGTGCGCCCTATGTCGCCACAGAACCTTCCTTCGATAGGCTGTACTGAACCCGCCCGCCGCATATGCCGCGGTGCCGCGCCGTCTCCGCGGTCGGGAGGCGGTCGGGAGCGGTCGCCCGTTCGGCAGGCAGTGGCGGCCCCGGGGTTTTCCGTACGTCATCGAATGTCATTCGACAGTCACGCAGCTCAAGGAGAGTCATCGAGCGATGGCCGGTCCAGCGTTCCGCGCCGCCGCCGTCCGGGTGCGCGTCCCCGCCACCAGCGCCAACCTCGGCCCGGGCTTCGACGCCCTCGGCCTCGCGCTGGGCTTGTACGACGACGTGGTCGTCCGGGTGGCCGACTCCGGGCTGCACATCGACATCGCGGGTGAGGGCAGCGAGACGCTGCCCCGCGACGAGAAGCACCTGCTCGTACGCTCCCTGCGCACCGCCTTCGACGTCCTCGGCGGCCAGCCGCGCGGCCTGGAGATCGTCTGCGCCAACCGCATCCCGCACGGCCGGGGCCTCGGCTCCTCCTCCGCCGCCATCTGCGCCGGCATCGTCGCCGCGCGCGCGGTGACGATAGGCGGCGAGGCCCGCCTCGACGACGCGGCGCTCCTCGACCTCGCCACCGAGATCGAGGGCCACCCCGACAACGTGGCGGCCTGTCTGCTGGGCGGCTTCACCCTGTCCTGGATGGAGTCCGGCGCCGCCCGGGCGATCAGGATGGAGCCCGCCGATTCCATCGTTCCGGTGGTTTTCGTACCCGGAAAGCCGGTACTGACGGAGACCGCGCGCGGTCTGCTCCCGCGCACCGTCCCGCACGTCGACGCCGCCGCCAACGCGGGCCGCGCCGCCCTGCTCGTCGAGGCCCTGACCCGGCGCCCCGAGCTGCTGCTGCCGGCCACCGAGGACCGCCTCCACCAGGAGTACCGCGCCCCGGCCATGCCGGAGAGCGCCGCGCTGGTGGAGCGGCTGCGCGCCGACGGCATCCCGGCGGTGATCTCCGGCGCCGGGCCCACGGTGATGGCGCTGGCCGACGCCGGCACGGCCGACAAGGTCGAGGCGCTGGCGGGCACGGAATGGGCCGCCAACCGGCTGAGCCTGGACCAGCAGGGCGCGAGCGTGCTGCCGCTCGCGACCTGACACACGGTTGCCGGATTTGGAGAGGGGGAATGTTTGTTGGATCCGGTAGTGTTAACCTCAAGTCTGCACCCGACCCCACCATGGCGAGGTGCCTCGTGTCCCCGTCCGGGACAGACATTCTTCCGGGAGCCCCCCAAGTCGCATTGTGTGGTGGACGTCGTACGCAAGCAGTACGGCCGACACGGACACTGAGCGGCCCGACGGGCACGCTCCGGAGCCGGTGCGACCACGCCGCGTGACACAGACACTGGGTGCCACGGCTAGGGGGAGCGCCATCACCAGATATTTCTTCCGCCGCTTAGGCGGACCACCGCCCCGGCACGGTTCCGACATCAAGGACCGACGCCGGACAGCACAACCGGTCGCCGAGCCAGACAGGCCGACGTCCGCTCCAGGGAAGGACCCTTCGTGAGCGACACCACCGATCTGATGGGCGCACGTGTCGAGGAGACCGCTGCCGCGCCCGCCACGGACGCTTCCGCGCCTGCCACCGGTGCCGGCTCCCGGCGGCGCCGCGGTACCGGCCTCGAGGGCATGGTGCTGGCCGAGCTGCAGCAGGTCGCATCCAGCCTCGGCATCAGGGGCACCGCGCGCATGCGCAAGAGCCAGTTGATCGAGGTCATCAAGGAGGCGCAGGCCGCGGGAGGAGCCCCCGCCAAGGCGGCGCCCGCCGCCGACGCAGCCGGCGAGACCAAGCCGAAGCGCCGTGCCACCTCCCGTTCGCGTACGGGCGACGAGGCCCCCGCCGCCGAGAAGGCGCAGAAGGCCGACACCGCCGGCAAGGCGGACAAGGCCGAGCAGGCCGGCAAGGCCGACAAGAAGGCCGAGCAGGCCGTGGCCCAGCAGCAGATCGAGATCCCCGGCCAGCCGGCTGGGGGCACCGCCCGCGCGAGCGAAGCCGAGCGTGGGGGAGAAGACGCTCCCTCCGAGCGCCGTCGACGCCGCGCCACCGCGGACGCCGGCAGCCCGGCCGCCACCGAGACGGTCGCCGCCGAGGCCAAGGGCGAGCCGAAGGCCGAGACGCCCGCGCAGCAGCCCCAGCAGCAGGGCGACGCCCGCTCCGACGCCGGTGAGGGCGGCGAGGGCCGCCGCCGCGACCGCCGTGACCGCGGCCGTGACCGCGACCGCCGCGGCAAGGGCGACGACCAGCAGCAGGGCGGCGGCCAGCAGCGCCAGCAGCAGGGCGGCGGACGCCAGGACCGCCAGCAGGACGACGACGACTTCGAGGGCGGCCGTCGGGGCCGTCGCGGCCGCTACCGCGACCGGCGTGGGCGTCGCGGACGCGACGACGTGCAGGAGCCGCAGATCGCCGAGGACGACGTCCTGATCCCGGTCGCGGGCATCCTGGACATCCTCGACAACTACGCGTTCATCCGCACCTCCGGCTACCTGCCCGGCCCGAACGACGTGTACGTCTCCCTCGCCCAGGTCCGCAAGAACGGCCTGCGCAAGGGCGACCACATCACCGGTGCCGTGCGCCAGCCCAAGGAGGGCGAGCGCCGCGAGAAGTTCAACGCGCTGGTGCGCCTGGACTCCGTCAACGGCATGGCCCCCGAACACGGCCGCGGCCGCCCGGAGTTCAACAAGCTCACCCCGCTGTACCCGCAGGACCGCCTCCGCCTGGAGACGGACCCGGGCGTGCTGACCACCCGCATCATCGACCTGGTGTCGCCGATCGGTAAGGGCCAGCGCGGTCTGATCGTGGCCCCGCCGAAGACCGGCAAGACCATGATCATGCAGGCGATCGCCAACGCGATCACCCACAACAACCCCGAGTGCCACCTGATGGTCGTCCTCGTCGACGAGCGTCCGGAAGAGGTCACCGACATGCAGCGGTCGGTCAAGGGCGAGGTCATCTCCTCGACCTTCGACCGCCCGGCCGAGGACCACACCACGGTCGCCGAGCTCGCCATCGAGCGGGCCAAGCGCCTGGTGGAGCTGGGTCACGACGTCGTCGTGCTGCTCGACTCGATCACGCGTCTGGGCCGTGCGTACAACCTCGCCGCCCCGGCCTCCGGCCGCATCCTGTCCGGTGGTGTCGACTCGACCGCCCTGTACCCGCCGAAGCGCTTCTTCGGTGCGGCCCGCAACATCGAGGACGGCGGTTCGCTGACCATCCTCGCCACCGCCCTGGTGGACACCGGGTCCCGCATGGACGAGGTGATCTTCGAGGAGTTCAAGGGCACCGGCAACATGGAGCTCAAGCTCGACCGGAAGCTCGCCGACAAGCGCATCTTCCCGGCGGTGGACGTCGACGCGTCCGGCACCCGCAAGGAGGAGATCCTGCTCGGCAACGAGGAGCTGGCCATCGTCTGGAAGCTGCGCCGGGTGCTGCACGCCCTCGACCAGCAGCAGGCGATCGAACTGCTCCTCGACAAGATGAAGCAGACGAAGTCGAACGTCGAGTTCCTGATGCAGATCCAGAAGACGACCCCGGCGCCCGCCAACGGCGACTGAGCCGTCCGCGGCCCGCTCCGGCACCGTCCGAAGTCCCGCTCCGTCACGCAGGTGACGGGGCGGGACTTCTGCCTTGTAAGATCAGCGCACTGCAGTGGGGGGGAACGTATTTTCGGATACGCCCACGGGGAGGTTTCGTGCTGCCTCGGCGGGGCGGCGTCCGCTGGGTTCTTCTCTCCTGCGAGCCCCTACGGTGACAGGAGAAATCTGAGTGACACCTACCTCCCGAAGAACCCACCTGGTTCTTCCCGCGGCAGCCGCCGCACTCGCCCTGTCGGGCGCGGTTCTCTCGGCCGCCCCCGCCCAGGCGTCGGGCACCGTCCCCGTCCCGCCCCGGCCGGCCGCCACCCTGCAGCCCGGCGCCTCGCAGGCGGAGCTGCAGGAGCGGATCCAGGGCTCCGGGGCCGCGCTGAAGAACGGCGAGGCCACCCCGCCCGCGGCGCAGCCCGAGGCCGGCGCGACCGCCGGCGCCCCGTCCCCGTCCGGCACCGTCGACCCGAAGATCATCGGCGGTAAGGACGCGACCATCGCCGAGGCCCCGTGGATGGTGCAGCTGCACTACTACGACGACAAGGGCACCGCGGACACCTCCGACGACGAGGGCTACTTCTGCGGCGGCACCCTGGTGGCCCCGGCGAAGGTCCTGACCGCCGCGCACTGCGTGTACGGCCTGGACTGGGCGGCGAACGGAGCCGTCCTCGGCGGCACCGCCCAGCTCCCGGACGGCGGCGACCTGCACGGCGGCCGGGTCGCCGGCGTGTGGCGCCAGTGGGTCAACCCCACGTACCGGCCGAGCACGATCTCGGGCGGCGACCTCGCCGTGCTGACGCTGACCGACGCGCTGCCGTACAAGACGCTCCAGCCGGCGTCGAGCAGCGACACCGCCTCGTACGCCAATGGCACCCCGGCGACGGTGTACGGCTGGGGGCGCACCAGCTCCACCAGCGACGACATCTCGCCGACGCTGCAGAAGGCGACCGTGCCGATGCGCTCGGACGCCGCCTGCACCGGGTACTGGGGCTCCGACTTCGTGCCCGGTCAGATGGCCTGCGCCGGCTACCCGGCGTCCGGTCAGGACGAGGGCACGGTCTCGCCGTGCAACGGTGACTCCGGGGGCCCGCTCGTGGTCAACGGCCGGATCGCCGGTGTCGTCTCCTGGGGCGTCACGGACTGTGTCGCGACGGGCGCCTACGGCGTCTACGCCAAGACCAGCTCCTACGCGGGCGAGGTCAACGCACGCATCGACGACAGCGACCTCGACTTCGACGGCCTGGCGGACCTCTTCGCCCGCACGTCCGGCGGCGACGCCTTCGAGTACTACTCCCTCGGCGACCGGTGGCCCTACCTGGCCGACCGCGTCTCGCTCGGCGACTGGAGCGGGCTGAGCCTGGTGCGCCAGGCCGACCTGAACCGCGACTTCTACCAGGACTACCTGTACCGCGCCCCGGACGGTGTGCTGTACGACTTCGCGTTCAACGGGGACGACCGCTACGAGTCGATCCGCATCGGCGGCGGCTGGAACGCGATGAAGGACATCCGCGTTCCGGGCGACCTCTCCGGAGACGCCCTGCCCGACCTGGTCGCCAAGGACAAGGACGGCGTCCTGTGGCTCTACCCGGGCAAGGGCAACGGCCTGTTCGGCACCCGGGTCCGCATCGGTGGCGGCTGGTCCGCGTACACCATCACCGGCAAGGGCGACTACAACCGCGACGGCAAGGCCGACCTGCTGGCGCGGGACGGCTCCGGCGTCCTGTGGCTGTACCCGGGAACCGGGAAGGCCTCCCCGGCGCTCGGCACCCGGATCAAGGTCGGCGGCGGCTGGTCCGTGTACAACGCCTTCGCCACCGCCGGTGACGTCACCGGCGACGGCAGGCCCGACCTGCTGGCCCGGGACACCTCCGGTGTGCTGTGGCTCTACAAGGGCACCGGCAGCGCGGGCACGGCGACGTTCAAGACCAGGATCAAGGTCGGCGGCGGCTGGGGGGCGTTCAACCTCTTCGGCTGATCCCGCCGGGTCCGCCCGCGGTCGTGACAGGGGCCGCCTCCGTTCCGGGGGCGGCCCTTCGCGTTGCGATCTTCGCCACACGGGCCCTCTCGGCGTCCCGCCCGCAGCGCCCGCGGCGGTGCCCGCGGACCCGCAGGTCAGCGACGCGGGCCACCGGCCGATGGGCACGTTCCGTGACCGTCTGCCCGCCCGGTCGGCACAGACAGTTGTGCAACCCTGTCCCGAGTTCCCCCGTCTGACGTACGGAGGGACGATGGAGCGGTACCGGCCGACGAGCCACCGGACCGAACCCGGCCCCGAGAGCAGGGGGTAACCGACCGGACGAGAACCGAGGAGCACATGTCCGCCGAGAGCATGCCCGATCCCGCCATACCGGGTGAGTCCGGAAGCACCGGACCGCGCCACCGGGCCAAGGGCCGCCGCCGCAAGCCCCGCGCCAAGCGGCGCAAGGGCCTGCTGGTCGTGGCCTGGACCGCCGCGGGCATCGTCGTTCTGGGCGGCACCGGCGCCGGGGTGCTGTACTTCAAGCTCAACGGCAACCTGAAGAGCGTCGACATCGACCAGGTCCTCGGCACCGACCGGCCCGAGAAGGCCGACAACGGCTCCGAGAACATCCTCGTCCTCGGCTCGGACACCCGCTCAGGCGGCAACGAGAAGCTCGGCGGCGGCACCGACGACGGCACCGCCCGCTCCGACACCGCGATGATCGTGCACGTCCACCAGGGCCACAAGCAGGCCAGCGTGGTCTCCATCCCGCGCGACACCCTCATCGACCGCCCCGAGTGCACCGACACCGACGGGGGCGAGCACCCGGCAGCCGACGACGTGATGTTCAACTCCGCGTACGCCACGGGCGGCGCCGCCTGCGCGGTGAAGACCGTCGAGTCCCTCTCCGGCCTGCGCATGGACCACTACCTGGAGGTCGACTTCGGCGGCTTCCAGCAGCTCATCGACGACCTCGGCGGCGTCGAGGTCACCACCACCGAGGACATCGAGGACCCCGACAGCCACCTCGACCTGAAGGCCGGCACCCACCGGCTCGACGGCGAGCAGGCCCTCGGCCTGGTCCGCACCCGGCACGGCGTCGGCGACGGCTCCGACCTCGGCCGCATCCAGCTCCAGCAGGCCTTCATCAAGGCCCTGGTCCACCAGGTCGAGGACGTCGGCGTCCTCACCAACCCCAAGAGGCTCTACGACCTCGCCGACACCGCCACCAAGACCGTGACCACCGACTCCGACCTGGGCTCGGTGAACTCCCTGATGTCCTTCGCCGGCGGCCTGAAGGGCATCGGCCCCTCCAACATGCACATGGTGACGATGCCGGTGATCTACGACCCCGCCGACGCCAACCGCGTCCTGGTGGAGGAGACCAAGGCCCAGCAGGTGTGGGACGCCCTGAAGAACGACCGGGAGATCCCGAAGACGGCCACGGAAGGCACGGCCACCGGTGAGGCGGACGGAGTCGTGAGCGCCGGTTAGGGGCGCGGGTCCGTATCGACGGGCGGCTCCTGCGCGCGGGCGCGGGAACCACCGCCGGCCCGCGGGGAATAGACGACCGCAACCCCCGGTTTTGGGGGATGGCGCCAGTCCTGGCAGACTGGTACGTCGGCTCCGGTTCACGCTCCCGCATCCCGCGGCTGCGACCCGGCGCCCTCCCTGGACATAGGAGAAACCTTGAAGCGCGACATCCACCCCGAGTACGTCGAGACGCAGGTCAGCTGCACCTGTGGGGCGTCGTTCACCACCCGTAGCACCATCGAGTCCGGCACCATCCGGGCCGAGGTCTGCTCCGAGTGCCACCCGTTCTACACGGGCAAGCAGAAGATCCTCGACACCGGTGGCCGTGTGGCCCGCTTCGAGGCCCGCTTCGGCAAGGCTGCCGCCGGCTCCAAGAAGTAGCGAGCCACCGATCGCCGGTCCACGGCCGCGACCCCAGCCGGGGGAGCGCCGGGACCGGCGTTTTTGGTCGCCGCCCTTCCCTTCCCGCACTACAGGAGCCCCAAGATGTTCGAGGCCGTCGAGGAACTCGTCGCCGAGCACGCCGACCTGGAGAAGAAGCTCGCCGACCCGTCGGTCCACGCCGACCAGGCCAACGCGCGCAAGCTGAACAAGCGCTACGCCGAGCTCACCCCGATCGTCGCCACGTACCGCTCCTGGAAGCAGACGGGCGACGACATCGAGACCGCGCGCGAGTTCGCCGCCGACGACCCGGACTTCGCCGCCGAGGTCAAGGACCTGGAGAAGCAGCGCGAGGAGCTCACCGAGAAGCTCCGCCTGCTGCTCGTCCCGCGCGACCCGAGCGACGACAAGGACGTCATCCTGGAGATCAAGGCGGGTGCGGGCGGCGACGAGTCCGCCCTGTTCGCCGGCGACCTGCTGCGCATGTACCTCAGGTACGCCGAGCGGGTCGGCTGGAAGACCGAGATCATCGACTCCACCGAGTCCGAGCTGGGCGGCTACAAGGACGTCCAGGTCGCCGTGAAGACCAAGGGCGGCCAGGGCGCCACCGAGCCCGGCCAGGGCGTGTGGGCCCGGCTGAAGTACGAGGGCGGCGTGCACCGCGTGCAGCGCGTGCCGGCCACCGAGTCCCAGGGCCGTATCCACACCTCCGCGGCCGGCGTGCTCGTCACGCCCGAGGCCGAGGAGATCGACGTCGAGATCAACCCCAACGACCTGCGGATCGACGTCTACCGGTCCTCCGGCCCCGGCGGCCAGTCCGTCAACACCACCGACTCCGCCGTGCGCATCACGCACATTCCGACCGGAGTCGTCGCCTCCTGCCAGAACGAGAAGAGCCAGCTGCAGAACAAGGAGCAGGCGATGCGTATCCTGCGCTCCAGGCTGCTCGCCATGGCGCAGGAGGAGGCGGAGAAGGAGGCCGCGGACGCCCGCCGCAGCCAGGTCCGCACCGTCGACCGCTCCGAGAAGATCCGTACGTACAACTTCCCGGAGAACCGCATCTCGGACCACCGCGTCGGCTTCAAGGCGTACAACCTGGACCAGGTCCTCGACGGCGACCTGGACGCGGTGATCCAGGCGTGCGTCGACGCGGACTCGGCGGCCAAGCTGGCAGCCGCATAAGCAGCCGCACAACCCTCGCAAGACAGCTCGGAGGACCAGCGTGAACCTGCTGCTCGCGGAGGTGGCCCAGGCCACCCAGCGGCTGGCCGACGCCGGCGTGCCCTCGCCGCGCACCGACGCGGAGGAGCTCGCCGCGTTTCTGCACGGCGTCAAGCGGGGCGAGCTGCACACCGTGCCGGACGCGGACTTCGACGCCCGGTACTGGGAGGTCGTCGCCCGCCGCGAGGCGCGCGAGCCGCTCCAGCACATCACCGGACGCGCCTACTTCCGCTATCTGGAGCTCCAGGTCGGGCCCGGTGTGTTCGTGCCGCGTCCCGAGACCGAGTCCGTGGTCGGCTGGGCCATAGACGCCGTGCGCGCCATGGACGTGGTCGAGCCGTGCATCGTCGACCTGTGCACGGGCTCGGGCGCCATCGCGCTCGCGCTCGCCCAGGAGGTGCCCCGCTCGCGCGTCCACGCCGTGGAGCTGTCCGAGGAGGCGCTGGTGTGGACGCGCAAGAACATGGAGGGGTCCAGGGTCGACCTGCGCCAGGGTGACGCCCTGACGGCCTTCCCGGACCTCGACGGCCAGGTCGACCTGGTCATCTCCAACCCGCCGTACATCCCGCTCACGGAATGGGAGTACGTCGCTCCCGAGGCGCGGGACCACGATCCCCAGATGGCCCTGTTCTCCGGCGAGGACGGCCTCGACCTCATCCGCGGCCTGGAGCGCACCGCGCACCGGCTGCTGCGCCCCGGCGGCGTGGTCGTCGTCGAGCACGCCGACACGCAGGGCGGACAGGTGCCGTGGATCTTCACCGAGGAACGGGGCTGGGCCGACGCGGCCGACCACCCCGACCTCAACAACCGCCCGAGGTTCGCGACCGCCCGCAAGGCGCTGCCGTGAGCCCGTCCCAGACTTCGAACCCGCAGTACGTGTACGAGGAGGCCCGCTGAATGGCACGGCGATACGACACCAACGACGCGACCGACCGCGTGACCGGTCTGCGCGAGGCCGCGTCCGCCGTCCGCCGTGGCGAGCTCGTGGTGCTGCCCACGGACACGGTGTACGGCATCGGCGCCGACGCGTTCTCGTCGGAGGCCGTGGGCGACCTGCTGGAGGCCAAGGGCCGGGGCCGCAACATGCCCAGCCCCGTCCTCATCGGCTCGCCGAACACCCTGCACGGGCTGGTCACGGACTTCTCCGAGAAGGCCTGGGAGCTGGTCGACGCCTTCTGGCCGGGCGCGCTGACGCTCGTCGCCAAGCACCAGCCGTCGCTCCAGTGGGACCTCGGTGACACCCGCGGCACGGTCGCCGTGCGGATGCCGCTGCACCCGGTCGCCATCGAGCTGCTCACCGAGGTCGGACCCATGGCCGTCTCCTCCGCCAACCTCACCGGCCACCCGGCGCCGGAGGACTGCGACGCGGCCCAGCAGATGCTCGGCGACTCCGTCTCCGTCTACCTCGACGGCGGCCCCACCCCCGGCAACGTCCCGTCGTCCATCGTCGACGTCACCCGTGAGGTGCCCGTGCTGCTGCGCGCGGGCGCGCTGTCGGCGGAGGAGCTGCGCAAGGTCGTACCCGACCTCGAGGTGGCGAATTGACGGCCCCTGAGACGGGGCGTGGCATAGGTGGCGGGGAACGCCCCGCGGAGGTGACGACGACTTTCGGCTTTCCGCGCGACAGCTTCCGCATCCTCCACGTCAGCACCGGAAACGTGTGCCGCTCGCCCATCACCGAGCGGCTGACCCGGCATCTCGTGACGGAGCGGCTGGGCGTCCTGGGCGGCGCGCTGATCGTGGAGAGCGCGGGTACCTGGGGCCACGAGGGCGCGCCCATGGAATCGCACGCGGAGACCGTCCTGGCCGAGTTCGGCGCCGACGCCTCCGGCTTCACCGGCCGCGAACTGCTCGACGAGCACGTCATCCGCGCCGACCTGGTCCTGACGGCGACCCGGGACCACCGCGCCCAGGTCATCTCCATGGGCCACTCGGCGGGCCTGCGCACCTTCACCCTCAAGGAGTTCACCCGCCTGGTGAACGCCATCGACCCGGCCACCCTGCCGCCCCTGGAGGACGGCGTGGTCACACGGGCGCGTGCGCTGGTGCGTGCGGCGGCGGCTCTACGCGGGTGGCTGCTGGCACCGACGGCGGAGGCGGACGAGGTCTACGACCCGTACGGTGCGCCGCTGACGTTCTTCCGCTCGATCGGAGACGAGATACACCAGGCGCTGGACCCGGTCGTGACGGCGCTGACAGGCGTGGCCGCGCGGGCTTGACGCGGGCGCGCGGACGCTGGGGCCGAGCGGTGTGGGGGGTGCGTCGGGGTGGTGACGGCCTTGGGGGGCGTGGCCGCGCGGGCGTGATGCGGGGGTGCGGGCCGACGGGGGAAGTCCGCCGAGGTGGTGGCGTTGGCGGGAGGCGCGGTGCGAGCGTGGGCGGCGCCGATCGTGTGACAACTCGGGCGTCGGGGGCGTACCGGGCCTACATTGGTCGTACGTCACCGTCGACGCACGCCCGGAGCGCACCATGTCGGTCACCCACGCCGTCGAGGCAGATGCCGATGTCCTGCGGCGGCAGGACCCCGAGCTGGCCGAGATCCTGCTCGCCGAACGCCACCGGCAGTCGACGACGCTCCAGCTGATCGCCGCCGAGAACTTCACCTCGCCCGCGGTGCTGGCGGCCCTCGGCTCCCCGCTCGCCAACAAGTACGCCGAGGGCTACCCCGGCGCCCGCCACCACGGCGGCTGCGAGATCGTCGACGTCGCCGAGCGGCTGGCCATCCAGCGGGCCCAGAACCTGTTCGGCGCCGAGCACGCCAACGTGCAGTCCCACTCCGGCTCCTCGGCGATGCTGGCCGCGTACGCGGCGCTGCTGCGCCCCGGGGACACCGTCCTCGCACTGGGCCTGCCGTACGGCGGCCACCTCACGCACGGCTCGCCCGCCAACTTCTCCGGCCGCTGGTTCGACTTCGTCGGCTACGGCGTGGACGCGGAGACCGGGCTGATCGACCACGACCAGGTGCGCACCCTGGCCCGTACGCACCGGCCCAAGGCGATCGTGTGCGGCTCCATCGCCTACCCCCGCCACATCGACTACGCCGCCTTCCGCGAGGTCGCCGACGAGGTGGGCGCCTACCTCATCGCGGACGCCGCCCACCCCATCGGCCTGGTCGCCGGGGGAGCGGCACCCAGCCCGGTGCCGTACGCCGACATCGTCTGCGCCACCACGCACAAGGTGCTGCGCGGGCCGCGCGGCGGGATGATCCTGTGCGGGAGCGAGCTGGCCGAGCGGGTGGACCGGGCCGTCTTCCCGTTCACGCAGGGCGGCGCGCAGATGCACACCATCGCCGCCAAGGCGGTCGCCTTCGCGGAGGCGAGGACCCCGGCCTTCGCCGCGTACGCCCATCAGGTGATCGCCAACGCCCGCACGCTCGCCGCCCACCTGGCCGCCGAGGGCCTGGTCGTCACGACCGGCGGCACGGACACCCACCTGCTCACCGCCGACCCGGCCCCGCTCGGCGTCGACGGCAGGACCGCCCGGGGCCGGCTCGCGGCGGCCGGAATGGTCCTGGACTGCTGCGCGCTGCCGCACGGCGACGCCCGCGGCCTGCGTCTGGGCACGGCGGCCGTCACCACGCAGGGCATGGGGGAGGGGGAGATGCGGACGGTGGCGGCACTGCTCGCCGGAGTGCTCCGGGACGCGACGGACCCCGCCGTCGCACGCGAGACCGTACGGGAGCTGGCCGCGGCATTTCCGCCGTATCCGGGCTGAGGCGGGGTAGACGCACTCGCGTGCACAGCCACTCGTGCAACCATCGTCGCTACCCGGAAGTCCTCACACATATGCGCGCATCGCTAGGGTGTGAGGCTGGGAATGGCCAGCGAGACCTGTGGGGAAGCCCGTGCGTGAATACCTGCTGACGCTCTGCATCACGGCCGCGGTGACGTACCTGCTGACAGGACCGGTACGGAAGTTCGCGATCGTGGCGGGGGCGATGCCGGAGATCCGGGCCCGTGACGTGCACCGGGAACCCACTCCGCGCCTCGGCGGGATCGCGATGTTCTTCGGGCTCTGCGCGGGCCTGCTGGTCGCGGACCACCTGACCAACCTCAACGAGGTCTTCGAGACGTCCAATGAGCCCAGGGCCCTGCTCTCCGGCGCCGCCCTGATCTGGCTGATCGGCGTCCTCGACGACAAGTTCGAGATCGACGCCCTGATCAAGCTGGGCGGCCAGATGATCGCCGCCGGCGTGATGGTGGTGCAGGGCCTGACGATCCTGTGGATCCCGGTCCCCGGCGTCGGCAACGTGGCGCTGACCCAGTGGCAGGGCACGCTGCTGACGGTGGCGCTGGTCGTCATCACCATCAACGCGGTCAACTTCGTGGACGGCCTCGACGGCCTCGCCTCCGGCATGGTGTGCATCGCGGCGGCCGCGTTCTTCATGTACGCCTACCGGATCTGGTACTCGTACGGCATCGAGGCCGCCGCACCCGCGACGCTGTTCGCCGCCATCCTCATGGGCATGTGCCTGGGCTTCCTGCCGCACAACATGCACCCCGCCCGGATCTTCATGGGCGACTCGGGCTCGATGCTGATCGGCCTCGTGCTGGCCGCCGGCGCGATCTCGGTGACGGGGCAGGTCGACCCGGACGCGATGCGGCTGTTCTCCGGCTCGGAGCGCAACACCGTGCACCAGATGGTGCCGGTCTACATCCCGCTGCTGATGCCGCTGACGATCATCGCGATCCCGGCCGCCGACCTGATCCTGGCGATCGTCCGGCGCACCTGGCGCGGCCAGTCGCCGTTCGCCGCGGACCGCGGGCACCTGCACCACCGCCTGCTGGAGATCGGCCACTCCCACAGCCGCGCGGTGCTCATCATGTACTTCTTCTCGGCACTGATCGCGTTCGGCGCGCTCGCCTACTCCGTGAACGCCGCGTCGATGTGGATCGTGCTGAGCGTCGTCTTCCTCAGTGCGATCGGCCTGATCCTGCTCCTGCTGCCGCGCTTCACCCCGCGCGCCCCGCGCTGGGCCGAGCGCTTCGTCCCGCCCCGCTACCGCCGGCGCCGGGCGGCGGCCGCCGAGGCCGCGGTGGCCGGCATGGAGGAGGCCGAGGAGCGCGTCCCCGTCGCCGCGGGCGTCTCGGGCGTCAACGGCGCTACCGCCGTGGGACCCCGTTCGCGGGCAAGGTAAGAATCTGACTAGAGCATTGCCAACTCGTGGGGGAACGAATCTCCCCAATACCAGACAATCCGGTGCTGTGTTTGCACAAACGCGCAGGGTCACTCTCATGTGTGACAGCAAGCACACCCTCAGGTAAAGACCTCATCAAATAGTTTGTGATACGGTTCACGAGAACCCCCCGGATAGAGCCGAAGGACCGTAGTGCGACGGTCTCTTGGCGTGAGGTCACCACTCAGCCCGGGACTACGCTCGTCCATGACGACACCCTGCCCCCTGTGAAAAGCGGAGTTGCCGCCATGCCGTCCAATGACGTCCGGATCCTGCTTCAGGCTGCCGTGCCCACGGCTGCCGTCGGCGCCGTAGCCGCCGTCGTCAGCGGTGTGGTCGCCGGCGGCAAGGGAGCGGTCGGCGCCGTGGTGGGAACGCTGGTGGTGATCCTCTTCATGGGGCTCGGCCTCTACATCCTGCAGCGCACCGCCAAATCGCTTCCGCACCTCTTCCAGGCGATGGGCCTGATGCTCTACGCGGCGCAGATCCTCCTGCTGTTCATCTTCGTCGCCGCGTTCAAGAACACGACGCTGTTCAACCCCCGGGCCTTCGCGCTCACCCTGGTCGCCGGCACCCTCGCCTGGATCGCCGCCCAGACGCGTGCCCACATGAAGTCCAAGATCCTCTACGTCGAGCCCGAGTCGACGGGCGAGAAGCCCGAAAAGACGGGCCACTCGTCGTGAGGGGTAGGGCCGGGATAAAGAGGCATGCGCAGTCCTGCTATCGTCCGGTGCCAACTGCGGCATCGCGGGCGCGGGCATTCGAGCTGACGCCTGCTCAATCGCGAGGCGAGATGCCCCACAGCCGCCCCCACATCCGTAACACCAGTCCCGTGCCGAACCGCGGCCACGCGCCGCGCCGACACAACGAGGTTGCCGTACCTATGCGCCACGATGAAGGAGCCCGCGGTGAGTGCTGACCCGACGCAGGTGCTCGCCTTCGAGACCGACTGCCACATCTTCGACGGCTGCGGATTCGCCGAGGTCTCCCCGGGCCTGCACTCGTTCCTGTTCCAGCCTCTCTGGGGCGACGCGGACAGCAACCTGTACTTCAACAAGACGATGCTGCTGGCGCTGCTCGGCTCGATCATCGTCGTCGGCTTCTTCTGGGCCGCCTTCCGCAGGCCGCAGGTCGTCCCGGGCAAGCTGCAGATGGTCGCCGAGGCGGGCTACGACTTCATCCGGCGCGGTGTCGTCTACGAGACCATCGGCAAGAAGGAGGGCGAGAAGTACGTCCCCCTCGTGGTCTCGCTGTTCTTCTTCGTCTGGATGATGAACCTCTGGTCGATCATTCCGGTCGCCCAGTTCCCGGTCACCTCGATCATCGCGTACCCGATGATCCTGGCCCTGATCGTCTACATCCTGTGGGTGTCGCTGACCTTCAAGCGCCACGGCTTCGTCGGCTTCTGGAAGAACGTCACCGGCTACGACAAGTCGCTCGGCCCGGTGCTTCCCCTGGCCATGCTGATCGAGCTGTTCTCGAACCTGCTGATCCGGCCGTTCACCCACGCCGTCCGACTCTTCGCCAACATGTTCGCGGGCCACACCCTGCTGCTGCTCTTCACGATCGCCAGCTGGTACCTGCTGAACGGCGTCGGCATCGCCTACGCGGGTGTCTCGTTCGTGATGGTCATCGTGATGACCGCCTTCGAGCTGTTCATCCAGGCCCTGCAGGCGTACGTGTTCGTCCTGCTGACCTGCACCTACATCCAGGGCGCGCTGGCCGAGCACCACTGAGCCGGCACCCGCACAGCCCTCAACAAGTCGTCCGGTGGCCAACCCCCACCGGTCCGTAAAGGAAAAGGAAGAACTGGCATGTCCCAGACCCTTGCTGCCGTCGAAGGTTCCCTCGGTTCCATCGGTTACGGTCTCGCCGCAATCGGCCCCGGCGTCGGCGTCGGCATCATCTTCGGTAACGGCACCCAGGCCCTCGCCCGCCAGCCCGAGGCCGCCGGCCTGATCCGTGCCAACCAGATCCTCGGCTTCGCCTTCTGTGAGGCGCTGGCGCTGATCGGTCTGGTCATGCCGTTCGTCTACGGCTACTGATCGCTGACCCCAGACCAGCCGACTAGGCGAAAGGCACACACATGAGCCAGCTGCTCACGATCGCGGCCGCGGAGGGTGAGAACCCTCTCGTCCCGCCGATCCCCGAGCTTGTCATCGGCCTGATCGCCTTCGTCATCGTCTTCGGCTTCCTCGCCAAGAAGCTGCTCCCGAACATCAACAAGGTTCTGGAAGAGCGTCGCGAGGCCATCGAGGGCGGTATCGAGAAGGCCGAGGCCGCGCAGACCGAGGCCCAGAGCGTTCTTGAGCAGTACAAGGCTCAGCTCGCCGAGGCCCGGCACGAGGCCGCGCGCCTGCGCCAGGAGGCGCAGGAGCAGGGCGCCACGCTCATCGCCGAGATGCGCGCGGAGGGCCAGCGGCAGCGTGAGGAGATCATCGCCGCCGGTCACGCCCAGATCGAGGCCGACCGCAAGGCCGCTGCCTCGGCGCTGCGCCAGGACGTCGGCAAGCTCGCCACCGAACTGGCCGGCAAGCTCGTCGGCGAGTCCCTCGAGGACCACGCCCGGCAGAGCCGTGTCATCGACCGCTTCCTGGACGAGCTCGACCAGAAGGCCGAGGCCACGCGATGAACGGAGCGAGCCGCGAGGCCCTGGCCGCCGCACGCGAGCGTCTCGACTCGCTGACGGACTCCACGTCCGTGGACGCGAGCTCGCTCGCCGAGGAGCTGGCCGCCGTCACCGCGCTGCTCGACCGCGAGGTGTCGCTGCGTCGGGTCCTCACCGACCCGGCGCAGGCCGGCGAGGCCAAGGCCGAACTCGCCCAGCGCCTCTTCGGCACCCAGGTCAGCGGTCCGGCCGCCGACCTGGTGTCCGGCATGGTGCGTTCCCGCTGGTCGCAGTCCCGCGACCTGGTGGACGCGCTGGAGGAGCTGGCGAACACCGCCGACCTCACCGCCGCGCAGAAGGCGAACAAGCTCGACGACGTCGAGGACGAGCTGTTCCGGTTCAGCCGGATCGTCTCCTCGAACACCGAGCTGCGCGCCGCGCTGACCGACCGCAAGGCCACCACCTCGGCCAAGGGCGAGCTGCTGCGCAGCCTGCTCGGCGGCCGGGCGGCCGTGACCACCGAGCGTCTGGTGACGCGCCTTGTGACCGCGCCCCGGGGACGTAGCCTGGAGTCGGGACTCGAGTCCCTGTCCAAGCTCGCCGCCGAGCGCCGGGACCGCATGGTCGCCGTCGTCACCTCGGCGGTGCCGCTGAGCGACACGCAGAAGCAGCGCCTCGGCGCCGCCCTCGCCAAGCTCTACGGCCGCCGGATGCACCTCAACCTCGACGTGGACCCCGAGGTCGTCGGCGGCATCCGGGTGCAGGTCGGCGACGAGGTCATCAACGGCTCCATCGCGGACCGTCTCGAGGACGCCGGCCGCCGCCTGGCGGGCTAGCGCCCCCGGGCAGCAGAACAACAAAGCAGTACGTACTTACGACGGCCCTGGTTGGGCCGTGCAGAGGATTCACCTCTTATTGGGGGGAGTCCCTTCTACCCCCCAAGTGAAACTTCGGGCCCAACAAGGAGAGCAGGGAACTCAGATGGCGGAGCTCACGATCCGGCCGGAGGAGATCCGGGATGCGCTGGAGAACTTCGTCCAGTCGTACAAGCCGGACGCGGCCTCGCGCGAGGAGGTCGGTACGGTCACCCTTGCCGGCGACGGCATCGCGAAGGTCGAGGGCCTGCCCTCGGCCATGGCCAACGAGCTGCTGAAGTTCGAGGACGGCACCCTCGGCCTCGCCCTCAACCTCGAGGAGCGCGAGATCGGTGCCATCGTCCTCGGTGAGTTCAGCGGCATCGAGGAGGGCCAGCCGGTCACCCGCACCGGCGAGGTCCTGTCGGTCGCCGTGGGCGAGGGTTACCTCGGCCGCGTCGTCGACCCCCTCGGCAACCCGATCGACGGCCTCGGCGAGATCGAGACGTCCGGCCGACGCGCCCTCGAGCTGCAGGCCCCCACGGTCATGCAGCGCAAGTCGGTGCACGAGCCGATGGAGACCGGCTACAAGGCCGTCGACGCCATGACCCCGATCGGCCGTGGTCAGCGTCAGCTGATCATCGGCGACCGCCAGACCGGCAAGACCGCCCTGGCCGTCGACACGATCATCAACCAGCGCGACAACTGGCGCACCGGCGACCCGAACAAGCAGGTCCGCTGCATCTACGTCGCCATCGGCCAGAAGGGCTCCACCATCGCGTCGGTCCGCCGCGCGCTGGAGGAGAACGGCGCGCTGGAGTACACGACCATCGTCGCCGCCCCGGCGTCCGACCCGGCCGGCTTCAAGTACCTGGCGCCGTACACCGGCTCGGCCATCGGCCAGCAGTGGATGTACGAGGGCAAGCACGTCCTGATCATCTTCGACGACCTGTCGAAGCAGGCCGACGCCTACCGCGCCGTGTCGCTGCTGCTGCGCCGCCCGCCGGGCCGCGAGGCCTACCCGGGTGACGTCTTCTACCTGCACTCCCGGCTGCTGGAGCGCTGCGCCAAGCTCTCCGACGACATGGGTGCCGGCTCGATGACCGGTCTGCCGATCGTCGAGACCAAGGCCAACGACGTCTCGGCGTTCATCCCGACCAACGTCATCTCCATCACCGACGGCCAGTGCTTCCTGGAGTCCGACCTGTTCAACGCCGGCCAGCGCCCGGCCCTGAACGTCGGTATCTCGGTCTCCCGCGTCGGTGGCTCCGCCCAGCACAAGGCGATGAAGCAGGTCTCCGGCCGTCTGCGCGTGGACCTCGCCCAGTTCCGTGAGCTGGAGGCGTTCGCCGCCTTCGGTTCCGACCTGGACGCCGCGTCGAAGGCGCAGCTGGAGCGCGGTCAGCGCATGGTCGAGCTGCTGAAGCAGGACCAGTACCAGCCGATGGCCACCGAGGACCAGGTCGTCTCCGTCTGGGCCGGCACCACCGGCAAGATGGACGACGTGCCGGTCGCCGACATCCGCCGCTTCGAGAAGGAGCTGCTGGAGTACCTGCACCGCAAGGAGCAGGGCCTCATGACCTCCATCAAGGAGGGCGGCAAGATGTCCGACGACACCCTGCAGGCCGTCGCCGACGCGATCTCGGCGTTCAAGAAGCAGTTCGAGACCTCGGACGGCAAGCTGCTCGGCGAGGACGCCCCGTCCGCCGCCAAGTGACGTAAGGAAGGGACCTGACTCATGGGAGCCCAGCTCCGGGTCTACAAGCGTCGCATCCGATCCGTCACCGCGACCAAGAAGATCACCAAGGCGATGGAGATGATCGCCGCCTCGCGCGTCGTCAAGGCGCAGCGCAAGGTGGCGGCCTCCACGCCGTACGCGCAGGAACTGACCCGCGCGGTCACGGCGGTCGGCACCGGGTCGAACACCAAGCACCCGCTGACCACGGAGGCGGACAACCCGACCCGTGCCGCGGTCCTGCTCCTCACGAGCGACCGCGGTCTGGCCGGCGCCTTCAACTCCAACGCCATCAAGGCGGCGGAGCAGCTCACCGAGCGCCTGGAGCGCGAGGGCAAGCAGGTCGACACGTACATCGTCGGCCGGCGCGGTGTCGCCCACTACAACTTCCGTGAGCGCAAGATCGCGGAGTCGTTCACCGGCTTCACCGACCAGCCCTCGTACGCGGACGCCAAGAACGTCGCGGCCCCGCTGATCGAGGCGATCGAGAAGGAGACGGCGGACGGCGGGGTGGACGAGCTCCACATCGTCTACACCGAGTTCGTCTCGATGATGACGCAGACGGCGATCGACTCGCGGATGCTTCCGCTGCGCCTCGAAGAGGTCGCGCAGGAGACCGCCGCGAAGGGCGAGATCCTGCCGCTGTACGACTTCGAGCCCTCGGCGGAGGACGTCCTCGACGCCCTGCTGCCGCGGTACGTCGAGAGCCGGATCTACAACGCGCTGCTCCAGTCGGCCGCTTCGAAGCACGCCGCCACCCGGCGCGCGATGAAGTCGGCCACCGACAACGCGGGCGAGCTGATCAACACGCTCTCCCGTCTTGCCAACGCGGCCCGCCAGGCCGAAATCACCCAGGAAATCAGCGAGATCGTCGGTGGCGCGAGCGCCCTGGCCGACGCGACCGCGGGGAGTGACAACTAATGACCACCACTGTTGAGACGGCCACGGCGACGGGCCGCGTCGCGCGGGTCATCGGCCCGGTCGTCGACGTGGAGTTCCCCGTCGACGCGATGCCGGACATCTACAACGCGCTGCACGTCCAGGTCGCCGACCCGGCGAACGAGGGCGAGCTGAAGACGCTGACCCTGGAGGTCGCCCAGCACCTGGGTGACGGTCTGGTCCGCGCCATCTCCATGCAGCCCACCGACGGTCTGGTCCGCCAGGCCCCGGTGACCGACACCGGTGCCGCGATCTCCGTGCCGGTCGGCGACTTCACCAAGGGCAAGGTCTTCAACACCCTCGGTGAGGTGCTGAACGTCGACGAGTCCTACGACGGTGAGCGCTGGCCGATCCACCGCAAGGCGCCGAACTTCGACGAGCTCGAGTCGAAGACCGAGATGTTCGAGA
This sequence comes from Streptomyces griseicoloratus, assembly GCF_014534645.1. GTDB lineage: Bacteria > Actinomycetota > Actinomycetes > Streptomycetales > Streptomycetaceae > Streptomyces > Streptomyces griseicoloratus. Next base: position 34,428 of record NZ_JACVQF010000233.1, read on the forward strand.
CCGGCATCAAGGTCATCGACCTGCTGACCCCGTACGTCAAGGGCGGCAAGATCGGTCTGTTCGGCGGCGCCGGCGTCGGCAAGACGGTGCTCATCCAGGAGATGATCTACCGCGTCGCCAACAACCACGAGGGTGTGTCGGTGTTCGCCGGTGTCGGCGAGCGCACCCGTGAGGGCAACGACCTCATCGACGAGATGAGCGAGTCCGGCGTCATCGACAAGACCGCGCTGGTCTTCGGCCAGATGGACGAGCCCCCGGGCACCCGTCTGCGCGTCGCGCTGGCCGGCCTGACCATGGCCGAGTACTTCCGTGACGTCCAGAAGCAGGACGTGCTGTTCTTCATCGACAACATCTTCCGCTTCACCCAGGCCGGTTCCGAGGTGTCGACCCTGCTCGGCCGTATGCCCTCCGCGGTGGGCTACCAGCCGAACCTGGCCGACGAGATGGGTCTCCTCCAGGAGCGCATCACCTCGACCCGTGGTCACTCGATCACCTCGATGCAGGCGATCTACGTCCCCGCGGACGACCTGACCGACCCGGCCCCGGCCACCACCTTCGCCCACCTCGACGCGACGACGGTTCTCTCCCGTCCGATCTCGGAGAAGGGCATCTACCCGGCCGTGGACCCGCTGGACTCGACGTCCCGGATCCTGGACCCGCGCTACATCGCGCAGGACCACTACAACGCGGCCATGCGCGTGAAGAACATCCTGCAGAAGTACAAGGACCTGCAGGACATCATCGCGATCCTCGGTATCGACGAGCTCGGCGAGGAGGACAAGCTCGTCGTCCACCGTGCCCGTCGCGTGGAGCGCTTCCTGTCCCAGAACACCCACGTCGCCAAGCAGTTCACCGGCGTCGAGGGCTCGGACGTGCCGCTGGACGAGTCGATCGCCGCGTTCAACGCGATCTGCGACGGTGAGTACGACCACTTCCCGGAGCAGGCGTTCTTCATGTGCGGTGGCATCGAGGACCTGAAGAAGAACGCGAAGGAGCTGGGCGTCTCCTGAGCCTGCGGCTCTTGTGAGGGGGCGGGCGCGTCCCGCCCCCTCGTCCACGCCCCTTAGACTTGTAACCAACACCCGGCAGAACCGCCGGGTGGTGACCCGAGGAGCCACCTTGGCTGCTGAGCTGCACGTCGCGCTGGTCGCGGCCGACCGAGAGGTCTGGTCCGGCGAGGCCACCCTGGTCGTCGCGCGCACCACGTCCGGCGACATCGGCGTCATGCCCGGTCACCAGCCGCTGCTCGGTGTGCTGGAGTCGGGCCCGGTGACCATCCGTACGAGTGATGGTGGGACGGTCGTCGCCGCGGTGCACGGCGGTTTCATCTCGTTCGCGGACAACAAGCTGTCGCTGCTGGCCGAGATCGCCGAACTGTCGGACGAGATCGATGTCCAGCGCGCGGAGCGGGAGCTCGAGCGTGCGAAGGCGGAGGGCGACGCCACCGCCGAACGCCGTGCGGACGTGCGACTGCGCGCGGCGGCGGGGCGCTGACGACCGCGCCGTGCTATGACGTCACTCAGCCGCGGCTGGGACCGGAGCGATCCGGACCCGGCCGCGGCTGAGGCAGATCCGGGTGTTTTTTCCGTTCCGTTACCTAGGAGACGAGGAGGTCGGTGCCGATGGTCCTCGCTCTGACTGTGTGCGGAATTGTCGTCGCCCTGGTGGTGATCGGGCTCTTCGTCTTCGGTCTGCGCCGCCGGCTGATCCAGCGCTCGGGCGGCACCTTCGACTGCTCCCTGCGGTGGGACGCCCCCGAGGAGGGCGACACCGGCGGCAAGGGCTGGGCCTATGGAGTGGCCCGCTACAACGGCGACCGGATCGAGTGGTACCGGGTCTTCTCGTACTCCCCCCGTCCGCGCCGCGTTCTTGAGCGCTCCGCGATCGAGGTGGCCGGCCGCCGTGTCCCCGAGGGCGAGGAGGAGCTGGCCCTGCTCTCGGACGCCGTGGTCCTCGCGTGTCTGCACCGGGGCACACGGCTCGAACTGGCGATGAGCGAAGACGCGCTGACCGGATTTCTCGCGTGGCTGGAGGCAGCCCCGCCCGGACAGCGAGTGAATGTGGCGTAGCCACATTCACTCGCTGGGTGGGGGTCCCCCCGGGCGAAGCCTGGGGGAGCGTCAACGTCGCTTGGGTATCTCTCGGGTGACTACTGCAGGCCGCTGTCGATGGCGCTCACCAGTTCGCCGTTGGCGGTGTCACCGCTGAACTCCCAGAAGAAGGCGCCGCCCAGGCCCTGGTTGCCGGCCCATGCCATCTTCGACTTGACGGTGGCCGGGGTGTCGTACGACCACCAGTTGGTGCCGCAGTGCGCGTACGCCGTGCCGGCGACGGTGCCGGTGGCCGGGCAGCTGTTCTTGAGGACCTTGTAGTCCTCGATGCCCGCCTCGTAGGTGCCGGCGGCCGGTCCGGTCGCGGTGCCGCCGGGCGCGGACTGGGTGACGCCGGTCCAGCCGCGGCCGTAGAAGCCGATGCCGAGCAGCAGCTTGCTCGCCGGGACGCCGGTCGCCTTGAACTTCGCGATCGCGTCGGCGGAGGTGAAGCCCTGCTGCGGGATGCCGGCGTACGAGGTCAGCGGCGAGTGCGGGGCGGTGGGGCCGTTCTTCGCCCAGGCGCCGAAGAAGTCGTACGTCATCACGTTGTACCAGTCGATGTACTGCGCGGCCGGGCCGTAGTCGGCGGCTTCGATCTTGCCGCCGTCGGACGCGTCCGCGGTGACGGCCGCGGTGACGAGGTCGTTGCCGAACTCGGCGCGCATGGCCTTCATCATGGTGCTGAAGGCGTTCTTGGCGCTGGTCGTGTCACAGCTCAGACCACAGGCGTTCGGGTACTCCCAGTCCAGGTCGATGCCGTCGAAGACATCGGCCCAGCGCGGGTCCTCGACCAGGTCGTGGCAGGACTTGGCGAAGGCGGCCGGGTTCTTCACGGCGTCGGGGAAGCCGCCGGACCAGGTCCAGCCGCCGAACGACCACAGCACCTTGATGTGCGGGTACTTGGCCTTCAGCTTGCGCAGCTGGTTGAAGTTGCCGCGCAGCGGCTGGTCCCAGGTGTCGGCGACGCCGTCGACGGACTGGTCGGCGGTGTACGCCTTGTCGTAGTCGGCGTAGGCGTCGCCGATGGTGCACTTGCCGCCCTGGACGTTGCCGAAGGCGTAGTTGATGTGCGTGATCTTCTCGGCGGAGCCGGAGGTGACCAGGTTCTTCACGTGGTAGTTGCGCCCGTAGACGCCCCAGTTGGTGAAGTAGCCGAGCTTGACCTTGTCGCCGCCGGGGTTGCCGCCGCCGTCGTCGCCGGTGGTGCGGACCTTGACGGCGCCGCTCACGGGGCCGGTCTGGTCGGCGGTGTCGCGGGCCTGGACCGTGTAGGAGTAGTCGGTGCCCTTGGTCAGGCCGGTGTCGGTGTACGAGGTGCCGGTGACGGTGGCGACCTTGGCGCCGTCGCGCAGGACGTCGTAGTTCTTGACGCCCTTGTCGTCGGTGGCCGCGGACCAGGTCAGCTTGACCGAGGTGTCGGTGATGTCGGAGGCGGTCGGCGTGCCGGGGGCGGAGGGGGCCGCGTCGCCGGGCTGAGAGGTGCCGTCGCAGCTGCCGCCGTTGAGCTTGCAGCCGGACGGGGAGCCGGAGCCGGTGCCGTTGAACCCGAAGGAGACGGACGCCCCGGGAGCGAGGGTGCCGTTCCAGCCGAGGTTCTTGGCGGTCCAGTGGTCACCGGAGTTGGTGACCGTGGCGTCCCAGGCGGAGGTGACCTTGGTGCCGGAGGGGAAGTCCCACTCGACCGTCCAGGAGTTGATGGTCGTGGTGCCGGTGTTCTTCACCGTCCAGCTGCCGCCGAAGCCGGTGCCCCAGTCCGAGGTCTTGGTGAAGGTGGCCGTCGCGCTGGTGGCCGCCTGGGCGGGAGTCGCGAGTCCGACCAGCCCCGTGAGGGGGAGTGCCAGCGTCGCGGCCAGTGCCGCGGCTCTGTGTCTGAAGCGCATGGTGCGCCTCCTTATGTGGGGACCTGTGGGGATCTTGTTGTGGGCATGACTGAGCCGCATGCCCGCAGTGCCGCGAGAATAGAAAGGTCTGGACCACGGGTCAATAGGTCTGGACCACTACAGCTGAAAGCCGGCTAGATCCCCAACTCCTGCGCGAGCACCGCCGCTTGCACGCGGCTGCGCAGCCCCAGCTTCCCCAGCAGGCGGCTGACGTGGGTCTTCACCGTGGCCTCGGCCATGTCCAGCCGGTCGGCGATCGCGGCGTTGGACAGGCCCTGGCCGAGGCAGGACAGGACCTCGCGCTCGCGGCGGGTCAGGCTCTGCAGCACCGCCGGATCGGCGGTCGTCTCCCGGACCGGCTTGGCGGCGAACTCGGCGATCAGCCGCCGGGTGACGGCCGGGGCGACGATCCCCTCACCGCCCGCCACCGTGCGGACGGCGGCGATCAGGTCCTTCGCCTCCGTGTTCTTCAGCAGGAACCCCGCGGCGCCCGCCCTGAGCGCCCCGAAGACGTACTCGTCGAGGTCGAAGGTGGTCAGCACGAGCACGTCGGCCAGCCGCTCGGCGACCACCTGGCGGGTCGCCGACACCCCGTCGACACGCGGCATCTGAACGTCCATCAGCACCACGTCGGGCCGCAGCTCCCGGGCCAGCGCCACCGCCTGTTCGCCGTCCGCCGCCTCGCCGACCACCTCGATGTCCGGTGCGCTGCCCAGGATCAGCACCAGTCCGGCGCGCACGGCGGACTGGTCCTCGGCGACGAGGACGCGGATCATGCGAGGTCTCCTTCGGCGAGGGGCAGCGTGGCGCGCACGGCCCAGATCTTGCCATCGGCCGACCGCTCGGGCCCGGCCTCGAACGTTCCGTGCAGCAGCGCCACCCGCTCCCGCATGCCGACCAGACCGGCGCCGGAGCCGGGGGCCCGGGGAGCGTCGCGGTCGCCGTACGTGCTGGTCACCTCGACGCGCAGCACGTGGCTCCGGCGGGTGAGCGTCACCCGGACCGGGCCCTTCGAGGCGTGCTTCAGCGCGTTCGTCAGCGACTCCTGGACGATCCGGTACGCGGCCAGCTCCACCGGCGCGGGCAGGTCCTCGCCGTACGCCGTCTCCAGGGCGACGTCGAGCCCGTTGGCGCGGGCGCCGTCGACCAGCGCGCCGAGGCCGTCGAGGGTGGGGGCGGCGGCCGGCTCGGCGTCCTCACCGGTGTCCCGCAGGATGCCGATCAGCCGCCGCATCTCCGACAGGCCCGCCACGCTGTTCTCCCGGATCACCCCGAGCGCCTGCCGGGTGGTCGCCGGGTCGTCGAGGGAGAGGGCGGCCGTGGAGTGGATGGCGATCGCCGAGAGGTGGTTGGCGACCATGTCGTGCAACTCGCGGGCCATCCGGGACCGTTCCGCGGTCACCGCCTGGACCCGGTCCATCTCGGCCAGCAGCGCGGTCTGTTCGGCGCGCAGCCGGGCGGCCTCCGCCTCCTCGCGGTGGCTGCGCACGATCAGGCCGGTGGACGCGGGCCCGAACGTCACGATCCCGACGGCCACACCGATCAGCAGCGCCTCGGGGACCCGCCACACCGCGAACGGCAGGACGGTCGCGACCACCGTGAGCAGCCCGGTGATCCACGGGATGCGGCGGGCCGAGGCGGGCGGGCCGTACAGGACGGCGGCGTACATGAGGTCGGTGTACATCAGCACCGTGACCAGGCTGCCCTGGGTGATCAGGTCCGCGGCCAGCGCGGCCGTGCCGATCAGCAGGCCGGTGCGGGGTGCGGCCCGGCGCAGCAGCTCGCAGCCGGCCACGACCGCGAGCGGCACGAGCAGCGGCCAGCGGCCGTCGAACAGCACGATCGGTTCGCCGGCCGGGCGGACGCCGAGGCCGATGCCCCACAGCAGCAGCCCGCCGAGCAGCCCGGCCGCGGCGGCGCCCACGTCGAAGCGGTGCGGGCGGGGGAGTCGTACGGCCATGACACCATCCAACACGGCCCGCGCCGCGTGTGCCTGGTGCCCGGGAACGGTCCCGTACTGCATCTTTCGATGTACTGGAGGTTCGTCACCGGCGACGACGCTCCGGGCCGCCGCGCACGGGAGCCTGAATGGGTGACCGAGAGGAGCGAACCGTGATCGTCACCCTGATCATCGCCTGCGAGATCGGCTTCTGGGTGCTGCTGGCGGCGGGGCTGTCCTTCCGATACCTGCTGCGGATGCCGCGCACGGGCATGGCGCTGCTGCTGGCCGAGCCGCTGCTGGAGGTCGTCCTGCTGGTCGTCACCGCGCTGGACCTGAAGAACGGCGCCGATCCGAGCTGGAAGCACGGCCTGGCGGCGCTGTACATCGGCTACACGGTCGGCCACGGCCACCGGACGGTGAAGTGGCTCGACGGTCACGCCGCCCACCGCATCGACGGCCGCCCGCTGCCGCGGCCCCCGCGCTACGGGATGGCCCGCGCCCTGCACGAGGGGAAGGTGTGGCTCGGCACGGTCGTCGCCGCGGCCGTGGCGACGGGGCTGCTCCGGCTCGCCATGTGGTACGTCGACGACCCGGCCCGCACCGGCTCCCTGGAGAGCTGGCAGTACACGGCCTGGCGCGTCGCCGGCATCCACGGCCTGATCGCGCTGTCGTACGCCATCTGGCCGAAGAAGGCCCCGGCGGCCGGGCCCGGTCCCTCGGAGCCGTCGTCGGATCGCCTGCTCAAGAAGGAGGACGTCCGCCGCTGAGCCGGACACCGCCCGTCCCGCCGGTGGCCGTCACCGGGTGACCGGTCACCGGCGCCCGGGTGCGCGCGGTGCCTCAGCGCTCCCCGCCCGGCACCCAGAGCACGTCCCCGAGCTCCTTGTTGGCCGTGCGCGCGAGGATGAACAGCAGGTCGGAGAGCCGGTTGAGGTAGGTCGCGGTCAGCGGGTTCATCGTCTCGCCGTGGACGTCGAGGGCCGCCCACGTCGAGCGCTCGGCCCGGCGGACCACCGTGCACGCCTGGTGCAGCAGGGCCGCGCCGGGCGTGCCGCCGGGCAGGATGAAGGAGCGCAGTTTCTCCAGCTCGCCCAGGAAGCGGTCGCAGTCCGCCTCCAGCTTGTCGACGTAGAACTGCTCGACCCTGAGCGGCGGGTACTGCGGGTTCTCCACCACCGGCGTCGACAGGTCCGCGCCCACGTCGAACAGGTCGTTCTGGACGCGGGTGAGGACCTTGACGACCTCCTCGTCCAGCCCGCCCAGGGCGATCGCCGTGCCGATCGCCGCGTTCGCCTCGTTGGCGTCGGCGTACGCGGCGATCCTGAGGTCGGTCTTCGGGACCCGGCTCATGTCACCGAGGGCGGTGGTGCCCTGGTCGCCGGTCCGGGTGTAGATGCGCGTCAGGTTGACCATGCACCCAGCGTAGTTACGCCCCCGCGGTACGGAACACGCGTGTGCCGACCGTCACGGCGAGCGCCGCGAAGGCGACGGCCACGAGGGAGCCGTACAGCATGTGCGCGGTGGCGTAGGCGCCGGTGTAGGCGTCCCGCACCGCGTCCACCAGATGGCGCAGCGGCATCAGGCGGGACAGGACGTCGAGCCAGGCCGGGCCGAGGGTCATCGGGAGCATCAGGCCGGACAGCAGCATCGACGGCATCGTCAGCGCGTTGATCGTGGGCCCGAACTCCTGGGGCGTGCGGACCTTCATCGCGAGCGCGTACGACAGGGAGGCCAGAGCGACCGTGAGCACGGCGACGAAGGCGAAGCCGACGAGCACGCCGGGCAGCGGTGCCCTCAGGCCCATCACCACCGCCGCCAGCACCAGCAGCACCGCCTGGAAGACGAACAGCGTGGCGTCCCGCAGCACCCGGCCCAGCAGCAGGGCCAGGCGGCTGACGGGCGTGACGCGCATGCGCTCGATCACGCCCTGGCCGTTCTCGACGATGACCGAGAAGCCCGCGAAGGAGGCGCCGAACAGGGCGAGTTGGAGCAGGAGCCCGGGGACCAGCAGCTGCCAGGAGCTGCCCCGGCCGCCGAGCGGCAGACCGGTCAGCAGCGGACCGAAGAAGACCAGGTACAGCAGGGGCATCAGGACGCCGAAGAGGAGCCCGAAGCGGGAGCGGAGGGACTGGCGCAGGTAGCGGCCGTAGACGAGAGCGGTGTCGTGGAGCAGCATCGGAGGGTCCTGGGTGTCCTAGACGGCTACGGGGGTCGGGTCGGCCGGTGCGGTACCGCGGCCGGTGATGGCGAGGAAGGTGTCCTGCAGGGAGGCGTCGGCCGAGCCGCCGTGCTCCCGCTTCAGCGCGCTCGGGGTGCCGTCGGCCACCACCACGCCCCGGTCGACGACGACCAGGCGGTCGGAGAGGGCGTCGGCCTCGTCGAGGTAGTGGGTGGTCAGGAACACCGTGGTGCCGTGTTCGTCGCGCAGCCGGCGGACCAGGTCCCACAGTCCGGCGCGGCTGCCCGGGTCCAGGCCGGTGGTCGGCTCGTCCAGGAAGAGCAGCTTCGGCCGGTGGGTGAGCGCCATCGCGATGTCCAGCCGGCGCCGCTGGCCGCCGGAGAGCGCGGCGCACCTGCGGTCGAGCAGCCCGGTCAGGTCCAGGTCACGGGCCAGTTCCTCGGCGCGCTCGGCCGCCCGCGCCCTGGGCAGCCGGTACAGGCGGCCCTGGGTGACCAGCTCCTCCCGCACGGTGATCTGCCCGTCCACCCCGCCCGACTGCGCCACGTACCCGCACGCCCGGCGGACCCCGGCCGGGTCCCTCGCCAGGTCGTGACCGGCGACCGTGGCGGCGCCGCCGGTGGGGGCGAGCAGGGTCGTGAGCATCCGCAGGGTCGTGGTCTTGCCCGCGCCGTTGGGGCCCAGGAAGCCGAGGATCTCCCCTTCGCGGACGGTCAGGTCGATGCCGCGCACGGCCTGGACCGGGCCGCGCTTCGTCTCGAAGGTCCGGGCCAGACCGGCCGTACTGATGATTGCCATGAAACCCAGAAAAACAGAGTCACTGAAATTTTGCAATGACCCCAAGTTTTCATCGGCGCCAGCGAAGCTAGGATGCGTCCATGGCCGAGGGGCTCAGGGAGCGGAAGAAGCGGCAGACCCGGCAGTACATCTCCGATGTCGCCACGGGTCTGTTCGTCGAGCGCGGCTTCGACGCCGTGACCGTGGCCGAGGTGGCCGAGGCCGCGAACGTCTCGGTGAACACCGTGTACAACTACTTCCCGGCCAAGGAGGACCTGTTCCTCGACCGCTCCAAGGGCGTGACCGACCGGCTCTCCCGCTGGGTGCGCGGCCGGCGTGACGGCGAGTCGGCCGCCGAGGCGGTCCTGCGCGAACTGCGCGAGGAGGTCGAGTCGGTCTCGCCCCGGATCGGCCTGATGGACGGCTACGCACGCTTCATGAGGGTCATCCATGACTCGCCCGCCCTGCGCTCGCGGATGTGGGCGATCGGCCAGGAGGTCCTGCTCGACCTGGAGCGCACGCTGCGCGAGGAGACCGGCGCCCCCGCGGACGACACGATGCCCGCCCTGATGGCCGGCCAGATCAACTGGCTGCACGGAACGGTCGTCGCGACCATCGGGCAGCGCATGCTCGCCGGCGGGAAGCCCGCCGAGGTCTCCCGGGAGGTGCTGCTGATGCTGGACGAGATGGAAGGGCTGTTGAGCGAGAAGGTGCTCAACTACGCCGTCCGAGGCGCCGCATGACCCTCGGCGGTGTGATGTCCGTCATGTGAGACGTGACGCGCATTACTTACCGGTCACACAGCCCCTCACGACCGCTAGTGTCCGGCCGAGAGAACAAGGACAGCGCGTATCAGGGGAGTCGCACAGTGGCACGGAAGCTCGCCGTCATCGGAGCCGGTCTCATGGGATCCGGCATCGCCCAGGTCTCCGCGCAGGCGGGCTGGGACGTCGTCCTGCGCGACGTCACCGACGAGGCGCTCCGGCGGGGCACCGACGCCATCAAGGCGTCGTACGACAAGTTCGTCGCCAAGGGCAAGCTGGCGGCCGACGACGCCGAGGCCGCCCTCGCCCGCATCACCGCGACCACCGACCTGGACGCCGCGGCCGACGCCGACGTCGTCGTCGAGGCCGTCTTCGAGAAGCTGGAAGTCAAGCACGAGATCTTCCGCGCGCTCGACAAGCTCGCGAAGGACGACGCGGTCCTCGCCTCCAACACCTCCGCCATCCCGATCACCAAGATCGCGGCCGTCACGGAGCGCCCGGAGCGGGTCGTCGGCACGCACTTCTTCTCGCCGGTCCCGATGATGCAGCTGTGCGAACTGGTGCGCGGCTACAAGACCAGTGACGAAACGCTCGCCACCGCGCGGGAGTTCGCCGAGTCCGTCGGCAAGACCTGCATCGTCGTCAACCGCGACGCCGCCGGCTTCGTGACCACCCGTCTCATCTCCGCCCTCGTCGTCGAGGCCGCCAAGCTCTACGAGTCGGGCGTCGCCACCGCCGAGGACATCGACCTCGCCTGCAAGCTGGGCTTCGGACACGCCATGGGGCCGCTGGCCACCGCCGACCTGACGGGCGTGGACATCCTGCTGCACGCCACGAGCAACATCTACACCGAGTCGCAGGACGAGAAGTTCGCCCCGCCGGAGCTGATGCGCCGGATGGTGGACGCCGGTGACATCGGACGCAAGAGCGGGCAGGGCTTCTACAAGCACTGACTCCGCACCCGCCCCGGAAACATCACACGCCGGGGTGAATTCGGTATCGGTTCGCTCACAGGCGGCAACCTGGGGCCGTTTCACGCAGTCAGAGGTTGCATCACCGCACAGCACACCGAGCATCGGAACGACACCACTTCGCGGAGCACGAGACGCACGCACGGGGAGCGCATATGCACATCAGGGGCGACCACGTCGAGCTGGTCGTCGGGGGCCGCCTCGACGTCCGCAGCGCGGCGGACGCCCGAACGGTCCTGCACTCGGCCGTCGACGACGGAGTCGGCGACCTGGTCCTCGACCTGTCAGAGCTGGACTCCTGGGACGCCACCGGACTCGGTGTGATCATGGGGGCCCACCGGCGGGCCGGCCGCTGCGGCCGGCGGCTGGTGCTGCGCGGCGTGCCGCCGCAGATGCAGCGCCTGCTGGTGGCCACCCGGCTGCACCGGATCCTCGCCATCGAGGGCGGCCTCGGCGTGGAGAGCCTGCCCAGGGTGTGACGCCCCGGGCAGGTGTGCCCGGGTGGGCGGGGGAGGCCGGGACGCTCCCTCACGGAAACGCCCGACGCACGCAATCCTCACGAGACTGTGACGTCTCGGGCGACGCGGTACCCCGGACTGTCGGAGATACTGAGCGAAGGTTTAGGGTTCGGCTGCCCGCTGCCCTGCAACCCACTGGCGGGCCCGGACCAGAAGCGACAGCGCGGTGTGCGGCAAGGCCGGGAGGGTGGTCCCGACCGGGACCCTGCACACGACGCTTTTGGGGGGCTTGAACCTATGGACCCGAACAGCCGGGGACCCGAGGAGTACGGCCACGACGATGGGGGCCCCTCCCGGTCGAGTGAATTCGAGACCGGGGGAGGCCACACGCCGCGCCCGCGCCCGCCCAGGGATCCCCTTACACCCGACTTCGGACAGCACGCGCCCGCGCTCGCCCGCACGGTGCAGCTCGTCTCCGGCGACTTCCTGCTCACCGTCAACCCCGTCGACGGCAGCGAGATCGAGGCCTGCCCGCCCGGCGAGCGGCCCGCCCGGCCCGAGAAGTTCACCGCGGCCGAACGCGCCGAGGTGGACCGCGCCGCCCGGCCGCCCGCCCCGCCCGGACCGGCACGGCCCGAACGGCCGCTCACGGCCCGCCAGGACGAGCGTGAACGCCTGGTGCGGCTGCTCGCCCGCGGCCGCTCCGTACGCCTCACCGGCCCCGCCGGCTCCGGCCGCACCAGCCTCCTCGACCTCGTCGCCGAGGACTGCGCCGACCTCGCACCCGACGGCGTGGTCCGCCTCAGCGGCTTCCACCGCACGGCCGACGACCTGCTGTACGACCTCTTCTACGCCGTCCACCGCGCACCCCTGCACCGCCCGGATCGGATCGAACTCCTCGCGCACCTCAGGGAGGTCGGCGCGGTCGTCGTCCTCGACGACGTCGAGTTCGGCGGCGCCGCCCTCGACGAACTGCTGGAGGCCACCCCCGAGTGCGCCTTCCTCATCGGCGCGACGCCGGACGTGCCCGCGCCGTCCGCCGCCTCCGCCGTCGAGGAGGTCTTCCTCACCGGCCTGGACCGCTCCGACGGCGTGGAGCTGCTCCAGCGGGCCGCCGGACGCACCCTCACCGACGAGGAGGCCAACTGGGCCGGCGACCTCTGGTTCGAGTCCGAGGGCCTGCCGCTGCGCTTCGTCCAGGCGGGCGCCCTGCTGCGCCAGCGCGACCGGCTGCGGGCCGGCGCCGACGCCGTCGACGAGTTCGGCGTCTTCGCGGACGCCCGCCCGGCCGACGACACGCCCTACGACGCCGCCGAGAGCGACGAGGTCCCGCTCCCGTCCCTCGGCGAGGCCGCCGCGCCCGCGCCGCTGCTCGCCTCCCGGCTGAGCGCCTCCGCCCAGGCCACCCTGGAGTTCGCCGTCGCCCTCGGCGGCGAGGTCCCGCACCAGGCCCACCTGCCCGCCCTGGTCGGCGACACCCACGCGGACGCCGCCCTCGGCGAGCTGGCCGACTGCGGCCTCGTCTCCCCGGTCGGCTCCCGCTACCGGCTGGCCGCCGGTGTGCTCACCCAGCTGGAGAGCGCCGGATACGCCGACGAGGCCCCCGCCAGGGCGCTGACGGCCGCCCAGCACTACGCCTGGTGGGCCGGGCACCCCTCGGTCACCCCGGAGCGCGTCTGCGCCGAGGCCGACGCCGTGCTGGCCGCCCTCGCCGTGCTGGTGCCGAGGACCACCCCGCCCGCCCAGGACGAGGAGAGCCCCGCCGTCCAGCTGGCCCGCACCGCGGCGCCCGCGTTCGCGGCCGGGCTGCACTGGAGCGCCTGGGAACGGACGCTGCGCTCCGGCAGCGAGGCCGCCCGGCTCGCCGGCGACGTCGCCGAACAGGCCTACTTCCACCACGAACTCGGCATCCTCGCGCTGTGCGACGGACAGCTCGACCGGGCCCGCGCCGAGCTGGAGGCCTCCATCGGGCTGCGCGGCGCACTCTCCGACAAGCGCGGAGCCGTCGCGGGGCGCCGGGCCCTCGCCCTGGTCGCCGACCGCTCCGGGGACACGCCCGGCCCGGGCACCGCCGTGTCCGCTCCCGGCGTCCCCGAGGCCGTCGCCGGCGCCCCCGCGCACGGCCTCGGCCCCATGGCCGGGGACGAGGTGCCCGACGCCCGGCAGGAGGAGTCGGCGTCGCCGCCGGGGGGCGTGCCCGCCCCGTTCCCGCCGCTGCGGCCGTCCCCGCAGTCCCCGACGCTGGTGACCCACCGGGGCGCGTCCCCCGGCCCGTCCCACAAGGCCGGGACCGGCATCAAGGGCTTCGCCCGGCGCAACCTGGTCGCCGCCGGAGCGGGCGCGCTGCTCGTGGCCGTACTCGGCACGGTGGTGACGCTCGGCGCCACCTCGGACAACGACGCCGGTGACCCCTCCGACCGGGTGGGCGTCAACCCGTCGGCGAGCCAGGGCGTCGACGACGGCAGCCTCGGCGCCGACCGGGCGGGCGACGGCAGCGACGACTCCGCCGACACCGGCGAGGCCACCAGCCGGCCGACCGACCCCGGCCCGGACGGCACCTTCGGCACGTCCGACGACCCGACGCCGACGGAATCGTCCGGCCCGTCGGACGATCCGAGCGGTACCAAGAGCCCCGACGACTCGGACGAGCCCGACGGACCGAGCGGCTCGGGCAGCCCGGACGACCCGTCGTCGTCTTCGAAGCCGCCCACGTCGCCGAAGCCGACGGTGAAGCCGCCGACGTCCAAGCCGCCGACGTCCGAGCCGCCCACCTCGGAGCCGCCCACCTCCGACCCGCCCCCGACCTCCGAGAAGCCGACGTCCGAGCCGCCCCCGCCGTCGACACCGGAGACGTCCGACACGGCGAGCGGTCCCGTCTCCAGCGCCCCGGCGAGCACCACCGCGAGCGCGCCGCAGAGCAGCACGAGCAGCGACGCGGGATCGCCGAGCGGCTCCGGTCCGGCGACGGGCCAGGTGATCTGAGGCCCCTCGGCACGCGTGAGGGCCGGGTCCGTCCGCCGGACCCGGCCCTCACGCATGCCGTCCGCTCAGAACAGCCGCAGCTTGTCGTCCTCGATGCCGCGCAGCGCGTCGTAGTCGAGCACCTGGCAGCCGATGCCGCGGTCGGTGGCCAGGACCCGGGCCTGCGGCTTGATCTCCTGGGCGGCGAAGACACCGCGCACCGGCGCGAGATGGGGATCGCGGTTCAACAGTTCCAGATAGCGCGTGAGTTGCTCCACGCCGTCGATCTCGCCACGGCGCTTGATCTCGACCGCGACGGTCCCGCCCTCGGCGTCCCGGCACAGGATGTCGACCGGGCCGATGGCCGTCGGGTACTCGCGGCGGATGAGGGTGTAGCCCTCGCCGAGCGTCTCGATGCGGTCGGCCAGCAGCTCCTGGAGGTGCGCTTCCACGCCGTCCTTGATCAGGCCCGGGTCCACGCCCAGTTCGTGCGAGGAGTCGTGGAGGATCTCCTCCATCGTGATGATGAGCTTTTCGCCCGCCTTGTTGACGACGGTCCACACGCCCGCCTCGTCGCCGGTGCCCTCCTTCAGCGTGCAGGGCGGCGACATCCAGTTCAGGGGCTTGTAGGCCCGGTCGTCGGCATGGATCGAGACGCTGCCGTCCGCCTTGACCAGGATGAGGCGGGGGGCCGAGGGGAGGTGGGCGGTGAGCCGCCCGGCGTAGTCCACGGAGCAGCGGGCAATGACGAGACGCATGGTCGGCAACGCTACTCGACGGGCCGGGCCCGACGCGATTCGCGTCCCGGGGGGAGCCGGGGTGAGCCGCCCCACTTTTCCCATAAGGCCCATGTTGCGCACTGGCCGATTGTGTCCCTAACCGAAGGGGCCCATCTGGGCATTCTCCTGGTGCGGTCACGTTCGGTTGCTTACGGTATTGAACGGGAGGTCGCGACGTGTGTACGGAGCGTGTTCGACATCGCGCACTCCCTTTACTGTCCGGCAACCCCTGCTGGTCGGGGGTGCGAGAGGAGAACCCATGTCGCTCGACGTCTCACCGGCCCTACTCGAAAAGGCCGAGCGAGGCGAGGTCGACGAAGCAGAATTCGTCGACTGCGTCCGGACCTCCCTGCCCTACGCATGGGAGATGATCAGCTCCCTGGTGGCACAGCTGAAGGTGGACGGCGGAGCCTTCGCCGACAACCAGACGCCCCCGCCGGACGAGCAGGCACGCGGTCAGCTGCTGCGTGCGCTCGCGAGTGACGCGATACGCGGCGCGCTGCAACGGCACTTCGGTGTGCGGCTGGCCTTCCAGAACTGCCACCGGGTGGCGGTGTTCCCGTTGGACTCCTCGGTCGACGAGACGCTGGCCCGTTTCACCTCGGTGCGCAGCCAGTTGCTGAACCAGTCGCCGGAACTGCGCGACTGCTGAGGCGGATGGTCGCTCGCTTGCCGCTCCGTACGCGGGAGGTGCAGTCTGTACCGGAGCGGCAAGCTCCCCGCCGGGCCCGGAGTTCGCCGGGTCCGCCCGAGTCCGCGGGCACCGCGGCCGGGCCGTTCAGCGGAGCTGGGGGAGTACCTCGGTTCCGAGCCGCCGTACGTTCTCCTCGGTCGCCGCCAGATCGCCGGAACCCTCGACGAGCAGCGCGAACCGGGAGATGCCGGTCCGCTCGCTGGTCGCCGCGAGCCGGTCCGCGCACAGCCGGGGCGGGCCCACCGGGTGCAGCCCGCAGAGCAGTTCGGTGTACGCCAGCGGGTCGCGCATCTGCCGGGCGCGTCCGTCCACCGTGACATGGGCCTCGAGGCCCTGACGCAGCCAGCCCGGCATCGCCTTCTGCAGCGTCTCCGCCGCGTCCGTGCGCCGGTCCGCGATCTGGCAGACGCCGGCCGAGACGTGCTCCGCGCCGTGGATCTCCGCCGCCGGCCTGCCGGCGGCCCGGGCGTGCTGCCGCCACAGGGCGACCATCTCGGCCTTCTCCTCGTCCCCGACGTGCATGCCGAGCAGCATCGGCAGGCCCCGCTCGGCGGCCAGGCGCACGCTCGCCGGTGAGGTGCAGGCGACGACGACCTCGGGACCCGGGGCGTCCGACAGGGACTCCGAGGGCCGCGGGACCACGGGCACCTCACGGAACCGGAACCGGTCCCCCGAGGCCCCGACCGCCGGTTCGCGCAGCCAGCGCACCAGCAGATCGAGTGATTCCGGGAACCCCTTCTCGTACGCCTCCAGACCCGAGCCGAACACCTCCAGGTCGACCCACGGGCCGCCCCGGCCGACGCCCAGCGAGAACCGGCCACCGCTCGTGACGTGCAGCAGGGCGGCCTGCTCGCCGAGGGCCACGGGGTGGGCGGTGGGCAGCACGCTGACCGCCGTGCCGACCCGGATGCGGCGGGTGCGGCCGAGCAGCAGCGCGGCCAGCGTCACCGCCGACGGACAGGTGCCGTACGGCACGAAGTGGTGCTCGGCCAGCCAGACCGTGTCGAGCCCCGACTCCTCGGCGACCTCGGCCGAGCGGACCGCGCGGTGCAGCGCTTCCCCCTGGCCCTGCCCCGGGAACTGGGCGCCCAACACGAAACTTCCTACGCGCATTGCTTTTTTCCTGCTTCCTCGGCTCCGACACGGAGCTCCCCCACAGGGCATAACCGTCTGACACGTGCCGAGGACACGGCCGGGCGAAGAGATTTGCGGATTGTCTGCAGAACGGGCCGGTGCCGAGCGGCCGGGGACGGCCCTCCGGGGAGCCCCGCACAGCGGAGTTGTGGCCATCGGAGCCGTACGCGTACCCCTCCGCGTGCCGCGTACGCTGGATGCGGCCCGTACCTTCTGTATAGCTCCGTGAGGTGTCCTGTGTCCCCGCGTCGCAACCGACCCAAGGGAGCCGGTTCGTCCGGCCGGAGCGCCGAGGACGACCGGTCCGGCCGCTACGGCGGCTGGCAGTCGTCGGAGAACTGGCAGGGCGAGGACTGGAGCGTACGGCACGTGGCGGGCGCCAGCGCGCAGGGCAAGTCCTACCGCTGCCCGGGCTGCGACCAGCTGATCCCGGACGGCGTCCCGCACGTGGTGGCCTGGCCGGAGCACGCGGGCGTCGACGACCGCCGGCACTGGCACAAGTCCTGCTGGAACGCGAAGGACCGCCGCACCACGCGGGTGCAGCGGTCCCGTAACGCGCCGAAGTTCTGAACTCCCCCGTTCCGGCCCTTACACGTCCCGCTTCTGCAGCAGGGCGACGGCGCCGGCGAACGCCGCGGCGGTCACCGCGAGCATGATCCACAGCGGATCCCAGCCCGACGGGCCGGAGTCCGTGAGCGAGTTGGCGTAGAAGATGCTGAGCTGGTTCGGGATCGAGTACTCGAACAGGGCCTGCTGCACGTCCTTCAGCGACTGGGAGAACATGAACAGCGCGATCACCAGCGGTGCCAGCACGGCCCCGATCATGATGGTGATGGCGCCCGCCGAGTGCCGGATCACCGAGCCGATGGCCAGCGAGAGCAGCCCGAGCAGCGCGATGTAGAGCGAGACGCCGACGGTCGCCTTGAACCACTCCTCGCCGGTGGGTTCCAGCGCCCCCTCGCCCTCCAGCATGGCCACGTGCGCGAAGGCCACCAGCGAGGCGGAGACCAGCGTCACCACGAACGCCACCAGGAAGAACACGATCGCCTTCGCGGCGAGGACCCGGCCCCGGTTGGGGCAGGCGACCATCGTGGTCCGGATCATGCCGGTGCCGTACTCGGAGGCGGTGGTCAGCACGCCGAGCGTGATGACGCACATGCTGCCGAGGAGCAGCCCGAAGAAGCCCAGCTCCAGCGGGTTCGCATTGGAGGCGTCGGCGGAGGAGTTCGCCACCACGGCGCCGGCCAGCAGGCCGATGCCGACGACCAGCAGGACGAACACGCCCAGCGTCCACATCGTCGAGCGGACCGACCTGATCTTCGTCCACTCGGAGCCGACCGCGTGCCAGAGGGTCGTGCGCACGACCGGGATCGGCGAGGTGTAGGTGGGGTACGGCGATCCGGGCGCCGCCTGCCACTCGGGCGCGGCCTGCGGCATCGGGTGCTGGGGCGTGCTCATCGGGCGTCCTCGGACTTGGTCGGGTTGGTGGCGGGCGCGGTGGCGGGGGCGGCGGGCGCGGCGGCGGGTTGCGCGGGGGGCTGGGCGGGCTGGGCGGGCGGCTCGGCGGCCGGCCCGCCCGGAGCCCCGCCCTGCGGCGCCGGCTGCGCGTAGGGGTTGGGCGACGGCTGCCCGCCCGGTGCCGCCGGGGCGCCGTACGGCCCCGGCGTGCCCTGCGGCGCCGGGAACGGCTGCCCGCCCTGCTGGGGCGGCGGCGGGGCGTACCAGCCGGGCTGGCCCTGCCCGGGCACCGGCATCGGAGGCTGCGCGCCGGGCGGCAGCGGCTGCTGGAGCCCGGCCTTCTGGTCGGCGACCGACCGGTAGTCGACGGCGCCCTGCGTCATCCGCATGTACGCCTCCTCCAGCGAGGCCTGGTGCGGGGACAGCTCCCACAGCCGTACGCCGGAGTCGTGCGCGATGTCACTGATCCGGGGCAGCGGCAGACCGGTAACGCGCAGCGCGCCGTCCTGCTCGGGCAGTACCTGGCCGCCCGCCTCGGTCAGCGCGGAGGTCAGCTTCTCCCGCAGCTGGGGCTCGGTGTCCGGGGTGCGGACGCGCGCGAAGTCGGCGGAGTTGGCGGAGATGAAGTCCTTGACGCTCATGTCGGAGAGCAGCTGACCGCGCCCGATGACGATGAGGTGGTCGGCGGTCAACGCCATCTCGCTCATCAGGTGGGAGGAGACGAAGACCGTACGGCCCTCGGCGGCGAGGGACTTCATCAGGTTGCGCACCCAGAGGATGCCCTCGGGGTCGAGGCCGTTGACCGGCTCGTCGAACAGCAGCACCTGGGGGTCGCCGAGCAGGGCGGCGGCGATGCCGAGCCGCTGGCCCATGCCGAGCGAGAAGCCCTTCGACCGCCGCCCCGCCACGTCCTGGAGGCCGACCACACCGAGCACCTCGTCCACGCGCCGGGCCGGGATGCCGGACAGCTGGGCCAGGCTCAGCAGGTGGTTGCGGGCGGAACGCCCGCCGTGCACGGCCTTGGCGTCGAGCAGGGCGCCGACCTGGCGGGGCGCGTTGGGCAGCCTGCGGTACGGGTAGCCGCCGATGGTCACGTGTCCCGCGGTGGGGTTGTCCAGCCCGAGGATCATCCTCATCGTCGTCGACTTGCCCGAGCCGTTCGGCCCGAGGAAGCCGGTGACGGCACCGGGCCGCACCTGGAAGGACAGGTTGTACACAGCGGTCTTGTCACCGTAGCGTTTGGTCAGGCCGACTGCCTCGATCATGCTCCGCACCCATCGAAAGGTTCAGGACAGCGGGGCATACGCCCCCGTAAGGGTTAGGAGGATATAGGGGCGCTGACGGTTCCGTTCAAAGGCGAGCAAAATCCGATCGCCGCCGAGCGCACCGGGGTCGGGCCCCGTCTAGGCGTCGCGTCTCTTCAGCACGGCGTACCCGCCGGCGAGCGCCGCGATCACCCACAGCACCATGATCCCGAGGCCGCCCCAGGGGCCGTACGGAGTGTCGTCGCCGATCGGCGTGACCACCTCCATGACCCTGCTGCCGGCCTGGTCGGGCAGGAACCGGCCGATCTTCTCCGTCGCCGAGACGTTGGCCAGGATGTTGGAGATCAGGAAGAAGAACGGCATCAGCACGGCGAGCGACAGCATCGGTGAGCGCAGCATCGCGGCGACGCCCATCGAGAACACGGCGATGAGCGTCATGTACAGGCCCCCGCCGACGACCGCGCGCAGCACCCCCGGATCGCCGATCGACGCTCCCAGGTCGCCGAGCATCGCCTGCCCGAGGAAGAAGGCGAGGACGCTGGTGGCCATGCCGACCACCAGGGCGAGGACGGTGGCCACCGCGATCTTGCTGAACAGGAACGTGCCACGCTGCGGCACGGCGGCCAGCGAGGTGCGGATCATGCCGGTGCTGTACTCGTTCGCCACCACCAGCACGCCGAACACGATCATCGCCAGCTGGCCGAGACCCGTCCCGGCGAAGCTGATGAACGTCGGGTCGAAGGACAGCCGGTCCCGGACGCCCATGCCGCCGAACTCGTTCTTCGCCAGCGCCGAGATCAGCATCCCGAGGGCCACGGTGACGACCAGGGCGAGGGACAGCGTCCACACGGTGGAGGCGACCGACCTGATCTTGGTCCACTCGGAGCGGACCACCTGTGCCGCCGTGCTCATCCCTTCCTCCACTCGCTGCCCCACTGCTGCCGCGGCCCGGGCCGCTCCCGCGGCCCGGACGGCGGCCCGTCGTGCGCGTGGTACTCCACCGACCCGGCGGTCAGCCGCATGAACGCCTCCTCCAGCGACGACCGCTGCGGGCTCAGCTCGTGCAGCACGACCCGGTACCGCGCGGCCAGTTCTCCGATCGCCTCCGACTTGTCGCCGTCCACCTCCAGGACCTCGGCGCCGGGGTCCACGACCGTGATCCCCGCACCTTGCAGCACATCCAGCAGCCGCTCGCGCTGCGGGGTGCGGATCCGGACGCGACTGCGCGAGTTCTGCGCGATGAAATCGGCCATGGAGCTGTCGGCGAGCAGCCGGCCCTGGCCGATGACGATGAGGTGGTCGGCGGTCAGCGCCATCTCGCTCATCAGGTGGGAGGAGACGAAGACCGTACGGCCCTGGGCGGCGAGGGACTTCATCAGGTTGCGGATCCAGTGGATGCCCTCGGGGTCGAGGCCGTTGACCGGCTCGTCGAACATCAGGATCCGCGGGTCGCCGAGCAGTGCGCCGGCGATGCCGAGCCGCTGGCCCATGCCGAGCGAGAAGCCCTTGGTCTTCTTCCGGGCGACCGCCGTGAGCCCGACCGTGTCCAGGACCTCGCGCACCCGCCTCGCCGGGATGCCGTTGCTCTGTGCGAGGCACAGCAGGTGGTTGTAGGCGCTGCGCCCGCCGTGCCAGGCCTTGGCCTCCAGCAGCGCGCCGACATACGTCAGCGGGTCCTTGAGCCGGTCGTAGTGCCTGCCGTCGATCCGGACGTCCCCGGCGGTGGGCCGGTCCAGGCCCAGCACCATCCGCATGGTGGTCGACTTGCCCGCGCCGTTGGGCCCGAGGAAGCCGGTGATGACGCCGGGTCGGACGGTGCAGGTCAGGTCGTTGACCGCCACCTTCTCGCCGTAACGCTTGGTCAGCCCCTCCAGCTCGATCATGCGGACCACGCTAGAACGGGACGAAGCCCCCTGCCACTCAGTGGCAGGGGGCTCCGCCGTCGTCCGGCCGGCCCGTACCCCGGTGGTTACCGGGACTGCTGGGCGGGAACCCCGCGGGAGATCGGCTCGTCCTCGGCCGGCGTGCCGGCCGCGGCCACCGCGGCGCCCGTGAGGGTCGCCAGCATCTCGCGCACGTTGGTGAGCTGCGCGTTGATGGAGTCGCGGCGGTTGGTGAGGGCGGCGAGCTCGCGCTCCGATTCCGAACGGATGCGGTCGGCCTTGGCGTTGGCGTCGGCCACGATGTCCTCGGCCTGGCGCTGCGCCGTCTCGACGGTCTGGCGGGCGCGGCGCTCGGCGTCCGTGCGCAGCTTCTCCGCCTCCAGGCGCAGCTGCTCCGCACGGTGCTCGATCTCCGCGAGACGCTTCTCGGCCTTGGCCTGACGGGAGGCCAGGTCGCGCTCGGACTGCTCGCGGCGCTTGGCGAGGTTGGTCTCGAAGTCGGCGGCGGCCTGCGCGGCCTTGGCGCGGGTCTCCTCGAAGAGGGCGTCGGCCTCCTCGCGCTTGGACTGCGCGTCCTTCTGCGCCTCGGCGCGCAGCTGCGAGGCGTCGCTCTTGGCCTTCTCGACGATCCGGACGCCCTCGTCCTCGGCCTTGGCCTTGCGCTCCGCGGCGTACGACTCGGCGTCGTTGCGGACCTGCTGGGCCGCCGACTCGGCGAGTTCGCGGTGCTGTTCGGCCGCCCGCCGGGCCTCCTCGCGCAGGTCCTTCGCCTCTTCCTCGGCGAGACGCAGGATCTTCTCGACCCGGGCGCCGAGACCCGCGTACGACGGCTCGGCGTCGCTGACCTGGGCCTGGGCGTTCTGGGTCTCGAGGTGCAGCTCCTCGATGCGCTTCTCCAGAGCGGTGATGCGGGCGAGAGCGCTGTCACGGTCGGAGACGAGCTTGGAGATACGTTCGTCCACCTGAGCGCGGTCGTATCCACGCCGCACAAGCTCGAAGCCGTAGGGGGAAGTGTCGCTCATGGGGTTCCTGTCGAATGAGACCGGTGAGGTGATAGGTGGAATCCTAGGCGCCAATGCGGTGTGTCATCGAGCGGATGCACGTTTGAACTGGAGAATGACACCCCTTTTGGGTGGCTAACCTGCGGACGGCTTGCCAAGTACTTGGTCAAAGGTCCCAAGGAGACACCTAATTCACCCCGAGCGCTAGCCGTCTGACGACTTGCCACCCGAACGAGGGGCACCCACCGTCGCACCGGCCTTGACCCCGCTGTCCTTGCCGGGCGGGGCCTCGAAGGACTCCAGCGCCTCCAGCACGTCCTGGACCCGGGAGATCTCGGCGTTGATGTCCTCGCGGCGCCGCACCAGGATCTCCAGCTCGCGCTTGCCCTCCTCGACCGTGCGCCGGGCCTCGCGGACCGCCTCGGCCTTGAGCTCCTCGGCCTCCTTGACCAGCGTGGCCTTCTTCTGCTCGGCCTCCTTCAGCAGTCCCTCGGCCTTCTTCACGGCGGCGATGCGCACCTTGCCGGCCTCGGAGTTGGCCTCCGACACCAGCTCCTTGGCCTTCGCCTCCGCCTTGGCCAGCTGCTCCTCGGCCGCCTTGATCAGCGCGTCGCAGCGGTCGCCGGCCGACTTCATCGTCTCGGCGGACTCACGGCGGGCCCGCTCGTGCAGCTCCTCGATCTCGGTGGTGATGCGGTCGCGCAGCTCCTCGGCGCGCTCCCGGATCGCGGTCGCGTCCCGACGGGCGCCGACCAGCAGCTCGTCCGCGTCCGTGCGGGCCTTCTCCACGCGCGTGTTGCCCTCGACCGTCGCCTCGGCGACGATCCGCTCGGCCTCCGCGCGGGCCGCGCCGACCATCGTGTCGGCCTGCGACTCGGCGTCCGCGGTGGTCTTCAGGGCCTGCTGCTGGGCCTCGGTGAGCAGCTTGTCGGCCTCGGCCGTGGTCTCCGTGATGAGGGTGTCGACCTGCTCGGCCGCCTCCGAGCGCCGCTTGTTGGCCTCCTTGCGGGCCTCGTCCAGCGTCCGCTCGGCCTCCTCGCGGGCGGCCGTCGTCACCCGCTCGGCCTCCGCCGCGGCCTCCGCCTTGACCCGCTCGGCCTCGTTGCGGATCCGCTCGGCGTGCTGCTGGGCCGAGCCGACCGTCTCGGCGGCCTCGGCACGCAGCCGCTCGGCGTCCCCGGTGGCGTCCGAGACCAGCTTCTCCGCCTTGGCGGCCGCCTCGGCACGGACGCGCTCGGCCTCCGCGGCCGCCTCCGTCCGCACCCGCTCGGCCTCGTCCGCCGCCTCGGTGCGCACGCGCTCCGCCTCGGCGGTCGTCTCCGTCCGGATCCGGTCGGTCTCGGCCGCCGTCTCCGTGGTGAGCCGCTCCGCCTCGGCGCGCGCCTCGGTGATCAGGGTGTCCGCCTGCGTCGCCGCGTCGGACCGGATGCGGTTGGCGTCCTCGCGGGCATCCGCCCGGGTGCGCGCCGCGCTCTGCTCGGCCTCGGCGATGGTGTCCGACGCCTGGGTGCGCACCCGCTGGGCGTGCTCGGCGACGTCCCCGCGGATCCGCTCGGCCTCCGCGATCGCCTCGGACACGGTCCGCTCGGCCAGCGCCTTGGCGGCCTCCGTCTCCTCCTGCGCCTCGCGCCGCAGCCGGCCCGCGTCCTCGCTCGCCCGCTCCCGCTCCGCGTAGGCGTCGGAGCGGACCCGGTCCGCCTCCTCCTCGGCCTCGCGCCGGGTACGGTCCGCCGCGTGCTCGGCGGCGCTGCGCAGCCCGGCGATCTCCTCCTGGGCCTGCTCGTGCAGCCCGGCCACGGACTCGCGTACCTGCGCGGCGTGCTGCTCGGCGGCCGAGACCATCTCGGTGGCGCGCCGGTCGGCCTCCTCGACCAGCCGGGTCGCCTCGGCCTGCGCCTCCTCCACGCGCTTGCGCGCCGAGGCCAGCAGCTCCTCGCTCTGCTCGCGGGCCCGCTCGCGCTCCTGGTCGGCCTCCTGCCGGGCGGCGCCGAGCAGCTCCTCGGCCTCGCGGCGGCGGCGGGCGGCCTCCTCCTGGGCGGCGGCCAGCGTCTCGGACGCCTCCGCCGCGATGCGCTCGGCGGCGGCCTGCGCCTCCGCCCGGACCCGGTCCGCGCTCTCCTGCGCCTCCGACTTCAGCCGCTCGGCCTCGCTCGCCGCCTCCGAGCGCAGGCGTACGGCGACGGCCTCGCCCTCCGCGCGGGAGGCGGAGGCGTCGGCGGCGGCCTCGTTGCGCAGCCGCTCGGCCTCGGTCTCGGCCTGCTGCCGGAGCGTGCGGATCCGCTCGGCGGCGTCGGTGCGCAGCCGCTCGCTCTCCTCGGCGGCCTCGCGGCGGATCCGCTCGGCCTCCTCACGGGCCTCGGCCAGCGCCTGCTCGGCGGCGCTGCGGCGCTCCTCGGCCTCCGCCTGGAGCCGGGTCAGCTCCTCGGCGGCCTCCGCGTGCCGGGCCGCGACGGCCCGCTCGGCCTCCTCGCGCAGCTCGCGGGCGGCGCGCTCGGCGTCCGCCTGGAGGGCCTCGGCCTGCTCGGCGGCCTCCGTGCGGTGCCGCTCGGCCTCGGCCCGGGTACGCTCCAGGGTCTCCTCGGCCTGGCGGCGCAGGGTCGTCGCCCGTTCGATGGCCTCGGTGCGGACCTTCTCGCTGTCCGCGGTGGCGGTCTGCCGCAGCTCGTCCGCGTCGGCCTTGGCCTTGGAGAGCAGCTCCTCGGCGGTCCTGGCCGCCTCCTCGATCTGCGCCACGGCCTCCTTGCGGGCCTCGGCGCGGATCTTCTCGCCCTCGGCGACGGCGTCGGCGCGCAGCTGCTCGGCCTCGCCGCGCAGCCGGCGGGCCTCCTCCTGCAGCTCGACCGTCTTGGCGCGGTACTCCTTGGTGTCGTCCTTCGCCGCGCCCTTGAGCTGCTCGGCGATGTCGTGCGCCTCGGCGCGCAGCCGGTCCGCCTCGGCCTCGGCCTCGGTGCGGATCCGCTCGGCCTCCTCGGCGGCGGCCTTCGTGGTCCGCTTGGCCTCCTCGGACGCCTTGTTCAGCACGTCCTCGGCGGTCTTGGCCGCCTTGGACAGCTGGGTGGCGGACTCCTCGGCGGTGATCGTGCGGGCCTTCTCGGCGGCCTCGGCGACGATCTTCTCGGCCTCGGCGCGGGCGTCCGCGACCAGCTGCTCGGCCTCCGCCCTGGTGGTCTCGGCGTCCTTCGTGGCCTCGCTGACCAGCCGGGCGACCTGCTCCTTGGCGGTGCGCGTGCGCTGCTCGTTGGCGGACTCGGCGCTCGCGAGGGCCTTGGCCGCGGACTCCTTGGCCTCGGCGACCAGCTTCTCGGCCTCGGACTGCGCCTTGCGCAGCGCCTCCTCGGCCTCGGTCATACGCTGCTCGGCGGCCCGGCTCAGCTCCTGGGCCTGGCGGCGGGCGGCCTCCGACTCGGTGGCGGTGGAGCTGCGCAGCTGCTCGGCGTGGTCGGTGGCCTCCTGCGCCTGCGTGGAGGCGGCGTTCAGCAGCCGCTCGGCGTCCGCGCGGGCCCGGCGCAGGATCTGCTCGGCCTCGCTGCGGGCGCTCTCGGCCTCGTTCCGCAGCCGCTGCCGGGCCTCGGAGGTCAGCCGCTCCGCCTCCGCGCGGGCCGCGGCCATGGCCTGCTCGGCCTCGGCCCGGGACTCGTCCAGGAGCCGGCGGGCCTGCTGCTCGGTGCGGGCGCGCAGCTGCTCGGCCCACGCCACGTTCTCGTTGACGTGCGACTCGACGGTCTGCCGGCGCTCGGCCAGCTCCTGGTCGAGCTGCTGGCGCCGGGTCACCGCCTCCTGGTGCAGCTCGGCCTGGAGCCGGGCCGCCTGCTCGGCGTGCTCCTGGAGGATGCGCTGGGTCTGCGCGCGGGCCTGGCTCAGCTCGCGCTCGGCGTCCGCGCGCAGCTGGTCGGCCTGCATCTGCGCGTTGCGCAGCAACTGCTCGGCCTGGTACCCGATGTCGCCGCCGTCGAAGGCGGGCCGGGACATGATGGTGCGCCGCGCCTCGTGCAGCTTGGCGCGCAGCACCTCGACCTGGTAGCCGAGGTCCTCGGCGTGCTGGATCGCCTTTTCCCGCTCGGTCTTCAGCCGCTTCATCTCGGCCTCGAACCGAGAGAGGTGGTCGACGTCAGCCGCCGGCTCTCGCTCCTGGCTCTCGTAGCCCCGCACTGCGCGGTCCCATCCGTCCCCTGGTCGCAAAACTCTCCGAACGAGCTCCGTCCATCAGCCGAACGGGGCCCCCGGGGAATGGTGTCAGATCAACGACGGAGCATGGGCTGCTGCCCCGGCGCTCGTCCCCCGAAACCCGGACCCCGGCGGTCCCGCCACCGGTGTGACGGCAGGACCGGGTCACCCTGGACTGAGCGGCGACCGCACCCAACCCTACCGGCCCTTATGTACGAGGGTCAGTGCTCAGGTGACTCAACGGGCGCCGAAGTGACCAGTTCTGTCAGTACGCCATGGCAGTCCTTGGGGTGCAGGAAGGTGATCCGCGACCCCATGGAACCGCGCCGGGGCTCGTCGTACAGAACGCGTACGCCCTTGTCGCGGATGTCCGCGGCGTCGGTGTCGACGTCCGCCGTGCCGAAGGCGATGTGGTGGACGCCCTCGCCGTTCTTCGCGAGCCACTTGCCCACCGCGGAGTCCTCGCGGGTCGGCTCCAGCAGCTGCAGGTACGAGGATCCGCCGTCCGACGTATCGTTGATCTTGAGCATGGCCTCGCGTACGCCCTGCTCCTCGTTGACCTCGGTGTGGAACACCTCGAAGCCGTACGTGGCACGGTAGAACTCGACGGTCGCGTCGAGGTCGCGGCAGGCGATTCCGATGTGGTCGATTCGCGTCAGCATGGAATCAGTGGAGCGCTCCGGAGGTGGTTACGCAACGTGCGCGCGATCACACCGACAGCCCGATGACGGGTGGGATACCGCTCAGTACATTCGAGTAAACCCTCGTTCACTCCTCGGCCTGTGCGGGCCGGAAAAGGGGATCGCAGCTCATGTCTTCTGCAACGAACGGCACGACCTCCGTCATCGTCGCGGGTGCCCGCACCCCGATGGGGCGGTTGCTCGGCTCGCTGAAGTCCTTCTCCGGAGCCGACCTGGGCGGCTTCGCGATCAAGGCCGCCCTGGACCGTGCGGGTATCGGCGGTGACCAGGTGCAGTACGTGATCATGGGGCAGGTGCTCCAGGCGGGTGCCGGCCAGATCCCGGCGCGCCAGGCCGCCGTCAAGGCCGGCATCCCCATGAGCGTCCCGGCGCTGACCGTCAACAAGGTCTGCCTCTCCGGCCTCGACGCCATCGCGCTCGCCGACCAGCTCATTCGCGCGGGTGAATTCGACGTGGTCGTCGCCGGCGGCCAGGAGTCCATGACCAACGCCCCGCACCTGCTGCCGAAGTCCCGCGAGGGCTTCAAGTACGGCGCCGTCGAGATGCTCGACGCCATGGCGTACGACGGGCTGACCGACTCCTTCGAGGGCATCGCCATGGGCGAGTCCACCGAGAAGCACAACACGCGCCTCGGCATCGGCCGCGCGGAGCAGGACGAGATCGCCGCCCTGTCCCACCAGCGTGCCGCCGCCGCCCAGAAGAACGGCATCTTCGAGGCCGAGATCACGCCCGTCGAGATCCCGCAGCGCAAGGGCGACCCGGTGCTGTTCAGCAAGGACGAGGGCATCCGCGGCGACACCACCGCCGAGTCGCTCGGCAAGCTGCGCCCGGCGTTCGCCAAGGACGGCACGATCACCGCGGGCTCCTCCTCGCAGATCTCCGACGGGGCGGCGGCCGTGGTCGTCATGAGCAAGGCCAAGGCGCAGGAGCTGGGCCTGGACTGGATCGCGGAGATCGGCTCCCACGGCAATGTGGCGGGGCCGGACAACTCTTTGCAGTCGCAGCCGTCGAACGCGATCCTGCACGCCCTGAAGAAGGAGGGGCTGGAGGTGGCGGACCTCGATCTGATCGAGATCAACGAGGCGTTCGCGGCCGTCGCGGTGCAGTCAATGAAGGACCTCGGCGTTTCCACCGAAAAGGTGAACGTCAATGGCGGTGCCATCGCCCTGGGTCACCCGATCGGCATGTCCGGCGCCCGGCTCGTGCTGCACCTGGCGCTGGAGCTCAAGCGGCGCGGCGGCGGGGTCGGCGCGGCGGCCCTGTGCGGCGGCGGCGGCCAGGGTGACGCGCTGATCGTGCGGGTACCCAAGGCCTGAAACCGGGTTACGACTTCTCACTGAAACGGAGCTGTGATGCAGGACGTCTCCTCGCTGGTGGCCCAGGCCAGGGAAGGCCGGCCGCGGGCCGTGGCCCGGCTGATCTCCCTGGTCGAGGGGGCGTCCCCGCAGCTCAGGGAGGTCATGGCGGCGCTCGCGCCGCTGACCGGCGGGGCGTACGTGGTCGGGCTGACGGGGTCGCCGGGCGTGGGCAAGTCGACGTCCACGTCGGCGCTGGTGACGGCGTACCGCAAGCAGGGCAAGCGGGTCGGCGTCCTCGCCGTCGACCCCTCCTCCCCGTTCTCCGGCGGCGCCCTGCTCGGCGACCGGGTACGGATGTCGGAGCACGCCTCCGACCCGGGCGTCTACATCCGCTCGATGGCCACCCGTGGCCACCTCGGCGGCCTCGCCTGGGCCGCGCCGCAGGCCATCCGGGTGCTGGACGCGGCCGGCTGCGACGTGATCCTGGTCGAGACGGTGGGCGTCGGCCAGTCGGAGGTCGAGATCGCCTCGCAGGCGGACACCTCCGTGGTGCTGCTGGCCCCCGGCATGGGCGACGGGATCCAGGCCGCCAAGGCGGGAATCCTGGAGATCGGCGACGTCTACGTCGTCAACAAGGCCGACCGGGACGGCGCGGACGCCACCGCCCGGGAGCTGAACCACATGCTCGGCCTCGGCGAGTCCCGGGCCCCCGGCGACTGGCGCCCGCCGATCGTCAAGACGGTCGCCGCGCGCGGCGAAGGCGTCGACGAGGTCGTCGAGGCGCTGGAGAAGCACCGCGCGTGGATGGAGGAGCGGGGGGTCCTGGCGGAGCGGCGGCTGGCCCGCGCCGCGCACGAGGTCGAGAGCATCGCCGTCACGTCCCTGCGTGAGCGGATCGGCGACCTGCACGGAGACCGGCGCCTCGGAACGCTCGCGGAACGGATCGTGGCGGGCGACCTGGACCCGTACCGCGCCGCGGACGAGCTGGTGGCGGGGCTGACGCAGGGCTGAGCCCGGGCGGCCCGGCGGGACCCTTCGCATGGGGACGCGGGGCGCGCCGGATGCGCGCGATCCGACGCCCCGGCGCGCCGGACCCGCCGGCGACGCCTGGAGTGCGCCGGGGCGCCGGACGTGCCAGTGGTGGTTCCGGATGTGCGCCGGTGGCGCCAGCGGCGCTGGTGGTGGTTCCGGACGTGCGCCGGGGCGCCGGAGGTGCCAGGGGTTCTTCCGGACGTGCCGTGGCCCCGGGCACGGTGACGTGCCGGTCGGGTGAGGCCGGCGCCGCGCGGGTCGACGGGGTGGCGCTCCGACGCCCCGGCGTGCCGGGCCCGTCGGCGCCTGGCGTGCGCCGGGGCGTCGGAGGTGCCGGTGGTGGTTCCGGACGGGCCGTGGCGCCGGGCACGGTGACGTGCCGGTCGGGTGAGGCGGGGGCCGCACGGGGCGACGGGGCCGGACGGGTGCCCGGGGCGCCCGGCCGCGTTGGTCGGGCCGGTCGCGAAAAAGGCGTGCGGCTGCCGGGCGCCGCTGATACGTTCACCGGCATGTTCCTCCTCTTGGCATAGGGCCCGCCCCGCACGCGACCGCCGCATCCGGCCGTCGCGCGCATCGGCGTCCCCCCGTTGCCTTCCCTTGAGGAACCCTCCGCGTGTCCACGCCCCCTTCGCGGCCCTCGTACGCCGCCGTCCTCCGTGTCCCCCATGCCCACCGCACCTTCATGGCCGCCCTGGTCGGCCGGCTGTCGTACGGCACCGTCTCCCTCGCCCTGATGCTCTCCCTGACCCGGGTCACCGGGTCGTACGCCGTGGCCGGCACGGTCATGGCGCTGTTCGGCGCGACGGGCGTCTTCCTGTCGCCCTACCGCGCGGCCCTGGTCGACCGGCACGGTCCGCGCCGGGCCCTGCTCCCCATGGCCCTGCTGTACGCCGCCCTGCTCTGCGCGCTGGCGGTGGCCTGCCTGCGCCCGGGCGTGCCCGCGGCCGTCCTCGGCGTGACCGCCGCGCTCGCCGGCGCCTGCACACCGCCGCTCGGCCCCACGATGCGCGCGGTGTGGGCCGAACTGCTCCCGGACCGGGACCTGTTGCAGCGTGCCTACAGCCTGGACGGCGTCGCCGAGGAGCTGCTCTTCGTCTCCGGTCCGCTCCTGGTCGGCTTGGTGGTCGGCGTCGCCCCGCCGGCCGTCGGCATCGTGCTCAGCGCGTTGCTGGTGGCGGTGGGCACCCTCGCCTTCGTCACCTCACCGGCGGCGGGCGCGCTGCGTCCGGCGGGTCGGAAGAAGGACGGCGCGCCAACGGACGGGCGAGGCGGGACGGGGCAGGGGCGGGCCCTGCTGCAACCCGTCGTCGTCGCCGCGGGCGTCGGCGTCTCGGTGAGCGCCGTCGACCTCCTGGCCGTCGCCTTCGCGGGCGAGCGCGGCCTCGGGAACGGCACCGCCGCCTGGGTGCTGGCGGCGCTGTCGGCGGGCAGCGCGGTCGGCGGCCTGCTGAACGGCGCGGTCACCTGGAGCTCGTCGGCTCGCGCCCGGCTCCCGTTCCTCGCGGCCGGCCTCGGCGTCTGTCTCGCCGCCGCCGGTCTCGCCCCCGGCGCCGGCACGCTGGCCGCGGCCCTCGCCTGCGCGGGGCTGTTCGTGGCACCGGCGCTGACCACGGCGTACCTGATCGCCGACGAGAGCGCGGCGCCCGGCTTCCGGACCCGGGTGGGTGCCTGGTGCAACACGGCCGTGAACGCCGGCATGTCCGCCGGCGCCGCGGCGGTGGGGCTGCTGGTGGAGCGGCTGCCGCTGCCGGTGTGCTTCGCGCTGTCCGGGGCGGTGGCCGTGGCGGCGGCGCTGGTGCCGGGGTGGCGCGGTGGCCGCGGGGAGGTCCGCGCGACCGGGGACACCGGCGCCCCGCAGCGCGCGGACGCCGGGTCGTCGTCCGGCGGCTGAGGACCCGTCAGTCCTCGTCGGAACCGGAGCCGCCGGCGTCCGAGTCGCCGTCGGAGTCGTCGGAGTCGTCGGAGTCGTCGGAGTTGCCGGTGTCGTCGGAGCGGTCGGCCGTGACCTTGCCCGTCTTCGGGTCCACCCGCCAGTCCTGCTCGCCGTCGCCGGGTGTGTGCGTCTCCACCTCCCAGCCCTTGGACCGGCCGTCCTCGTCCAGCTCCACGGACGTCACCGTGCCCTTGCCCGCCACCGCCCGCGCGGCCTCGGCGGCGTCGACGGACGTGCCCTTCAGGGCGGCCCGGACCTCGGCGGTGTCGTCGTCGTCCTCCGTGTGGGAGCCGAGCACCTTGCCGGTGCCGGGGTCGATCCGGACGCTGTGCCAGGTGCCGTCGCCGGCGAGGACGTCGACCTCCCAGACCGCCCGGTCGCCGTCATCGTCATCGTCGTCCAGTTCGGCGGAGACCACCGTGCCCGGCGCGGTCCGCAGGGCCGAGGCGATGGCGTCGGCGGCGGTCACGTCGGCGGAGCGGGCCGGGGCCGCGGCGTCGTCCCCGTCGTCGTCGGCGGCGACCGTCCGTACGCCGCCGTCGTCCGGCACCCGGACGTCCGACTGCCGTGCCGTGCCCGCGTCATCGTCCCCCGTGGTCGCCAGCGCCGTCGCCGTGCCGCCTCCGATCAGCGCGGCGGCGGCGAGTGCGGCGATCACGATGTTGCGCTTCATGCGAGTTCCTCCCGGGTCGTTTCGGTTTCGACGCACTCACTGTCGCCGACCGACGCTGAGGCCGAGCTGAAGCCGCCTGAAGGGATCTTCAGGTTGCTTTTGCGATCCTTTACCCATGCGCCTGTTGATCGTGGAGGACGAAAAGCGGCTGGCCCTCTCGCTCGCGAAGGGCCTGACCGCCGAGGGGTACGCCGTGGACGTCGTCCACGACGGGCGGGAGGGACTGCACCGGGCCGGCGAGGGCACCTACGACCTCGTCATCCTGGACATCATGCTGCCCGGCCTCAACGGCTACCGCGTCTGCGCCGCCCTGCGCGCCGCCGGGCACGACGTGCCGATCCTCATGCTCACCGCCAAGGACGGCGAGTACGACGAGGCCGAGGGCCTCGACACGGGCGCGGACGACTACCTCACGAAGCCGTTCTCCTACGTCGTCCTCGTCGCCCGCGTCAAGGCGCTGCTGCGGCGCCGGGCCCAGGGAGCGGGCGCCTCGCCCGTGCACGTGCACGGGGACCTGAAGGTCGACACCGCCGCCCGCCGGGTCTTCCTCGGCGAGAGCGAAGTCACCCTCACGGCCAAGGAGTTCGCCGTGCTGGAGCAGCTGGTGGTGCGCGCCGGGCAGGTGGTCTCCAAGGCCGACATCCTGGAGCACGTCTGGGACTTCGCCTACGACGGCGACCCGAACATCGTCGAGGTGTACGTCAGCGCCCTGCGCCGCAAGCTGCGCGCCGGGCTCATCCGGACCGTGCGCGGCGCCGGTTACCGCCTGGAGGCCGGACGGTGAGCCGTCTGTTCGGCTCCGTCCGGGCCCGGGCGACGCTCGCCGCGACCCTCGTGGTCGCCGTGGCCCTCGTCGCCGCCGGGACCGCCGTCCTGCTGTCCCTGCGCTCGAACCTGCTGGGCGAGGCCGGCACCGCGGCGGAACGCTCCGCCCGGGAGATCGCCGCCGAACTCGCCGTCGGGACGCCGTACGACCAGCTCACGCTGGACGTCGACGACCGGCCGGTGCAGGTCGTCGACGAGGACGGCCGCCTGGTCGCGGCCAGCGAGGACCTGGAGCGGATCAGCGGCACCGGCGTCGACGCGGTGCGCCCGCAGCCGGCCGCCACCGGCGAGCGCGACGACGACGGGGACGACGATGACGACTCGGGTGAGTCGCTCGAACCCGGCGAGATCGGCGGGCTGGCCCGCGTCGGCGACGGCTCGGCGACGATCGACGGGGACACGGAGGACTACCGGTTCGCCGGCGTACCCGTCGAGACCCGGGACGAGGGCCGGCTCACCGTGTACGCCGGGGCTCCGCTGTCCGCCGAGCACGGGGCCGTGAACACCGCGCTGACCGTCATGCTGATCGGATTCCCGCTGCTGCTCGCGGTCGTCGCGGGCGTGACCTGGCTGGTCACCCGGCGCGCGCTGCGCCCGGTGGAGGGCATCCGCCGGGAGATGGCCGCGATCACGGCCTCCGAGGACCTCGCGCGCCGCGTGCCCGTGCCGGCCACCCGGGACGAGGTGGCCCGGCTGGCACTGACCACCAACGAGACGCTGGCCGCCCTGGAGACCTCCGTGGAGCGGCAGCGGCGGTTCGTCGCCGACGCCTCCCACGAGCTGCGCAGCCCGATCGCCTCGCTGCGCACCCAGTTGGAGGTGGCCGCGGCCCATCCGGAACTGCTGGACCTGGAGGGCGCCGTCGAGGACACCGTACGGCTGCAGCGGCTCGCCGCCGACCTGCTGCTGCTCGCCCGGCTGGACGCGGGGGAGCGGCCCGCCGACGCCCGGGTCGACCTCGCCGGCCTCGCGCGGCAGGAGGCCGCGGGCAGGTCCGGGGTGAGCGTGCGGGCCGGGGACGGCGTGGAGGTGGCCGGGTCGCGCGGGCAGCTGGGGCGGGTGCTGGCCAATCTGCTCGACAACGCCCAGCGGCATGCCCGCTCGGCGGTGGAGGTGTCCGTGCGGCGCGAGGGCGACCAGGCCGTGGTCGGGGTGGCCGACGACGGGGAGGGCGTGCCGGCGGCCGACCGGGAGCGGATCTTCGAGCGGTTCGTCCGGCTCGACGCCGCCCGCAGCCGCGACGACGGCGGGGCCGGGCTGGGGCTCGCCATCGCCCGTGACGTCGCCGCCCGGCACGGCGGCACGCTCACGGTCCGTGACGCGCCGGCAGGCGGGGCCCTGTTCGAGCTCCGCCTGCCGTGTGCCTAGACCCGGGGCCGGGCCGGGGGAGCGGGGGTCAGGGACGTCCGCGCTGGCCCCGCAGGTGCTCCGCGATGGGCTTGAGGGCCCTGTCGAGTTCCGCCATGGCCTCGGGGGACAGCAGGTCGATGAAGTGCCTGCGCACCGATGCCACGTGGTGCGGCGCGACCTTCCGCATCGTCTCCATGCCGTGCTCGGTGAGGACGGCGTAGAGCCCGCGGCGGTCGGACTCGCAGTTCTCCCGCCGGACCAGGTTCGCGTTCTCCATGCGCGTGATCTGGTGCGAGAGGCGGCTCTTGGACTGCAGGGTGGCGGAGGCGAGGTCGCTCATCCGCATTCTGACGTCCTCGGACTCGGAGAGGTTCACCAGGATCTCGTAGTCGTTCATTGTCAGGCCGAACGGCTGCAGGTCTTTTTCGAGCTGGTAGGTCAACAGCCTGTTGACCTCCAGGTGGGTGCGCCAAGCACACTGCTCCGCATCGGTCAGCCAGCGCGTGGCCGTCTCGGTCTCCATGAATGAAGTCTACCTAAGAAGTTGAAAGGCGAACTAGTGAGGGTGGTGTGACGGTGACGGTGCGCACGCGTTCGATGTCACACTCCGCAGGTTACCGCTCACAGCCCGAAGCGGCGCTGGAGGTCTCCGAGCTGTCCGGGAAGCCCCGGTACCCCGGACCGCCCGCCCGGCACGCCGTGCCCCCCGCCGCCGGGCACGCCCGCCTGCTGCGGAGGAGTCCCCGTGTCGTGCTCGGGCATCAGCGCCTCGCTCGACTGCAGCAGCACCGTTCCCGCCCCCACGAACTCGAACTGGTGCTCCTCGCCGGAAGCCCCGCCGAGGCCCGTCATCGCACGTAGACCGCCCAGTACACCGGTCATGTACCCGTGGTCGTAGTGATGGCACGGCGACGGGCAGTCGGCCCAGCCGACGAGTGCCTGCGGGTCCACCCGGACCGGGGGTTCCATGAACACCACCGGACCGTTTGACGCGGCCACGAACTTTCCGGTTCCGATCAGGGTCAGAAAACCCGGCACGATCGACTGCTTGAGGGCGAGACTTGGCTGAAAAGCGAGCAAGTTGCCCGAGCGAATGGTCAGATTGCCGTCGTCCAGGTCGTACGAGTTCACGTCGAAGGCCCGGTCGGCGAGGAGCATCTTGCCCGAGCCCTCCGCCACGACCCAGTCGCTCGCGTGCAGTGGCGAATGGAAGGCCGTGCGCACCAGCCGGTCCAGCCGGCCGTGCCCGATCCCGTTGAACTCGATCGTCCCGTAGTAGGCGATCATCTTCCCCTTCTGCAGGAACCACTGGCTCCCCTTGAGCTCCACGCAGAAGGTGTAGGGGTTGACGTTGTCGTCGGACGGCAGCGTCATCGGGTCGTGGGCGGTGCTCACAGCTTCTCCTCCGAGGCCTGGACGTACACCGTGCCGCTGCCGCTGAGCTCCAGCTGGAACGCCTCGCCGGAACCGCGGCCCACCATGTCCCGCCAGCCCAGCGCCGTGGACAGCTTGTTGCGCACGTCACCGTGGTGGGCGACGTAGGCCTGCGGGTCGACGTGCACCGGGCGCCCGGGCGTGATGGGGACCTCGAACACGCCGCCGTGGGCCATCACGGCCACCGCTCCCTGGCCGCTGAGGCTCGTCGTGAACAGGCCCTGACCGCTGACCTGGCCGCGCACCATGCCCATGACGCCGCCCTGCGAGCCCAGGAACACCGTCGACTGCTGCAGCGTGCCCTCGAAGGCGAGGAGCCGGTCCGCCTCCACGTAGAGGGTGTCGCCGGAGAGGTTGATCACCTGTACGTGGTGGCCCCCGTGCCCGAACAGGACCGTGCCGCTGCCCTCCACGGTCATCAGCGGCGTGTCCTCGTTCGCGACCCGGCGGCCGATCATCGACATGACCCCGCCCCGGCCGCCGGTCAGGTTGGGGGTGAAGGACACCTCGCCCCGGTAGGCGAGCATCGCGCCGCGCTGGCTGAACAGCCGCTGCCCGGGAGTCACGGTCGCCTCGACCATCTTGGGGTTGATCTCACGGAAGGCCATCTCAGACGTCCCCCGCGATGGTGTTCCGCTCGCTCGGCTGCACGTACACCAGCCCGTCCCCCTCGAACCGGATCTGGAACGCCTCCCCGCCGCCCTCGCCGTACAGCGTGCGGAACGTCACGCCCGACTGGAAGGACTGCCGCAGGTTCCCCTGGTGGGCGACGTACGCCCCCGGGTCGACGGTCAGCGGGTACTGGGCGCTGACCCGCAGCACCACCGCCGGCCCGTCCGACATGATCGCCGCCTGCCCGTGCCCTTCCAGGGTCGTGGTGAACAGCCCGTTGCCCTGGGCGGCACCGCGTGCCCCGGTGAACGTGGTTCCCGTCCGCAGCCCGGCGTCGGCCGCCAGGAAGTTGCTCGACTCGACGTACAGCTTGTCCCCCTGGAGAGCCACGAGGTTGATCTCCGAGGCGCGGTCCGCGAACCAGCAGGTCCCGTGCCCCTTCACCTCCATCACGGTCATCTGCTCACCGGTGAGCCGCCGGGTCACCATGCCCCGGATGCCCTCACCGCCGCCGCTCAGCTTCTTGAAGGCCATCTCCCCGTCGTACGCGACCATCGAGCCGTTCTTCGCCTTCACGGCATCCCCGGTCATGTCGACGGCGAGCACCTTGCTTCCCTGAAGTCGGAACATCGCCACAAATGCGAAGGTAGCCGCCAGGTGCCCCCGCCGACAGGGTCCGCGGGTGCGGACACCCCCTGGAGGCCCCCGGCCGGCCGCACGCCCCCCGACCCCCTCCGCCCGGCGCGTCGAGGGGTTTGCCACAATGGACGGGCGCTTGTGCGCGCGTTCACAAACCGTCGGATCATCAGATCGCCGGCGTCCCACCCGTCTCTCCCACCGAAGGTGACCCGTGGACCTCAAGACCGCCACCGCCCTCCGCCGCCTCCGCCTGGTCTCGGGCCCCGAGGCGATCTCGTTCCTCCTGCTGCTCGTCTGCTCCGTACTGAAGCGGACCACGGACTTCAACGCGGTGCCGGTCATGGGCATGGTCCACGGTGTCCTCTTCGTGCTGTACGTGATCTTCTGGGCCGACGCCTGGAACCGCGCCAAGTGGCCGCTGAAGACCGCCGCCCTCTACTTCGTCCTCTCGGTCCTGCCGACCGGCGGCTTCTTCGCCGACCGCAGGCTCAAGCGCGAGGCCGAGAACGCGGTCATCGCCTCCCGCGCCCGCCAGGAAGGGGTCGTGAACGCATGATCGTCGCCTTCTCCGTGACGCCCCTGGGCGTCGGCGAGGACGTCGGGGAGTACGTGGCCGACGCGGTCCGGGTGGTCCGCGAGTCCGGCCTGCCCAACCGCACCGACGCGATGTTCACGTCCGTCGAGGGCGAGTGGGACGAGGTCATGGACGTCGTCAGGCGGGCCGTCGCCGCGGTCGAGGCACGGGCGCCGCGCGTGTCCCTGGTCCTCAAGGCGGACATCCGCCCCGGCGTGACGGACGGCCTCACGTCCAAGGTCGAGACGGTGGAGCGGCACCTCGCCGGGTAGCCGTCGCGGCCCGTCCGCGGTCCCCGGGGGCCGAGCCCCGCGGGGGCCGCGGACCGAAGTGCGAGACGGGGCTGACTGCCATATGACCGGCCGGTAAGGTCTGATGACGTGCCGAAGCCGCTCAGTCTCTCCTTCGATCCCATCGCCCGCGCCGACGAACACTGGAAGCAGCGGTGGGGCGGCGTGCCGTCCATGGCCGCCATCACCTCGATCATGCGGGCCCACCAGATCCTGCTGGCCGAGGTCGACGCCGTGGTCAAGCCGTACGGGCTGACCTTCGCGCGCTACGAGGCGCTGGTGCTGCTCACCTTCTCCAAGTCGGGCGAGCTGCCGATGTCCAAGATCGGCGAACGGCTCATGGTGCACCCCACCTCCGTCACGAACACCGTGGACCGGCTGGTGAAGTCCGGCCTGGTGTCCCGGCGCCCCAACCCCAACGACGGGCGCGGCACGCTCGCCACCATCACCGACAAGGGCCGCGAGGTGGTCGAGGAGGCCACCCGCGACCTCATGGCGATGGACTTCGGCCTGGGCGTGTACGACGCCGAGGAGTGCGGCGAGATCTTCGCGATGCTGAGGCCGCTGCGGGTGGCCGCGGGGGACTTCACCGAGGAGTGACCGGGCGGCGCGCCGCGTCCGACCCGCACGAAGATCACGCGAATGGGGTCGTTACGCTCGTACGCATGAAAAAGAGCGTGCTGACCCGCTACCGGGTCATGGCGTACGTCACCGGCGTGCTGCTGATCCTGCTGTGCCTCGGCATGATCGGCAAGTATCTGCTCGACATGAACGGTGCCGACGACTTCACCCGCGTCGTGAGCATCGCGCACGGCTGGCTCTACGTCATCTACCTGGTCTTCGCCTTCGACCTGGGTGCCAAGGCGAAGTGGCCGGTCAAGAAGCAGCTCTGGGTGCTGATCGCCGGGACCATCCCGACCGCCGCGTTCTTCGTGGAGCGCAAGGTCAGCCAGGAGCTGGACCGCAAGGTCGCGCAGGCCGCGCCCGCGACCGCCAAGGCGTAGCCGGACCGCCGTACGACACCCGTACGGCGGTCTCCCATCGACATTTACTTGGACGTCCTAGTAAATTCGAGGGTATGGACGCTGACGCCATAGAGGAGGGCCGCCGTCGCTGGCAGGCCCGGTACGACGCCGCGCGCAAGCGCGACGCAGACTTCACCACGCTCTCCGGCGATCCCGTGGAGCCGGTGTACGGGCCCCGGCCCGGCGACGGGTACGAGGGTTTCGAGCGGATCGGCTGGCCGGGGGAGTACCCCTTCACCCGCGGGCTGTATCCGACCGGCTACCGAGGGCGTACGTGGACCATCCGGCAGTTCGCCGGGTTCGGGAACGCCGAGCAGACCAACGAGCGCTACAAGATGATCCTCCGCAACGGCGGGGGCGGGCTGTCGGTCGCCTTCGACATGCCGACGCTGATGGGCCGCGACTCCGACGACCCGCGCTCGCTCGGCGAGGTCGGGCACTGCGGGGTGGCCATCGACTCGGCGGCCGACATGGAGGTGCTGTTCAAGGACATCCCGCTCGGGGACGTCACCACCTCGATGACCATCAGCGGGCCGGCGGTCCCCGTGTTCTGCATGTACCTCGTCGCCGCCGAGCGGCAGGGTGTCGACCACTCCGTGCTCAACGGCACCCTCCAGACGGACATCTTCAAGGAGTACATCGCCCAGAAGGAGTGGCTCTTCCAGCCCGAGCCGCACCTGCGCCTGATCGGCGACCTGATGGAGTACTGCGCGGCCGGCATCCCCGCCTACAAGCCGCTGTCGGTCTCCGGCTACCACATCCGCGAGGCCGGGGCGACGGCCGCGCAGGAGCTGGCGTACACGCTGGCGGACGGCTTTGGGTACGTGGAGCTGGGGCTGTCGCGCGGGCTGGACGTCGACGTCTTCGCCCCCGGACTGTCCTTCTTCTTCGACGCGCACGTCGACTTCTTCGAGGAGATCGCCAAGTTCCGCGCGGCCCGGCGCATCTGGGCCCGCTGGATGCGGGACGTGTACGGGGCGAAGAGCGAGAAGGCGCAGTGGCTGCGCTTCCACACGCAGACCGCCGGCGTCTCGCTCACCGCCCAGCAGCCCTACAACAACGTCGTGCGTACGGCCGTGGAGGCGCTGGCCGCCGTGCTCGGCGGGACCAACTCCCTGCACACCAACGCCCTGGACGAGACCCTCGCCCTGCCCAGTGAGCAGGCGGCGGAGATCGCCCTGCGGACCCAGCAGGTGCTGATGGAGGAGACGGGCGTCGCCAACGTCGCCGATCCGCTGGGCGGCTCCTGGTTCGTCGAGCAGCTCACCGACCGGATCGAGGCGGACGCGGAGAAGATCTTCGACCGGATCAAGGAGCGGGGCCTGCGGGCCCACCCGGACGGGCAGCACCCCATCGGCCCGATGACCTCCGGGATCCTGCGCGGGATAGAGGACGGCTGGTTCACCGGCGAGATCGCCGAGTCCGCCTTCCGCTACCAGCAGGCGCTGGAGAAGGGCGACAAGAAGGTCGTCGGCGTCAACGTCCACACCGGCTCCGTCACCGGCGACCTGGAGATCCTGCGGGTCAGCCACGAGGTGGAGCGCGAGCAGGTGCGCGTGCTGGGTGAGCGCAGGGCCGCCCGCGACGACGCGGCCGTACGGGCCGCGCTGGACGGCATGCTGGCCGCGGCCCGCTCCGGCGGCAACATGATCGAGCCGATGCTGGAGGCCGTACGGGCCGAGGCGACCCTGGGCGAGATCTGCGGGGCGCTGCGCGACGAGTGGGGGGTGTACACCGAGCCCGCCGGTTTCTGACCGGCGCCGGTCATGCGGCGGACGCCAGCCCGTGCAGCAGCACCCTGGTGAAGCCGCGCACCCATTCCTCGTCGGCCGGTTCGGCGCTGACCAGGGTGCGGTGCACCACCGCACCCGCCACCACGTCGAAGATGAGGTCCGCGGTGCGCGCCGCCTCGGCGGGATCCGTCTCGGGCGGCAGCTCACCGCGGGCCTGGGCCCGGGCCCGGCCCTCCACCACGAGCCGTTTCTGGCGGTCGACGATCGAGGCGCGGATGCGTTCGCGCAGGGCGTCGTCGCGGGTGGACTCGGCGACCACCGCCATCAGGCCGCTCTTGGCCTCGGGGCGGGCCAGGATCGCCGCGAACTGCAGGACGACTCCCTCGATGTCGGCGGCGAGCGTGCCGCGGTCGGGGAGGCGGAGCTGGTCGAAGAGCTCGGCGACCGCGTCGACCACCAGCTCGTTCTTGCCCGACCAGCGGCGATAGAGGGTCGTCTTGGCAACCCCGGCGCGCATCGCGACGTCTCCCAGGGTGAGCTTCGACCAGCCCAGGTCCACCAGGGCCTCCCGCGTCGCGGCCAGGATCGCGGTGTCCGCCGCGGCGCTGCGGGGGCGCCCGGCACGGCCGGCGGGGGTGCTGCTCTGCATCCCTCGACCATATCGGGCGGTTCCTGTGAGGCCGTGAGGGAGATCACCAGGGTGCGGGGTCCCCGCGGCGGCCGATGGCATTACGCTACGAGTCGTAGCGAAAGCATGCTCGCGGGCGTGCCCGAGCGACGACCACCGGCGCGGGTGGGGACCCGGCGCCGAACACCGGCCGAACATCACACGGCAGGACGGGCTTTCACACCCATTTTCACGGACGCGCGCAGTACGGGGGAGGATAGACGCATGCAGCCACGGAACATGTCCATGAGCGGAGTCGTCGACCTCGCCGCGGTGAAGGCGGCCCAGGAGGCCAAGGCCAAGGCGGAGCAGGCGCGCGCCCAGGCCGCCCGGGAGGGCGGCGGCGGAGCCGTCTCGCCCGCCGATCTCGTCATCGACGTCGACGAGGCGGGCTTCGAGAGCGAGGTCCTTCAGCGGTCCACCGAGGTCCCGGTCGTCATCGACTTCTGGGCCGAGTGGTGCCAGCCCTGCAAGCAGTTGAGCCCGGTTCTGGAGCGGCTGGCCGTCGAGTACAACGGGCGTTTCCTCCTCGCCAAGATCGACGTCGACGCCAACCAGATGCTGATGCAGCAGTTCGGGGTCCAGGGGATCCCGGCCGTGTTCGCGGTGGTGGCCGGGCAGGCGCTGCCGCTGTTCCAGGGCGCGGCCGGAGAGGCGCAGATCCGGCAGACCCTGGACCAGTTGGTGCAGGTGGCCGAGCAGCGTTTCGGTCTGACCGGTCTGACCGTCGACCCCGACGCGGAGCCGGGCGCCGCCCGGGCCGCCGCGCCCGAGCGTCCGGCCGGGCCGCACGACGCGGCGCTGGAGGCCGCCGTCCAGGCGCTGGACGCGGGCGATCTGTCCGGTGCCGTCCAGGCCTACAAGAACGTGCTGAGCGAGGACCCGGGCAACACGGAGGCCAAACTGGGCCTGGCCCAGGCCGAGTTGCTGCAGCGCGTGCAGAACGCCGACCCGCAGCGGGTCCGCCAGGAGGCGGCCGACAAGCCGGGCGACGCGCAGGCCCAGATCGCCGCCGCCGACCTGGATCTGGTGGGCGGTCACGTGGACGACGCCTTCGGGCGCCTCATCGACACGGTGCGCCGTACGGCCGGCGACGACCGGGACGCCGTACGGGTGCGGCTGCTGGAGCTGTTCGAGGTCGTCGGGGCCGACGACCCGCGGGTGGTCGCGGCCCGCAGGGCGCTCGCGCGCGCCCTGTTCTGAGCGGTTCCGGGCCCGGCTCCGGCGCGGATCCGGGCCCGTGTCCCAGGGCGGCGGCCGGCCGCCCGGCCGGGTGATGCCCGTGTGAAGGAGTTGCCGAGGCGACGCCAGTGCGGCCGCGCTTTGCCAAATCTTGGCAATCGCGGCCGCTGTTACTGCCAGTAAGTCAGAGGCGTCGTTCTGTCGGAATCTGTCCGGCGAACAACAGTTTTGTTCCTCCCCCGTGAGACACCCAGCGTCGCCGTCCGGGACCGGTGTGTCGTTCCGCGGTTATCCGGCCGTTACTAGCCAGTAACGAACCCCCTTGTGCGGGCGGCGAGAATGCACCACGATCGGCGACGCTCGGTCCATTCCCGTACCCCGACAGCCAATCGGGCCGCGGGACTTCCTGGGTCCCCACCGAGCAGGGCCGGCGGCAGTGGCGCCGGCTCTTGGGCAGGGGGGTCTTCACCCACCCGGTGAAGCCTGTCCAGCAGGGTTGTGCGTGATGCGTGTCAGGCGCGACCAGTGGTTGTCGCTCGGGGGTGATCGCCGGTGATTCGGGCGCGTTGTGCGCGCCGCCGAGTGCGGGCGCTCTCCTTCCCGAGGACGTAGCACTTCTCCCATCCCTGCCCGGCCGAGCCGCCGATCCGGGGGCGGGCCGAGGCCAGGAGATGTACGTCCGAGAAGGAGGAAATATGGAGTCCCAGGTGCGTGGCGGGACCAGATGGAAGCGGTTCGCTGTGGTCATGGTGCCCAGCGTGGCCGCGACGGCCGCGATAGGCGTCGCGCTGGCGCAGGGCGCGCTCGCCGCGTCGTTCAGTGTCTCCGGCCAGTCGTTCAAGGTGACGACCGACCGGCTCGACGGCACGGGCTTCGTCCAGTACGGCGCGATCGACGAGGGCTACACGCTCGACGGCAAGAAGACGGCTCACCCCGTCGCCGTGTCGGCGTTCAAGTCCGCGACGATCAAGAACCTGTGCCAGTCCGTGGTCACCCCGGACATCCCGCTCATCGGCAGCGTCAGCCTCATGCTGAAGGCGGGCGGCGGCAGCACCCCGGTCCAGGCCGAGAACCTGTACATCGACGTCGAGGACCTCAGCGCCGACGCCACGTTCCGCGGCATCGACATCGGCGTCGCCGCGAAGGACGCGGCCAAGGGGCCCGGCATCAAGAAGGGCGACACGGCGAATCCGTACGGGTTCGCGCAGCAGGCCGACTCGGTCACCCTGACCGACGTGAAGCAGACGGCCTGGGCGACCACCGCCGGAACCTTCAAGCTCAGCGGCCTGAAGATGTCGCTGGCCAAGGGTGTCAAGGAGTGCTACTAAGCACTCGCTGACGGGCGGGGGAGCCGACGGCGCCCCCGCCCGTCCCCTCTCCGGCCGCGCCTTCACGCGCGGCCCACATCTCCACCACAGCAACGCCGTACCAGGGAGCTGTTTTCCATGAGCGCCGAGACTCCTGCCGCACCCGGCCAGTTCACCCGCCGGAGGCTGCAGTTCCGTGCCTGGCGAGGCGCGCGGCCGTTCTGGGCCGGCCTGTTCGTCATGCTCGGCGGACTCCCCATCGCCTACTTCCCGTACGCGAATCTCCAGATCGGCCACCTGACGCTGGCGATGGCCACCACCGCGGGCGCCGGGTCACTGATCATCGGCGTGCTGCTGGTCGTCCTGGGCGTCAGCCTGTGGTTCCAGAAGCACGTCCGGGTCTTCGCGGGCGTGGCGGCGATCCTGCTGGCGCTGGTGTCCATCCCCGTGTCCAACCTCGGCGGCTTCCTCATCGGTTTCCTGTTCGCGCTGATCGGCGGAGCGATGGCCGTGGCGTGGGCGCCCGGTGCGCCGCCGAAGGCCGGGCCGGAGGTGGAGGGCCCCCGGGGAGCGGGCGGCGCCCCCGAGGGCGTGGACCCCGGCACCCCGGTGCCCGACGTCCCGGTTCCCCAGCCGCGGGAGCGGACGGACGAGCCGAACGATCTGTCAGGAACGAGCCCGGCCAACGGGGCGAACGGGAGGCACAGTGCCGGCTGACGAGGTGACCCGCGGGCCTGACGTGGAGACGTCCCGTGTGAGAACCGGGCCGCGCCACGCGGCACCCAAGAAGCCGTTGTTCACCAGGTTCCACATGCCGGCCGGGAAGGCGATAGCCCTGGCGGCG
This sequence comes from Streptomyces griseicoloratus, assembly GCF_014534645.1. Classification (GTDB taxonomy): domain Bacteria; phylum Actinomycetota; class Actinomycetes; order Streptomycetales; family Streptomycetaceae; genus Streptomyces; species Streptomyces griseicoloratus. The sequence goes on from NZ_JACVQF010000233.1 coordinate 78,950, forward strand.
ATGCCGACGGCCGTCCTCATGGGGATGGGGTTCACGCCGACGCTGGCCATCGCCGACGGCAACGACGGGACGACGCCGTCGTCGAAGAGCCTGACGGCCGACGAGTACAAGGACTGCGTGGCGGCCCTGGAGGACGCCGAGAACGGTTCGTCCGAGTCCGGGTCCCCCGACCCCTCGCCCTCGGCGACACAGGGGCAGACCGGCGACCAGGCCGACGCGGACGAGCCGGACCCCTCCGCCTCCTCCGAGGGCACGGACAACGGCACGGACACGGGCACGGGTTCCTCCTCTTCGCCGGATTCAGGTTCCGACGACGAGACCGAGCCTGCCCCCGACCCCTCCGCGTCGGCCGGCAAGGAGGCGCAGAGCGGCACGGACGGGGCGTCCGGCGGCAGCACCGCGACGGCGTCCCCGTCGCCGTCCGAGAGCGGCGGCGGCCTGCTGGAGGAGATCGGCGACGCCGTCGAGGGCATCCTCACCGGCGGCAAGAGCGCCGAGGAGAGCCCGAGCCCCACGCCGACGCCGTCGGCATCGGCGTCCGAAAGCCCCTCCGCGGACCCGGCCGGGAAGGCCGCCGGCACGGTGGACGACACCGTTAAGGACGCCACCGACGCGGCGTCCGAGGCGGCCCGCGACACCGGCGAGACGGTGGAGAGGGCGGCGGAGGCGACCAAGGAGGCCACCGAGGAGGCGACGGAGGTGGCCGGGGAGGCCACCGAAGCGCCGGGCCCCGACGCGTCCGAGAGCGCCGGTGTGGACCCGGAGGACTGCCCGGTCGCCACGGACGCCGAGGGCGGCGTCGACAACGCCGTGCCGCTGCCGGACGATCCCTGGTACCTGGACGCCAGTTCGCTGCTGCTGAAGGGCGCCTCGTACAAGGGCATCGTCGAGGTGAAGACGGCCAGCGGCACCACCAAGAAGGTGCTGAAGTACGTCATTTCGGACGGCACCGACATCGGTGACCTGCACCAGACGGTGAAGGACCCGCAGTCCGGCAAGACCTACCACGTGCAGGCGGCCGAGGGCTCGACGTCCACGATCCGCGACGGCGACACGGTGATGTACACCGAGAGCATCTCGGGCAACCTGCTCGGGCTGATCCCCATCACCTTCGACCCGGAGCACCCGCCGCCGCTGGACATCCCGCTGATCTACTTCACGAAGGTGAAGGTCGTGCAGGCCGGCCAGTTCGGCGGCACCCTGCACGTGCCGGGGCTGCACCAGTACATCACCGACTGAGGCCCGCCACAGACCCGTTCGGGAGCCGCACAAGGACTGAGGGCGCCCCCTGTGTCGCAGGGGGCGCCCTCAGTGCCGTACGAGAGCCTTCCGGGCCTCAGCGGGCCTCGCCCAGGTGGTGCACCCGCACCATGTTGGTGGTGCCGGGCACGCCGGGCGGCGAGCCGGCCGTGATCACGACGGTGTCGCCGGCGTTGAAGCGGTTCAGCTTCACCAGCTCCTGGTCCACCAGGTCGACCATCTCGTCGGTCGAGTTCACGAACGGCACGACGTGCGGCTCCACGCCCCAGCTCAGCGTGAGCTGGTTGCGGGTGGACTCGTCCGTGGTGAAGGCCAGGATCGGCTGGATGGCGCGGTAGCGGGAGAGCCGGCGGGCGGTGTCGCCGGACTGGGTGAAGGCCACCAGGCCCTTGCCGCCGAGGAAGTCGGCGATCTCGGCGGCGGCACGGGCCACCGAACCGCCCTGCGTGCGCGGCTTCTTGCCCGGCACCAGCGGCTGCAGGCCCTTGGACAGCAGCTCCTGCTCGGCCGCGGTGACGATCTTCGACATCGTCTTGACGGTCTCGATCGGGTACGCGCCCACGCTCGACTCGGCGGACAGCATGACCGCGTCGGCGCCGTCCAGGATCGCGTTGGCCACGTCGGAGGCCTCGGCTCGGGTCGGACGGGAGTTGGTGATCATCGACTCCATCATCTGGGTCGCCACGATCACCGGCTTGGCGTTGCGACGGCACAGCTCGATCAGGCGCTTCTGCACCATGGGGACCTTTTCGAGCGGGTACTCGACGGCCAGGTCGCCGCGGGCGACCATCACGCCGTCGAACGCCATCACGACGTCCTCCATGTTCTCGACCGCCTGCGGCTTCTCCACCTTGGCGATCACGGGGACGCGGCGGCCCTCCTCGTCCATGACGCGGTGCACGTCCTGGATGTCCTTGGCGTCACGGACGAAGGACAGGGCGACGAGGTCGCAGCCCATGCGCAGCGCGAACCGCAGGTCCTCGACGTCCTTCTCGGACAGCGCGGGCACGTTCACCGCGGCGCCGGGCAGGTTGATGCCCTTGTGGTCGGAGATGACGCCGCCCTCGATGACGATCGTCCTCACCCGGGGGCCCTCGACCTCGGTGACCTTCAGCTCGACGTTGCCGTCGTTGATGAGCACCTGGTCGCCCTTGGCGACGTCGCCGGGCAGGCCCTTGTACGTCGTGCCGCAGATCGTCTTGTCGCCCGGCACGTCCTCGGTGGTGATGGTGAACTCGTCACCGCGCACCAGCTCGACCGGGCCTTCGGCGAAGGTCTCCAGGCGGATCTTCGGGCCCTGCAGGTCGGCGAGGACACCGACGGCCCGGCCGGCCTCCTTGGCGGCGGCCCGGACGCGGTCGTACCGCCCCTGGTGCTCGGCGTGGGTGCCGTGGCTGAAGTTGAAGCGGGCCACGTTCATACCGGCTTCGATCAGCGCGACAAGCTGCTCGTGGGAGTCGACCGCGGGGCCGAGAGTACAGACGATTTTCGAACGGCGCATGGGGCGATCCTATCGGTTTGTTTCGCTGCGGAATATTCCGTCTGGCGGAAGATACAAATGGGCGCCTCGGTGCTCACACGTGAATTTCTCAGTCGCCCTCGCTGCCCATTCCGTCCTTTCCGACCAGAGCGTACGTCTGTGTGGCGATCTCCATTTCCTCGTCCGTCGGCACCACGGCCACCGCCACCCGCGCGCCGGCCGGCGAGATCAGCCGCGCCTCGTCGCCGCGTACGGCGTTCAGCTCGCCGTCGACCGCCAGTCCGAGCCCCTCCAGGCCCGCCACGGCAGCTTCCCGCACCGGCGCCGAGTTCTCGCCGACCCCGGCCGTGAAGGCGACCGCGTCCACCCTTCCGAGCACCGCGCAATAGGCGCCGATGTACTTCTTCAACCGGTGAATGTAGATGTCGAAGGCCAGCCGGGCCCGCTCGTCACCCTCGTCGATACGGCGGCGGATCTCCCGCATGTCGTTGTCCCCGCACAGCCCGATCAGACCACTCCTGTTGTTGAGAAGAGTGTCGATCTCGTCGGCGGACATTCCGCCAACACGCATCAAATGGAAGATGACGGCCGGGTCCATGTCTCCCGAGCGCGTACCCATCACCAGCCCCTCCAAAGGCGTCAGCCCCATGGAGGTGTCCACGCAGCGACCACCGCGTACGGCCGAGGCGGACGCCCCGTTGCCGAGGTGCAGCACGATGACGTTGACGTCCTCGGGGGCCTTGCCCAGCAGCTTCGCCGTCGCCCGGGAGACGTAGGCGTGCGAGGTGCCGTGGAAGCCGTAGCGCCGGATGCGGTGGGCGTCGGCGGTCTCCACGTCGATCGCGTAGCGGGCGGCGGACTCCGGCATCGTCGTGTGGAAGGCGGTGTCGAAGACGGCGACCTGCGGCAGGTCCGGGCGCAGCGCCTGCGCGGTGCGGATGCCGGTGAGGTTGGCCGGGTTGTGCAGCGGGGCGACCGGGATCAGCCGCTCGATCTCGGCGAGCACGGCGTCGTCGATGACCGTCGGCTCGGTGAAGTGCTTGCCGCCGTGCACCACCCGGTGCCCGATCGCGGCCAGGTCGGGCGAGTCCAGGCCGCGGCCGTCCTTGGCCAGCTCCGCCGCCACGGCCTTCAGGGCGGCTTCGTGGTCGGGGACCGCCCCGCTCCACTCGCGGGCCTCGCCGCCCTGCGGGGTGTGCTTGAGCCGCGAGGTCTCCTCACCGATCCGCTCGACGAGGCCCACCGCCAGCCGGCTGCCGTCGCTCATGTCGAGGAGCTGGTACTTCACCGACGAGGAGCCGGAGTTGAGGACGAGGACACGGGTGGGGCTCACTGGGCGGACGCCTTCTCGCTGGGGGACTGCTGGGCCTGGATCGCCGTGATGGCGACGGTGTTGACGATGTCCTGGACGAGCGCGCCCCGGGACAGGTCGTTGACCGGCTTGCGCAGGCCCTGGAGCACCGGGCCGACGGCGATGGCGCCGGCCGAGCGCTGGACGGCCTTGTAGGTGTTGTTGCCGGTGTTGAGGTCGGGGAAGATCAGCACGGTCGCCTGGCCGGCCACCTCCGAGCCGGGCAGCTTGGTCGCGGCGACCGACGGCTCGACGGCGGCGTCGTACTGGATCGGGCCCTCGGTCTTCAGGTCGGGCCGGCGCGAGCGGACCAGCTCGGTCGCCTCGCGCACCTTCTCGACGTCCGCGCCCGAGCCGGACGTGCCGGTCGAGTACGACAGCATCGCGATCCGCGGCTCCACGCCGAACTGCGCGGCCGTGGCCGCCGACTGGACCGCGATGTCGGCGAGCTGCTCGGCGTCCGGGTCGGGGTTGACCGCGCAGTCGCCGTAGACCAGGACCTTGTCGGCCAGGCACATGAAGAAGACGGAGGAGACGATGGACGCCTCCGGCTTCGTCTTGATGATCTCGAAGGCGGGCCGGATGGTCGCCGCCGTCGAGTGCACGGACCCCGACACCATCCCGTCGGCGAGACCTTCCTGCACCATCAGGGTGCCGAAGTAGTTCACGTCCGAGACGACGTCGTACGCCAGCTCCACGGTGACGCCCTTGTGGGCGCGCAGGGCGGCGTACTTCTCGGCGAAGGAGTCGCGCAGCTCGGAGACGGCCGGGTCGATGAGCTGCGAGCCGCCGAGGTCGATGCCGAGGTCGGCGGCCTTCTTGCGGATCTGCTCGACGGGACCCAGCAGCGTCAGCTCGCACACGCCCCGGCGCAGCAGCACCTCCGCCGCGTGCAGCACGCGCTCCTCGGTGCCCTCCGGCAGGACGACCCGGCGCAGGTCGGAGCGGGCCTGTTCGAGGAGCTTGTGCTCGAACATCATCGGCGTCACGCGGTCGCTGCTCGGCGCGGAGACGCGGCTCGCCAGGTCGGCGGTGTCGACGTACCGCTCGAAGACGCCGAGGGCGGTCTCCGCCTTGCGCGGGGTGGCCGCGTTCAGCTTGCCCTCCAGGGAGAACAGCTGCTCGGCGGTGGGGAAGCTGTTGCCGGGCACCGACAGCACGGGGGTGCCGGGGGCGAGCCGGGCGGCCAGCGTGAGGATGTCCTCGCCCGGCACCTCGTTCAGGGTGAGCAGCACGCCGGCTATCGGCGGGGTGCCGGCGCTGTGCGCGGCGAGGGTGCCGATGACCAGGTCGGCGCGGTCGCCGGGCGTGATCACCAGGCAGCCCGGGGTCAGCGCGCTCAGCAGGTTCGGCAGCATGGCCCCGCCGAAGACGAAGTCCAGCGCGTCCCGGGCGAGCCCGGAGTCGTCGCCGAGGATCACCTTGGCGCCCAGGGTGTGCGCGATCTGGGAGACGGTCGGCGCCGACAGCGCCGGCTCGTCGGGCACCACCCAGCACGGCACGGGCAGCCGGCCCGCGAGCCGCTCGGCGATCTCGTCCCGGTCCTTGCGGGCGACCCGGTTGGCGACCATGGCGAGGACGTCGCAGCCCAGACCGTCGTAGGCGCGGAAGGCGTTGCGGGTCTCGGCCAGCACGGACTCGGCGGCCTGCTTGCGCCCGCCGACCACGGGGATCACGGACGCGCCGAACTCGTTGGCGAGCCGTGCGTTCAGCGACAGCTCGTCGGGGAGCTGCGTGTCGGCGAAGTCGGTGCCGAGGACCAGGACGACGTCGTAGTCGCGGGCGACCAGGTGGAACCGGTCGACCAGGGCGGACACCAGCTCGTCCGTGCCCTGCTCGGCCTGGAGCGCGGACGCCTCCTGATAGTCCATGCCGTACACGGTCGCCGGGTCCTGGGTGAGCCGGTAGCGGGCGCGCAGCAGCTCGAAGAGGCGGTCGGGCCCGTCGTGGACCAGGGGACGGAAGACGCCGACCCGGTCGACCTGCCGGGTCAGGAGCTCCATGACCCCCAGCTCGACGACCTGGCGGCCGTCGCCGCGGTCGATACCGGTCACGTACACGCTGCGCGTCACGCGTGCTCTCCGTTTCGTCGCCGTCACAAAAATCGCCCACCGAGGTGAGCCGAACCCTCTTGACAATACCTCCGGCTGTAGATAAGGCGCCCGTCAATGTAGCGTCGGTATCGTGCCGTGGGACGTGGAAGAATCGACAGTGGCTCACCGGCGTCAACAGCGAGCAGGAGACACAGCACGATGCGTATCGGAGTTCTCACCGCAGGCGGCGACTGCCCCGGCCTGAACGCAGTGATCCGGTCGGTCGTGCACCGAGCGGTCGACAACTACGGCGACGAGGTCATCGGCTTCGAGGACGGGTACGCGGGCCTGCTGGACGGCCGTTACCGCAACCTCGACCTGAACGCGGTCAGCGGCATCCTGGCCCGGGGCGGCACCATCCTCGGATCCTCCCGCCTGGAGCGCGACCGGCTGCGCGAGGCCTGCGAGAACGCCGCCGACATCGCCCGCGACTTCGGCATCGACGCGCTGATCCCGATCGGCGGCGAGGGCACGCTGACGGCCGCCCGGATGCTGTCGGACGCGGGCCTGCCGGTGGTCGGCGTGCCGAAGACCATCGACAACGACATCTCCTCCACGGACCGCACCTTCGGCTTCGACACGGCGGTCGGCGTGGCGACCGAGGCGATGGACCGCCTGAAGACCACGGCCGAGTCCCACCAGCGCGTGATGGTCGTCGAGGTCATGGGCCGGCACGCCGGCTGGATCGCGCTGGAGTCGGGCATGGCGGCCGGCGCCCACGGCATCTGCCTGCCCGAGCGTCCGTTCGACCCCGCCGACCTGGTCAAGATGGTCGAGGAGCGGTTCGCCCGGGGCAAGAAGTTCGCCGTGGTCTGCGTCGCCGAGGGCGCCCACCCCGCCGAGGGCACGATGGACTACGGCAAGGGCGAGATCGACCAGTACGGCCACGAGCGCTTCCAGGGCATCGGCACCGCGCTGGCCTACGAGCTGGAGCGGCGGCTCGGCAAGGAGGCCAAGCCGGTCATCCTCGGCCACGTCCAGCGCGGCGGCACGCCGACCGCGTACGACAGGGTGCTCGCCACCCGCTTCGGCTGGCACGCGGTGGAGGCGGCGCACCGGGGCGAGTTCGGCCGGATGACCGCCCTGCGCGGCACGGACGTCGTCATGGTGCCGCTGGCGGAGGCGGTGACCGAGCTGAAGACGGTCCCGAAGGACCGGATGGACGAGGCCGAGTCGGTCTTCTGAGCCCGTCGGCCTACGGGCGCTTGTCGACCGCCGCCCAGAAGTGCTCCACGATCCGGTCGAGGAAGTCGCGGCCGGCCGCACTGGAGTCGCCGCTGCCGCCGCCCCAGCTGAGGGTGGCGGCCATGTGCCCCTGGTAGTCCTGGTGCAGCTCCTGCAGCACCTGCTCCAGGAGGCGCCGGTCCAGGGGGACGACCTTGGCGACCGGGCGGACGTAGCCCTGCCAGCGGGTGGTCACGGCACTCGACAGCAGGTCGGCGAGCTTCTCCTCGCGGCCGGTGACCGCGAGGAAGTCGGGCAGCGCGAGGCCGAGCACGTCGGCGAGCGCGGCCGACTGGCGGTCGGTGCCGCGCCAGCCGTCGGTCTCCTCCATCCGCAGATAGGCGCGGGGTTCGAGCCCCACCGCGCGGGCCACGTCCTCGGGCGCGAGCCCGCGGGCGACGCGGTGCTCGCGCAGGGTCCGCGGCCTGCCGATGAGCTCCCCGGGCGAGCACCACAGCACGCCCGCGAGGGCGGTGAGTTCGGGATTGGCGGGTGAGGCGACACCCCGTTCCCAGGCGACGACGAGATCCGGGGTGACGTACGCGAGCCCGTACGACACCCGCATGCCGTGGGCGACGTGCTCGGGCCCCATGCCGAGGGCGGCGCGGAGCCGGCGGGCGGCGAGGGCGTTGAACGGGGGGCCGGTGTGGTCGGGGCGGGGTGAGGGTCGGTGCACGGCCACAACGTAGGGGCGGCGGGCCGCGCTGACTACGGTCTGTTCAGCCAGGACCACGGATTGTACGAACGTACGGAATCGGTCACCACGCCGTCACCGACCGCCGTCATCCCTTCACCGCCCCGCCGAGCGCGAAGCCGCCGCCCAGCCGCCGGGAGATCAGCACGTAGAGCAGGATGACCGGGGTCGAGTACACGATCGAGAACGCGGCGAGCTGCCCGTAGGCCACCATCCCCCGGTTGCCGAAGAACTCGTTGATGCTCACCGCCGCCGGCATTTGGTCCGGCGTGAGCAGCAGCATGAAGGGGACGAAGAAGTTCCCCCACATCATCACGAACGAGAACACCGTCACCACCGCCACCCCCGGCCCCATCAGCGGCAGCACGATCCGCAGCAGGGACTGGAGCGAGGACGCCCCGTCGGTCCACGCCGCCTCCTCCAGCTCCTTGGGCACGCCGTCCATGAAGTTCTTCATGAGCCAGATGGCGAAGGGGAGCTGGGAGGCGGCGAAGAAGAAGATCGTGCCCTGGAGGGTGTCGATCAGGTTCACCCGCACGAACAGGGCGTACACCGGCACCATGATCGCCGTGATCGGCAGGCTGGTCGCGAACAGGACGGTGAGCAGGAACGGCCGGTTCAGGCGGGAGCGGAAACGGGACAGCGGATACGCCGCGAGGGCCGCGCACACCACCGTCAGCAGGGTCGCCCCGCCGCACAGGACCAGGCTGTTCAGCAGCGGTGTGAAGGTGACGTCCTCGTTGAGGATCGCGTCGAAGTGCTCCAGCGTCAGGCCGTCGGGGGCCTTCACCCGGAGATCCGCCCTCGGGTCCAGCGCGGACAGCACCACCCAGGCCAGGGGCAGCACGAAGGCGGCGGCGGCCACCAGCAGCCCCGCGTCGGCGGCCAGGCGACGCCGGGTGCGGCGGGAGGAGGGAGTGCGGGCCATGTCCGTCAGACCTCCGTCCGCAGCAGGCGCAGGTACACGACCGAGAACAGCGAGCCGATCAGCAACAGCAGCAGCGCCACCGCCGTGCCGTAGCCGATCAGGCTGTTCTGGAAGGCCTGCTCGTACATGAACAGCGGCAGCGTCTGGCTCCTGCCACTCGGGCCGCCGCGCGTCATCACCCAGATCAGGCCGAAGACGGACAGCGTCTGGAGGGTGTTGAGCATCAGGTTGGTGGCGATGGAGCGGCGGATCATCGGCAGGGTGATGTGCCACATGCGGCGCCAGCCGCCGGCGCCGTCGACCTCCGCCGCCTCGGTGATCTCCTTCGGGATCTCGTTCAGCGCGGCCGAGTACACCAGCATCGAGAACGCCGTGCCCCGCCAGACGTTGGCGAAGGACACCGCCAGGATCGGGAGGGTGAACAGCCAGTTCTGCGAGGGCAGGTGCAGCCAGTCCAGGATGGCGTTCAGGGTGCCCTCGCGGCGGAAGAAGGCGTACAGCAGGAAGCCCGCCACCACCTCGGGCAGCACCCACGCCGTGACGACGATGCCGCCGGTCAGCGTGCGCACCGGCTTCGACGCGCGCTGCATCAGCGACGCCAGCGCCAGCCCCAGGGTGTTCTGCCCGACCAGCGACGACAGCACCGTGAACACCAGCGTCAGCCATACGGCGTTGAGGAACGCGTCGTCCTGGAAGGCCCGGCGGAAGTTGTCCAGGCCGACGAACGACTCCTCGGCCTGCCCCGTGAGCTGGAGGTCGGTGAAGGCGATGACGACGCAGTAGGCGATCGGCCCGGCGAGGAAGAGCAGCAGCAGGGCGACGGCGGGGGAGAGGGGGAGCGCGCGCAGCAGGGAGCGGCGTGCTGCGGCCGGTCCGTTCACTTGTCGACGACCTGGTTGTCGGTGGCCTCCCTGAGCGCGTCGTCGTAGCCGCGCGCCGCCTCCTGGACCGTCATGTCACCGGTCGTCACGCCCTCCATGGCCTCCTGGATGGCGACGGAGACCTTCGGGTACGCCGGGTAGGCGGGCCGGTAGTGGGTGCTGGCGACGAGGTCGGTGAAGAACTTGATGCCGGGCTGCGCCCGCACGTACGCGGGGTCGTTCGCGACGTCCTCGCGCACCGCGATGCCGGAGTTGGCGATGTACCACTTCTGGGCGTTCGCCTTGGTCTGCATCGTCTTGATGAACTCGAAGGCCAGGTCCGGGTTGGCCGCCTTGGCCGGGATCGCCCAGGTCCAGCCGCCGGACATGCTGACCTTGCCGGGCGCCTGCCCGTTCTGCGTGGGCATGTACGCGAGGCCCAGCTCCTTGGACCACTCGGGCCACTCGTGGCCGCTGCCCTCCAGCCAGTCCTGAGGCAGCCAGGAGCCGTCGAGGGCGATGCCGAGCTTGCCCTGCGGGAGCAGTTCACCGCGGACGGTGGTGCCGAAGTTGGGGTCGAGCGCGTCGGAGACCTCGGGGCCGAGTTTCTCCCTGTAGACCGTCTCGACGAAGGCGAGGGAGTCCTCGAAGCCCTGGCCGGCGGTGATCCACTTCTTGCTGTTCTTGTCGTAGAGCGGGTCCGTGGTCCCGTCGCCGGTGCCGTACAGCAGCATCTGGAAGCCCTGCATGGTGGCGGCCTCGCCGGCGGGCTTGCCGGTGTACACGTTCAGCGGCGTGACGCCCGGGACCTTCTCCTTGATGGTGCGGGCCGCGGAGAGCACGTCGTCCCAGGTCTTCGGCTGCCAGTCGGCGGGCAGGCCGGCCTTGGCGAAGACGTCCTTGCTGAACCACAGGCCGCGGGTGTCGGTGCCGTCCGGGACGCCGTACGTCTTGCCGTCCTCGCCCTTGGCCGCGGCCTTCGCCGTGTCGATGAACTGGTCCCAGTCCTTCCACTTGGCGAGGTAGGGATCGAGGGGCTTCAGATACCCGCTGGTGATGTCGGAGTTGATCAGGAAGGTGTCCTCGTAGACCAGGTCCGGCGCCGTCTTGGGGGAGCGGAGCATCTGCTGGACCTTGGTGTAGTACTCCGAGTCCGGGGCCTTGATGGGGACGAGCTCGACTTTCTTCCCCGGGTTGGCCTTCTCGAACTGCTTCTTGATGTCGGCGAGGTAGGTGTCCATCACCTTGATGGAGTTGTCCGTCGACTGCTTGAAGGAGACCTTCACCGTGTCCGGGTCGCTGCCGGAGCCGCTTCCGCAGGCGGCGAGGGTGGTGGAGGCGAGAGCGGTGAGAGTGACGAGAGCGCTGAGCCGGACGGTGGGGCGCACGGGCACGACCTCCTACGGACGCACTTCCTTGTGGCCGGGATGGCTGCCCGGTGAACGTAAGAGGAGTGGTCTAGTCAGGTCAATGCGTCTGCGCGGGATTGGGCGGTGGCGGTGGCGGTGGCGACGGCGGCCTCGGCTACAGGTGGTGGTCTCCTTGAGGGTCAGCCGGGTTGTTCGGCGGCGCGGTGCTGATCTTGGCTGCTTCGGTGGGGGCGTTGGCGCGGGCGAAGGCGTCGGTTGCCTGGAGGAAGGCGGCGCGGGCCTCGGCGGGGCGGTGGGCGTCCTTGTGAGCGAGGGCCAGGTTGCTGAGGGTCTGCCCCATGCCGTACCAGTCCTCGAACCCCCGGCAGAGCTCCAGGGACTTGCCGTACGCCTCGATCGCCTCCTCCACCCGGCCCGCCGCCCGCAGGGCAACACCGAGGTTGTGCCAGGCCCCGCCCTCGCCGCGGCGGTCTCCGGCGGCTTGGAACAGGTCACGGGCACGAGTGAGAGTGTCGATCATCTCCCGCGCCCGGCCCGCCTCCCGCAGGGCGAGGCCGAGGTTGTTCCACGCGCCGGCCTCGCGGTGGCGGTCTCCGGCGGTCTGGAACAGGTCGCGGGCCCGGGTGTGGGCGTCGATCGCCTCCCGCGCCCGGCCCCTCTCCCGCAGGGCGAGGCCGAGGTTGTCCCACGCTCTGGCCTCGCGGTGGCGGTCTCCGGCGGTCTGGAACAGGTCGCGGGCCCGGGTGTGGGCGTCGATCGCCTCCCGCGCCCGGCCCGCCTCCCGCAGGGCGCTGCCGAGGTTGTTCCACGCGATGGCCTCGCCCAGCCGATCCCCGGCAAACTGTGCGGCCTCCCGCGCAGCCCCCGCCACAGCGATCCAGTCGTCGAAATACCGCCGCCAGGCCAGGTACTCCCCCAGACACTCGGCCAGCCCCACCGCCGCGTCCGCGAACTGCTCCTCCCGCCCCCATGTCACCGCCGCGACCAGCCCCGCCCGCTCCGCGTCCAGCCACGCCAACGCCTGTCCCCGGTCCTCGAACCGTTCCGGCTCCTTCATCCCCGGCAGCCACCGCAACCGGTCATCGGCCGCATCCGCCCACCGCACATAGAAGTCCAGCACCCGCTTCCGTGCCGCCTCCGCCTCCTCCCGCAACCCTGCATCCGCCGCCACCACACCCGCTCCGAACCCCCGCACCAAGTCATGCAACCGCCACCGCATGGCGGAGACCGTCCTGGTGCCGCCCCCCACTTGCGTGACGAGATATCTAGCGGCCAGGTCCTCCAGCAGTGACAGCACGGACTCGGTGTCGAGGCCGGCAAGCGCGGCAACCGCCGCCGTGCCGGTCTCCGCTCCTGGAGTAAGACAGAGCAGGCGCAGCAGCCGGGCCTGGTCGGGTGGCAACCGGCGATAGGAGGTCTCCAGAACAGGCCGCAGGACGAGTGAGCGCCCATACAGGTCGGTTCCGGGACTGCCGTGGTCGAGGACGGTCGTCGCGTCCCCGGTCTCCCGGATCTCGGCCACCAGAGAGGCGATGTCCCGATGGCGACGCCGACGCAGCATCCCCGCCGCGATCTGGAGCGCCAGAGGCAAATGACCGCATAGATCGGCGAGTTCGCGCAGCGCACCGGGTTCACGCGCCGGCCGGTCGTCCCGTTCGTCGGTGTCGCGCAGGGCCCGGGTCACGAGGGCGACGGAGTCGTCCGGGGCGAGCGTTTCCAGGTCGATCAGGCGTACCGGAAGGGCGTCGGGACGGTCCCGGGAGGTGATGAGCACCCGGTGGTGGTCCGTGCCGGGCAGAAGCGGCAGGTACTGGGACGGGTCCGAGGCGTTGTCCAGGATCAGCAGCATGCGGTCCCGTCGTCCGGCGAGAAGCGCGCGGTACGCGTCGTACTGGCGGTCCGCCGTCGGCGGCAGATCCCCGTCCCGTACGCCGAGCGCGTCGAGCAGCGCCAGCACCGCCTGATCAGCCGTGACCGGGTCGTCGTCGTACCCGCGCAGATCCACGAAGAGTGTCCCGCCGGAGAACCAGCCCCGCGCACGGGCCCGGTGCGCCGCCTCCACCGCCAGCGCGGTCTTGCCGACGCCGCCCATACCCGTGACGGCGAAGATGAGCAGCGGGAGCGCGGCCGTGTCGTCCTGGTCCGGAGAGAGGTGGGGGAGCAGGCGGTCCAGCTCCGCCGACCGGCCGGTGAAGCCCAGGGGGCGGGGCGGGAGGGTGGCGGTCGCTCGCGGCACCGGGCCGTGGGCGGTGCCCCTGCCGCCCCTACCGTCGCCCGTCGCTCTTGCCGGTGACGGGGCCGTGGAAGGTGCTGCCCCGGAAGTCGATGTGGTCTCCGTCGTACGTCGCTTCGCCGTCCTCCCGTGGATGGGGGCCCTCCTCGGAGTCGGAGGAGCCGGAGGAACCCTTGCGGGGCCGGTGCTTGTGCAGCACCGCCACCGTCACCGCCGCGGCCTGCCTGGTGGCGCGCTCCTGCGAACCCGAGGCGTCGGCCTTGTGCTTCCTGGCGTCGGCGCGGTCGCTGATGCCCCGGATCACCAGGGCGTCGACCTGGCCGTTCAGGTGGGCCGCCTGGAGCGCGCCGGAGCCCTCCATCTCGATCGCGCCCGCGTCGTTGTAGCTCCTGCGGATGAACCGGGCGATCTCGGACTTGGCGTCCGCCAGGACCACGTCCCCCGTGGCGATCGGCATGAAGTGCGCACGGACGTCGGGCATGTCCCGCACGGCGGAACGGGCCGCCTGCTCCAGCGCGTGCGAGCCCGGCAGGGCCTTCGGCCGGACCAGGAAACCCTCCGGCGTCTGCTTGCCGCCGTGGATCTCGTACACCTGCGTGCCCACGACGACGTCGCCGATCCCGACGTCCTCCTTCAGGCTGCCGGCGACACCGACGAAGAACACGGCCTCGGGATGCAGCCAGTTGATGAGCTGTGCGGTGAGAGCGGCGGCCCGCTCGGCACCCATGCCCAGCTCGGCGATGGCGACCTGCCATGAGGCGCCCGGCAGTTGGCCCATTTCCACTCGGGTTCCGTCCTGGTGCACCAGCTCCCGCCGCTCCTCGACGTGCGCGCGGACGGCGGCGTATTCGAGGGGGAGTGCGGTCAGGACCAGAACAGCGGGCTGGGTCTCCGGCATAGTCATAAGTTATAGCTGGGAGAAGGGAAACGAGTGCCGGAACAGGACGTCACCGTCGGGCAGTTGCTGCTCGCCGAGTACCAGAGCGTGAAGGACGAGCAGAAGGCGAGGATCGGCTTCCGCGACAACCTCCTGTACGTCACCCTCGCGGTCGTCGCCGCCGTCATCGCCGCCGCGGCCCAGGCGAAGCAGCCGTCGATGCTCCTGGCGCTGCCGCCGGTGTGCCTCGTCCTCGGATGGACCTACCTCGTCAACGACGAGAAGATCTCGGCCATCGGGTTGTACGTGCGGGACGATCTCGGCCCCCGGCTGGCCGCACTCGCGCCGGACGCGGGCGGTTTCACGACCTTCGGGTGGGAGGCGTACCACCGGAGCGACACCCGGCGCCGGTCACGCAAGACGATCCAGACCGTGATCGACCTGACGGCGTTCTGCGCGGTACCGCTGGCGGCGCTGACCGTCTTCTGGTCCAACGGGGACACCGGCGGGCTGCTAGTCGCGCTCTCGGTGCTGGAGGCCCTCGCCGTGGCGGGGCTCGCCTCGCAGATCGTGTGGTACGCGAAGGCGGCGTGAACACGGGCAGGGCGCATATCGCAGTATGCTCGTGTCATGGCCGACACGACCCGTATCACGGTGACACTGCCTACCGAGCAGGTCGCCGAACTGAGGAAGCTCACGGACAACGTCTCGGGTTATGTCGCCGAGGCGGTGGCGCGTCAGCTGCGGCACCAGCTGCTCGGTGCGGATCTGCTGCGCCACCAGGAGGAACGCGGGGCCTTCACCGAGGAGGAGCTGGCGGAGGCCCGCTCCAGGATCTTCGGGACGACGGACGCCGACGGGTCGGCGAGCGCGGCGTGAACGAGCACGTCGAGACCGTCGTACTGGACTCGGAAGGGCTCTCCGCCTGGATCGCACAGGACCGCAAGATCCTTGCGATGTTCCAGGTGTTTCATGCGATGGGGGCCGATTTCGTCATCGGCGCCAACACCATCGTGGAGGTCAGCCACGCGCGGGTGGACATGCCTCGGCTGCGGTGGGTGCTGTCCCGCGTCAAGGTCGAGCCGATGACGGAGCAGGCGGCCAAGGCGTCCGCTGAGCTGCTCAAGGCCGCGGGTCTGCACGGCCACAAGTACGCGATCGACGCGACCGTCGCCGAGGCGGCACTGCGTCAGCCGGGTCCGGTGGCCATACTGACGTCCGACGTCGATGACATGGCCCGGCTGTGCGGTGACCGCGTCCGGCTCATCGGCATCTGAGCGGGCCACCACAGCGGTGCGTGCCCGGCGTCACCCACAGGTTCATCGGCCCCGCTCCGTCCCCCGGACCCAGCGGTAGACCAGCTCCGGCCGGCCCACCGTCCCGTACTGCGGCTCGCGCGCCGCCCGTCCCGCCTCCACCAGATGCTCCAGGTACCGCCGGGCCGTGATCCGCGAGATGCCCACGGCCTCGGCCACTCCGGCGGCGGTCAGTCCTCCCTCCGCGCTCCGCAGCGTGCCCGTCACCCGCTCCAGCGTCGGTCCGCTCAGGCCCTTCGGCAGGGCGGCCGGACCGGGGGCGCGCAGGGTGGCCAGCGCGCGGTCGACCTCGTCCTGGCCGCTGGCCTCCCCGGCCGTCCCGCGGAACTCGGCGTAGCGCACCAGCCGGTCGCGCAGGGTCGCGAACGTGAACGGCTTCAGCACGTACTGCACGACCCCGAGCGACACCCCTTCCCGTACGACCGCCAGGTCCCGGGCCGACGTCACCGCTATCACGTCGGCGTGGTGGCCGGCCGCCCGCAGCGAGCGGGCCAGTTGCAGGCCGTGCACGTCCGGCAGGTGCAGGTCGAGCAGGAGCAGGTCCACCGGCGTGCGGTCGAGCACGCGGCGGGCCTCGGCGCCCGAGTGCGCCTTGCCGACGGCGGTGAAGCCCGGCACCCGGCCGACGTACATCACGTGCGCGTCGGCGGCGACGGGATCGTCCTCCACGACGAGGACGCGGATGGGCTGCTCGGTCGTCATACGTCCTCGCCCCCGGACACTCCCGGCGCGGCCTGCGCGGAGGCGCCCCGGCTCCCGGAGCCGCCCAGCGGCAGCCGGACCTCGAAGCGGGCCCCGCCCTCCTCGGCCTGCGCGACCGTCAGCGTCCCGCCGTGCCGCAGCACCGCCTGCCGCACCAGCGCCAGCCCCAGGCCCCGGCCCCGGCCGCCGGGACCGGCCGGCTTGGTGGAGAACCCGCGCTGGAAGACCAGGTCGGCGTGGGCCGGATCCACGCCCGCGCCGGTGTCGGAGACCCGCAGGCGCAGCTCCGGGCCGGTGTCCGGCTCGTCGGTGTACGCGGCCACCGTCACCCGCGAGGGCGTACCGCCCTGGGCCGCGTCCACCGCGTTGTCGATCAGGTTGCCCAGGATCGTCACCAGGTCCCGCGCGGGCAGGGACGGCGGCAGCAGCCCGTCGTCCAGCCGGCTGTCCGGCGACACCACCAGCTCCACCCCGCGCTCGTTCGCCTGCGCCGTCTTGCCCAGCAGCAGCGCGGCCAGCACCGGCTCGCTCACCGCCGCCACCACCTGGTCGGTGAGCGCCTGCGCCAGCTCCAGTTCGGCCGTCGCGAACTCCACCGCCTCCTCCGCGCGCCCCAGCTCGATCAGCGACACGACCGTGTGCAGCCGGTTGGCGGCCTCGTGCGCCTGCGAGCGCAGGGCCTGCGTGAAGCCGCGCTCGGTGTCCAGCTCGCCCATCAGCGACTGGAGCTCGGTCACATCGCGCAACGTCACCACCGTGCCCCGGCGCTCACCGCCGGAGACCGGCGAGGTGTTGACCACCAGCACCCGCCGCGCCGTCAGATGGACCTCGTCCACCCGCGGCTCCGACGCCAGCAGCGCGCCCGTGAGCTGCGCCGGCAGCCCCAGGTCGGGGACCGAGCTGCCCACCACGTCCCCGGTCACGTCGAGCAGCTCCCGTCCGCCATCGTTGATCAGCGCGATCCGGTACTGCCCGTCGAGCATCAGCAGTCCTTCCCGTACCGCGTGCAGGGCCGCCTGATGGTAGTCGTGCATCCGGCTCAGCTCGTCGGCGTTCATGCCGTGGGTGTGCCGGCGCAGCCGTGCGTTGATGACGTACGTGCCGACCGCGCCGAGCAGCAGGGCGCCGGCGGCGACCCCGAGCAGCGCCGTCAGCTGCTCCCGCACGCGCTTGCTGATCTCCTCGACCTTGATGCCGGCGCTGACCAGGCCGACGACCTGCCCGCCGTCCTTCACGGGGGCGACCGCCCGGACCGACGGGCCGAGGGTGCCGGTGTAGGTCTCGGTGAAGGTCCGGCCCCGCTGCGCGGGCTCGATGTGACCGCGGAAGGGGCGGCCGATCTGCTCGGGGTCGGGGTGGGTCCAGCGGATGCCCCGTGGATCCATGATCGTGACGAAGTCGACGTCGGTGTCCCGCATGACCCGCACCGCGTACGGCTGGAGCCGGGTGGTCGGCTCGGGGGTGCGGATGGCCTCCAGCACGGACGGGGAGTCGGCGATCGACAGGGCCACCGACCGTGCCTGCCGGCCGGCCGCGTCCTCGGCCTGCCCCCGGTCGCTGAGGTAGCTGAACAGCGCGTATCCGGCGACGACGACCGCGATCAGCACGGCCTGCATGGCGAAGAGCTGGCCGGCCAGGCTGCGGGGGCGGAGACGGATGCGCATGCCGCCAGTCTCTCTCCCGGCCGATTGTGAACTAAATGAACGCAAGGGTGACCGCGCTCACAGGCCGGGAGATAGTCACCGCATCCCCCACTCCCGGACGTGAGCCGCACGCCGGTGACACCGACGTCGCCAAGGAGGGCCGCCGTGACCAGCGCAGCCGATACGGCACCTGCCGCACCCAAAGCCAAACGGGACCGCACGCACTATCTCTACATAGCGGTGATCGTCGCGGTCGCCCTCGGTATCGCCGTCGGTCTGATCGCGCCGGACTTCGCGGTCGAGCTGAAGCCGATCGGGACCGGCTTCGTGAACCTGATCAAGATGATGATCTCGCCGATCATCTTCTGCACGATCGTGCTGGGCATCGGATCGGTGCGCAAGGCCGCCAAGGTCGGCGCGGTCGGCGGTATCGCCCTGGTCTACTTCCTGGTGATGTCGCTGGTGGCCCTCGCCATCGGCCTGCTCGTCGGCAACCTCCTGGACCCCGGGACGGGTCTGGCGGTCACCGACGCCGTCAAGGAGACCGGCCACGCGCAGGTCGACGCCGAGGCCAAGGACACCACCGAGTTCCTGCTCGGCATCATCCCGACCACGATCGTCTCCGCCTTCACCGAGGGCGAGGTCCTGCAGACCCTGCTGATCGCCCTGCTCTGCGGCTTCGCCCTGCAGGCCATGGGCAAGGCCGGGCAGCCGGTGCTGCGCGGTGTCGAGCACATCCAGCGGCTGGTCTTCCGCGTCCTGGCGATGATCATGTGGGCGGCTCCGGTCGGTGCCTTCGGCGCCATGGCCGCCGTCACCGGCTCGGCCGGCATCGACGCGCTCAAGAGCCTGGCCGTGCTGATGCTCGGCTTCTACGTCACCTGCATCCTCTTCGTCTTCGTGGTGCTGGGCGTCCTGCTGCGGATCGTCTCCGGCGTCAACGCCTTCTCGCTCTTCAAGTACCTGGGCCGTGAGTTCCTGCTGATCCTGTCCACCTCCTCCTCGGAGTCGGCGCTGCCGCGCCTGATCGCGAAGATGGAGCACCTGGGCGTCAGCAAGCCGGTGGTCGGCATCACCGTCCCGACCGGCTACTCCTTCAACCTCGACGGCACCATGATCTACATGACCATGGCCTCGCTGTTCATCGCCGACGCCATGGGCACGCCGATGTCGATCGGCGAGCAGATCCCGCTGCTGCTCTTCCTGCTCGTCGCCTCCAAGGGCGCCGCCGGTGTCACCGGCGCGGGCCTGGCGACCCTGGCCGGTGGCCTGCAGTCGCACAAGCCGGCCCTGGTGGACGGCATCGGCCTGATCGTCGGCATCGACCGCTTCATGAGCGAGGCCCGCGCCCTGACCAACTTCGCGGGCAACGCCGTGGCCACCGTGCTGGTCGGCACCTGGACCAAGGAGATCGACAAGGAGCGCGTGGGCGAGGTGCTCGCCGGCCGGGTCCCGTTCGACGAGACGACGCTCCTCGACGACGGTCACGGCGGGCGCGGTGACGAGGACGGCTCGGCCGGCCTGCCCGAGCAGGGCGAGGAGAAGGAACTGGCCAGGGCCTGACCTCCGCACCTCGCCGGACGAGAACCCCGGGCGGCTGAGTCGCTCCCCCCGTCGCTCAGCCGCCCGGTCCTCCCGGTACGCCGCTTCCGGTGCGCCGCGAGGCTTCCGGGCCCTCCGGGCCACATAAAGAAATCCCCCGGGCAATTGCGCCCGGGGGATTTCCTTGCGTATATTCGGTGATTCGCGACTTCGAATAGAAGAGGTCGCGGAGAAGTTCACTGAGCACAGTATATCCGGGCGGGAGCGGAATTGTCAAACACCGAATTTCCGGACGATGAATTGCGGCACGAGCAGGAATTCATCGACGGGCTGTACGCGCGCGTGGACGCGCTGCGCGGCGACGCCGAGACCTCCGTCACGGACGCGCTCGCGCAGGGCAACACCCCCATGCAGGCCCGGCTGGAGCGCGACATCCTGGTCGCCGAGCGCTCCGGGCTGCTCGCCGCGCTGAACGCGGTGGACGGCTCGCTCTGCTTCGGCCGGATCGACCTCGCCTCCGGCGAGGAGCACCACATCGGCCGTATCGGACTGCGGGCCGACGACGCCGAGCGCACGCCGGTACTGATCGACTGGCGGGCCGACGTAGCCCGCCCCTTCTACCTGGCCACCGGCCACACCCCGATGGGCCTGCGCCGCCGCCGGCACATCACCAGCGAGGGCCGCCGGGTCACCGCACTGCACGACGAGATCCTCGACCTCGGCGACCGGACCCGCACGGGGCACGAGGACCCGACCGGCGACGCCGTCCTGCTCGCCGCCCTGAACTCCGCGCGCACCGGACGCATGGGCGACATCGTGCAGACCATCCAGGCCGACCAGGACCGCATCATCCGGGCCCCGCACCGCGGCGTGCTGGTGGTCGAGGGCGGCCCCGGCACCGGCAAGACGGCCGTCGCCCTGCACCGCGCGGCCTACCTCCTCTACGAGCACCGCGAACTGCTCGCCAAGCGCGCCGTCCTCATCGTCGGCCCCAACCCCGCCTTCCTCGGCTACATCGGCGAGGTGCTGCCCTCCCTCGGCGAGACCGGCGTCCTCCTCGCCACCGTCGGCGAGCTGTTCCCCGGCGTGAAGGCCACGGCGGCCGACACCCCCGAGGCGGCGGCGGTCAAGGGCCGCGCCGGCATGGCCGACGTCCTCGCCGAGGTGGTCCGCAGCCGGCAGGCGCTGCCCGACCCGGTGATCGCGATCGAGCACGACCGCGAGATCCTCATGCTGGACGACGACCTGGTGAACGTCGCCCGCGAGCGCACCCGCGCGGCCAAGCTGCCGCACAACGTGGCGCGCGAGCACTTCGAGGGGCACATCCTCAACACGCTCACCGACATGGTCGCCGAACGCATCGGCACCGACCCCTACGACGGCTCCAACCTCCTGGACGCCAGCGACATCACCCAGATCCGCGACGAACTCGCCGAGAACCCCGAGGTCTGGTCGGCCATCGACCAGCTCTGGCCCCGGCTGACCCCGCAGCGCCTGGTCGCCGACTTCCTCGCCGCACCCGAGGACTTCCTGACCGCCGAGGACGCCGACGCCGTCCGCCGCCCGGTCACCCGGCGCTGGACCGTCGCCGACGTGCCCCTGCTGGACGAGGCGGCCGAGCTGCTCGGCGAGGACGACCGCCTCGCCCGCTCCCGCGCCGAGCGCGAGCGGGAGGCGCAGATCGCCTACGCGCAGGGCGTGCTGGACGTGTCGTACGCCTCCCGGACCTACGAGTTCGAGGACAAGGACGAGGAGGACTCCGAGGTCCTGTCGGCGCACGACATCATCGACGCCGAGCGGTTCGCCGAGCGCCAGGAGGAGGAGGACCACCGCAGCGCCGCCGAGCGTGCCGCGGCCGACCGCACCTGGGCGTTCGGGCACATCATCGTCGACGAGGCGCAGGAACTGTCGCCGATGGCCTGGCGGCTGCTGATGCGCCGCTGCCCGACCCGCTCGATGACCCTGGTCGGCGACCCCGCCCAGACCGCGGAGGCGGCGGGCGTCGGCTCGTGGTCGAAGATCCTCGCCCCGTACGTGGAGGACCGCTGGGAGCACACCCGCCTCGGCGTCAACTACCGCACCCCCGCCGAGATCATGGACCTGGCGGCGGCCGTGGTCCGCGCCGAGGACCCCGCCTTCGAGCCGCCCAGCTCGGTGCGCTCCACGGGCGTACGGCCCTGGGTCCGCGCCACCGGTGACCTCCCGGCCGCGGTGGCCGAGGCGGTCGGCGAGCTGACCCCCGAGGAGGGCCGCCTCGCCGTGATCGCCCCGCGCGAGCTGCACCGCGCACTGGCGGCCCGGCTGGACGGGGTGACGGCGGGCGCCGAGCCCGACCTGACGCGGAACGTCGTCCTCCTCGACCCGCGCCAGTCCAAGGGCCTGGAATTCGACTCCGTCCTGGTCGTCGAGCCCGGCCGCTACGGCACGAGCGACCTGTACGTGGCCCTGACCCGCGCCACCCAGCGACTCGGCGTCCTGCACACCGAGCCGCTGCCCAAGGGCCTCGTGGACGCGTAGCCCCTAGGCGGGGCGCAGCCAGACCGTCGACAGGGGCGGCAGGGTCAGCCGGATGCTCGCCGGGCGGCCGTGCCACCCCTGCGGCTCCGGCTTGACAGGGTCGGGGTTGCTCACGCCGCTCCCGCCGTACCGTATGGCGTCGGTGTTGAGCACCTCGTGCCAGGCGGGCACGTCGTCGGGGACGCCGAGGCGGTAGTCGGGGCGGACGACCGGGGAGAAGTTGGACACCGCGAGCACGGGGGCGCCGTCCGCGGCGTAGCGCAGGAACGCGAAGACGTTGTCGTCGGCGGCGTCCCCGACCACCCACTCGAAACCGGACGGGTCGGTGTCGCGCTGCCACAGGGCCGGGGTGGCCCGGTATACGGCGTTCAGGTCACGGACCAGGTCCCGCACACCCCGGTGGTCCGCCGCGGCCCCGTACTGCGGGTCGAGCAGCCACCAGTCGGGGCCGTGCGCCTCGGACCACTCGGCTCCCTGGGCGAACTCCTGGCCCATGAACAGCAGTTGCTTGCCCGGGTGCGCCCACATGAAGCCCAGGTAGGCGCGGTGGTCGGCGCGCTGCTGCCACCAGTCGCCCGGCATCTTCGACACCAGCGACCGCTTGCCGTGCACGACCTCGTCGTGCGATATCGGCAGGACGTAGTTCTCGCTGTAGGCGTACACCATCGAGAAGGTCATCTCGTGGTGGTGGTACTTGCGGTGCACCGGCTCGTGGCTCATGTACTGCAGCGAGTCGTGCATCCAGCCCATGTTCCACTTCAGCCCGAAGCCCAGGCCACCGAATCCGCTCGGCCCCTCGTGGTGCGTGGCGCGCGTGACGCCGTCCCAGGCCGTCGACTCCTCCGCGATCGTCACGACCCCCGGGACCCGCCGGTACACGGTCGCGTTCATCTCCTGCAGGAACGCCACCGCGTCCAGGTTCTCCCGCCCGCCGTGCTCGTTCGGCGTCCACTGACCCGGCTCACGCGAGTAGTCGAGGTAGAGCATGGAGGCGACGGCGTCGACGCGCAGCCCGTCGATGTGGAACTCCTCGCACCAGTACACGGCGTTGGCCACCAGGAAGTTGCGCACCTCCCGGCGTCCGAAGTCGAACTCCAGCGTCCCCCAGTCGGGGTGGGCGGCCCTGAGCGGGTCCGCGTGCTCGTACAGCGGGCGTCCGTCGAACTCGGCCAGCGCCCAGTCGTCGCGCGGGAAGTGCGCCGGCACCCAGTCCATCAGCACGCCGATGCCGGCCCGGTGGAGGCTGTCCACCAGGTACTTGAAGTCGTCGGGGGTGCCGAGGCGGGCCGTGGGCGCGTAGAAGCCGGTGACCTGGTAGCCCCAGGAGCCGCCGAAGGGGTGCTCGGCGACCGGCATCAGCTCCACGTGGGTGAAGCCGAGGTCCCTGACGTACGCCGGAAGCTCCTCGGCGAGCTGCCGGTACGTCAGCCCGGGCCGCCAGGAGGGCAGGTGGACCTCGTACACCGACAGGGGCGCCTCGTGCGCGGGCGTGTCCGCGCGGCGGGCCAGCCACTCCTCGTCGCCCCACGCGTAGTGCGAGGTGTGCACGATCGAGGACGTGCGCGGCGGCTCCTCGGTGCGGCGGGCGAGCGGGTCGGCGCGCAGCGTCCGGGAGCCGTCGGGCCGGGTGATCTCGAACTTGTACAGCTCGCCCGCCCCGATGCCGGGGAGGAACAGCTCCCACACGCCGGTGGCGCCGAGCGACCGCATCGGGTGGCCGGTGCCGTCCCAGAAGTTGAAGCCGCCGGCCACCCGTACTCCGCGCGCGTTCGGCGCCCACACCGTGAAGCGGGTGCCGGTCACGCCCTGGTGTGTCATCGGTTCCGCGCCGAGCGCCCGCCACAGCTGCTCGTGCCGGCCCTCGCCGATCAGGTGCAGGTCCAGGTCGCCGAGCGTGGGCAGGAAGCGGTAGGGGTCCTCGGTCTCCTGCACCGTCTGCTCGTACGCCACGAGGAGCCGGTAGGCCGGGACCTCGTCCAGCGGCAGCAGCCCGGAGAAGAAGCCGTCCCCGTCGTCGTGCAGCTCGGCCCGCAGCTCCCCGGCGACGACGGCCACCGCCCGTGCGTACGGCCGGAAGGCCCGGACGGCGACCCCGCCGGGCACCGGATGCGCGCCGAGCACGGAGTGCGGGTCGTGGTGCGTGCCGTTCAGCAGCCGCTCCCGGTCACCGGCGCCGAGGGCGGGCGATGCGGCGGCCCCGACCGGGGCGGTCCTCTCGGGGGACGTGACGGCGGGCGGCTTCCCGGCGAGCGTCTTCTTCGCCGGGGCTTTCTCGGCTGCGGCCTTCCCGGGCGTCGCGGCTTTCCCGGGCGTCGTGGCTTTCCTGGTGGCGGCCTTCTTCGCGGCCGCCTGCTTCGGGACGGCCTTCTTCGCCGCCGCCTTCTTCGCGGCCGCCTGCTTAGGCACCGCCTTCTTCGCGGTCGTCTTCTTGGCCACCGCCTTCTTCTGAGGTGCCGCCGCCTTCTTCGGGGCGCTCTTCTCCTCGGCCGTCTTCTTCGGATCCGGACCGCTGGACGGGGGGCGGGGGGTCACGGGCGGAGCCTCCTCGGCGAAGGGGATGAAGGGGGGCGTCAGGCCGGCTCGCCGGCCGCCGCCAGGCGGCGCACCGCGGCCAGCGGCACCGGGAGCCAGTCGGGGCGGTGCCGGGCCTCGTACACGACCTCGTAGACGGCCTTGTCCGTCTCGTAGGCGCGCAGCAGCACGGGATCGGTGCGCGGGTCGTGGCCGCCGGCCTCGGCGTACCCGGTGCAGTACGCCGCCCGGCAGGCCGCGGCCCAGCCCGGGACCGGGGAGCCGGCCGAGTGGGCGGCGTAGTCGAAGGAGCGCAGCATCCCCGCGACGTCCCGCACCACCGGCTGCGGCAGCCGCCGCTCGGCCGGCGGCCTGGCCGGCTCGCCCTCGAAGTCGATCAGCGACCAGTGACCCGACGGCGAGCGCAGGCACTGTCCGAGGTGCAGGTCGCCGTGGACGCGCTGTGCGGTCCGGGTGCCGCCCTCGGCGGCCAGGTCGTCCAGCGCGGTGAAGGCCGAGCGCAGCCCCGGCGCGTACGGCCGCAGCGCCGGCACCGCCCGGACGGCCTCCGCCAGCCGGCCGGTCATGCCCTCCACCAGCTGCCGCATCTGGGCGTGGCCCAGGGTGACGGTCGGCAGCGCGCGGGCCAGCGCGCCGTGCACCTCGGCGGTGGCCCGCCCGAGCGCACGGGCCTCGGCGGCGAAGTCCTGGCCCTTGGCCAGCTCGCGCAGGGCCAGCTCCCAGCCGTCGGTCGCGCCCTGCACATACGGCTGGAGGACACCGAGCACCCAGGTCCGGCCGGCCAGGTCCGCCACCATCCAGGCCGTGGGCGCGGGCACCCGGGGGCAGCCCTCGCGGGCCAGCGCCAGCGGCAGCTCCAGGTCGGGATTGATCCCGGGCACGATCCGGCGCAACAGCTTGAGAATGAACGTATCTCCATACACGACCGAGGAGTTCGACTGCTCCGCGGTCATCAGGCGCGGCACCAGCCCGGAGCGGATCTCCTGGTCCGGGTTCCGCTCGAAGCGGAGCCCGCCGATGCGGGCCCGGGTGCGCATCGCCTCCAGGAGCACGTCGGCGGGCCGGGTGTCGTACAGGGCGTCGTAGACCGTCCGTCCGGTCAGCGGGCCGCGGGTCACATGGCCGATCAGCGCGGGCGCGAGCCGGGGCGGCAGCGCCTCGCGCACGCCTATCAGGAGCTGGTAGCAGTCGCCCGGCTGCTCGGGGGAGCCCGGGGCCGGCACGAGCGGCTGACGGGCGCGCAGCAGCACGTGGTACAGCCCGAGGCGGGCGTCGGCCGGCAGCAGTTCGGTGACGGCGACGGGCGAGAGCTCGGTGACCGGACGCCCCTTGCCCGCGAACCAGCGTTGCCGCGGGAGCCACTCCCGCAGCAGTGGTTCCAGTGACGCAAGGAGGCCGGGCGGACCGGTGACGGTGCGGGTGACGGCTTCCGACATGACGTCGCGTCCTTTCCCCGGGTCGTCGGGGTGTTACTGATGCGTGCCCCGGGCGGGACGGGAGAAACCGCCCCGCCCGGGTTCTAGGCGGCGTCCTTGCGGAGCCGGAACCAGTAGAAGCCGTGGCCCCCGAGGGTCAGCAGGTACGGCAGTTCCCCCACGGCCGGGAAGCGGACCCCGCCGAACAGCTCGACCGGATGGCGCCCCACGAAGGCGCTCAGGTCCAGCTCGGTGGGCTGTGCGAACCGGGAGAAGTTGTGGACGCACAGCACCAGGTCGTCCTCGTACTCGCGCAGGAAGGCCAGCACCGCGGGGTTGGAGGAGGGCAGTTCGGTGTACGAGCCGAGACCGAAGGCGGGGTTCTGCTTGCGGATCTCGATCATCCGGCGGGTCCAGTGCAGCAGCGAGGACGGCGAGGCCATGGACGCCTCGACGTTGGTGACCTGGTAGCCGTAGACCGGGTCCATGATCGTCGGCAGGTAGAGCCGCCCCGGATCGCAGGTCGAGAAGCCGGCGTTGCGGTCGGGGGTCCACTGCATCGGCGTGCGCACCGCGTCGCGGTCGCCGAGCCAGATGTTGTCGCCCATGCCGATCTCGTCGCCGTAGTACAGGATCGGCGAGCCGGGGAGGGACAGCAGCAGGGCGGTGAACAGCTCGATCTGGTTGCGGTCGTTGTCCAGCAGCGGGGCCAGGCGGCGGCGGATGCCGATGTTGGCGCGCATGCGCGGGTCCTTGGCGTACTCGGCCCACATGTAGTCGCGCTCCTCGTCGGTGACCATCTCCAGGGTCAGCTCGTCGTGGTTGCGCAGGA
>NZ_JACVQF010000234.1 GCF_014534645.1 Streptomyces griseicoloratus
CCGCCACGATCCTGCTCACCGAAGCTCCGGCGCCGAAGGTGCGCGACCGGCAGACCGGTGAGATCGCCAAGGATGCGATGACCGGTGAGGCACTGATGACCGTCGGCGTCGTCTACATCGACGAGGGCGAGTCGTCGCTGATCCAGGTCACCGTCGCGGAGAGCGGCGTGACCGAGGGCCTGACGGTCGGTGCTCCGGTCTCGCTTCCGGGTCTGGTGGCACGGCCTTGGCAGAGCGTCTTCAACGGCCGGGAGCGGCACGGCATCGCCTACCGGGCGACCGCCGTCGCTCCGGGTGCCTTCTCGATGGCTCAGGCGGGCTGACCGCCGTGACGGATCTGGTGACGTGGGCCGAGCTGGGCGGTTCGCTCGCTGCGATAGGCGGCGCCGCCTACACCCGGCACGCCCACCCGGCGGCGTACTGGTCCACGGTCGGGCTGCCGCTCTCGGTGGTCCGGCTGCTGGCCTCGTACTCCTCGACCATGGACGCCTGCGGCCTGACCGTCGAGCCGTCCCGGTGGCGGGTGCTGGCCGTCCGGGCGACCACCCGCCGTGAGGTCCGGCCGGTGCCTCCTCGTCGGGGCGTCATCCGTCCCACCACGACCGGCCTGCGCATGCGACTGCGGCTGGCTCCGGGGCAGGAGCCGGCGGACGTGGCGGCCTCCGCCGAACGCCTCCGGCACGCCTGGGGCGTTCACGCCGTCCACGTGCGGGACGTCAAGCCGGGCGTCGTCGAGCTGCGGCTTGTCGGCTTCGACGTGCTGCGGAAGGTGCGGATGCCCCGTCGGCTGGACGGTGGTCCGCTTCGGATCCCGGTGGCGTTACGGGAGGACGCGACCGCGTTCGTGCGGGACTACCGGGCCGTGCCGCATGAGCTGGTGCTCGGCGCCACGCTCTCGGGCAAGTCCATGTACCTGCGGAACCTGCTGACCGGGCTCGCCGCTCAGCCGGTGGCCCTGGTCGGCATCGACTGCAAGCGCGGGGTCGAGCTGGCGCCCTTCGCACCTCGGCTCTCCGCCCTGGCGACCGACCCGGACCAGGCGGCCGAGCTGCTTCCCGCGCTCGTGAAGGAAATGGAGGACCGATACGACCTGATCAAGGCCCGGCAGGGCATCGCGCCCGGCACCCCGGAAGAACTGATCACCTCGGACGTCTGGGGACTGCCGGAGGACGAACGACCTGCCCCGATCGTGCTGTTCATCGACGAGGTGGCCGAACTCTTCCTCGTCGCCACGCGGAAGGAGGAGGAACGGCGGGACGAGATGGTCACCCACCTCATCCGGCTCGCCCAACTCGGCCGGGCCGCTGGCATCTATCTCGAAGTCTGCGGCCAGCGCTTCGGCGCCGAGCTGGGCAAGGGCGCGACCATGCTCCGTGCCCAGCTCACCGGCCGCGTCTGCCACCGCGTGAACGACGAAGCCTCGGCCAAGATGACGCTCGGCGACATCGCCCCTGAGGCCGTCGTCGCGGCCTGTGCCATCGCCCCCGAGCTGCCAGGCCTGGCCGTCGTCGGCGACACCCCCGGTAGCTGGTCCCGCATCCGCACCCCCTACCTCTCCCTCGCCGACGCTGCGGTCACCTGCCGCGCGACGGCTCACCTCGCCCCCGACGTCCCGGCGCTCGACCCCTACCGGCCGTACGTCCCGCCGATGCCGGTGGAGGCGTCCGGGCTCGTAGCCACGGCTCGCCCGGTCACCGAGTAAGCGCACCCGCCCACGGCCGGCACGGCCGTCCCGTGCCACGTCCCTACCCCCTCCATGCCTGGAACCGGAAGGAGCTGCGCCGTGCGTGCCCTGTCCGTCCGCATCGACGCCGTACTCGTCCAAGCACTGATCGCCGCCGCGCTGTCCTTCGCCCACCTGCACGACCTGGCGCTGGCCGCCGGGCAGGACGGCTGGAAGGCGTGGGCCTATCCGGTCTCCGTCGACCTGCTGCTGGTCGCGGCCTGGCGGCGGCTGCGCTTTGGTGAGGCGAAAGCGGCCGGGTGGTGCTGGTTCCTCGTCGCCCTGACCGCCTCACTCGGCGCCAACGTCGCCACGGCCGGTCTGCTCGACCTGAACGACGTGCCGGACTGGCTGCGCATCCTCGTCGCCGGATGGCCCGCGATTGCCTTCCTGGGCGGAACGCTGCTCGCCCACGGAGCAACCGCGGACGCCTCGACGGGGGGACGCGAGTCGGCCCCGGAACCCATCGCGCCCGAAGTGCCTGCGTCTGCATCTGAGTTGTCCGCTGCGGAGTTGGAACCGGCTCCGCCCTCCACGCCCCGGTCCCGCCGGCGCTCGTCACGCTCGCGCGCAAGGTCGCCGACGAACACCGCGCCCGGACCGGAACGCCCATCGACACCTCGACCCTTCGCGCCCGGCTCGGCGTCCCGCTGCCGCTGGCCGAAGCCATCTCCGCCCACCTGACCTGACCCGGAGGACTTTTCCTCGTGCGCCCGTCCACGCTCCGCGCGCTGAAGCGCGCCGCCGAGCTGACCCGACAGAACCGCCTCACCGAAGCCGTGCTCATCGCCGAGCCCGTGATCCTCGCCGCCGACAGCTACGAGGGCGACGAGATCTTGCGCTGGCTGGCCGAGCACGTCACCGACTTCACCGGCCAAGACCTCAAGGAGACCCCCTGATGACCGCCAACCGCCGCTTCCGCCGCGGCGTCCGCATCGGCCCCGTGCAGGTCGCCACCTACTACGACGGCCGCGGCCGCGAGAAGCACACCGCCGCCTGCACGGCTCCGCGCTGCGGCTTCGCCACGGACTACGACAGCCGCGCCGCCGCCGAGCTGGCCGCCCGTACCCATCGCTGCGCCGTCCGCTGAAGGAGATCCCGTGACCGTCTCGCTGCCGCTCGTCTTCGTCCTGGGCGTCATCGCCTGGGCCGCGATCAAGTTCCTCGGCGTCCGGCTCTGGGTCGCCGTCGTGATCGCGCTCTTCGGCTTCTGGCTCTCGCACACCTTCCTCGCCCCCGCCATCGAGTCCGGCACCCGTTCCGGGGTCGACGTCGTCAACGGCACCCACGAGTGACAAGGAGATCCACCGTGTTCCGCCCCAAGCTGCCCGACGTCCCGACTCTGCTGACGACAACCGTCACGCCTCGGCAGACGCAGGCTCCGGCTCCCTCGGCCGGCCGCCCGGTCGCCCCGTACCTGGGCATCGGCGCCGGCGCGGTCGCCGCCGTGGTCGTCGTCGGAATCGTGCTCACCGCGCTCCTTGCGGCGGTCGCCGTCTCGGCCGTGTCCGTGGCGATCGCCGCCGTGGTCCTGCGCTCCCTCGTCAACGGCGCGCACAAGCGCTGACCGGCCGCCGGGGCGGCAAACGCCGCCAAGCATCCCGCCGCCCCGGGGCTGTCCCTCCCAACCGTCACGACAGCCGAAAGGAACTCCCATCATCACCCGGCAGACTCCGCCTCCGCTGGCGGAACTCTCCATGCTGGCCTCCCTCGGCACCCTTCCCGAACTGGCCCGCCAACTGTCCGGCCTGGGCGGCTGCACCCGCCCCGTACGCCTCGACGGCCACCGCACCGAACACGCGGTGGACCGGACGACCGGTGAGATCGGCGGCGTCCTGCGCCACCTGGACTCGTCGGCCCTCCCGGCCGGTCAGCTCCTCCTCCGCTGCAACAACCGCCGCGCCACCCGGTGCGCGGCCTGCGCCGAGACCTACCGCCGCGACACCTACCACCTGATCACCGCCGGACTCCGCGGCGGCAAGGGCACCCCGGAACGGGTCGCCACCCACCCGCGCGTCTTCGCCACCTTCACCGCCCCCGGCTTCGGCCCGGTTCACAACCGCCCCGCTGGCGGACGCCCCTGCCGCTGTGGCCTCCGTCACGACGATCAGGACCCTGCCCTGGGCACGCCCCTCGATCCGGATACGTACGACTACGAAGCGGCCGTGCTGTGGAACGCGCACGCCGGTGTCCTCTGGCGGCGCTTCTCGATCTACCTCCGTCGGGAGGTCGCCAAGCGAGCCGGCCTCACCCAGCGGGCCTTCCGTGACCATGCCCGGGTCTCCTTCGCGAAGGTGGCCGAGTACCAGAAGCGGGGCGCCGTCCACTTCCACGCGGTCATCCGCCTCGACGGCCCGGAGGGCGGCGAGACCGCGCCTCCGGCCTGGGCGACGGCCGAGCTGCTGACCGACGCCATCCGGGCCGCCGCTGCCGCCGCTCGCGTCGACGGCCCGGAGGTCGACGGCCGGCCGCACACCTTCGTCTTCGGCCGACAGCTCGACGTCCGTACGATCCGCTCCGCCGACTTCAACGACGGCCAGGACCTGACCGAGCGGGCCGTAGCGGCGTACGTCGCCAAGTACGCCACCAATGGCGCCGAGATGGCGACCGGCACCCTCGACCGGCCGATCCGCTTCCTCGCCGAACTGGCGCAAGCGAGGATCACCGACCACGCCCGGCGCATGATCCGTACCGCCTGGACCCTGGGCGCACGCCCCGAGCTGGCAGACCTGCGCCTGCGGGCCTGGGCCCACATGCTCGGCTTCCGCGGCCACTTCTCCACCAAGTCCCGCCGCTACTCCACCACCCTCGGCGCCCTCCGCGATGCCCGTGCCGCATGGCGCCGCGCCCAAGCCGCTCCGGCCGTCGACACCGGCCAGGAAACGACTCTCGTCCTCGCGCACTGGGTCTTCGCCGGAACGGGCCTCTCCAGTGCCGAAAGCTGGCTCGCCGCCACCCTCGAACCCGCTCCCGGAACGGAAGGAGAGCCGACCGCATGAACGACCGCTATCTGTCCGTGGACCAGGTTGCCGAGCTGCTGGGAACGACCGTCCGCTTTCCGCGGCGGCTCGTCGAGGAGCGGCGCATCCGGTACGTGAAGGTCGGCCGACACGTCCGTATCCCGGCGAGTGCGGTGGAGGAGTTCATCGCGTCCCACACGGTGGAGCCGCGTCGGCGGCCCCGTGCTCGGTACGGGAGGGCTGCCTGATGGCCAACAGCAAGGGCAGGCGCCGCCGCTTCGGAGCGATCAGACGGCTGCCTTCCGGTCGGTACCAGGCGCGTTATCCCGGCCCGGACGGCGTGATGCGCCCAGCTCCCTTCACCTTCGAGACGACGGCCGACGCGGACGACTGGCTCGCCGAGAAGCAGACGGAGATCCGCCGGGGTGAGTGGAGGGACCCGGAGGCCGGCGCGGTGGGCTTCCGGGCCTACGCCGACAAGTGGGTGGAGGAGCGCGAGTTGGCTCCACTGACCCGGGATCTCTACCGCTACCTCCTCGACAAGCACCTGACTGCCTTCGCGGACTTGGACCTGGACGAGATAACCGCGCCCCGTGTCCGTGAGTGGCGGGCCGAGCGGCTGCGGATCACGGGTGCCAAGACGATCACCGCGAAGGCGTACCGGCTCCTGAAAGCCATCATGGAGACGGCCGTCGACGACGAGTTGATCCAGCGCAACCCGTGCCGGATCAAGGGCGCCGGCAAGGAGAAGGCGGCCGAGCGGCGCATCGCCACCGTCGCCCAGGTCGACGCCCTCGCCGACGCGGTGGGGATGCGGTGGCGGCTGATGGTGTACCTCGGTGCCTACGGCCCGATGCGGCCGGAGGAACTGGCCGGCCTCCGTCGTCGGGACGTCGACGTCGACAACCTGCGCGTCCGGATCCGCCTCGCCGAGCCGGAGCGGATGAACGGGCGGCGGGTCCAGGGCGACACCAAGTCCGAGGCAGGCACTCGGACTGTGATTCTTCCCGCGTTCCTCCGCCGGGAGCTCCGGTGGCACCTGGAGTCGTACGCCGAGCCGGGGCCGGACGGGTTGGTCTTCGTGGGGGAGAAGGGGGCACCCTTCCGGCGCAGCACCTTCGGGCGGAAGTGGCGGCGGGCGCGGGAGGTCGTCGGTATGCCCGTGGGCTTCCGGTTCTACGACCTCCGGCACACCGGGCACACACTCTCCACGCGGTCGGGCGCCACGCTGAAGGACACGATGGTCCGCGCCGGGCAGTCGTCCGAGAAGGCCGCGCTGATCTACCAGCACTCCGACGAGGAGCGTCAGGAAGAGGTGGCCGCCGGCCTCGACGCGACCGTCCGGAAGGCTCGGGCTGCCGCTGCCCGGAAGGCTGCCGGGGAGCGTTCTGGCACGGATCTGGCACGCGGCGAGTGATCACCATGCACAGCAAAAAGGCCCAGGTCGATAACCTGGGCCTCCTCCATGGAGCGGGTGACGAGAATCGAACTCGCGCTCTCAGCTTGGGAAGCTGATGTTCTACCATTAAACTACACCCGCGTAAGACGCCGGTCGGAACCGGTGTCCGGACGCTCGCTTACTGTACCTCATCGCTGGCCCCCGGTGTTCACGCCGTGGGGCCCGTGTGGTTTTCGGGGGCGTGACGCGGCTGCGGGGAACCGGAGTTGGGGCGTACGGTGGTGGGGCGGAAGAGGGGTGCGCGGGGGCGGAGTGCCGCCTGGAGGGCCGTCTCTTTGATCCCGTAGTGTGGCTTTTGTCGTCAGGGTAGTTAAGCCAGACGCGGCTCTTGGGGAAGGGACTTAAGGGACTTGATGGAGCGCACCGTCGTCCGCTGTGCCGATGGGCACGTGTTCACCGCCGCCTCGTTCCCGATGCAGCAGGCCGAGCGACTCGGTCCTGGTCGGCTCGTCCGCTGTCCGCGGTGTGCGCGGTTGCGGAGTGTCGTGCCGGTGGCCATGGAGAAGCGGTAGGGAAGCGGTAGCAGACTCCCGGCAGGGAGGCCAGCGGGACCGGGCGCGTGGAGCGGTGGCGATTGTGGCTGCTCCGCGCGCCTTGCGTATCCTCGGTGCGTGCTTCTCTCTGACAAGGACATCCGGGCCGAGATCGACGCCGGACGGGTCCGCATCGATCCCTACGACGACTCCATGGTGCAGCCGTCGAGCATCGACGTGCGTCTCGACCGGTTCTTCCGGGTGTTCGAGAATCACCGGTACCCGCACATCGACCCCTCCGTCGAGCAGGCGGACCTCACGCGGCTCGTGGAGCCGGAGGGGGACGAACCGTTCATCCTGCACCCCGGTGAGTTCGTGCTGGCCAGTACGTACGAGGTCATCACCCTCCCCGATGACCTCGCCTCCCGGCTGGAGGGGAAGAGTTCGCTCGGGCGGCTCGGACTCGTCACGCACTCCACCGCCGGGTTCATCGACCCCGGCTTCTCCGGGCACGTGACGCTGGAGCTCAGCAATCTGGCGACGCTGCCCATCAAGCTGTGGCCCGGCATGAAGATCGGGCAGCTGTGCATGTTCCGGCTCAGCTCGCCGGCCGAGCACCCGTACGGGAGCGAGCGGTACGGGTCGCGGTACCAGGGGCAGCGGGGGCCGACCGCCTCCCGGTCCTTCATCAATTTCCATCGGACCCAGGTGTGAGCCGGGACGCAGCCAGGACGCAGGCAGGACTGACGCATGAGTGATGTACGGGAGAATCTGACCTACGAGCAGTTCGGCGTCGCCGTGCGTGAGCTCGCGCAGGCCGTGGCCGACGACGGGTACGAGCCCGACATCGTGCTCTCCATCGCACGCGGCGGCGTCTTCGTGGCCGGCGGGCTCGCCTACGCCCTGGACTGCAAGAACATCCACCTGGTCAACGTGGAGTTCTACACCGGCGTCGGGACCACGCTCGAGATGCCCGTCATGCTCGCGCCCGTGCCCAACGTCATCGACTTCTCCGACAAGAAGGTCCTCATCACCGACGACGTCGCCGACACCGGCAAGACGCTCAAGCTGGTGCGGGACTTCTGCCTGGACACCGTCGCCGAGGTCCGCAGCGCCGTGATCTATGAGAAGTCCCACTCGCTGGTGCAGTGCGAGTACGTGTGGAAGCGCACCGACGACTGGATCAACTTCCCGTGGAGTGTCTTGCCTCCCGTACATAAGTCGGGCGAGGCGCCCAAGGAGAACAAGGAAGCGCTCTGACCTCCGCAGGTCGCACATATGCGGAGCCCTTCGGAGATCATTCGAAGGGCTCCGCGCTGTTCGATGTGCTGGGGACGCCCTTGCTCAATCGGTGATCCGGTAGTAGTTCGCGGTCTTGCGGGTCGCCTCGCCGAGCTGCTGGGCCATCTCCGCAACGATCGCATCCGCCACATTGAGGGATGGCGCGCCGTCGACGTACACGTACCACGTGCTCGGAAGCTCCCACGATGCCGAGACGGTGGTGTCGCCTGTGCGGAAAGAGTGATCGCCAACAGCATCGACGGCGTCGCACGCAAACGATCGGGGCTGGAGGACGGCTTCGAATTCATTCCGCGGCAGGACAGGCCACTCGTCGCCACTGGCAGTGCTGATCGTGTATTCGGCCACAGCGAGATCATTCCAGGGGGCTGGGTCTGAACTCGTACCGTCCCGCGCCGCGCGGTACGGGAGCTCGGAGGAGTTCACCAACGAGTTCATCAACTCCATCGGCGACGGCAAGGGTGACAGCTTCCGCAAGCCCTACCGTGAGATGGACACCCCGCTCGTTGACGACATCCACTTCCTGGCGGAGAAGAGTCGACGAAGGAACTGACGAACCGCATCAAGGACGTCTTGCGCGAGATCGATGCGTTCGCTGGGCGTGGATACCAGCAAGGAAGGCGGAGAACCGGCATCGCCACAGTGAAGGCCGCCTTATACCCATCTCTAGCGACATCTATGCGCCGCACGACCAACTTTTCCTGCCTAGCGGACTGAAGTTTTTTTGATCGCAGGACGTTTGCCTGCGCCAGCGTCCTACTCTTCAGAGCGTGCTGGAGGAGCTGGCCAGCGCGGGCCATCGACGTCAGTGACGGCAAGAGGGTCACTCGCGTCAGACGGTTCCTCTGCCCTCCTTCGCCCGCCTGTGCAGGGCTAGACGTCGGCTACCTGCCGTTGCGCTCTTCCCCGCGCAGGTTCCCTGTGTCTGTTTCGGCCGCGTTCGTAAGGGGTGCCCTTGATCGTTCTTGGTATCCAAGGGCACCTGCTGTCAGTGCGGCGCGTCAGACTAGACCCGCGGCCGTCAGGGCCTCCGCCGGAAACGGCGGCGGCCCCCTGGTCCTACGCAGGAGGCCGCCAACACCGTCAGGAACATCAACCAAGGGAGGCCGAGATTCCCAGCAACAGGAAGTGTAGGCGCCAGGTCGGACATCGACCTACTTTGAAGATCACGCAGACGTCGCGGAAGCACGACCGAAAGCACGCCCACCTTGCGGAACGATCCGCCCGGCGACACTTCCGCCGGCTCCTGCATTCCGCTGGCGATGAGCTAATGCGCGTCGCCGTCAAGGCGAGCTTGAGCGGCATCGGAGTGCTTGCGCTGTACTGGTGGAACCACCACCAGTAAGCCGTGTCGAGGAGTGTGCTGGTCCAATCTGGCAGCGGCACACTCCTGGCTGCTTATCAGCAACCCAACTCCGGGCCGGCGTCCCTGAGCGCCGGTCGCAGATAGTCAGCGGCCTCGCCGACCAACTGCACGGCGGCCTCAAACCGGCCGTTGGATAGGAGGCAGTGAGCCACGGAGCGGAAGAGCGACCCGGTCACGGCCGTGTTGTCAGGCTGCTGAGCTGCGGACAATCCGCGGTCGGCCGCGATCCAGGCAAGGTCCGTCTCGCCGACTTTGGTCAACACCATGGCAGCGCCCTGGTAGGTCATCGCCAGCAGCTCGTATACGCGCTCGTGGTCCCCGCCTTGGTGGGCCCGGGCTCCGATGAGCGCGTCGGCCAGTACGAGGGGAAGGCGCCGGGTCGCGAAGCCGTACCGGGAGTCCTGGTACGCGCTGGGACATGCCGCGTCGGCGGCGGTACCAAGCGACTCGCTCACCGATCGTCAGGTTCGTCATCGTTCCTCGCATGGGAAGAGCCTCCCCCTGTCTCTTCACGCGACCGCGGAGCGAGTCTGATTCAGTGCCAGACCGGTTCGATCAAGCTGGGATCGAACTTGCGACGCCCTCGGCCGGCCGGATGGATGAGCACAGCCGAGAGACTGTGCAACACGATCTCCTGTTGGCGCTCGATCGGTAGCCCGAAGAACTCCTCGACCGTCAGGTTCGTCGTCTGTCCCTTCGCCTCCGCCTGCTTCTGCTCCTTGTAGAAGCGGGCTCTCTCCAACTTCAACTCGTCCCGCGCCCGCTCTTTCGCTGGCAAGAGCTGCAAGAGCGTGGCCACGGTGATCTGCTTGGTCCGCTCGGCCTCGACCAGTTGGGCAATGTCCTGGGTGATCTGCTCCAACTCGTCTTCCTTCGGCCAGCGCTGGTCGATCGGTACACCCGTCACCGACGCCCGCGCGCGCTGCTCCTCCAACACGAGTTGAGCTATCAGCCGGTCGACGGGTTCTCCGGTACGACCGACCTTGCCACAGCCGCCGTTCACCACAGAGCACTGGTACGTGAACCTGGCGGCCTTTGACTCCGGTGTCCAACGCTGGTTGATCTGGCCTCGGATCTTGGTCTTGCACAGCCCGCAGCGGGCGATCCCGGACAGCAGGTACTTACGGGCGAGTGACGTTCCGGGACGCTTCTGCTTCCGTTCTTCGACCGCTGCGCGCACGGCTTCCCACTCTTCGAGCGTATTGATCGGCTCCCACTCGCCGATGACCGGCTGGCCGTCCTCCCCGTAAAGGATCTCGCCGTGATAGGTCCGGTAGCCGACCAACCTGGGGTTGGTCAGGATGTGCTCGACGTGGTGGTGGGCCATGCGCTTGGTGCCCTCGCGGGGGTTGCCCAAGCCCTGTTCCTGCCACCTCGTGCGGATGGTGCCGATGCGGACGCCCGCCAGGATCTCGCGCTGTGCCTCGCGGATCGCCTTCGCCGCGTCCGGGTCGACCTTGGTCCGGTCGTCCTTCTGCCATCCGTAAGGCGCCGGCCCGCCGCTGTCCTTGCCCTGCTGGGCCAACTCCAGGTGTTTTCGCTTGATGCGGCGTGATGCGTCGTGCGAGGACTTGTTGGCGAAGGCGACCATGATGCGGGCCATGGTGCGTCCGTCCGGCGTCCCGATGGTGATGTCATTGGTGACGGTGGCGAACTCCAGCCGCGGGCGCTCGTCGTAGATCTCGATGAGGCGTTCCAGATCCCTCGGCTGCCGGGCGAGCCGGTCGAGGTCGTAGGCCAC
The DNA here is from genome assembly GCF_014534645.1 of Streptomyces griseicoloratus. Classification (GTDB taxonomy): domain Bacteria; phylum Actinomycetota; class Actinomycetes; order Streptomycetales; family Streptomycetaceae; genus Streptomyces; species Streptomyces griseicoloratus. The sequence continues at coordinate 11,022 of NZ_JACVQF010000234.1, forward strand.
GATGCCGTCGATCAGGCCGGCGCGGAGGTCCTTCAGCATCAGCTCGAACTCGTCGCGCACGACGTTGCGCTTGAACGCGGACACGTCGTTGTCCTCATAGACCTTCACGGCCTGCCAAGAGCGCAGGTCCGCCAGGCGCTCGCAGTCCTGTTGCTGCCGGGCGACACCCAGAGCGTCGCCTTCGTCGTCCCGCGAGATACGGGTGTAGATCCCCACCCTGCGTGCCAAGATCGGGCCTCCCCTGCCTCCGGAGCAGGGCTCAGGCTACTACCATCATCGAGTCAAGTCAGCTGCTCTGTCCAGCCGCCCGTCGTCAAGCGGTCCGGGCAGGTGCTCGACGCCTGACGCGCGGAGGTGGTCAGGAGACGACAGCAGGAGGCCCTCGGCGCGTGATGCGCCGAGGGCCTCCTGTGTGACCGGGGCGGCCGGTCGCGGGCTAGAACGTGCCGAGCTTCACGATCGACAGCAGCGCGATCAGCTGGATCGCCGAGGCGCCCAGGGCCTTCGGCCAGGGCAGGTCGTGGGAGCGGCCGACCATCAGGGTGAGCAGGGCGCCGGCCGCGACCCAGGTGGCCCAGCCCAGGATCTGGACGAAGGGCGCGTCGCCGCCGAAGAACATCGCGACGACCAGACGCGGGGCGTCGGTGATGGACATGATCAGCATGGACAGGCCCACCGTGGGCTGCCAGGCCCCGTCGCCGCCGAGCTGGCGGGCCAGGGTGTGGGTGACCACGCCCAGGATGAAGGCGCTCAGCACCATCGCGACGGCCGTCGTCAGGACGATCGGGACCGCGTTCGAGAGCGTCGCGTTGATCGCGTCCTCGCGGGCGCCGTCGAAGCCGAAGACCGCGAGCAGGCCGTAGAGGAACGTGACGATGAGGGCGGGGCCCCACATCGTGTAGTCCCGCATCTGGAGGAAGGTCCGGTCGGGGGCGGTGACGATGCCCTTCAGCAGGTCCTTCCAGTGCAGGCGCGGGCCGATGGGGCCGGGCGGCGGGGCCGAGCCCGCGCGGTAGGTGTCGCCCTGGTTGTAGGGGTCCTCGCCGATCGAGAACGCCTGGGTGTGGCCCGGGTTGTTGGCCGCGTACGGGTCGTGCGGACGGCCGTGCGGGTCGTGCGGACCGCCCTGGGGGTAGCCGCCGTCACCGAAGTACTCCGGCTCGCCGTGACCACCGCCGTGACCACCGCCGTGACCACCGGCGTGACCGCCGCCGTAGCCGCCGTTCGCCTGCGGCCACGGGGAGCCGCCGGGGCCGCCGCCCGCGTACGGCTGCTGCGGGTACGGCTGCGGCGCCGCGGGCCCGCCGTACGACGGTCCCTGCGGCGTCTGCTGTCCGTACGGAGGGTGTTGCGGTCGCGCGTGAGGAGCGCCGTTGTCCCGGCCGCGTCCGATCCTGAATCCAGCCACGCCTTCGAACGTACCTGGTCCCGGAGAGTGACGTGCGGGGGCCGGGGGGATGGGCCCGGCTTTGCGGCCGAGCTGTGACATCCCTTACGGATGTTCCCGGAGGCCCGGTCCGGTCCGTGCCCGGGATCTGCCTGATTCCCCCTAGGGGGCGAGGAATTCCGCCGTCGAGAAGGTGACCGCCGCCTCGGCCGCCACCAGGCCGCGGGCCGTCCCGCGGTGCACGCCGACGGTGTCCTTCGTCTCGCCCTGGTACGTGCGTACCGCGAGGTCCGCCCGTCCGTCCCCGTCGAAGTCGCCGGTGGCCAGGACGCGCGTCGTGCCGGGGGCGTCCGGAGCGAGGGTCACGGCTGCGTCGGTCACGGGTCCCGTGGCACCGCCGGGCAGGACGCGCAGCCCGGAGCCGCTGGAGACCAGCTCGCTCAGGCCGTCTCCGTCGAAGTCGGCGGCGTCGAGCATCGAACCGGGGGCGTCGAGGGTGCCCCGGGTGGCGTCGGGGAGGTCGTAGCGCAGGGCGGTGCCGTGCGCCGAGCCGACGGCCGCGTCCAGGGCCTCGCCCCTGCCGAAGGCGCCCAGGGCGACATCGGTGCCGGAGGGGAGGGTGGTGCCGGTGCGGGTGGGGCCGGAGGGGCCGCCGAGGACGACGGCGGCGGTGGCGGTGCCCGTCGAGGTACGGACGACCAGGTCGTCGTAGCCGTCGCGGTTCACGTCGGCGGACGGACCCGTGGGGACCTCGCCCGGCGAGGCGATGGGGGCGCTCGCCGCGCGCGGGGAGCCCTTGCGGCTGAACGGGCCGCGCAGATGGCTGAGGTGCCCGGCGGAGGCGTGCAGCACCAGGTCCTCGGCGCCGTCCCCGTCGAAGTCGCCGCACACCGGCCGGTCCGGCCAGTCGTTGCCGAACCGGGCCCGCTCGGGGACGGTCAGCTGGACGGCGCGGCCGGTCAGGCCGTCCGGGGACCCGAAGAGGAGCTGGAGGGGCACCGGGGGCCGGCCCTGGCCGTCGTAGGGCGGGTCGGTGGTGACCACCAGGTCGGTGAAGCCGTCCCCGTCGAGGTCGCAGCTCGCCTCCGCGTCGAAGACGGCCGGCAACTGCCCCTGGGTACGGGCCGCGTACTTCCCCGGGGTGATCAACTGCCGGGCACCCGGGACCAGTCCGCGGGACGAGCCGTAGACGATGCCGAGGCCGGCGTCGTCGGCGTGGCTCTGCTCCTTGACGAGGTCGTTCAGGACGAGGTCGCGGTGGCCGTCGCCGTTGAAGTCGTCGGGAGTGCGGCTGCCCTTGCCGTGCGGGACGGGCAGGAGGGCGGGGGCCTGTGCCGCGTGCACGGGGGTGTGGTCGCCCTCCTCGGTGTCCTTGGCGTGCGACGAGGCGTGGCCGCAGGCGGCGAGGAGCAGCAGGCAGCCGATCACCGCCGTGCTCCCCAGAGTGCTTCTCCGCATGGGCACCTTCTTCCGCATCCAGCTCATTCGCATTACCTGCATCACCGGCAACGCCCCGAGGCCCCGGCAATGATGCACGTGTTCGAGATACGGCGACACCCCCAGGTCCGGTGTGAACCTGGGGGTGTCCGACGCGGTGTCGCGGTCCGGTCTACTTCACCGGCTCGGGCTCCGGCTCGCTCGCCGTCTCCGTCTCGCCGGCCGGGTCGACCGGCGTCTTGACGGATTCCAGCAGGAGCTGGGCGACGTCGACGACCTGGATGGACTCCTTGGCCTTGCCGTCGTTCTTCTTGCCGTTGACCGAGTCGGTCAGCATGACGAGGCAGAAGGGGCAGGCGGTGGAGACGATGTCCGGGTTGACGGACAGGGCCTCGTCGACGCGCTCGTTGTTGATGCGCTTGCCGATCCGCTCCTCCATCCACATCCGTGCACCGCCGGCGCCGCAGCAGAAGCCGCGCTCCTTGTGGCGGTGCATCTCCTCGTTGCGGACGCCCGGGACGGCGGCGATGATCTCGCGCGGCGGCGTGTAGATCTTGTTGTGGCGGCCCAGGTAGCAGGGGTCGTGGTAGGTGATGATGCCCTCGACCGGGGTCACCGGGATCAGCTTGCCCTCGTCGACGAGGTGCTGGAGCAGCTGGGTGTGGTGGATGACCTCGTAGTCGCCGCCGAGCTGCGGGTACTCGTTGCCGAGGGTGTTGAGGCAGTGCGGGCAGGTCGCGACGATCTTCTTCGCCGACTTGGGCTTCTTCGACTCCTCGGTGACCTTGCCGTCGTCGTCCATCTCCTCGCCGAAGGCGGCGTTGAGGGACATGACGTTCTCCATGCCGAGCTCCTGGAACAGGGGCTCGTTGCCGAGGCGGCGGGCGGAGTCACCGGTGCACTTCTCGTCCCCGCCCATGATCGCGAACTTCACGCCCGCCATGTGCAGCAGCTCGGCGAAGGCCTTCGTCGTCTTCTTGGCGCGGTCCTCCAGGGCGCCGGCGCAGCCGACCCAGTAGAGGTACTCGACCTCGGTCAGGTCCTCGATGTCCTTGCCGACGACCGGGACCTCGAAGTCGACCTCCTTGGTCCACTCCAGGCGCTGCTTCTTCGCCAGGCCCCAGGGGTTGCCCTTCTTCTCCAGGTTCTTGAGCATCGTGCCCGCCTCCGAGGGGAAGCTGGACTCGATCATGACCTGGTAGCGGCGCATGTCCACGATGTGGTCGACGTGCTCGATGTCGACCGGGCACTGCTCGACGCAGGCGCCGCAGGTGGTGCAGGACCACAGGACGTCCGGGTCGATGACGCCGTTCTCCTCGACCGTGCCGATCAGCGGCCGCTCGGCCTCCGCCAGCGCCGCCGCGGGGACACCGGCCAGCTGCTCCTCGGACGCCTTCTCCTCGCCCTCCATGGTCTTGCCGCCGCCGGCCAGCAGGTAGGGGGCCTTGGCGTGCGCGTGGTCGCGCAGGGACATGATGAGGAGCTTGGGGGAGAGGGGCTTGCCGGTGTTCCATGCCGGGCACTGCGACTGGCAGCGGCCGCACTCGGTGCAGGTGGAGAAGTCCAGCAGGCCCTTCCAGGAGAACTGCTCGACCTGGGAGACGCCGAAGACGTCGTCCTCGCCGGGGTCGGTGAAGTCGATCGGCTTGCCGCCCGACGTCATCGGCTGCAGCGCGCCGAGCGCGGTCTCGCCGGTGGCGTTGCGCTTGAACCAGATGTTCGGGAACGCCAGGAAGCGGTGCCAGGCCACACCCATGTTGGTGTTCAGGCTGACCGTGATCATCCAGATCATGGTCGTGCCCAGCTTGATCATGGCGAAGAGGTAGACCAGGTTCTGCAGCGCCGCCACGCTCAGGCCCTTGAAGGCCAGGACCAGCGGGTACGAGGCGAAGTACGCGGCCTCGTAGTGGTCCACGTGGTGCAGGGCACCCTCCAGGCCGCGCAGGACGTAGATGGCGAGGCCGATGGTGAGGATGACGTACTCGACGAAGTACGCCTGGCCCATCTTCGAGCCAGCGAACCGCGACTTGCGGCCCGGCCGCGAGGGCAGGCTCAGCAGGCGGATGACCATCAGGGCGAGGATGCCGAGGGTCGTCATCGCGCTGATGAACTCGATGTACAGCTCGTACGGCAGGAAGCCCCCGAGGACGGGGAGCGTCCAGTCGGCCTGGAAGAGCTGGCCGTACGCGGTGATGATCGTCGGCGGCAGCGTCAGGAAGCCGATCGCCACGAACCAGTGGGCGATGCCGACGATGCCCCACCGGTTCATGCGGGTGTGGCCGAGGAACTCCCTCACCAGGGTCACACTGCGCTGGTAGGGGTTGTCGGTCCGGGTGCCGGCGGGTACGGGCTGGCCCAGTTTGAAGTACCGGACGAACTGACCGATGGCGCGCGCGAGCAGCGCCACGCCGACCACGGTCAGCACCAGCGACACGATGATCGCGGCGAGTTGCATGAGGGCTCCTCGGGCCTGCGAGGCAATTCCGCAGCGGTTCTGCTGAGGGGATGTCGAAATTACTAAGCGGTAACTTACCCAGTCCGTCTGAGACTACCCGCATCTTCTGCCGCACTGTAGCCAGGAGTGCGGTGATCTGCGTCGCTGAGGCAACCCTGACCGGCTGGGCGAGGTCGTGAGCCGCCGCCACGCCGGTCCGGACAGGCCATTCATCGCAAATCGTGATATTCGGCTTGGTTCCGCTTAGTTTAGGGCCCGTGCTCTACGGGATCGCCGCCGCCACCGCCTCCTTCCTCCTCGCCGCCCTGTTCACCGCGGTGCTGGGGGCACTCTCCCTGCGCCTGGCCCTCGTCGACCGGCGCCGCCGCCGGCCCGTGCCCCTGATCGGGGGCGTGGCCGTCGTCCTCGTCACCGGACTGGTCGCGGGGGCCGGGGACTGGACGGGTGTCGTGCCCCTCGGGTCATGGGCGTCCCGGCTGCTCGTCGCCGGGATCGCCGTCGGGGTGCTCGGTCTGGCGGCCGACGTGTGGCGGCTGCGGCGCCGGTGGGTGGTCGTCGGTACGGCGGCCGCGGCGGCGTGCGTGGTGCCGTACGAGGAGACGGGGCTGTGGGCCGGGGTGCTGGCGGTGGGCTGGATCGCGCTGGTCGCCGCCGCCTTCCGGGCGCTCGACCACGCCGACGGGGTGGCCGGCACGGTGGGCGTCGTGACCGCCTTCGGCGTCGGCGTCTGCGCGGCGGCCGAGGTGATGGACGGGCTCATGGTGCTGCTGAGCGTGCTGGCCGCCGCGCTCACCGGTTTTCTGCTGCACAACTGGCATCCGGCGCGGATCGCGCTGGGGGCGGCCGGGGCGCTGTTCGCGGGCTTCGTGATCGCCGGGGCGGCGGTGTTCACCCGGGCGGCGCACGAGCCCGGAGCCAGTGCGGGGGTGCTGTTCGCGCTCACCGCGGTCGTGAGCGCGGACGCCGTCCTCGTCCTGCTCTCGCGCCGGCTCGCCGGGCGGCCCGCGGCGCGCGGCGGACCCGACCACCTCGCCCACCGGCTGCGGCGGCTCGGGCTCACACCGCAGGGCGCGACGGTGCTGCTCGGTGTCGCGGCGTTCTCCGCGGTGCTCACCGGGGTGCTGGCGCACGCCGGCTGGGCGAGCGGGTCGGCCGTGCTGTGGGTGGCGGGCACGGCGGCCGTCGGGGTGCTCGGGCTGCTGCGCGTGCGGGTGTACGAACCGCGCCGGCCGACGGCCTCCGCGACGAACGGACTGCGCCGGCCGGCGGGCTCCGCGACGGACGGCTCGCGCCGGCCCGCGGGCTCTCTGCCGCAGGGGTCGCCTCGGCCGGCGGGGTCTCTGTCGCAGGGGTCGCGTCGGTCGGCGGGTTTCTCGGCGGGTGAGCCGCGGCGGGCGGTGGGTGTGCCGATGGGTGCGGCGCGGGGCGCGGTGGAGGCGGTGGGACGGGGGGCGCGTGGCGTGGCGAGTGTCGTGGGACGTGCGCCGCGTGCGCCGCGTGGCGTGGTGGATGAGGCGCCGCGTGCGCCGCGTGGCGTGGTGAGCGCAGTGGCGCGTGCGCCGCGCGAGGCGGCGGGCATTATGGGGCGTGCACCGCGCGAGGCGGTGAGCATTGCGAGGCGCGCACCGCGCACGACAGGTAGTGCGACGGGCCGCGCGCCCCTCGGCGCCGTGAGCGCGCTGCTGCGCGGGCAGCGCCGAGCACCGGACGTTTCGGTGCGCGACCGCCGGGGGTCGGGCACCTCACTGCGCGAGCGCCAGGGACCGGACGCCTCGGTACGCGAGCGCCGGGGACCGGACGCTTCAGTGCGCGACAGCCAGGGACCGGACACCTCGGCGCGCGACCGCCGGGGGCCGGACACTTCAGTGCGCGAGCGCCGGCGCGGAACGGACGCTCCGGTGTCGCAGCCGCGCGATGCGGCTCCGCTGCATGAGCCGCATCGGTCGCCGGACGTCCGGGTACAGGAGCCACGTCGGGCGCCGGAGCCCCTGGGGTTCGCGCCCCACTGGATGCCGCTCGGTCCCCTGGAGTACGACTCCTGGCGGATGCCGCCCGTCCCCCGTGGATACGTTGAATACCTTGACTACGTCGCCTACGAGTCCCGGCGTACGGCGCCCCCCGACCCCCTCGGGTACGCCCCCGGCCGCACCCCGGATCCCCCGCAGCCCGACCCCCGCCGGCTGCCGGACCTCCCTGAGCCCCCCGACCCCCACGGGACGCCGCGGAACCCCCCGCTTCGGGAACCCCGCCAGGCGTCGGTGGCGTCGGAAGTGTCGTTGCCCGAGTCCCTCCAGGCGGCGAATTTCCCGGTTCGGCAGGCCAGCCGCGCCGAGTTTCCGCAGGTCAGCGCGCCGTTGCGTGTAAGGAGTAGATAAGAGTTGAGTCCTCCCGACTCACCTCTGTTGACCCAGCGGTGGGCGTCATGCACACTTGAGCCTGTTCCACTCAAGTCAGCTGGAGGAAACCACCATGGCACGTGCGGTCGGCATCGACCTGGGCACGACTAACTCCGTCGTCAGCGTTCTGGAGGGCGGCGAGCCCACCGTCATCACCAACGCCGAGGGCGCCAGGACCACGCCGTCCGTCGTCGCCTTCGCCAAGAACGGCGAGGTGCTGGTCGGTGAGGTGGCCAAGCGCCAGGCCGTGACCAACGTCGACAGGACCATCCGGTCGGTCAAGCGCCACATGGGCACCGACTGGAAGATCAACCTCGACGGCAAGGACTTCAACCCGCAGCAGATCAGCGCCTTCGTGCTGCAGAAGCTGAAGCGGGACGCCGAGGCGTACCTGGGCGAGAAGGTGACCGACGCGGTCATCACCGTCCCCGCGTACTTCAACGACGCCGAGCGCCAGGCCACCAAGGAGGCCGGCGAGATCGCCGGTCTGAACGTGCTGCGCATCGTCAACGAGCCGACGGCCGCCGCCCTGGCGTACGGCCTCGACAAGGACGACCAGACCATCCTCGTCTTCGACCTCGGTGGCGGTACCTTCGACGTCTCCCTGCTGGAGATCGGCGACGGTGTCGTCGAGGTGAAGGCCACCAACGGTGACAACCACCTCGGTGGTGACGACTGGGACCAGCGCGTCGTCGACTACCTGGTCAAGCAGTTCCAGTCCGGCCACGGCGTGGACCTGAGCAAGGACAAGATGGCGCTGCAGCGCCTGCGCGAGGCCGCCGAGAAGGCGAAGATCGAGCTGTCCTCGTCCACCGAGACCTCGATCAACCTGCCCTACATCACGGCCTCCGCCGAGGGCCCGCTGCACCTGGACGAGAAGCTCACCCGGGCCCAGTTCCAGCAGCTGACGGCCGACCTGCTGGAGCGCTGCAAGACGCCGTTCCACAACGTCATCAAGGACGCCGGCATCCAGCTCGGCGAGATCGACCACGTCGTCCTCGTCGGTGGCTCCACCCGTATGCCCGCCGTCGCCGAGCTCGTCAAGGAGCTGACCGGCGGCAAGGAGGCCAACAAGGGCGTGAACCCGGACGAGGTCGTCGCCATCGGCGCCTCGCTCCAGGCCGGTGTCCTCAAGGGTGAGGTCAAGGACGTCCTGCTCCTCGACGTGACCCCGCTGTCCCTCGGCATCGAGACCAAGGGCGGCATCATGACCAAGCTCATCGAGCGGAACACGACGATCCCGACCAAGCGGTCCGAGATCTTCACCACCGCCGAGGACAACCAGCCGTCCGTGCAGATCCAGGTCTACCAGGGCGAGCGCGAGATCGCGGCGTACAACAAGAAGCTCGGCATGTTCGAGCTGACCGGTCTGCCGCCGGCCCCGCGCGGCGTCCCGCAGATCGAGGTCTCCTTCGACATCGACGCCAACGGCATCATGCACGTGACCGCGAAGGACCTGGGCACGGGCAAGGAGCAGAAGATGACCGTCACCGGCGGCTCCTCGCTGCCGAAGGACGAGGTCGACCGCATGCGCGAGGAGGCCGAGCGCTACGCGGAGGAGGACCACAAGCGCCGCGAGGCCGCCGAGACCCGCAACCAGGGCGAGCAGCTCGTCTACCAGACCGAGAAGTTCCTCAAGGACAACGAGGACAAGGTCCCGGGCGAGGTCAAGACCGAGGTCGAGGAGGCCGTCGCCGAGCTGAAGGAGAAGCTCAAGGGCGACGACACCGCCGAGATCCGCACGGCCACGGAGAAGGTCGCCGCCGTCTCGCAGAAGCTGGGCCAGGCCATGTACGCCGACGCCCAGGCCGCGCAGGCCGCGGGCGGTCCCGAGGGTGCCACCGCCGGTGGCAAGGCGGCCGACGACGACGTGGTCGACGCCGAGATCGTGGACGACGAGCGCAAGGACGGTGCCGCGTGACGGAGGAGACCCCGGGCTTCGAGGAGAAGCCCGACGTCCCCTCCGGCGCCACCGACGACGCCGAGCCGAAGGCCGCCTCCGAAGAGGGGGCGGCCCCGGCCGGGGACGCGAGCGAGAACGCCGGCCTGGTGGCCCAGCTGGACCAGGTGCGCACGGCGCTGAACGAGCGCACGGCGGACCTCCAGCGGCTGCAGGCCGAGTACCAGAACTACCGGCGGCGGGTCGAGCGGGACCGGGTGGCGGTCAAGGAGATCGCCGTCGCGAACCTCCTGACCGAGCTGCTGCCCGTCCTCGACGACATCGGCCGCGCCCGGGAGCACGGTGAGCTCGTCGGCGGGTTCAAGTCCGTCGCGGAGTCGCTGGAGACCGTCGCGGCCAAGATGGGCCTGCAGCAGTTCGGCAAGGAGGGCGAGCCCTTCGACCCGACCGTGCACGAGGCCCTGATGCACTCCTACGCACCCGACGTCACCGAGACGACGTGCGTGGCGATTCTGCAGCCCGGGTACCGGATCGGCGAGCGCACCATCCGCCCCGCGCGGGTGGCCGTGGCCGAGCCGCAGCCGGGCGCGCAGACGGTCAAGCCGGCCGAGGAGACCACCGAGGCCGAGCCGGACTCCGCGGAGAAAAAGGAGAACGGTGGCCCGGAGGAGGGCTGACGTAATCACTGAAGACGGGAAGGAGGGACGTCGGGGATGAGTACCAAGGACTTCATCGAGAAGGACTACTACAAGGTCCTCGGCGTCCCCAAGGACGCCACCGAGGCCGAGATCAAGAAGGCGTACCGGAAGCTCGCCCGCGAGTACCACCCGGACGCCAACAAGGGCAACGCCAAGGCCGAGGAGCGCTTCAAGGAGATCTCCGAGGCGAACGACGTCCTCGGCGACCCCAAGAAGCGCAAGGAGTACGACGAGGCCCGCACCCTCTTCGGCAACGGCGGATTCCGCCCGGGGCCGGGGGCGGGCGGCGGCTCCTTCAACTTCGACCTGGGCGACCTCTTCGGAGGCGGCGCCCAGGGCGGGGGCGGGGCCGGCGGCTTCGGCGGCGGGCTCGGTGACGTCTTCGGGGGCCTGTTCAACCGCGGCGGCGCCGGCGCCGGCACGCGGACCCAGCCACGGCGCGGCCAGGACATCGAGTCCGAGGTGACCCTCAGCTTCACGGAGGCCATCGAGGGCGCGACCGTCCCGCTGCGCATGTCGAGCCAGCAGCCCTGCAAGGCCTGCTCGGGCACCGGCGACAAGAACGGCACACCGCGCGTGTGCCCGACCTGCGTCGGCACCGGTCAGGTCGCCCGGGGCTCGGGCGGCGGCTTCTCGCTGACCGATCCCTGCCCGGACTGCAAGGGCCGCGGCCTGATCGCGGAGAACCCCTGCGACGTGTGCAAGGGCTCCGGACGCGCGAAGTCCTCGCGGACGATGCAGGTCCGCATCCCGGCCGGGGTGTCGGACGGCCAGCGCATCCGGCTGCGCGGCAAGGGCGCGCCGGGCGAGCGGGGCGGTCCGGCGGGTGATCTGTACGTGGTGGTGCACGTCAAGGAGCACCCGGTCTTCGGCCGCAAGGGCGACAACCTCACGGTCACCGTCCCGGTCACCTACCCGGAGGCGGCGCTGGGCGGCGAGGTGCGGGTCCCGACGCTGGGCGGTCCGCCCGTCACCCTGAAGCTGCCGGCGGGCACTCCCAACGGCCGCACCATGCGTGCCCGGGGCAAGGGCGCGGTCCGCAAGGACGGCACTCGCGGCGACCTGCTGGTCACCGTGGAGGTGAGTGTCCCGAAGGACCTGACGGGGAAGGCTCGTGACGCGCTGGAGGCGTATCGCGAGGCGACCGCGGACGAGGATCCGCGGGCGGAGCTGTTCCAGGCCGCGAAGGGAGCTTGAGGGAGATGGACGGTCGTCGACGCAACCCGTATGAACTGACCGAGGAGACCCCGGTCTACGTCATCTCGGTGGCGGCCCAGCTCTCCGGTCTGCACCCGCAGACGCTGCGCCAGTACGACCGGCTGGGTCTGGTCTCCCCGGACCGCACGGCCGGCCGTGGCCGCCGCTATTCGGCCCGCGACATCGAACTGCTCCGTCAGGTGCAGCAGTTGTCGCAGGACGAGGGCATCAACCTGGCCGGCATCAAGCGCATCATCGAACTGGAGAACCAGGTCGCCGCGCTCCAGGCCCGGGTGGCGGAGCTGCAGGACGCGCTGGACGGCGCGGCTTCGGCCATGCGTCAGCGCGAGGCGGCGGTGCACGCCTCGTACCGCCGGGACCTGGTGCCGTACCAGGAGGTGCAGCAGACCAGCGCACTGGTGGTGTGGCGGCCGAAGCGGCAGCAGCAGTCGCCCGACTGACGGCGCGTAAAGGTTTCCGCCAGGACGTGGCCGCAGGGGCCCGGAGGTTCGGACGAACCTCCGGGCCCCTGCGCATGACCGCTGCATGGAGGGCCTGTAAAGGGAGTTGGGAGGCGATTCCGCTCCGTCTTCACGTCGGCTGCGGAGCGTGGTGTTGTCATCTCGTTAAGTGGTTCCGCTTGACGCTGTTGCCGCCGCCGCGTTGGCTTTTCAGTCACCTGGGTTGCAATGCGGCACCCGCGTCCGGAAGGCACCAGAAGTGAGCTCCTGCATGCGTCGTATCGCCATATCCGTGGCAGCGTCCACGATGACCTTTTCGCTGGCAGCGTGCAGCGTGCTGAACGCCTCGGAGAGCGGCGACGGCGCGAGCCCGACCAAGGGCAACGACATCACCGTCGGGCTGCTGCTCCCGGAGACGGAGAACACGCGGTACGAGCAGTTCGACTACCCCATCTTCAAGCAGAAGGTGGCCTCCCTCACCCGCGACCAGGGCAAGGTCGAGTACGCGAACGCCGGTGCGGACGCGGCGAAGCAGACCCAGCAGCTCCAGCAGATGATCGACGACAAGGTCGACGTGATCGTCCTGGACGCCGTCGACTCGCACGCCATCGCGAGCGGTGTGGAGAAGGCCAAGGACGCCGGCATCCCGGTCATCGCCTACGACCGGCTGGCCGAGGGGCCGATCGACGCCTACATCTCCTTCGACAACGAGCTGGTCGGCGAGGTCCAGGGCCGTTCCCTCATCGAGGCGCTGGGCGACGACATCGACAGCTCCGACAAGATCGTCATGATGAACGGCTCGCCCACCGACCCCAACGCCAAGCAGTTCAAGGCGGGGGCGATGTCCCAGCTGAACGGCAAGGTGACGATCGCCGAGAGCTTCGACACCAAGGACTGGAAGCCGGTGAACGCCGAGGCGAACATGGCCCAGGCGATCCAGTCGATCGGCAAGGACAACATCGCCGCGGTCTACTCCGCCAACGACGGCATGGCCGGCGGCGTCATCAAGGCGCTGGAGGCCGCGGGCGTGACCGAACTGCCGCCGGTCACCGGTCAGGACGCGGAGCTGGCGGCGGTGCAGCGGATCGTCACCGGCGAGCAGTACATGAGCGTGTACAAGTCCTACCCGCAGGAGGCCGAGAACGCCGCGGAGATGGCCGTGGCGCGGGTCCAGGGGCGGGACATCCAGTTCGACGCGCTCACCCGTGACAGGGTCGACAGCCCCACGCACAAGGACATCCCGGCGCAGCTCGTGCCCGTCGTCGCCCTGACGAAGGAGAACATCGAGGAGACCGTCGTCGCGGACGGCATCCACAAGGTCTCCGACATCTGCACCGCCCGGATCGCGTCCGATTGTGCGGAGATCGGGCTGAAGTAGCCCGTTCCGTCCGCCCCCTCAGCTTCCTGCAAGTGCGCCGTGCAGTGGTCGGGACATAGAGGGGCGGACCGGTGGTTACCGGTCGTCGCCCCGCGGAGAGCCGTGTTGCGGACCCGGTCCCGGCCGCGCATAGTTGCGCTGCGGAAACAGCCGGAACCGGGGGTGGGATGGGCGATGGCCGGGCACGGGGCGGAGGAGCATCCACACGGTGCCGACCGACTGTGCGAGGCCGGGGACCGCGTGTACTCCCGGGCCGTACGACGCGGCCGCGTGCCGCGCCGGGACGCGGAGCCGGTGCCCTGCCTGCTGGAGCTGGCCCTGCTGCACCCCGACCCCGACGACATGGACTGGCTCGTGCCGACCTCTCCCCAGGAGGTCATGACCCGGCTGCTGCGCGGGGTGTACGACGAGGTCAGCGCCAGCCAGCGACGGGTGGGTTCGGCGGTGGCGGCCTTCGAGTGGTACGCCGGGCTCGGCGGCCGCGTCCCGGCCGCGGCCGCGACGGAGGGCACCGCGATCCGCGTACTGGACGGCCTGGCCCGGATCCAGGCCGCGATGGACGAGGCGACGGAGGCGTGCACGACGGAGGTGCTCACCGTCCAGCCCGGCGGCATCCGGCGCGAGCACGAGCTGTCGGAGGGACTGCACCGGGCGCTCGCGCTGCGCGGGCGCGGGGTGCGGATGCGGGACCTGTACACGCACGTGGCCCGGCACGGCCAGGGTCTGCTCAACTACCTGGAGCTGATGGGCGACGCGGTCGAGGCGCGGACCCTGGACGAGGTCATCGACCGCCTCATCCTCTTCGACCGCACGGTGGCCTTCATTCCCGCCAACGCGGACCGCACGATGGCCCTGGAGCTGCGCCACCCGGGGCTGGTCGCCTACCTGGTGACGGTCTTCGAGCGCCTGTGGCGCCTGGCGCTGCCCCTGACGGCCCCGCTCCCGGACACCGGCATCGAGGGCATCTCGCACCGCGAGCGGTCCATCGCGGCGCTGCTGGCGGAGGGCCACCAGGACGCGGTGATCGCCGAACGGCTCGGCATCAGCGTGCGGACCTGCCGGGCGCACATCGCCCGGCTGTCGGAGACGCTCGGCGCGGCCAGTCGCACGCAGCTGGGCGTGCGCATCGCCCAGGTGGGCCTGGACGGCCCGCCGCGGCCCGCGGCATCCGTCAGCCTTGCGGATCGAGAATCCCCGACCGCCCGATGAGGTAGCCGAGCTGGGCCCGGCTCTCGCTGCCGAGGGTGGCGGCGAGTTTGGCTATGTGGACGCGCGCGGTGCGGACGTTCATGCCGAGGCGGTCGGCTATCGCGGTGTCGGTGTGCCCTTCGACGAGGAGGGCCGCGATGGCGCGCTGGCGGGGGGTGACGCCGTTCAGGGAGGGCAGCCGGGCGGCCTCCGGGAACATGGGTGTGGCGAGCTGCCACAGGCGCTCGAAAGTGGACACGAAGTAGGCGATCAACGCGGGGTGGCGGATCTCCAGGGCCATCGTGGCCTCCTCGTCGGCCGGGATGAAGGCGACCTTGCGGTCCGCGACGATGAGGCGGCGGGTCACCTCGTCCAGGGAGCGGGCCTCGGCGTCACCGCGCAGCTGCTCGTAGCGGGCGCGGACCAGCGGCAGATGACGCTGCGTGTGCTGGTAGAGGGTGCGGATGCGGCCACCCCGGTCGAGCAGGGCCTGGTCCCGCTCCAGCGAGAGGTTCTGGGCCAGCTTGCCGCGCCGGTCGCCGTAGTGGGCGTTGGGCTGGATGCACAGCAGCTCGCTCGCCGCGTCGTCCATGACCTCGCTGATGGACTGGTTGATCTCCGGGATGCCGCTGAGCACGCGCAGGGCCGGGGCGTCCGTGCCCGCCGTGAGGGGGCCGTCGATCCGCATGAGCGGTTCGAACGTCTCGGCCAGCCGGGACTCCCGGTGTCTTTCCTCGGCGACGCGCTGCGCCGAGGCGCGCAGCAGCCGGTGCAGCGCGACGGCGGGGGCGACGGGCTCCAGCCAGGCCAGGTCGCAGACGGCGGGCTGCAGCAGGCCGAAGGCCGCCAGGCAGGGTGCCGCAGCCGCCTCCTCGGTGTGCAGCCGGCCCTCGCGCAGAGCCCGTGCGTACAGCGCCGTCCCCGCGGTGCAGAGGTCCTCCGGTCCGTGCTCGGCATGCGGTGCCACGGCGTCCGCGGTCTCGTGCCTGTCCGGCTCGCCGGTCACGAGTGACTCCCACCCCCGATGCTCCGCTGTTCCTGCTCCAGGATTCCCGACTGGGCTATGAGGTAACCGAGCTGCGCGCGGCTGCCGCTGCCCAGGGCACTGGCCAGTTTGGCGATGTGGGCCCGGCAGGTGCGCACGTTCATGCCCAGGCGGCGTGCGATGGCTTCGTCGACGTGTCCCTCCACCAGGAGCTTGGCGATGGAGTGCTGGATGTCGGTGATGCCGTCGGGGGCGGTCTCGTAGGGGGCGCCGGCGCTCAGCGGGACGGCGCGGCCCCACATGAACTCGAACACCTTGATCAGATAGGCGACGAGGCCGGGGTGGCGGATCTCCAGGGCGACCTGGCGGTCGTCGCGGACGGGGATGAACGCGACGGTCTCGTCGCAGATGATGAGGCGTTCGACCAGTTCGTCGATGGTCCGGTACTCCGCCTTGCCGTTGGTGAAGCGGTCGACGTACGCCAGCCGTTCGGGGCTGTACCGGGCCGTGTGCTGGTAGAGCGTCCGGATCCGCACACCCCGCTCGGTCAGGGTCTTGTCACGCTCCAGTCCTTCGATGACCCTGCGTTCGGGATGGCGGGCGCTCGGCTGGACGGTCAGCACCTCGTTCCGGCACTGGTTGGTGGCCAGGTCGAGAGCCGCGTTGATGCGGTCGAGCCCCTCCAGCACGGTGATCGAGTGGGTGGGCGCCGCGCCCTGTGCGCTGAGGGCCATGAACGGCTCGAAGGCTTCCGCCAGCTCGATCGATGTCCGCCTGCGTTCCGAGATCTCCCGCTCGATCGGGTGGAGCCGCTGGGCCAGGGCGACCGAGGGGGGTACCGGCCGCAGCCAGTTCGGGTCGTCGGGATCGGGGTGCAGGAGGTCGAACTCCATCAGGCACGGGGTGGGCTCCACGTCCGCGCGGGCGATACGTCCGGTGCGCAGTGCGTTCGCGTAGAGACGCCCTCCCTCCTCGCACAGTTCAGTAATGGAGTGGGGATGTGTCTTGTTGGTCCGATTTAGTGTCAAATCTCCACCCCCCAGGGTCCTGAACATGCAGGAACATGATGCACCGATCGTGTGGCCATGACGTGCCCGAATGAGACATCGTCTTATCCGACGGGGGAAGAGGGGACCTTCAAGTGAGGACGAAGCCGACTATGCCTAAGAGAATGCTTCGCTCGGTGCTTGTCGCCGCCTTCTCCGCCGTTGTGGCCTTCGGAGCGCTGAATGGCCTCTTCACTGCGCAGAGCGACGGGCGAGCCGACAGCGTCGAGTCAGTCGTGGTGTCCGCCCCGCCGGCCGGCGAGGACACCCATGTCGGCACGAATGACACCATTTGGTCTTGACATGACTACTCCACCTGACGACCGCTCGTTCCGCCGTGAAATGGCCACCGCCTACCGCTCCGGCTGGCACTTCATCGACCTGGTCACCGCCATCCCCCACAGTGGTGACTCGCTGATGGTGACCGTGTTCGGTGAGCCGGTCGTCGTCACCCGGGACGAGGACGGAGACGTACGGGCGTACCGGTGCCTGCGGCGGCCTCGGGGGGCGCCGCAGCCCGTCCGGTGTGCCATCCGGTACGGAATGATCTTCGTGAACCTGGACCAGCGTGACCACCGGCTCGTGCAGCCGGGGGCCTCCGACATACAGACCATCTCTGCCACCCCCCGCAGTGCCTGACGCGATTCCCCCGTCGTAACAGATCGCTCAGGTGCTTCCCCCCGCAGCGGCGTCACCGTGACCTGAACACGGTGACGCCGCTGTAGTTTTCTGGGGACATTTCCGGGTGTCAGCCTGTTCGTCCCCGCACCCGTCCTGGCCGAAAAGAGCCGTCGTCCGCGATCTCGCCCGTGGAGCCTCCCGGCACTGCCTTGAGTGGAATAGACTCAACTTTGTGCACGTTGTCTGAGTCAGCACTGGGAGACGTGGCCGACAGCCGACGCTAGGAGGAGAACGCGAACGTGGACGCCGAGCTGACCAACCGGAGCCGGGACGCGATCAACGCGGCCAGCAACCGCGCCGTGACCGAGGGGCACCCCGACCTCACCCCCGCCCACCTGCTCCTGGCTCTGCTCCAGGGACAGGACAACGAGAACATCACCGACCTGCTCGCGGCCGTCGAGGCCGACCTCGCGGCCGTGCGCTCCGGCGCCGAGCGCATCCTCGCCGGACTGCCCAGCGTGACCGGGTCCACGGTCGCGCCGCCGCAGCCGAACCGTGAGATGCTCGCCGTGGTCGCCGACGCCCAGGCCCGCGCCAGGGAGCTCGGCGACGAGTACCTCTCCACCGAGCACCTGCTCATCGGCGTCGCCGCCAAGGGCGGAGCGGCCGGTGAGGTGCTCCAGGGACAGGGCGCCACCGCGAAGAAGCTGCTGGATGCCTTCCAGAAGGCGAGGGGAGGCCGCCGGGTGACCACCGCCGACCCCGAGGGGCAGTACAAGGCGCTGGAGAAGTTCGGCACCGACTTCACCGCCGCCGCCCGCGAGGGCAGGCTCGACCCGGTCATCGGCCGGGACCAGGAGATCCGCCGGGTCGTGCAGGTCCTGTCCCGCCGCACCAAGAACAACCCCGTCCTCATCGGTGAGCCCGGCGTCGGCAAGACCGCCGTCGTCGAAGGGCTCGCCCAGCGGATCGTCAAGGGTGACGTGCCCGAGTCGCTGAAGAACAAGCGGCTCGTCGCGCTCGACCTCGGCGCCATGGTCGCCGGGGCGAAGTACCGCGGCGAGTTCGAGGAGCGGCTGAAGACCGTCCTGGCCGAGATCAAGGACTCCGAAGGCCAGATCATCACCTTCATCGACGAGCTGCACACCGTCGTCGGGGCCGGCGCCGGCGGGGACTCCGCCATGGACGCCGGCAACATGCTCAAGCCGATGCTCGCGCGCGGCGAGCTGCGCATGGTCGGCGCGACGACCCTGGACGAGTACCGCGAGCGCATCGAGAAGGACCCCGCGCTGGAGCGGCGCTTCCAGCAGGTGCTGGTCGCCGAGCCGACCGTCGAGGACTCCATCGCGATCCTGCGCGGGCTCAAGGGCCGCTACGAGGCCCACCACAAGGTCCAGATCGCCGACAGCGCCCTGGTCGCCGCGGCCACTCTCTCCGACCGGTACATCACCTCCCGTTTCCTGCCCGACAAGGCCATCGACCTCGTTGACGAGGCCGCCTCCCGGCTGCGCATGGAGATCGACTCGTCGCCCGTCGAGATCGACGAACTCCAGCGTGCCGTCGACCGGCTGAGGATGGAGGAGCTGGCGCTGAGCAAGGAGACCGACGCGGCCTCCCGCGAGCGCCTGGAGAAGCTGCGCCGCGACCTCGCCGACAAGGAGGAAGAGCTGCGTGGTCTCAACGCCCGCTGGGAGAAGGAGAAGCAGTCCCTCAACCGGGTCGGCGAGCTGAAGGAGAAGCTCGACGAACTGCGCGGGCAGGCCGAACGCGCCCAGCGCGACGGCGACTTCGACACCGCCTCCAAGCTGCTCTACGGCGAGATCCCCGCCCTGGAGCGCGACCTGGAGGCCGCCTCCGAGGCCGAGGAGGAGGTCGCCAGGGACACCATGGTCAAGGAGGAGGTCGGCTCCGACGACATCGCCGACGTGGTCGCCTCCTGGACCGGCATCCCCGCCGGGCGCCTGCTGGAGGGCGAGACGCAGAAGCTGCTGCGCATGGAGGACGAGCTCGGCAAGCGGCTCATCGGCCAGACCGAGGCCGTACGGGCCGTCTCCGACGCGGTGCGCCGCAGCCGCGCCGGGATCGCCGACCCCGACCGGCCCACCGGCTCCTTCCTCTTCCTCGGCCCGACCGGCGTCGGCAAGACCGAGCTGGCGAAGGCACTCGCCGACTTCCTCTTCGACGACGAGCGGGCGATGGTCCGCATCGACATGTCGGAGTACAGCGAGAAGCACAGCGTGGCCCGCCTGGTCGGCGCCCCGCCCGGCTACGTCGGCTACGAGGAGGGCGGCCAGCTCACCGAGGCCGTGCGGCGCCGCCCGTACAGCGTGGTGCTGCTGGACGAGGTGGAGAAGGCCCACCCCGAGGTCTTCGACATCCTGCTCCAGGTCCTCGACGACGGCCGCCTGACCGACGGGCAGGGCCGCACGGTCGACTTCCGCAACACGATCCTGGTCCTGACCTCCAACCTGGGCAGCCAGTTCCTGGTCGACCCGGTGACGAGCGAGGCGGAGAAGAAGGAGCAGGTCCTGGAGGTGGTCCGCGCCTCCTTCAAGCCGGAGTTCCTCAACCGGCTGGACGACCTGGTGGTCTTCTCGGCGCTGACCAAGCAGGAGCTGAGCCGGATCGCGCGGCTCCAGATCGACGCGCTGGCCCGGCGCCTCGCCGAGCGCCGCCTGACCCTGGAGGTCACCGACGAGGCCCTGGCCTGGCTGGCCGACGAGGGCATGGACCCGGCCTACGGCGCCCGTCCCCTGCGCCGCCTCGTCCAGACGGCCATCGGCGACCGCCTCGCCCGCGAAATCCTCGCCGGCGAGCTCAAGGACGGCGACACGGCCCGCGTGGACCGCTTCGGCGACGAGCTGATCGTGGGGCCGGCGACGGGCAAGACGCTGTAGGAGCGGGCGGCAGGGCCCGTCCCGGGAACGGGAGGGGCCCTTCGTCACACGGTGGACGCGGAGAACCGCACGAGCGAGGTGCCGGCGTCCTCGTGGACCACGCTCACGCGGACCGAGTCGGCTCCCACCCCGTCCGGCAGACCCTGCGAGTAGCCCAGACCCAGACACATATCGGCGTCGGCGTCGGCGCAGGACTCCGTCTCGGGGTCGGGCGCGGCCGGGTAGGTGTGCGCGAGCCAGTCCAGGACGTCCGCGCGGGGCATCCGGAAGACCGCCCTGTAGTAGAGGTCCTGCCAGCCCTGCCGGGTACAGGCCCCGACCGGCTGCGCGCCGGGGGGAAGCGCCGCTCCGCCGAAGCGGAGGACGTCCGCGCAGGGGGTCTTCTCCGGCCCGCCGCCGAGCGGGTACTCGGAGTCGTCGAAGACGACGGCCACGAAGGCGGCGAGGAACGGCAGCAGGACCAGGGCGGGCAGGGCCAACCACGGCCGCGACCAGCCACCACCGGGTCCGCCCCTCCGCACCCGGCCGTCCTGCCGGTCCGGTCCTCGCCCCCACTGCGCCCCCACTCGGTGCGCCGGCCCGCCACCCGACCGGCCGGATCATGTCAGCCCAAGGCTGACAGGCGCCGTCGGGGCTTGCCACCCCCCTCCCCGCATGAGGGAGGATGGCCAGATCCGTACGAAGGGAAAAACACGGTGAGCATCGACCCGTCCTCGATTCCGAACTTCGGGGGCCAGCCCGAGCCGCAGCCCCAAGGACCGGCGGGCCCCGTCGTCCCGGATCAGGATCTCGTGAAGCAGCTCCTGGAGCAGATGGAGCTCAAGTACGTCGTCGACGACGAGGGAGACCTCGCGGCGCCGTGGGAGCAGTTCCGCACGTACTTCATGTTCCGCGGCGAGGGTGACCAGCAGGTCTTCTCGGTGCGGACGTTCTACGACCGGCCCCACAAGATCGACGAGAAGCCGCAGCTGCTGGAGTCCGTCGACGACTGGAACCGGCGCACCCTGTGGCCCAAGGTGTACACCCACACCCACGACGACGGCACCGTCCGCCTGATCGGCGAGGCCCAGATGCTGATCGGCATGGGTGTCAGCCTGGAGCACTTCGTCTCCTCGACGGTCAGCTGGGTGCGGGCCGCCATCGAGTTCGACCGGTGGCTCGTGGAGCAGCTCGGCCTGGAGCAGGAGGTCAACGACGCGGAGAAGCCCGAGGACGGCGAGTAGCCGCCGCACGGCACCACGCCGCTGCGTCGGCGCGTACGACCGGTGCGCGCCGACGTGAGGGAGAGCCCGGCCCGGGCGCGGACCGGCACGGTCGCGCCCCGGGGCGGGCTCTCGCCGTCTCCGGGGCCCCGCCCGGCGCCGCTCAGCCCGCCAGGGCCTTCAGCCGCCGCACCGCCTCCTCCAGCACCGCCGTCCGCTTGCAGAACGCGAACCGCACGAAGGGCGCGCCCGCCTCGCGGTGGTCGTAGAAGACCGCGTTGGGGATGGCGACGACCCCGGCGCGTTCCGGCAGGGCGCGGCAGAAGGCGAAGCCGTCGCCGAAGCCGAGGGGGCGGATGTCGGTGGTGATGAAGTAGGTGCCGGCGGGGCGGTGGACCCCGAAGCCCGCCTCGGTCAGGCCGGCCGCCAGCAGGTCCCGCTTGGCCCGCATGTCGTCGCGGAAGGCGGTGAAGTACGTCTCCGGCAGCGCCAGGGCCTCGGCGACCGCGTACTGGAACGGCCCGGACGCCACGTAGGTCAGGTACTGCTTGGCCGAGCGGACCGCCGTGACCAGGGCCGGGGCGGCGGTGACCCAGCCGACCTTCCAGCCCGTGAACGAGAACGTCTTGCCGGCCGAGCCGATGGTCACCGTACGCTCCCGCATCCCGGGGAAGGTCGCGATGGGCACGTGCTCGGCGTCGTCGAACACCAGGTGCTCGTAGACCTCGTCCGTCACCACCAGCAGGTCCCGTTCCACCGCCAGCTCGGCGATCGCCGCCAGCTCCTCGCGGGTCAGCACGGTGCCCGTCGGGTTGTGCGGGGTGTTGAGCAGCAGCAGGCGGGTGCGGTCGGTGACCGCGTCGCGCAGCTCGTCGAGGTCCAGGCGGAAGGCGCCCTCGTGCGGGCGCAGGGTCACCGGCACCCGCCTGCCGCCCGCCATGGCGATGCAGGCCGCGTACGAGTCGTAGTACGGCTCCAGGGCGACGACCTCGTCGCCGGGCTCCAGCAGGCCGAGGAGGGCGGCCGCGATGGCCTCGGTGGCGCCGGCCGTGACCAGGACCTCCGTGTCCGGGTCGTAGGACAGCCCGTAACGGCGCTGCTGGTGGGCGGCGACGGCGGCGCGCAGCTCGGGGACGCCCGGGCCCGGCGGGTACTGGTTGCCGCGCCCGTCGCGCAGGGCCCGCACGGCGGCCTCCCTGATCTCCTCGGGGCCGTCCGTGTCGGGGAAGCCCTGGCCCAGGTTGATCGCCCCGGTCCGCACGGCCAGCGCGGACATCTCGGCGAAGATCGTCGTCCCGAACTCGGCGAGGCGGCGGTTGAGGAAGGGGCGCGCGGTGGAGGTCATGCCGGCCATCCTGCGCCGAAGCTCTGGACTTCCTCAACTCTGCTTTGGGCGCCGGCGGCCGGGGGCATCTCCCGGTCACGCAACGAGTGAGGCGCCCAACGGGGGGTCGCTTCGGGGGACTTCCGGGTGGATGCCCGGGGGAACGGAAGGAGGGTGACGCCATGGTCGCCGGCATCATCCTGATGGTCGTCTTCGTACTGGTGATCGCCGCGATCGTGGCCGCCGCGCGCAGCACCGCGCACGCACCCCGGCCCCGGCCGCGCCGCCGGACCTCGCGGTCGTACGGCGGCGGTGGCGGTGACGGCGGGAGCAGCAGCTGGTGGGCCGGCGGTGGCTCGACCTCCGGCGGGAACCACGGGGGCCACTCCTGCGGTGGCGGGTCGTCCTGCGGAGGCGGCTCGTCCTGCGGGGGCGGGGGAGGGGGCGGCGGATGCGGTGGAGGCAGCTGACACGGGGCAGCTGAGCTCCGCCCAGGGGGAACCGCATCCGTCACAGGGCCCGCACCTGGGTCCGGGCCCTGTGCGCCCCCGCGCCGAGCGCCCGCCGGGAGACACACCCGGCGGGCGCTTCCGCGCTCCGGCGCACGCCGGTCGGGCGGGGGCGTGCGCCATGGTTGAACAGTTGAGCTGTGGAGCCCTCTGAGGGATGGAAACGCCACGAAGTTGGGTAAAAACGCTGTGGCGGGACCACCGTTCATGATTCCCTCTCAGTCATCAACGCAGCCCCTCGGGCGCCCTGTTGAACCCCTCCCCGACCGGCTGACCGGGCCGCATTTCCCGAACGGGACCGGGGTGCGCAGGCCCCACACCCTCTTCTCCTTTGTGTGCTTGCGGAGCCGATCCATGCTCACGACCCTGAACACCGCCTACACCGACACGAGCGCCGCCGACCTGGCCTGGGCACTGGGGCGTGAACCGCTGCCCGCGCTGGCCACCCTCGACGTCGAACTGACGGACGCCAAGCTCCAGTTGAGACTGCTCGGGGCGTCCCACCAGGTACTCCTGG
Organism: Streptomyces griseicoloratus; assembly: GCF_014534645.1. Lineage (GTDB taxonomy): Bacteria > Actinomycetota > Actinomycetes > Streptomycetales > Streptomycetaceae > Streptomyces > Streptomyces griseicoloratus. Next base: position 34,620 of record NZ_JACVQF010000234.1, read on the forward strand.
AGGAGGAGCGGGGGAACTGCTCGGAGACGGTGGCGTGCATTCCGGGCAGCAGCACCCCGCTCCCGCTGGGCGTCGCCAAGCGGGTGGGCGACTGGGAGTACGAGTTCGCCGCCCGGGTGGAGGTGCTCTCGCCGGGCTCCTTCGCCGGCCGTGCCCAGGAACTGCTGGCCCTGGTCTCCGAGCACCCGCACGGGCTGGCCGGCGTCTTCCCCGGCAGCCCGCACGCCTTCACCGCGCTGCTGGCCCAGCGCCACGAGGGGCAGGTGCACTGGCGGACCTGGCACGCCTACCCGCAGGACGGCCAGTTGGTGGCGACCAGGACCCGGGTGGGCGCCCGGGTGCCGACGCCGCAGCTCAGCCCGGCCGGGGTGTGAACGGGATAAACCTGCGGTGCCCATCTGAACGACAGATTCACACGCGTGGGTGACGAGCCGTGCCCGAGGAGTGACGTAACGTCACAGCGTGATCGAACCGCACGCGCCCGCCCCGCCCGGCTCCCCGCCGCCCTGGGGCGGCCCCGGCGGCCCCCTCGGCCCCGGCGCGGGCGCCCCCGCGCCCCTGCCGGTCCGGCCCGGCACCGGGCGGTTCCTGGTCCTCGCGGGAGTCTTCGTCTGCGCGGCCTGCGGGCTCGTGTACGAACTGGAACTCGTCGCGCTCGCCTCGTACCTGATCGGGGACTCGGTCACCCAGGCGTCCGTCGTGCTGTCCGTCATGGTCTTCGCCATGGGCGTCGGCTCGCTCGCCGCCAAGCGGCTGCGCCGGTTCGCGGCGGCCGGCTTCGGCGCGGTGGAGGCCGTGCTCGCCCTCGTCGGCGGCTCCAGCGCCATGGTGCTGTACGCCGTCTTCGCCTGGACCGGTGACTGGGGCGGCCTGTGGGCCGACGGCCCCCGTTTCCTGCTGGTCGCCTTCTCCCTCGCCATCGGCCTGCTGATCGGCGCCGAGGTCCCGCTGCTGATGGAGCTGATCCAGCGCATCCGCCGCCAGGACGCGGGCGGTGCCGTGGCCGACCTGTTCGCCGCGGACTACGTCGGCGCGCTCGTCGGCGGCCTGGCCTTTCCCTTCGTGCTGCTGCCCTTCCTCGGCCAGCTGACCGGCGCGCTGCTCACCGGCACCGTCAACGCGGTCGTCGGCGCCGCCCTCGTGCTCGGCCTGTTCCGGCGGGACCTGAGCCGCCGCGCCCGGTGGCTGCTGCTGTCCGCCAACGCCGTCGTCCTCGCCGTCCTCGCCACGGCGACCGTCCTCGCCGACGACTTCGAACGGGCCGCCCGGCACGCCGTGTACGGCCAGGACGTCCGCGTGGCCGTCCAGACCGACGTGCAGGAGGTCGTCCTCACCGGCGACACCGACGGCCGGCCGCTCGGCCTGTTCCTGGACGGACGGCTGCGGGTCGGCGCCGGCGACGAGCGCCGCTACCACGAGGCGCTGGTCCACCCCGCCATGACCGGACGGCACGCGCGCGTGCTGATCCTCGGCGGCGGGGACGGCCTCGCCGCCCGGGAGGTGCTGCGCCACCCGGGCGTACGGCGGGTCGACATCGTCGAGTTCGACCCCGGCCTCGCCCGGCTGGCCCGGCACGACCCGGGCCTGTCCGAGCTGAACGACCACGCCTACGGCGACCCCCGCGTCCGCCTCACGCCGGCGGACGCCTTCGCGCGGCTGCGTACGACGCCCCCCGCGTCGTACGACGTGGTGATCTCGGACCTGCCCGATCCGGGCATCACGGCGAGCACGAAGCTGTACTCGCAGGAGTTCTACGGCCTCGCCCGGCGCGTGCTCGCGCCCGGCGGCCGCCTCGTCGTGCACGCCGGGCCGGTGTCCTCCCGGCCCCGGGCCTTCTGGACGGTGGAGTCGACGCTCCGCGCCGCCGGACTGCGCACCGCCGCCTACCGCGTCCGCGCCGGGACCGACGGCTTCACGGCGGGGCCCGACCGCGCCGCGGGCCCGTCCCACGCGCCCCGCGACTGGGGTTTCGTCCTGGCCGCCCGCCGGCCCCCCGCCCTCGCCCTCGACCCGTCCGGCCCCCGCCCGCACACCCTCACCCCGGCGACCCTGCGAGCCGCCGCCCGCTCCGCCACCCACACCCACGTCCCCGCCCTGCCCGCGTCGACCCTGCTCCATCCCCGCTACTGAACGCCCCCGGCCCCGGCCCGGCACACGGGCCCCGGCGACTTGCCGACGGCGGGCGTGCGCGGGGTGGCGGTGCGTGGGGTGGGCGTGAGTGGGGCGGGCGTGCGTGGGGCGCGTGCCCGAGGTGGCCGTGCCTGGGGTGGGCGTGCGTGGGGCGCCGTGCGTGAGGCGGCCGTGCCCCTGGGGTGGCGGTGCGTGGGGGGCGGCGGTGCATGGGGCGAGCGTGTCCGGGGCGGCCGTGTCCGAGGCGGGCGTGTCCGGGGCGGCCGTGTCCGAGGCGGGCGTGTCCGAGGCGGGCGCGCCTGAGGTGGCCGTGTCCGAGGCGGGGCGTGCCTGGGGCGAGCGTGGCCGAGGTGGCTGGGCCTGGGCGAGCGTGCCTGGAGCGCGCGTGCCCGGGGGACGTGTCCGAGGTGGCTGTGCCCGGGGCGGCCGTTTCCGAGGCGGCCGAGGCTGAGGTGTCCGATGTGGCTGGGCCTGGGCGAGCGGGCCTGGAGCGCGCGTGCCCGGGGGACGTGTCCGAGGTGGCCGTGCGCGGGCTGGCTGTGTCCGCGGCGAGCGTGCCCGACGCGAACGTGCCTGAGGCGGCCGTTTCCGAGGCGGGCGTGTCCGAGGCGACCGTGTCCGAGGCGGGCGTGCCTGAGGTGGTCGTGCCCGAGGTGGTTGTGTCCGAGGCGGGTGTTCCCAGATGTGGCCGTGTCCGAGGCGGCCGGGCGACCCGGGTGGGTCGGAATGGCCGTTGGCCGGTGCTGGGCAGTGCCGGAACGGTATGGTGGCGTGACATGGAGCATGAGGTGTTCGTTCCGGTTCCGGCCGAGCGGCTCAAGGACGTGCTGGCCGACCCCGTCCGGGTCGCCCGCGCGGTCCCGGGGCTCCAGCAGGACGCGGGTGCCGAGCCCGTCGCCGGCCGGCTGAAGGTCCGTATCGGCAGCCACTCCATCACCTACCGGGGTGCCCTGCGCCTGTCCGCCCGGGACGACGGCACGTACGCCGTCGAGGGCGACGCCACCGAGGCCCGCGGCAACGGCACGGTCCGGCTCGAACTGACGCTGCGACTCGCCGGCGCCGAAGGCGGCTCCACCCTCATCTTCGCGGGTACGGCCAGGGCGGACGGCCGCGTCACCGAGCTGCCGGCGGACACGGTGGAGTCGGCCACGACCCGCCTGCTGAACCGGTTCGCCGAGAACCTGGGCACCGCGGCCGAGGAACACGCGCCGACCGCCGAGTCCCTGGCCACCGAGGACTTCGAGCCCGCGGCCGCGGGCGACTTCGACGCGGGCCCGGACGCCGACGACGCCCCCGTACCACCCGCGCCGCCCGCGCCCCCCGCCCCGCCCGAGCCCGCCGCCGACGAACCCCCCGGGCGCGCCTCCGTCTTCGACACCGAGATCCCTCCGTCCTCCCTCGACCCCTCCGCCGACGAGGCGGACCTCGCCGGCACCGCGCAGCCCCCCGCCGAGGCGGCGCACGCCCGGCGGACGATGATCGGGCGCAGCGCCGAGGAGGTGGACCACGCCCCGCCGCGCGGCCGGTACGCCCCGGTCCCCGCGCCCCAGGCGAACGCGTCGGGCACGCCCCTGCGCTGGGCGGCACCCGCCGCGGCGCTGGCCGTGGCGTCGGCGATCGTGGTGGGCCGTGCGCTGCGACGGCGCCGCTGACCCCGGTACGCCCTTGATCGCCCAGTAGGGTCGTGCCGTGAGCAACAAGGAGATCACGCTGACCGCGGGCGACGCGGAGGTGACCGTGCAGCCGGGCAACGGCGGCCGGATCGGAGGACTGCGCATCGGCGGCACCGAGCTGCTGCGCCAGGGCGAGCGCTACGGCAGCTTCCCGATGGTGCCGTGGTGCGGGCGGATCCGCGACGGCCGGTTCCGGGACGGGGCGACCGTCCACCAGATGCCGCTCAACGCCGGCCCGAACGCCATCCACGGCACCGCCCGCGACGGCGCCTGGAGCACCGCACGCGCCACCACCGACGAGGCGGTGATCACGTACGACCTGGTCGACCCGTGGCCGTACTCCGGCCGCATCACCCAGGTGGTCCGCCTCGCCCCGGACGCCCTGACGCTCACCATGTCCGTGGAGACGTACGAGTCGTCCTTCCCGGCCCAGATCGGCTGGCACCCGTGGTTCAACCGGACCCTCGACGGCAGCGCCGTACGCCTCGACTTCTCCCCCGCCTGGCAGGAGGAGCGCGGCGAGGACCACCTGCCCACCGGCAACCGCGTCGAGCCGAGGCCCGGCCCCTGGGACGACTGCTTCGGCATGCCCGACGGCGTGGACGTCACCCTCACCTGGCCGGAGCGGCTGGAGCTGAAGGTGACCAGCCCGGAGCAGTGGGTCGTGGTCTACGACGAGCAGGAGGCGGCCGTGTGCGTGGAGCCGCAGACCGGCCCGCCCAACGGGCTCAACACCCTCCCGCGCCTGGTCACGCCCCTGGAGCCGCTGGAGGCGACGACCACCTGGAGCTGGCGGCGCCTGTAGAGCCGTTTAGTCTGGCAGGCATGACGGACGTACGCGGCGCGCTGCTGCAGCAGATCAAGGACAAGGCCGTGGTACACGGCAAGGTGACCCTCTCCTCGGGTCTGGAGGCCGACTACTACGTCGACCTGCGCCGCATCACCCTGGACGGCGAGGCCGCGCCGCTGGTCGGGCAGGTGCTCCTGGACCTGACCGCCGGCCTCGACTTCGACGCGGTGGGCGGGCTGACCATGGGCGCCGACCCGGTCGCGGCGGCCATGCTGCACGCGGCCGCCGCGCGGGGCCGCCGCCTGGACGCCTTCGTCGTCCGCAAGGCCGCCAAGGCGCACGGTCTGCAGCGGCGGGTCGAGGGCCCGGACATCAAGGGCCGCCGGGTCCTGGTGGTCGAGGACACCTCCACCACCGGCGGCTCCCCGCTCACCGCCGTCGAGGCGGTGCGCGAGGCCGGTGCCGAGGTCGTCGCCGTGGCGACGATCGTCGACCGGGCGACGGGTGCCGCCGAGAAGATCCAGGAGGGCGCCGGGGTGCCCTACCTGTACGCGTACTCCAAGGACGAGCTGGGACTGGACTGAGGTCCACTCGGAGTATCCCGCTTCGTCTGGAAAGATGGGGCCGACGATGACGTCGCACCCAAGGTTCAGGTCAGGGCCGTAATGGACGTACCGATACGTACTGAGTCGAACCGAAACGTATCGGCGCGTATCGACACGTAACCGTGCCCACCCGCACATACAAGGAGCGGACAGATGCCCATCGCAACTCCCGAGGTCTACAACGAGATGCTGGACCGGGCGAAGGCAGGCAAGTTCGCCTACCCGGCCATCAACGTGACCTCCTCCCAGACGCTGCACGCGGCCCTGCGCGGTTTCGCGGAGGCGGAGAGCGACGGCATCATCCAGATCTCCACCGGTGGTGCCGAGTTCCTGGGCGGCCAGCACAAGAAGGACATGGTGACCGGCGCCGTGGCGCTGGCCGAGTTCGCGCACATCGTCGCGGAGAAGTACGACGTCACCGTCGCCCTGCACACGGACCACTGCCCGAAGGACAAGCTCGACGGGTACGTGCGCCCGCTGCTGGCGGTCTCCGAGGAGCGCGTCAAGGCCGGCCGCAACCCGCTCTTCCAGTCCCACATGTGGGACGGCTCGGCGGAGACCCTGTCGGACAACCTGGCCATCGCCCAGGAGCTGCTGGAGCGCGCCCGCGCCGCCAAGATCATCCTTGAGGTCGAGATCACCCCGACCGGCGGCGAGGAGGACGGCGTCTCCCACGAGATCAACGACTCCCTCTACACCACGGTCGACGACGCGATCCGCACCGCCGAGGCCCTGGGCCTGGGCGAGAAGGGCCGCTACCTGCTGGCCGCGTCCTTCGGCAACGTGCACGGTGTGTACAAGCCGGGCAACGTGGTGCTCCGCCCCGAGCTGCTGAAGGAGCTCAACGAGGGCGTCGCCGCCAAGTACGGCCAGCCGGCCGGCAGCAAGCCGTTCAACTTCGTCTTCCACGGCGGCTCCGGCTCCACCGAGCAGGAGATCGCCACCGCGCTGGACAACGGCGTGGTCAAGATGAACATCGACACGGACACCCAGTACGCCTTCACGCGTCCGGTCGCCGACCACATGTTCCGCAACTACGACGGCGTCCTGAAGGTCGACGGCGAGGTCGGCAACAAGAAGACCTACGACCCGCGCACCTGGGGCAAGCTCGCCGAGGCGTCGATGGCCGCCCGGGTCGTCGAGGCCTGCGGCCACCTGCGGTCGGCCGGCCAGAAGATCAAGTAACGGATCGGGCACGGCCCGGAGCGCACGACGGGCCCGGCACCTCGCGGTGCCGGGCTCCCGCGTGTCCGGGGCCTGTCCGGGGGCGGGGGGCGGCAGTGCGGGCCGTGCGCGTCCGCGCGGGTGGGTCCGCCGTACGGCTGTCGTGCCGGGTCCGCCGTGCCGGGTCCGTCGTACGGCTGTCGTGCCGGGTCCGCCGTGCCGGGTCCGTCGTGGGGCTGGCGTGCCGGGTCCGCCGTGCCGGGTCCGTCGTGGGGCTGGCGTGCCGGGTCCGCGTACGTATGCCTCCGGCATGGCGCAGACTGGTGCCCATGGCCATTCACGAGAACCTTCTCGGGGGACCGCCCCCGACCCACCTCCCCGACGACCCCGGGCCGCGCGAGCTGCTGGCGGGCGGGACCTCCGCCGCCGACGTCGCCGCGAAGTACCCGACGTCCTCGCTGGCCTGGGCCCGGCTGGCCGACGAGGCGTACGAGCGGGGCAGCGTCGTGGAGTCCTACGCCTACGCCCGTACGGGCTACCACCGCGGCCTGGACGCGCTGCGCCGCAACGGCTGGAAGGGCCACGGCCCGGTGCCCTGGGAGCACGAGCCGAACCGCGGCTTCCTGCGCGCCCTGCACGCCCTCGCCCGCGCCGCCCAGGCGATCGGCGAGAAGGAGGAGTACGAGCGCTGCTCCCAGTTCCTGAAGGACTCCTCGCCGACCGCGGCCGAGGTGCTCGGATAGCGGCCCCGCCGCGCGTGGCCCGCCTGTGACCAGGCGGGCCTTGCGGTTTCCTGGCAGCATTACGGAGGATGCCGGTGGGGACCGGGGCCCCGTGCCGGTAACGGCAGGGCGGACCGCTACCCGGAGTGCACATCAGGAGACAGCGATGTCCCACGAGGCTCACGAGCCCGAGACCCCGCATCTCGATTTCCAAGGCACGACGCCGTACGAGGACTACGTCAAGGCGGACGTGCTCACCCACCTCCAGCACACCCTCTCGGACGATCCCGGAGAGATGGTCTTCCTGGTCACGACCCAGGTCATGGAGCTGTGGTTCACGGTCATCGTCCACGAGTGGGAGACCGCGGCCCGCGCCCTGCGCGAGGACCGGGTCCAGCTGGCGACCGACGCGCTGAAGCGTTCGGTGCGGGAGCTGGAGGCGCTGAACGCCTCCTGGAAGCCGCTGGGGCAGCTGACCCCGGCGCAGTTCAACTCCTACCGGGGCGCCCTCGGCGAGGGCTCCGGCTTCCAGTCCGCGATGTACCGCCGTATGGAGTTCCTGCTCGGCGAGAAGTCGGCGTCCATGCTCGTACCGCACCGCGGCGCGCCGCGCGTCCACGCCGAGCTGGAGAAGGCGCTGCACGAGCCGAGCCTGTACGACGAAGTGGTCCGGCTGCTGGCGAAGCGCGGCTACGACATCCCCGACGCGGTGCTCCGGCGCGACGTGACCCAGCGGTACGAGGCGGTGCCGGAGGTGGAGGCCGCCTGGGCGGCCGTCTACTCCGGTGACCAGAACGGCGAGCTGGCCCGCCTCGGCGAGGCGCTCACCGACGTGGCCGAGCTGGTGTGGCGCTGGCGCAACGACCACCTGGTCGCCACCCGCCGCGCGATGGGCGCGAAGACCGGCACCGGCGGCTCGGCCGGGGTCGCGTGGCTGGAGAAGCGGGCCCGCAACAACGTGTTCCCCGAGCTGTGGACGGCGCGGTCCTATGTCTGAACTGTCCGAACTGTCCGAACTGGCTGTGGCGGCGGAGAAGCTGGACGCCGCGGACGAGCTGGCGGGGCTGCGCGAGCGGTTCGTGCTCGACGACGTGGTGTACCTGGACGGCAACTCGCTGGGCGCCCTCCCGGCCCATGTCCCCGCGCGCGTGGAGGACGTCGTACGCCGCCAGTGGGGCGAGCTGCGCATCCGGTCCTGGGAGGAGAGCGGCTGGTGGACCGCGCCCGAGCGGATCGGCGACCGGATCGCCCCGCTGGTCGGGGCGGCGGCCGGGCAGATCGTGGTCGGCGACTCCACCAGCGTCAACGTCTTCAAGGCGGTCGTGGCGGCCGTGCGCATGGCCGGGGACGGCCGGGACGAGATCCTGGTCGACGCGACGACCTTCCCGACGGACGGGTACATCGCCGAGTCGGCGGCCCGCCTGACGGGGTGCGAGCTGCGCCCGGTGACCCCGGCCGAGGTGCCGTCGGCGCTGGGCGAGCGCACCGCGGCCGTCCTGCTCAACCACGTCGACTACCGCACGGGCCGGCTGCACGACCTGCCCGCGCTCACGGCCGCGGTGCACGCGGCGGGGGCGTACGCGGTGTGGGACCTGTGCCACAGCGCGGGCGCGCTGCCGGTCGGGCTGGACGAGCACGGCGTCGACCTGGCGGTCGGCTGCACCTACAAGTACCTCAACGGCGGCCCCGGTTCGCCCGCGTACCTGTACGTCCGCCGGGACCTCCAGGACCGTTTCGACTCGCCCCTGCCGGGCTGGAACTCGCACGCCGAGCCGTTCGGCATGCGGTCCGCGTACGCCCCGGCCCCGGGCGCGGTGCGCGGCCGGGTCGGTACGCCGGACATCCTGTCCATGCTCGCCCTGGAGGCGGCCCTGGACGTGTGGGACGGCGTGCCGGTCGAGGCGGTGCGGGCCAAGTCCCTGGCGCTGACGGACTTCTTCCTGCGGTGCGTCGGGGAGTACGTCCCCGAGGGCCGGGTGGAGTCGCTGACCCCGGTGGCGCACGCAGAGCGGGGCAGCCAGGTCGCGCTGCGCTGCGAGGACGCCGGGGACGTGATGAAGCGGCTGATCGAGCGCGGGGTGGTCGGGGACTTCCGGGCACCGGACGTGCTGCGCTTCGGCTTCACCCCGCTGTACGTCGGTTTCGCCGACGTGGAGCGGGCGGCGCGGGTGCTGGGCGGGATCCTGGCGTGACGGGCGGGTCCGCGGGGTGGGGGCGGGGCCGATCGGCCGGCCCTCACCCTGCGTGACATCCCCGTGTCCGCGCACGTCATCGGCCTGATACCGTCCCGCCAACGGCCGATTCTCATCCCTGGTCCCCCAACACCGTTTCGTCCCTGAGAGGTTGGAGCATGCCGGACGCCGCCGCAGAACCGGGCAACGCCGCTGCGAGGGCCGAGGCGGAGGAGAAGTCCGCCCTTTCGCACCCGGCCGTCGACCCCGACGGCACCGCCGCGTACGGCGACCATCCCGACCAGGTGATCGACTTCTACGCGCCGCGCGGAGCGGGTGGCCCGGGTGGCCCCGCCCCGCTGGTGGTGGTCCTGCACGGAGGCGCGTGGCGGGCCCCGTACGACCGCCGCCATGTGAGCCCGTTCGCCGCCTTCCTGGCCCGCCGGGGCTTCGCCGTGGCCAGCGTGGAGTACCGGCGCGGGGCGGAGGGCGGCGGAGCGGACGGTCCTCGCGCGGGGCGCTGGCCCGACACCTTCGACGACGTGGCCGCCGCGCTGGACGCGCTGCCCGCGCTGGTGCGGGAGCGCCTGCCCCGGGCCGACGTCCGCCGCATGGTGCTCACCGGCCACTCGGCGGGCGGCCACCTGGCCCTGTGGGCGGCGGCCCGGCACGTGCTGCCCGCCGACGCCCCCTGGCGCACCGACGGTCCGGCTCCCCTGCGGGGCGTGGTCGCGCTCGCGCCGATCGCCGACTTCGAGGTCGCCGGGAAGCTGGAGGTCTGCGGGGGCGCGGCGCGGGAACTGCTGGGCGGGGAGGAACTGTTCGCCGAGCGGCGGCCGTACGCCGACCCGTCCCTGCTGCTGCCCACCGGCATCGCGACCACCCTCGTCCAGGGCCGCACCGACGTGGACGTTCCGCAGGCGGTCGCCGAGGCGTACGCCGACGCGGCGGCCAAGGCCGGGGAAATGGTGGGCGTGACCCTGCTGGAGGACGTCGGCCACTTCCCGCTGATCGACCCGGCGGCGGACGCGTGCGCCGTGGTGGCGGAGGAGATCGCACAACTGGCCTGGTGAGTCGGGTGCCTTCGGGCGGTCCGTGGCTTTGGGGCGTCCGTGGCCTTGGGGCGACCGTGGCTTTGGGACTGTCCGTGGCTTTAGGTCGGTCCGTGGCTTTGGAGCGGTCCGTGACTTGGGGGCGTGCCTGGCCTGTCGTGGGCGGCGGCGTGCCCGTGAAGGCGGCCCGGTCATACCCGTCATACCTGAGAGCTACCTCGCGGGTTCGCTCCCGGGCGGGACGCGGGTGACGTCGTCCGATTCGTAACTTCGCTTCCGTACGAGCCCGATGGGCGGGCTCGCCGGAGGGGGGACGGCCATGGGCCGCGGGACGACGGCACGTTGGCGGCATCGAGTGGGGGGTCTGCGCCGGGCCGGGCTCGCCGCGCTCATCGCTGGTGCCGTGGTCCTCCCGCTCACCGGTGCGGCGCGGCCCGGCATCCCCGCCCCCGCGCCCGCCGCGCTCGCCGCCCCGACGGCCGGCACGCTGGAGGAGGCGTACGCCGCCAACCGGGCCAACGCCGCCGAGGCGTCCCGGATGGCCGCCGCCCACGGCGACCGGCACCGGGCGGCGGCGGACCGCTCGCTGGCCGACCCGGCCCGGCATCTGCTCGCCTTCGACGGCCGGGGCGCGGGTCTCGCCACGGAGGTCTTCGGCGACCTGGCCCGCGCGGACCGCGTCGCCGTCCTGGTCCCCGGCTCCGACACCAGCCTCGACACCTACGACCGGTTCCGCGCCGCCGCCCTCGCCCTGCACCGGCGACTGGCCGAGGAGGCCCCCGAGGGCACCCGCACCGCGGTCGTGGCCTGGCTCGGCTACGAAACTCCGGGCACCGTGAGCACCACGGTCGCCACCACCGGCCGTGCCGAACAGGCCGCCCCGGCACTGCGCGCCCTCGTCGGCGCTCTGCGCGGTACGACCGGCCCGGACACGAACGTGGCCCTGCTCTGCCACTCCTACGGCTCCGTCGTCTGCGCCCGCGCCGCCGACGGACTGGACGTCGCCGACATCGCCCTCGTCGGCAGCCCGGGCACCGGCGCCGACTCCGTCGCGGACCTGGGCACCACCGCCCGCGTCTGGGCCGGCCGTGGCGCCGGCGACTGGGTGGAACACGTCCCGCACCTCAGCGCCGACCTGGTCGGCACCACCGTCGGCTTCGGCACCGACCCCATGTCCCCGGCGTTCGGCGCCCGGGTCTTCGACGCGGGGGACGGCGGCCACAGCGACTACTTCGACCCCGGCTCCCGCTCCCTGACCAACCTCGCCCGGATCGCCCTGGGCGAGATCACGGAGGTGACCCGTGACTGACGTGACGCGACCGCGCGGCACCCCGGCCCCGCTGCGGCGTGCGGCCGCCCGGATCGACGCCGCCACCCCGGCCGGGCGGGACCGGGCCGTCGACGCCCTGCGCGCCTTCGCGATCCTCGGCGTCGTCCTCGGCCACTGGCTGGTGACCGCCCTGGTCGCGGACGGCTCCGCCCTGCGCACGGCCAGCCCCCTGCAGCACATGGCCTGGCTGGCCCCGATCTCCTGGGTCTTCCAGACCCTCGCGGTGTTCTTCCTGGTCGGCGGTCACGTCGCCACCCGCGGCTGGGCCGCGGCACGGAACCGGGGCACGCCGTACGGCCGCTGGCTGGCCGCCCGGCTGTCCCGGCTGTTCCGGCCGGTCGCGGCCGTCCTCGTCCTGTGGACGGTGACGGCGGTCCTGCTGCTCCTGAGGGGCGCCGATCAGGCGACGGTCCACACCCTGGTGAAACTGGCCCTGTCCCCGCTGTGGTTCCTTCTGGTCTTCGCCGCGCTGACGGCGGCGACCCCTTGGCTCGCCCGGCTGCACCCGCTGTGGCCGCTGGCCGTCGTCCTCCACGTCGACCTGCTGCGGTTCGGGCTCGGCGCCCCGTCCTGGCTCGGCTGGGCCAACCTGGCCGCCGGCTGGCTCGTGCCCTACGCCCTCGGCGCCGCCTGGACCCGCGGCGAGCTGGACGGCCGCCGCGCGGGGTGGTTCCTGCTCGTCGGCGGTACGGCGGAGACGGCGGCGCTCGTCGCCCTGGCGGGCTACCCGGCGTCGATGGTCGGCGTCCCCGGCGCGGAGGTCTCCAACCTCAACCCGCCGACGCTGGCCGCCGTCACCTTCGGCCTGGCCCAGTGCGGTCTCGCCCTGCTGATGCGCGAGCCGCTGCGTCGTGCGATGCGCAGGCCGGTCGCGTGGGCGGCGGTGGCGCTGGTCAACCTCTCCGCGATGACGATCTTCCTGTGGCACCAGACGGCCCTGATGGCGACCACGGCCACCGGACTCCTCGCGGGCCGCCTGCCCGGCCTGCACACGCTCCCCGACGGCCTGGACTGGGTCGCCGCCCGGCTCGCCTGGCTGCCGGTGTTCGCCCTGGCCCTGGCGTGCTGCTGGACCGCGTTCCGCTCCTGGGAGCACGGTGGTGCGCGGCGCCGCTCGCGGGTGGTGCGGACGCATCGACCGCAGGCGCACCGCGGCACAGGTCCTAGGGTGGAGGTGTGATGCGAGGGGGGAATCTGGTCCGGCAGTGGCTGGGGGTGCTGCGCGAGGACCTGTGGACCGCACGGCCCGATCCGCTGCCTCCGTCCACCTGGCTGCGCTGGCTGCCGCACGGGATCGTGTGCCTGGCCGCTCTCGGGGTCTTCCTCGGCGATCTGCCCCAGCTCCATGAGCACGGCCGTCTCGGGTTCGGGTTCGCCTTCCTGATCGCGGCCGGCCAGGCCGGCGCGATGGTCCTGGCGCTGTGGCGGCCCGTCCCGGCGTGGTGGCTGTCGATGGCGGCCATGCTGGTGGGGGCCGTGGGTGTGCGCGCCATGATGGTCGCCGACGGCTACAAGTTCACCTGGCCGTGGACCGCGGCCGGGATCATCGGGCACCTGTTCGTCCTGCTGCTGCTGGCCCTGCGGGTCCGCACCCGGGTGTCCGCCGAGGCGCTGGCCCTGACCATGCTGACGACGTACGTCGTCCAGGGCCTGGTGGGTGGGCTGAACTACCAGCCCACCGGTGTGGTCGCCGCCATCCTGTTCGCGGTGGTGGTGCTGCTCGGTATCGCCCTGCGCGGACGCCGTGAGGCCCGCGCCGAGCTGGTGCAGCAGACCTCGCTCACCGCCGAGGAGCGGGCCAGGCGCACGCTGCTGGAGGAGCGCAGCCGCATCGCGCGCGAGCTGCACGACGTGGTCGCCCACCACATGTCCGTCATCTCCATCCAGGCCCAGGTCGCCCCGCATCTCGTCGAGAACCCGCCCGACGAGCTCAAGGAGAACCTCGCGGGCATCAGACAGAACGCGCTGGAGGCACTGACCGAACTGCGCCGGGTGCTCGGCGTGCTGCGCTCCGAGCACCCCGACGCACCGGGGCCGTCCGGCACCACCGCCGACGCGGACGGCACCGCCCCGCACGCCCCGCAGCCGACCCTGGACCGGCTGGACGCGCTGGTGGAGAACACCCGGGCCGCCGGGCTGACCGTCACCACGGAGGTGAGCGGGGTGCGCCGGCCGCTGCCGCCCGGCGTGGAGCTGTCGGCGTACCGGATCGTGCAGGAGGCGCTGAGCAACGTCCTGCGTCACGCACCCGGCGCGAGCGCCCGGGTCCACCTCACGTACCTTCCGATCGGTCTGCGTGTCGACGTCTTCAACACCCGCCCGGCGCGGCCCGCGCCGCCGTCGCAGGGGGCGGGGCACGGGCTGCTCGGCATGCGGGAGCGGGTGGCGATGCTCGACGGCCACCTGACGGCGCGCCCGCTCCCCGACGGCGGCTTCCAGGTGGGCGCGTTCCTGCCCTCGGACGGCCCCGATCGCTTCGCCCAGGACTCCGACCCCTACGTTCCCGAGGACGACAGCCCATGACGAGAGGCCCCATCCGCGTACTGATCGCCGACGATCAGCAGATGGTCCGGCAGGGTTTCACCGTGCTGCTGAACACCCAGCCCGACATCGAGGTGATCGGCCAGGCGGTCGACGGCCTGGACGCCGTGGCCCGCGTCGCCGAGCTCGCCCCGGACGTCGTGCTGATGGACATCCGCATGCCCGAACTGGGCGGTATCGAGGCCACCCGCCGCATCACGCGGGCCACTCCGGAGATCAGGGTGCTGGTGCTGACCACCTTCGATCTCGACGAGTACGTGTACGAGGCGCTGCGGGCCGGCGCGTCCGGGTTCCTGCTCAAGGACGCCTCCGCCGACCAGCTCGCCGAGGCGGTCAGGGTGGTGGCGGCCGGGGACGCGCTGCTCGCGCCGGGCATCACCCGGCGGCTGATCGCCGAGTTCTCCCGCCTCGACGACCGGCCGCGGGCCCCGCTGAAGGAGCGCGTCGGCGATCTGACCGAGCGGGAGACCGAGGTGCTGGCCCTGATCGCACAGGGCCTGTCGAACGCGGAGATCGCCCAGCGCCTGTTCGTGGCCGAGCAGACGGTGAAGACGCACGTGGGCCGGATCCTGGTGAAGCTGGGGCTGAGGGACCGGACGCAGGCGGCGGTGTTCGCCTACGAGTCGGGGCTGGTGCGGCCGTCCGGGTACTGACTCCGCGGTGACGGGACGGTGACGGGACGGGGCCGTCCGTAGCCCGCGTAGTACTTGAGACGGACCCGGAAGGACCCCTCTCACTGGTGACGACCGTGCCCCCGGGCGGCACCTACCGTTGCGAGCGTGACCGAGACGACACAGATGCCGACCCCGCCCCCTGCGGACGCCGGCGCGCCCCGCAGCCCCGAGTACAGGCTGGCCATGGACGCCCTCGGCGGGCTGCGCCAGGACCTGTTCCACGACGCCTTCGCCTACCGCCCGCTGCCCCGCATGGCCACGGACGGCCCGATGACCCGCCGCCTGCCCGGCCGGCTGCGGACGTACGCGGGCCGCCTCCCGCACGCGGTGGTCGTGGCGGCCGCCCTGGTGGCCTTCTGGGGCGGCTCCATGGCCAGCGGAGTCTACGGCGGCGCCTTCGTGGCGCTGGCCGGCCTGCTGAGCGCGATCCCGGTGCTGGCCACGCTGGTCCGGCCGGTCGGCGCGTTCTGGATGTCCATGGCGGCGACCCCGGTGGCCGCGGTGCTCGGCAGCAGCTGGGGCGACTGGCCGTGGCTGCCCGGGGCGTTCATCTGCCACCTGACGGTGCTGGTCGTCGTGGCGATACGCACCCGTCCGCGCACGGCCGCGTGGATGTGGGCCCTGACCGCGGTCTACGGATTCTTCACCGAGTCCGTCCTGGGCGGCGGCCACTACACCACGAACTCGGCTCCGATGCTGGTCTTCTCGGCCCTCGCCCTGCTCACGGTCTCCGTCTGGCACGTCCGTCGCGACGCCCGCCAGGAGGTCACCGCCCAGCGGACGGTCACCGAGCACGAGCGGTCCCGGCGCACGCTGCTGGAGGAGCGCACCACCATCGCCCGCGAGCTGCACGACGTGGTCGCCCACCACATGTCGGTGGTCGCCATCCAGGCCGAGGCCGCGCCCTACCGGGTGGAGAATCCACCGGAGGAGCTGGAGCGCGCCTTCGCCACCATCCGGGAGAACGCGGTGGCCGCCCTCACCGAACTGCGCCGCGTCCTCGGCGTCGTCCGCGCCGAGGACTACGAGGCCCCGGACGCCCCGCAGCCCACGCTCGCCGACCTGGACGCACTGCTGGCCAACGTGCGCGACGCGGGCCTGACGGTCGACAAGGCGGTGACCGGCGCGGTGCGCGAGCTGCCGCCCGGTGTGGAGCTGTCGGCGTACCGGATCGTGCAGGAGGCGCTGAGCAACACCCTGCGGCACGCGCCCGGCGCGACCGCCCGCGTCGAGATCTCCTACGTCCTGGGCGGCCTGGGCCTGCGCGTGGTCAACGGTCCGATACCGCCGTCGTCCCTGGTGAAGCCCTCGCCCGGCGCCGGGCACGGCATCACGGGCATGCGGGAGCGGGTGTCGATGCTGAACGGCGAGATGACGGCCGGTCCGGTCGCCAACGGGGGCTACGAGGTTTCCGTGTTCCTGCCGGTCACGGCGGCCCAGCTCGAAGGTGACGCATGACCATCCGGGTACTGGTCGCCGACGACCAGATGATGGTGCGCGAGGGCTTCTCGGTCCTGCTGAACGCCATGCCGGGAATCGAGGTCGTCGGAGAGGCGGTCAACGGGCGGGAGGCGGTCGCCAAGGTCCGCGAACTCGCCCCTGACGTCGTCCTGATGGACATCCGCATGCCCGAGCTGAACGGCATCGAGGCGACCCGGGAGATCGTCGCCGCGGACGGCGCGGCGAAGGTGCTGGTGCTGACCACCTTCGACCTCGACGAGTACGTGTACCAGGCGCTGCGCGCGGGCGCCTCCGGCTTCCTCCTCAAGGACGCCTCGGCCCGTCAGCTGGCGGACGGGGTGCGGGTGGTGGCCGCGGGGGAGGCGCTGCTCGCGCCGTCCGTCACCAAGCGGCTGATCACCGAGTTCTCGAAGCTGTCCGACGCCCCGCGCCTGCCGTCCTCCGCGCAGGCGGCGTACGGCGATCTGACCGAGCGGGAGACGGAGGTGCTGGTGCTCATCGCGCAGGGCCTGTCGAACGCGGAGATCGCCGAGCGGCTGGTGGTCGCAGAGTCGACGATCAAGACCCATGTCAGCCGGGTCCTGGTGAAGCTGGGGCTCAGGGACCGCACGCAGGCGGCGGTGTTCGCGTACGAGGCGCGGCTGGTGACGCCGGCCTGAGCGGGCCGTGGGCCGTGGACCCCTGGCCGACGACGGTGGTGCCGGGCTAGCGTCCCTGCATGGCAGACGCTTCCGACCTCGCCTTCGACCCCTGGGACCCGGCGTTCCTCGCGGACCCGTACCCCGCCTACGCCGAGCTGCGGTCCAGGGGCCGGGTGCTCCACTACGCGCCCACGGACCAGTGGCTGGTCCCGCACCACGCGGACGTCTCGGCGCTGCTGCGGGACCGCCGGCTGGGGCGGACGTACCAGCACCGCTTCTCGCACGAGGAGTTCGGGCGGACGGCACCGCCGCCGGAGCACGAGCCGTTCCACACGCTCAACGACCACGGGATGCTGGACCTGGAGCCGCCGGACCACACCCGCATCCGGCGACTGGTGTCGAAGGCGTTCACGCCGCGCACGGTGGAGCGGCTGCGGCCGTATGTGCACGGGCTGGCGGACGATCTGGTGTCCCGGCTGGTGGCGGCGGGCGGCGGCGACCTGCTGACGGACGTGGCCGAGCCGCTTCCGGTCGCGGTGATCGCCGAGATGCTGGGCATCCCGGAGTCCGACCGGGCCCCGCTGCGCCCCTGGTCGGCGGACATCTGCGGGATGTACGAGCTGAACCCGTCAAAGGAGACGGCGGCGAAGGCGGTCCGCGCCTCGGTCGAGTTCTCGGACTACCTCCGCGAGCTGATCGCCCGGCGCCGCAAGGCCCCCGGCGACGATCTGATCTCGGGCCTGATCGCGGCCCACGACGAGGACGACGACCGCCTCACCGAGCAGGAGATGATCTCCACTTGCGTGCTCCTGCTCAACGCGGGCCACGAGGCCACGGTGAACGCCACGGTCAACGGCTGGTGGGCGCTGTTCCGCAACCCCGGCCAGCTGGCCGCCCTCCGCGCGGACCACTCCCTCGTCCCCTCCGCCGTGGAGGAGCTGATGCGCTACGACACCCCGCTCCAGCTCTTCGAACGCTGGGTGCTGGACGAGATCGAGATCGACGGCACGGTGATCCCGCGCGGCGCGGAACTCGCCCTGCTCTTCGGCTCCGCCAACCACGACCCGGCGGTCTTCACGTCCCCCGACCGCCTCGACCTCACCCGCCGGGACAACCCCCACATCTCCTTCAGCGCCGGCATCCACTACTGCATCGGCGCCCCGCTGGCCCGCATCGAGCTGGCCGCGTCCATGACGTCCCTACTGCGCAAGGCCCCGACCTTGCGCCTGGCGGCGGAGCCGGTACGGAAGCCGAACTTCGTGATCAGGGGGCTGACGGGTCTATCGGTGGAGGTGGCCTGACCGCCGCCTGCGTGCCGACAGAGCGGCGCCCAGACCCCATACGACGGCGGGCAGAAGGGCTCCGGCGAGGAAGACGAGGGGCAGCTCGACGAAGACGGCCCCGAGGTCGATGCCCTCGCCCTCGAACCCGTTGCCCAGATGCCGCTGCGTCCGTGACGAGGACCCCCACCAGAGCACTGCCCCGGCAGCCCCCACGGCCGACACGACACACCCTCCACACGTCACCACGTCCCGCCCCATACCGCCCAGGACGCCGACGACCCGATCCCCGGTTTCCGGCACGCGCGGCCGTAACCGCAGCGCACGGCTGTGTTGCCACGTCCGCCGCATTCTCCTGACGCCGCGGAGCTCGTCGCCGCGGACGCCGTTTCCACGGCACCCGTTCGCAGCCGCCGGGGACGCGCCTGCGCCGCCGCAGCCGCCGTGACCGCGGGCGGTCGTGCCTCCCCCCAGTGCCTGAACGGCCTGGGAGGTACCCCCAGGGGCGGCAAGGGTGGGCACGGGCGGCACCCCGCCGGCGCCGGGCCGCGTCACCCGCCCCGCCCTCGCCCTCGCCTCGGGTGGCGCCGGGTTGCGTCACCGCCCCGCCACCGCCCCCGCGGACGCTCACGTCGTCATGTCACGTCGCCGCAGCCCGGCCAGCCCCGCCCCGACCAGCACCACGGCAAGCCCCGTCAGGACCAGCACCGGTGACCAGCTCATCTCCCCGCCCGGCAGCTTCGGCAGGTGCCCGAAGGGCGAGACGTCCAGCACCGCCTGCGGCACGTCCAGCGCCGGCCCGACCCACCCGAGCAGCAGCACCGCCCCGGCCACACCCCACGCCGCCACCGCGGCCCGGGGCAGCACCCCGTGCAGCAGCACGGCCGCCCCGCCGATCACCCACACCGCGGGCAGCTGCACCAGGCACGCCCCGAGGATCGCCCCGGCGTCCCGGCCGTACCCGGCCGCGAACCCGGCCCCCGCGAGCAGCATGATCAGCGCCGCGCCGCCGAAGGCGATCACCAGGTGCCCGGCCGCCCACCGCAGCCGCCCGACGGCCGCCGCCAGCACCGGCTCCGCCCGCCCCGAGGTCTCCTCCCCGTTCAGCCGCAGCACCGACGCCACCACGTACAGCGCGGCGATCAGCCCGAGCATCCCGACCATCGCCGACACGAACGCATCGGTCAGCCT
The DNA here is from genome assembly GCF_014534645.1 of Streptomyces griseicoloratus. Classification (GTDB taxonomy): domain Bacteria; phylum Actinomycetota; class Actinomycetes; order Streptomycetales; family Streptomycetaceae; genus Streptomyces; species Streptomyces griseicoloratus. Next base: position 54,045 of record NZ_JACVQF010000234.1, read on the forward strand.
GGCCTGCCCGCCCATCCGCTCGATGATCTCCCGGGCCTGCTCGTTGTCACCGACCAGATCGGCCGCACCCTCGGTCATCCCGCCGTAGACCACCCCGGCGAGGAAGAAGCCGATGCTCCAGCCGAGCACGCTACCGCGCTGCAGCCGCCAGGCCAGCGCACCGGCCGTGCCCAGCCGCCCGGCGGCCGGTCCGGGCCGGGTCGGCAGGAAGCTCATGCCGATGTCCCGCCGCCCGGCGAGCTCGTACGCCACCGCGCCCTGCGCCAGCGCCGCCCCGGCGATCAGCAGCAGCACCCACCATCGCTCGGCGGCGAACGCCCGCAGGTTCTCCAGCCAGCCCAGCGGCGACACCCAGGTCAGCACGGACGAGCCGTCGGTCGTCGCGGAGTCCCCGGCCGCCCGCAGCACGAACGCCGCACCCAGCACGGCCGCCGTCAGTCCCCTTGCCAGCCGTGCGCTCTCCGTCAGCTGGGCGACGATCGCCGCCATGGTGGCGAAGACCATCCCGACGCCCGCGACGCCCAGCCCGAGGGCCAGCGCGCCGGCCGCCCCCTGACCGGCGAGCCCGGCGACCACCAGCAGCGCCAGTACGCCGTCGGCGACCGCCGCCGTCAGCAGGGCGGCCGTCAGCGAGGCCCGCCGGCCGACCATCCCGGAGGCGACCAGTTCCTGCCGGCCGCTCTCCTCCTCGTCCCGGGTGTGGCGTACGACGATCAGCAGGCTCATCACGGCGGCGAGCGCCGCGGCGTACACGCCGACGCGCCAGGCCGTGAGCGCGCCGAGGGAGTCGTCGAAGACGGGGCCGACCATGGCCCGCAGGGAGGAGTTGGTCTCCATCTGCCGCATCAGGTCGGCGCGCTCGGCCGCCGTGCCGTACAGGCCCTTGAGGGTGTTCGGCATGGAGAGCACCATGAGTGCGTTCACCGCGACCCAGACCGGGATCATCACCCGGTCCCGGCGCAGGGCGAAGCGCAGCAGCGTGCCGGTGCCGGCCAGCTGGCGGGAGCCGCCCGACCGTACCGCGAAGGCCGTGGCGGTCACAGCGACGCCACCTCCTCGGCGCCCTCGTTCTGGTAGTGCCGCAGGAACAGCTCCTCCAGCGTCGGCGGTGTCGAGGTCAGCGACCGCACGCCCGCCTCGCTCAGGGACCTGAGCACCGCGTCCAGCTTGTCGGTGTCGACCTGGAGCCGTACGCGGTTGCCCTGGAGGTCGAGGTCGTGCACGCCGGGCAGCCGGGCCAGCCCGTCGGGCGGACCGGCGAGCTCGGCCGTCACGCTGGTCCGCGTCAGATGGCGCAGGTCGGCCAGCGAACCGCTCTCGACCGTGCGTCCCTTGCGGATGATGCTGACCCGGTCGCACAGTTCCTCGACCTCGCTGAGGATGTGGGAGGAGAGCAGGACGGTCCGCCCGCGCTCCCGCTCCTCGGCCACACACCGCTGGAAGACCTCTTCCATCAGCGGGTCGAGACCGCTCGTCGGCTCGTCGAGGATCAGCAGGTCGACGTCGGAGGCGAACGCGGCGACGAGGGCGACCTTCTGCCGGTTGCCCTTGGAGTACGTCCGGCCCTTCTTGGTCGGGTCCAGCTCGAACCGCTCGATCAGTTCCGCCCGGCGCCGGGCGTCCAGGCCGCCGCGCAGGCGGCTGTAGAGGTCGATGACCTCGCCGCCGGAGAGGTTGCGCCACAGGGTCACATCGCCGGGGACGTACGCGATCCGGCGGTGCACCTCCACCGCGTCCGTCCAGGGGTCCCGGCCGAGTACGTGGGCGGCGCCCGAGTCGGCGCGCAGCAGGCCGAGCAGGACGCGGATGGTGGTGGACTTCCCGGCGCCGTTGGGACCGAGGAAGCCGTGCACCTCGCCGGACTCGACGTCCAGGTCGAGGCCGTCGAGCGCGTGCGTGCCTCCGAACGACTTGTGGAGGCCGGAGACGCTGATTGCCTTCGTCATGCTTTGGAACGTACGCTACTTTCAGAAATTTGTGAAGTTAAGAAAGCGTCAAGGGTGTGAGGGATGATCGGACCATGACGGAACGAGCGGAAGCAGCAGGACCGGAGCGCGACCCCGAGGCGGTGTCGAAGTTCGTGGAGGGCTTCGCGGCACAGCTCGTCGAGGCGGGGATGCAGCGGATGCCGGCCCGGGTCTTCGCCGCGCTGCTGGCCTCCGACTCGGGCTCGCTGACCTCCGCCCAGCTCGGCGAACAACTCCAGGTCAGCCCCGCCGCCGTCTCCGGAGCCGTGCGCTACCTCGCCCAGCAGCACATGGTGGCGCGGGAACGGGAACCCGGCTCGCGGCGCGAGCGGTACCGGGTGCACAGCAACCAGTGGTACGAGGCGCTGACCAACCGCGAGGCCGTCCTCAAGCGGTGGGAGGCGGCCCTGCGCGAGGGCGTCACCAGCCTCGGCGCCGAGACCCCGGCGGGCCGCCGCATGGCCGAGACGCTGGCGTTCTTCGAGTTCGTCGACGAAGAGATCGCGGCCATGATGGAACGCTGGCGAGTCCACCGCGAGAAAACCTTCGGCGCGCCCTAGCCCCCGCCGCGCCTGCAGCCCGTGCCGCCGACAGTCCCTGCGACGTAACTCCCCGCAACCCGCAGGTGCGGGGCACACCCCCGCAGGTGCCCGCTCACCCCTCCGGCGTCACCCCGGCAGTGTCAGACCCCACGCGCCCTCGCGGACCGACCACGTCCGGGTCCGTACCGGGCCCGACACCTCCGCGTCGGCCCGGTAGCGGAAGTGCGCCCCCGACACGGTCACGGTGTGGCCCGTCGCCGTCAGCGAGGACGCCTCCGCCCCCAACGACACCGGCCGCACGACGACCTCGGCCAGCCCGTCGGCGCCCGGAGTCACCGACACGCCCTCGACCGGCTGGCCCAGGTCGACCAGCGTCACCCCGTCGACCTCCACCCGCAGCCGCGCCGGTCCGGCGCCCGTCCCGGCCGTGGCCCGCGCCGGACGCGAGGCCGCCAGCGTCCGGACGAGGGACTGGCAGGTCCGCAGCCAGGGACGTATCGGCGCCCCCGCGCCCTCACCCGGCGGGCCCCCGTCCCGGACCGGCACCGGCGGGATCCCGACCGCCCCCAGCACCACGCCGTCGCTGTCGTCGACGAGCAGATCCAGCCGCCGTTCCGCCCCGTCCAGCACCGCCCGAGCCGCCGCCACGGCCCCCGTCGGCAGTCCCAGCGACCCGGCGAGGCCGAGGACCCGGCCCACCGGCACCACCGACAGCGCGCACTCCGCGAGCTCCCGGTGCCGGTGCAGCAGCGCCACCGCGCGGACCAGCGCCCGGTCGTCACCGATCACCACCGGCCGCCGCGACCCCCGCCGCCGCAGCGCCCGCGCGAACTCCTCCGGGCCCTCCGGCAGACACACCTTCGTACTCGCCGCACCCGCGCTGAGCACGTCTTTCGCGATCCGGACGGACTCGCCGTCCGTCCGACGGGCGACCGGGTCGATGACCACCAGCAGCTGATCGGGCGTCGCGGAAGTCGCCACCTCGGCCATGCCTCGCTTCCTCGGGTAGCATCTTTGTGCAAGAGCCCCTTGCGCTATTGCGCCAGGGGCTTCGTCTATTCCGGGGCATCCGGTCCGACGGTTGGCGGCCAACGACGGTCGCGGTGTACGCGGCGGAAACCCTCCGTGCACGCTCTCGACCTTGGACATGCCCCGCCCGGAAGGGGTGTACGCGCGTGCCCGCACTTGTGCTGCTCGGTGCTCAGTGGGGTGACGAAGGCAAGGGAAAGGCGACGGACCTGCTCGGTGGTTCCGTCGACTATGTGGTGCGCTACCAGGGCGGCAACAACGCCGGCCACACGGTAGTCGTGGGTGACCAGAAGTACGCCCTCCACCTGCTCCCTTCCGGAATCCTGTCCCCCGGCTGCACGCCGGTCATCGGCAACGGCGTCGTCGTCGACCCCTCGGTCCTGCTCTCCGAGCTGAGCGGGCTGAACGAGCGCGGCGTCGACACGTCCAAGCTCCTGATCAGCGGAAACGCACACATCATCACGCCGTACAACGTGACCGTCGACAAGGTGACGGAACGCTTCCTCGGCAAGCGCAAGATCGGGACCACCGGCCGCGGCATCGGCCCGACCTACGCCGACAAGATCAACCGCGTCGGTATCCGCGTGCAGGACCTGTACGACGAGTCGATCCTCACCCAGAAGGTCGAGGCGGCGCTCGACGTCAAGAACCAGATGCTCACCAAGCTCTACAACCGGCGCGCCATCGCCACGGGCCAGGTGGTCGAGGAGCTGCTGGGCTACGCGGACAAGCTCGCCCCGTACGTCGCCGACACCGTCCTGGTCCTCAACCAGGCCCTCGACGACGACAAGGTGGTCCTCTTCGAGGGCGGCCAGGGCACGCTGCTGGACATCGACCACGGCACGTACCCCTTCGTGACCTCGTCGAACCCGACCGCGGGCGGTGCCTGCACCGGTGCCGGCGTCGGCCCGACCCGGATCAGCCGCGTGATCGGCATCCTGAAGGCGTACACGACCCGCGTGGGCGCCGGACCGTTCCCGACCGAGCTGTTCGACGAGGACGGCGAGGCGCTGCGCCGCATCGGCGGCGAGCGGGGCGTGACGACGGGCCGCGACCGCCGCTGCGGCTGGTTCGACGCGGTGATCGCCCGTTACGCGACCAGGGTCAACGGCCTGACGGACTTCTTCCTGACGAAGCTGGACGTCCTGACCGGCTGGGAGCAGATCCCGGTCTGCGTCGCCTACGAGATCGACGGCAAGCGGGTCGAGGAGCTGCCGTACTCGCAGTCGGACTTCCACCACGCGAAGCCGGTCTACGAGATGCTGCCGGGCTGGAGCGAGGACATCAGCAAGGCGAAGACCTTCTCCGACCTGCCGAAGAACGCCCAGGCGTACGTCAAGGCCCTGGAGGAGATGTCCGGCGCCCCGATCTCCGCGATCGGCGTGGGCCCGGGCCGGGACGAGACGATCGAGATCAACTCGTTCCTGTAGTCCGCGCAGCCGCCCCGGACGCTGCCGTTCGGCCCCCTCGGGCGGGCGGCGGCGCCGGGGCGGGTGTCGTATCGGGGGCATGACCGACCCTGCCCGCGACCCTGGCCGCGCGACTTCCTGCCAGGGCCCGTACGGCACCGAGGGCGACCCCGCGGACTGCGGTGACCCCGTCCGCTTCGAGGTCGCCCGGCACCGGCGCCCGCCGCTGAGGGTGTGCCCCGTGCACCTGGGACCGGCGCTCCTGCTCGCGGACGGCGTGTTGTGGCCGCCGGGGATTTCGCTGATCCGCTGAGGCCGAGGCGCACCGGAGTGGTTCACTGGGTGCGACCGACGCCCGGAGGACCCGGAAGGAAACCGCACGGTGCCCGCACCCGACCCGATGGCAGTGCAGTTCGAGCGGGACCGGCCCAGGCTGAGGGCGGTCGCGTACCGGATCCTCGGCTCGCTGAGCGAGGCCGACGACGCCCTCCAGGACGCCTGGCTGCGGGCCGACCGCGCGGACACGACCGCGGTGGAGAATCCTTCCGGCTGGCTCACCACGGTGGTCGCCCGGGTCTGCCTCAACATGCTGCGGGCGCGGGACGCGCGCCGCGAGGAAGAGCTGGACACCTCGGACCGGGGCCCGGCCCGCCCCTCTCCCGACCCGGAGGAGGAGGCCCTTCTCACCGACTCGGTCGGGCTCGCGCTGCTGGTCGTGCTGGACACGCTGGGCCCCGCCGAGCGGCTGGCGTTCGTCCTGCACGACATGTTCGACGTGCCCTTCGACGAGATCGCCGCGATGCTCGACAAGACCCCCGCCGCAGCCCGTCAGCTGGCCAGCCGGGCACGCCGCCGGGTCCGGGGCGTCCCCGCCCCCGAGGCCGACCTGCCCCGGCGGCGCCGCGCGGTCGACGCCTACCTGGCCGCCACGCGGGGCGGCGACTTCGACGCGCTGGTCGCCCTGCTCCACCCGGACGTCGTCCTGCGCGCCGACGCGGCGGTCGTGCCGACCCCCGAGCCCTTCACCGTCACCGGCGTCGCGAGGGTGGCCCGGGGCGCGATGGCCTCCATGGGCCGGGCCCGTTTCGCGGACGTGGTCCTGGTCGACGGCCACGTGGGCATGGCGATGATCGAGAACGGCCGGCTGCGCGTGGTGCTCCGCTTCGCCTTCGCGGACGATGCCGACGGCGGCCTGATCACCGGCATCGACCTGATCGCGGAGCCGGCGCGGCTGCGCGAACTGGAACTCGCCGTCCCGGACGCCTGAACCGGAGACCGCGGCCGCCGGGGCCGGCTCAGCTGAAGACGATCATCGATCCCTGCGCCAGGCTCCGCGTCGCGGCCGCGTGCAGTCCCAGCCAGACGTGGCGTTCGCGGGCGAAGGGACTGGGGTCGTACGGGGCCGGTACGGCCGGCTCCTCCAACTCCGTCGGTGCCAGCGGCGGTTGGGGCGCCGCAGGAGGATTGGCCGGGTCGATGCCGAGGGACGGGGCGACGGCCTCCAGCTCCCGCAGCAGGCCGTGGGAGGAGCCCAAGGGGCCTCCGCCCGCCAGGAGTTCGTCGTCGGAGAGCGGATGCGGGAAGTCGACGGGGACGTACGCGCCCGCGTGGTCGTAGTGCCACACCAGGTGCGACTGCTGGGCCGTCGTCTCGAACATCTCCAGCAACTGCTCGTAGTCACCGCCCAGTTCGTCCACCGGCGTCACCGGCAGGCCGCAGAGCTGGAGCAGGTGCGCACGGCGCAGGAAGTGCAGCGCGTCGTAGTCGAAGCCGGCCACCGGGGCGACCTCGCCGGACAGCCCCGGCATGTACTGGTACACCGGCACCGGCGGCAGCCCGGCCTCGGCGAGCACCTTGTCGTATTGCGCGAGTTCCTCGGCGAACGGGTTGTCCGGGGTGTGGCACAAGACGTCGACGAGCGGTACCAGCCACAGGTCACAGGCCAAAGGAGGGCTCCTCACACAGCACGGTGGTCAGGGCAGCGTAGTCGGTGCGGCGCGGGGGCAAGTCCCCTCGGTTCCCCCTCGTGCAGGTCCCATACCCATGTGGGGCCGGACCACGTCACCCGGCGGCCCCTCATCCCGCGGCGAGCCGTTCGACGAGGGCGAGGGAGTGGGTGTTGTAGGCCTCGACGATGCCGCGGGCGGCCGTGGCGTCGCGGCGGGCGAGGGCGTCGACCAGCTCGGTGTGCCCGGACCACAGCACCCCGCGCAGATCGCTGAGCGTGCGCAGGTACTGCACCGTGCACACCCAGCTCTGGACGCGCAGCCGGTGCAGGAAGTCGGAGAGGTAGGCGTTGCCGAACAGGGCGGCGAGCTCGCGCCAGAAGCGCAGGTCGTAGCCGATCAGCACGGTGAGGTCACCGCAGGTGGCGGCGCGCTCGGCCTCCTCGCCGCGCCGGCGGACCCCGGCGAGGGCGGCGGCGAGGCGCGGATCGCCGGGCCGCAGCAGGTCCTGGCGGTCGGCGACGAGGGCCTGGAACATCCCGTCGGTGACCAGGCTGCGGGCCTCCACGATGCCGCGGAAGTCGGCCACGGAGTACTCGTGCACCCGGAAGCCGCGGTGGTGGTCGGCGTCGAGCAGCCCCTGCGCGGACAGGTCGACGAGGGCTTCGCGCACCGGGGTCGCGGACACCCCGTACTGGTCGGCGATCTCCTTGACGGTGAACTCCTGCCCCGGCTGGAGCCGCCCGGCGAGCACCTCGTCGCGGAGCGCGTCGGCGATCTGCTGCCGCAGGGTGCTGCGCGTGACGGAAACGTTGCCGCTGGGGCCGGGCATGGTCGGGCGTCTCCTCGTCGCGTTCGGGCGGCGTGCTCACACAAGCACTCGTGCACGTACTCGTGCACGTACAGCACTCGTGCACGTCCACGTACTCGCACAGGGTGCGGGCACATGTACTCGCACACGTCTACGAGCACGCCACCTTACGCGTTCGGGTCCCCTCCCCGGCCCCTCGCGGGGATTGCCCTACGCGGTGTACTCGTCCGCGACGGACAGTGCCGCGTCCAGAGCCGTCAGGGCCTCCTTCAGCTCCGCCTCGCTCACGTTGCACGGCGGCACCACGTGGGTCCGGTTCATGTTGACGAACGGCCACACGCCGTGGGCCTTGGCGGCGGCGGCGAACGCGGCCATCGGGGCGTTGTCCTGCCCGGTGGCGTTGTACGGCACCAGCGGCTCCCGGGTCTCCCGGTCCTTCACCAGCTCCAGCGCCCAGAACATGCCGACCCCGCGCACGTCGCCCACGCTGGGGTGCCGCTCCGCCAGGTCCCGCAGCGCGGGTCCGAGGACGTCGGAGCCGAGCCGGGCGGCGTGCTCGACGACGCCCTCCTCGGCCATCACGTTGATCGTGGCGACGGCGGCGGCGCAGGCCAGCGGGTGCCCGGAGTAGGTCAGGCCGCCGGGGTAGGGCCGCTTCGCGAAGGTCTCGGCGATCCTCCCGGAGATGGCGACACCGCCCAGCGGCACGTATCCCGAGTTCACGCCCTTGGCGAAGGTCATCAGGTCGGGCACGACACCGAACAGGTCGGCCGCGAACCACTCACCGGTCCGCCCGAAGCCGGCCATCACCTCGTCCAGGACGAAGACGATCCCGTACTTGTCGCAGATCTCGCGGACCCCGGCCAGATAGCCGGCCGGCGGCACCATGATGCCCGCCGTGCCGGGGATGGTCTCCAGGACGATCGCGGCGACGGTCGACGGCCCCTCGAAGGCGATGGTCGTCTCCAGGTGCTCAAGAGCGCGTGCGCACTCCTGCTCCTCGGTCTCCGCGTAGAAGCGGGAGCGGTAGAGGAAGGGCGCCCAGAAGTGCACGACACCGGCCGAGCCGCTGTCGGAGGCCCAGCGCCGGGGGTCGCCGGTGATGTTGATCGCCTGCTGGGTGCCGCCGTGGTACGAGCGGTACGCCGACAGCACCTTCGGGCGTCCCGTGTGCAGCCGCGCCATGCGCACGGCGTGCTCCACGGCGTCCGCGCCGCCGTTGGTGAAGAAGATCTTGTCGAGGTCGCCGGGGGTCCGCTCGGCGATCAGCCGTGCCGCCTCCGAGCGCGCCTCGATGGCGAACGCGGGCGCGAAGGTCGTCATCCGCGCCGCCTGCTCCTGGATCGCGGCGACGACCTTCGGGTGCTGGTAGCCGATGTTGGTGTAGACGAGCCCGCTGGTGAGGTCGAGGTAGCGCTTGCCGTCGTAGTCCCAGAAGGAGGACCCCTCGGCGCCGGCGACGGCGAGCGGGTCGATGAGCTCCTGTGCGGACCAGGAGTGGAAGACGTGCGCACGGTCCGCGGCCTTCACGGCGGCGCCGGCCTTGGGGTTGGGCTGAGGGGTCATGCGCCCGAGCGTAGATGTCCGCGATGCGGAAGCGGAATCGGCGTCCTGTCTGTGGTCCGGTGCTTTCCGCGACAGGTTGTCGACGCGACGGGGAGGGCGGATGAGGGACAGGGGTGATTGACAGCGTGCTGTCCAACTGTCAGGATGCTGTCATAAGTCACCGGGATCCCAGGAGGAGCCATGAACGGCAGCACCGGCCACGACCGCAAGCCCGGCACCGTGTATCTCGCGGTGTACGACGCCCTGGCCGACTGGGAGACCGGCCACGCCACGGCCGAGCTGGCCCGCGCGGGGTACGAGATCCGCACCGTCGGCCCGTCCACCGCCCCCGTCAGGAGCATCGGCGGCCTGTCCATCCGGCCCGACCTCGCCCTGGCCGACGTACGGCCGGAGGACGCCGCCCTGCTGATCCTCCCGGGCGGCGACCTGTGGGACGCCGGCGACGACCTCGCCCCCTTCGCCCGCACCGCCCGCTCCTTCCTGGACGCCGGCGTGCCCGTCGCCGCCATCTGCGGCGCCACCGCCGGCCTCGCGCGCGAGGGCCTGCTCGACGACCGAGCCCACACCGGCGCCGTCTCCTTCTACCTGGCGGCGACCGGCTACGCGGGCGGCGGCCGGTACGTCGAGGCGGACGCGGTCACCGACGGCGGCCTGATCACCGCCGGCCCCACCGAGCCGGTCGCCTTCGCCCGCGAGATCCTCGCCCTGCTCGGGGTCTACGAGGGCGAGGTGCTCGACGCCTGGTACCGCCTGTCCCACGACTCGGACCCGGAGGCGTACGCCGTCCTGGAGAAGGCGGGGGCGCAGTGAGCGGGACCGGCAGGGAGCGGCAGGACCTGCTCAGCCGCGCGGCGCTCGGCGTCTTCCGGCTCAACGGCCAGTTCCTCGCGGTCGCCGAGGAGCTGGCCCGCCCGGCCGGCCTCACCGCCGCCTGGTGGCAGGTGCTGGGCGCGGTGCTGCGCGAGCCGCTGCCCGTCTCCGGCATCGCCCGCGCCATGGGCATCACCCGGCAGAGCGTGCAGCGCATCGCCGACCTGCTGGTGGACCGCGGCCTCGCCGAGTACCGGCCCAACCCCGCCCACCGCCGCGCCAAGCTCCTCGCGCCCACCGAGGAGGGGCGCGCCGCCGTCACCCGGATCGATCCGGCACACGCCGCCTTCGCCGGACGGCTGGCAGAGGCGTACGGGTCGGACGCGGAGCTGGCCGAGGCGGTCCACGTCCTCGAACGGCTGTCGAAGGTGCTGGACGAGCTGGGCCCGCCGGCCGCGCACCCGCCTGTTACGGAAACGTAGACGACACCCGGCTCACGCCGCCCCGGCCCCGCACTATTCTCGATCTGTTGCACACGTGCGGGGGGAAGGCGGCGCAACATGGAGAAACTCGGGGGCGGGGATCCGCAGAGGATCGGGGCCTACCGGCTGCTGGCACGGCTCGGCGCGGGCGGCATGGGGCACGTCTACCTGGCCCGGTCGGACCGGGGACGCACCGTCGCCGTCAAGCTGGTGCGCGAGGAACTGGCCGCGCAGGAGGAGTTCCGGGAGCGGTTCCGGCAGGAGGTGCAGGCCGCCCGGCGGGTCGGCGGGTACTGGACGGCGCCCGTGCTGGACGCCGACACCGAGGCCGCCGTGCCGTGGGTCGCCACCGGGTACGTGGCCGGACCCAGCCTCCAGCAGGTCGTCGGGCACGACCACGGCGCCCTGCCCGAGCGGTCGGTGCGCATCCTCGCCGCCGGGCTCGCGCACGCGCTCAAGGACATCCACGCCGCCGGGATCGTGCACCGCGACCTCAAGCCGTCCAACGTGCTCGTCACCATCGACGGCCCGCGTGTCATCGACTTCGGCATCGCACGGGCGCTGGAGACCGTGACCGACGGCGGGCTCACCCGCACCGGCGCGCTCGTCGGCTCGCCCGGCTTCATGGCGCCCGAGCAGGTGCGCGGGGACCGCATCACGCCCGCGTGCGACGTCTTCTGCCTCGGCTCCGTCCTCGCCTACGCCGCCACCGGCAACCTCCCCTTCGGCGCCGCCAACAGCGGGGTGCACGCCCTGATGTTCCGCATCGCCCAGGAGGAACCCGACCTGGACGGCGTGCCCGAGGGCATCGCCGACCTGGTACGTGACTGCCTGAAGAAGGACCCCGCCGCGCGCCCCACCCTCGACGCCGTCCTGCAGCGCACGGGCGCCGAGGACACCGTGGCCGAGGGCCGGTCCATGGACCCCTGGCTGCCGGGCTCCCTGGTGGCCCAGCTCGGCCGGCACGCGGTGCGGCTGCTGGACACGGAGAACCCGCAGGACCCGGCGGGCCAGGGCCCCGAAGCCCCGCCCGAGCACGCTCCCACGGCCGACGACTCCACGCCGCCGAACCCCGGCCAGAACGGGACGCCGGTCGTCCCCGGACCCGGCCAGGACCCGGCACCGGGCGGCCCCGAACCGGCCGGGACGCCGGGCCCGCCGCCACCTCGGCAGCCGGGCCACGGAGCCCCGCTCAACCACCTCCCCACGCTGGTCGCCGGCCAGACCCCCCCGACGCCCCCGCCCGCGCACCCCGCGTACGGCCACCCGCAGCAGCACCCCCAGCCCGCCGCCCACGGCTACCCGCAGCAGCCCGGCGCCGGCGCCTGGGGCGCGGGCCCCGGAGCGCCGGGCAGCCCGCCCTACAACCCCTACGGCGGCCTCGGCCCGACCCCGCCCTACGGGCCCCCGGCGGAGCCGCAGCGCAGAGGGCGCTCCACGGCCCTGCTGATCGTGGTCGCCCTGGTCGTGGCGCTCGCCGCCGGCGGCTCGGTCTACGCGCTGATGAGCGGGGGCGGGGACGACCGGGCCGACGGCGGCCCCACCGGCACCCCGTCCGCCACGGGAGCGCCCTCGACGCCCGGCCCGGACTCACCCGACCCGACCACGCCGTCCACGTCCGAGGAGCCGACCACCCCGACATCCGACGCCGGGACGATCCCGACCGCCTACCTGGGCACCTGGTCCACGACCATCGACAACGCCTCCGGCGTGCACACCCGGCGGCTGACCATCCAGCAGGGTGAGGTCGGCGACACGGTCCTGTCCCTCGTCGCCGACGGTCCCGCGGGCAACGGCACCTACCACTGTGTGTTCGAGGCCGACCTCACCGCCGACCCGGGCACGAACGGCCCCCTGCGCATCGGCCCGTCCACGGTGACAGTGGGCCCGGCCTCCTCCTGCACCCCCGGCGAACCCACCACGGTCACCCTCCTCCCGAACGGCACCCTGGAACGCCACAACACCACCAACGGCGAATCCCTCACCTACACCCGCAACTAACGCAGCCGCCCTAACTGGGGCAGCCCCGCCGCAGCGGCCCCCCGCAGTGCCGCAGCCGCCCTAGCTGCGGGCGGCCGCGCGGCCGCAGCGCCGCAGCCGCCGTAGCTGCCGGCAGTCCCGCCGCCGAGCCGCCGTAGCTGCGGGCAGTCGTGCCTCCCCCAGTGCCTGAACGGCCTGGGAGGTACCCCCAGGGCGGCACGGGTGGGCGCAGCGGCACCCCGTCAGCGCCGGGCCGCGCACCTCACCCCCGGCCCACACCCACGCCGGTTCACCAGCAGAACGCCGGCCACCCCACCCACCCCTCATCGCACCCACCCCCACCACACCGCATGTCACCTCGGCTCCGGCGGCCGCTGCCGAGGCATATTCGGCCGCGCACCCCCCGGCGGCACCGAGAACCGCCCCTGCCCCACCCCCACCTCCGACGCCCGAGCCCCCCCACCCACCACGGACTGCATCCCCAGCGGCGCGGGCCCGCTACGGAACCCCACCATCCAGTCCGCCGTCTCCGCCCGCACCAACTCCGTCACGTCCTCCGAGAACCGCCGCAGCACCAGCAGACACCGCTCGGCAGCCTCCGCCGCCGTCCCCTCCGCAGGCCCCAGCACCTCCCGCGCACTCTCCGACGCCCAGTCGAACTGCAACGCCAGCAGCCGCCGCTGCACCGCCTGCGCGGTGGCCACGTCCCTTATCCACCCGGACGTCACCCCGAAGTACCGGTCAGCCGCCACACACGCCACCCCGAGCAGCAGCGCCAGATACCCCCAGGGAGCCACCCCGCCCACGGCCCCCGTCATGTCCAGCAGCGGCAGCGCGGCCCCGCCGACCGCCCCCACCGCGGCCCCGCCGCGCAGCAGCCGAGCCCCCCGCCGCTTGCCCGCCCGGTCCGCGAGGTACCACGCCACCGTGTCCAGCGCCCCCCGCTCCACCCACCGGTACAGCTCGTCCAGCCGCTCGGCGGGAAGTCCCCAGTCGCCGAGCGGGAACGGCCGCCCGGCCAGATCGCCCGGCCGCTCCCCGGCCGCCCCCTCACCGCCCTCACCGCCCCGCCCGTCCTGCGGCGGACCCTCGGGCTGCATCTCCGCCTGACCCACCCGGCACTCCCTACTGATCACGACTGATCACGGTGCGTGACGTCCTCATGGCGCACAAGTGGCCCCTGATGACACCTGAGGCGGACGCGTCGACCCTTCCTACCGCCCAATGGGTGGCGAAGGCCCGGGTTTCACATCTTTTCCGCCCGGAAGGGGGCCTTGGTCAGGTATAGGACTCATCGCTCAGTCACTCGAAAGAGTGCTGGAGCGAGGGCCGCGCGGACCACGTAGGCTCGTGCCGAACGGGAAAAACCCGCAGCGATAGGAGCTGAACGTGATCCCCGGTGGTGGCCAGCCCAACATGCAGCAGCTGCTCCAGCAGGCCCAGAAGATGCAGCAGGACCTCGCGAAGGCGCAGGAGGAACTGGCGCGGACCGAGGTCGACGGCCAGGCGGGCGGCGGCCTGGTGAAGGCCACGGTCACCGGCTCCGGCGAACTCCGCGGCCTCGTGATCGACCCGAAGGCGGTGGACCCGGAGGACACCGAGACCCTCGCCGACCTGATCGTCGCCGCCGTCCAGGCGGCCAACGAGAACGCGCAGACGCTCCAGCAGCAGAAGCTCGGTCCGCTCGCCCAGGGCCTGGGCGGCGGCAGCGGCATCCCCGGCCTGCCTTTCTAAGACGGGCCGAAGCCCTCTACCGTACGTAGTGCAGGAACCTCAGGAAGGACGGCAGTCCGTTGTACGAAGGCGTGGTCCAGGACCTCATCGACGAACTCGGGCGACTGCCCGGCGTCGGTCCCAAGAGCGCGCAGCGGATCGCCTTCCACATCCTCCAGGCGGAACCGACCGACGTACGGCGCCTCGCGCACGCCCTCATGGAAGTGAAGGCCAAGGTCCGCTTCTGCGCGACCTGCGGCAACGTCGCGCAGGAGGAGCAGTGCAACATCTGCCGCGACACGCGCCGCGACCCCTCGGTCATCTGCGTCGTGGAGGAACCGAAGGACGTCGTCGCCATCGAGCGCACCCGCGAGTTCCGCGGCCGGTACCACGTGCTCGGCGGCGCGATCAGCCCGATCGACGGAGTCGGCCCCGACGACCTCCGCATCCGTGAACTGCTCGCCCGCCTGGCCGACGGCACGGTCACGGAACTGATCCTGGCCACGGACCCGAATCTGGAGGGCGAGGCCACGGCCACGTATCTCGCCCGCATGATCAAGCCCATGGGCCTCAAGGTCACCCGCCTGGCCAGCGGCCTCCCAGTGGGCGGCGACCTGGAGTACGCGGACGAGGTGACCCTCGGCCGTGCCTTCGAGGGGAGACGACTCCTAGATGTCTGACGCCACGCTGCACGCGACCCACCAGAACCCCGACGACTTCGCCGTCCAGATCGCCGACCAGATCGAGAGCTTCCTGGTCGCCGTCACGGAGGTCGCGAAGGGCGACGAGCCGGACTCGGCCGTCCCCTTCCTCCTCCTGGAGGTCTCCCAGCTCCTCCTGGCCGGAGGACGCCTGGGCGCCCACGAGGACATCGTCCCGGACGAGCGCTACGAGCCCGACCCGGGCCCGGAGCAGGACGTGGACCAGCTCCGCGAGAACCTCGCCCGCCTCCTCGACCCGATCGACGTCTACTCCGAGGTCTTCGACCCGTACGAGCCCCGGAAGGCCCCCGTCCCGGCCCGTATCTCCGACGACCTCACCGACGTCATCACTGACCTGCGCCACGGCATGGCCCACTACCGCGCGGGCCGCACCACGGAGGCCCTGTGGTGGTGGCAGTTCTCCTACTTCTCCAACTGGGGCTCGACGGCCTCGGCGACCCTCCGCGCCCTCCAGTCGGTCGTCGCCCACGTCCGCCTGAACCAGCCCCTGGAGGAACTGGACGGCCTCGACACCGACCAGGACCTCGGTGACGAGGTGCTGGAAGCGGAGGCCGGCCGCGTCATGGCCCGCGAGATCGCGGGACCGCTGGGCCTGCGCCCGGTGAAGTAGTCGCCCGTTGTGACGACATGACCACGGAGCGGTGCCTTCACGTCTACCCTCGGTAGCGAACCGAGGTAGTCGGAGGTGGGTGCCGTGCCGGTTCCGAACAACAACTCCCAGCCGCCCGCGGCCTGGTGCTACAGCGGCAACCAGCTCAAACGCTGGCGCACGATGGCCAACATCAGCCGCGAGGCCCTGGCCGCCGCAGCCAACTACGCCCCCGAGACCATCGCGTCGATGGAGCGCGGCGTACGCATGCCGACGCCGAGGGTGCTCGACGTGGCGGACGAACTGTGCGGCGCGCAGGGCATGTTGAGCGCGGCGAAGGAATACGTGCGGAGGGAGCGGTACTCCGCACGGGCGGTGGACTTCATCGAACGGGAGCGGGAGGCGACGAGCCTCTGGTGGTACGAAGTCGCGCTGGTACCCGGCCTGTTGCAGACGCAGACGTACGCGCGCGCACTCATCGACAACCGCATCCCGCCCCTGGACGAGGAGACGGTGGAGGAGCGGGTTGCGGCCCGGATGGAGCGCCAGGCCATCCTCACGGACCGGAAGCCCCCGGTGGGGCTGAGCTTCGTCCTCTACGAGGCCGTGCTGCGCAGCCCGTTGGCAGATACGGAGCAGCTTCAGCGTCTGCTGGAGGTCTCCCGGCTGCGCAATGTCGTACTGCAAGTGCTGCCCTTCGCGCAGGCATTCAGTGATGCACTGATGGGGCCCATGGTGCTGGTGGAAGGACACGACCACGAGCGATTCGCCTTCATGGAAGGCGCGTTCGCCAGCGAACTTTCGGCCGATCCAGGGGTTGTCAGCCGCGTTACCGAGCGGCTTAGCATGATCCGCACGCGGGCTCTCGACCCCGACGAGTCGGCCCGTCTCATCGAGCGGATGGTGACTCAGGCGTGAGCGACCAGCTGAAGTGGTTCAAGTCGAGCTACAGCGACAACGAAGGCGGTGCCTGCGTCGAAGTCGCGCTGGCCTGGTTCAAGTCGAGCTACAGCGACAGTGAAGGCGGAAACTGCGTCGAGGTCGCGCGCTCCGCCGCCATCCACGTCCGTGACTCCAAAACCGCCCCCAAGGGCCCCGAACTCCGCATCGCGGCCCCCGCCTGGTCAGCGTTCATCGCCGCAGTGCAGCCCTGGGCAGCCCGCTTGTGAACGTGTGACTCACAGCACTTTCCCGCGTGACCGGCATCCTCCTGGGCATGAGCCTGCCTGGACGAGCGAGAGACCGGGAGTCTCACCATGCGGTATCGCAGGGGGGAATTTCGGACGCTCGATAGACTGAGCCGACCGCAGTACATATACGTACGTGCGGAAAGAGACGGAATGAGCGAGGAGCGCACGTGGGCCTTGTCGTGCAGAAGTACGGAGGCTCCTCCGTAGCCGATGCCGAGGGCATCAAGCGCGTCGCCAAGCGGATCGTGGAAGCGAAGCAGAACGGCAACCAGGTGGTCGCCGTCGTTTCCGCGATGGGCGACACGACGGACGAGCTGATCGATCTCGCCGAGCAGGTTTCCCCGATGCCTGCCGGGCGCGAGCTCGACATGCTGCTGACCGCCGGAGAGCGTATCTCCATGGCCCTGCTGGCCATGGCGATCAAAAACCTGGGCCACGAGGCCCAGTCCTTCACCGGCAGCCAGGCAGGTGTCATCACCGACTCGGTCCACAACAAAGCCCGGATCATCGACGTCACGCCGGGCCGTATCCGCACCTCCGTGGACGAGGGCAACATCGCCATCGTGGCCGGCTTCCAGGGCGTGAGCCAGGACAGCAAGGACATCACCACGCTGGGGCGGGGCGGCTCCGACACCACCGCCGTCGCGCTCGCCGCCGCGCTCGACGCGGACGTCTGCGAGATCTACACCGACGTCGACGGCGTGTTCACCGCCGACCCGCGTGTGGTGAAGAAGGCCCGGAAGATCGACTGGATCTCGTTCGAGGACATGCTCGAACTGGCCGCCTCCGGGTCGAAGGTGCTGCTCCACCGCTGTGTGGAGTACGCCCGCCGGTACAACATCCCGATTCACGTGCGCTCCTCCTTCAGCGGGCTGCAGGGGACGTGGGTCAGCAGCGAGCCGATCAACCAAGGGGACAAGCAGGTGGAGCAGGCGCTCATCTCCGGTGTCGCGCACGACACCTCCGAGGCCAAGATCACGGTCGTCGGCGTGCCGGACAAGCCGGGCGAGGCCGCCGCGATCTTCCGGACGATCGCGGACGCCGAGATCAACATCGACATGGTCGTGCAGAACGTGTCCGCCGCCTCGACGGGCCTGACGGACATCTCCTTCACGCTGCCGAAGACCGAGGGCCGCAAGGCCATCGACGCCCTGGAGAAGAACCGGGCCGGCATCGGCTTCGACTCGCTGCGCTACGACGACCAGATCGGGAAGATCTCGCTGGTGGGCGCCGGGATGAAGACCAACCCCGGAGTCACCGCCGACTTCTTCACCGCCCTGTCCGACGCGGGCGTGAACATCGAGCTGATCTCGACCTCCGAGATCCGCATCTCGGTCGTCACCCGCAAGGACGACGTCCCCGAGGCCGTCCGCGCCGTGCACACCGCCTTCGGGCTGGACTCCGACAGCGACGAGGCCGTCGTCTACGGAGGCACCGGCCGCTGATGGCCGAGACCGAACGGCCCGGACGGGCCGGGCGACCGACGCTCGCGGTCGTGGGAGCGACCGGAGTCGTCGGCTCGGTCATGCTCCAGATCCTGTCCCAGCACGCGGACATCTGGGGCGACATCCGTCTGATCGCCTCGCCGCGCTCGGCCGGCCGCAAGCTGGCCGTGCGCGGCGAGGAGGTCGAGGTGACGGCGCTCACCGAGGAGTCCTTCGACGGGGTCGACGTCGCCATGTTCGACGTGCCCGACGAGGTCGCCGCCCAGTGGGCGCCGGTCGCCGCCGCCAAGGGCGTGGTGGTGGTCGACAACTCCGGCGCGTTCCGGATGGACCCGGACGTGCCGCTCGTCGTGCCCGAGGTCAATCCGCACGCGGTGCGGATGCGTCCGCGCGGGATCGTCGCCAACCCGAACTGCACGACGCTGTCCATGATCGTGGCGCTGGGCGCGCTGCACGCCGAGTTCGGGCTGCGCGAGCTGGTGGTCTCCTCGTACCAGGCGGTCAGCGGGGCCGGGCGCGAGGGCGTCGAGACGCTGCGCCGCCAGCTCTCCCTGGTGGCCGGTACGGAGCTGGGGACCAGCCCCGGTGACCTGCGGCGGGCGGTCGGTGAGGACACCGGGCCGTTCCCGGAGCCGGTCGCGCTGAACGTCGTCCCGTGGGCCGGGTCGCTGCGCGAGGACGGCTGGTCGTCGGAGGAGATGAAGGTGCGGGACGAGTCCCGCAAGATCCTCGGGCTGCCGCAGCTCCCCGTCGCGGTGACGTGCGTGCGGGTGCCGGTGGTGACCACGCACGCGCTGACCGTGCACGCCCGCTTCGAGGGCGAGGTGACCGTCGACCGGGCCCGGGAGATCCTGGCCACCGCGCCCGGTGTCGTGCTGTTCGACAACCCGGCCGCGGGCGAGTTCCCGACGCCCGCCGACGCGGTGGGCACCGACCCGACGTGGGTCGGCAGGGTGCGGCGGGCGCTGGACGACCCCACGGCGCTGGAACTCTTCGTCTGCGGGGACAACCTGCGCAAGGGCGCCGCGCTGAACACCGCGCAGATCGCGGAACTGGTGGCGGCCGAGCTGGCCTGAGCACCGGGGAACCGCACCGGAAAACGTCCCGGTCGCCGTGCCTTCGGTGAGTAGGATCTGTGAACGCGTTGTGATCCGGAAGATCGTCCGGAGCACTTGTAACCGGCCCCTGTGGCATCAGAGGATTTCCTCCCCGCCCTCCGCAACCAGCGCAGGGCGGGGAGCGTCTTAGCGGTCGCCCCTCCAGGGCGCGGGGACGCGTGCCTCGGCGTGGGGACGCCGAAGGCCGGGCGTGGGGACGCCCGGTCATACGGAACATAGGGGAAGAGCGGGACGCATGAGGGCCTATGATGCACCGTCAGTCGTGCTGCCTGACGCGAGAACGTGGCCGACGGCGTCGGCGGGCGCGGACACCGACCGGAACGTGACGCCCGGCGCGTACAACCCTCACGGGGGTGCGGGTGTCCAACTGGCGTGGCAGAGGTACTCGAATTCACCGCTTCGACGCGGGGCCCCTCACTGCGGGCACCCGGTCGGACCGTCCGTCCCCGCATGGCCGGTGCGGCCGGTGGCATGCCGGTGATCGCGCCCATGCCCGCAGCGCGGCCGGCCCGCATATCGAACCAGCGCGACGGCGCCGACGACGTCGTGGCGGCGGGTACCACCGTCGACCACCTCACCGAGACCTACCGCGCCCACTACCGGTCGCTGCTCGGTCTCGCGGCGCTCCTCCTCGACGACACCGCCTCCTGCGAGGACGTCGTCCAGGAGGCGTTCATCCGTGTGCACTCGGCACGCAAGCGCGTCCGCGACCCCGAGAAGACGCTGGCGTACCTGCGCCAGACGGTCGTCAACCTGTCGCGCTCGGCGCTGCGGCGCCGCATCCTCGGCCTGAAGCTGCTGTCCAAGCCGATGCCGGACATGGCGAG
Organism: Streptomyces griseicoloratus; assembly: GCF_014534645.1. Classification (GTDB taxonomy): domain Bacteria; phylum Actinomycetota; class Actinomycetes; order Streptomycetales; family Streptomycetaceae; genus Streptomyces; species Streptomyces griseicoloratus. The sequence goes on from NZ_JACVQF010000234.1 coordinate 74,191, forward strand.
TGCCGAGGAGGGCGCCTACGACCAGCTGGAGCGGGACTCCCTGATCAAGGCGATGAAGGGTCTCCAGCGCCGTCAGCGCGAGGTCCTGGTGCTGCGCTACTTCGCCGACATGACCGAGGCGCAGGTCGCCGAGACGCTCGGCATATCGCTGGGCTCGGTCAAGGCGTACGGTTCGCGTGGCATCGCGGCCCTCAGGCTGGCCATGGAGGCGCCGGCATGAGCGACGGCAACGACGCGCGGCGCGACGCCCCGGACGGGCAGCCGCCCCGCGAGCCACACGGACCGGCCGGGCCGACCGGGCCGGACGGGTCGGACGGACAAGAGCCGAAGCACACGCACGCTGGGAACGGAACTGTGAACCACGGCCCCGACGAACAGGGCCCCGACACGCAGGGGCCCCAAGGGCTCGCGTCGGACGAGCTGGCACTGCGCAGGATGCTGCACCAGGCCGTCCAGGACCTGGAGCCGGGTGACGGCACCCTGGAGCATCTGCGCCGGGCGGTGCCCGCCCGGCGGGCCCGCAAGCGGCAGGCCGCCGTCGGCGTGGCGGCCGCCGCCCTCTTCATCGGCACCGCGGTCCCGGCCCTCCTGCACGTCTCCAACGCCGGCGGCCCGGGTGCGAACCCCTCCGTGGCCGGCAACGCCTCCCAGGCGCACGGCGGCGCGAGCCAGGGCAAGGACCCGGCCGGCGGGCAGAGCGGCATCGCCGGTTCCTCCGGCGCGGCCGAGGAGAAGGACAAGGCCGGTCCCAAGGAGAAACCCAAGGACAAGGAGACCGGTTCCGCCACCGGCGCGGCCACCGGCGGCGGCGCCGACCCCTCGTCGAGCGCGGAGGCCGGAGTGCCCCCGTGCACGGCGCAGCAGCTCGGCCCGGCCGTCGCCGGCAGCGCGGCCCCCGACTCCACGGGCGCGGTCTACGGCTCCTTCCGCGTCACCAACGTCTCCTCCGCCGGCTGCACCGTCACCGGGCCCGGCACCGTGACCGTGGCCCCGCAGGGTGCCGCGGACGCCTCCCGGATCGGCACGGCACGGCACGCCGCCGGGGACGCCGCGGCCGGACTGCCCGACCCGTCCCTGGAAGCCGGCTCGCTGACGCTGGCGTCGGGCGCCACGTACGAGGTGCAGTTCGCCTGGGTGCCCTCGGAGACCTGTCCCACCACGGGCGACACGACGGGCGGCGGCACGGGCGGTCCCTCTCCGGACCCGTCACCCAGCGTGGACGCCACCGCCACCGGCGGCACGTCCACGGACGGCGACACCGGCACGACCACCCAGCTGGTCACCGAGGACGGCATGGCCGACGGCAGCGTGTCGGTGACGTACACCCCGGAGCCGGGTTCGGCGTCGGCGACGGTCACGGTGTCCGACGCCTGCGCGGGGACCGTGTACTGGACGGGCGTGCTGGCGGGGTCGTAGGAACCGCCGCCCGGTCCCGTTCCTGTCGGCCCGGTCCTCAGACGCCGGACGGGCTGGGGCGGGGCTCCGGCTGCCGCTCGTCGTCGTCCTCGTCCCGGCCGCCGTCCGCGTCCTCGGGGGCCAGGCCCAGCTCGGCGTCGCGGGCGAGTTCCACCTCGCGGCGCAGCAGCCGGAACCACATGAAGATCACGAAGCCCACGAAGGCGAACCACTCCGCGGTGTAGCCGAGATTCTGGAACGCCTTGAGGTTCAGCCCGGAGTCCTGCGGGGTGCTCACGGGCACGGCCCGCATGCCGGAGTCGCCCTCGTTGAGCGTGACCCACGCGTCGTACACGTCGTAGGGCACGAGGTTCACCAGCGACGCCGCGCTGATCGCCGCGGTCTGGTCGGCGGGCAGGCCGCCGCGGGCGCTGACGCCGTTGTCACCGGGGGTCTCGGACGCCTGGAGCGCGCCGGTGACCGTGACCTCACCCGCGGGCGGGGCCGGGACCTCGGACTCGTCGGGGGCGCCGGCCAGCCAGCCCCGGACGACGGGCAGGGCCTCGCCGGAGTCGGTGCGCAGCATCGTCAGGACGTAGTAGCCGCGCTTGCCGTCCAGTTCGCGGTCGGGGACGAGCAGCTGCTTGCCGTACCGGCCGCTCGCGGTGACCTGCTTGCCGACCGTCGCCTTGTCGACGGGCAGCAGCTCGGCCAGCGGGCGGGCCGCCTCGTCGCGGTTGGACTCGGCCTGGGTGGTCGCGCTCTGGTGGTCCTGCACCCGGTCCTCGAACCGGCTCAGCTGCCACGACCCCATGAAGATGCAGAAGGGGATGGCGAGCACGACGAAGACGTTGATCCCCCACCATCGGGGTGTCAGCAGAAACCGGTACACGCCCTCCACGGTACGGGGCGCGGGTGCGGAGCCTCGCCGCGGGGCCGCGGAACGCGAGGTTTTCCACAGGCTGGGGATCCGGTCGGCACGATGTCGGCCCGGCGGGGCAGTATGGGGGCCATGACTGAGAGCAACGAGTCCGTGCTGCCGGAGCAGCGGCGGGACCAGGGCGAGGACATGCCGGACTGGGAGAAGCGGTTCCGGGCGCCGCGGGTGTCGCTGCCCGAGTGGGCGGAGGACGCACCGGACCGCTCGCTGTTCGTGTCGAACGCGACGGGGACGTACGAGCTGTACGCCTGGGACCGTGCGACCGGCGAGCAACGCCAGGCCACGGCCCGGCCCAACGGCACGACGGACGGCGTGCTCTCGCCGGACGGCGCGTGGATCTGGTGGTTCGACGACAAGGACGGCGACGAGTTCGGCGTCTGGCGCCGCCAGCCCTTCGAGGGCGGCGAGGACGAGCCGGCGGTGCCGGGCCTCGCCCCGTCCTACCCGGCGGGCCTCGCCCTCGGCCGGGACGGGCGCACGGCGGTGATCGGCCGCTCGACCGACGAGGACGGTACGACGATCCACCTCGCGCGCCTGGGCGAGGCTCCGGTCGAGATCTACCGCCACCGCGAGTCGGCGGGCGTCGGCGACCTCTCGCACGACGGCACGCTGATCGCGATCGAGCACACGGAGCACGGCGACGCCATGCACTCCGCGCTGCGTGTCCTGCGCCCCGACGGATCTGTGGTCGCCGAGCTGGACGACACCGAGGGCGGCACGGAGGAGCTGGGCCTGGAGGTGCTGGGCTTCGCGCCGGTCGACGGCGACACCCGGCTGCTCATCGGCCACCAGCGCCGGGGCCGCTGGGAGCCCCTGGTGTGGGACGTGGCGACGGGGGAGCAGACGGACCTGGCCCTGGAGCTGCCCGGTGACGTGAGCGCCGAATGGTACCCCGACGGCAGCGGCCTGCTGATCGTGCACGGCTTCGAGGCCCGCAGCGAGCTGTTCCGCTACGACCTCGCCGACCGGGAGCTGGTGGAGATCCCGACCCCGGCCGGCTCGGTGTCGAGCGCGACGGCCCGCCCGGACGGCACGGTGGAGTACCTGTGGTCCTCGGCGGCCGAGCCGTCGGCGGTCCGCTCCACCACGGGCCGGGTCGTCCTGGACCCGCCCGGCATGAAGTCGCCGGGCTCGGTGCCGGTGGAGGACGTGTGGGTGGAGGGTCCGGGCGGCCGCATCCACGCCCTGGTCCAGAAGCCGGCGGGCGCGACCGGCCCGCTGCCGACGGTCTTCGACATCCACGGCGGCCCGACCTGGCACGACAGCGACTCCTTCGCCGCGGGCCCGGCGGCCTGGGTCGACCACGGGTACGCGGTGGTCCGCGTCAACTACCGCGGCTCCACCGGGTACGGCCGCGCCTGGACCGACGCCCTGAAGCACCGGGTCGGTCTGATCGAGCTGGAGGACATCGCGGCGGTACGGGAGTGGGCGGTCGCGTCCGGTCTCGCGGACCCCGAGCGGCTGATCCTCACCGGCGGCTCCTGGGGCGGTTACCTCACGCTGCTCGGCATGGGCACCCAGCCGGAGTCCTGGGCGCTGGGCATCGCCGCCGTCCCCGTCGCGGACTACGTCACGGCGTACCACGACGAGATGGAGGGCCTGAAGGCCCTGGACCGCACGCTGCTCGGCGGCACCCCGGAGGAGGTCCCGGACCGCTTCGAGGCGTCCTCGCCGCTGACCTACGTCGACCAGGTCAAGGCCCCGGTCTACATCTCGGCCGGGGTCAACGACCCGCGCTGCCCGATCCGCCAGATCGACAACTACGTCAAGCGGCTGGAGGCCAGGGGCGCGGTCCACGAGGTGTACCGCTACGACGCGGGCCACGGCTCACTGGTGGTGGACGAGCGAATCAAACAGGTCCGCCTGGAACTGGACTTCGCAGCAAGGCACTTGCCCTGACGTAGCTGCGGGCAGTCGTGCCGCTGGGGCGGCACGGGTGGGCGCAGCGGCACCCGCCAACGCGGCGAGTGAAACCCACCCGCCCCAGCCGCAGCTCCGGGCCACCTGCTAAGTGGCCGTCGGCTGCCGCGCCCGCCGCCCCAGTAGCTCCGCCAGCCCCCGCCGCGTGGCCGCCAGCACCACCCGGTCCTCGCGCCGCAGGACATACGTGTCGGGCAGGTCCCACACCAGCCCCGACTCCCGCACCCCCTCCCCGGAGGCACCCGCGTCGTCCCGCTCCCCGTCGGAGACCCCCGTGTCCAGTGCCAGCACCCGCCACGCCCCCGCCCGGAACGCCTCGCCGACGGTCTTCCCCTCCAGCTGCGGATGCCCCGCCACGTCCACGGCCGCGAACAGCAGCACCCGCCGCTCGACGGGGATCGCGCCCAGGATCTGGCGGCCCATCATCGCCCCGGCGAAGGCGGGTGCGGCCAGGTGGGACACGCTGCGGCTGCGGGTGAGCGCGCCGGGGTGCGCCGCGCGCAGTGTGCGGTACACGGCGGTCGCGAAGTCGTCGTCGTACAGGCGCAGCACCACCCGCAGGTCGGACCGTACGGACCGGGCGTACAGCACGGCCTCCAGGTTCGTGGTGTCCGAGCTGGTCAGGGCGAGCAGGGAGTGCGCGCGGTGGATCTTCGCGGCCTCCAGGACGCCTTCCTGCGTGACGTCACCGAGCACCACCGGCACCCGCAGCCGCCGCGCGGTGGCCATGCCCCGGGCCTCCGGGTCGGCCTCGACGCACACCACGGGGATGTCCATCTCCCGCAGCCGTGTCAGCACGCGGGTGCCGATCTTGCCCAGTCCGAGCAGGACGACGTGCCCCCCGAGCCCCCGCGGCGGCTTGCGCAGCGCCGAGGCGTTGCGGAACGTCCCCAGGGCCTCCAGTACGGCCGCCAGCAGCACGGGAAGCAGCAGCAACCCGACGAAGCCGGAGAGGAGTTGCAGGATCTGCCGGCCGGAGGACTCGTTGTGCGCCGGCTCGTTGATGGCGAACAGGTCGAGCAGTGTCACGTACGTGGCGTGCAGGGGGTGATCGTCGGTGACGACCATGAGCGCCACGGCGAGCGCCACCACGCAAGCCGCCAGCCCCGCCAGCGACCAGCGCAGCCGCCGCGAGAACAGCGAGGCGAACGGCGGCACGGCGGTGCGGCCGGTGGGCAGGGGCGGCCCCGAGTACGCCACCTGCTCCAGGACGACGGTGCCGCGCCCGGTGGCCGACTCCACCGCCGCCGCGTCGGGCAGCAGCTGTGGAGCCTGCTCCCCGCTGCCCTCGGAGCCGTCCGCGCCGGCCGGGTCGTTGCTCGTCGCGGACAGCAGGGCCAGGGTGCACAGCCCCGGGTCGGCCACCTCGCCGGGGCGCGGCGGCCGGCGTTCCACCGCGCGCAGCAGCAGACCGTCCGTCTCGACGACCTTGCTGGTGCCGACCAGCGCGGTCGCCGCCAGCGCGGGGGCGGCGGTGTCGGCGTCGGACAGCACGGTCGTGGAGCCCTCGACGGCGTCGGCTCCTGACCCGCGCGGCCCGTCGCTCGCCAAGGCGGCCGCCTGGTCGAGGAGTTCCTCGATGTGCTGGCCGAGCCGCCGGTTGTACAGGCGCAGGACCAGCCGAAGCCGGGGGTTGAGCCGGCGGGCGGTCAGGGCGGCCCGGATGTTGGTCTCGTCGTCGTCGTACACGAGGGCCAGGGCGGCGGCCCGGTCCACGCCGGCCTCCGCGAGCACGTCCTCGGTCGGCTCGGCGGCCTGTAACTCCTGGCCGGTGCCGTTCCCCTCACCGTTGCCCGCGCGGTTGACGGCTGCGCTCACCCGGTCCAGCAGCGCCGCCGAGGCCGCGCGGGCCCGGCCGACGACCGGCTGGCGCACCCGGCGTCCGGAGGGCGGTACGACGAGCGTGACCTGTTCGCGGTAGACACCCCGCAGTTCGGCGGCCAGCCGGTGCGCCAGTCCGTCGTCGCCGCACACCACCATGTGCGCCGAGGCGTCGCTCGGCAGGCCCTGATTCGGAACGCTCCCCACAAGGGGAAGGACTGCCCGGACGGGACGGGTGGTTCCCGTGGCCGCCGAACGGCCGAGGGCGGCATTAAAGACGCGTAAAGATTGCCGGAAACCGGCAATGACCATACCGCCCGGCGCATGTGACGATCCGTTTCACCGAAGCTCAGCGACGGGCGGGAGGGGGACGGCACACATGGCCTGGTTTCTGGGACTGGGCATCACGGGGGTGGTGCTGCTCGCCCTGTCGCTGGTCTTCGACGGGCTGCTGGAAGGCGCGCTCGACGGTGCGCTCGACGGCGCCCTGGAGGGGTGGCTGTCGCTGCCGGTCGTCGCCGGGTTCGTCGCGATGACCGGCTTCGGCGGCGCGATCGTCCTGGGCAGCGGCTGGACCGGGCCCGCGGGGGCGGCCGGTGCCGGCGCTCTCGCCGGGCTGGGGGCGGGCTGGCTGACGTACCGCCTCAGCCGCGCGCTGATGCGCGACCGGACCGCCGTCACGCCCGTCGCGGACGACCTGCTCGGCACGTCCGGCAAGGTGGTCACCGCGATCCCGACCGACGGTTTCGGCGAGGTGCTGCTGCGCCTGGGCGGTCAGCCGCTGAAGTGCGCGGCGCGCAGTGCCCGGCCGGTGGCGCGGGGGACCGAGGTGTGGGTCGAGGCGGTCCCGACCCCGACGTCGGTCGTGGTGCGCCCGGTGGACCACTGAGTTTCCTTTCTTTCCTGCTCGTTCTCTGTGATTCGGGGGCGTTGTCATGAGTCCTGTCGTGATCGCGGTGGTGGGGGTCGTCGTACTCCTCGTGCTGCTCGCGCTGGTGGTCGTCAGCCGGTACAAGGTGGCCGGTCCGAGCGAGGCGTTCATCGTCACCGGCCGGCGCGGCAAGAAGTCCACCGATCCGGAGACCGGCCGGGTGTTCACCGACAACAGCGGCCAGAAGGTCGTGGTCGGCGGCGGGGTGTTCGTCGTGCCGTTCGTGCAGCAGCGGTTCACGCTGGACCTGTCCTCGCGGCACATCCCGGTCGCCGTGCGCGGCGCGGTGACGCTGCGCGGGGTGAAGGCCAACCTGGACGGTGTCGCCATCGTCAAGGTCGGCGGCACCGAGGACGCGATACGCGCCGCCGCCCAGCGGTTCCTGATGCAGCAGGACGGCATCGTCGGCTTCACCCAGGAGGTGCTGTCGGGTGCGCTGCGCGCGATCGTCGGCCGGATGTCCGTGGAGGACGTCATCCGCGACCGGGCCGCGTTCGCCGGGCAGGTGGCGGAGGAGGCGGAGGCGAGCCTGTCCGGGCAGGGCCTGGTGCTGGACGCCTTCCAGATCCAGGACATCACCACCGAGGGCTCCTACCTGGAGGACCTGGGCCGTCCCGAGGCGGCCCGGGCCAAGCAGGAGGCCGACATCGCGGAGGCCGAGGCGCGGCGGGCGGCCGAACAGGCCCGGCTGAAGGCGGAGGAGGAGATCGCGGTCGCGCAGCGCACCCTGTACCTGAAGCAGGCCGAGATCAAGGCGGAGACCGACCAGGCCGCCGCCCGTGCCAACGCCGCCGGTCCCCTGGCGGAGGCGGCCCGGCAGCAGGACATCCTCGCCGAGCAGGAGAAGGTCGCCGAGCGGCAGGCCGCGCTGAAGGACCGCCAGCTGGACACCGAGGTGCGCAAGCCCGCCGACGCCCAGCGGTACGCGGCCGAGCAGGAGGCCGAGGCCCGCCGGGTGGCGCGGGTGAAGCAGGCGGAGGCCGAGCGCGCGGCCGGGATCGCCGCCGCCCAGGCGGAGGCCGAGCGGGCCAGGCTCACCGGTGAGGGCGAGAAGCAGCGGCGTGGTGCGCTGGCCGAGGCGGAGGCCATCGAGGGCCTGAAGCAGGGCGAGGCGGAGCGGTCCCGGCGTGCGGCCATCGCCGAGGCCGTACGACTGGAGGGCGAGGCGGAGGCGGCGGCGATCGGCGCCAAGGGCGCGGCCGAGGCCGAGGCGATGGAGAAGAAGGCGGACGCCTTCGACCGGTACGGCGAGGCGGCCGTGCTCCAGATGCTGGTGGAGGTGCTGCCGCAGGTGGTGGCCAAGGCGTCCGAGCCGCTGGCGGCCGTGGACAAGATGACCGTCATCTCCACGGACGGGGCGAGCCGGATCTCGCGCACGGTCGCCGACAACGTGGCCCAGGGCATCGAACTGCTGGGCTCCACCACGGGCGTCGACCTGGCGGCCCTGCTGAAGAACGTCGCCGGGCAGGGCGCGAAGGCGGCGGACCGCCCGGCGGAGCCGAACGGCAAGGTGGAGATCACGGGCTGACCGGTCCGCGCGGCCCGGTCAGATCTCCTGGGCGGGCCAGCCCAGCAGCCGGGCGCCGATGACCGCGGTCTGCAGGGTGTAACGGTGCACCGGGTCGGCCGGGTTGGCGCCGGTGAGCTGGTGGATGCGCTCCAGCCGGTAGGTGAGCGCCCGGACGCTGAGCGACAGCCGTCGGGCGGCCTCGGCGGCGGTGCAGCCGGCGTCGAAGTACGCCTCCAGGGTCCGCAGCAGGGGCTCGGGACCGCCCCGGGCCCCGCGCAGCGGGCCCAGCACGCTCAGCACGAGGTCGGCCATGGCCTGCCGGTCGCGGGTGAGCACGGGGTAGACGAGCAGGTCGGCGGCGCGGACCACGGGCTCGTCGAGCTCCAGCCGCTCGGCGAGTTCGAGGGCGCTCAGCGCCTCCTCGTAGCTGTGCACCACGCCGCCCGGGCCGGGCTGGGGCCGTCCGATGGCCACCCGGCTGCCGTCGGTGGCGGCGTAGGCCTGTTTGGCGAAGAAGGCGAGGACGTCGTCCTCGTCGCCGGGCGCGACGCAGATGAGCTGCCCGTTCTTGGTGGTGATCAGGACGCGGCGGTCGCCGAAGCGGGAGATGAGCGCGGTCTCCACCAGCCGGGTGACCGGCGCGGTGTCGTCGTAGGCCTCGGGCCCCTGCGCGACGGCGACGGCGTGGGCGCGGGACAGCACGAGTCCGAACCGCTCGGCCCGTTCGGCGAGCCGTCCCAGGTCGCTGCGGCCGTACAGCAGGTCGTCGATGAACTCCCGGCGCGCGGCCTCCTCCTGCCGTACGGCGAGCCGCTGGGCCCGCTCGTAGCCCTCGGCGAAGGCGTCGACGGCCTGGGCGACGGCGGCGAGCACGCTGTCCGTCGTGCCCGCGTCCCGGGCGGTGCCGGGCCAGCCGGCGCGTGTGGCGTCCAGGTGCCCGCGGACGAGATCGCGCAGACTGTGGCCCGCCTCCGCGGCCTGTTCGCCGAGCCGTCGCCGGTCCTCCAGCTCGTCGCGGTTCAGCCGCCGCCCGGTGCCGGCGACCTCCGCCAGGATCTCGGCGTACCCGGTCAGATACGGCTCGTACTGCTGTGTCACCCCTGCCCCTGCCTCCCTGCCGGACGCGCCCGCTGCGGGGGTCCGGCAACGGGAGGCTAGTCAGAGCTGCCGGAAACCGGCAACGCGGGGCGCGGGCCGTGGGGTTGGTGCGCCTGCTGTGACGTTTCCGGTGGGCGGTGCGCTGGGGCTTACATGGACCTGAAAATCGAACTGATGCCCGATACCACTCGCCGTCTCGCCCTCGTACTGGCCGTTGCCGCGGTACCCCTCGCCGCCCTGCCCCCGGCCGCCCACGCGGAGGAGACCGCGGACCCCGCGGGCATCGTGCTGGCCGCACCGGACCGCTACACCCCGGTGCAGGACGTGCTCTACGCCGCCGGGGACACCGGTTACCTGCACCGGAGGGAGACGAGCGACGGCTCCACCGCGCCGTACCAGTGGCGCGGCTTCGACGGCACCGAGCGCACCGTCGAGGGCTTCACCGGCAAGCTGCCGGGCCAGCAGGGTCACTACGGGGCCGGTACGGACATCCTGCCGGTGCCCGTCGACGCGAGCGGGGTCGTGCAGCTGCGTGACCCGGCGACCGGGGAGTCGACGCCGCTGACCGTGCCCGACGGACAGTACACCGTCGCCTCGTTCGGGCGGACGGTGCTGACGGTCTCCTACAACGACGTCTGGCAGGTGGACCGGCTGCACATCCTCCGCCTCCAGGACGGCACGACCACGGACACGCCGGTCGCCCCGCCGGAGGGGCTGCGCTTCGGCCGGTACCCGGTCGCGGCCGGGGACGGCCGGCTGGCCGTCGTGAAGTTCACCCGTGGGCACACCCTCGGCGTCCTCGACCTGACCACCGGCGCCCTCACGCCCGTCCCCACCAACCTGTCCGTCGACGACCCGGTCCGCCTCCAGGCCGCCGTCTCGCCCACCCACGTCGCCTGGTACCAGGAGGGCATGAGCCAGGCCCGGGTCCTGCGCCGCGACGACCTCGCGGGCACCGCGGTCTCCGTCCCCGTACCGACGTCCGCCGAGGGCACGCCCGTCATCGGCCTGGCCGGCGACTGGCTGCTCACCACCCACCGGCCCACGGCCCCCACCGAGCAGAACCCGCCGCTGCGCCGCGGCGGGCCGCTCAGGGCCACCCCGATCGGTGGCGGTTCACCCGTCACCCTGCTGAACGCCGCCCAGGCCGACCTGTACCAGAGCCCCGGCGGCGGTGCCGTCGCGGTCGGCGGCGCGGACGCCGGAGACTGGGCGGTGCGCCGGATCGAGACCGGCGCGGACGGCCGCCCGGTGCTGCGCACCCTCGCCGAGGTGCCCGCGCGGCCCGCCCAGCTGCGCGGCATCGCGCTGTCCGGCGGCCAGTTGGTCACCAAGGAGGAGGACAGCGCACCCCGCCCCGTCTACCAGACGCGGAAGGTGACGCTCGGCGGAACGCCGTCGGCGGGGGAGCGCACCGAGGTCACCACCGCGCCCCTGGGCACGAGTTACGGTCAGCCACTGGGCGCCGGCGACGGCTCCGTCGTGCACGTCCGGTACGACGAGGCCACCCAGCGGGACGTCCTCGTCCGCGCCACGGCGACGGGCGCCCGCACCGAGGTCGTGCCGTACGACCGCGCCGCCCCGTCGAGCTCCGGCCGCGGGCTGCGCGACGCCGCCGGCCGGTACGCGGTGTACGGTGGCGGCGACGAGCGGGTGGTCGTCGACTTCGAGGCTCCCGGCGGGGGAGCGGTCGTGAACCGCCTGAACACCCCGGCCGCCGCGCTGTGGGGCTCCACCCTGTGGACGACGGACGGCACCGGCGGCCGGTTCGAGGCCCGCGACCTGGCGACCGGCACGGTCACGCCGTACTCCGTCGACGCCTCCTGCGTGATCCGGGACCTCCAGACCGTCGGACGCTGGGTGTACTGGGACTGCCTCGGCCAGGACATCGTCGGCGGCGACCCGGCCACCCCGTTCGGCGTCTACGACCTGGAGACCGGCAGGAACATCGACCTTCCGGCACGCGGGAGGCTGGGTGACGGCTTCGTCGTCAACCACGACACGACCGCGGGCAAGCTGCTCCTCACCGACTTCCACACCGGCACCGCGGGCACGCCCCGGACGCTCACCGACCTGCCGGCCGTGTTCCTGTGGAAGAACTACGACGTGGACAAGTTCGGCGGCGGTGTCGCCTGGCTGGACTCCGCCGGGTCGGCCCACGTCGTCCCGAGCGGCGTCCCCGCCCAGCCGCTCACGGTGACCGCCGCCTCCGTCGGCGCCCAGTACGCCCGCACGTCCGGCACCGCCTGGAACCCGGTCTGGCAGCTGTCCAAGCCGGCCGCCGACGGGGCCCGACTGGTCATCAGGGACAAGAAGAAGACGGTCGCCACGCTCGACGCGACCGCCCTCGGCGCCACCGTCTCCGCCCGCTGGGACGGCACGCTCGCCGACGGCACCTCCGCCGCCCCCGGCACCTACACCTGGGAACTGACGGCCGCCCCGCAGGACGGCACCGGAGCCGCCCTCACCCTGACCGGCAACGTCACGGTGACCGACGGCTCCTGACGCCCTGCCGTACCGCGCGGGGCCGGGTGAGGGCCCTGTACCAGGCCGCCAGCTCACCGGCCGGCGGCCTCCCCGCCCTCTTCGGCCTCCCCGGCCTCCCAGCGCAGCAGGTCCCCCGGCTGGCATTCGAGTACGTCGCAGAGCGCGCCGAGCGTCGAGAAGCGCACCGCCTTGGCCCGGCCGTTCTTGAGCACGGCCAGGTTGGCGGGCGTGATGCCGACGCGCTCCGCGAGTTCGCCCACGGACATCTTCCGTTTGGCCAGCATCACGTCGATGTCGACGACGATCGGCATCAGATCACCTCGGCCAGCTCGGCCTGCATCCGCGCGGCCTCGACGTCGCGGGCGACGGCCTGGGCGAGCAGCATGCGCAGCACGAGCACCACGAGCGCGACCCCGAGGACCGCCACGACGACGCCCCCGACCAGCAGGACCACGCCCGGGGCGACGGCCTCGCCCGGAGCCAGCATGACCCCGAGGGCGAACACGAGGAGCGCGGCGGCCACGAAGGCGCCGATCACGATGTGCACGTACCGGAAGGCGGCGTGGGAGAACACGGTCCCGCGTCGCACCATCGTCAGCAGCCGCCATACGCAGACGAGGACGACCTGGGCCGTCACGATGCCCAGGACCACGACCACGAGGAACGCGGCGACCGGGTACGCGAGGTCCGTGTCGATCCCCTCCAGGTCCGAGCCCAGCAGCGGAACCATCACCGCCTGTACGAACACCGAGCCGGCGAGCAGCATCCCGATCACGACGCGCAGCGCGAGCACCGTCAGCTTTCCCATCGCTCCTCCCTCAACCGATCCCGAGGATCCCGACAATCCAATCGAGTCACGATGGAAATCTATCGAGATTCGATAGGTCTGGCAAGTGCTGAGCCCCCGGCAGGGCAGGTGACAGTTCCCGCCCCCGGTGCGCTGGAGGAAGTGACCCGGCCGAACGGGTCGAGGCGCCCGCTCTCATGGGGAGGTACGCGGGCGCCGAGCGCGGCTCGGGCGTCCCACGTGGCAGTGGCGCCCGAGCCGCCGAAGAGGCGACGCGGACGCCACGGTCTCTCGCGTCAGCGACCCGGCCCGGTCAGCCGATGCACAGGACGAGCAGGCAGACCTGCGACGGCGAGGTCGCGCCGGGCGAGGTGTCCGCCTGCGACGCCTCCGGCCCCGTACCGCCGGTGCCGTCGGCGGCGCTGCCGTCCCCACCGGCGGCGGACGGCGCGGGCGTCCGGGGAGCCGGCGCGTCGGGGGCGTGGCCCGGAGCCGTACCGGCGGTGGCCGGCGCAGGGCTCTGCGCCGGTTCCGGTGCCGTCGTCGCCGTCGTACGCGGCTGAGCGGCGGTGTCCTGCCGGGCATGCGAGGGCACGGCGCGGTACGAGTCCGGTGTCCGCTGCTCCGGTATCTGCTGCTCCGGTGTCTGCTGCCCGCGCGGGAGCCCGGATGCGGGCGGCTGTGTGGACGGCGAGCGGTGCGCGTCGGGATGCGACGAGCCCGGGCGGGCGTCCGGCGCCACCTCGTCCTCGGCGGCGACCGTGCCCGGGTCCTGCGGCGCCGTGGCCGCCTGGGCCCGGTCCCCGGACTGCCGGTCCATCGCGGACAGGGTCAGACCGCCCCCGACGAGCGCGACGGCGGTCGCGACCACGGCCCGGCGCTGGTTCTTCTTCCAGCGGGCGCGCTGGCGGCGCCGTGCCGCCCGCCCCTGCGGCACGGGCGGCACATCCACGACGTCCGCTGCCGCTTCACCGGGTGAGGGCTCTGCCGAGGTGACCGCACCCATCGCCGGGGCCGCCGCGGCGGGCGGGGCGGGAGCGGTGCGGCCGCCGGTGACGGCCGGGTCGATGTCCGGGGCGTAGGCGCCGCAACCGGGGCACACCAGGGCGCCGTTGAGATGCCGCCGACACGATGAGCAGTAGTCCATCTTCGGTCTTCCCTGAGTTGACACGCCGTGGACCCGTCGGGCCACCGGCCCGGTCGCGTTCGCACGCGCAGTCGAGCGGCCAGCAACGCTAACGACGCTTTCGAAAGACCGTGTGCAGTACGTGTGAGGCTCTTGCGGGAATCCTTACGACGGCGGTGACGACGCACCTCGACTCGTGGGGGTGGGGGCGGCGGGTCAGTGACCGGCCGCGAGTCCGCCGCTGAGCCTGTCGTGCAGGTGGGCACTCGGGTCGTTGAGGCCGGTGATCTCGACGGTCTTGCCGCGCTGGGCGTACTTGTGCTCGATCGCGTCGAGGGCCGCGACGGAGGAGGCGTCCCAGATGTGGGCCGCGGAGAGGTCGATGACGACCTTCTCGGGGTCGGCGGCGTAGTCGAACCGCCCGACGAGGTCGCCCGCGGAGGCGAAGAACAACTCGCCGGTGACCCGGTAGACGACGGTGGTGCGGTCGGGATCGGTGACGGCGGTGACCTCGGCGAGGTGGGCGACGCGCTTGGCGAAGATGACCATGGCGGTGACCGAGCCGACGACGACGCCGATGGCGAGGTTGTGGGTGGCGACCACGCAGGCGACGGTGACGAGCATGACGACGATCTCGCCGGCGGGCATCCGCCGCAGCGTCTTCGGAGCGATGGAGTGCCAGTCGAAGGTCGCGAACGACACCATGACCATGACGGCGACCAGGGCGGCCATGGGGATGTCGGAGACGACCGGCCCGAAGACGACGCACAGCACCATCAGGAACGAGCCGGCCAGGAAGGTGGACAGGCGGGTGCGGGCGCCCGAGACCTTGACGTTGATCATCGTCTGGCCGATCATCGCGCAGCCGCCCATGCCGCCGAAGAAGCCGGTGACGATGTTGGCGATGCCCTGGCCGATCGACTCGCGGGTCTTGTTGGAGTGGGTGTCGGTGATGTCGTCGACCAGCTTGGCGGTCATCAGCGACTCCATCAGCCCGACCAGGGCCATCGCGAAGGCGTACGGGGCGATGGTGGTCAGGGTGTCCAGGGTGAACGGCACGTCGGGAAGGCCCGGCACGGGCAGGGACGACGGCAGGGCGCCCTTGTCGCCCACGGTCGGCACGGCGATCCCGGCCGCGACCGTGATCACGGTGAGGATCACGATGGACACCAGCGGCGCGGGCACGACCGTGGTGATCTTCGGGAAGAGCACCATCATCGCGAGACCGGCCGCGATCAGCGGGTAGACCGCCCACGGCACGTCGGTCATCTCGGGCACCTGGGCCATGAAGATGAGAATGGCCAGGGAGTTCACGAAGCCGACCATCACGCTGCGGGGGACGAACCGCATCAGCCTCGCCACCCCGAGGGCGCCCAGGACCACCTGGAAGACACCGGCCAGGATGACCGCGGCGACGAGGTGGCCCAGGCCGTGCTCGCGGTTCAACGGAGCGATGACGAGGGCGACGGCGCCGGTGGCCGCGGAGATCATCGCCCGCCGGCCACCGACGACGGAGATGACGACGGCCATGGTGAAGGAGGCGAACAGGCCGACCGCCGGATCGACCCCGGCGATGATCGAGAAGGAGATCGCCTCGGGGATCAGCGCCAGACCGACGACCAGGCCCGCCAGGACCTCGGTACGCCAGACGTTCGGATCGGACAGCCAGTCGGGCTTCAGACCGCGCAACCGCGCGGCCGGGGACGGGACGGAAGCAGCAGAGGGCGCAGAAGACAAGGGAGAAGGAACCTGTCGTGCTCGGGCACACCCCTACGGCAGGCTGGGGCGTCTGGGATTCGGTGTCCTGCGAGAATCGGAACTTCACCGGGGGCGCCATCGGCCCCGACCCAGTAACTCTACCCTAACGTTAGGGTAGAGATTGACGGTGCCGGAGACCAGAGGATGACGGGTGTGACGGGCATGACGGGCGTGGACGGCAAGCACATGCAGATCGGTGAGGTGGCCGCGCGAACCGAACTGTCCCTGCGCACCATCCGTCACTACGAGGAGACCGGCCTGGTCGTCCCCTCCGCCCGCTCCCAGGGCGGCTTCCGCCTCTACACCGAGACCGACGTGCAGCGGCTCATGGTCATCCGCAGGATGAAGCCGCTCGGCTTCACCCTGGACCAGATGCGCGACCTGCTGGACGCCACCGACCGCCTCGACGCCGATCCCGACCTCGGCCCCGACGAGCGCGAGGCCCTGCTGAAGCGCGTGCGCGAGTACGAGCAGTCGGCCGCCGAGCAGGTCGAGAAGCTCCGCGTCCAGCTCTCCCGCGCGGAGGACTTCGCCGCCACCCTGCGCAGCCGCCTGGAGCAGAACGCCCCAGACACGCGCCCCTGACGGTGACTCAGACGCGGTGGCGACCGGCCTTCAGCTCACCTATGAACGCCGCCCAGGTCTCACTCCCGAAGGAGAGCACGGGCCCGCACGGCACCTTGCTGTCACGGACGGGGACGATGCCGGGGGCTGCGTCGGCCACCTCGACGCAGTTGCCGCCCTCCTGATTGCTGTAACTGCTCCTGCGCCAGGCGACGCCGTTCGGATCGGGAAGGGACATTCGCTCCACGGTTGCAGCCCTCCATCGCGGATCGGATCATGTCGAGTGACATGACTGTGGGCAGGGCGTCCGCCCGCAGCTGATCGTAAATCAACGAGAAGCGCCTCACCTCGCCCGGATCCTCGATGAGTTGGCCGTAGTGCGCACCTTCCGTGTAGGCGACCTCCGAACCGTCCGGCAGCGTAAGTACGGTCAGAGACCCGCCCATCGCGTCGTGCTCACCTTGGTCGAACGGCAGCACCTGCACCTTGATGTGACGCTCCGCTGCCGCATCCATCAGCCGCTCCAACTGTGCGCGTATGACGTCGCGTCCGCCGATGGGCCGCTTGAGAACCGCCTCGTCGAGCACCACCCACAGCTCGGGCCGGCCGGGTGAGTCGAGCCGTTGCTGCCGCCCCATGCGGGCGCTGACCCGTTCCTCCAACTGCTCATCACTGTTGAGCGTCAGGCCGACCCTCAGCACGGCCCGCGCGTACTCCTCGGTCTGCAGGAGACCGGGCACCAGATGCGCCGCGTACTCACGGATGGACACCGCCCGCTCCGAGTAGCCGATGAACGCGCGTGACCAGTCGGGGAACGCCTCCCGGTACACGTACGGCCACAGTTCGACCAGCAGATTGTCGGCGCCGAGGACCGAGTCGAGCGCCCGCGCCAGTTCCAGCGTCGGCTTCGCTCCGGAAGCCCGCTCGATCTGGGTGATCCGGGAGCTCACCACATGTGTCTTCTCGCCGAGTTCGGCCTGGGTCAGCCCGGCCGCCGTACGGAGTCTGCGCACTCGCGCGCCGAAGAGCGCGGCCATCGACTCACGGGGGTCAATTTCCTTGGTCAATAGGTCACTTCCGTTCCTTACGGGCTGAAAGGTAAGGCTGCACCGCCTTCCGAGCGTAGGCCCGCAGGACGACTCTTGAGTACGGAACGTGACGACTCGCGCACAAAGCGGGACGTGCCAGGAACCGGCCGGACAAGGACGAACGAGCTGTGCTGACAGGAACGACGACCACATCGAACGACCGCCCGCGACTCACGGCACAGTTCGCCTCCTCACCCAGAGGCGCACGGCTGGCCCGGCACGTCGCCGTGCGGCACATGGAGGAATGGGGCTACCCGCCGGCCTCGGACGCGTCGTCCACGGTCGCGCTCGTGGTCGGGGAACTGGCGGCGAACGCCGTACGGCACGGCCGGGTCGGGGGACACGACTTCGGCCTCGCGCTGGAGCTCGACGCGTCGGCGGGCCTGATCCGCATCGAGGTGGCGGACGCCGCAGCCGAGAAACGGCTGCCTGTGGCCGCACCTTCATCGATCCCGGAGGGTGAGTCGGGCAGGGGCCTGCTCCTGGTGGACACCCTGGCGGAACGCTGGGGGACGGCGCCCCGCAGCCCCGTGGGCAAAACGGTCTGGGCGGAGCTGAAGGCAGGGCCGGCAGGACCGGGGACGAGCCGGATCAGCCCTCCGGCTCACTGATGTTGACCATCCAGGGGATGCCGAACCGGTCGGTGCACATGCCGAACACATCGCCCCACATCTGCTTCTCCAGCGGGACGGCCACCGACCCCCCGGCGGACAGCTTCTCCCAGTAGCCGCGCAGCTCGGCATCGTCGTCCCCGCTCAGGCTCACGGAGAAGTTGTTGCCGGTGGTGTGCTCCATACCGGGCGGGGAGTCGGCCCCCATCAGGGTGAAGCCGCTCGGCGTCTCGAGCATGCCGTGCATGATCTTGTCAGCCTCCGGAGCATCCGGCCGCCCGGCATCACCGTAGGTGCTGAGGCTCAGCGTGCCACCGAAGACCTCCTTGTAGAACTCCATCGCCTGCCGGGCGTCACCACCGAAGCTGATGTAGGGGTTGAGCCGCGATGCCATGAGTCCTCCCTGGAGGCGGAAAAGGCCGACTATGCGGGAGATTAGTCCGGACCACCGGCCGCGGCACCCCGGAGAGGGCCACTTGTGGTGATACCGCCAGCGGTCCTGGGCCCGGGCAGGGCGTTTCCCGGGTGATTGCCGGTCACGTGCGAGGAACACCATGTCCCTTGCGGTATTGGACAGTTGACTGTTCGCAGCCAGTCGGCACCGTACGCGACAGGAGGTAGTCAGCGTGACCATCGGGGGACAGGATCCGTACCGCCCGGGATGGCGACCGAACGCAGGTCCGCAACCGCCGCTCCCGCCCAGGCCGCCGCAGCCCTATGCGGGTTTGTCCCTGTGGCAGATGCTGCGTCAGGACGAGTGGCCATCGCTGAGAGAGCTGCTGGAACACGCGCTCCGCGGTCGCAGGGCCCACATTGGCGGACTGCTTCTCCTTCTCGCTTGCTTCTGGCAGACCGTGCTCGGGTTCGTGCTGTTCTATCCGCTGGTCCGGTCGGCCCGGCACAAGGCCCGGGAGCTCTTTCCCGTAAACAGCCGTCGCCGAATCAGGGACCCGGAGATCGAGCGCATCCAGAAGGGCAGGGCATGGAGCGCTGCCATCTCATCCTTCCTGATCCTGGCGGCGTACGGAACAGCGGAGGACTGGCAGCAAGCACAGGAGCAATTCGGGCTACGGCTGCTCATCACGCCGTGGCTGCTGCTTCTGAGCGCCCCCGCGGTGGTCGGACTGCTCTTCCGCCTCGCGTCACCGGCGAACAAGGCGGCGATGCGGGCTGGCCTGCGTCGTGCCGTGCGCTCGGTCCTCTGGTACTTCGGCGCCATCGGGTTCGCGGCGATCCTGATGTGGCCGTTGACCCTGCTGATGGGGTCTTTCGAGGAGGGTACGGAGCAGGTTCCCCATCTGTTGCTCGCGATTGTGCTGATGCTGGCGATGCTGTGGGGCCTGCTCTTCCTGGCGTTCTCCTCGCGGACAGCGGTCCGTACCGCGTTCAGCACAGCCGACATGCACGACATGGTGCCGGCGGTCCTCACCTGCGCCTTGGTGTGGGAGTTCGCGGCCATCAGTCTGCTGGTCGGCGGACTGCCGCCCGGCCCACCCCTCATTCAGGTCTGCGCTTTGATCGGGGGACCGGTATCGGTGTCGGCTGTGGCCTGGTGGGAGATCTCCCGGCTCCGTACCCTGCACGGCGTGACCTTGCGAGCCTGAGCCGGCGCAGACCCGAGATCACACCGCGGTCGCCGAGACCATGCTGCGTGTGGCCGGGGCTCGGCGTGCGCCAAAGCGACTCCGAGAACCACTCAGGGGCCTGATCCGCATCGCGGATCAGGCCCCTGGCCTGGTACTTCTCTGTCGGGGTGGCGGGATTTGAACCCACGACCTCTTCGTCCCGAACGAAGCGCGCTGCCAAGCTGCGCCACACCCCGATTGTCGCTGCTCGTCGCGGCGACGTCGTTTACTTTAGCCCACCGGGGGCCGGAGACGAAATCCGGTTTCTCAGCTCCGGTGGAGCGGCCTCGGGCGGGCGTGGTCCAGGGCGACGAGGAGGGCGGCCAGGGCGTAGCAGGCGAGGCCCACGAGGAGGGCGTTGCCGAGGACGCCCTTGTAGCCGTGCCGGTCGACGTCGAGGAAGGGGTAGAGGTAGCGGTCCTGGGTGCCGGGGATGAGGAGTTCGCCGCGGGCCAGGGAGAAGCCCAGGTAGGCCAGGGGGTAGAGCATCCACGCGGTGGCCTGGCGGAGGTGCAGGTGGCCCGGGGTGGTCAGCAGGAGCCAGTCCAGGGCGGCGGCGATCGGGGTCACCGTGTGGAGGATGTGGCTCGCGAGTGTGTGCCGGCCCGTTGCGGTGTCGGCGGCGCCGGGGGTGGCGAAGGGGCTCGACGTGTCGGACGGCAGCACGTGGTGCACCAGGGCGGCGATGAGCACGTAGAGCAGGGCCGCGCCCGTCAGGCCGGCCGGCAGGGGCCGGCGGGCGGACCAGGCGCGGCGGGCCGAGAGGGCGAGGACCAGGGCCAGCAGGATGTTGCTCTGGATCGTGAAGTGGCTCAGGGCCCGGGTGGGGGAGTCGGCGAGGGCCAGTTCGATCACCACGCCTGCCGCGGCCAGCACGGCCGTCAGCAGGCGGAACCCGGCGGCCAGGGGAAGGCGTACGGGCGTGACGACGGCCGTGGCCGGGACCGGGGAGTGCAGCAGCGTGGGGCGTCCCGGAACCGCGGGGAGGTCCGGGATGTCCCTGGGTATCGGAGCTGTCATGGCCTCACGCTAGGCAGACCGGACAAAACGGGCGATATGGGTGGGCCGTGCGGGTTATCCCCGTCCCATGTCCACCGGAGGCGACCCCGCTTGCTCCCGCCCCGCCGCGCCCGGCCTACTCCCGCCCCACCAGCGTCAGCAGTGTCGCCTCCGGTGGGCAGGCGAAACGTACCGGCGTGTACCGGCTCGTGCCGCAGCCCGCCGAGACGTGGAGGAAGGCCGTACGGTCCTGGGCCGTGTGGGTGGACAGGCCCTTCACGCGGTCCGTGTCCAGGTCGCAGTTGGTGACCAGGGCGCCGTAGAACGGGATGCACAGCTGGCCGCCGTGCGTGTGGCCGGCGAGGATCAGCGGGTAGCCGTCGGACGCGTACGCGTCCAGGACGCGCAGGTAGGGGGCGTGGACCACGCCCATCGAGAAGTCGGCGGCGCTCGACGGGCCGCCGGCCACCTCCTCGTACCGGTCCCGCTTGATGTGCGGGTCGTCCAGGCCGGTCAGCTCCACGGACACGCCCTCGACCTTCAGGGTGCCGCGCGTGTTGGTCAGGTTGAGCCAGCCGGCGGCGTCGAAGCCGTCGCGCAGGTCCTCCCACGGGTTGTGGACGGCGCCCACGACGGGCGGGTTGCCGTTCAGGCCGTGGCGGCCCTGGACCTTCTCGATCAGGTAGCGGCCGGGGTTGCGGAGCCTGGGGCCGTAGTAGTCGTTGGAGCCGAAGACGTAGGCGCCGGGGAACTCCATCAGCGGGCCCAGGGCGTCCAGGACCTCCGGGACGCCTTCGGGGTCGGACAGGTTGTCGCCGGTGTTGATCACGAAGTCGGGGCGCAGACCTGCCAGCGAGCGCAGCCAGCGCTGCTTCTTGCGCTGGCCGCCGACCATGTGGATGTCGGAGACCTGGAGCACGCGCAGGGGGCGCATCCCGGAGGGCAGGACGGGGATCGTCACCCGTCGCAGGCGGAAGGAGCGGGCCTCGAAGCCCGCCGCGTAGACCAGACCGGCGGCGCCAACCGCCGCGATTCCCAGGGGGACTTTGTATCGCGCGCGCATGCGTCCATCGTGTCAGAAGCGGTGGACAGTGCCGACGCCACGTGCCCGCCGACGGGGCCGGTGGTGCGAGGGAGCGGCGGTCCCGCGCGCCGCGCCACGAAATCTGCAGGCGCCCCTCCTGTGACACCTGCGACAATCACTCCCATGACCACGCTCAAGTCGAAGCTGCAGGATGACCTCAACGCCGCGATCAAGGAGCGCGACGAGCTCCGCTCCTCGACGCTCCGGCTGACGCTCACCGCGATCACCAAGGAAGAGGTCGCCGGGAAGGAGAAGCGCGAGCTCTCCGACGACGAGGTGCAGAAGGTGATCACCCGTGAGGCCAAGAAGCGCCGTGAGGCGGCCGAGGCCTTCGCGCAGGGCGGCCGCACCGAGCAGGCCGAGCGGGAGAAGGCGGAGGGCGAGGTGCTCGCGGCCTACCTGCCCAAGCAGCTGTCCGACGAGGAACTGGACGCGATCGTCGCCCAGGCCGTCGAGGAGGCGAAGGCCGCCGGTGCCGAGGGCCCGCGCGCCATGGGTGCCGTCATGAAGATCGTGAACCCGAAGGTGGCCGGTCAGGCCGAGGGCGGCCGGGTCGCCGCCGCGGTGAAGAAGCTGCTCGCCGGCTGAGCCGCGGTCGCGGAGACGTCCACAACGGCCGGCGGCCCCCTTCCGATCCGGGAAGGGGGCCGCCGGCCGTTTTCGTCGTCGGTCCCGGAGGGCCGGGGGCCTCAGCCGCGCCGTCCTCCGTTGCCGTTCCCGCCGTTGCCCTGGCCCTGGAAGAGGTCGCCGAACGTGCCGCCGTTGCCGGTGCCGCCGTCGATCAGGCCGCCGATGAGCCCGCCCTCGCCGCCGTCGTCACCGTTGTCGCCGTCGTCCCCGCCGTCCTCGTCCCCGCGGCCCTTCTCCTTGTCCTTGTCCTTGTCCTTGTCGTCCTCCGGGATGTCGACGAGGTTGAAGGACGGGGAATCCTTGCCCGACAGGGCGCCCGTCATGGCGTCCTTCCAGATGGGACCCGGGACCGCGCCGCCGAAGACGAGGGAGTGGGGGACGCCGCCGATCGTGATGTTCTTCATCTTGACCTGCTGGGTGGCGCTGCCGACCCAGACGGCGCCCGACATGTTCGGCGTGTAGCCGACGAACCAGGCGTTCTTCCGCTCGTCCGTCGTACCCGTCTTACCGGCGTTGTCGCGGTCGCTGAGACCGGCCTGCTGACCCGTACCGGAGTCGACCACGCCCTGCAGCAGCGTGTTGATGCTGTCGGCGGTCTTCTCGGACATGGCCCGCGAGCACGTCGACTTCGGGACCTCCAGCGACTTCCGCTTGTTGCCGATCTTCTGCGTGATCGACTCGATGGCGATCGGCGAGCAGTACATGCCGCGGGAGGCGAAGGTCGCGTAGGCGCTCGCCATCGTCAGCGGAGAGATGCCGATCGAGCCGAGGGCGATGGAGGGGGTCTGCGGCAGCTTGTCGCCGTTGCCCTGCCGGACGTGCAGCTTGTCGGTCATGCCGACCACGGGGCACAGACCGATCTCGGAGATCATCTGGACGAAGTAGGTGTTGACCGACTTCTCCATCGCCTCCCTCATGCGGTATGGGCCGACCTCCGACTCGTTCTCGTTCTCGACCTTCTCACCGCTCGTGTTGACCCAGGGACTGCTGTCACACGTCTGCACCGGGCTCGGGTACGGCATGTCGTACGGCGACGAGTATTCCTTCGTCGCCGGCACGCCCTGCTCCAGCGCGGCCGCGGCCACGAACGGCTTGAACGTCGAACCGGTCGGGAAACCGTAGTTGGAGCCGCCGTAGGCCGCGTCGACCGAGTAGTTGTACTCGGTCTCGTTCTTGCCGTAGCCGTACGGCTTCGACTGGCCCATGGCGACGATCTTGCCGGTGCCCGGCTCGACCAGCGTGGTCGCCGCGGCCACCGGGTCCGACTTGTAGACGTGCTTCTTGAGCGAGTCCTGCACCGACTCCTGGGCCTGCGGATCCAGGGTCGTACGGATGGTCAGGCCGCCCTGGTTCCAGATCTTCGCGCGCTCCTCCCGGGTCTTGCCGAAGACCGGGTCGCGCAGGAAGACCTTCTCCACGTACTTGCAGAAGAAGCTGGCGCCCTTGACCGCCGTGATGCAGCCGTTCTTGGGCCGGCTGACCTTCAGGTCGAGCGGGGCCGCCTTGGCCTTGTCGGCGTCCGCCTGGGAGATGTCGCCGACGTCGGCCATGCGCTGCAGCACGATGTTGCGCCGCTTGGTGGCCTCGGCCTCGTCGTTGATCGGGTCGTAGCGAGTGGGCGACTGGACGAGGCCGGCGAGGAGGGCGGACTCCTGGAGGTCGAGGTCCTTGGCGTGCTTGGAGAAGTAGCGCTGGGAGGCCGCCTCGACACCGTAGGCCTGCTGGCCGAAGAAGGTGATGTTGAGGTAGTTCTCCAGGATCTTCTTCTTGCCCAGCTCCTCCTCGACCTGGATCGCGAGCTTCAGTTCGCGGATCTTGCGGCCGAGGGTCTGCTGGGTGGCCTGGGCGACCTTCGTCGGGTCGTCGCCGGCCTCCTCGACGAAGACGTTCTTGACGTACTGCTGCGTGAGGGTGGACGCGCCCTCGGAGACGCCGCCGCTGCGTGCGTTCTTGTTGAGCGCGCGCAGTACGCCCTTCAGGTCCACCGCTCCGTGCTCGTAGAAGCGCGAGTCCTCGATGGCGACGATCGCCTTCTGCATGTAGGGCGAGATGTCCTTGAGGCCCACCACCGTGCGGTCACGGGAGTAGACCGTGGCGATGGCGCCGCCCTCGGCGTCGAGGATGGTGGTGCGCTGGCTCAGCGGGGGAGTCTTCAGGCTGACGGGCAGTTCGTCGAAACTCTCGACCGAACCCTTGGCGGCCAGCCCCAGCGCGCCCACCGCGGGCAACGCGATACCGGCCAGGACGGCTCCCGCGAGCACACTGACACCGAGGAACTTGGCGGCCTGCTGCGTTGGCGACAGACCACCGCCCGAGCGCTTCTTTGGCATGGAGGCAGCCTACGTTCTCATTCGCCGGACACGCGTATATGCCTTGGCCTAAGCTGCTCTCAACTGTCACAGCAGTGAGGCCACGTATCAATACGTCCGGCAACCCCGAATCGTTCCGGATCTGCTCGACTTTTTCCGATGGGGTCCCGTAAGGGGGCGCGTTGGTGCGTGCGGGCGTGTGTCACGGAGTGTGGAACGCGTGCCCGAATCCGCCTTGTGTGTCATTCGGTGTCCGTTGTGACGCAGCAGAGATGACCTCGATGCCGGGATAGTCGCGTATGTCGTCAGCTCACTCCCCCGGGTGATCTGCCGCTTACCCATAGTCCGTTCGGGCCATTCAAGATTGGGCCCGAAGGGGGTGTTGCGCTGTGCCCACCTTCCGTAACGTCCTCAACTGGCGGCGGTGAATATGCCGCTGCCGCCGTGGGGGAGCCTCGATTCGGGAGAGGACGGCGCCGGTATGGGCTGGGTAACCGACTGGAGTGCGCAGGCTGCCTGCCGCACTACCGATCCGGACGAACTGTTCGTTCAGGGAGCAGCGCAGAACAGGGCCAAGGCGGTGTGCACCGGATGTCCGGTGCGGACCGAGTGCCTGGCCGACGCGCTGGACAACCGCGTCGAGTTCGGCGTGTGGGGAGGCATGACGGAGCGGGAGCGCCGCGCACTGCTGCGCAGGCGGCCCACCGTGACCTCCTGGCGCCGGCTGCTGGAGACGGCGCGGACGGAGTACGAGCGAGGGGCCGGAATCGTGCCCCTCGACGACGACGAGGTGTACGAGAACTACGCGGCCGTGGGCTGAGGCCGGACGGCCTCCTCCTCAGACGCGCGCTTCGGGCAGCTCCGGGTGGCCCGTCGCGAGGCGGTCCCCGATGTCCCGCAGCCCCGCGAGGTCGTGCACGTCGCCGGGCAGCGCGGCCACTTCGGTCACCGCCACCTCGGGGTGACGCGCGGTGAAGCGATCGCGCGTGCGCTGCTCGCGGGAGAGCAGGTGCATCCGGTCCGCGTGCAGCCGCAGCAGGCCGGCCGCGAGCTGGTCGACGGATCGCTCCGGTGTGCCGGGAGCTCCGGCAGGCGCAGAGGCGTCCTCGGTGGCCGTAGCGCCCGCATCGGTGGCATTGGCCGCATTGGTGGCATCGGTCGCGTCGGCCGTCGTCGCGGACGCCGCGTCAGCCGGTGGATCGGAATCGGGAGAGTCTGAACTGCCGTACGTGTCGGGAGAGTTACGAACTCCAGCTTTCCCGCCGTCCTGATCCACAATGCGGGGATCCTCAAGATTTTCCGCGGCGGCGAGAGCCCGCTCGGCCGACAGCCGGTCGGCACCGCTGCCGTGGACGCGGTTGAGCACCAGTCCGGCGAGCGGCATGTCCTCGGCCGCCAGCCGCTCCACGAAGTACGCGGCCTCGCGCAGCGCGTCCCGCTCCGGGGCCGCGACCACGAGGAACGCCGTGCCGGGTGCCTGGAGCAGCTTGTACGTCGCGTCCGCGCGCGTGCGGAACCCGCCGAACGTCGTGTCCATCGCGGCCACGAACGTCTGGACGTCCTTCAGCAGCTGCCCGCCGAGCAGCTTGCCGAGGGTGCCGGTCATCATCGACATGCCGACGTTCAGGAACTTCATCCCGGCACGCCCGCCCAGCTTGGCCGGGGCCGTCAGCAGCCGGATCAGCTTTCCGTCCAGGAAGGACCCCAGGCGCTTGGGGGCGTCCAGGAAGTCCAGCGCCGAGCGGGACGGCGGGGTGTCGACGACGATGAGGTCCCACTCGTCCCGCGCCCGGAGCTGCCCCAGCTTCTCCATCGCCATGTACTCCTGCGTGCCCGCGAAGCCCGCCGAGAGCGACTGGTAGAAGGGGTTGCCCAGGATCGCGGCGGCCCGGTCCGGGTCCGCGTGCGCCTCGACGATCTCGTCGAAGGTGCGCTTCATGTCGAGCATCATGGCGTGCAGCTCGCCGCCCGCCGCGTCGTCGATGCCCTTCACCCGGCGCGGGGTGTTGTCGAGCGAGTCGATGCCCATGGACTGCGCGAGCCGCCGCGCCGGGTCGATGGTGAGGACGACCACCTTGCGGCCCATCTCGGCCGCGCGCAGCCCCAGGGCCGCGGCGGTGGTCGTCTTGCCGACCCCACCCGAGCCGCAGCACACCACGATGCGCGTCCCCGGGTCCTGGAGCAGCGGGTCGATGTCGAGCACGCGCGCGGGGGAGAGTGGCCGGGCGCCCTCCTGGGCGAGGGCGCGGGCCTTGCCCTGGGGCCGGTCCTTGCCCTGGGGCCGGGTCTGGGCCTGGGTCCCGTCCGGACTCATGCGATCCCCTGCTTCCGCAGCTCGGTGGCCAGTTCGTAAAGGCCCGCCAGGTCCACGCCCTCGGCGAGCATCGGGAGTTCGTGCAGCGGCAGGCCCAGCTCGCCCAGCACGGCGCGCTGCTCCTGCTCCAGCGTGTACCGCGCGGCGTACTCCTCGGCCTGCTCCAGCAGCGGGTCCACCAGCCGCTCGGCGTGGCCGCCCCGCCGCGCACCGCCGAGTCCGGCCCCGGACAGGGACCGCGCGAGGGCCGTACGCGGTGTGCTCCGTACGAGTTCCAGCGCGTCGGCGTCCAGCACCTCCGGCCGGACCATGTTGACGGCGATCCGGCCCACCGGGAGCCGCGCCCCGCGCAGCTCGGCGATACCGTCGACGGTCTCCTGGACCGGCATCTCCTCCAGCAGTGTCACCAGGTGCACGGACGTCTCCGGTGACTTCAGCACGCGCATCACGGCCTGCGCCTGATTGTGTATCGGGCCGACCTTCGCGAGCCCGGCCACCTCGCCGTTGACGTTGAGGAACCGGGTGATGCGGCCGGTGGGGGGCGCGTCCATGACGACGTAGTCGTACACGAACCGTCCGTTCCGGTCCTTGCGCCGCACCGCCTCGCACGCCTTGCCGGTCAGCAGGACGTCTCTGAGGCCCGGTGCGATGGTGGTCGCGAAGTCGATGGCACCGAGCTTCTTCAGGGCGCGTCCGGCGCTGCCCAGTTTGTAGAACATCTGGAGGTAGTCCAGAAGGGCCAGTTCGGGGTCGATGGCGAGGGCGTACACCTCCCCGCCCCCTGGAGCGACGGCGATCTTTCGCTCCTCATAAGGCAGCGCCTCCGTTTCGAAGAGCTGCGCGATGCCCTGGCGGCCCTCGACCTCGACGAGAAGCGTGCGCTTCCCCTCGGTGGCGAGGGCCAGCGCTAGGGCCGCGGCCACCGTGGTCTTGCCGGTTCCGCCCTTGCCGCTGACGACCTGGAGCCTGCTCACGTCTTCGAGCGTAACCAGTCCGGGTGCGGGCCACGCGAGAGGCTGTGGACAACGCGGGTGCGGTCGGCCGTCGGACGGGCCCCGGGCAGCGGCTAGAGTCGGCCGCATGACCAAGTGGGAATACGCAACCGTGCCGCTGCTCGTCCACGCCACGAAGCAGATTCTGGACACCTGGGGCGAGGACGGCTGGGAGCTCGTCCAGGTCGTGCCCGGGCCGAACAACCCCGAGCAGCTCGTGGCCTACCTGAAGCGGGAGAAGCAGGCGTGAGCGCGGTCGAGGCCAAGCTGGCCGAACTCGGGCTGAGCCTGCCGGAGGTCGTCCCGCCGCTGGCCGCGTACCAGCCGGCCGTGCAGTCGGGCCCCTACGTCTACACCTCCGGCCAGCTCCCCATGGTCGACGGCAAGCTCCCCGTCACCGGCAAGGTGGGCGGCGAGGTCACGCCGGAGGAGGCCAAGGACCTGGCGCGCACCTGCGCGCTGAACGCCCTGGCCGCCGTGAAGTCCGTCGCCGGTGACCTGGACCGCATCGCGCGCGTGGTGAAGGTCGTCGGCTTCGTCGCGTCCGCGCCCGACTTCACCGGGCAGCCGGCCGTGATCAACGGCGCCAGCGAACTCCTCGGCGAGGTCCTCGGCGACAAGGGCGTGCACGCCCGCAGCGCCGTCGGCGTGGCGGTGCTGCCGCTGGACGCGCCGGTGGAGGTCGAGGTCCAGGTGGAGCTGACCCAGGCGTAGAGCCGCAGGCCAGGCGTACGGGGGCGTGCTGCCGGCCGCGTGCGCGGCCGGTGATCGGGCCGCCCGCGGCCGAGGAGAGCCGCTGCGTGCCCGCAGGGAGCCTCTGACGCTGTCCGTGCGCGCCGGGGCGCCTGGACTGGGGCGTCGCGCCGTACGCGTGCAGGGGTGGTCCTGCGGATGCGCCCGCGGGGGGACGTCGCGCTGTCCGCGCGCGGACGCGGTTGCCGGTGCGTACGCGCCCGGGAGCCGTTGTCGGTGTCGTACGCGCGCGGGGCCATTGTCGGCGCCGTACGCGCGCTGGGGGCGTTGTTGGTGTCCTACGCGCGCGGACCGCGGTTGCCGGTGCCGTACGCGCGCTGGGGGCGGCTGTCATCGGCGTCACGCGCGCGGAGGCGGCGGTGGTGCCGTGTCCGCGCGTTCGATCGCCGGTCCACGCGCGCTCAGCGCGGTCCTCGCCCGGCCGTCCACAGCGGAAGCCTCACAGTCGGGGCGTCCGTACGCCCACGAGGGGTGCCGTCGGCCGCACGGTCGCAGGCGGCGTCGGCCCGGTGTGGACGGCCGTCCATGCTCCCGTGCCGCAGCCGGCCCCGTCGGTCCGGCCGGCACCCGGCACCCGTCGTCGGCCCCGTCGGTCCGGCCGGCACGTGGGACCGGCCGTCGGCCCCGGGCGCGACGGCCGGCCGCCGGGATCGTTGCCAGGTCGGCAACAAACCTCGCCCCCACCGTCCCGGCCGCCGCAGGATCGCCGACGGTGCCCCGTGCGGAGCCGGCAGTCGTCGGCGCTGTTCCGCCGGAGCGGCACCGGACCGACCGCACCTGCACGGAGGAGCCATGCCCCAGCCGCCCGCGACCGACCACGCCGTCCACCGCCTGGTGCCCTCACCGGCCGGCCGGACCCACCTGGTGGAACAGGGCACGGGACCCCTGGTCCTGCTCGTCCACGGCTTCCCCGAGTCCTGGTACTCCTGGCGCCGCCAGCTGCCCGCACTGGCCGCCGCCGGATTCCGCGCCGCCGCGATCGACGTCCGCGGCTACGGGCGCTCCTCCCGGCCCGACGCGGTCGACGCGTACCGGATGCTGGATCTCGTCGCGGACAACGTCGCCGTCGTGGAGGCCCTGGGCGAGAGCTCCGCGGTGATCGTCGGCCACGACTGGGGCGCGACCGTCGCCGCCACCTCCGCGTTGCTGCGACCCGACGTCTTCCGCGCCGTCGGCCTGCTGAGCGTGCCGTACACCCCGCCCGGCGGCCCGAGGCCCAGCGAGGTCTTCGCCGGCATGGGCGGCGAGTCGGCCGAACAGGAGTTCTACGTCTCCTACTTCCAGGAGCCCGGCCGGGCCGAGGCCGAGATCGAGCCCGACGTGCGCGGCTGGCTCGCCGGGTTCTACGCCGCCCTGTCCGCCGACACCATGCCCGCGCCCGGCGCCCCCGACCCGCACTTCGTCTCCCGCGGCGGCACGCTGCGCGACCGGTTCCCCGCCGGCCGGCTCCCGTCCTGGCTCACCGAGCGGGACCTGGACGTCTACGCCGGGGAGTTCGAACGCACCGGACTGACCGGCGCCCTCAACCGCTACCGGAACATGGACCGGGACTGGGCCGACCTGGCCGACCACCACGGCGCCCCCGTCACCCAGCCGTCCCTGTTCCTCGGTGGCGCCCTGGACGCCTCCACCACCTGGCTGGCCGACGCGATCGCGGCGTACCCCACCACCCTGCCCGGCCTGACCGCCTCCCACCTGCTCGACGGCTGCGGTCACTGGCTCCAGCAGGAGCGCCCCGAGGAGACGAACCGGCTGCTGACCGACTGGCTGGCCGCCCTTCCCTCGTGACCGCCACCGACCCGGGCCTGGCCGGGGCCTGACCGGGGCCCGACAGGGACCCGACAGGCACCCGGCCGGGCACAGGGGCCACTCGAACATCCGCCCGTCACCGGATAGCCTCCGGCCATGGCGAATGGGCAGTGGTATCCCCCTCAGTGGCCGGACCGCATCCGCGCGCTGGCGGCCGGCACCCTCACGCCGGTCACCCCCAAGCGTGCGGCGACCGTGATGCTCCTGAAGGACACCGGCACGGGGCCCGTCGTCCACATGCTGCGCCGACGCGCCTCCATGGCGTTCGCCGGGGGCGCGTACGCCTACCCGGGCGGCGGGGTCGACCCGCGCGACGACGACCGTGACATCGGCTGGGCGGGCCCCACGCGCGCGTGGTGGGCGGACCGGCTCGGCGTCGACGAGACGGGCGCCCAGGCGATCGTCTGCGCGGCCGTCCGGGAGACGTACGAGGAGGCGGGCGTCCTGCTCGCCGGCCCGACCGCCGGCTCGGTGGTCGGCGACACCACGGGCGCGGACTGGGAGGCGGACCGCGCGGCCCTGGTCGCCCGGGAGCTGTCCTTCGCGGAGTTCCTGGACCGCCGGGGCCTCGTCCTGCGCTCCGACCTGCTGGGCGCCTGGGCCCGGTGGATCACCCCGGAGTTCGAGGAACGCCGCTACGACACGTGGTTCTTCGTCGCCGCCCTCCCCGAGGGCCAGCGCACGCGCAACGCCTCGACGGAGGCCGACCGCACGGTGTGGATCCCCCCGGCCGAGGCGGCGGCCGGTTACGACAAGGGCGAGCTGCTGATGATGCCGCCGACCATCGCGACCCTGCGCGCGCTGACGGCGTACGGCACGGCGGCAGAGGCGCTCGCGGCGGCACCCGGCCGGGACATGACCCCGGTGCTGGCCGAGGCGCGCCTGGAAGACGACGAGGTCGTGCTCTCGTGGCCGGGCCACGACGAGTTCACCAAGCACGTCCCGGCCACCGCCGGCCCAACCCCCACCTCTTCCGCAACCCCAACCCCAACCGCAACCGATTCGACCGGGGGAGCCCCCGCATGACGGACGCAAGCGCACTGCCCGGCCAGCCGCGTGGCGGGGTCCTCTCCGGGCCCGCCACGCCACGGGCCGTGAACGTCCTCGCGCCCAACGCCTCGGCGATGACGCTGGACGGGACGAACACCTGGATCCTCGCCGAGCCCGACTCGGACCTGGCCGTCGTCGTCGACCCGGGCCCGCTGGACGATGCCCACCTGCGGCACGTCGTCGACACGGCCGAGCAGGCGGGCAAGCGGGTCGCCCTGACTCTGCTGACGCACGGTCACCCGGACCACGCGGAGGGCGCCGCGCGCTTCGCCGAGCTGACCGGTACGAAGGTGCGGGCGCTGGACCCGGCGCTGCGGCTGGGCGACGAGGGGCTGGCCGCCGGAGACGTGATCCGGGTCGGCGGCCTGGAGTTGAGGGTCGTACCGACGCCGGGGCACACCGCGGACTCGCTGTGCTTCCATCTCCCCGCCGACCAGGCCGTCCTGACGGGGGACACGATCCTCGGGCGCGGTACGACGGTCGTGGCGCACCCGGACGGCCGCCTGGGCGACTACCTGGACTCCCTGCGGCGGCTGAGGTCGCTCACGACCGACGACGGGGTGCACACGGTGCTGCCGGGCCACGGTCCCGTGCTGGACGACGCCCAGGGGGCCGTCGAGTACTACCTCGCCCACCGCGCGCACCGCCTCGCCCAGGTGGAGACGGCCGTGGAGAACGGCTACCGGACCCCGGCCGAGGTCGTCGCCCACGTGTACGCGGACGTCGACCGCTCACTGTGGCCGGCGGCGGAACTGTCGGTGCGGGCGCAGCTGGAGTACCTGAGCGAGCACGGGCTCATCCAGGGCTCGACCCCGTAGCTCCCGGCCCCGCCGGGGTCAGCGGGAACCTGCCGGGATCGGCGGAAACCTGCCGGGATCAGCGGGAACGCTTGGCCAGTCGCTCCACGTCCAGCAGGATCACCGCGCGGGCCTCCAGGCGGAGCCAGCCGCGCTGGGCGAAGTCGGCCAGCGCCTTGTTGACCGTCTCGCGGGAGGCACCGACCAGCTGGGCCAGCTCCTCCTGCGTGAGGTCGTGCACGACGTGGATGCCCTCCTCGGACTGCACGCCGAAGCGGCGGGAGAGGTCCAGCAGGGCGCGGGCGACACGACCGGGGACGTCGGAGAAGACCAGGTCGGACATGGCGTCGTTGGTCTTGCGCAGCCGGCGCGCGACGGCCCGCAGCAGCGCGGTGGCGACCTCGGGGCGGACGTTCAGCCAGGGCTGGAGGTCGCCGTGGCCGAGGCCGAGCAGCTTGACCTCGGTCAGCGCGGTGGCGGTCGCCGTGCGCGGGCCCGGGTCGAAGAGGGACAGTTCGCCGATCAGCTCGCCGGGACCGACGACGGCCAGCATGTTCTCGCGGCCGTCGGGGGACGTGCGGTGGAGCTTGACCTTGCCTTCCGTGACCACGTAGAGGCGGTCACCGGGGTCGCCCTCGTGGAACAGTGAGTCGCCGCGGGCGAGGGTCACCTCACTCATGGAGGCGCGGAGCTCCGCGGATTGCTCGTCGTCGAGCGCCGCGAAGAGCGGGTTGCGCCGCAGAACGTCGTCCACGAGTTCTCTCCTTGTCGACCTGCTCAGGGGATCTTGCTCCCCCGTCTACCAGGGGACCGTGGTGCCCATTTTGCCGGACAGTCCAAACAGTGTGATCTGTCACAAGGATGCCGCACTGGTGTCCCGGGGTACGCGGCAGGGGTCCAATTGGACGCCGATCTTCAGGGTCCGGGGCGGATGTCGGTGCCGGGCCGTAGGCTGGCCGGGTGTCCAAATCGCCGGTGAGAGCACAGGCCGAGGGAGCTGGGCGGGTGGTTGTACGTCGCGATTCCGCTATGGGCGAACAGGGTCCCGATGGCGGTAGGAAAACGGCGAAAGAGACAAAAGGGGCAACGTCTGCAAAGGGGGCGGGCGGGGAGAAGGGTGCCGTGAGGGAAAGCGCCTCGAAGAGGAGCGCCGCCGCGAGGACGAGCGCCGCGAAGACCGGCGCCGCGGAGAAGGAGACCGGCGCCGCGCAGAAGCCGGCGTCCACGGCGTCCGCCGGCAAGGCAGCTCCCGCAGGCAAGGCGGCTCCCGCCAAGAAGGCGGCCACCGAGAAGGCGGCCACCGAGAAGAAGGCCGCCCCCGCCAAGAAAGCCGCTGCTGCCAAGAAGGCGCCCACCGCCAAGAAGAGCGCCTCCCAGGCCAAGAAGAGCGCCCCCGCCAAGCGGACGTCCGCCAAGCGCGCCCCCGCCGGGTCGGTGGCGCCGCTCGTCAAGAAGTCGGCGCCCCCGAAAAAGGTCACCATCGCGCCCAAGAAGGCCACCGCCGCCGTCAAGGGCCTCGCCCCGGCGAAGACCGTCGCCGCCGAGCCGCCGGGCGGCGAGTCGCGCACCGCCCTGGTCCGCCGCGCCCGCCGCATCAACCGCGAGCTGGCGCAGGTCTATCCGTACGCCCACCCGGAGCTGGACTTCGACAACCCCTTCCAGCTGCTGGTGGCCACGGTGCTGTCCGCCCAGACCACCGACCTGCGGGTCAACCAGACCACCCCCGCCCTCTTCGCGAAGTACCCCACCCCCGAGGACCTGGCCGCCGCCAACCCCGAGGAGGTCGAGGAGATCCTCCGCCCCTGCGGGTTCTTCCGGGCCAAGACCAAGTCGGTCATAGGGCTGTCCAAGGCCCTGACGGAGGACTTCGGCGGCGAGGTCCCCGGCCGGCTCGAAGACCTCGTCAAGCTGCCCGGAGTCGGCCGCAAGACCGCCTTCGTCGTGCTCGGCAACGCCTTCGGCCGCCCCGGCATCACCGTCGACACGCACTTCCAGCGCCTGGTGCGCCGCTGGCGGTGGACCGACGAGACCGACCCCGACAAGATCGAGGCCGCCGTCGGCGCGCTCTTCCCCAAGAGCGACTGGACGGACCTCTCGCACCACGTGATCTGGCACGGCCGCCGCATCTGCCACGCCCGCAAGCCCGCCTGCGGCGCCTGCCCCATCGCCCCGCTCTGCCCGGCGTACGGCGAGGGCGAGACGGACCCGGAGAAGGCCCGGAAGCTGCTGAAGTACGAGAAGGGCGGCTTCCCCGGCCAGCGTCTGAATCCCCCGCAGGCGTATCTGGACGCCGGCGGGAAGGCGGCCCCGCCGCTGGGGGCCGGATGACGGAACGATCTCGGGGTCGTCGGGCGTTGGACACGGCAGAACGGGGGTGGCGATGAGGCGCGCGGGCGACACACAGGGCGTGGTGCTGAGCAAGGAGGGCCTGCCGGGCTGGCTGGAGCCGGTGGTGCGTGCCGTGGACACGGTGCAGCCCCGCGAGCTCAGCCGCTTCCTGCCGCCGGCCGACGGCGCCGGGCGGCAGTCCGCCGTACTGATCCTGTTCGGCGAGGGCGAGCGGGGCCCCGAGCTGCTGCTCATGGAGCGGGCCGGCTCCCTGCGGTCCCATGCGGGCCAGCCGTCCTTCCCCGGCGGCGCCCTCGACCCCGAGGACGGTGATCCGCAGGGCGACGGACCGCTGCGGGCCGCCCTGCGGGAGGCCGAGGAGGAGACCGGGCTCGACCCGGCCGGCGTGCAGCCCTTCGGCATCCTGCCCAAGCTCTACATCCCGGTCAGCGGCTTCGTGGTCACACCGGTGCTGGCCTGGTGGCGCGAGCCCAGCCCGGTCGGCGTCGTCGATCCGAACGAGACTGCCCGGGTCTTCACGGTCCCCGTGGCGGATCTCACGGACCCCGCCAACCGGGCCACCACGGTCCATCCCAGCGGCCACCGCGGCCCGGCATTCCTGGTCGAATCGGCCCTGGTGTGGGGCTTCACGGCCGGAGTCATCGACCGATTGCTGCACTTCGCGGGCTGGGAGCGGCCCTGGGACGGAGACAGGCAGGTCCCGCTGGACTGGCGCTCATGACAGGCTGGGCGCCGTACTGTGCTTTCCCGGGGGACACGCCGTCCGGAGCCCGCCGCGCGGCGGGCCGGCCCCCTCGGCCGGGGCGGTGTGAGCGGAAGACGACGAGGCGAGGCCTGAATCGGTGAACGTGCTGGACATCCTGCTGCTGCTCGCCGCCGTCTGGTTCGCGATCGTCGGCTACCGCCAGGGCTTCGTCGTCGGCGTCCTGTCGGTGATCGGCTTCCTGGGCGGCGGACTCGTCGCCGTCTACGTGCTGCCGGTGATCTGGGACGCCCTGACGGACAACGCGGAGGTGAGCACGACCGCCGCCGTCGTCGCGGTCGTCGTCGTCATCGTCTGCGCCTCCGTCGGCCAGGCCCTGACCACCCATCTCGGCAACAAGCTGCGCCGGTACATCACCTGGTCCCCGGCCCGCGCCCTGGACGCCACCGGGGGCGCTCTGGTCAACGTCGTCGCCATGCTCCTGGTGGCCTGGCTGATCGGCTCCGCCCTCGCGGGGACCACGCTGCCGACGCTCGGCAAGGAGGTCCGCAGCTCCACCGTGCTGCAGGGCGTCTCCCGGGCGCTTCCCGAGCAGGCCGACACCTGGTTCGCGGACTTCTCCTCCGTCCTTGCGCAGAACGGTTTCCCGCAGGTCTTCAGCCCGTTCTCCAACGAGCCGATCACCGACGTCCAGCCGCCCGACCCCGCGCTGGCGAGCAGCCCCGTGGCGACCCGCGCCCAGCGCTCCATCGTCAAGGTCACGGGCACCGCCACCGGCTGCGGCAAGGTCCTGGAGGGCACCGGTTTCGTCTTCGACGACCGCCGCGTGATGACCAACGCGCACGTCGTGGGCGGCGTCGACGAGCCGACCGTGCAGATAGGCGGCGAGGGCCGGAAGTACGACGCGACGGTCGTCCTCTACGACTGGCGGCGCGACATCGCCGTACTCGACGTCCCCGAGCTGCGGGCGCCCGCGCTGCGGTTCACGGACGAGGACGCGGACAGCGGCGACGGCGCCATCGTGGCCGGCTTCCCGGAGAACGGCGCATACGACGTCCGTGCCGCGCGCGTACGCGGGCGCATCACGGCCAACGGCCCGGACATCTACCACCGCGACACCGTCCGCCGCGACGTCTACTCGCTCTACGCGACCGTCCGCCAGGGCAACTCCGGCGGCCCGCTGCTCACCCCGGACGGCGAGGTCTACGGCGTGGTCTTCGCCAAGTCCCTCGACGACGCCGACACCGGCTACGCGCTCACCGTGGACGAGATCAGCGAGGCCATCGCCAAGGGCCGCGCCGCGAACCAGCAGGTGGACAGCGACAGCTGCGCCCTGTGAGCCGAGGAGGACGGCCGGGCGGCCGGCCAGGTGCCGTGATCCGGGCGGCTCGGCGTCAGCCGCGCGGGTGACGCAGGCGTACGGAGACCCAGCGTGCGCGGCGGCGCAGGATGCGCGGAATGCCGACCCGGGGGTCCGAGCCCGGCAGTTGCGAGGAGTCTCGTCGGTGCGTGCTCACGCCGCTCGTGGAGCGGCCGTCGCGTGCTACGTCACTGTAGTCGTGCGTCCAGCCCATACCCGGACGTGTGCCCCTGCCCCAAGGTCGATAACCGCTTCCGGCGCCCCCAATTGGCCTATGCGCCGGGCAATTGGCCGTTCGTAGGACAAGCATTCGGGTCCGGATACCGGGCGCGTCCGTATGGTCACCGATCGGGTTCGGGATCCTTCAGCCAATTGATCAGTTCGGTGGAGAAGGCGACCGGATCCTCTTCGTGCGGGAAGTGTCCGAGTCCGTCGAACAGGCGCCAGCGGTACGGCGCTTCGACGTACTGCCCGGACCCGGCCGCGCTCCGCGTCCGCATCACGGGGTCGAGCGAGCCGTGCAGATGCAGCGTCGGCACGCGCACGGGCCGCTTCATCCGGCGGTAGAACTGGATGCCGTCGGGGCGGGCCAGGGACCGCACCATCCAGCGGTACGGTTCGATCGAGCAGTGCGCCGTGGAGGGGATGCACATCGCGCGGCGGTAGACCTCCACCGACTCCTCGTCGGGCAGGCGCGGTCCCGACCAGTCCTGGATCAGCCGGCCCACGAGCGCGCCGTCGTCGGCGGTCAGTTGGCGCTCGGGGATCCAGGGACGCTGGAAGCCCCAGATGTAGGAGCCCGCCCGCGTCTGGCGGACGTCTCCGAGCATGGCCGAGCGCCAGCGCCGGGGGTGCGGCATGGACGACACCGCGAGCCGCCGGACCAGCTTGGGGCGCATCGCGGCGGCCGTCCAGGCGAGGTAGCCGCCCAGGTCGTGGCCGACCAGCGCGGCGTCGGGCTCGCCGAGTGAGCGGATCACGCCGGTGATGTCGAGGGCGAGGCCGGCGGGGTCGTAGCCGCGGGGGGTGCGGTCGCTGCCGCCGACGCCGCGCAGGTCCATGGCGACCGCGCGGAAGCCCGCGTCGGCGAGCGCCACCAGCTGGTGCCGCCAGGTCCACCAGAACTGCGGGAAGCCGTGCAGCAGCAGCACCAGCGGCCCGTCGCCCAGCTCGGCGATGTGGAAGCGGGCGCCGTTGGCGGCGACGTCCCGGTGGATCACCTCGTGTCCGCCCGGGACGTCGAGCCGTACGACCGAGGTGGGGTGCGCCGGAGGTGATTGCCCCGGAGGGGTGAACGAGCCCGTCATGAGGACGAGCGTGCCACAGCCTCGATGGCCTCCGGGGCCCGGTCCGCGGGCAGCTCCGGACGCGGGTGCGGCCTGGCGTTCTGCAGCACGCCAGCCGACTGCTTCATCGAGGCGGCGACCTTCTGCGGGCCCCGGCCCTTCTTGGCCTTCTTCGCGAAGACGACACCGATCAGCGCGAGGCCGCCCGCGACGATGACGTTCGCCGCGAAGGAGAGCAGGAAGCAGACCGCGAGGTTCCACCCGCTCCAGGTGCGGATCCCGTACGCCAGCGCGAAGTTCAGCATCGGCAGCGAGAACACCAGGACGGCGCCCGCCAGGGAGAACGCGCCCCCGCTGGTCGCACCGCGCTTGACGTCCTGCTTGAGCTGGGCCTTGGCCAGCGCGATCTCGTCGTGCACCAGCGCCGACAATTCGGTGGTCGCCGAGGCGAACAGCTGGCCGATGCTGCGTTCGGTGCCGACCGGGCTGCCGTCGGGTGCGCTCATCGCGGTCTCCCTCTTCTGCTGGCTGATCTGCCTACGGTTCCGTGGCGGTCGTCTTCTGCCCGACTGCGTACGGTCCCGTCTTTTGTACCGTCTCGTCAGATCATGCCGGACCGTCGCCCTCGTCGCCTTCCCCGCCCGGCACCTCGGCAAGCCGCAGGGCCTCCTTCTCCTCGGCGATCCGGCGGTGTTCGGCGGCCTTCTTCTCGTACAGGGCGGCCAGGCGCCGGTGGTACTCCGGGTCGTGCTCCTCGTAGATGTCCGGGACGCCGCTGAGGTCGTCGTCGCGCTCCTCGGCCTCGATCATCCTGCGGTACTTGGCGTTCCGCAGCTTCAGCAGCACCGTCGCCAGGGCCGCCGCGATGACGGAGCCGGTCAGGACGGCGGCCTTGATCTCGTCGGTCATCACCGCGTCGCCCTCGAAGGCGAGCTCGCCGATGAGCAGCGAGACGGTGAACCCGATGCCGGCCAGGGTCGCCACCGCGAACACGTCCGCCCAGGCCAGGTCGTCGCTGAGCGACGCTCTGGTGAAGCGGGCCGTCAGCCAGGTGCCGCCGAAGATGCCGAACGTCTTGCCGATGACGAGCCCGAGGACGACGCCGAGGGTCTCCGGCTTGGTGAACACGTCGGCGAGCGCGTCACCCGAGATGGACACGCCCGCACTGAACAGCGCGAACAGCGGAACGGCCAGTCCCGCCGACAGCGGGCGCACCAGGTGCTCGATGTGCTCGCCGGGGGAGTGCTGCTCGCCCTCGCGGACGTGGCAGCGCAGCATCAGGCCCATCGCGACGCCGGCGATGGTGGCGTGGACGCCGCTGTTGTACATCAGCCCCCAGATGACGAGGCCGAGCGGGACGTACACGTACCAGCCGCGTACGCCCTTGCGCAGCAGCAGCCAGAAGACGGCGAGGCCGACGACCGCGCCGCCGAGCGCGGCGAAGTTGATCGTCTCGGTGAAGAACACCGCGATGATCAGGATGGCGAACAGGTCGTCGACGACCGCGAGCGTCAGCAGGAAGGCGCGCAGGGCGCTCGGCAGGGAGGTGCCGATGACCGCGAGCACGGCGAGGGCGAAGGCGATGTCGGTGGCGGTGGGCACGGCCCAGCCGGCCAGGGAGCCGCCGCCGGCGATGTTGGTGAGCGTGTAGACGAGCGCGGGGGCGGCCATGCCGCACAGCGCCGCCACCACCGGCAGTGCGGCGGCCTTCGGGTCCTTGAGGTCACCGGCGACCAGCTCGCGCTTGAGCTCGATCCCGGCGACGAAGAAGAAGATCGCGAGGAGTCCGTCGGCGGCCCAGTGTGCGACGGACAGGTTCAGGCCGAGGGCCCCGGGCCCGAAGTGGAAGTGGGTGACGCTCTCGTAGCTGTCGTGCAGCGTGGGTATGTTCGACCAGGCCAGCGCGGCGATCGCGGCGAGCAGCAGCAGGACGCCGCCGACGGTCTCGGTGCGCAGGGCGTCCGCGACATAGGACCGCTCGGGCAGGGACAGATGTCCGAAGACTTTGCGGGGGGTGCGGGGCGCGGACACGGGGGACCTCCGGTCGATGGGCAGCACGGAACACGTGCCGACCAGACTTCCCGGCGCACCATGAGGATCTTGTTGTCTCTCTTACGCGTTCCTTAGCTTACCTAACGTGGCGCGAGCGGGGCTGGGTGGGCTCGCGCCCCCGGGCGCCCCCCATGCGAAGGGCACCCGGCATGTCGCTCGCCGGGTGCCCTCGGAACCGGAGGTTCAGTCCTCGCTCGGCGCAGCCGGGAGCTTGGACTGGATGAGGTCCATGACCGTCGAGTCCGTCAGCGTCGTGACGTCTCCGAGCTGCCGGTTCTCCGCCACGTCGCGCAGCAGGCGCCGCATGATCTTGCCCGAGCGGGTCTTCGGCAGCTCGGCCACCGGCAGGATCCGCTTGGGCTTGGCGATCGGGCCGAGGGTGGCGCCGACGTGGTTGCGCAGCTCGGC
This sequence comes from Streptomyces griseicoloratus, assembly GCF_014534645.1. Lineage (GTDB taxonomy): Bacteria > Actinomycetota > Actinomycetes > Streptomycetales > Streptomycetaceae > Streptomyces > Streptomyces griseicoloratus. The sequence goes on from NZ_JACVQF010000234.1 coordinate 114,747, forward strand.
GACCAGGTCATCGGTCTCCGCGGCCGTACCGCGCAGGATCACGAACGCCACGATGGCCTGGCCGGTCGTCTCGTCCGCCGCGCCGACCACGGCCGCCTCGGCGACCGACGGGTGGGAGACGAGGGCCGACTCCACCTCGGTGGTGGAGATGTTGTGACCGGAGACGAGCATCACGTCGTCGACGCGGCCCAGCAGCCAGATGTCGCCGTCGTCGTCCTTCTTGGCGCCGTCACCGGCGAAGTACTTGCCCTCGAAGCGCGACCAGTACGTGTCGATGAACCGCTGGTCGTCGCCCCAGATGGTGCGCAGCATCGACGGCCACGGCTCGGTGAGGACCAGGTAGCCGCCCCCGCCGTTCGGCACCTCGTTGGCCTCGTCGTCGACGACGGTCGCGGAGATGCCGGGCAGCGGGCGCTGGGCGGAGCCCGGCTTGGCCTCGGTCACGCCCGGCAGCGGCGAGATCATCATCGCGCCGGTCTCGGTCTGCCACCACGTGTCGACGACCGGGGTGGCGTCCGCGCCGATGTTCTTGCGGTACCAGACCCACGCCTCGGGGTTGATCGGCTCGCCGACCGAGCCGAGGACGCGCAGGGAGGACAGGTCGAACTTCGCGGGGATGTCGTCGCCCCACTTCATGAACGTCCGGATCGCGGTGGGCGCGGTGTAGAGGATCGTCACGCCGTACTTCTGCACGATCTCCCAGAAGCGGCCCTGGTGCGGGGTGTCGGGCGTGCCCTCGTACATGACCTGCGTCGCGCCGTTGGCGAGCGGGCCGTAGACGATGTACGAGTGGCCGGTGACCCAGCCGACGTCGGCGGTGCACCAGTAGACGTCGGTCTCCGGCTTGAGGTCGAAGACGGCCCAGTGGGTGTAGGCCGCCTGCGTGAGGTAGCCGCCGGAGGTGTGCAGGATGCCTTTGGGCTTACCCGTCGTCCCCGAGGTGTAGAGGATGAAGAGCGGGTGCTCGGCGTCGAACGCCTCCGGCGTGTGCTCCGCGGACTGCCGGTCGACGGTCTCGTGCCACCACTTGTCGCGGGAGTCGTTCCAGGCGACGTCCTGGCCGGTGCGGCGGACCACGAGCACGTGCTCGACGTTGCCCGCGCGCTCGACGGCCTCGTCGACGGCCGGCTTGAGCGCGGACGGCTTGCCGCGGCGGTAGCCGCCGTCCGCGGTGATGACGACGCGGGCGTCGGCGTCCTGGATGCGGGTCGCGAGGGCGTCCGAGGAGAAGCCGCCGAAGACGACCGAGTGCGCGGCGCCGATCCGGGCGCAGGCCAGCATCGCGATCGCCGTCTCGGGGATCATCGGCATGTAGACGGCGACCCGGTCGCCCTTGCGCACACCGAGCTCCAGCAGGGCGTTGGCGGCCCGGGAGACCTCGTCCTTGAGCTGGGCGTAGGTGATGGCGCGGCTGTCGCCGGGCTCGCCCTCGAAGTGGATGGCGACGCGGTCGCCGTGCCCGGCATCCACGTGCCGGTCCACGCAGTTGTACGCGACGTTGAGCGTGCCGTCCTTGAACCACTTGGCGAACGGCGGGTTCGACCAGTCGAGGGTCTCGGTCGGCTCCTGAGTCCAGGTCAGCCGGCGGGCCTGCTCGGCCCAGAAGCCCAGCCTGTCAGCCTTGGCCTGTTCGTACGCCTCCGCCGTGACGTTGGCGTTCGCGGCCAGGTCGGCGGGGGGTGCGAACCTGCGCTCTTCCTTGAGCAGGTTGGCCAAGGATTCATTGCTCACGACATCTCCCTTTCTCAGGGTTGTCCGTTGTGTCCCAGGCCACAGCTCATCAGACCCGGGGGGCCGATGACAAGGGCCGACGGGCAATTGGTTTAGACCTGTCTGGAACTGTCGGCTGTTTTCCGTGGCCGGCGGTCATCCGTACCCACGGACGCCGGCGGCCCAGGGTTCAGCGTCTGTAACGCCGCTCACACTCCCTGGGCGCCGGCTTCCCGTGCGGCCCGTCGGCTCAGCGGGACGGGTCCGCTTCTCGTACGAGATCGAACACCCCGTTCCCGGACTCCTCGGTGAGCAGATAGGCCTGGGCCTCGCCCACATGGAAGTACATGCCGTGCAGCTCCAGCTCGCCCGCGCTCATGGCCCGGGACACCGAGTCGTGGGCGCGCAGGTGCTCCAGCTGCTGGAGCACGTTGCTCAGGCAGAGCCGCTCGACCTCGTCGGCGGGCCGGCGCCCGGCCAGCGGGGCCCACGAGCCGTCGTCCTCGGTCATCCGCTTCAGGCTCGGCAGCCCGTGCCGCAGCCAGCGTCTGAACGGGGTCCGCTCGTCCTCGGGCCCGGCGCTGAGCAGCGCCTGCATGGCTCCGCACCCGGAGTGCCCGCACACCGTGATGGACCGGATCTTCAGCACGTCCAACGCGTACTCGATCGCGGCGGCCACCGAGTCGTCTCCGCTCTCCTCGCCGGGCAGGGGCACGAGATTGCCCATGTTGCGCACGACGAAGAGGTCACCGGGACCACTGGAGGTGATCATCGACGTGACCAGTCGTGAGTCGGCGCAGGTCAGGAACAGCTGGGAGGGCTGCTGTCCCTCGCGCGCCAGACGGGCCAGCTCGCCGCGCACCAACGGGGCGGTGTTGCGGTGGAACGCGTTGATGCCGCGCGCCAGTTCCTCCCCGCTCGGCCGGTCGGCGGTGCTCGGTGCGGCCGTCCGGCCGTCCGGGCCCTGCGGGTCGTCGGCCGGGGGTGCGGAGCCCGGGCGGTCGCACTGGTGGTTGCGCCAGGGCGTCCAGGGCCGGCAGCGGCAGCCGTCCAGCTCGGCGGGCTCGGAGATGCGTGTTCCGGGGCGGCGGCCGGTGACCTCCACGGTGCCGCCGTGCGCGGTGTGCGTCTTCTGCCAGTCCTGCAGCGTCTCGTACGCCGCGTGGTCCATGAACGAACCGTCCAGCTCCACGACCGCGTCGGCGCCGTGGGGCACGAGATGCAGGACCCGGCTCAGCCGTGGCACCGCGAGGAACGTCAACTGGCCTCGGACATGTACGTGATGGACTCCTTCCCTCTCGTCGTGCGTGATCCGGGTGCGGGTCAGGCGGTGCAGGGCGACGGCGACGGCCACGGCGATGCCGAGCGCCACGCCCTCCAGGACGCCGAAGAACACCACACCGCAGGTGGTGACCGCGTAGACCAGCACCTCACGGTGGCGGGTCACCGTGCGGATGTGGTTCAGCGACACCATCTTCAGGCCGACGGCCATGACCAGCGCGGCGAGCGAGGCGAGCGGGATGAGCTCCAGGGCCGGGACCAACAGCAGTGTGGCGATCATTACGAGAACGCCGTGCAGCATCGTGGAGTTCCGGCTGACGGCGCCCGCTTGCACATTCGCCGAACTGCGTACGGCCACACCGGCGATGGGCAGCCCGCCGAGGGATCCGGAGACGATGTTGGCGGCGCCCTGCCCGAGCAGCTCGCGGTCGAGGTCGGAGCGGCCGACGCGCCCGGTGGGGCCCGGCCGGTCGGCGACCAGCTTGTCCACGGCGACCGCACCGAGCAGCGACTGCACGCTGCACACGAGCGTGGTGGTCAGTACGGCGGCCAGCAGGCCGAGCACCGGGCCGTCGGGCAGCGTGGCCAGGGCGTGGCTGCTCCAGGACGGCAGGTCGACCTTGGGCAGGCGCAGTCCGACCAGTGCCGCGACCGCGGTGGCCCCGGCGACGGCGATGAGGGCGGCCGGGACCTTGCCCAGGAGCTGCCCGGTCCGGCCGGGGATCCGCGGCCAGAACAGGAGCAGCGTGAGGGTCAGCACGCTCATGGACACGTCGGCCGGTTGCAGGTCGGCCAACTGGGCGGGCAGGGCACGCAGATTGTCGGGGACCGAGCTCTGCGGGGTGCCGCCGAGGACGATGTGCAACTGGGCGACGGCGATGGTGACGCCGATGCCCGCGAGCATGCCGTGCACGATGGCGGGGCTGACGGCGAGGGCGGAGCGCGCCACGCGCAGACAGCCGAGGCCCAGTTGGGCGAGCCCGGCGAGGACGGTGATGGCGCAGGTCGTACGCCATCCGTAGCGCTGGATGAGGTCGGCGGTGACCACGGTGAGTCCCGCGGCGGGGCCGCTGACCTGGAGCGGGCAGCCACCGAGCCACCCGGCGACGATCCCGCCCACCGCGGCGGCGACGAGGCCGGCCTGGAGGGGGGCGCCGGTGGCGAGGGCGATGCCCAGGGACAGGGGCAGCGCGATCAGGAAGACCGCGATCGAGGCCGACACGTCGGCGCCCGCGACGCGGAAGCGCCGGGGCCGCTTGTGCGGCGGGCTGTGCGGTGGATGGACGTGCTTGGTTCGGGACGAGTCGGCGTGGGTGGGGACGCAGGCTGACATGTCTTCCCGTCTCCTCCGGGCTGCGCGGTCGCGGTCATGGGTGGGTCCCCCGCTGGGGCGGGGGCGCTCGCGGCCGTGGGTCACGGCGTACAGCGGCGGGATCGGCGCGTGATGGTTGCGCTCAGTAAATAGATCGTAATTCAGAGTAAAGAGCGGGCATAGACTTTTCGCGCAAACGGAGTATCAGGCTGCTCATAGGGGTGAAGCGGGCTTTTTATCGGCTTGTCGTATTAATTCCTTCTCGGTCGCGTGCGACCTTGACGGCGCTGACGCACGTCCCGGCTCAGCAACCGACATCGCCCTCACCGGCGTTGGCCCGAGAGAAGGAAGAAGGTGGGCGGAACATGGCCGCCACCCACAGGATCGCCGCGGGCACCGCGATCGCCGCGGTCTGTGCCGCATCGCTCGCCGGTTGTGCGACCGGCGCCGGCGGTTCCCATGCAGGCGGAGGGGCGCACGGCCCGCAGAAGGCGAAGGGGGCGCCGGCGCCCGGGCAGGTCGTCCGGCTGATCGGCGACGGCTCCACCGCCTACACCGGAGCGCAGCCGCACCTGGCCAGACCGGAACGGCTCAAGCCGGGCCGGAAACCCCCGCAGTTCGTGGTGTTCTCCTGGGACGGCGCCGGTGAGGACAGCCAGAAGCTGTTCTCCCACTTCCGCAAGGTGGCCAAGGAGAACAACGCGACGATGACGTACTTCCTGAGCGGCGTGTACCTGCTGCCGGAGGAGAAGCGGGAGCTCTACCGGCCGCCGCAGCACTCGCCGGGCCGTTCCGACATCGGCTTCAACGACGAGCAGGGCATCGCCGACACCGTCAGCCAGCTGCGCCAGGCATGGCTGGAGGGCAACGAGATCGGCACCCACTTCAACGGCCACTTCTGCGGCAGCGGGGGCGGGGTCGGCGAGTGGACGGTCCAGGAGTGGAAGGACGAGATCGCCCAGGCCAAGCAGTTCGTGAAGACCTGGAGGACCAACGCCGGGCTGAAGAACGCCGCCCCGCTGCCCTTCGACTACGACAAGGAGCTGATCGGCGCCCGCACGCCCTGCCTGGAGGGCCAGGAGAACTTCATCAGGGCCGCCGCCGAGATGGGCTTCCGCTACGACAGCAGCGGCGTCAACAACCAGGTGTGGCCGACGAAGAAGCAGGGGCTGTGGGACCTGTCGATGCAGCTCGTGCCGTTCCCCGGGCACACCTTCGAGCAGCTCACCATGGACTACAACTTCATGGTCAACCAGTCCGGCACCTCGACCCAGGGCGACCCCGCCAAACACGCCTACTGGGGCGCCCAGATGCGCGACGGTCTGCTTCAGGGCTTCCGGCGGGCGTACGAGGGCAACCGCGCGCCCCTGATCATCGGCAACCACTTCGAGTCCTGGAACGGCGGCACCTACATGCGCGCCGTCGAAGAGGTCATCGAGCGGGTGTGCACCAAGGACGAGGTGCGCTGCGTCTCCTTCCGGCAGCTCGTCGACTGGCTGGACGCCCAGGACCCGAGGACGCTGAAGAAGCTGCGCACCCTGGGCGTCGGGGAGGCGCCGAAGCAGGGCTGGGCGTCCTTCCTGTCGGCCGGCCCCGCACCGGCCCCGAAGGGTGTGCCGGGCGCGCCGCCGGCCGGCCGGTGACCGCCGGTCAGGCCGGGGCGGCGACCCCCTCGCCGAGGACGAACCCGGGGTCGACCTGCGCGGCCAGGTCGGCTCCGGTGCGCTCGTTGCCCCAGCTGTGGGCGTTCTTCAGGTGGAAGTGCACCATCTGCCGCGTGTACCGCTCCCAGTCCCGCAGCTCGTACGTCGCGTCGACGGCCGTGTGCAGGGTGCGCAGCGCCCGGCGGTTGGCGTCCTCCAGGAGGTCGAACCGGGGCGGGCGGCCCTTCTCCATGGCGCGCACCCAGTCCGAGTGCCCGACGGTCACCAGCAGGTCGTCCCCGACCTCCGCGCGGAGGAAGTCCAGGTCCTCCTCCCCCTGCACCTTGTTGCCCACGACCTTCAGGGTGACGCCGAAGTCACGGGCGTACTCCTTGTACTGCCGGTAGACGGAGACCCCCTTCCTGGTCGGTTCGGCGACGAGGAACGTGATGTCGAAGCGGGTGAACATGCCGGAGGCGAACGAGTCCGAGCCCGCCGTCATGTCGACCACGACGTACTCGTCACGGCCGTCGACCAGGTGGTTCAGGCACAGCTCCACCGCTCCCGTCTTGGAGTGGTAGCAGGCGACTCCCAGGTCGGCGTCCGTGAAGGGCCCGGTGACCATCAAACGGACGGCTCCGCCGTCGAGTTCCACCGGCCGCGCGCAGGCGTCGTAGACCGGGTTGTCCTCGCGCACCCGCAGCAGCCGCGATCCCTCCCCGGGCGGTGTCGTCTTGATCATCTTGTCGGCGCCCGCGATGCGCGGGTTGGTGCCGCGCAGGTAATCCTTGATCAGTCCGAGGTGGTCGCCCATCGCGGGCAGCCCGGCCGCCTCCGCCTCGTCGAGGCCCAGTGCGGCCCCCAGGTGCTGGTTGATGTCGGCGTCGATCGCGACGACGGGTGCGCCGGTGGTGGCGAGGTGGCGGATGAACAGGGAGGACAGGGTGGTCTTGCCGCTGCCGCCCTTCCCGACGAAAGCAATTTTCATGTTCACCAAGCGTAGCGGGATGATAGCTGTACGTCGCACACGGACGTGAAGAAGACCACTCCTTCGTGGGGTGGGCGGCCGGGGTGCGTAGGGTCGTACCCATGAGTACGACAGGCGCGACCGCCGATCCGCTCGCGGCCCTGGGCGCACTGCCCGGCGTGTCCGAGTCCGTGGAGTCCGTACGCAAGGCCGTGGACCGGGTCTACGGCCACCGGATCATGCGGCGGCGCAGCAACGAGATCACCTCCGAGGCGGCGCTGCGCGGTGCCCGGGGCTCGGCGGCGCTGTCCGGTGCGGACTGGGCCCTGGAGGAGGTGCGCCGGCGCACCGACTTCAGCGGTGACGCCGAGGCGCGCACGGTGGGCGCGGCACTGCGGCTGACCGCCGAGGCGGGGCAACTGCTGTCCATCTGGCGGCAGTCGCCGCTGCGGGTGCTGGCCCGGTTGCACCTCGTGGCGGCGGCGGACAAGGCCGACCAGGTGGGGCGTCCCCGCCAGGAGGGCGAGCCGGTCGACGAGCCGCTGGTGGAGCTGCCGCTGCCGGGTGCCGCGGAGGCGCACGGCCGTCTGGAGGGCCTGTCGGAGCTGATCATCGCGGGTGGTTCCGCGCCGGCGCTCGTGACGGCCGCCGTCGTGCACGGCGAACTGCTCGCGCTGCGTCCCTTCGCCTCGCACAACGGGCTCGTCGCGCGCGCGGCCGAGCGCATCGTGCTGATCGGCAGCGGTCTGGACCCGAAATCGGTCTGTGCCGCCGAGGTCGGCCACGCCGAGCTGGGCCGGGCGGCCTATCTGGCGGCACTCGACGGCTACGTCTCCGGAACGCCGGAGGGCATGGCCGCCTGGATCGCCCACTGCGGCCGGGCGGTGGAACTGGGTGCGCGGGAGTCGACGGCGGTGTGCGAGGCGCTTCAGCGGGGAGCGGCCTGAGGGATCGCGGCCGGTGCGGCCTGGAGGATCGCGGTGCGCTCAATAATGCGGCGGTACGAGGATTCGTACCGCCGCTGGCATGGCCACCGAGTTACCAAGCGTCCTCGATAACTTGCCCATCAGGTCGGGAACTTCGCCCGTCACCTGGTGCGGCTGGCCCGTAATCGACGGGTCGACGTCGCGTGGGTGCCCGGTGTTCATGCTCGGTCCGTGGGGCCAATTGCGTTCTTAAGGTGATCCTTTCGGATGTCCTTGGTCTCGCGGGCCGTTAACTCATTTGTACTCCCGGTCAGGAGCGAGTGGAAGTCCTGGCCTCCACTTCTTTACTTTTGGGTTCAAACACCTGCAAAGGGACGTTGTGTCGTCGGGCGGCCGTGCGGCGCCGCGACGACGGTCAGAGCAGCGGCCCCCGGCGTCGGCTCGCGTACCAGACGAGGCCCGCGGTGGCGGCCGCGGCGCCTATCGCTGCGGCGGCCACGAGTGCCGGGCGCGGCGGTACGGACAGGGCGGGGATCCGCTGCTTGAGCCGGACGGGCCGGTGGAAGTCGAGAATCGGCCACTCGCGCGCGATGGCCTCGCGGCGCAGGGCGCGGTCCGGGTTCACGGCGTGCGGATGGCCCACGGACTCCAGCATCGGCAGGTCGGTCACCGAGTCGCTGTAGGCGTAGCAACGGGCGAGGTCGTAGCCCTCGGACGCGGCCAGCTCCCTGATCGCCTCGGCCTTGGTCGGCCCGTACGCGTAGTACTCCACCTCTCCGGTGAAGCAGCCGTCGTCGCCCACGACCATGCGGGTGGCCACCACCCGGTCCGCGCCGAGCAGCTCGCCGATCGGTTCGACGACCTCGGCGCCCGACGTGGAGACGATCACGACGTCCCGGCCGGCCATGTGGTGCTTCTCGATCAGGGAGGCGGCCTCGTCGTAGATGATCGGGTCGATCAGGTCGTGCAGCGTCTCGGCGACGAGCTCCTTCACCTGCTGGACGTTCCAGCCGCGGCAGAGCGCGGACAGGTACTGGCGCATCCGCTCCATCTGGTCGTGGTCGGCGCCCCCGGCGAGGAAGACGAACTGGGCGTAGGCGGTGCGCAGGACGGCCCGGCGGTTGATCAGCCCGCCCTGGTAGAAGGACTTGCTGAAGGTGAGCGTGCTCGACTTCGCAATGACCGTCTTGTCCAGATCAAAGAAGGCCGCTGTGCGGGGCAACGAGTGGTTTTCCACGACCTTGAGCATAGGGGCAGCCCATTCGGCGTAAGGTGTGGCGCGTGGGTTTGCCTGAGAGGGCTCTCGGGTACACCATGGAAGTCACGGATCGTTCGCGACCGTGCTAACCCGGTCCGACTCCTCCCCCCCCCGAGTCGGCCGTGGAGACGACCCCCGCTCTCCCCCCCGGCGGGGGTCGTCGCATGTCCGGGTGGGTTTTCCTCTTCTCCGCGCGGTTCAGGCGCTGTCTTCTGCGGCGATGAACGGCGATCTTGCCGCGCTCCCATGCGCTCACTCTCCGTAGCCGTCGGGCTGCTCTGCGGATGCTCCGCGCGGGGCGGGGCGGGCGTGGGTTGCGCTCACCGGTATGGGCGATGGCGATATTCACAACTGTCGAGTTGTCCACAGTTTTCGACCAAGATCCACATGATTTCCCGGAGCCCTGCACCGTGATTCCCACGCGTCGGGCCGCGCCGAGTTCACCGCCGGTTCCGTTTGCCGGACGCCTATGGCCGGTTTTGACCGGCCGCTCATATGGAGGCCGGTCGACGGCTCTTCACACACGTGGGAATCGCGCGCCGCCGAGGCCGGCGCGAGAGGCAGCGAAGGGGGACGCAGAGCATGGCCGGAAACATCACACACGATCCGCCGCCCGCCGACGGACGGCGACAGGGCGGACCGGACGGAGGGCGGCAGAGCGGACCGCTGATCGTCACCGAGGACGGCGAACTCCTCGACGACTTGTTGCGCCTGTGCGCGGCGGCCGGTGCCACCCCGGAGGTGCACCACTCGGTGCCGACGGCGGCCGACGGCCGGGTCGGCTGGGAGAGCGCTCCGCTCGTGCTGGTCGGGGACGACGCCGCCCGTCGCTTACGGGGAGCCGTGCGCAGACGGGGGGTGGTGCTGGTCGGCCGGGACCAGGACGACTCCGGCGTCTGGCGGCGGGCCGTAGAGATCGGCGCCGACCACGTCCTGATGCTGCCCGACGGCGAGCAGTGGCTGGTCGACCGCATCGCCGACGTCGCCGAGGGCGTCGGCAGGCCCGCCCTCACCGTGGGGGTCATCGGCGGCCGGGGCGGCGCCGGAGCGTCCACGCTGGCCTGCGCGCTCGCCGTCACCTCCGCCCGCGAGGGGCTGCGCAGCCTGCTGGTGGACGCCGATCCGCTGGGCGGCGGACTCGACGTCCTGCTCGGCGGCGAGACGGCCGAGGGGCTGAGGTGGCCCGCGTTCGCCGCGTCACGCGGCCGGGTCGGTGGCGGGGCACTGGAGGAGTCGCTGCCCGAGCTGCACTCGCTGCGGGTGCTCAGCTGGGACCGGGGGGACTGCGTCGCGGTGCCGCCGCAGGCCGTGCGGGCGGTCCTCGCCGCGGCCCGGCGCAGGGGCGGCACGGTCGTCGTCGACCTGCCGCGGCGGATCGACGACGGAGTCGCCGAGGTGCTTGCCCAGCTGGATGTCGGACTCCTCGTCGTACCAGCCGAACTGCGTGCCGTCGCGGCCGCCGGCCGGGTGGCCTCCGCGGTCGGCATGGTGCTGCGTGACCTGAGGGTCGCGGTGCGGGGGCCGTACGCGCCCGGGCTCGACGACCGCGAGGTGGCGAGCCTGCTCGGCCTGCCGCTGGCGGGCGAGGTGCCGGTGGAGTCCGGACTGCTGCGCGCGACCGAGGGCAGGCAGCCGCCGGGCGCGGCACCACGTGCTCCGCTGGCGCGGTTCTGCCGCCAGTTCTGGGAGCGGGCGCTGGCCGAGACGGGTGGGGTGGCATGAAGACGTCGGTGGTTGGTGGCCGGGCGCAGGGTGTGGCGTCGGGCCGGGCGCAGGGTGTGGCGTCGGGAGGGGAGGTCGGCCGGTGGCGGCCTGCGGTGTCCGCGGCCGGCGTGGCCGACGCGGTTTCTCCCACTTCTCCCACGGCTCGGGCTCTTGGGGCTCAGCGGGCTTTCGTGGCTCGTGCGGCAGTTGCCGCGGCGGCCACCGGGACGACCTCCAGGGCGGTCGTGGGAGGGGCTGCTGCCGGAGCGTCCGCAGGGGCGGATCCGGGGCTGCTCGACGGTGTGCGCAGGTGGCTCGCCGAGAGCGGGGCGGAACCGACGCCCGCGCGCGTGGCGCAGGCCCTGCGGGAACAGGGGCGGGTGCTCGGGGACGCCGAGATCCTCGGTGCCGCCGAGCAGCTGCGGTCCGAGCTGGTCGGCAGCGGGCCGTTGGAACCGCTGCTCGCCGATCCGTCCGTGACCGACGTGCTGGTGTCCGCCCCGGACCGGGTCTGGGTGGACCGGGGCGGCGGCCTGGAGCTGACGCCGGTCTCCTTCCCGGACGCCGGGGCGGTACGCCGTCTCGCGCAGCGCCTCGCCGCCGTGGCCGGACGACGGCTCGACGACGCCCGGCCGTGGGTGGACGCCAGGCTGCCCGACGGCACCCGGTTGCACGCGGTGCTGCCTCCGGTCGCCGTCGGCTGCGCATGCCTGTCGCTGCGGGTGGTACGGCCGCGCGCGTTCACGCTCGACGAGCTGGTGGCGGCGGGCACCGTGCCGCCGGGCGGGGACCGCGTGCTGCGGGCGCTCCTGGGCGCAAGGCTCTCGTTCCTCGTCAGCGGCGGTACCGGAACCGGCAAGACGACGCTGCTGAGTGCGTTGCTCGGACTGGTCGGACCGGGGGAGCGGATCGTGCTCGCCGAGGACTCCGCGGAGCTGCGACCGGACCATCCGCACGTCGTCCGGCTGGAGACCAGACCCGCCAACCAGGAGGGCGCGGGCCTGGTCACCCTGGAGGACCTCGTGCGTCAGGCGCTGCGGATGCGGCCGGACCGTCTCGTCGTCGGCGAGGTGCGCGGGCCCGAGGTGGTGCACCTGCTCGCCGCGCTGAACACGGGCCACGAGGGCGGTTGCGGCACGGTGCACGCCAACGCCGCAGCCGACGTACCGGCCCGGCTGGAAGCGCTCGGCACGGCGGCCGGGCTGGACCGGGCAGCACTGCACAGCCAGCTGGCGGCGGCCCTGTCGGTGGTCCTGCACCTGGTTCGTGACCGGGCGGGACGGCGGCGGATCGCCGAGGTGCACGTACTGGAACGGGACCCGTCGGGGCTGGTGCGGACGGTGCCGGCACTGCGGTGGGGCGCGGCGGCGTTCGCCCCCGAGCGCGGATGGGAGCGGCTGCGGGAGCTGCTGCGCGGCGAGGGCGTCGATGCCCGAGCCCTCGGAAGGGAGACGTATCGGAAGGGAGACGTAGGTGACCGGGACGGGTGAGCTGGCGACGGGCACGGCCCTGGCGTGCCTGGGGGCCGCGGCATGGCTGACGGGCGGGTGGCATGCGCAGGCGCGGCGCGCGCGGCTGCTGCTCGCGGGCGGAGGGGCGGTCGGGAGCGGGCCGCCCGTGGCACACCGGGTGCCGGACGCGCTGCGGCGGGTCCAGGGACGGTTGCGGGCCGAATGGTGGGCGCTCGCCGCCGGGCTGGTGACGGCGGTGCTGGGCGGCTCCGTGATTCCGCTCCTCGCGGGGGCGGCCGGTGTCGCGGTGCTGCGGCGGTTGCGGCTCGCGGGGTGGGCACGGCGGGCCCGTGAGGCCCGGCAGGACGCGGTGATCGCGCTGTGCGGGGCGCTCGCGGGGGAGGTGCGGGCGGGGCGGCAGCCGGGCGAGGCGCTGCTGTACGCGGCACACGACTCCGGAGGGCTCGGCGACGGGCAGGCGGCGGTGCTGGCGGCGGCCCGGTTCGGCGGGGACGTGCCGGGCGCGCTCGCGGCGGCAGCACGGCAACCGGGTGCCGACGGGCTGCGCGGGCTCGCCGCGTGCTGGCGGGTGGCCGTCGACCAGGGCGCCGGACTGGCGGCCGGCCTGGAGCGGCTGGAGGCGGCACTGCGCGCCGAGCGGGATCAGCGGGCCGACCTGCGGGCCCAGTTGGCGGGGGCACGTGCCACTGCGGTGATGCTCGCCGGTCTGCCGGTCCTGGGGCTCCTCCTCGGCGTCGCGCTCGGCGCCGACCCGCTGCACGTGCTGCTGCACACCGGAGCGGGGCTGGGCTGCCTGCTGGCCGGGGCGGTGCTGGAGGGCCTGGGTGCGTGGTGGGTGACGCGGATCGTGCGGCGAGCGGAGGCGGGGGCGTGACCGGAGACGTTGTCCACAGGCTGGGGGCCGTGATGGGGACGGTGCTCCTCGTCGGCTGGCTGGTGCACCGGATCGGCGCAGGGCGGCGCGCCCGGACGGTACGGCGACGGCTCACCGGCCTGCTGGCCCCGCAGCAGACCCGTACGGCCCCGCGCGTCGAGGTGCCGGCGACGGCGCGCAGATGGCTGCCCCTGCTGGCCACGGTGGGTGCGGGCTGGGCGCTGGTCGGCGGCGTCGCCGGCGCCCTGGTGGGGCTGGGGGTCGCGGCCGGGCTGTGGCGATGGCAGGTGCGGCGGTCGGCGTCCGGCAGGGCCGCGGAGGAGGCCGTGGCCGTGGAGGCGGCCCGTCAGCTGCCGCTTGCCGCCGACCTGCTGGCCGCCTGCATCGCGGCGGGTGCGGGTCCCGTGGTCGCGGCCCGTGCCGTGGGCGACGCCCTCGGCGGTCCCGTCGGGGACGCGCTGGCGCACGGGGCGGCGGAAGTACGGCTCGGCGGTGAACCGGGCGGCGCCTGGCGCGGGCTGGCGGCGGTCCCCGGCGCCCGGCCCCTGGCGCGGCTGCTGGAACGGGCCGCCGTGTCCGGCCTGCCCGCGGCCGGACCCGTCGCCCGGCTCGCCGCACAGGCCCGTTCCGACTGGGCGCGGGCCACGACGGCCCGGGCACGCCGGGCGGCCGTGATGGTCACGGCACCGGTGGGGCTGTGCTTCCTGCCCGCCTTCATCGCCGTGGGCGTACTGCCGGTGGTGATCGGGCTCGCCGACGGGGTGATGGGCGGATGACCTTGAGCCGGATCCGCGAGATCGAGCGGACCACCGGATCAGAGAGAACAAACGAAACAAGCGGAACAAGCGAACAAGCGAACAAGCGAACAAGCGAAACGAATGATCGGACCTTACGGGGGTTGTGATGTATCAGGCGGTACGGGCACGGCTGCGGGCCCTGGTGTGTGGAGTGCGCGTGGCGCGGCGGAGGGCCGCGCGGCGGGACGCGGGCATGGTCACCTCCGAGTACGCGATGGGCATCGTCGCGGCGGTGGCGTTCGCCGTGGTCCTCTACAAGGTGCTGACGAGCGGGGCGGTCAGTGCGGAGCTGCAGGACATCGTGAAGCGAGCGCTCGATGCGCGGATGTGAGCGGGCGATCCGCAGAGGAGGCGACCGGGGTTTCGTGACCGCGGAGACCGCCGTGGTGCTACCGGTGCTGGTGGTGTTCGTGATGGCGCTGGTGTGGGGCCTGCTCGTCGTGGCCACCCAGATCCAGTGTGTGGACGCTGCCCGGACGGGCGCCAGGGCGGCGGCACGCCAGGATCCGACCGGCGCGGTCGTCGCGGCCGCCCGGGAGGCCGCGCCCCACGGAGCGCAGGTCACCGTGGGCCGGGAGGCCGGCCGGGTCCGTGTGGTCGTCGTCGCCAAGCCGCCGGCGTTGCACGGCCTTCCGTTCGAGGTACGGGAGGAGGCGGTGGCGGCCGTGGAGGGGACGACGGGGGTGACGAGGTGAGGGCCGGTCTCTCGTGCCGTCCGGTGATCGGTCGGGGATCGGACCGGGGGTCCGCCACCGTGTGGAGTGTTGGTGCCGTGGCCGTCCTGTGCCTGGTGTTCGGCGTGGTGCTGGCCCTGGGCCAGGCCGTCGTGGCCCGGCACCGAGCGGCGGGCGGCGCCGACCTCGCGGCGCTCGCGGCGGCGGACCACTGGGCCAAGGGCGGTACGGCCGCGTGTGCGCGGGCGGACCGGGTCGCGCGGGCCCAGGGGGCGCGGCTCGTGCGGTGCGTCCTCAGCGGGCGGATCTCGGACGTGACGGCGGCGTCGGGACGGGGGCCGTTCGCGGCGGAGGTCCGGGCGAGGGCGGGCCCGCCGGGGCCCGCGGACACCGGGCCTTCCGACCCGCTGCCCGGCGGCTCGGTGTCTCCCGGCTCCTCGCCCGCTGGTTCCGTGCCCGGCGGCTCGGTGTCTCCCGGCTCCTCGCCCGCTGGTTCCGTGCCCGGCGGCTCGGTGTCTCCCGGCACTTGGCCCGCCGGCTCCGTGCCTCTCGCCGGCTCGGAATCCCCCGCCGCCCAGTCCACCGGACTCCTGCCCACCGGCTCCGTGCCCACCGGCCTCCTGCCCACCGGCCTCCTGCCCACCGGCTCCGCGCCTACCGGCTCCCCGCCTCCGCCCCCCGCAGCAGCACCGTGAGGAGTCGCACGGCTCCCCTCTTGTGGAGCGGATCGTTGCCGTTGCCGCACTTGGGGGACTGGATGCAGGACGGGCAGCCGGCGTCGCACTCGCAGGAGGCGATGGCCTCGCGGGTGGCCGTGAGCCATTCGCGGGCCGTGTGGAAGGCGCGCTCGGCGAAGCCCGCGCCGCCGGGGTGGCCGTCGTACACGAAGACCGTCGGCAGCAGCGTGTCCGGATGGAGCGGCACCGACACGCCGCCGATGTCCCAGCGGTCGCAGGTGGCGAAGAGGGGCAGCAGCCCGATGGACGCGTGCTCGGCGGCGTGCAGGGAACCGCCGAGGATCTCCGGGTTGATCCGGGCGGCGTCCAGTTGGTCCTCGGTGACCGTCCACCACACCGCGCGCGTGCGCAGCGTCCGGGGCGGGAGATCGAGCTTGGACTCGCCGAGGACCTCACCGGTGATCAGCCGCCGGCGCAGGAAGGAGACGACTTGGTTGGTGACCTCGACGGAGCCGTAGCACAGGCGCCCGTCGCCCCAGGGGACCTCGACGTCCGTCTCCAGGACGGAGATCGACGTCGTGTCCCGGGCGACCGTCGAGTACGGCGGGGAGGCCTGTTCCACCAGGGCGACGGAATCCTCCAGGTCCAGGGAGCGGACGAGATACGTGCGGCCCTGGTGCAGGTGCACGGCGCCCTCGTGGACCGTCGTGTGGGCGGCCTCGGCGTCGACCGTGCCCAGCAGCCGGCCCGTGCCGGCCTCGACGACCTGGACCGGCCGTCCGCCCGCGCCGCGGATGTCGGTCAGGTCGGCGGCCCGCTCACGGCGCGTCCAGTGCCAGGCCTTCGTCCGGCGGCGCAGCAGCTTCGCCGCCTCCAGCTGGGGGAGCAGTTCCTCGCACGCGGGGCCGAACAGTTTCAGGTCCTCGTCCGTGAGGGGCAGCTCGGCCGCGGCGGCGCACAGGTGGGGGGCCAGGACGTACGGATTGTCGGGGTCGAGGACGGTGGATTCCACCGGCTGGTCGAACAGGGCCTCCGGGTGGTGGACGAGGAAGGTGTCCAGCGGGTCGTCCCGGGCGACCAGCACCGCCAGGGCCCCCTGTCCGGACCGGCCCGCCCTGCCGGCCTGCTGCCACAGCGACGCCCGCGTGCCGGGATACCCGGCGATCACCACGGCGTCCAGACCGGAGATGTCGACGCCCAGTTCCAGGGCGTTCGTCGCCGCGAGGCCGAGGAGTTCGCCGGAGTGGAGGGCGCGTTCCAGGGCGCGGCGCTCCTCGGGGAGGTAGCCGCCGCGGTACGCGGCCACGCGCCCGGCCAGCGACCGGTCGACCTCGCCCAGGCGCTCCTGGGCGATCACCGAGATCAGCTCGGCGCCACGCCGGGAGCGGACGAAGGCGATGGAGCGCATGCCCTGCACGGTGAGGTCGGTGAGCAGGTCGGCGGCCTCGGCGGTGGCCGTGCGGCGGACGGGCGCCCCCTTCTCGCCCTCCAGTTCGGTCAGCGGCGGCTCCCAGAGGGCGAACACCAGTTCACCGCGCGGTGAGGCGTCGTCGGCGACCTCCACCACCGGCAGGCCGGTGAGCCGGCGGGCCGCCACCGAGGGCTCGGCGGCGGTGGCGGAGGCCAGCAGGAACACCGGCGACGCGCCGTAGCGGGCGCACAGCCGGCGCAGCCTGCGCAGCACCTGGGCGACGTGCGAGCCGAAGACGCCGCGGTAGGTGTGGCACTCGTCGATGACGACGTACTTCAGCGCCCTCAGGAAGGAGGACCAGCGCGGGTGGGAGGGGAGGATGCCGCGGTGCAGCATGTCCGGGTTGGTCAGGACGTAGGTGGCGTACTGGCGGATCCACTCCCGTTCCTCGAACGGCGTGTCGCCGTCGTACACGGCGGCGCGGACCGACGCGCCGAGCGGCTGTGAAAGTTCCTTCACCGACCGGCACTGGTCGGCGGCGAGTGCCTTGGTCGGGGCGAGGTAGAGGGCGGTGGCGCCCCGGCCGTTGGGGGCCTCGGAGCCGTCCAGGAGCGTCGACAGGACGGGGACCAGGTAGGCCAGGGACTTGCCCGAGGCGGTACCGGTGGCGACGACCACCGAGTCGCCATCCAGGGCGTGCTCGGCCGCGCGTGCCTGGTGGGCCCAGGGATGTTCGATTCCGGCGGCCTGCACCGCCGCGACGACCTCGGGGCGAATCCGGTCCGGCCAGACGGCATGCCGGCCCGCTCGCGGGGGCAAGTGCTCCGTATGAGTGATGCGCGCAGCCCGGCTCGGCCCCGAGGCGAGCCGGCCCAGGACCGTGCCCGGCTCCGGCCGGGAGACGGGCTCCGCCGGGGATCGATCGGATCGGTGATTCTTGGCCATCGGCACCGAGTGTGTCACCGGCGTGACGGACAATGGGACCAAGGCGTCGTGCACGCCTGCCGGTAAGTGATTGAATGCCATCGCGGCTGGCGAACCGTCCTGGGGGCTTCAAGCCGAGGTGTCCCGAGGGACGACCGCTCGATAGCAAGGTGCTGGAGGATCCGTGGACCTGTCCCTGTCGACCCGTACCGTCGGCGATCGCACGGTCGTCGAGGTCGGTGGCGAAATTGACGTATACACCGCGCCCAAGCTGCGCGAGCAGCTGGTCGAGCTGGTGAACGACGGGAGTTTCCACCTCGTCGTCGACATGGAGGGCGTGGACTTCCTCGACTCCACCGGGCTCGGCGTGCTGGTCGGCGGCCTGAAGCGAGTGCGTGCCCACGAGGGCTCGTTGCGCCTGGTCTGCAACCAGGAGCGCATTCTCAAGATCTTCCGCATCACCGGTCTCACCAAGGTGTTCCCGATTCACACCTCGGTCGATGAAGCGGTGGCGGCCACCGACTGACGACCGTTCCCGGGCCCCGGCCCGGGACGCAGAGTTGAGGCAACACGGGGGACCGGGTCGTGCGCGGCCCGGTCCCCCGACAGCACGCCCGTAGTTCTGAGGGGGATGCATGGCCACCGTTGAACTCCGCTTCAGCGCGCTGCCCGAGCACGTGCGGACCGCCCGTCTGGTGGCGGCCGCGGTGGCACGCAGGGCCGGGGTGGACGAGGCCGTCCTCGACGAGGTCAGGCTCGCCGTCGGGGAGGCCTGCACCCGGGCCGTCGGGCTCCATCAGAACGGTGGCATCACGGCGCCGGTGAAGGTGTCGCTGATCGAGGAGGAGAAGCAGTTCTCCATCGAGGTCGGCGACGAGGCGCCGCACCTGCCCTTCGTGGCCGGGTCCCCCGGAGCCGGGGGCGACGAGGTGGAGGCCGAGGAGGACGAGATGGGCCTCGCCGTCATCAGCGGACTCGTCGACGACGTGGAGGTCACGGCGGGCGAGGACGGCGGGCTGATCCGCATGACCTGGCCGACCACGCCGCCGGTGGTCCCCCTGGCCTGACAGCACCTCTTTCAGCCGGGCATCACCCAAAGGGCCCTACCACGTAGGGCCCTTTGCCGTGTGCGGAGGACAACGCCCGCGCATACAGTGGTTCCGTGCGGGCGTTAAGTGAATTCATTCACGATCAACCCGTATGGACAAACGGATCACGGTCGCGTTCCCGACCCAATGCTTTTGGCGCATTACGCTTTCCGGTTGACAGGCCAATTCTATTTGTCGTGCACTGTTTTGATCGGGTTCCGGTACCTACAATCCGTCCACATCTTGAGCTCAGTCCAAGCGTCAAGGAGGACGAATGGCGGAGCTTTCTACCCCTCATCAGTTGGGTGATCCCTCGACCTTGGCGGCCGCGGTCCTGACCGACGGCAATCGCGTCCTGGTCGCCGTCATCGCGGTCGTCGCGCTGGCCGCGCTGGTGCTCGCGGGCGTCCTGGTGCGCCAGGTACTCGCGGCGGGCGAGGGAACCGACAGCATGAAGAAGATCGCGGCGGCCGTCCAGGAAGGCGCCAACGCCTATCTGGCCCGGCAGTTGCGCACGCTCGGCGTTTTCGCCGTCGTCGTGTTCTTCCTGCTCATGCTGCTGCCCGCGGACGACTGGAATCAGCGTGCCGGACGATCGGTGTTCTTCCTGATCGGCGCGGCGTTCTCGGCGGCCACCGGCTATATCGGCATGTGGCTCGCGGTACGCAGCAATGTGCGCGTCGCCGCGGCGGCGCGGGAAGCGACACCGGCCCCGGGCGAACCGGAAAAGGATCTCACGCTCGTTTCGCACCGGGCGACGAAGATCGCTTTTCGCACCGGCGGTGTGGTCGGCATGTTCACGGTGGGGCTCGGCCTGCTGGGCGCCTGTTGCGTGGTGCTGGTGTACGCGGCCGACGCGCCGAAGGTCCTGGAGGGCTTCGGTCTCGGTGCCGCGCTGATCGCGATGTTCATGCGGGTCGGCGGCGGCATCTTCACCAAGGCCGCCGACGTCGGCGCCGACCTGGTCGGCAAGGTCGAGCAGGGCATTCCGGAGGACGATCCGCGCAATGCCGCGACCATCGCCGACAATGTGGGCGACAACGTCGGCGACTGCGCGGGCATGGCGGCCGACCTCTTCGAGTCGTACGCCGTGACCCTGGTCGCCGCGCTGATCCTCGGCAAGGTCGCCTTCGGCGACTCCGGGCTGGCGTTCCCGCTGCTGGTCCCGGCGATCGGCGTGGTCACCGCCATGATCGGAATCTTCGCGGTGGCGCCCCGGCGAGCGGACCGCAGCGGCATGAGTGCGATCAACCGGGGCTTCTTCATCTCCGCGGTGATCTCGCTGGTGCTGGTGGCGGTGGCCGTCTTCGTCTACCTCCCCGGGAAGTACTCCGACCTCGACGGCGTCACCGACGCCGCGATCGCGGGCAAGGACGGCGACCCGCGGATCCTCGCGCTCGTCGCGGTGGCGATCGGCATCGTGCTCGCCGCGCTGATCCAGCAGCTCACGGGCTACTTCACCGAGACCACCCGCAGGCCCGTCAGGGACATCGGCAAGACCTCGCTCACCGGCCCCGCCACCGTCGTCCTCGCCGGTATCTCCGTCGGTCTGGAATCCGCCGTCTACACCGCCCTGTTGATCGGCCTCGGCGTCTACGGGGCCTTCCTGCTCGGCGGCACGTCGATCATGCTGGCGCTGTTCGCGGTGGCGCTGGCCGGCACCGGCCTGCTCACCACGGTCGGCGTGATCGTCGCCATGGACACGTTCGGGCCGGTCTCCGACAACGCGCAGGGCATCGCCGAGATGTCCGGCGACGTGGAGGGCGCGGGCGCACAGGTGCTCACCAACCTGGACGCGGTCGGCAACACGACCAAGGCGATCACCAAGGGCATCGCGATCGCCACCGCCGTCCTCGCGGCGGCGGCGCTGTTCGGCTCGTACCGCGACGCCATCACCACCGGCGCCAGAGACGTCGGGGAGAAGCTGAGCGGCGAGGGCGCGCCGATGAGCCTGATGATGGACATCTCGCAGCCCAACAACCTCGTCGGGCTGGTCGCGGGCGCGGCGGTGGTCTTCCTCTTCTCCGGGCTGGCGATCAACGCGGTGTCGCGGTCGGCGGGTTCGGTGGTCTTCGAGGTGCGGCGGCAGTTCCGCGAGAAGCCCGGGATCATGGACTACAGCGAGAAACCCGAGTACGGCAAGGTCGTCGACATCTGCACCAGGGACGCCCTGCGCGAGCTCGCCACGCCCGGGCTGCTGGCCGTCATGGCGCCCATCTTCATCGGGTTCACGCTCGGCGTGGGCGCCCTCGGGGCGTTCCTGGCGGGCGCGATCGGCGCGGGCACCCTGATGGCAGTGTTCCTCGCCAACTCCGGTGGTGCCTGGGACAACGCCAAGAAGCTCGTCGAGGACGGCCACCACGGCGGCAAGGGCAGCGAGGCCCACGCCGCCACCGTCATCGGCGACACGGTCGGCGACCCGTTCAAGGACACCGCGGGCCCGGCGATCAACCCGTTGCTGAAGGTCATGAACCTGGTGTCGCTGCTCATCGCACCGGCGGTCATCAAGTTCTCCTACGGCGCCGACAAGAGCATCGGCATGCGGGTGCTGATCGCGGTGGTGGCGTTCGCCGTCATCGTCGCCGCGGTGTACGTCTCCAAGCGGCGCGGAATCGCCGTGGGCGACGAGGACAGCACCGACCGGGAGCCCAAGTCGGCCGATCCGGCGGTGGTTTCGTAGCCGGTTCCCCAGACGCCCTGGTGGCAGATCGCGGGAAGGCAGTCTCAAAGCACGGGCGGGAGGCGCGCGTTGACGCGTCGTCCGCCCGTGCGCCGCGTGTGCGCGCCCCGCATCGTGAGCCTTCTCTCTCTTGGTGCAAATGGATGCAATACCGGTCTTAACGGATGCTCATCCTGCAAAGGTCCCCCGTCCGGCGTGTATGTTCCGGGGCCGAGAGCCATGGAAGGGACCAATCCGGTGAACAAGAAGCTCGCGGCCGCACTGTCCGGCGGTGCGGTACTGGTACTGGCGCTGACGGGATGCAGCAGCGACGACGGCAACGACAAGCTGGACTCCTGGGCGAAGCAGGTCTGCGACGGCGTACAGCCGCAGGCGAAGAAGATCGAGGCCGCCAACGCGGCGATCCAGAAGCAGACCTCGGACAACAGCACGCCGGAGGAGGTCCAGAAGACCGACGCGAAGGCCTTCCAGGACATGTCCGACGCGTACAAGGCGATGGGCAGCACCGTCCAGAAGGCCGGCGCGCCGGACGTCGAGGACGGGGAGAAGAAGCAGAAGGACGCGGTCGCCGAGCTCAACGGCCTCTCCTCGTCGTACGCCTCCCTGAGGAAGCAGGTGGAGGCCCTCGACACCGATGACCAGGCGAAGTTCGCCGACGGCCTCAAGGACATCGCCACCGAGCTGGACAAGCTCAGCAAGAGCGGCAGCGACGCGCTGAAGACCCTGGAGGAGGGCGAGGTCGGCCAGGCGATGGCCAGGCAGCCCAGCTGCAAGTCGGCCACCGCCTCCGCGACGGCGAGCTGACGGCCGCTCCAGGGGCCCGGGGGAGGGCGCGGGTTCACAATGGGGGACGTGAGTAACGCCAGCCTCTCCACCCTGCCCTCCGCCGACCGCGCCGACGTCACCGCGCGGCTGCGCGACGCCCTGCTCGGGGCCTCCTTCACCGCCGACGGACTGCTGGAGCTGCTCGGCGCTCCCGCCTACGCGGCGCTGTCCCGCAGCGAGACGGTGCCCGCGCTCCGGGCCACCCGCGGCGACACACCGCTGGAAGTGCTCGTACGGCTCTTCCTGCTCCAGCAACCGGTCGCCCACGCGCGCGTGGCGGACGTCCTGCCCGCCGACGCCTGCCTGGAGAGCGGCTGGCTCGTCCGCACGGGCGGCGACGAGGTGGCGGCCACCGTGGACGTGCGGCCGTACGCCGGACCCGACGGCGAGGACTGGTACATCGTCTCCGACCTCGGCTGCGCGGTCGGCGGTGCCGGCGGCATCGGCAGCCGCGCCGAGGGCGTCGTCCTCGGGGTCGGCGGCGCCTCCACGACGCTCGCCGGCATCACCGTCCGCACGCCCGTCGCCACCGCCCTCGACCTCGGCACCGGCTCCGGCATCCAGGCCCTGCACGCCGCCCGGCACGTCACGCGGGTGACGGCGACCGACCTCAACCCGCGCGCGCTGCACATCACCGCGCTCACCCTCGCGCTGTCCGGGGCCCCGGCCGCCGATCTCCGCGAGGGCTCGCTGTTCGAGCCGCTCCGGGACGGGGAGACGTACGACCTGATCGTGTCGAATCCGCCGTTCGTGATCTCCCCGGGCGCACGGCTCACCTACCGCGACGGCGGGATGGGCGGGGACGATCTGTGCCGCACGCTCGTTTCCCAGGCGTGGGAGCGGCTGAACGAGGGCGGGTTCGCGCACTTCCTCGCCAACTGGCAGCACGTGGAGGGGGAGGACTGGGCGGACCGGCTGCGCTCCTGGGTGCCGCGCGGCTGCGACGCCTGGATCGTCCAGCGCGAGGTGCAGGACGTCACGCAGTACGCCGAGCTGTGGCTCAGGGACGCCGGGGACCACCGCGGCGATGTGGCCGAGTACCAGGCGCGGTACGACGCGTGGCTCGACGAGTTCGAGGCGCGCAAGGTCAAGGCCGTCGGCTTCGGCTGGATCACCCTGCGCAAGACGGGGTCCGCCGAGCCCTCGATCACCACCGAGGAGTGGCCGCACCCGATCGAGCAGCCGCTCGGCGAGACGGTGCGGGCGCACTTCGACCGCCTCGACTATCTGCGCACGCACGACGACGCCGCCCTGCTCGAAGCACGCTTCACGCTGGCCGGCGAGGTCGTCCAGGAGCAGGTGGGGCTGCCCGGCGCCGAGGACCCCGAGCACGTCGTCCTGCGCCAGAACCGCGGCATGCGCCGGGCCACCCGGGTCGACACGGTCGGCGCCGGGTTCGCCGGCGTCTGTGACGGCACCATGACCGCGGGCCGCATTCTGGACGCCATCGCCCAGCTGCTGGGCGAGGACCCGGTGGCGCTGCGCGACCGTACGCCCGCGCAGATCCGGCTGCTGGTGGAGCAGGGATTCCTCGAACCGGCGTAGTGCATGTGCCGGCGAATCCCTGTGACGGCCGTCTCGGCCGCCGCGGCACCGCGTGGAACGAGCCACGGCGACGCGCCGGCGGCCGCCCGTTCACCTCGGGTTCGCCTGATCGCCGCCCGCGCGTGTCAGTCTCCCGGAAGCTGGGTACTCGCGGGCGGCAAAAGAGAGGCACGAAGATCATGGAGAGCGGTCCGGCGATCTTCTCGGGAATGGTGTTCGCCCTGTTCGGGGGCGGTCTGCTGGTGTGGACTGCGAGCCGGGTGCGGCACGGCAAGCCTGTCGCCCAGGGTGTGAACCCCGTCGCATCGGCGACCCTCGCGAGCGTTGCCGCCGTGGTCGCTCTGGCCCTCGGGGCGTGGTGTCTGACGCGTGTGTGAGAGGCCCGTTCCGGCCGGGCACCGCACTACCGCCCGGGTAATCGGGAGGTCGCGCTCCGGATATGCAGGTGAGGGCCGCTGAGCACTCCGGGCGGCAGGAACAGGGTTCGTCGGGTTACCGTTCGAGTGGCCGTTGTGGGCTTTTCCCGTTTGACACGGGGGCGGGAGGTACCGTCACACTCCGCAGCGTCACGACCGAAACAGAGCACGACCCGACCCGGGACCACGGCCTGGGGAGGCCCAGCGTCGACCGGAGAGAAGAGCGAAGTTGTCCCCGACCAGCGAGACCGCGAAGGGCGGCCGCCGACTCGTCATCGTCGAGTCGCCTGCCAAGGCGAAGACGATCAAGGGCTACCTCGGGCCCGGTTACGTCGTCGAGGCGAGCGTCGGGCACATTCGCGATCTTCCGAACGGCGCCGCGGAGGTGCCCGAGAAGTACACCGGCGAGGTCCGCCGCCTCGGTGTGGACGTCGAACACGACTTCCAGCCGATCTATGTGGTCAACGCCGACAAGAAGGCGCAGGTCAAGAAGCTCAAGGATCTGCTGAAGGACTCCGACGAGCTCTTCCTCGCCACCGATGAGGACCGCGAGGGCGAGGCCATCGCCTGGCACCTCCAGGAAGTGCTCAAGCCCAAGATCCCGGTCAAGCGGATGGTGTTCCACGAGATCACCAAGGACGCGATCCGGGCGGCCGTGGCCAACCCGCGCCAGCTCAACCAGAAGCTCGTCGACGCCCAGGAGACCCGCCGCATCCTCGACCGCCTCTACGGCTACGAGGTCTCGCCGGTCCTGTGGAAGAAGGTCATGCCGCGCCTGTCGGCAGGCCGCGTCCAGTCCGTCGCGACCCGGCTGGTCGTCGAGCGGGAACGCGAGCGCATGGCGTTCCGCTCCGCCGAGTACTGGGACCTGACGGGCACCTTCGCGACCGGTCGCGCGGGAGACGCCTCCGACCCGTCGTCGCTGGTCGCCCGCCTGCAGAGCGTCGACGGCCGGCGGGTGGCGCAGGGCCGTGACTTCGACTCCCTCGGGCAGCTGAAGAGCGCGAACACCCTCCACCTCGACGAGGCGAACGCCCGCGCGCTCGCCGCCGCCCTCCAGGACACGCGGTTCGCCGTCCGCTCCGTCGAGTCCAAGCCGTACCGCCGCTCGCCGTACGCCCCGTTCCGTACGACGACGCTGCAGCAGGAGGCCTCGCGCAAGCTCGGCTTCGGCGCCAAGGCGACGATGCAGATCGCGCAGAAGCTGTACGAGAACGGCTACATCACCTACATGCGTACGGACTCGACGACCCTGAGCGACACGGCGGTCGCCGCCGCCCGCGCCCAGGTCACGCAGCTGTACGGCGCCGACTACCTGCCGGCGCAGCCGAGGACGTACGCCGGCAAGGTCAAGAACGCGCAGGAGGCGCACGAGGCGATCCGTCCCTCGGGTGATCGTTTCCGCACGCCCGCCGAGACCGGTCTGACCGGCGACCAGTTCAAGCTCTACGAGCTGATCTGGAAGCGGACCGTCGCCTCCCAGATGAAGGACGCGACCGGAAACAGCGTCACCGTGAAGATCGGCGGCACGGCGGCCGACGGACGGGACGTCGAGTTCACCGCGTCCGGCAAGACGATCACCTTCCACGGCTTCCTGAAGGCCTACGTGGAGGGCGCCGACGACCCGAACGCCGAGCTGGACGACCGCGAGCGCCGGCTGCCGCAGGTCGCCGAGGGCGACGCGCTGACGGCCGAGGAGATCACGGTCGACGGCCACGCCACCAAGCCCCCGGCCCGCTACACCGAGGCGTCGCTGGTCAAGGAGCTGGAAGAGCGCGAGATCGGCCGCCCGTCGACGTACGCGTCGATCATCGGCACCATCCTGGACCGCGGCTACGTGTTCAAGAAGGGCACGGCGCTCGTCCCGTCCTTCCTGTCCTTCGCCGTGGTCAACCTCCTGGAGAAGCACTTCGGGCGGCTCGTCGACTACGACTTCACCGCCAAGATGGAGGACGACCTCGACGCCATCGCCCGCGGCGAGGCGCAGGCCGTGCCGTGGCTGAAGCGCTTCTACTTCGGCGAGGGCACCGGCAACGGCGGCGCGGCCGAGGCCGGCAACGGCGACGGGGACCACCTCGGCGGCCTCAAGGAGCTGGTGACCGACCTGGGCGCGATCGACGCGCGCGAGGTGTCGTCCTTCCCCGTCGGCAACGACATCGTGCTGCGGGTCGGGCGCTACGGCCCGTACATCGAGCGCGGCGAGAAGGACACCGAGCAGCACCAGCGCGCCGACATCCCCGACGACCTGGCGCCCGACGAGCTGTCCGTCGAGCTCGCCGAGGAACTGCTCGCCAAGCCGAGCGGCGACTTCGAGCTGGGCACCGACCCGGCCACCGGCCACACGATCGTCGCCAAGGACGGCCGCTACGGCCCGTACGTCACCGAGGTGCTCCCCGAGGGCACTCCCAAGACCGGCAAGAACGCCGTGAAGCCGCGGACGGCCTCGCTGTTCAAGTCGATGTCCCTGGACACGGTGACGCTGGACGACGCCCTGAAGCTGATGTCGCTGCCGCGCATCGTCGGCACCGACGCGGACGGCGTCGAGATCACCGCGCAGAACGGCCGCTACGGCCCGTACCTGAAGAAGGGCACGGACTCGCGGTCCCTGCAGTCCGAGGACCAGATCTTCACGATCACGCTGGAGGAGGCGCAGGCGATCTACGCCCAGCCCAAGCAGCGTGGCCGGGCCGCGGCCAAGCCGCCGCTGAAGGAGCTGGGCGAGGACCCGGTCAGCGGCAAGCCGGTCGTCGTCAAGGACGGGCGCTTCGGTCCGTACGTCACCGACGGCGAGACCAACGCCACTCTGCGCTCCGGCGACAGCGTCGAGGCGATCACCCCGGAGCGCGGCTTCGAGCTGCTCGCCGAGAAGCGCGCCAAGGGGCCCGCCAAGAAGACGGCGAAGAAGACCGCCGCGAAGAAGGCCCCGGCGAAGAAGACGGCGGCCAAGAAGACCGCGGCGAAGAAGACGGCCGCCAAGACGACGGCCGCCAAGAAGACCACGGCGAAGAAGACGGCCACCAAGAAGGCGACCGCCACCAAGGCGTCGGAGGACTGAGCCGGCCCCGGACGACGGCGCGTGAGACGCACCTTCATTCGCAGAGCGAACGCCCCGGCATCGATTCGGTGTCGGGGCGTGCGCACGCCCGGCCGGGCGCTCGGGCCTGTCGGCGGCTCCCGATAGGCTGAACGCATGACGCGAGCCGAGCAGCCAACGGCCTCTCACCCCACCCCGGACGACGCCCTGGTCGCGGACTCCCGCGAGCGCGCCGTGCGCGCCCTGCTGCGCCAGCCGCAGCTGAGGCGGCTGTGGAGCGCACAGCTCGTGGGGGGTGTCGGCGACATGCTGGCCCTCCTCGTGCTGGTCGTTCTCGCCGTCCAGGCCGCGATCGGCGCGGGCTCGTTCGGCGCGGGCTACCGGGGCGTGGCGTTCGCAGTGGCGACCGTTTTCGGTGTGCGCATCCTGGCGACGCTGCTCTTCGGCGCGGTCCTGCTGGGCCCGCTGACCGCTCTCACCTCGCAGGACGGCCCGCTCGACCGCCGCTGGACCATGGTCGGCGCGGACGGGCTGAGGGCCGCGCTGCTGATCGTCGCGCCGCTGTGGATCGACTGGACGCCGGACGACGCGCTCGCCGTCCTCCTGGTGACCGTCTTCGTCACCGGCGTCGCCGAGCGCTTCTGGACGGTGTGCCGGGAGAGCGCGGCCCCCGCGCTGCTGCCCGCGCCGCCACCGGAGGGCGCGACGGTGCGTCCGCTGCCGGACCACATGGAGGCGCTGCGCCGCCTGTCCCTGCGGACGGGCTTCGTGGCGGTCCCCCTCGCGGCGGTGGTGCTCGTCGTCGCCGGGCTGGTGAACAACCTGCTGGGCGCCGGCATCGCCTGGTTCGCCGAGCACCAGGCCGCCCTCGGCTCGTACGTCGCGGCCGGGCTGTTCGCCGCCTCCCTGTCCGTGCTGACCTTCCTGGAGCTGCCCGCCACGCGCACCCCGCGCGCCCGGTCGCCGCTGGAGGGGCTGCGCCGCCCGAAGAGCGGCACGGGCCCGGACAAGGGCCGCACCGGCGCCGCCCCGCTGCTGGTGCTCGCCTGCGCGGCGGTCGCCGGGGCGGTGTCCGCGGCGGTCGCCGTGGCGGTGCTGCACGCCAAGGACCTGGGCGGCGGCCCCGTGCTGTACGGGCTGATGGTGGCCGCGCTGACCGGCGGGGTCGTCGTCGGCATCCGTACGGCCCCCGCCCTGCTGCCCTCGCTCTCGCGCCGGCGGCTGCTGGCCCTGGCGACCGCCTTCGCCGGCGTCGCCCTGCTGGCCGCAGGGCTCGTCCCGGACGACACCACGGTGCTGCTGCTCGTCGCGCTGGCCGGCGTCGGCGCGGGCGTGGCCGCCAACACCGGGCACACGCTGCTCGACCAGGAGAGCGAGGAGCACCGCCGGACGCGGACCACCGAGCACCTGCACGCGGTCGTCCGGGTCTGCGTGGCGCTCGGCGCGGTGGTCGCGCCCGTGCTGGCCGCGGTGATCGGGCCGCACCGGCTGGAGAACGGCAAGTTCGTCTTCGCGCACGGCGGCGCCGGTTTCGTCCTCATGCTCGTCGGCGCGCTGCTGCTGCCGGTGGCCGCGCTGGTGCTCGCCAAGGTCGACGACCGCTCCGGCGTTCCGCTCCGGCACGACCTGAGGGACGCGCTGCTCGGCGGCGACGACCCGGTGCCCGCACCCGCGGCGAACGGATTCTTCATCGCCCTGGAGGGCGGTGACGGCGCCGGGAAGTCCACCCAGGCCGAGGCGCTCGCCGAGTGGATCAGGGGCAAGGGCCACGAGGTCGTGCTCACCCGCGAGCCGGGCGCGACGCCGGTGGGCAAGCGCCTGCGGTCGATCCTGCTGGACGTGTCCAGCGCCGGACTGTCGCACCGGGCGGAGGCGCTGCTGTACGCCGCCGACCGCGCGGAGCACGTGGACACGGTGGTGCGGCCCGCGCTGGAGCGCGGAGCCGTGGTGATCTCCGACCGCTACATCGACTCCTCGGTGGCCTACCAGGGCGCGGGCCGTGACCTGTCCCCGACCGAGATCGCCCGCATCAACCGCTGGGCGACGAACGGGCTCGTCCCGCATCTGACGGTCCTGCTGGACGTCTCGCCGGAGGCCGCGCGCGAGCGGTTCACCGAGGCGCCGGACCGGCTGGAGTCGGAGCCCGCCGAGTTCCACGCGCGCGTGCGGTCCGGTTTCCTGACGCTGGCCGCCGCCGACCCCGGGCGCTACCTCGTCGTGGACGCCGGCCAGGAGCCCGAGGCCGTCACGACCGTCGTCCGGGCCCGGCTCGACCAGGTGCTGCCGCTGTCCCAGGCCGAGATCGAGGCCCGGGAGGAGGCGCGGCGCAAGGCCGAGGAGGAGGCCCGGCGCAAGGCGGAGGAGGAAGCCGCCCGCAAGGCCGAGGAGGAGCGCCTGGAGCGCGAGCGCCAGGAGCAGCTGGAGCGGCTGCGCGCCGAGGAGGAGGAGCGCAAGCGGCGCGAGCTGGAGGAGGCCCAGCGGCGCGAGGCCGAGCGGCAGGCCGAGGAGGCCCGGCAGCGGGCCGAGGAAGCGCGTCGGCGCGCCGAGGAGGAGCGGGCACGGCTCCTCGCGGAGGAGAAGGCGCGCGCCGAGGAGGAGGCCCGCCGCAGGGCCGAGGAGGAGAGGCTCCGCAAGCAGGCCGAGGAGGAGGCCCGGCTGCGGGCCGAGGCCGAGGCACGGCGCCTGGAGAAGCAGCGCAAGGCCGAGGAGGCCCTGCTGCGCGCGGAGGAGGCGCGCCGGGCGGCGGAGCAGGCTGCGGCCGCGGCCGCGACGGGCCCGAAGCCGACGGCCCCGCCCGCGGCGGACGCCCCCCGGCCGGCCCCTGCCCCGGCCCCGGACGCGGCGACCGTGCCGACGCCGGTGGTGAAGCTGGACAAGGGCCCCGACGGGCCGGCGGAGGACACCGCGGTACTGCGGCCGGTGCGGGACGAGCGCGGCGACGGGCGGACCTCCGCGGTCTCCGACTCGGAGGTGACGGCCGAGCTGCCGTTGCCGCCGGGTGCGGCGGATGAGACGGCCGTGCTGCCGCCGGTGGCGCCGGGTGCGGCGGATGAGACGGCCGTGCTGCCGCCGGTGGCGCCGGGTGAGTCCGATGAGACGGCTGTGCTGCCGCCGGTGGCGCCCGGTGCCGCCGACGAGACGGCCGTGCTGCCGCCCGTACGCGGAGACGACCCCGCCGACCGGGTGCCGCCCGGCTTCTTCCGGGACGAGAACCCGCCCGCCCGGCCCGACGCCTCCGACGACCGCACGCGGGAGCTGCCCCAGGTCGACCCCGAGCAGGCGCAGCCCCGGCGCCGGCGGTCCGACTGGGCCGAGGAGACGCCGCTGGACGACCTGCCGACGCTGGCGGACGAACTGCTCGGGCCGCATGAGGACGACGACCAGGACGACGGAGGCCGCCGGGGGAGGGGCCGGGGCCGCTGACGCTCGGCCGGCCCGGGTTGTCAGTGGGCGCCCGCACAATGGATGACGACGGACGACACCGGGCGCAACGTGACGGAAGGACGGCGTGACCCATGACCGTGTGGGACGACCTCGTCGGGCAGGAGAAGGTGAGCGAGCAGCTCGCCGCCGCGGCCCGGGACGCCGACGCCTTCGTCACCGCCGCCGCGGCCGACGGCCCTCTGCCGGAGGCGTCGAAGATGACGCACGCCTGGCTGTTCACCGGGCCGCCCGGCGCGGGGGTGACGCAGACGGCCCGGGCCTTCGCCGCCGCGCTGCAGTGCGTGAGCCCCGACCGAGCCCTCGGAGCCGCCCCCGGCTGCGGCTTCTGCGACGGCTGCCACACGGCCCTCGTCGGCACCCACGCGGACGTCAGCACGGTCGCCGCCGTCGGCACGCAGATCCTCGCCGAGGACATGCGCGACACCGTCCGAAAGTCGTTCACCTCGCCCGCGAGCGGCCGCTGGCAGATCATCCTCGTCGAGGACGCCGAGCGGCTGAACGAGAGATCCGCCAACGCCGTCCTCAAGGCGGTGGAGGAACCGGCCCCCCGCACGGTCTGGCTGCTGTGCGCCCCCTCCATCGAGGACGTGCTGCCCACGATCCGCTCCCGCTGCCGCCACCTGAACCTGCGCACGCCCTCGGTCGACGCCGTCGCCGACATGCTCGTACGCCGCGAGGGGATCGAGCCGGACGTCGCCGCGGCGGTGGCCCGGGCCACCCAGGGCCACGTCGACCGGGCCCGCCGGCTGGCCACCGACCCGGCCGCCCGCGACCGCCGGGCGGCCGTGCTGAAGCTGCCGCTGCGGATCGAGGACGTCGGCGGCGCGCTCAAGGCGGCCCAGGAACTGGTCGACGCGGCGTCGGAGGACGCCAAGCAGCTCGCCGAGGAGATGGACGCCAAGGAGACCGAGGAGCTGAAGGCGGCACTGGGCGCGGCCCAGGGCGGCCGCCTGCCACGCGGCACGGCGGGCGTCATGAACGACCTGGAGAAGATGCAGAAGCGCCGCAGAACACGCACGCAGCGCGACAGCCTGGACCTCGCCCTGACCGACCTCACCGGCTTCTACCGCGACGTCCTCGCCCTCCAGCTGGGCTCCCGCGTGGCGATCGCCAACGCCGACTCCGAGGACGCCCTGGAGCGCCTTGCCCGCGGCAGCTCCCCGGAGTCCACCCTCCGCCGTATCGAGGCGATCGCCGCCTGCCGTGACGCCCTCGACCGCAATGTGGCCCCGCTGCTCGCCGTCGAGGCGATGACGATGGCCCTGAGAGCGGGGTGAACGAAGGGCTCCGGGCGAAGGACCCCGACGAAGGACTCCCGACGAAGGACTCCGGACGCGGTTGACGGCATAACTCGTATGAGGCACATGGGCCACGCAGAGCGCGTGATCCAATGCGGAGAGTTACGCTCACAGAATGTACACAAGGCGCACTCATCGCAGGACCCGTACCGCAGCCATCGTCATGGCCGCCGCGCTGCTCGCCACCGCCTGCTCGTCCGGGGGTGCGATGTCCGCCAGCCCGGCGGCGGACGCCGGCGGGCCGACGGAGGCGCCGCCGCTGGCCGCGCTGCCGCAGGCGACCCCGCCCGCGCTGGCGTCGTACTACGGGCAGAAGCTGAACTGGCGCGACTGCGGGGTCCCCGGCTTCCAGTGCGCCACGATGAAGGCGCCGCTCGACTACGCGAAGCCGGCCGGCGGGGACATCCGGCTCGCCGTGGCCCGCAAGAAGGCCACCGGCCCCGGTGAGCGGCTGGGTTCGCTGCTGGTGAACCCGGGCGGACCGGGCGGCTCGGCGATCGACTACCTCCAGAGTTACGCGGGGATCGCCTACCCCGAGGAGGTCCGCGCCCGGTACGACCTGGTGGCGGTCGACCCGCGGGGCGTGGCCCGCAGCGAGCCCGTGGAGTGCCTCGACGGGCGGGAGATGGACGCGTACACGCAGACGGACGTCACCCCGGACGACGAGCGCGAGACGGGAGAACTCGTCGACGCCTACAAGAAGTTCGCCGAGGGCTGCGGCTCGGACGCGCCGACGCTGCTGCGCCATGTGTCGACCGTCGAGGCGGCCCGGGACATGGACGTCCTGCGGTCCGTGCTGGGCGACGAGAAGCTGAACTACGTCGGAGCCTCGTACGGCACGTTCCTCGGCGCGACGTACGCGGGGCTCTTCCCGCGCCGGGCGGGCCGGCTGGTGCTGGACGGCGCGATGGACCCCTCGCTGCCGGCCCTCCGGCTGAACCTGGAGCAGACCGCGGGCTTCGAGACGGCGTTCCAGTCGTTCGCGAAGGACTGCGTACGGCAGCCCGGCTGCCCGCTCGGCGGCCCGGGCACGTCCCCCGACCAGGTCGGCAAGAACCTGAAGGCGTTCTTCGAGAAGCTGGACGCCGAACCGGCCCCCACGGGCGACGCCGCCGGCCGCCGGCTCACCGAGTCCCTGGCCACCACCGGCGTGATCGCGGCGATGTACGACGAGGCCGCCTGGCCGCAGCTGCGCGAGGCGCTGGCGTCGGCGATGAAGGCGAACAACGGCGCCGGGCTGCTGGCCCTGGCCGACAGCTACTACGAGCGCGAGCCCGACGGCGACTACAGCAACCTCATGTTCGCCAACGCCGCCGTGAACTGCCTCGACCTCCCCCCGGCCTTCTCCTCCCCGGACGGCGTGCGGGCCGTGCTCCCCGACTTCGAGAAGGCGTCCCCCGTCTTCGGTGAGGGCCTCGCCTGGTCCTCCCTGAACTGCGCGTACTGGCCGGTGGAGCCCAAGGGCGAGCCGCACCGCATCGAGGCCGCCGGCGCGTCCCCGATCGTCGTGGTCGGCACCACGCGTGACCCGGCCACCCCGTACCGCTGGGCCCAGGCCCTGGCCGGCCAGCTGTCCTCCGGCCGCCTGCTCACCTACGACGGCGACGGCCACACGGCCTTCGGCCGCGGCAGCAGCTGCATCGACTCCACGATCAACGCCTACCTCCTGCGCGGCACCGCGCCGAAGGACGGAAAGCGCTGCTCGTAGCCGCTTCCGCCCGCCCCGGAGGCCCGGCCTCCGGGGCGCGTGCGAAGCACCCCCGGAAACTGTGTAGACTTACGGACGTTGCTGATCGCACCATGGTGCGGACGGCGCGCCGCCTTAGCTCAGATGGCCAGAGCAACGCACTCGTAATGCGTAGGTCTCGGGTTCGAATCCCGAAGGCGGCTCCAGTGGAAGGCCAGGTCACCTCGATGGTGACCTGGCCTTTTTTGTGTCGGCTTCGTGCCGGCGGGGGCGGTCGGCAGTTCGGCTCGGTGGCCGGAACGCGTATGCCACGCGTCCGTGCTGTGAACGGTTAGCATCGCGCGAACGTCATAGCTGTCGTCGGGCGGAAGAGGGTGAGGGCATGGGGGAGGCCGTCGTGGCCGGCGGGGGGCCGAGGATCGCCGTGGCCGTGGTGACCATGGGCAACCGGCCCGCCGAGGTCGACGCCCTGCTGGAATCCGTGGCCAAGCAGGACGTGCCGCCCGCGCGGATCGTGATCGTCGGCAACGGCTGCCCGCTGCCCGAGTTCGCCGAGCGCCTGTCGCTGCCCGGCGAGGTCACGCCGATCGAGCTCGACGAGAACCTCGGCTGCCCCGGCGGACGGAACGTGGCCCTCGCCCGGCTGCGGGAGTTCGGCGACGTGGACGTCGTCGTGGAGCTGGACGACGACGGGCTGCTCGTCGACGCCGACGTGCTGCGCCGGGTCCGGGACCTGTTCGCCGCCGACGACCGGCTCGGCATCGTCGGCTTCCGGATCGCCGACGAGAACGGCGAGACCCAGCAGCGGCACGTGCCCCGGGTCGGCTCCTCGGACCCGATGCGAGGCGGATACGTCACCGGGTTCCTCGGCGGAGGGCACGCGTTCCGGTCGGCCATGCTCGACGAGATCGGCGACTGGCCGGCCCGGTTCTTCTTCGCGCACGAGGAGACCGATCTGGCCTGGCGCGCGGCCGACGCGGGCTGGCGGATCCTGTACGCCCCCGAACTGCTGCTCCAGCACCCGAAGACGTCGCCCGCCCGGCACGCCATCTACTTCCGGGTCAACGCGCGCAACCGGGTCTGGCTCGCCCGGCGCAGGCTGCCGCTGCTGCTCATCCCCGTCCACCTCGGCGTGTGGGTGCTGCTCACCCTGGCCCGGAACCGGTCGCTCGGCGGGCTGCGGGCCTGGTTCGGCGGGTTCGTGGAAGGGATGCGGGAACCGGCGGGCGAGCGGCGGCCCATGCGCTGGCGCACGGTGTGGCGGCTCACGCGACTGGGACGGCCACCCGTCATCTGACGGGCGCGGCGGCCGGGGCGGACAGGACGAGGGCCCCGGTCGTTCACCTCCGCCGACCGGGGCCCTCGTGCGTCCCCGGATCCGGCCACGGCAGCGACACTCCCCCGAGCAACGCGTCTTACGCGCGCACCCCCGGGCCAGATCCGATGATGTGATCACATCAGGCCTTGCCAACGAATCGCTAACATATGGCCAACGATTCGCGGCCCAGGGGGCCGTCGTGGCGAACCGGCGGAGAACCGCCGAGAGGAAGGCTGTGGAGCGGTGTGATGCGGTACCGGCTGCGGTTCGGACTGCTGGGACCGCCGGTCGTCTACGACGCCCGGGGTGACGCCGACGGCCACGGCGGGCACATGCCCGGCCCCAAGACAAGGGTTCTTCTGGCCGCGCTGCTGCTGGAGGCGGGGCGGGCCGTGTCCATCGAGTCGCTCAAGGAGGCACTGTGGGGTGGCGCTCCGCCGCTGTCCGCGCAGGCGTCGCTGCACAACCACGTGACCCGGCTGCGGCGGCTGCTCGACGAACCCGGCCGGTTGCGGACCGTTCCCTCCGGGTACCTCCTGCGGGTCGACGAGGGCGAGTTGGACGTGCACGCCTTCGAGGCCCACGCGGCCGAGGCGCGGGCCGCGCAGGCGGAGGGTGACCCGGCGCGGGTCGTCCGCGCGGTCACGGCCGCGCTGGCACTGTGGCGCGGCGCACCGCTCGCCGGCTTGCCGGCCGAGGTGGGCGGGTACGCGTTCGCGCAGCGCCTGAGGGAGACGCGGCTGCTGCTCCTGGAGTGGCGGTACGACGCCGAGCTGGCTCTTGGCGGCGACCGACTGGAGTCCCTCGTACCGGAGTTGGCGGCGCTCGCGGCCGAGTATCCGCTGCGGGAGGCGTACCACCGTCAGCTGATGCTGGCCCTGCACCGGACCGGCCGCCGGGCCGAGGCGCTGGCCGTCCATCGCGATCTGCGCGCCCGCCTCGTCGAGGATCTCGGCATCGAGCCGGGTCCCGCGGTGCGGATCGCTCACGTGGAGGTGCTGCGCGAGGCGACGCCGGTCCCGGGGACCACGGCGGTTCCGGAGGCTCCAGAGGCCACGGCGGGTGCGGGACCGGGGCCTGCCGGGTGCGGGTGCGCCGCCGCGGGCGGTTCCGGTCACCCGCGCGGGGGTTGTCCGGGTGGTTCCGTCGCGGATGGTTCTGCTTCGGACGGTTGCGTGGCGGGCGGTTCCGGCTCGTTCGGCTCTGGCTCGGGCGGTTCTGCTTCGGGCGGTTCTCCTTCGGATGGTTTCGTTGCGGGCCGCTCCGGCTCGGGTGGTTGTGCTTCGGGCGGCTCCGCCCCGTACGACGCCGACCCGCCCGGAGACTCGGCGGCCACGCGCCCAGCCGACGCCTCCGCCCCGGACCCCGCTTCCGCATCAGTCCCCGACTCCGCCCCCGCCGCGCCCCCCGTCCCCCCGGCCCCCCGCCCCGCACAGCTCCCGCCCCCGCCCGCGCACTTCACCGGCCGCGCTGCC
The DNA here is from genome assembly GCF_014534645.1 of Streptomyces griseicoloratus. Taxonomy (GTDB): domain Bacteria; phylum Actinomycetota; class Actinomycetes; order Streptomycetales; family Streptomycetaceae; genus Streptomyces; species Streptomyces griseicoloratus. Next base: position 151,187 of record NZ_JACVQF010000234.1, read on the forward strand.
CTGCGCGACGAACTGCTCCGGGCGCTCGCCCCCGGGCCGCACCCACGCGTCACGGTCATCAGCGGTATGGCCGGCGTCGGCAAGAGTGCGCTCGCGCTGCATGTCGCCCATCGGCTGAAGGAACGTTTCACCGATGGGCAGTTGTACGTCAACCTCCACGGCGCCACCCCCGGCATGGCCCCCCTGACCCCCGCTCAGGCACTCACCGCGCTGCTCCGCGACCTCGGGGCCGATCCACGGACCATCCCCGAACGTCCCGACGCCGCCTCCGCGTTGCTGCGCTCGCTGCTGGCGCCGACGCGCACGCTCCTGGTGCTGGACGACGCCGAGAGCGCAGCGCAGGTGCGTCCGCTGCTGCCGGCGGGCCCCGGCTGCGCGGTGATCGTCACCAGCCGTTCGCCGCTCACCGCGCTGGACGGGGCTCGTCGCTTCCCGCTCGCGCCGCTGTCCGGCGAGGAGAGCGCGGCCCTGCTGCGCGCGGCCTCCGGGCGCGAGGGCCGGGAAGGACGTGACGGCCGGGACGGCCTCGGCGGACTGGGCGCCGGCCACCCCCTCGTCGAACTCACCGGCCGCCTCCCGCTCGCCCTGCGCGTCGTGGCCGCCCGGCTCGCCGCCCGCCGCGCCCTGACCCCGGACGTGCTCGCCGGACAACTGACCGCCACGGAGGGCAGGCTGAACCATCTGGAGTACGACGACCTCAGCGTGCGCCGTTCCCTGGCCGTGGCGCACGACGCCCTCGCCGCCTCCGACCGCGAGGCCGACCGGGACGCGGCCGAGGCGCTGCGCCGCATCGGCGCCCTGGACCTGCCGGCGTACGGCGTGCCGCTGATGGCCCGTCTCCTCGGCGCCGACGAGCACCGCGCCGGGACCGCGCTCGACCGCCTCGTCGACGTGGCCCTGCTGGAGGAGACCTCCTACGGCCGCTACGCACCCCACGACCTGGTGCGCGAGTTCGCCCGGGAGGTCGCGCGGCCCGCCGACGGCACCGCCGCCGTCGGCGCCGCCCTGCGCTGGTACGCCGCCGTCGCCGAACGCGTCCTCACTGCGATCGTCGAACCCGGCATCGACCAGGACGACCGTCGCCGCCCCACCGCGGCGCAGCCGGCCGGGCACGCGGCGGAGGTCGCCTCCGTCCCGGCCTTCGCCTGCCCCGAGGACGCCTTCGCCTGGGGCGACCTGGAGCTGGCGAACGTCGTCGCGCTCGTCGAGCGGTACGGCGGCGTCGACGGTGAGGACGACGGTGAGGACGGCGGCGGGGCCGGCAGCGCGGGCGTTCGCGACGGGGGCCGGCGCCACGGAGCACGGCCCGACGACCGGGGGACCCGTGACCTCGCCGTTCTCGTCCGCATGCTCTTCCCGTACGTGCAGCGCAGCGGCCGGGTCGCCGAGATGGAGGTGCTCGGCCGGGCCGCCCTCGGCCTCGCCCGGCGCCTGGGCGACAAGGCAGCCGAGGCCTACGCCCTGGGCGACCTCGCGGGCCTGCACTTCCTCACGGGCCGGCACAGCGACGCCCTCGCCCTCAACGACCGGTCGCTGGCGCTCTGGCGACGGCTCGTCACGGACTCCCGCATCCGCCGCTGCCTCAACAACCGCGGCCTGCTCCTGGAAGTGCTGGGCCGCTACGAGGAGTCGGACCAGGCGCTGCGCCAGAGCCTCGAGTACTCGCGGCGGCTCAACGACCCCCATGGCGAGGCGATCACCCGCAGCCACCTCGGCAACCTCTACGAGCACACCGATGCACGGGCCGCCATCGAGCAGCACCGGCGTTCGCTCGCCATCGGCGACGAGATCGGGAACGTGATCGTGCAGCATTCCGCGCACTGCAACATCGGCTACGCCCACCTGACCCTCGGCGAACCGGCCGCGGCGGCGGAGCACTTCGAGGAGAGCCTGCGCATTCTGGGCGGCCACGGCGACTGGCACGGCGAATCGCAGACCCGGCTCGGTCTCGTCCGCGCCCTGCGCCTGCTCGGCCGCACCGAACGCGCCGACCGCGAGTGCGCGGAACTGCTGAGGCGCGCCGACGCCCGCGCCGACTGCTACACCGGGGGCCTCGCCCGCCACCAGCGCGGGCTCCTGCTGCGGGAACGCGGCCTCGACCGGGAGGCGTACGAGCAGTGGCGGGCGGCCCTGGCCGCCCTGGACGGCACGGACGCGAAGGCGGTGGTGGCTCAGCTGCGGGAGCTGCTGGCCGCCGCCGACGCCGGCTGACGCCGGTCACTTGGCGTCCGCGTAGCACTCCACCACCGCCGTCGTGAACGGAAAGCGGACCGGTGTCGGGCCGAACGTCAGCCGCCCCGCCAGGTCCGCCGCGTCCCGGATGGCGGCGACGACCGCCTCGGCCTCCTCCTCGGGACAGTGCACGATCACCTCGTCGTGCTGGAAGAAGACCAGCTCGGCCGCCATGTCCGCACAGGACCGGCGCAGCGCGGCGAGCAGCAGCAGGGCCCAGTCGGCGGCGCTGCCCTGGACGACGAAGTTGCGGGCGAAGCGGCCGCGGGCACGGGCGTTGGTGGACGCGTACCCGGGCACCCACTCCTGCGGGCCGGGGGTCTGCGCCGGCTCGTCCTGGGGGATTCCCGCCTCTTCGCCGGCGTCGTCGCGTGCTCCGGCCGCCGGCGGGCAGGTCCGCCCCAGCCAGGTCCGCACCAGCCGGCCCTCCTCGCCGGCGCGGGCCGCGTCGTCGACGTACGCCACGGCCTGGGGGAAGCGGCGCCGGAGCGCGGCGAGGTTCTTCAGGCCGTCGCCGGAGGTCTGGCCGTAGACCGCGCCGAGTACGGCGAGTTTGGCCTGTGCGCGGTCGCCGGAGAAGGCCCGGTCGGACACCGACTGGTACAGGTCGGTCTCCCGGCCGGCCACCTCCATCAGCCCGGGGTCGCGGGAGATCGCCGCCAGTACCCGGGGCTCCATCTGGTCGGCGTCGGCGACGACCAGCCGCCAGCCCGGGTCGGCGACGACGGCCCGCCGGATCACCTTGGGGATCTGCAGTGCCCCTCCGCCGTTGGTCACCCACCGCCCGGTGACGGTGCCGCCGGCCAGGAACTCGGGGCGGAAGCGTCCGTCGCGCACCCAGTCCTGCAGCCAGGACCAGCCGTGGGCGACCCAGATCCGGTACAGCCTCTTGTACTCGATGAGGGGTTTTACGGCCGGATGGTCGACGGACTCGATCTCCCAGCGGCGCGTGGAGGAGACCTTGATCCCGGCCTGCGCGAACGCCTTGACGACGTCCGCCGGCAGGTCGGGCCGCACCCGGCGCCCGAACGCCGCGGACACCTCGTCCGCCAGCTCGGCGAGGCGGCGCGGTTCGCCCCCGCCCGCGTACCGCTCGCCGAGCAGGTCGTGCAGGACCTCGCGGTGCACGTCGGCCCGCCAGGGCAGTCCCGCGCGGTTCATCTCGGCGGCCACCAGCATCCCCGCCGACTCGGCCGCCGTCAGCAGCCGCATCCGGTCGGGGTGGGCGGCCCGGTCGTGACGGCGCTGCTGTTCGGCGTAGACGGCGAGGAGGTCCGCCAGGGGCACGTGGACGCCCTGTGGTTCGAACAGCGGGGACTGCGCGCCCGGCTCGGCGGAGCGCTGGGGCGGATCGGGCGGTACGGGACCGCCGCGCAACCGGGCCAGGGCGGCGGCGGCCGACCGGGGTTCGCCGGAACGGCCCTCGTGGCCGAGCAGCAGGGTCTCGGCGTCCTCCACGTCGTAGCACCGCTCCACTCGCACCCCCGCGGCGAGCAGGCGCGGATAGACCTCGGCGGTGGACCGCCACACCCAGCGCGCGACGTCCGGCCGGCTACGCACCGCCCCGGCGAGGTCGGGCTCCCGGCGAACCGGTCCGGCGGGCAGCCCGCCGGGGCCGAGGGGGGCGACGTCCACGCCTCCGTCCTCGGCCACGGCGAGCGCCCACCGGTCGGCCATGCTGCGAGTGTGACAGGGGGGTCTGACAACGCCCTCTGACAACGCCCCCTGTCACACGGGACTCAGCCCTCCTCCTGCCCGCTCTGCTCGCCTTGCCCGCTCTGCTCGCCGCCCGTGGGCTGGAACTGGATCTGCGAGAGCACCTTGGTGATCCACTCCTCGGTCCTCGCCTTGGTGATGCCGAGGCCGCTGAGGACGCCCTCGCCGTTCTCGTGCTCCAGGAGGGCGAGCAGGATGTGCTCGGTGCCGATGTAGTTGTGGCCGAGGCGGAGGGCCTCGCGGAAGGTGAGCTCCAGGACCTTCTTGGCCGCCGGGCCGTACGGCACCAGGTCGGGGGCGTCCTCGACGGCCGGCGGCAGCACGGCGGTCGCCGCCTCGCGGATCGCGTCGACGGTGACGCCCTGGTCGGCGATCGCCTTGACGGCGAGGCCGTCCGGCTCGGCGAGCAGACCGAGGACGAGGTGTTCGGGCAGGCCCTCGGCGTGGTGTGCGGCCTTGGCCTCGTTGTGCGCGGCCATCACCACGTTGCGGGCACGCGGCGTGTAGCGGTTGAAGCCCTCGTTCGGGTCGAGCGCGGCCGACTCCTTCGGCACGAAGCGCTTCTGCGCCGCCTGCCGGGTGACGCCCATGCTCTTGCCGATGTCCGTCCAGGAGGCGCCGGAGCGGCGGGCCTGGTCCACGAAGTGCCCGATGAGGTGGTCGGCCACCTCGCCGAGGTGCTCACCGGCGATGACGGCGTCCTGGAGCTGTTCGAGGGGCTCCGCGTGCACCTTCTTGATGGCGTTGATGAGTTCGTCGAGACGTACGGATGACGTGATGCTCGGATTCGTCGTCATGTGTCAACCGTAGGTTGCGCTCCAGGGGCTGTCAACCATCGGTTGACAGTTGATGTTCCGGGCCGCACGCTCACTTCGGCGAAGCCGCCAGCAACCGCACCGCCAGGCCCGTGAAGACCGTCCCGGAGGCGATGTTCAGCCAGCGGTTCAGCCGGGCGCTGCGCCGGAGCAGGCCCCCCAGCCGCCCGGACAGCAGCCCGACGCAGCCGTCCCACAGGAACCCCATCACCACGAGCGTGCCGCCGAGCAGCAGCAGCTGGCCGGGGACGTGGCCGAGGGAGGGATCGACGAACTGGGGCAGGAACGCCACGTTGAAGAGGATCACCTTGGGATTGAGCAGGTTGGTGATCGCGCCCTGCCAGAAGGCCCGCCGCATCCCCGCACCGCCGGGCGCCGCGCTCTCCTCGCCCGGCACCGAACGGTCCCGGAACGCCTTCACCGCCAGGTACAGCAGATAGGCCGCGCCCGCCCAGCGCAGCACGTGGTACAGCGTCGGCAGCGTCGTGAACAGCGCCGACAGGCCGAGGGCGGCGGCGACCGAGTGCACCAGCATCGCGCAGGCCACCCCGAACGCGGCCATCACACCCGCCCGCGGTCCGCCCCGCCCGCCCACCGCGACGATGAACATCATGTCGGGGCCCGGAGTGATGCAGAGCGCGAAGGCTGCGACGAGAAACGCCGTGTAGAGAGTCATGTCCACCATGCGCGCCATGCTCGGCGCGGCGGCCCGCCGCATCGACCGAATTCCACGGAGTGAGACGGCCCGGTGAACCGTGGCACCATCGCCGGGTGAGTACGTCCAGCACCGTCGACCGCGCCTTCGAGGCCGCCCTGTACGACAGCACCGACGCGAGCCTCGACACGGGAGCGTCCCTGCTCGCGGCCGACCCGGCGGCCGACGCCGAACTGACCCGGCGCGGCGAGGAGTTCGTGGCCACGGCCTGGCGGCGCGGCTGGCAGCCCGCCGACGTCGTACGGATCGTGCGGCGCGAGCTGGACGACGTACACCTGCGTCTGGCGGCGGAACTGATCCGCGCCCAGGCCGCGCGGGACCGTGCGCGAGGCCCCCGCTGGGCCGCGCAGCTCGACGACCTGCCGGGCGGGCCGCCCCCGCGCACCGACCGCTTCTCGCACGCCACCGCCGTGCTGGAGCTGTACCGGCTGCTGCTGCGCCTGCCCGCGCTGGAGCCGCTGGACGAGCCCCGGCGGGAGCACCGGGCCGGGTCCCGCACCCTCGCCCGCATCCGCGCCCTGCTCGCCAAGGCGGAGGCGACCGGGTACCCGGAGGAGGCGGAGGCGCTCAGTGCCAAGGCACAGGAGCTGATGGCCCGGCACAGCATCGACGAGGCGCTGCTGTCGGCCCACGCGCCCTCGCCCGACACCCCGGGCGCCTGCCGGATCGGCGTGGAGCCGCCGTACGAGCAGGCCAAGGCGGTGCTGCTGGACGCGGTGGCCGACGCCAACCACTGCCGGGCCGTGTGGAACGAACCTCTCGGCTTCTCCACGGTCGTCGGCTTCGAGGCCGACCTGGAAGCGGTCGAACTCCTCTACACGTCGCTGCTGGTGCAGGCCGAGGCCGCGATGACGAAGGCGGAGGCCGCCCAGCGCGCGGGCGGACGCAAGAGGACCAAGACCTTCCGCCAGTCGTTCCTGGCGGCCTACGCGCACCGCGCGGGCACGCGCCTGCGGGCCGTCACCGAACGGACCACCGCCGAGACCGGGACGGCGGACGCGGAGCTCCTCCCGGTCCTCGCCTCCCGTGAGGTCGCGGTCACCGACCGCCTGGAGCGGATGTTCCCGGAGACGACCACGACGCGCCTGCGGGGGGTCGACGACGCGGCGGGCTGGTCGGAGGGCACCCGCGCGGCCGACCAGGCCCAGGTCACCCGCCGCCGCCCGCTTCCGTAGACCTCCGGCGGCGTGCCGTAGTCCTCCGGCGGCGTGCCGTAGTCCTCCGGCGGCGTGCCGTAGTCCTCCGGCGGCGGATACCCCGTGCCGGCCTCCTGCCCCGCGGGTGCCGGGCGCCGCCCGCCCGGCAGTGCTCGCCTGCGCGTCGGCGGGCGGCGCCCGGCCGCATTGCCCACGCGGCTCGTCGGGGCTGCCGCCGGTGCCCGACTCCCGGCTTCCGGCCGCCGTTCAGCCGCTCAGCCCCTCAGGCGCCCAGCCCCTCAGCCGCCCAGCCCCTCAGCCGCCCAGCCCCTCAGCCGCCCGCCCCTCTCAGTCACCCGCCCGCTGGAACGCACCCACGGTGGCGTCCGGTCCGCCGCCCCCGTCGCCCTGCACCGCCACGTCGCCGTACGACCAGGTGAAGCGGTGCGTCGCGCGGGCGCCGGGAAGGGCGAACTCCGCCGATCGCACGGGGAGGCTCGACGCGGCGCCGGCCTCTCCGCGGACGTAGGTGAGCGTGAAGGAAGCGGCCGTGTCCCTGTCCAGGGTCAGCCGCTGGGCCGTCGCGGCCTCGTCCGGGAGCACCTTCGTCGAGGTGCCGCCGGCGGTGAGGGTGACGGTGGGGAAGCCGTCGAGCGTGCACGCCGAACCGGTGTTGGTGAGGGTCACGGCGACGGTGCCCGTGTCCCCGGCGGCCGGTGCCGGGCTCGCCGCCACCTGCACGTCCACCGCGCCGATCCGGCAGGCGCCGCCGCCGCGGTCGTCGACGGCGTCACCGCCCCCGTCGTCGCAGGCGGTCAGGACGAGGGCCGCGGCGACAGCGGCGGTGACGGCGACGGCGACGGGCCGAAGGGTGCGCATGGCGGAGTTCCTGTCGGAGCGGGGAGGATCAGGACCCGAGCGTGGCCGTCGGCAGGCCCGGCGGCAGCTTCCCGCCCTGGGACCTGGTGTACGTCTCCTCGCCGAGGCCGCCCTCCCAGTTCACCTTCAGCGACGTCCTGCCGACCGACTCGACCGTCCCGGCCGCCCGGTCGTCGTTGCCGTCGGTGCACTTCAAACGGATCGTCCGCGTGCCGTTCGCCTCGCCCGCGGTGCCGCTGCACACGGTCCCGCCGGTCGCGAAGAGGGCGGCGTCGTCGCCGGTGACCACCAGCGCCACGGCATGGCCGTCGGTGGTCGCCAGCCAGCTGCCCTCGATCCCGTCGGAGGAGGCGGACGGCGACCCGCCGGTGCCGCCGCCCGTCTCCGCGCTCGCGGAGGCGCTCGTGCCGGCCGAGGGCGCAGCCCCGCCGGAGCCGCCGCCGGAGCCGTCGTCGGAACCGCCGCCGTCGGTGCACGCGGTCAGCGCCAGCGACCCCGCCAGCCCCACGGCCAGGGCCATGGCCCGGACCCGCCGGTGCGAGCCCCCGCGCGGCCGACGCCGGCCGCCCGGCTCACCCGACGCGTCCGGCGTGCCCTCGGCACACGTCGTGCACGCCCCACTCGCCGTACTCTCCGCAGTCACCAACGTCACCGGAAGCTCCAAGCTGTTGCCGGACGGCCGGGTCGGCCCAAGACAGCCGCAAGCTACCAGGACGCCTTGCGAACTCCCGGCAGATTCCCGGCGTGTGCCTGTTCCCGCAGGTTGACGCGCGACAGGCCGAAGGTGCGGAGATAGCCGCGCGGACGCCCGTCGACCTGGTCGCGGTTGCGCACGCGCGTGGCGCTCGCGTCCCGGGGCTGCCGACGCAACTCCCGCTGGGCGGCGAGCCGTTCGGCCTCCGTCGAGGACGGCCGGCGGATGACCTCCTTCAGTTCGGCGCGCCGGGCGGCGTACCGCGCGACGGTCTCCCGCCGCCGCTCGTTCTTCGCGATCTTGCTCTTCTTGGCCATCAGATCCTCACTCCCCGGGCGCGGATGCGTGCCACGGCCGCCTCGATGCCGATCGTGTCGACGGTCCTGATCCCCTTCGCGCTCAGCCGCAGCCGGACGTGACGGCCCTCGCTGGGCAGCCAGTAGCGCTTGGTCTGGATGTTGGGGTCGAAGCGGCGGGAGGTCCGCCGGTGGGAGTGGGAGATGCGGTTGCCGAAACCGGGCTGGGCGCCGGTCAGCATGCAGTGGGCGGACACGGTGACGTACCTCTCCTCGAACCTCGACTGTTAATGGAATTCATTTTCAGTAAGATAGCAGCATGGCACGCAACGAACTCCGTCCGGTCATCAAGCTCCGGTCCACCGCCGGGACCGGCTTCACCTACGTGACCCGCAAGAACCGCCGCAACGACCCGGACCGGCTGACCCTGCGCAAGTACGACCCGGTCGTCGGCCGTCACGTCGACTTCCGAGAGGAGCGCTGAACCCCGCCATGCGCAAGGGAATCCACCCGGAGTACGGCCCGGTCGTCTTCCGCGACCGCGCCGCGAACCACGCCTTCCTCACCCGGTCGACCATGACGAGCGAGAAGACGATCGAGTGGGAGGACGGCAACACCTACCCCGTCGTCGACGTCGAGATCTCGAACGTCAGCCACCCCTTCTACACCGGCACCGCCCGCGTCCTGGACACCGCCGGACGCGTGGAGCGCTTCGAGCGCCGGTACGGAAAGCGGGGCGGGGCATGAGTCTGCCGGTGGTGATCGTCGGGGGGCTGCACGCCGACGCCCGCAGGGCGGCCGTGGCGCGGCTGCTGGCCGACGTCCCCGGTGGCGTCGTCCTCCACCACGACCTGGCGACGGCCACAGCGGGCACGGTCGTCCGGACCGTCCGGGACGCCACCGGCATCCTGTCCGCCGGCGAGGCGCCGCTGGTCAACGACTGCGCGTGCTGCGCCCTGCGCGAGGACCTGGTCCCCGAGCTGCAACGGCTCGCGCAGGCCGGCGGCACCCCGCTCGCGGTCGTCGAACTGTGGGACTCCGTCGAGCCCAAGGCGATGGCGGAGGTGGTGACGGCCGGCGGCTTCACCGTCACGGGCGTGATCACCGCCGTCGACCCGGCGCTGGTACTGCCGTACCTCGGCAACGGCGACGACCTCGCCGAGGGCGGTCTCGCCGCCGCGGCCACCGACCGGCGCACCGTCGCCGACACCTTCGCGCGCCAGCTGGAGTACGCCCCCGTCCTCGCCGTCGCCGACTCCCCGGAGGCCGACGACGAGGATCGCGAGCTGCTGGCCCAGCTCCATCCGACGGCCCGCCGGGTCCCGATCGGCCACGGCGGCCCGGCGGGCACCCGGTCGCCCCTGACGCAGGCCGCCCTCGCCGGCTTCGACGTGGAGGCCGCGGCGGCGGCCCAGCACCCCGCGTGCGCCCTGCTGCCGGCCGAGGCCGACGCGCACGGCGTCGCCACCCTCGTCTGGCGCCGGCGCCGGCCCTTCCATCCGGAGCGGCTGTACGAGGCGCTGGAGGACCTGACCTGTGCCGCCGCCCGCAGCCGGGGGCGGTTCTGGCTCGCCGACCGGCCCGACACGCTGCTGCACTGGGACGCCGCGGGCGGGGCCCTGTGCGTGGAGGGGGCGGGGCCGTGGCTCGCCTCGCTCCCCGACGCGGCCTGGGAGATGGTGCCGCCGGTGCGCCGGGCCGCCGCCGCGCTGGACTGGCACCCGGAGCACGGCGACCGCTGCCAGCACCTCGTCTTCACCTCGCCCGGCCTCGACTGCGACGGGCTCCGGTGGCTGCTGGAGTCCTGCCTGCTGACCGACGCCGAGTACGCCGCCGGGCGCGACGCCTGGCGGCGGTTGCCGCCCGCCTTCGACACCCTCCTGGAGGTCTGACCGCCCATGCCCCGCAAGAGCGACCGCAAGCCCGCCAAGCACCGGCCCAATCCGCTGGACCAGGCGGGGGTGACGTACATCGACTACAAGGACACCGACCTCCTGCGGAAGTTCATCTCCGACCGCGGCAAGATCCGCAGTCGCCGCGTCACCCGGGTGACCTCCCAGCAGCAGCGGCAGCTGGCCAAGGCGATCAAGAACGCGCGGGAGATGGCGCTGCTGCCGTACTCCAGCCGCTGACGGTCCGCACCCCGGCCGAAGACCGCCCGTACTCCAGCCGCTGACGGACCGCCACCGGGCGGCACGTCCGCACCACCGGCACCAGGGGCCCGCTCCTTCGAGCGGGCCCCCGCCCTTTCTGCTGCTCGCCGACGCATGTTCGCCGGTTCTCGGGGCACATGCGGGAACGTCTTCATTCGAACAGGCGTCAATAAAGACAGCGGTTTCGGTAAAGCGGGCGTCAAAGCTGTAATCGCAGGGCCACCGCGCGTGCACGTGCATTTGCTCGCGCATCTGCACGTGAACGGGGTTATGATCCGGATCAGTTGACCGCTGCATCAATGGCCACACCAGCCAGTGCACCACCGGGGAGCGACCTGTGGACCACGACGTGTACGACGTTGACGACGCGTCCGGCGTGTACAACGGCATCGCCGCCACGCAGCTGCACGACGTGGCCTGGCAGAAGAGCCGGCACAGCAACTCGCAGGGCTCCTGCGTGGAGTTCGCCCGGCTGCCCGGCGGGGACGTGGCCGTGCGCAACTCGCGCTTCCCCGACGGCCCCGCGCTCGTCTACACACGCGCCGAGATCGAGGCGATGCTGCTCGGGGTCAAGGACGGCGAGTTCGACCACCTGATAGCGAGCTGACCCGCCGCGCGCGCTGACCGGTGGGCTGCCCGCATCCGGGCCGGCACGTCCGTGACACGCGTAGAACCGCGGCGCGGGAAAGCGCCGCGGTTCGTCACTCGGCGGGCTGCCGGAGCCGGAACAGCGCCCAGACCACCTTGCCGCCCAGCGTGCCGGCGAGCGGGTGCCAGCCCCAGCTGTCGCTGAAGGAGTCGACGAGGAACAGGCCGCGGCCGGACTCCGCCGAGAAGTCCTCCGTCTCGCGGGCCACCGGGCTGTCGTGGCTGGGATCGCGCACCGCGCACACCAGCCTCTCGGTCCAGCGCATCAGGTGCAGCCGCACCGGCCCGTTGTGGTGCTCCTCGGTCCGCGGGGTGTTCGCCGGCAGGGCGTGGCGCAGGGCGTTGGTGACGAGTTCGGAGACCACCAGGCACACGTCGTCGAAGCGGTCGCCCGTGTCCCACCCGTCGAGCGTTCTGCGCGTGAACCGCCGGGCCTCGCGCACCGCTTCGAACCGGGGCGGCAGGGCGCAGGAGGCGGCGTTGGACACGGCCGCGGGGTCGAGTGGCGGAAGGCCCTGCCGTAACGGCTCGAGCATGGTCGATCCATTCGTCCCCATGCGAGGCACTCCCGGGAATTCGCGGTCGTAGCGATGCGGCGCGGTGGTGCGGGACCATGGTTTCGGATGCGTACGGCAGATGCAAGGGCAGATGCACGTGCACGTGACCGAAATGGACCTGCCCGTACCGCTTGTTGGTCAATTTTTCCGTCATCTTCGCGTGTTCTCCTTGCCTTCTCCGCGCACCCTCGGGGTCCGGGCCTGCGTGAAGCTGTGCGTTTCCTTTGGCTCGATTCCGTTTCCGTAACCGGGCGAGTACTGCTCGGAGTGTTTTAGTGGCAGACTTCGGCCCCTGAAGACGGTTGGGGAGGCTGGCGAACGTGAGCGCGGGAGAGCCCGGATCGGTGGTGCGGCGCATGCTGCTCGGATCACAACTCAGGCGACTGCGTGAGGCGCGGGGGATCACGCGCGAGGCGGCGGGGTACTCGATCCGCGCCTCGGAATCGAAGATCAGCCGGATGGAGCTGGGCCGGGTGAGCTTCAAGACACGGGACGTCGAGGACCTGCTGACGCTGTACGGCATCACGGACGAGCAGGAGCGCACCTCCCTGCTCTCCCTGGCCAAGGAGGCCAACGTCGCGGGGTGGTGGCACAGTTACTCCGACGTGCTGCCCAGCTGGTTCCCCACCTATGTGGGCCTGGAGGGTGCGGCCTCGCTGATCCGGGTGTACGAGGTGCAGTTCGTGCACGGCCTGCTGCAGACCGAGGACTACGCCCGCGCGGTCGTCCGGCGCGGTATGAAGGGCGCGAGCGATGCGGACGTCGAGCGCCGGGTGGCGCTGCGCCTGGAGCGCCAGAAGTGCCTCGTCGCCGAGAACGCCCCGGAGTTCCACATCGTCCTGGACGAGGCCGCGCTGCGCCGCCCGTACGGGGACCGTGAGGTGATGCGCGGACAGCTGCAGCACCTGATCGAGATGTCCGAACGCCCCAATGTGCGGCTCCAGATCATGCCGTTCAGCTTCGGCGGGCACTCCGGTGAGAGTGGCGCGTTCACGATCCTCAGCTTCCCCGAGTCCGACCTGTCGGACGTCGTGTACCTGGAGCAGCTCACCAGTGCCCTGTACCTCGACAAGAGCGAGGACGTCGCCCAGTACGAGGCGGCGCTGAAGGAACTCCAGCAGGACAGCCCGGGGCCGGACGAGAGCCGCGATCTTCTGCGGGGTCTCCTTCAACTCTCCTGAAACACAAGTACGATGACGCCCAATCAGACGGCTCGCCAAGGCGGCTAGGGGATTGAGGGATCACATGTCGTCGTACTTCACCGACCTCGCCCAGCAGTACATCGACGGCGAGTGGCGCCCGGGAACCGGTTCCTGGGACATCATCGACTTCAACCCGTACGACAACGAGAAGCTGGCCTCGATCACGATAGCCACGGTCGACGAGGTCGACGCGGCGTACCGGGCCGCCGCCCGGGCCCAGAAGGAGTGGGCGGCGACCAACCCGTACGTCCGCCGCGCGGTGTTCGAGAAGACCCTGCGGCTCGTGGAGGAGCGCGAGGCGGAGATCACCGAGGCGATCATCGCCGAGCTGGGCGGCACCCACCTGAAGGCCGCCTTCGAGCTGCACCTCGCCAAGGAGTTCCTGCGCGAGGCGGTCCACCTGGCGCTGCGCCCCGAGGGCCGGATCATCCCGTCGCCGGTCGACGGCAAGGAGAACCGCGTCTACCGCGTCCCGGTCGGTGTCGTGGGCGTCATCAGCCCCTTCAACTTCCCCTTCCTCCTCTCCCTGAAGTCGGTCGCCCCGGCCCTCGCGCTCGGCAACGGCGTCGTGCTCAAGCCGCACCAGAACACGCCGGTGGTCGGCGGCACGCTGGTGGCGAAGATCTTCGAGGACGCCGGCCTGCCGGGCGGTCTGCTCAACGTCGTGGTCACCGACATCGCGGAGATCGGCGACGCCTTCATCGAGCACCCCGTCCCGAAGGTGATCTCCTTCACCGGCTCCGACAAGGTGGGCCGCCACGTCGCCACCGTCTGTGCCGCCAACTTCAAGCGCTCGGTCCTCGAACTCGGCGGCAACAGCGCCCTGGTGGTCCTCGACGACGCCGACGTCGACTACGCGGTCGACGCGGCGGTCTTCAGCCGGTACGTCCACCAGGGGCAGGTCTGCATGGCCGCCAACCGCGTCCTGGTGGACCGTTCGATCGCCGAGGAGTTCACCGAGAAGTTCGTCGCCAAGGTGAAGACCCTCAAGGCCGGCGACCCGCGCGACCCGTCGACGGTCATCGGCCCGGTGATCAACTCCTCCCAGGCGGACGCCGTCTCCGGCGTCGTCGAGCAGGCGCTCGCCGAGGGCGCGACGGCCCTGGTGCACGGCACGACCACGGACAACCTCGTCGAGCCCTCGGTGCTGACAGGCCTCCCCGCCGACTCCGCGCTGCTGCGCCAGGAGGTCTTCGGCCCGGTCGCCTTCCTCGTCCCCTTCGACGGCGAGGAGGAGGCCGTACGCCTGGTCAACGACACGCCGTACGGCCTGAGCGGTGCCGTGCACACGGCGGACGTGGAGCGGGGCGTGGCGTTCGCCAAGCGGATCGACACCGGCATGTTCCACGTGAACGACGGCACCGTCCACGACGAGCCGATCGTGCCCTTCGGCGGCGAGAAGCACTCCGGCATCGGCCGCCTCAACGGCGAGACGATGCTGGACGCCTTCACCACGCAGAAGTGGATCTCCGTCCAGCACGGCCGCAGCGGGTTCCCGTTCTAGTTCCCCCTGCATCTCCTCGCTCGTGCCGGGCCCTTGCGGACAGGACCTGACCGCAAGGGCCCGTAGCGTCGTCGGTGTCAGGGGGAAGCCCCCCCGAACCCGACGAAAGGCGGACGGTCATGGTCACTCACGTGCGAGCCGAGGAGCAGGGCGACGAGCGCGGGGCGCTGCTGTCCTTCCTGGCGGAGCAGCGCGGCGGCATCCGCCGGGCGCTGCTGGGCCTGACCGAGGAGCAGGCCGCGAGCAGGCCGAGCGCCAGCGAACTGTCCCTGGGCGGGCTCCTCAAGCACGTCGCCGAGGTCGAGCAGGGCTGGATCGCCCGCGCCAAGCAGGAGCCGCCGGCCGTCCGCCGGGACGAGTCGAACTGGCACGAGTGCTTCGCCCTGACCGGTGACGAGACGGTCGAGTCGCAGCTCGCGTACTGGGAGGAGGTGGCCGCCGAGACGGAGGCGTTCATCCGCTCGGTGCCCAGCCTCGACGACACCTTCCCGCTGCCGGACGAGCCCTGGTTCCCGGCCGCCGAGCGCGTCTCGATGCGCTGGCTGTGCCTGCACCTGATCCGCGAGACCGCCCGGCACGCCGGCCACGCCGACATCATCCGGGAGTCGCTGGACGGCGCCTCCGCCTGGGACCTGGTGGCGAAGGAGCAGGGCGCCCCCGCCTAGTCTGGACCCCATGTCAGCGATCCGTCTCCTGGTGCTCGGCGCGGTGCGCCAGCACGGGCGGGCCCACGGCTACCAGGTGCGCAACGACCTGGAGTACTGGGGCGCGCACGAGTGGTCCAACGCCAAGCCCGGCTCGATCTACCACGCCCTGAAGCAGATGGCGAAGCAGGGACTGCTGCTCGCCCACGAGATCGCGCCGTCGACGGCGGGCGGACCGCCGCGCGTGGAGTACGAGATCACCGAGCAGGGCACCGAGGAGTACCTGACGCTGCTGCGCGAGTACCTGACGGCCTACGACCAGCGGCCGGACGTGCTCACCGCGGCGCTCGGCTTCATGGTCGACCTGCCGCGCGAGGAGGCGCTCGCGCTCCTTCAGGAGCGGGTGCGCAGGATCGAGGAGTGGCGCCGTTCCGTCACCGAGTACTACACGCCCGAGGAGGGCCCCGGGCAGCTCGGGCACATCGGCGAGATCATGAACTTCTGGCTCCACTCCGCCGACTCCGGCGCCGAGTGGACCCGTGGCCTCATCGAACGCATCCGGGGCGGCGCCTACACCTTCGCCGGCGAGGGCGAGCCGTTCGTCGGCGTGCTGGCCGAGGGGGAGGAGAACCCGTTTGCGACGGGCGGCCCCCACGGGGGAGACGGTCGCTAATCAAGTTTGACTAACATGCTCGGACCGCGTTACTGTCCCTCAGTAGTCAAATTTGGCTAGCGAAGGGAGTGCGGAGTGGCCGACGCGGCGATCACCGTCGAAGGAGCACGCAAGCGGTACGGAAGCAAGAACGCGCTGGACGGACTCGATCTGACGGTCGCACGCGGCACGGTGCACGGGGTGCTGGGCCCCAACGGCGCGGGCAAGACGACCCTCGTCCGGGTCCTGTCCACCCTGCTCCGTCCCGACGCGGGCCGGATCGAGGTGGCAGGGCACGACGTCGTCACCGAGGCGTACGCCGTGCGCCTGCGCATCGGCCTGCTCGGCCAGCACGCGGCGCTCGACGAGGAACTGGGCGGCCGGCAGAACCTGGAGATGTTCGGCCGCCTCCACCACCTGGGCGCCCGCAGGGCACGCGCGCGTGCCGACGAACTCCTGGCGCGCTTCGACCTCACCGACACCGGACGCAAGCCGGTGCGGCAGTACAGCGGCGGCATGCGGCGCCGCCTGGACCTCGCCGCGTCCCTGATCACCGAACCGGAGGTGCTGTTCCTGGACGAACCGACCACCGGCCTCGACCCGCGCGGCCGCGCCGAGGTGTGGGACTCGGTCCGCTCCCTGGTCGGCGGCGGTACGACGGTGCTGCTGACCACCCAGTACCTGGAGGAGGCCGACCAGCTGGCCGACCGCATCTCGGTGGTCGACGCGGGCCGGGTCGTCGCCGACGGCACGGCGGACGAACTGAAGGCGGCGACGGGCGGCGACCGCATCGACGTCGTCCTGCGCGACGCCGGACAACTGGGCGCCGCCGTCGCCCTGCTGCCGCTCACCGGCGTCCGCGTGGACGCCGACCGCCGGCTGCTCAGCGCCCCCGTCACCGACCGCATGACGGCACTCTCCGGGGTCGTACGGGCCCTTGAGGAGGCCGGCGTCGAGGCGGAGGACGTCGCCCTGCGCCGCCCGACCCTGGACGAGGTCTTCCTGCACCTCACCGAGCGCGCCGAGGAGGCCGTGTGAGCACGAACGCCATGGGCACGAACGCCATGGGCACGAACGCCATGGGCGTGTACGCTCTGACCGACTCCTGGACCATGACCCGCCGCGAGCTGGCCCGCTGGGCGCGGCAGCCGGTCACGGTGGTCGTCAACCTGGTCTTCCCCGTCATGCTGCTGCTGATGTTCGGCTACCTGGTCGGCGGCGGCCGGGGCGTGTCCGGGGAGTACGTCGACTACCTCGTCCCCGGAATGCTCGCGCTCACCATGGCCTTCGGCCTGGAGGGCACGATGATCGCCGTCACCCAGGACCTGAACAAGGGAGTCGTCGACCGCTTCCGCTCCCTGCCCATGGCCAACGGGGCGGTGCTGGTGGGCCGTGCGGCCGCCGACATGCTCCAGTCCGCGCTCGGCCTCGCGGTGCTGATCGGTGTCGGCCACGCGCTGGGCTGGCGGACCCAGGGCGGACCCGGCGCCTTCCTCGCCGCCGTCGGACTGCTCCTCCTCTTCCGCTTCGCGATGCTGTGGGCCGGCATCTACCTGGCCCTGGTCGCCGGGAAGCCGGAAATGGTGCAGGCGGTGCAGATCCTGGTCTGGCCGGTCGGCTTCCTCTCCAACGCCTTCGCCACACCCGGCTCCATGCCGGACTGGCTGGGCACGGTCGTCCAGTGGAACCCGATGTCCCACACCGCCACGGCCGTACGGGACCTGTTCGGCGGCCCCGGCGGGGAGTCCGGGCACCTGGGGTGGGCCGTCGTCTGGCCCCTCGTCCTGCTGGCGGTGTTCTTCCCGCTGGCGGTGCGCAGGTTCGCGGGGCTCAGCCGCTAGTGGGGTAAACCGGTCCCCGGTCTCGTCCCGTGGCCGGTGGTGCCCGTGGTGCGCTGGCATGGATCCTGCGGCAGGTCCGGGCCGCCCGCCCCGCACCCGGGCTTGCACCTCACGTCGCGTGAGGCGGCAGCGTGGAGGGCGTCAGACGAAGGGAGCGGAAGTGAGCTATTCCGTGGGACAGGTCGCCGGTTTCGCCGGAGTGACGGTGCGCACCCTGCACCACTACGACGAGATCGGCCTGCTCACCCCGAGCGAGCGCAGCCACGCGGGCCACCGGCGCTACAGCGACGCCGACCTCGACCGGCTGCAGCAGGTCCTGTTCTACCGGGAGCTCGGCTTCCCGCTCGACGAGGTCGCCGTCCTGCTCGACGACCCGGACGCGGACCCGCGCGCGCACCTGCGCCGCCAGCACGAGATGCTGACCGCCCGGATCGAGAAGCTGCGGAAGATGGCGGCGGCCGTGGAGCAGGCCATGGAGGCACGCAGCATGGGCATCAACCTCACGCCCGAGGAGAAGTTCGAGGTCTTCGGGGACCACGACCCCGACCAGTACGAGGACGAGGTGCGCGAACGCTGGGGGAACACGGACGCCTACCGCCAGTCCCGGCAGCGCACCGCCGCCTACACCAAGGACGACTGGAAGCGCCTCACCGACGAGTTCGACGCCATCCACCGGCGCATGGCCGACCTGATGGCCGCCGGCACCCCGGCCGACTCCGAGGAGGCCATGGACACGGCGGAGGAGCACCGCCGGTTCATCTCCGGCTCGTACTACGACTGCGGCCACGAGATGCACACGTGCCTCGGCGAGATGTACGTCGCGGACGCGCGCTTCACCGCGACGTACGACAAGATCCGTCCCGGCCTCGCGGTCTATCTGCGGGACGCGATCGCGGCGAACGCGCACCGGCACTCTGGGTGACCCGGCGGTTCACAGCTCGCGCCGGGGGAGGTCACAGTTCATCCTGGCGGCACCCGTGGAACCTGGGGTGGGCACAAGGCGTTGATAGCTTTGTGCGGCCGTACCCGATCGCCGTACCCCTCATCCCACAGGAGCCCGGAACCGTGACGACGCTTGCCCTCGGCCCGAGCTGGCTGGACCCGAACTATCTGCTGGACACATTCGGGATCTGGGGCCTGCTCCTCATCGTCTTCGCGGAGTCGGGCCTGCTCATCGGCTTCTTCCTGCCGGGCGACTCGCTGCTGTTCACCGCGGGCCTGCTGATCACCTCCGAACAGCTCGACTTCCCCCTGTGGGCGGCGATCGTGCTGATCTGCCTCGCCGCGATCCTTGGCGACCAGGCCGGTTACATGTTCGGCAAGAAGGTGGGGCCGTCGCTCTTCAAGCGCCCGGACTCCCGCCTGTTCAAGCAGGAGAACGTCACCAAGGCGCACGAGTTCTTCGAGAAGTACGGCCCGAAGTCCCTGGTCCTGGCCCGCTTCGTGCCCATCGTGCGCACGTTCACGCCGATCATCGCCGGCGTCAGCGGCATGCGGTACCGCTCGTTCCTGACGTTCAACATCATCGGCGGCATCCTGTGGGGCGCGGGCGTCACTCTGCTCGGCTCGTGGCTCGGCGGCATCGACTTCGTCAAGGAGAACATCGAGGCGATCCTCATCCTGATCGTCCTCATCTCCGTCGTGCCGATCATCATCGAGTTCCTGCGGGCCCGCTCCAAGAACAAGAAGAACCCGCCCGAGGCCCCCCGCCCCGAGGCCCCGTTCCAGGCCCACGCGCCCGTCATGGACGACGCCACCACCCAGCTCCGCCGCATCGACCCGGCCGAGCAGCCCCAGCAGCAGCCGTACGGCAACCAGCAGCCCCACGGCAACCAGCAGCCCTACGGCGACCAGCAGCCCTACGGCGACCAGCAGCCCTACGGCAACCAGCAGCCCTACGGCGACCAGTACCCGCAGCAGCCGTACGGCGGCCGGCAGCCGTACGCCCAGCAGTACCCCCAGGGCTACGGACAGCAGCAGCCCTACGGCAACCAGCAGGGCGGTCAGGGCCCTTACAACCAGGGTTACTGAGCCGGCCTCAGGGGCGCCTAGAAACCACGGGTCCGCTTCGCCGCCCGGCGCCCCGCCGCACTCGCGGCCCCCGGCACCTTCAGGAACAGCCGCGAGATCTCCGACCCGAGGTGCACCCCGATGGCGATGGCCATGGCGAGCGCCACAGCCTTCGACAGCGACACCAGCCCCCTGTCGACCTCGTTCTGCGCGATCGCCAGCAGCCCGAAGTAGGTCGCCGACCCCGGCAGCAGGGGGCCGATCGCCGCGGTCGTGTACGGCAGCGCCGACGCGAACCGGTACCGGGACATCAGCTGCCCGAAGAGACCCACCAGCCCGGCCGCGACGGCCGTGGAGGCCACCGGCGAGATGTCGCCCGCGTAGTGCATCGCCCCGTACACCGACCACGCCACGCCGCCGTTCAAGGTGACCGCCAGCACGGTGGACCGTTCCTGCTGGAGCAGGATCGCGAAGGTCAGCGACAGCAGCATCGAGGCGATGATCTGCAGTACCGGACGCTGGGTGCCGGCCAGGGCGGCGTCCGGATTGAGCTTGGCGCCCAGCTGGACGCCGAAGTACAGCACCACCAGCACCCCGACGACGATGCCGACGAAGAAGTACATGACCTCCAGCAGACGCGCCGAGGCGGTGATGTAGAAGCCGGTCAGTCCGTCCTGCACGCCCGCCACCAGGGCCCGCCCCGGCAGCAGCGCGAAGAGACCACCGGTGATGACCGCGGACGCGACCGCGTCCACGTGCGCCAGGGTCAGCGCGATACCGATCGCGGCCGGCGGCATCGCGGCCACCGCGAACTGGTAGAACTCCGGCAGTCCGCGCCCCGCGCACAGCCACGCCAGCCGGTCGCCGAGCATCGCGCCGACCATCGCCGCGAAGAACACGATCACGTCACCGCCGACGAGCAGCGAGGCCGCGCCCGCGAGCAGCCCGCTCGCCAGGGTCAGCACCCAGGTCGGGTACGGGTGCCGGTTACGGCGGATCTCCGCCAGCCGCCGGTAGGCCTCCTCCAGGGAGATCTGCGTCTCCGGGTCGCTGAGGTCGTCCACCAGCTGGAACACGGCCGCGAGGCGCGTGTAGTCGGTGCCCCGGCGGCGCACCGTCCGGGACGCCGTCACCGGGTCCTCCACCAGGGACGGCTGGTGGGAGATCGACAGCAGGGTGAAGGTGACGTTCGGCTCGCAGCGGTCCAGGCCGTAGGAGCGGCAGACGGCGAACATCGCCGCCTCCACGTCCTCGGCGCCCTCGCCGCCCGCCAGCAGCAGCTCGCCGATACGCAGGGTCAGGTCGAGCACACGCGGTACGGCGGGCCCCGTGTCGTCGTCGTGCCGCTGCGTCTTCTCCGGGGCGGGCCGCTCGGCCACCGGCATGCGCAGCATCGCGCGCATCCGGTCCTGCCAGGGCACGTCCTTCATCAGGTTCACCGCCGGCATGCCGCTCGGCGGCGTGAACGCGGGCGGCGCGTTCCAGGCGCTGTAGGTGCTCGGCGTGCTGAACGCCGACCCCTCGGCCTCGGCGGGCGGGGCCGGCGGCACGTCCAGCCCCTCGGGCAGGGCGAACTCAGAGGTCGTCTCGGATTCCGTACCGGGCCGGGGCACGGACAGCCCGTCGGGGATCGCGAACTCGGACGTCGTCGACGCCTCGCCGTCGACCGGCGACGCGACCCCGGACGGCGGCCGGAAGGCACTCCTGGCCTCGTCCGACTGCGGCTTGCGGTCTTCCGCGTCCGTCACTTGCCTAGCGCTCCCTGGTACGAAATGGTACGAACACACCCTCCTGTAGCCCTCAGTATGCGCACCCGAACGCGAACGGGCCGCACGCCCGGAGCGTGCGACCCGTCACGGGAGCGGTGCCGTTCAGTGGCCGCCCTGCTCCTTGAAGCGCTTGTAGGACCGCTCGATCTCCGCCTCGGCGTCCGTGCGGCCGACCCAGTTGGCGCCCTCGACCGACTTGCCCGGCTCCAGGTCCTTGTAGACCTCGAAGAAGTGCTGGATCTCCAGGCGGTCGAACTCGGACACGTGGTGGATGTCCCGCAGGTGCTCCACGCGCGGGTCCGTCGACGGCACGCACAGCAGCTTGTCGTCGCCGCCGGCCTCGTCCGTCATGCGGAACATGCCGATCGCGCGGCAGCGGATCAGGCAGCCGGGGAACGTCGGCTCGTCCAGGATGACCAGCGCGTCCAGCGGGTCACCGTCCTCGCCGAGGGTGTTCTCGACGAAGCCGTAGTCGGTCGGGTAGGCGGTCGAGGTGAAGAGTCGACGGTCCAGGCGGATCCGACCCGTCTCGTGGTCCACCTCGTACTTGTTCCGCGAACCCTTCGGGATCTCGATCGTGACGTCGAACTCCACCGGTGGCTCCTCCATGATCAACACATAGGTCTGGTGGTTAAGTGTCCCTCACGCAGGTGTGTGATCGCGAAAGGGGCTGGTGGTCGTGCCGGAGCTGAGGCCTTGGCGGTCCGCGGGACCGCGCCTGGTGCGGGCCGCGGGCGCCGTACGTCCGCTTCTCGCACGCGCCGCCGGGGGCGTCGCGCCGCGGGTCGCGCGGCTCGCCCGGACCACGGCGCCGAAGACGTGGCAGTACACCGCGGGTGCCGCCACCGCCGGGCTGGCGCTCGCCGCCGGTGTGGTGACCGCCGCCGGCCCCTGGGACTCCACGGGTCAGCGTACGGCCGAGCGCCACCGGGCCGTCGCCCAGGAGCGCACGGGTGGCGCAGATCACGGTCGCGGAGCCGGCGACTCCGGTACGGCGCCCGGGGCGCCCCGGCCCGCCCCCAGCGCGGGGGCCGTGCTGACCGGACTCGGCGGCACGTCCGGCGCGGTGAAGGCGGCACCGAGCGGCAGGAACGCCGCCGACGTGCTGGACCCCCTGCTGAAGGACCCGGCGCTCGGCTCCCGGCACGCGGCCTCCGTCGTCGACCTCACGACCGGCGAGCGCCTGTACGGCACGGGCGTCGGCGTCCCCCTCGTCCCCGCCTCCACCACCAAGATCGCCACTGCCGTCGCCGCCCTCACCGCGCTCGGCCCCGACCACCGCCTCACCACCCGGGCCGTCCTGGAACCCGGCACCGGCGAGCTCGTGCTGGTCGGCGGCGGCGACCCCACGCTGACCGCCCGGAAGGACGCCGGCGGCCTCGCGAGCCTGCGCACCCTCGCCGCCCGGACCGCCGAGGCCCTGGAGAAGCGCGGGGTGCGCCGGGTGACGCTGTCGTACGACACGACGCTCTACACCGGCTCCGCGATGCACCCGATCGGGGTCAACGAGAACCTGGCCGCCGTCACCGCCCTGATGGCCGACGAGGGCCGCACCGACGACTCCGCCAGCGGTCCGGCCCCCCGCGTGCCGGACCCGGCCCGGGAGGCGGCCCGGACCTTCGCCGGCCTGCTGGGCGAGCACGGCATCAAGACGACGACCCGCGGCCCGGCCAGGGCGACGGACCGCGCCGCCACCCTCGCCACCGTCTCCTCGCCCCCGCTGTCGGCCCTGGTCGAGCGGATGCTGACGAACAGCGACAACGACCTCGCCGAGGCCCTCGCCCGCCACACGGCACGGGCGAGCGGCGAGCCCGCCGGCTTCGACGGCGCCTCCGCGGCCATCACCGCCCGGCTCCAGCAGCTCGGCCTCACCACGAAGGGCGCGGAGTTCCACGACGGCAGCGGCCTGGACCGGGCCGACCGGCTCACCGCAGACCTGCTGACGGACCTGCTCACCACGGCGGCCGACCCCGCCCGGCCCGAACTCCGCCCGGTTCTCACCGGCCTGCCCGTCGCCGGCTTCACCGGCACGCTCACCAGCCGATACGCGGACGGCGCGGCGGGTCTCGTCCGCGCGAAGACGGGCACGCTGACCGGCGTCAACACCCTCGCGGGCACGGTCGTCGACCGCAACGGCCGGCTCCTCGCCTTCGCGTTCCTGGCCTCGGACACCACGGACCCGCACGCCGCCCAGTCCGTCCTGGACCGAGCGGCGACGGCCCTGGCGACCTGCGGCTGCAGATGAGCGCCCCGGGCGTGGACCGGCCCGCCGTACCGCCGCGGGCAGTCGTTCCGCAGGGCGATGGGGGTGCCTCCCATGCCGTTCAGGCAATGGGGGAGGGTGGGCACGGCCGACAACGCCGGGCGCCGTCGCAACGGACCTCGCCGAGCCGACGCCGGCCCCTCAGGGACAACACCGGTACCTCACAACGCACCCCACCCTCCCGACCGCACAGCCTGCCCCCAGCGGCAGCGCTCACGTACCGTTGACGCATGACGAGCATCGGCGCATCTTCCGGCATGGTCGACTGGAATCTCGCGGTGGCGACCGCGACCCGGCTCGTACGGCCGGGCCCCGACGTGAGCCGCGACGAGGCCCGGGCCGTCGTCGCGGAGCTGCGCCGGCACGCCAAGGCCTCGGAGGAGCACGTCCGCGGCTTCACCCGTCTGGCCACCGAGGAGGGGCACGACACCCCCGTCCTCGTCGTCGACCGCCCCGGCTGGGTCCGGGCGAACGTCGCGGGGTTCCGGGAGATCCTCAAGCCGCTGCTCGACAAGATGCAGGAGCGGCGCGGCAACACCCCCGGCGGCGCGGTCCTCGGCGCCGTCGGCGGCAAGGTCACGGGCGTCGAGCTCGGCATGCTGCTGTCGTTCCTGTCCTCCCGCGTCCTCGGACAGTACGAGACCTTCGCCCCGGCCACCCGCGAACTGCCCGCCGGAGCCGACGGCGGCGGCCGGCTGCTGCTCGTCGCCCCGAACATCGTGCACGTCGAGCGCGAACTCGACGTCGAGCCCCACGACTTCCGCCTGTGGGTGTGCCTGCACGAGGAGACGCACCGCACGCAGTTCACCGCGGTGCCCTGGCTCCGCGACCACCTGGAGGGCGAGATCCAGTCCTTCCTGGGGGAGACCGACGTCGACCCCATGACCGTGCTGGAGCGCATCCGGGAGGCCGCCCAGTCGCTCGCCGGCGGCCGGCCCGAGGGCGAGGAGGACGACGGCGGCCGGTCCCTGGTCGAACTGGTGCAGACCCCGGCCCAGCGAGAGATCCTCGGCCGCCTCACCGCCGTGATGTCCCTGCTGGAGGGCCACGCCGACTTCGTGATGGACGGCGTCGGCCCGGACGTCGTGCGGACCGTGGGGGAGATCCGCGAGAAGTTCCAGCAGCGCCGCGCCAAGGGCGCGTCCCGGCTCGACCTTGCCCTGCGCAAGCTGCTGGGCCTGGACGCCAAGCTGCGGCAGTACCGGGACGGCGAGCGGTTCGTGCGCGCGGTCGTCGACGAGGTCGGCATGGACGGCTTCAACCGCGTCTGGACCTCCCCCAACACGCTCCCCACCAAGTCGGAGATCGCCAAACCGGCGGACTGGATCGCGCGGGTGCACCGCAAGCCGGAGTCGTGAACCGGCGGAGGGGTGGTGAATCGGCGGAGGGGTCGTGAATCGGATCCGGCCGACGGCAGGCGAACGCCCCTCCAATCACCCGTCCGAGGGACCGTGAGCCCTCGGCAGGCGTGCGATGCTCGGAGAACGCCCCGTTTCTGTCACCATCGACACACTCTGCGTGACCGACACTCGGGGTCACCCCCGAAAACTTCATGAAGGGCACCGGACATGGGTCCCCATCCTGCGGTCGCGGCGATACGCCTGGCGGTCCGCCGCGTCCTCCACGACATCCTCACCGAACTGAACATCGCCACCACCGGCGGCATCCCCGAGCGCGCCGCCGTGGGTGCGCCGGCCGCCGACACCGCTCGCGGGCGCCCGCAGGCGCCGCTGGTGCTCGTGGCGTGCTCCGGCGGCGCCGACTCGATGGCGCTCGCCTCCGCCCTCGCCTTCGAGGCCCCCAGGCTCGGTGTGCGCGCCGGCGGTGTCACCGTCGACCACGGGCTGCAGGCCGGATCCGACCTGCGCGCCGAGGAGGTCGTCCTGCGCCTGCGCGAGCTCGGCCTCGACCCCGTCGAGTCCGCCGCCGTGACCGTCGGCCGCACGGGCGGGCCCGAGGCCGCCGCCCGCGACGCCCGCTACGCCGCCCTCGACGCCGCCGCCCAGCGTCACGGCGCCGCCGCCGTCCTGCTCGGCCACACCCGCGACGACCAGGCCGAGACCGTCCTGCTGGGTCTCGCCCGCGGCTCCGGCATCCGCTCCCTGTCGGGCATGGCCGCGGTCTCGGGGGCCGGCGGCCGTTACCGCCGTCCGTTCCTCCAGGTCGACCGGCAGACCGCGCGCAAGGCGTGCATGGTCCAGGCCCTGCCCGTCTGGGACGACCCGCACAACGCCGACCCGGCGTACACGCGCTCCCGGCTGCGCCACGAGGGCCTGCCCGCGCTGGAGAAGGCGCTCGGCAAGGGCGTCGTCGAGGCCCTCGCCCGTACGGCCCAGCTCTCCCGGGACGACGCCGACGCCCTCGACACCTGGGCCCGGCAGGCCGAGGCCGGCGTCCGCGACGCCACCGGGCAGCTGGAGTGCGCCAAGCTCTACGCCCTCCCGCCCGCCGTGCGCCGCCGGATCCTGCGCCGCGCCGCCATCGAGGCCGGTGCCCCGGCCGGTGCGCTGTTCGCCCGCCACATCGAGGAAGTCGACCGGCTGATCACCGGCTGGCGCGGCCAGGGGGCCATCAACCTCCCCGGGAAAGTCGTCGCCCGGCGGCAGGGTGGCAGACTGGTGATTCGGCAAGGCTGAATCCGGACCCCCGGGCAGGGCCGCGTACGCGGCACACGGAGCCGTGGGCGGCCCGGCGGCCGGTGGGACGACCGAAAGTGATGCGGGTGGACGCGAAAGACATGGGTGCCGACCTTCAGCAGGTGCTCATCACCAAGGAAGAGATCGACGCGAAGCTGGCCGAGCTGGCCGCGAAGATCGACGCGGAGTACGCGGGCAAGGACCTGCTCATCGTCGGTGTGCTCAAGGGCGCGGTGATGGTCATGGCCGACCTCGCCCGGACGCTGTCCACCCCCGTCACCATGGACTGGATGGCCGTGTCCTCGTACGGCGCGGGCACCCAGTCCTCCGGTGTGGTGCGTATCCTCAAGGACCTCGACACCGACATCAAGGGCAAGCACGTCCTGATCGTCGAGGACATCATCGACTCCGGCCTGACGCTGTCCTGGCTGATCTCGAACCTCGGCTCGCGCGAGCCCGCCTCCCTGAAGGTGTGCACCCTGCTGCGCAAGCCGGACGCCGCCAAGGTCGCCATCGACGTGGAGTGGGTCGGTTTCGACATCCCCAACGAGTTCGTCGTCGGCTACGGCCTCGACTACGCCGAGAAGTACCGCAACCTCCCGTTCGTCGGTACGCTCGCGCCCCACGTCTACGGCGGCTGACACGGCCCCGTAGCGGTTTCGCGGGGCGAACGGGAACCCCGGCGGCCCTCGCGCCGTTGGAGCATGCAGACGGGAACGTCGGCCGTCCGTGCGGCTGCGGGCCACCAGGCTGGGGTACCGTCAGAAGAACTGTCTTATCAAACTCACTATGGCAGGAGGGACGGGGCGGCACCGCTCCGTGTGGATGGACGTGAAGCGATACTTCCGTGGGCCGGTCATGTGGATCGTGCTGGCCGTCCTTGCCGTGGTCGTGTTGATGCAGGTCGTCGGCTCGTCCGGCGGCTACAAGACGGTGGACACGGGCCAGGTCGTCCAGGCGATCAACCAGAACAAGGTCGAGTCGGCCAAGCTCACCACCGGTGACGAGCAGACCATCAAGGTCCAGCTCAAGGACGGCGAAAAGGTCGAGGGCAGCTCGAAGATCCAGGCGAGCTACATCGGCGATCAGGGCGTGGACATCGCCAACACGCTGCAGAACAAGTTCCAGGACAAGCAGATCTCGGACGGCTACACGGTGTCGCCGTCCAAGCAGAACCCGTTCGTCGGGATCCTGCTCTCCCTGCTGCCGTTCGTGCTGATCGTGGTCGTCTTCCTGTTCCTGATGAATCAGATGCAGGGCGGCGGCTCCCGGGTCATGAACTTCGGCAAGTCCAAGGCCAAGCTCATCACCAAGGACACCCCGAAGACGACGTTCGCGGACGTCGCCGGGTCGGACGAGGCCGTCGAGGAACTCCATGAGATCAAGGAGTTCCTCCAGGAGCCGGCCAAGTTCCAGGCCGTCGGCGCCAAGATCCCCAAGGGCGTCCTGCTCTACGGGCCTCCCGGGACCGGCAAGACCCTGCTCGCGCGTGCCGTCGCGGGCGAGGCGGGCGTCCCGTTCTACTCGATCTCCGGTTCCGACTTCGTCGAGATGTTCGTCGGTGTCGGTGCCTCCCGGGTCCGTGACCTGTTCGAGCAGGCGAAGGCCAACGCGCCCGCGATCGTCTTCGTCGACGAGATCGACGCGGTCGGCCGCCACCGCGGCGCCGGCCTCGGCGGCGGTCACGACGAGCGCGAGCAGACCCTGAACCAGCTCCTCGTCGAGATGGACGGCTTCGACGTCAAGGGCGGCGTGATCCTCATCGCCGCGACGAACCGGCCCGACATCCTCGACCCGGCGCTGCTGCGCCCCGGCCGCTTCGACCGGCAGATCGCCGTCGACCGCCCGGACATGCAGGGCCGTCTGGAGATCCTCAAGGTCCACCAGAAGGGCAAGCCGGTCGCCCCGGACGTCGACCTGTCGGCCGTCGCCCGCCGTACGCCCGGTATGACGGGTGCCGATCTGGCCAACGTGCTGAACGAGGCCGCCCTGCTGACGGCCCGCAGCGACCAGAAGCTGATCGACAACCACATGCTGGACGAGGCGATCGACCGCGTGGTCGCCGGCCCGCAGAAGCGGACCCGGATCATGTCGGACAAGGAGAAGAAGATCACCGCGTACCACGAGGGCGGTCACGCCCTGGTCGCGGCGGCTTCGCCGAACTCCGACCCCGTCCACAAGATCACGATCCTCTCCCGCGGCCGGGCCCTCGGCTACACGATGGTGCTCCCGGACGAGGACAAGTACTCGACCACGCGCAACGAGATGCTCGACCAGCTCGCCTACATGCTGGGCGGCCGCGCGGCCGAGGAACTGGTCTTCCACGACCCGACGACGGGCGCCGCCAACGACATCGAGAAGGCCACCGGTCTGGCCCGCGCGATGGTCACGCAGTACGGCATGACCGAGCGTCTCGGCGCGATCAAGTTCGGCGGCGACAACACCGAGCCGTTCCTCGGACGTGAGATGGCTCACCAGCGCGACTACTCGGAAGAGGTCGCCGCGCTCGTCGACGAAGAGGTCAAGAAGCTCATCGAGACGGCGCACAACGAGGCCTGGGAGATCCTCGTCGAGAACCGTGACGTCCTCGACAACCTGGTCCTCGCGCTGCTGGAGAAGGAGACGCTGGGCAAGGAGGAGATCGCCGAGATCTTCGCCCCGATCGTCAAGCGTCCGCCGCGGCCCGCCTGGACCGGCTCCTCGCGCCGCACCCCCTCGACCCGTCCGCCGGTGCTCTCCCCGAAGGAGCTGGCCCTGACGAACGGTGCGAACGGCGCGACGGCGGCGATCACCGCCAAGAGCACCGCGGCGGAGCCCGCCCCGGCGCCCGAGCGGACCCCGGAGGACCGCCCCGAGAGCTGACCGCTCTCCCCGGTGGCCCCACCAGGCCCGGAATGTATGCCGCGGCCCCCAGGTTCTAGCCTGGGGGGCGCGGCATTTTCGTATGCCCGGCAGCGAGAACAGACAGGAACGAGGCACCACATGACCGACCCGGTGACGCTGGACGGCGAGGGCTCGATCGGCGAGTTCGACGAGAAGCGGGCCGAGAACGCCGTGCGCGAACTGCTGATCGCGGTCGGCGAGGACCCGGACCGCGAGGGCCTGCGGGAGACGCCGGCCCGGGTGGCACGGGCGTACAAGGAGATATTCGCGGGGCTGTGGCAGCAGCCCGAGGACGTGCTGACCACCACGTTCGACCTGGGGCACGACGAGATGGTCCTGGTGAAGGACATCGAGGTGTTCTCCACCTGTGAGCACCATCTCGTGCCGTTCCGCGGTGTCGCCCACGTCGGCTACATCCCGTCGGCCAGTGGCAAGATCACCGGGCTGTCCAAGCTGGCCCGCCTCGTGGACGTCTACGCCCGCCGTCCGCAGGTGCAGGAACGACTCACCACGCAGATCGCGGACTCCCTGATGGAGATCCTGGAGCCGCGCGGTGTGATCGTCGTCGTGGAGTGCGAGCACATGTGCATGTCGATGCGGGGTATCCGCAAGCCCGGCGCGAAGACCATCACGTCGGCGGTGCGCGGTCAGCTGCGGGACGCGGCGACCCGCAACGAGGCGATGAGCCTGATCATGGCCCAGTGAGCCCGCGGCGGCCTCAGGCCGCCGGGGCAGCGCCCGCGTGGTCGTTGTCGTCGTCCTCCGGGAGCCTGCACACGCGCTCCAGGAAGAGGGCGGCCGCTATGACACCGATGCCCGCCAGGACCGAGAAGCCGGCGTAGATGGCCTGGTCGCGGCGGGCGGGGATGTCCAGGGACTCCAGCAGGAAGACGCCCGTGCCGCCGTACATACCGGCGACGAGGGCGGCCACCAGGGCGCTGGCCTGCCCGAAGACGACCGCGCGGGCCGCCATCAGCGGGTCGACGCCCTTGGCGCCGGGGACCCGGTCGCGCTGGGCCTTCAGGCGGGCGCGCAGCGAGAGTGCCGTGGCCAGCAGGACCACGGCGATCAGGGCGAGGACGACGGGGGCGGCCAGAGGGACGCTGGGGAGGGTCCCGACCGAGTTCCACAGGCGGGCGCCCGCCCAGGACAGGACTGCGGCGACGACGAAGACGCCTGCCAGCACCCTGATGCGCAACTCTTTCACGGTGTCCCTTCGGTTCCCCCGGATGTCCGGTTCCGGACGTCGGCCGTCTCGACCTTAACGACTACTCGGGCAGCCGGAGTTCCAGGTCGGCGCGGGGTGCGACGCCGGCCCGCGTGACGGCCTCCAGAAGGTCCGCGACCGGGCCCCGGCCGGGCAGCAGGGCCTCGGGGTCCAGGTCGTGCCAGGGGGCGAGGACGAAGGCGCGTTCGTGGGCGCGGGGGTGCGGAAGGGTGAGCTGCGGGTCGTCGGAGACGACGTCGGCGTAGGCGACGATGTCGACGTCGAGGGTGCGCGGGCCCCAGCGCTCGTCGCGTACGCGGTGGAAGGCCTCCTCGACGGCGTGCGCCCGCTCCAGCAGGGAGGAAGGGGGAAGCGTGGTCTTCAGGACGACGACCGCGTTGAAGTACGACGGCTGGGTGCCGGGCTCGACGCCCCACGGCTCCGTCTCGTAGACCGGCGAGACGCCTTTGACGCGCACGCCGGGGGTGTCCTCCAGCGCGTCGATGGCGCCCTGGAGGGTCTCCAGGCGGTTGCCGAGGTTGGAACCGAGGGCGATCACGGCGCGCTTGGGGTTGGACAGGGTCGAGTCGGCGGCGTCGACCTTCTCGACGACCGAGGCGGGTACCGGCTGGACGGTCGGGTCGCTGGGACCTTTGGTGAACGGGGCACTCATACACGGCTCCGGATGATGGTGACGGTCACGTCGTCGAAGGGGACCGTGATCGGTGCGTCCGGCTTGTGGACGCAGACCTCGACCTCCTCCACCCCCTCGTGCTTCAGACAGACCTGGGCGATGCGCTCGGCGAGGGTCTCGACGAGGTTGACGGGCTCGCCCTCGACGACGGCCACGACCTCCTCGGCCACGATGCCGTAGTGCACGGTCTTCGCCAGGTCGTCGTCGGCCGCGGCCGGCCGGGTGTCCAGGCCAAGGACGACATCCACGAGGAAGGTCTGGCCCTCCTCGCGCTCCTTGGGGAACACACCGTGGTGCCCGCGGGCCTTCAGGCCGCGCAGCGCGACACGATCCACGCGAATCACTCCTGCAGTCGTCGGTCTCGGCCGGTCCTCACCGCGTGCGGGCGGCACGCCGGCCTGCAGTCGAATCTACCCGCGAGCACCGACAGTGCCGGGCCACGGGGGGCGTCGGACCGGGGGCAGCCCAGGAGGTTTCACCGTACGTTTGCCCTGGCGGGCCCGGCGGCTCACGGGCTGGTGGCCGCCCTTACCCGCCGGTCCGTGATTCCAGCCACTTCTTGGCCACTTCTTGATCCGGTTCTTGATCCGGTTCATGGGCCGGTGGTCCGGCTCTTGGTCCGGGCGGGTCCTCGGCGTTGCTCCTACCCACTCAGGAGGGTGTGTCCTCGCCCTCCTCCTCGTCGGATTCGGCCAGCACCGGCGAGGCGTGGTGCGACCAGAGCTTCCAGCCGGAGGGCGTGCGCCGGAAGGCGTTGGTGGCGACGACGAGCTGGCCGACGAGCGGGCCCAGCTCCTCGCCCTCGTCGGGGGCGGGGCCGCCGCTGAGGATGTTCTCCGTGCAGGTCACCAGGGCGGTGTCGCCGGTGACGGAGACGTGCACGTCGGTGAGGAAGAACTGGATGTAGTCGGTGTTCGCCATGATCAGCGCGTACGACCTGAGCACCTCGCCGCGGCCGGTGAGCACCGGCCAGCCGGGGTGGACGCACGAGACCACGCCGGCGTCGGCCGGGTCGTGGTACGTCTCGTCGATGCCCAGGTCGGACGGGGTGAGCCACAGCTCGGACACCTTTTCGAAATCGCCCCGCTCCAGTGCCTCGTAGAAGGCGGTGTTGGCGGCCTCGACCTGTTCGACGTCGATGTGGGGGGCGTTCACCGGGCTCCTTCTGCGCCCTCGTCCGCCGCCCGCGCGCCCTCGATGGCGCGTGCGACCCGGACGGCGTCGGCCGTCGCCCGGACCTCGTGCACGCGCACGGCCCATGCGCCGGCGTGCGCCGCGAGCGCCGAGACGGCGGCCGTGGCCGCGTCGCGCTCGCGCGCGGGCGGCGGGGAGCCCTCCGGTCCGGCGAGGACCCGGCCGAGGAACCGCTTGCGGGAGGCCGCGACGAGCAGGGGGTGGCCGAGGTCCAGCAGGCGGTCCAGGTGGGCCAGGAGGACGAGGTCGTGCTCGGCGTCCTTGGAGAACCCGAGGCCGGGGTCGACGACGATGCGGTCGGGGGCGATGCCGCCCTCCAGAACGGCCTCCACGCGTGCGTGGAGCTCGTCGACGACCTCGGTGACCACGTCGTCGTACGCGCCGCGGACGTTGCCGCCTTCGAGCAGGCCGCGCCAGTGCATGACGACGAAGGGGGCGCCGGCGTCCGCGACGACCGGGATCATGCGGGGGTCGGCGAGGCCGCCGGAGACGTCGTTGACGAGGGCGGCGCCGGCGGCGAGGGCCTGCTCGGCGACGGAGGCGCGCATGGTGTCGACGGAGATCGTGACGCCCTCGGAGGCCAGTCCGCGCACGACCGGGACGACCCGCCTGAGCTCCTCCTCCTCGTCGACGCGGGTGGCGCCCGGGCGGGTGGACTCGCCGCCGACGTCGACCAGGTCCGCGCCCTCGGCGACCAGGTCGAGGCCGTGCTTGATGGCGGCCGTCGTGTCGAACCAGCGACCGCCGTCGGAGAAGGAGTCGGGGGTCACGTTGACGACCCCCATGACCGCGCAGCGGTCCCATGCGGTCAGTCCCGCCAGATGGCGGCGGCCGGTCTGCTTGCTCATGTGTTCAGCGTAGGCCCAGTGGGCGGGCGGCTCCGGTGGTGGTGCCGCGGGTGCCTGCGGCGCTTGGGCGGGGATGCCTGCGGCGGCCTGTGCTGCTTCGGTGGGGGTG
>NZ_JACVQF010000235.1 GCF_014534645.1 Streptomyces griseicoloratus
GGAGGGCGTCGAGGCCGTCGCGGTAGATGCCGGTGAAGAGGTCGACGACCTCGTCCTCGGTGGCGTTGTCGGGGTTGAAGCGTCCGGACC
This sequence comes from Streptomyces griseicoloratus, assembly GCF_014534645.1. Classification (GTDB taxonomy): domain Bacteria; phylum Actinomycetota; class Actinomycetes; order Streptomycetales; family Streptomycetaceae; genus Streptomyces; species Streptomyces griseicoloratus. Next base: position 91 of record NZ_JACVQF010000235.1, read on the forward strand.
ACTGGACCTCGGCGACGTCGTCGCGGCCCGGGACGCTGTGGACCCGGAGGGTGGAGACGTAGCCGTTGACGGGGAACGGAGCCTGGAGGATGGCGTAGCTGTAGTGGCGTTCGGCTTCGTTGAAGTCGACCAGCCGCTCGATGATCGTGTCGCCGTCGGGATTGGTCAGCCGGCGGACGCGGCCGCCTTCGAGGGCGGTGCTCTCGGGGATGTAGGGGAGCCAGTCGGGCAGGGCGTCGAATCCGCCGATGAGGTTCCAGACCTGCTGCGGCGGGGCCGGGACTATGCGGCTGACGGAGGTGGAAGCCATGATCCTTCTCCTGAAGGTCGTGCTGTGTGGGGGGTGGGGAAGTGGGAGGTCAGGCGCCGTTCGGGAGCGGGGCGGCAGCGCTGACCAGGCCGCTTGCACGGAGCTCGGTCCAGAACGCGGCCGGGATGTCCTCGTTCAGCGCGGCGACGTCCTCCGCGATGCGGCTCGGCCGGGTGGCGCCGGGGATGACCGCGGCGGCGGCCGGATGGGCGAGGGAGAACTGCAGGGCGGCGGCCTTGATGCTCACGCCGTGCTTCTCGGCGAGCGCCTTGAGCTTGCCGACCCGGTCGATGATCTCCGGCGGCGCCTGCTGGTACTCGAAGTGGGTGCCGCCGGCGAGGATGCCGGAGCTGTAGGGTCCGCCGACGACCATGTCGACGTTCTGCTCCTGGGCCATGGGCAGCAGGCGCTGGAGGGCGTGGTCGTGGTCGAGGAGGGTGTAGCGGCCGGCGAGGAGGAAGCCGTCGGGCTGCGGCTCGTCGAGGGCGAGGGTCAGCTCGATGGGTTCGGTGCGGTTGACGCCGAGACCCCAGGCCTTGATGACGCCCTCGTCCCGGAGGCGGGACAGAACGCGGAAGGCGCCGGTGCGGGCCTCCTCGAACTTCTGCAGCCATGCATCGCCGTGGAAGTCCTGGGCGATGTCGTGGACCCAGACGATGTCGAGCCGGTCGACACCGAGGCGCCTGAGGCTGTCCTCGATGGAGCGCTCGGTGGCCTCGGCGGTCCACTCGTGCACGATCTTGTTCGGGTTGCCGTGCTCGAAGATCCCGCCCTTCTCGCCGAGGTCGCGGGCGCCTTCCTCCAGTTCGTCGAGGATGACGCGGCCGACCTTGGTGGACAGGACGTAGGCGTCGCGGGGCTTGGTGGAGATGACCTTGCCGAGGCGCTCCTCGGAGAGGCCGGCGCCGTAGAAGGGGGCGGTGTCGTAGTAGCGGACGCCCTGGTCCCAGGCGGCCTCGACGGTGGCAGTGGCCTCGTCGTCGGGGATCGCGCGGAACATGTTGCCGAGCGGGGCGGTACCGAAGCCGAGACGGCCGGGAAGGATTTCCTTGAGGGACATGAAAGTGCCTTTTCGATCAGTGCTGCCGGGGTCCGATGGCATCCCCGGTCGGGGTGAGGCATGAGGGGGAACGGATGCCTCTGCGGTTGGCGGCTCTGCGGGGAGCCGGACGTGCGGCCAGTTAGTTGCAGGAGCGCCTTACGAAAGAAGACAATAATTGCAGACGCCGGGTAATGCAAATGGCTCTCCGAGCCCGAGACCGGCGCCACCGTCAACCTCACTCGCTCCTTGAGGGCTCGCAAGCCGAAGGTGTCCGCCGATGACCGCCCGAGCCGATACGGTGCGCCGCATCCCGTGGGAGACGCCGCGTGGGTCGCCGGGGCTCCCGGCCGAGCGCAGCCATGGATGTCGAGCGTGTCGGTCTTGTCGTGCACAAAGGGACGTCCCGAAGCAGTGGAGGCCTCACGTTCGGTACAGGTCTGGTGCGGCCGGAGCAGCAGCGCGCCGATCATCAGGGCGGACGGCAACTGCAGGTTGAAGACCGGCTGGGTCGGCGCGAGCGGTCTGGAAGCCGGAGCAACGGCAGGGAACGGTGCCGATCGTGTTGCTCGACGAGCCGAGGAAGGCGAACAGGACGCAGAGGACGGGCACCGTCGATCACCCCCAGTGCGACCGCCTGACCTGGCTTCCGGCGCCCGCGGACGCGTCGGGTGCGAGCCGTCCGGCATGGTGCCGGCTCCCCGCCGGGCGTCCGATTCAGGGGAGGATCGTGGGGACGAGACCGCCGTCGGCGCCGAGCGCCCTGCCCGTGGTCGCCGAGGCCTGCTCCGAGGCCACGTAAGTGATCATGCTGGCCACCTCGTGGGGACGGATCAGGCGTCTGAGCAGGGACGCGGCCGCGCGGTTCTCGGCCAGGTAGCGCCGCTCCTGCTCACCGGGGTCGAGACCGGGATAGAGGTCGTCGAACATGGCCAGTACGCCGTCACTCATCGTCGGCCCGGGCAGCACGCAGTTCACCGTGACCCCGGAGCCGGCGACCTCCTGGGCCATGCCGCGGGACACGGCCAGCTGTGCCGTCTTGGTCATCCCGTAATGGACCATGTCCGTCGGCGTCTGGATGCCCGCCTCGCTGCTGACGAAGATCACACGGCCCCATCCCCGCTGGGCCATCCGTGGTGCGTAGTGGCGCGCCAGGCGCACGCCGGAGAGCACGTTGACCTCGTAGAACCGCAGCCAGTCCGCGTCGGGGATGTCGAACACGGGCCTGGTCTCGAAGATGCCGGTGTTGTTGACCAGGATGTCGGTCTCGGGCAGCTGCCGGATCAGGTCGGCCGTCCCTTCGGCCGTCCCGACGTCGGCTGTGACGCCGCGTCCGCCGATCCGCTCCGCCGTCTCGGCGACACGGTCGGGGTTACGGCCGTTGACCACGACGTCGGCCCCGGCGGAGGCCAGCGCCTCCGCGGTTGCCTCCCCGATTCCCGCTGTCGACCCGGTCACCAGCGCGGTACGTCCACTGAGATCGATCTGCATCGGGCGAGCACCTCTCGAAAAGTGGTGGCGGCCCACCGGCAGCGGGCCGCGTCTGATTGCGCCTACGCCGCCCCGGCGTGCGTCCGGGTCTGGGGACGGCCGGGCTCGGCCCATTGCGCGTGGAAACCGCCCGCACATCGGGTGCGGCACGGCTCGCCGTCGACGTGGGCGCGAACTCCTCGACGACCTCGTCGGTGACCTGGGCGGACTTCCCCGTGATCAGCAGCCTGCGGGGGTGCTCCAGCGCGGTCACGAACTGCCGCGGCGACTCCGTCCGGACCCTTGCGGGCGAAGCTCCGCGCCAGGTTTCGGTCCAAGACCGCCAGCCCCGTCACGCCGGTCTGCGCGGGCGCCTCCATGCCTGTGCTTCCTCCCTCGGGTCCCCGGAAGGCGCGACGGCCCGCGCCACGGCTCGCCGGGCCGGGCACTACGGGTCACCGGCGCACATTGCGCACGCGAACGAGCGCCTTGGACGGCCCGAATAAAGAATCCCCGCCGGAACACGGGGGCCGCGCGGGGAACTAGCCCGTTCAGGTGCTCCCCAGTCGGGACGCCGGTCCGCTGCCTTCCCGGCTGGCCCAGCCGGGCCGGAAAGCGATCCGGGGGCCGCCGAGTGGTGCCTCACGGTTCTTGCCGCCCAGGTCAGCGGTGACGCAAGGGGAGGGACGGCAGAGCGGATCAGTCCTCGCAGGTCTACATGCCCTGCTCCCCTCCGCTACGCCGCCTGCGCCGGATGCAGACGCCGATTCGCCCGCAACCCGCACTCCGCGCGAGGCCCCCGCCCACCCGCGCCGCTGTCCATGCTCGCCACTGGCTCCACGGCCGGCTCGTCCGCCGGATGCCCGGGTCCGCTCCGTCGCCCGGCCGACGACCTGATCCCGGTCGAGCGGACCCCGCGCCGGCTCTTGCTCGACTCCGCCGACGAGCGGGCTCTTCGGATCGGGGCGATCGTCGGCCGGGTCCGGTACGAGTTCTGGCCGGCGTGGTCCGCCCGGCCGCGACGGCCCGGTTGCTTTCCCCGGGGGGCGGAGTCGGGGCCCATCCGCGACATCACGGCGTCCCGGCACCCCGGCGGCGGTGCCACCGAAGTGCGGGGAGCCGCAGTGGCCTTACGGGACGTCCGACGCCGCTGCCTCCCGCATCAGCGCGCGGCCGTCCTCGGGAGTGATCGTGCGGCCTGCGACCAGGCGCCGGGTGTTCGCCGACACCGCTGCCACGTACGCGCCGTGCGACGGGTACAGCTTGGCGAGCTCGGCCCGGGAGAAGGGCACCTCGTGCCCGGCGATGTCGCAGGAATCGGGGGTGGAGTTGCCGTACCAGGTGCTGGTGGGGACGTCCAGGTACGGGGAGCGCAGGCCGCCGGTGACGTTGCCGTGCTCGTCCAGCACCGGCTCGCCGTTCTCCACGGTGACGGGGGCCGCGTGCGGTGGGGCTACGCCGTTCTCGGTCCACTGCTCCAGGTTCCGCAGCATCGCGTCGAGGAAGATGTAGCTGGGGAATCGGCTGCGCGGTCCCTCGTTGCAGTTCATCCGCGGGACCTCGCGCCCGGCCTTGGCGACATCCGCGGGGCGGGCCGAGTAGTACGGGTGGTCGGGGCTGGAGTGCCCGGTGCCGGCCATTTCGTAGTGGCGGTAGCGGTCCTCGGGGGCGTCGCTGTCGGGGCGACGGGAGTCGATGCCGGTAAGGTAGTCGGACTGCGTCATTGCATGGATGACGGGCACCCCGACATTCTTCAGCTGGTACCGGGGGGCACCGGCGGGTGGGACCGCAGCGCACTGGTTGATGGGGACCATTCCGACGAAGGAGCCCCCGGCGCCCGCGATGAGGTAGCCGTCATAGATGGGCCGCCCTCCGTTCGCCTTCTCGGCGAGAGGCCGAACGCCGTTGATCCAGTTGTAGAGGTAGCCACCGGTCTGTGAGTACCCGAACCCGTAGACGCGGCGGACGGTCGTGCGCCCGTCGTACGAAAGCGGGTTCGTCGCGGACGTGCTGTGCATCAGCAGTCCGACCTGGGTGTAGATGTCCCAGGCAAGGCCGTTCTCGGTGGTGCGGGACGAGTCGGCCGCGACCTTGCCGCAGTTGCGCGGGTCGCTCAGCGGCAGCGGGTTGGCCAGCGAGAGGTCCTTGTAGCGCTGCGGGTCGAAGTTCTTCAGTGCTTGCATGGACGTGGGCTTGACGGTGACGCCGACCCAGGCGTCGCCGTTCCGTACCAGCTGCCGGTGCATGTGCGCCCAGCCGATGTTGAGGTCGAAGAGGCTGGACGGGTTGAGCATCTCGACGACGACCCGCCCGCTGAACTTCTTCGGGTCGGCGGGACGTCGCACCAGCATGCGCGTGGTGTACGGAGCCCTCGGGGTGCGGACGACGGCGGGTCCGGGCTGTGGCCAGTCGTAGACGTTCGCCATGCCGCTGATGATGTATTCGCCCTCGGTGTAGCCGGACTTGGCGAGGTCCTCGGGGACGTCCTCGTATGCGGCCGCACCGAATGCGTGTGAGGACGCGGTGTCCGGGAGAGGCCCGGAGACGGCCGGAAGGCCCTCGCGGTCGGCGGCCGCGAGAACCCGCAGATGCCTGGGCATCGCGCCGCGCGTCCGGCGGGTGGTCACTGTGCTGGGCATGCACTCTCCTCGTGGAGTCGTCTGCTCGCAGAGCAGGGGCCGGTGCCATGTCGGCCGAGCCGCTCGGTCGTGGGCGTCGGGGCCGGTGACGCGCCGCGCCGCACTGCGGCTTCCTGCGTTGGCGATCGGCTCCGCACACGGCCTGCCGGTGCGGTCGTCGTGGAACGGGCAGGCGGCGTGGTGGCAGCCCTCGGGTGCGGGACATGTCGGTTCCCGCGCATCGCTGGATACGTATCCAAAGAATCAACGTGAATTGAGGAGCCGTCAAGAGGCGTTCCACAGGGGCTCATGACGGGCCGCCCGGAATGCCCGGCGAACCCGCCGGCAGGACCCTTCCGGCGCGCCCCGGCTGTCGTCGACGACCACGTGAAATCCCCTCGAATTGACTGCAAAAAACGGGTATTGACCGGTCAATTGAGAGCCCCCTACATTTCTGGCCATGGCAGTCCCGGTGTACCTGCGCATCCGCCACGAGTTCGAGCAGCAGATTCGTTCCGGCGCCCTCCCGCCCGGGAGCCGGCTGCCCACTGAGGCCGAGCTCCAGGAGCAGTACTCGATCAGCCGCGCGACCGCGCAGCGAGTACTGACGGAACTGGCGCAGGCCGGAATGGTGGAGCGCCACCGCCGACGGGGCAGCTTCGTCACCGACGGGGCACGCCAGGAAAACCTGCTGCGCTTCGTCAACCCGGCACTGCGGGGCCCGGAGATCCCGGGCCGGCACGCCGTGGAGTCCGCGACGGTCGTCCCGGCCCGCGACGCCGGCGTGTCCATGCCCGGCATCGCCGAGGACACGCCGGTGCACCGACTGCGACGGCTGAAATACGACCTGGATGACAGTGTGATCGCGGTAGAGCTCTCCGCCATCCCGTTCGCACTCGCCCCCCGACTGCAGGAGGAGGACCTTGACCACTTGACCACACACGACTACTTCGCCCGGCTGGGCGTCCCGGCGGCCAAGTCCCGCGTCTACATCGACCCGATCGCACTCGACGCACAGACCGCGACCCGGCTCCGTGTGCCCGAGGGGCAGGCGGTGATCCGGCTGCGTCGCCTGACCTGGCTGTCCGACGGCAAACTCGCCGAGGCACGGTGGGACATCAGCCGTCCGGACCTCGTCGAGTTCTTCCTCGAACACACCGTGCAGCCTCCTGCGGACTCCTGAGGTCTGTCCGGCAACTCCCCACCTGCCCCGCGGCGAATCGTCAGACGGCCAGGCACCGACCGCTCCTCACCCGGCACCGACCCCTCTCCACCCGTCACCCTGACCGGCGGCACGCTCGCCGAGAGGAAGTGGCGTGCCCGTTGAACGGATCAGGTCGCCCTCCCGGACACCTGCGCGGCCACGGTGGCCGCTGTCCGGCCACTGCCGGACCCTCCGGCGCACTCACCGAGGGCCTTGCTCCAGATGACCACCCCGGCCGGGCGTACTGCCCTGCCTGTGCACTGCCTCGGCCCCGCCCGGACGCTCCGGGCGTGGTTTCCCCCTCCCACCGGACTCGTGCTGCGCGGCGCCTTTCCATGGCGGCACCCGAGCACGACATCACCCACACGAGCCGGGCCGCCTCAGCGACGCCCGGCCGCCGGAGGCACCTCATGCACACAGGTTCGACCGGACAGATCATCGGCATCAGCATCGCCAGTCTGCTGGTGATCGGTTGGGGCGCGGCGATGTCCCTCTACTTCGGACGCCGCGCCAGGACATCCCGTGACTGGCTCTCCGCCAACGAGTCGCTCCCGCTGTTCGTCGTCGTCATCACCCAGTTCGCCGCCGCGGCGGGAGGCGGAGTACTCATCGCCCACGTCGGGATCGGCTACCGCTCGGGGTGGTCCGTATTCATCTACGAGGGCTGCGTACTTGTCGGCTTCCTCCTGCTGACGCTGATCGCCAGATGGCTGCGCGAACAGAGCTTCACCACGGTTCCCGACGTCGTCACCCGGCTGTTCGGGCAGCACAGACTGGTCACCGCCATCGCGGCCCTGGCCGCGCTCGCTGTCCCGTTCGGCTGGATCGTCACCCAGTTCGTCGCCTTCGCCAAACTCTTCGGTCAGCTGACCGGGATACCGGCGCCCGTGCTCGTCGCGGTGATCACGCTGGCCTCGCTCACCTTCGTCCTGCCCGGCGGGCTGACCTCGGTGGCATGGGCCGACTTCGTCTTCGGACTCTTCAAGATCGCGATGGCGCTCGTCGTGGCGTTCTACGGGATCCACCTGGCCGGCGGCTGGAGTCGCATCACCGAGACGGTGCCGGAGCGGCTGTGGAGCCCAGCGGGGGTGACGGCGGTCGGGTGGCAGCAGATCTGGCTGTGGGCCGCGGCGATCATTCCCGGCACCCTGACCAATCAGCTCTACTACCAGCGGGTGTTCGCCACCAAGAGGATCTCCGACGCACGTCGCGGTCTGGCGTTCTCCGGACTGACCATGCTCGTCAGCGGGGTGTACGCAGGCTGTATCGGCCTCGCGGTGCACGCGATGAATCCGGATCTGTCCAACCAGGAGGACGCGGCGGGGTGGTTGCTCACCCAGCTTCCGACCTGGATGCTCGTTCTCTTCGCGGCCTTCCTGGTGGCGACGATCGTGGCCACCAGCGGTGCCGCCCTGCAGTCCACCGTGGCCAACCTGACGCGTGACGTCTACCAGACCGTCGCCGGCCGGGAGCCGGGCGAGCGCCGCACCGTCGCGCTCTCACGCCTCATCACCTGCGTCGTCGCAGCCCTCGCGGCACTCCTTGCGATCGCGTTCCCCAGCGCCCTTACGTGGCTGGTCGCGTCGTACGCCTACTCCGCGGCCGCCCTTGCCGCACCGATCTTCCTCGGCTACGTGCTGCACCGCCGTCGCCGGCTGCGGCCTGCCGCGGCGATCGGCAGCATGGTCGCCGGCCTCGTCGGCTGCGGCGGCGCCCAACTGCTCGGCACCACCGTGCCGTACGCGGTGTACGGCATCGCGGCCTCGGCCGTCGTCCTCCTGCTGCTGACCGCGACAACCTCCGACAAGCGCACCCCCGCCGTCCCGCAAGAGATTGTGAGCAACGCATGAAGATCGCTGTGATCGGACTCGGTGTACTGGGCGCCGCCGCCGCCTGCTCCCTGGCGCGGAGGGGGGCCGAGGTCACCGTCTTCGAACGGACCACCGCCATGGCCGGCACCTCCGCCACTTCGTTCGCCTGGACCAACTCGCACAACAAGAACCCCCGCTCGTACCACGACCTCAACATCGCCGGAATGCTCGAGCACGACGCTCTTGCCCAGCGACCCGGAGCTGCCCCGGCCTGGTACGTCCGCAACGGGAACCTGGAGTGGGCCGAGGACGCGGCAGGAACCGAGCGGCTCGCCGCATCGGTCGCCGAACTCGTCGACCGCGACTACCCCGTGCGCTGGATCACCCGCCGACAGGCCCGCGAACTCGTCCCCGACCTGCGCCTCGCACCTCACGTCGAGCACATCGCCCACTACCCCGAGGAAGGTCATGTCTTTCCCGCCCTGCTCGTCTCCCGCCTGTGGGGAGAAGCACGGGACCTGGGCGCCCGACTGCGCCGTCCGGCGAACGTCACAGGCCTGTACGAGACCGTGGACGCAGTGCGCATCGAGCTGTCCGACGGCACCGCCGCGGAGGCCGACGCGGTCGTGACCGCGGTCGGCCGCTGGACCGAGGCCCTCACCGCGGCGGCCGGCCGCCGCATCCCCATGGCCGACCCCGATGCCGCGGGCACGGCCACGGTGGGCCTGCTCGGCTACACCAACCCGCTCCCGGCCCGCCTCGACCGCGTGCTCACGACACCGCGGCTCAACGTCCGCCCGGACGGCGCCGGACGGCTGATCGTGCAGGGCCTCGACCTGGACGCGGACGCCGACCCGACGGCCCCGCCCGCCGTGGACGGCCGGCACGCCGGCGAACTGTGCCGCCGCCTGACCGACCTGCTCGCCGGAACCGAAGGCGCCCGGCTGGAATCGCTGCGTGTCGGACAACGGGCCCTGCCCGCCGACGGCCTCACGGTCGCGGGCTTCCTCGGCGACAGCGCGCGCATCTACACCCTCGCCACCCACAGCGGCATCACCCTCGGACCCCTGCTCGGCAGGCTGGCCGCGCAGGAGCTGCTCACCGGCGAGCCCGACGACCTCCTGGCGGACTTCCGCCCCGGACGTCTGATCGGCCGTACGCGTCTTCCGGCCCTGCAACCTGCTCGCTTCGCCGGCCAGCAATGACCCTCTTCCGTCCGGTCACCTGCCGACAGTGGCGGCACCACGGTCGGCGGGTCCTCTCCCCTCGAGTTCCCGGCCGAGGGCGGCGTTCGCCGACGGCGCCCGCGGCGCATCGCGGCCCGGTGTGCGGATGGGGGGAGCGCACGTCCGACAGGGGTCCGTATTCTTGCCTCGACACGACCCGGAGGTAAGGACACATGGCGCGGCGGCCCACTGTCACGAGCGTGCAGATTGCGCGGGAGGCGGGTGTCGCGCAGTCGACGGTCTCGCGCGTTCTGAACGGGGGGAGTGTGGCTCCCGAGACCCGGCGCCGGGTGCTCGAGGTGGTCGCCAAGTACGACTTCCAGCCCAGTCAGGCGGCGCGGAGTCTCGTGGGTGCGCGTTCGGGGCTGATCGGAGTGGTGATCCGGGACCTGACGAACCCGTTCTACCCGGTGATGGTCAAGGCGATGGAGCACGTTCTGCACGAGCGCGGCCTGCGACTGTCGCTGGTCACCGATGTGATGTCGGCCGAGGAGGGGCTCGCGCTGCTGCGCCGCGAAGGAGTCGACGGGGTCGTGTTCACGTCGGCGGCCGAGGGGGAGCCCCTGGCACACCGGACGGTCGGTCACGGGATCCCGGTGGTGTTGTGTCACCGCACGCTCGAGGGCTTCCCGGCCGATCAGGTCGAGGCCGACAACCCGACCGCCGGCGAGCTCGCGGCCGAGCATCTGCTGGACCTGGGTCACCGGCGGATCGCGATGGTGCGCGGCCTGGCCGGGGCGAGCACCGCCCAGCAGCGCGGTCTCGCCTTCCGCCGCAGGGTCGCGGCCGCGCGCGGCGTCACCCTCACGGAGATCGACGGAGCCTATGACTACGCCACCGCGTACGAGGCGGTGCGCACCCTGCTCGTGAGCGCCGACCGGCCCACGGCACTGTTCTGCCACAACGACGTGATGGCGTACGCGGCACTGAACGCGGCCGCGGCGTCGGGCGTCGCGGTGCCGGGGGAGCTGAGCGTAGTGGGCTGCGACGACGTGCCGCTGTCGGCGTGGGAGCGCATCGACCTGACGACGGTGCGCCAGCCGCTGGAACGGATCGCGCAGGTGGGCGTGGAGCTGCTCCTGGACCGGCTGGAGAATCCGGACCTGCCGCACCGGCACGAGATCCTTCCCGTGGAGTTCGTGGAACGCTCCACCACCGCGCCTCCTGCCTGATCCCGTGCGGCTCGCGCCGGTGTGCACGCTCTCGTGCGGCCCCGACTGAACTTCTTCCTGCGACAGGTCACTTGAACGGATCGGCCCGGCTCCGAACTCCCGGGCCGTCCCTCCCGCACCAGGGTTGCGGCCAGCGCCGTGCCCTGGCGCACCGCGCGAGGATCTCGCCAGTCTCCCCGGATCCGGGCGAAGCCTCCACGTGAACGGTTTCCGAACTGCCCGCGAATCACCCCTTGACCATCGAGCCGTCCGTCTCCCATGCTGTGGATACGTATCCAATGGATACGTATCCATCAACGAGTGAGGAGCTCGGCGTGTCCCGCACCATCAAGGCCGCTGCCACCCCTTCCACCGCCCCCTCGGGCAACGACGCCGTCGCACAGACCGTCCGCGAGCTGATCGCGGACGTCCGCAGCCGCGGCGACGAAGCGGTCCGTGAGCTCTCGGCGCGCTTCGACCGCTGGGAGCCGGAGTCCTTCCGTCTCGACGACGCACAGCTGGCCGAGATCATGAAGAGCCTCGACCCGCAGGTCATCGAAGACATCAAGACCGTGCAGGCCAACGTCCGCCGCTTCGCCGAGGCCCAGCGCGCATCGATGACGGAGATCGAGATCGAGTCCGAGCCCGGCGTCTTCCTCGGCCACCGCCACGTGCCGATCCGGTCCGTCGGCGCGTACATCCCCGGCGGCCGCTACCCGCTGACCGCCTCCGCGCACATGACGATCGTGACCGCCAAGGCGGCCGGTGTGCCGCGCGTGGTCGCCTGCACCCCGCCGATCCGGGGTGAGATCCCCGCGGCGACCGTTGCCGCGATGCATCTGGCGGGCGCGGACGAGATCCACATCCTCGGCGGCGTCCAGGCGATCGCCGCGATGAGTGTCGGCACCGAGAGCATGACGCCCGTGGACATGCTGGCGGGACCGGGCAACGCCTACGTGGCCGAGGCGAAGCGGCAGTTGTTCGGCGAGGTCGGCATCGACCTGTTCGCCGGACCCACGGAGATCCTGATCGTCGCCGACGACGCCGCCGACCCGTTCGTCGCTGCGGTCGACCTGCTCTCGCAGGCGGAGCACGGCCCCGATTCGCCTGCTGTGCTGATCACGACCAGCGAGCGTGTCGCCACCGCCGTGCAGCAGCACATCGAGGAGATCCTGCCCGGGCTGCAGACCGGCGACATCGCCGGCCCGGCCTGGCGCGACCACGGCCGGATCATCCTGGCCGACGACCTCGACGAGGCCTACCGCATTGCCGACTCCTTCGCCTACGAGCACGTCCAGATCCTCACCGGGAACCCCCGCGAGGCCCTGGACAAGATGCACGCCTACGGCGCCCTCTTCCTCGGCGAGGGCACCTGTGTGTCCTACGGCGACAAGGTCATCGGCACCAACCACGTCCTGCCGACCCGCGGCGCGGCCCGCTACACCGGTGGCCTGTGGGTGGGCATGTACCTGCGCACCGTCACCTACCAGGAGGTCCGCGACCCGAAGGCCTCTGCGGCGCTGGGGGAGCTGTGCGGCCGGGCCGCCCGCGTCGAGCTGTTCGAGGGCCACGCCCGCTCCGGTGACGTGCGCGCGGCCAAGTACGCCGGCGCCCCGCTGACCTGGACCGACCACTATGCGAGCGCCACCGGCGCCTGACCCCGCCCGGCGGGACAGCGGCCGCCCCGCCCCGTTCCCGCACGTCCTCCGACTGTCCCCGTATCGTCCCCGTTCCCCCCCCGCTTCGTCCCCGATCAACGGAGATCCCATGGCCACCGCCGCCACCCTGACACCGGAGCAGGTCAGACGCCGATCCCTGCAGTCCGGCACCATCGGCGCGATCGTCGAGTGGTACGAGTACACGATCTACGGCGTCGCCGCGGCGCTCGTGTTCGGGCATCTGTTCTTCCCGGACCTCGCTCCCGGCATCGGTCAGATCGTCTCGCTCGCCACGTTCGGTGTGGGCTTCCTGGCCCGCCCGATCGGCGCGTTCGTCGCCGGGCACCTCGGGGACCGTATCGGGCGCAAGTCCACGCTGATACTCACCTTCTCGATCATGACTGTCGCGACCGCTGCGATCGGTCTCGTGCCGACGTACGAACAGATCGGGGTGGCGGCACCGCTGCTGCTGTGTGTGCTGCGCCTGGCGCAGGGCTTCGCCGTGGGCGGCGAATGGGGCGGGGCGGCCATCATCGCGGTGGAGAACGCGCCGCGAGCACGGCGAGGCTACTTCGGTGCCTGGCCGCAGATCGGGGTCTCGGCGGGGCTGCTCCTGGGCACGGCCGCGGTCTCGCTTGCGGCGTGGTTGTCCGGCGACGCGTTCGAGACGTGGGGCTGGCGTGTGCCGTTCCTGCTGAGCACGGTGCTGGCCGGCGTCGGCTTCGCGATCCGTCTGCGGGCCACGGAGAGCCCGGCGTTCCTCGCGGAGAAGGCGAAGATGGACGCCGAGCTGGAACGCCGGAAGGCGCCCGCGGCGGTCCTCTTCCGCGATCACCGCAGGCCGCTGCTGATCACGGTCTTCGGCCGGTTTGCCGAGGCCGGGAACTACTACCTGTTCACGACGTTCATCCTGTCCTACGTCACCACCACGCTGGGGGTGCCCAAGAGTTACGGCCTGACGGCGTCGATGATCGGCGCAGCGGTGAACATCGTGATGATCCCGGTGTTCGGCGCCGTGTCCGACCGCATCGGTCGGGTCCGCACCTTCCTCATCGGCGGCACCCTCATCGTGATCACCACATGGCCCGTGTTCGCACTCGTCCACACGGGGCGGCTGTGGGCGATCGTCGCCGGCGTGGTGCTCTTCCTGGCCCTGGGCCACGCCATGGTGTACGCGCCGTTGCCCGCCCTGTACTGCGAGATGTTCCCGACCGCGGTCCGCTACTCCGGCATCTCCATCGGCTACCAGATGGCGTCCATCCTCTTGGCGAGCTTCACCCCGGCCCTCGCCGGAGCGATGGTGCTGTGGGCCGACGGCAGCCTCTGGATGGTGATCGCCTTCGCCATTGTGACCACCCTCGTCGCCATGGTGGCCATTGCCTACGCCCCCGACCACCGCGACCGCGAACTCGACGAGATCGGCGACACGGCACGCACACCCGCGACCGCGAGCGGGACGAAGGCGGTGGTGTAGCCGGCGAGAGCGAACACCGCCGACGCATCGGCACGAGCCGGCCTCCGGGCGCCAGGGGTTGCCACAGAGCGGACACTCGGGCCCGGGGGCCGGCGGACCGCTGCATTCGCTGCTCCGCCGGCTCGGCCCCGGGGCCGGGCTGCGCGACGCGGGAATCGGCCTCGAAGTGCCGCGTCCCGGTGGCTCGGCGCCGTGCCCAGGGGCCGGGTCGTCGGTGGTCAGGCCGCGGAGCGCATCGGCGCGGGGTGCTCGGCGGCGTTCAGCCACTCGATCAGGCAGGTGCGGGCGCGAGCCACCCGGGAACGCACCGTCCCCACCGGGCAGTTGATGACGAGTGCCGCTTCCGCGTAGGGCAGCCCGAGCAACTGGGTGAGGACGAAGGCCTCGCGGCGTTCGTCGGGCAGGCCGGCCAGCAGATCGGCGAGGACGACGCCGTCGTCGAAGCCGGGCAGGCCGTGTGGCTGGGCGCGTTCGGCGGCGGCTTGCCAGTCGGCCGTGTCCGACAGGCGGGGCCGGGCGGCGGCGTACCGGAGGCTGTCGACCACCGTGCGGCGGGCGATGGTCAGCAGCCAGGTGCGGGCCGAGGAGCGGCCTTCGAAGCGGTGCAGGCTGGTGAGGGCCCGCAGGAAGGTGTCCTGGGTCAGGTCGTCCGCGGCCTGAGGGTCGGCACCGAGGCTCGTCACGTAGCGGCGGACGTCGCGGTGCAGGGCCCGTACGAAGTGTTCGACCGCTTCGGCGTCACCGCCGCGGGCGGCGAGAGCCCAGGCCGTCGTCGACTCGTCCGGCGGGGTGGGCAGGGCAGGAGTGATCATCTGGCGTCCTTCTCGGGAATCCGGGCCCGGCGGTGAACGGCGGCGGGCGCGGTGATGGCGTGCGGCCACGCGGAGACGATCGACGTACGACCGCACGGAGGCGTACGGCCGATGCCCGGGCCGTCCGGACGCGGAGCGCCGTGGCGGCATCGGGAAACCGGCTGTCAGACGACAGCGGTGCCGGCGGGCGGGCCCCGAGAGGTGATGGCGTGGACGAGAAGGACCTGCCGCGGCGTACGGGCGGCTCGGTTCCGGCGCGGGCGGACGCGCGGACGGTGCGGTGGGGCGGGCGGCAGGAGGGGCGTCCGCAGCGGTGCGAGGAGCCATCCGGCGAGTGTCCGCAGGATGCGGAAGGCGGCGCGTTCGCCGTACGCGAGCCACAGGCTGCACAGCAGCGCGGCCAGTAGGTGGGCCGCGACCATGCCGGTCGACGACATGCCTGCCATGTCGGGGTCCATGGGCCCCTGGTGGGCCATGTGTTCCGGCGGCGTGCCGTTCCACAGGGCGTGGTGGTGAGCGGCGGGCATGGCAGGGGCCGGCCGGTGGGGCCGCGCAGCCGTCTCGGCCAGCGAGTACCACACGTGCAGGGCGGTCTGGGCGGCCATCGCGGCGGAGGCGACGAGGGGTAGTCCGCGCTCTCGCCCGGTCAGGCACCATGCCATGCCACCCGCCCCCACGAATGCCGCGGCGATGGCCCACCAGGGCACCGTGGAGTCCGACATCATGCGATGTCCCAGGGCGGCGAGCAGCACACAGACGGCTGCGAACACCGCAGCCCTTGTCGCGCGACAGCCCCAGCCGACAGTCATGGCGGACTCATCCTCGCATCCGCGCCTCTCGCGTCACGGGTACTCCTGCCGGATCGATACGGATCGATACGGACGGCGATCGAGCCTGCCACTCACCGTGGCTCGTGTGAACCATGCCACGGCAATTGGCAAGAACTGAAGGGGTGTTGGCGTCGACCGCACGCGACGCCGAGGCCCTCGCCGCCGTCGTGAACCGCCGGGAACCACCCGCCGCGAGCGGCCGACTACTGAAACGACGGGAGTGGCAGGAGGGGCCCATGGGTCCAAGAGGAGGCCGAGCGTCTTGAAGTGGTACGAGGACGACTCCCTGTGGTCCGACTTCGCGCCCGCCATGTTCTCCCCGGCACGCGCGGAGTCCGTTGCCGAGCTGGTGGCCACATCACCTCTTTTCGGCTTTCCCCCGGGGTCCAAGGTGCTCGACCTGTGCTGTGGTCCGGGTCTGTTCCTGGTGCCGCTGGCCGCCCGGGGGTTCGACGTCACGGGCGTCGACCTCAGTGAGCCGATGCTGGAGCGGGCGAGGAGCGCCTGCGAGGAGGCAGGTGCCGATGTGCGGCTCGTACGAGGGGACATGCTCACGTACACGGCTCCCGAGGCATTCGACGTCGTCCTGAACGTGTTCACGTCCTTCGGGTACTTCGACGACCCGGACGACAACCTCCGGGTCCTGCGCAACGCATGGGAGAGCCTCGCACCCGACGGACAGCTCCTCGTGGACGTCATGGGCAAGGAGGTCCTGGCCGGCTGGATCGGGCGGCCCCAGGCCGTCGACCTGCCGGACGGCTCGTACGTGGTCCAGCGGGACGTCGTCCTCGACAGCTGGCGCAGGCTTCGGACCGACTGGACGCTGGTGCGCGGCACCTCGGCGCGCACGGCGTCCGTGACGTCCTACCTCTACAGTGCCGCCGAACTGCACGACCTGTTCGTGACCGCCGGCTTCTCGGACGTCGAGTGCTTCGGCGGCTTCGACGGCTGCGCGTACGACAACCACTCCCGGCGGCTGATCGTCCGGGGACGCAAGAAGTGAGGCGAACCACCGACTCCGCACGCGTCGCTCCACGGCCGGGTGCCTCTGCGCGTGGTCCGCCCCGCCCCGGCAGGGACGGCAGCCTCACGCGCACGCCTGCCTTTGCCGCCCGCTCGTGGCCAACCGCTCGGCGCCCGCAGCCCCGGAGGACCGGTACACCATGTCACCGCACCACGAGAACCACCATCCCACGCCCGTCACCACCGCCGCACCCGTCCATGAGCACATCACCGACGCGTTGAAGGCGCCGCACCTGATCCGGCTCGGCGGCAACGTCGTGCTCGCCCGCTTCGAGACGATGAAGGTCTACGCGGCTCTGGGCGCCGTGCGCACGCTGCTGCGCCGCGGGCGCATCGTCCCGGGACAGACCCTCGTCGACAGCTCCAGCGGCATCTACGCCCTGGCGCTCGCCATGGCCTGCCACCGGTACGGCCTGCGGTGCCACATCGTGGCGTCCACGACCGTCGACTCGGTCATGCGCGCCCAGCTGGAGGTCCTGGGCGCGACGGTCGACCAGATGCCTCCGTCCCAGAACCTCAAGCTCGACCAGGAACGCCGCGTACGCCGTGTCCGCGAACTGCTGGCCGACCGCCCCGACTTCCACTGGATGCGGCAGTACCACGACTCCGTCCACTACGCCGGATACCGGGAGTTCGCCGACCTCGTCACAGCGGCACTGCCCGACGCGGCCCTCACCGTCGTCGGAGCGGTCGGTACGGGGGCGTCCACCGGCGGGCTGGTGCAGGCGCTGCGGGAGACGGGCAGGACGGTGCGCCTGGTGGGGATCCAGCCGTTCGGCAGCGTCACCTTCGGCAGTGAGCACTTCAGCGATCCCGAGGCGATCATCGCGGGCATCGGAAGCTCCATCCCCTTCGGGAACGTGCGGCACGAGCTGTACGACACCATCCACTGGCTGGACTTCCGGCACGCCATGGCCGGAGCGATCGGCCTCCTGCAGGAACACGCGACCTTCGCGGGCCTGTCGACCGGAGCCGCACACCTGGTCTCCTCCTGGGAGGCGGAGCGCGATCCCGCGCGCCTGCACCTCGTCCTGGGTGCGGACACCGGCCACCGATACGCCGAACGGGTCTTCGCCCGGCACACCGAGGCCCAGGACCTGCGCACCCTCAGGCCCCGGCCCATCCGTACCCTCGACGAGCTGCGTCCGCCCTGGTCGGTGATGGAGTGGGGGCGGCGTCCCGATCCCGCGACGGTACGGCCCGGCCGACGCTCCGGCACGACCGGCGTCGAACCCGTTTCGCCCGTGGAGGTGACGCCGTGACCATCGCGGCCCTGGAATCCCTGTCCTTCGGGCTCGGCCGGATGTCCGCGGCGGCGGCGGAGGCAGGGCACAGGCTGTGCCTGCTCACCGCGGACCGGTCCGTCTACCGGCACGAACTCGACACCCTGCCCGACGGCGCGCTCACCGTCGTCGACGTCGACACCTTCGACGAGTCGGCGACCCGCAGCGCGCTGGGGGCCCTGCCCGGCCTGGCCGGCCTGCTCAACACCACCGACACCTGGAGCGTGCCGGCCGCCGACCTCGCCGCCGAGCTGGGGCTCCCCGGCCCCGATCCGGACGCGGTACGGCTGCTCCGCGACAAGTACCGGGTACGCGAGCTTCTGCACCGCCGAGGACTGAGCCGAAGCGGTGCCGTGCGTGTCGCGGCGAGTCCGGACAGCGCCGACGAGGTGCGCCGTGCGGTCGGTCTGCCGGCGGTGCTCAAGGACTCCGCGGGCACCTCCTCCCGCAATGTCTGGATCGCCCACGACGAGGAAGCGCTGCGCCGCGCGCTCGACGAAGCCGCCCGTCAGCAGCTCATGGGTGAACTGTTCGCGGAGGCGTTCCTGGCCGGACCGCTCTACAGCGCCGAGACCCTCAGCTGGGACGGCGCCACCCGGCTGCTCGGCGTCCTCAGCCGGCACACGTCCCGGCAGCCCGCGGTGCGCGAGGAGGCCGCCGCCTTCCCCGTCGCGCTGCCACCGGCCGACTCGGCCGCCATCGAGCAGTGGGCCGGAGACCTCCTGCACGCGGCGGGGCATCACAGCGGCTTCGCCCACGTGGAGTTCGTCCTCACCACCGAGGGACCGGAACTCGTCGAGATCAACCGCAGGATCGGCGGCGCCCTGGTGGGGGAGGTCATGTGCCGCTCGCTCGGCACCAACGTGTACACCGCCATGATGGAGGAGGCGCTGGGCCGCAGACCGCGCCTCATGGACGCCCCGCTCGACCACACAGGCCCCGCGCACGCCTTCGTTCTCGTCTACGCGGACCGTCCGGGTGTCCTCAAGGGCTGGCACGGGCTCGATGAGCTGGCGGCCTTTCCCGGAGACGCGCGCTGGTACCCGACCCGGGCGCCGGGAGACGTGCTGCCGCAGGTGGGGGACCAGCGCGGCTGCACCGGCATCGTGCTGGCCGAAGCCGCGACGGCGGAGCTGGCGCAGCACCGGGCATGGAGCGCGGCCACCCGCGTGTGCCCCGTCGTCGCCGACAGTGGCCCGTAAGCCCCGGCCCGGCGGGTGGCGGGTCACGGGCCCGCAGGCGTTTCTGCTCGCCGCCTCCTTCCTGATCACCCTGGGCAGCTTCGCCGTCCTGCCGTACATGTCCGTGCTGCTGCACCAGCGGCTCGGACTGGGGCTCGGCACGGTCGGCATCGTGCTGGCCGTCGCCTCGCTGGTGCAGTTCTCCGGCGGAGTGGCCTCCGGCGCGCTGGCCGCGCGCATCGGCCTGCGGGCCACCATGCTGGCGGCACTGGCCGTGCGGACGGCCGGGTTCGCGGCGTTCGTGCCCGGGATGACCAGCCCCGCGCTCGCGGTCGGCGCCCTGTTCCTGGTCTCCTGCGGCGCGGCCCTGTATCTCCCGGCGAACAAGGCGTACTTGGTGGAGGGCGCCGGCGAAGCCGACCGGCCTCGCCTGCTGTCGGCGAGCGGGTCGGCCTTCAACGCGGGCATCGCCCTCGGCCCGCCGGCCGCGGCACCCCTCGTCATGGGCTCGCCCACTGTGCTGTTCTCCTGCGTCACCGCGCTGTTCGCGCTCGTCGGCACCGGCCACGCACTGCTGCCTCCGGCCGTGGTGCGTCCCGTGGCCGACGGGGCGCGGGAGGCCACCGGCGACGCCGGCCTGCCCCAGCGGCACGAGGACGGCCTGCCGCCCTTCGCCGTGACCGTGCTGAGTGTGTACGTCTTCATGTTCTTCCAGCACTACCTGGCGCTCTACGCCGTCCCGCGCACCTCGGCCGGCTACTACGGGGCGGTGCTGGCGGGCTACGCCTGCCTCCTGGTCGTCGCCCAGCCGCTGCTGTCAGGGCGGATCGCCGCGCTCTCCTACCGGGACGCCGTGAAGGCGGGCTTCGGGAGTATGGCGGCCGGGACGGCCGTCATCGCCTACGGCGGATACGCCGGCATCGGCGCCGGAGCGGCGCTCATGTGCGTGGGCGAGGTCGTGCTCTTCCTGAAGAACGACCTGGAGGCGCTGGCCCGTTCGACCGCGGCACCGGCCACGGTCTTCGGCCGGCAGCGGCTGGCGGCCGGCCTCGGAGCGTTCGGCAGTGCGGTGGTCGGCGGCCAGGTGTACGCGGCCGCGGAAGCGATGGGCTCGGCCCGGGGGTTCTGGCTCGCCGTATGCGTCCAAGCCCTGCTTCTTCCCGTCCTGCTGGCGTCCGTGGTACGCCGCCGTCGCAGCGCGGCCGGTCCCGGAGCCCGGCGGCGCACGGTCATCCGCAGAGCGGCGGCGGCCATCGCGAAGAAGAGAGACGGCACTTCCTCCGCGTGACCCACGCCACGTGCCGATGGCGGGAACTTTCGTCCCTCGCCCTCCGACTCATCCAACAGCGCGACCGGGCACACTCGTGCCCGGAAAGCCGAGGCACCCGCTCACCAGCCGAAGCGACGGAAAAGGCCGCACGATGACGTCATCACCAGCGCAGCCCGCCTCCGGACCGGCCGACGACCCCGTCGTCGAGGCCGGTGACCGGCAGCGACGCCCCACCCTGCGGTCCGACCTGCGTGCCTCGGTACCCGACGGCCTGATCGCACTGCTCGTGACCGGCGCCGTCTTCGCTCTCCTGTACGCACGCATCCGCGCCGAGACCTCCTCGACCGTGTCCGTCATGCCCTTCATGACCGACACGGGCGAGTTCTGGATGTACTTCCTCAGCCAGGCATTCGGCTGGTCCGCCCTGCTGTGGGCCTGGATCACCGTCGTCCTCGGACTCCTGCTCTCCGGCCCCCGCCCCTCCTGGCTGCACCTGTCCGGCCGGCGCCTGGAACGCCTGCACCGCACCACCAGCCTCAACACCATCGCCCTCATCGCCGCCCACGCGCTGCTGTTCGCCGCCCAGCTGGTCCGGTCCGACACCGCGCGCTGGCACTCCGCGGTCGCCACGGCCTTCGTGGAGACCTTCGTCCCCGGCGGCTACGACTCGGGCACCGGCAAGCTCGCCATCCCCCTGGGGCAGGCGGCCCTCTACCTGGCCATCCCTCTGGGCCTGCTCTTCTACATCAGGCACCGCATCGGCCCCAGGACCTGGCGCGTCCTGCACCGCTTCGTGATCGCCGTGTACGTCCTGAGCGTCTGGCACACCCTCCTCTACGGCACGAACGTCTGGTACGACGGCTGGTTCCGCACCGCGATCTGGCTGCTCCAGCTCCCCATCGCCGCGCTCCTCCTGCTGCGCCTGCTGCAGCCGGCACGGCGCTCGGAGAAGCTGCGCGGCCGTCGCGCCCACACCGGCTCACCGACGGGCTGGGCCCTGCGCCTGAGCGGCCGTCTGGCCGTCGTCGGGGTGATCGCCGCCCTCATCGGTGTGATCATCAGCGGAAGCGACGGCGGCCGTACCGTGCCTCCCGAGGACACCTCTTCCACCCACAACGAGCACGGCTGACAAAGCGGCGAAGACCTCCACTCCGACGAGAGGGTCAGCGCCAGGCCTGTCGTTCCCGGCTGCGGGGGTCGTCGACCTGGGTCCACTCGGCGTCGATGCGCATGGTGGACCTGCGCCGGGTGTCGTACCGGTCCCAGCCGGGGTCGCCGGTCCTCGCGAACCGTACCCAGGTCTGGTGCATCCGGGCGGCGAGATCCGCGGGGGGCTTGCCGGGCCCGAGCAGGGCGGCGGGGCCGTGCAGCCGGGGGAGGTGGGCGAGGTCGAAGACGAAGGGCAGCTCGACCGCGTGGGTGGCGCCGAGCTCTCCGTCCAGGGCCTGGGAGCGCCAGGCGAACTCGTAGGCGTACGTGGCGGACCGGGCATGTGCGGCGTGTGCCCCGGCCAGGGCCCAGCTGCCCGCGCCGAACAGCGCGTCGCCCATGATGGCGGAGCGCAGCTCGCCGAATGACGCCTCGGGGCGTGTCCTCCGGTAGGTCTCGACGAGCCGGGCCGCGTCCGGGTGCGAGCGCGCCGCCGCGTCGTCGACGTCCTCGGCGGTCGAGGTGGCGTACTTGTCCACCGGGACCAGGTAGAGGTTGCCTTCCTCGGCGTTGGTCCCGATGAGCAGGTCGATGCCGGTGCTCAGGCCGGCGGCGACGGATTCGGCGGGTTGGGTGTCGAGGACCAGGCTGAAGGGGCTGAGCCCGATCAGCGGGTCACGGTGGGTCCCGGTCCGCAGGTCGATGCCGGCGAGCCGGGAGGCGGCCTCGACCAGGCGCTCGTCGGGGAGCTCCGCGAAGGCGTCGGCATGGGGTTCGACGCCCAGGACGTCGGCCGCCGCCCGGGTGACGCGGGCGGCCTGCTCGGTGGTGAAGGCACCCAGGCCGCTGCCGCTCTGGACGATCGCCCGATGGAAGAGGCCTGCGGCTTCCGGGGTGGCGAGGACACCGCCGACGACGGTCGCCCCCGCCGACTGGCCGAAGAGGGTGACGTTGTCCGGATCACCGCCGAAGGCGGCGATGTTCTCCCGCACCCAGCGCAGCGCGGCTTCGACGTCGAGCAGCCCGCGATTGGCGGGCGCGCCGGGGAGGTCGAGGAACCCGACGATGCCGAGCCGGTAGTTGAGGGTGACGAGGACGACGCCGTCGCGGGCGAAGGCGGAGCCGTCGTACAGCGCGGACCGCGTCGATCCGGCGACGAATCCGCCACCGTGGACGAACACCATGACGGGCAGGCCGCCGTCGCCGGTTGCGGGCGTGAAGACGTTGACGGTGAGGTAGTCCTCGCCGCGGCTCCAACCGGCACCGAAGTAAGGGGACATGTCCACGCTGCCGAGCCTGCGCTCGGACTGCGGCGCGTTGGGCCCGGGCACGGTGGCGTCCCGTACGCCGTCCCACGGCTCGTGCGGCCGCGGCGGCGCGAACCGGCCGGCGCCGCGGGGCGCGGCGGCGTAGGGGATGTTCAGGAACGCGGTGGTGTCGCCCTGGCGCAGGCCGCGGACGGCTCCCTGAGCGGTGGTCACGACGGGGCCGGGGTGGTGGTTCACGGTGGTGCCTCTCCGCAGGGTCTCAGGCCTGCTCGGTGTACGGGGCGAAGGGCGCCCAGCCCTTGATGGCGAACTTGCTTCCCTCGCGCACCACTTCGGCGGCGCCGTGGCCGCCCAGGTGCGCGGGGATCACGAGTGCGTTGTTGTCCGCCGCCCAGCCGAGTACCTTGCGGCGGGTGGCGCGGGCGCCCGCGGGGTCCTCGCAGAAGCAGCTGTTGGCGTCCGGTTCGAGGATCTGCACGGGGCTGTGCAGCATGTCGCCGACGAACACCGCCCGGTCCGTCCCGGAGGTGAGGGTCAGGACGCAGGAGCCGGGGGTGTGCCCGGGAGCCGCGTCCAGGCGCAGGCCGGCGTCGATCCGGTGGCTGTTCTCCCACAGCAGCGTCCGGCCGGCCTGGTGCACCGGAGCCACGCTGTCCTCGAAGACGTTCTGGTTGCCTCGGCCGAGCCGCGGCTTGTGGCCGTTCTCGGGATTCCAGAAGTCGAAGTCGTCCTTCGGCATCAGATAGGTGGCGGCAGGGAAAGTGGGCACCCATTGCCGGCCGTCCAGGTAGGTGTTCCAGCCGACGTGATCGATGTGGAGATGCGTGTTGATCACGATGTCCACGTCCTCGGGCTCGACTCCGGCCCGGGCGAGATTGGCCAGGAAGTCCGTCCTGAGGTGGCTCCAGACCGGCGCGTACGGGCGCTCCTTGTGGTTGCCCACGCCGGTGTCGACGAGGATCGTCCTGCCCTCGCTGCGCAGCAGCCAGGTCTGGATCGCGGAATGCACGATGTTGGTGTCGGAATCCAGGAAATGAGGGCTCAGCCAGGAGCCGCCGTCTTCCCACACCTCTTTCGGGCTTTCCGGGAAGAAGGTGTCGGGCGTCATGTCGACGGGGCCGAAGTACTCCCACACCCGGGTGACGCTGACATTGCCGAGCGTGATGTGGTCCATGAGACGTCCTTGCAATTCGGGGGATTTCCCGAACCGTACGAGCGGCCTCGGCAGCCGGGGTATCCGCAACGTGACTGCACCTGTGCGCGCGGCCCGGGTACGGGCGCGGCCCCTTGTAGCCTGGGCGGGCAAGGCAAGGCGGCTCCCGTTCGTGAGCCACGGTTCGTGGAGGCCTCGTGGGCGAGCACACAGGCGACCTCGGTGCGGTCACGGGACCGGAGCCGGACCCGGGTGAGCCGTTCGTGGGACGGGACGCGGAGCTGGGACGCCTTTTCCGTGCGGTGGAGCCGGCGTCGGCCGACCCGGTGATGATGCTCGTCGGTGCCATGGGCATGGGGAAGAGCGTCCTGCTGGACCGTGCGGTGCGCCGGGCCGAGGCGAACGGCGCTCGCGTACTGCGTGCCGAAGGCAGCGAGTCGGAGGCGAACCTGACGTTCTCCGCCCTGCACCAGTTGCTGCGGCCGCTGCCGGCGGAGGTGGTGGACGGACTGCCGGAGGGGCAGCGCACCGCGATACGGGACGCCTTCGGCACGGGCCCGGCCACGCACCGGCGTACGAGCGCACCGGATCAGCTGTTGATCGGGGTCGCCGTGCTGAGCCTGCTCTCAGCCCTGGGCGACCGACAGCCCGTCCTCATGGTGCTCGACGATGCGCAGTGGTTCGACCGTGCTTCCCTGGACGCACTGCTCTTCGTCGCCAGGCGCCTGGAGGGTGAACGGGTCACGATGCTGATCGCGGCCCGTGACGGCGACCACCTCGCGCGATTCGACCGGCACATGCCCACGCTCGTCCTCGAACCGCTCGACGACGCTGCGGCGAACCGGTTGCTGGACCGGCAACCGAAGAGTCCCACCGGCCGTACCAGGGCGCGCATCCTCGACCAGGCGGGCGGCAACCCCCTGGCGCTGGTGGAACTCGCGAGGGCGGCCACCGCCCGGGACGCGGCGACCGGGCTGCCGTCCGCGGGGCCGCTCCCCCTCACCGATCACCTGGAGCGGATCTTCGCCGCTCGCCTCGACGGTCTTCCCGCCGGCACGACGCGGGCCCTGCTGCTCCTGGCCGCCATGGACAGTGTCGACTCCCCGGTCGCCGTCACGGCCGGGCTGCCGGACGCCGAGGGCGACGCCTGGCTGCCGGCCGAGCGGGCCGGGCTGGTCCGGCGAACCGGCCGGGACGTCCGGTTCCGCCACCCGCTGGTCCGGTCCGCCGTGTATCACGCCGCGTCCGCGGGCGCCCGGCGCGAGGCCCACCTCACGCTCGCCGAGCTGCTGCGGGACGAACCGGACCGGCGTGCCTGGCATCTTGCCGCCGCCTGCCCGGGCCCGGACGCGGCTGTGTCGGCGGAGCTCGAACGGACCGCCGACCGGGCCCGCCGCCGCGGCGGCCACGCGGCGGCGGCCAAGG
The DNA here is from genome assembly GCF_014534645.1 of Streptomyces griseicoloratus. GTDB lineage: Bacteria > Actinomycetota > Actinomycetes > Streptomycetales > Streptomycetaceae > Streptomyces > Streptomyces griseicoloratus. The sequence continues at coordinate 25,446 of NZ_JACVQF010000235.1, forward strand.
CCCTCCAGCGTGCGGCGGAACTCGCGCCGCGGCGGGAGGACAGTGCCCGGCTGCTGGTCCGAGCGGCTTCAGCGGCCGTGTTCACCGGTGACCTCGCCTGGGTCGAGGAACTGACCGCTGCGGCCCGCGCGCGCACGGACGACCCGTCGCTGCTGGCTTCCGCCGCCGTGCAGGCGGGTCGGCTGGCGGTCCTGACCCTGCGCCACACCACGGTCTTCTCCTGGCTGACCGACGCCGCCGAGGCATGGGCGGACTCCGAGCCCGCCGCCGCGCTGGAACTCTTGGGCGACGCCGCCGTGGCCCGCTTCTACTCAGGGGAGGACGCCCAGCGCCGCCGCATCCAGGACATCCTGGGGCGCCTTCCCGAGGACGCGTCATCCGCGGGCCTGCGTACTTGGGTGAGGGCCGTGTCGGACCCCTTCGGCGACAGGGACGAATTCGTCTCCCTGCTCCCGCGGCTGGCCGCCGAGGCGGAAGCCCGGCCGGAACGGCTGACCACCGTCGGAATCATGGCGTGGTTGCTGGACGAGACCCCGCAGGCCGTCCGCGCCTTCGACAGGGCCTTCGACCGCTGGGAGTTGCAGGGAGCGCTGCCGGAGGGCCTGGGCGGCGCGGTCGCCTGGGCCTATGCGGAGCGAGGACGGTGGGACCAGGCCCGGGAGGCCTGTGCCCGCATCACCGCGGTCGGCCGGGCGGCCGGCCTCGGCCACGCCGCGGCCTGTGCGGCCACCGTGGAGGCCACCGTGCTGGCCTACCAGGGGGACGCGCCGGCAGCTCGCGCCCGGGCCGATGAGGCGCTCGCCCTGATCGATCCGCTGGAAAGCCGCTCGGTCGCGGTCTATGCGCGACGCGCGCTCGGCGCCGCGGCGGCCGCGGAAGGCGCCTACGAGACCGCCTACGACCAACTCCGCTTGGCCTTCACGGCAGATGGCGCGCCCGTGCATTACCACGCCTCCTTCCCGCTCCTCGCGGATCTGGCCGCCGCCGCCGTGCGGTGCGGCCGCCGCGAGGACGCGGCCGGGACCGTCGAGCATTGCGCACGCGCCCTCGGGGACACGGCCTCACCCCGCCTGCGCGCGCTGGTCAGCCGGGCCCGCGGCCTGCTGGCACACCCCGAGGACGCCGAGCCGTACTTCCGGTCCGCCCTGGCCGACCCGGTGCTCGAGCACTGGCCCTTCGAACGCGCCCAGACCCTGCTCGACCTCGCCGAGTGGCTGCGGCGCCGTCGGCGCATCGCGGAGGCGCGGGCGCCGCTCACCGACGCTCTGGAGACCTTCCGCCGCCTGGGCGCCCGCCCGTGGATCGAGCGCGCGCGGGCCGAATCGCGCGCCGCCGGCCTCGACGTCACGGACACGCCCCCCGACGCGCTCGCGGCGCTCTCCCCGCAACAGCAGCAGATCATCAGGCTCGCCGCCCGCGGACTGACCAACCGCGAGATCGGCGAGAGGCTCTTCCTCTCCCCGCGCACGGTCGGCTCGCACCTCTACCGCAGCTTCCCCAAGCTGGGCGTCACCGCCCGCTCCCAGCTGCGCGACCTCATCGACGGCGCCCTCGCGTCGGCCGGCCACCGGGAATGAGGGCACGCCCGGCCGTGGAAGCGGTCACCTGAGGCACTCCCGCCCGCCATTCCGCCGGGCCGCGTGGCGCCCTCGGCCGCACTCTCCGCCGCAGCCGCAGGGTGATCAACGCGGTGAGCACGAAGACCGCGGCCTCGTAGGCCATGGCGTGGCCGAACGCCGCGTTCGCACCGCCGGCCGGAGAGAAGTAGGCCAGCCCGGCCACCGTCACCCCGATCGAGCCGCCGAGTTGCTGGGCCGTGGGCAGCAGCCCGGACACCGAGCTCGCCGCGGCGCCCCGCACACCCGCCAGAACCAGGGCGAACACCGCGGCTGTGAACAGGCCGAACGCCGCGCCCCCGGCCGCCAGTACCACCAGGGCCGCCCGGCGTCCGGGGCCGGTGCCGATGAGCGGCGCGAGGGCCGGGGCCGTACCCGCCAGGACGAGCGCCGCGGCCGTCAGCGCGGCCGGGCCCAGGCGGCGGGAGAGAGCCGGGGCGGCACGGCTGCCCAGGACGGCCGCCGCGGCGAACGGCGCCGACATCAGCGCGGCGGACAGCGCCGGATACCCGAGGGCGGACTGCAGGTGCAGGAACAGCAGATACGTGAACGACGGCACACCGGCGTTGAAGACGAACACCAGCAGGACGCCCCGCCGCGCGGCCCGGTCCCGCAGGACCGACGGGTGGATCAGGGGGGTCCGGCCGGTGCCGGAGGGTGCGGGCGAAGCAGGCGAGGGCCGCCGCGGCCCCGGCGAAGGAGGTCCATGTCCACCAGGGCCAGCCGGCCTGCCGGCCCAGCGCGCACGGCAGGACCAGGGCGCCGAAGCCGGTGGCGGCCAGCACCGCGCCGGCCCAGTCCACGCGTTGCCCGTCCGTACCGCGCGTCCGGGGCAGCAGGCCCGCCCCCGCCGGCGAGACGAGTGCCACCGGCACCGTGACCAGGAAGACCGCCCGCCAGCCGAGGCCGAAGAGGCCGGCGCCGACGAGCAGTCCGCCGAGGAGCGGCCCGGCCAGTGAGGCCACGCCCATGGTGGCGCCGTACAGGGCGAGGGCGCGTGGGCGGCGCTTTGGGGGAACACCGGTGCGGATGAGCGAGAGCACCTGCGGGGCGACCAGGCCGCTGCCCGCGCCCTGCACCAGCCGGGCCGCGATCAGCCAGCTGGCGCCGGGCGCGGCGGCGCAGGCCACCGAGCCGGCCGTGAACACGGCGGTGCCCAGGGCGAACAGCCGCCCGTAGCCGTAGCGGTCGCCCAGCCGTGCGGCGGCGACGAGCACGCACCCGTAGGCCAGGGTGTACCCGGCCAGGACGAGCTGCACCGCGCCGGGGCCCGCGCCCAGGCCGGACTGGATGGCCGGAGCGGCGATCTGCGCGATCGTGACGTTGAGCAGCTGCACGAAGGTCGCACTCAGCACCACCGGCAGCAGGAACCGGCTGCCGTTCACCGGACCAGGGCCTCGGCGAGTTCCTGCGGCCGGGCGGCGAACGGGCTGTGGCTGCCCGGCAGGGTGTGGACGGTGAACGGCTCGCCGGGCATGGCCCGGTCGGCCTCCGCGATCATCAGATCCTGTGCGGCCGTCGGCAGTGCCCGGTCCTGCGCGCAGCGCAGGAAGGTGCGCGGGATACGGCCCCACCGCGCCGCGGTCAGGGTGACCGGGGTCGCCGGGACGGACAGCGGCAGGTCCGGGCTGAGCGCGGAGCGCCAGCGGTCGAAGCGGTCGGCGGGTGTGTCGTGGTAGTGGGCCTGCCGCAGCTCCTCGACGTAGGCGGGGTCCGCCGAGAGCGGGTCGATCCGTACGGCGCCCAGCGCCTGCGGGTCACCGAGGTTCAGGCTCTGCCCGCGTGCGGTGGCGTTCTCGGGAGCGCCGAGGTAGTCGAAGAACCGGGGGCGGCCGGCCGGGACGAACGCGGAGAGGTAGACCATGCGGTCGACCAGCTCGGGCGCGCGCTCGGCGGCCAGCGACGCGGGACCGCCGCCCGCGCTGTGGGCGACGAGCACCACGCGGCCGTAGCGTCGGACCCGGCGCAACGTGTCCAGGACGGCATCGGCGCAGTCGTCCATCGTCACATCGGCGAGCTGTGACCTCTCGGTCAGCAAGCCGGGCCGGCCGGGCAGCAGGTACCCACTGGGCAGGGGCGCGCCGAAGCCGTGCCCGGGCAGGTCGACGGCCACGCTGGCGGCGCCGAGACCGGCGAGTGCGCGCTGCGTCGCCGCCCACTGCCACGAGCCGTGCCAGGCGCCGTGGACGAGGACGAAGACGGTGTTGCCGGCGTCGGCGCCGTTGACGGTGCCGTTCACATCGGTGTTCGCAGAGGCTGTCATGGCTCCCATCCCAGTCGGCGACGACGGAGCCATCCAGGAGAAGATATGACATGCTGGGCGGCGATACTTTCCCTGTATGAAGGGCTGGTCATGGAGGCGCGGCATCTGCGGTACGCGCTCGCCCTCGCCGAGCACGGGCACTTCGGCCGGGCCGCCCGCGCGCTGGGCATCGCGCAGCCGCCGCTGTCCAAGCAGATCGCCGACCTGGAGCGCGAGATCGGCACCCGGCTGTTCGACCGCACGCGCCAGGGCGTGTTCCCGACCGCCGCGGGCGAGGCGTTCCTCGCCCGGGCACGGCGGGCGCTGGAGGAGATGACGGCGGCCACGGTGGACGCCGGCCGGGCGGCGCGCGGCGAGACGGGCCGGCTGCGCCTGGGGTTCGTGGCCTCCGCGTTGCTCGACCCGCTGCCGGACGTCCTGGGCAGGTTCGGCCGAGGGCGGCCCGACGTGCGGCTGGAACTGCACGAGATGGCCTCCGGCCGCAGCGCCACCGCACTCGTCGCCGGAGAACTGGACGTGGCCGTCACCCTCGGGCCGCCACGGGGTGCGGGGGCAGAGCACCTGGTGTCCGTCCCGATCGGCCACGACCGTCTGATCGCCGTCGTCAGCAGCACGCACCCCTACGCCGGCCAGGTGTCGGTGACACTGGACCAGCTGCGGCGGCAGCCGCTGATCGTGGCCGCAGGGGAGGACGAGCCCGCGGTCACCGCCAAGCTGCGCACCCTGCTGGGCGAGGACGCCGCCGCGCTGGACGGTGCGACCGTCGCCAGGGACGTGCACACGATCATCGGCCTGGCCGCCTGCGGCGTCGGCGTGGGCCTCGGGCCCTCCCGCATGCTGTCGGCCCCGCGCCCGGGCATCCGGTTCTGCGAAGTGACCCCGCGCACGGCACTGCCCGACCTGATCCTGTCCTTCAACGCCCAGGACCGCTCCCCGGCGCTGGACGCCTTCCTCGACACCGTCCGCAGGAACTGCCCCGACGTCGGGGCCGCGCTCGACCGCCGGCTGGACCACGCATGGGGACCGGATCCCGTTCTGCCGGCCGCCCCTTGAGGGCTCGGCCGCGGACCGCCCGGACTCATGCAGGCCCGCAGCCGCTTCCGGGACCGGCGTCCTCGGTTGCGCGCCGGGCCGGCCCCGGGCTGCGGACGGCCGACACCAGACGCAGGATCGCCTGCGCCGTGGCCTGCGGCGCCTCCCGGGGCGGGAAGTGCCCGACACCGGGCATCAGGACCCGCTCGTAGTGCCGGGTGAACAGGTCGTCCTTGCCCTCGGTGGTCTCGGGGAGGTTGTCGCCGTCGCGCTCACCGTGCAGCACCAGGCACGGGACGCGCACGGGGGACGGGCCGGCGAGCCGGTCCTCGATGTCCTGGTAGGCGGGATCGCCGGATGCCTCGCCCCACCGGTGCAGATAGGCGTGGACGCTGATCTCGGCCCAGTCGGGGTTGTCCCATGCCGTGGCCGCCTCATCGAAGTCCGGCTCGGGGAAGTCCCACCCGGGCGACCAGGACTTCCACAGGTAACGGGCGAATCCGCGCCGGTCGCGCTCCAGCGCACGGCGGCCGCGGGCGGTCGCGACGTACCACTCGTACCAGTAGGCGTGGGCCAGCGGGTAGGGCACGCTGCTGTCGGGTCGGTTGGTCGAGTGTCCCGCCGAGACGGCGATCAGCGCGCGGATCCGCTCCGGGAACAGAGCGCCGACGACGTACCCGGCGCGAGCCCCCCAGTCGTGCCCGGCGAGCACCACGTCGTGCAGGTCCAGTGCCTCGATGAAGTCGCTCAGGTCCTGGCCGAGCGCGCCGATCTGCCCACTGCGCGGCCGGTCGGCCTCCTGGAACCGGGTGTCCCCGAAGCCGCGCAGATACGGCCGGTACACACGGTGCCCCGCCCGGTGCAGATGCGGCAGCACCCCGTCCCAGCAGTGGATGTCGTCCGGCCAGCCGTGCACCGCCACCACCGCCTGTCCGTCTTCCGGGCCGTCGGCTTCGTAGGCGATCCGCAGGGTGGGTGTCTCGACATGGTTGCGCACTCCGGGCCGGGTGATCCGTCGGGAGCTGCCCAAACGAGCCATCCTCCGGGAGCGGGCTCACCGCGGCCTCGCGCTCTACTGCCAGGTCGCGGTGTCGGGGTCGATGCCGTGGGCGCGGGCGCCGGCGTCGATGATGCGACGGAACCACGTGGCAAGGCCGGGGCGGATGCCGTCGTAGTGGGCGGCGAATCCCGGATCGGCCTCGAACTTGCGGCCGAGACAGACCTGCATCTGCCTGGTGAGGGGAAAGTACGAAGCAAACACTTCGCGGTGCCGCTCGACCAGTCGGTTCGCTTCCGGGCTGCCGGGTGCGACACCGGCGTCCATCGCGTCCCCGAGGGCGCGTTCGAGGCCGGCCATGGCGTCGGCGACGGCCTGCCATTCCTCCGGACTGCGAGAGGCCGAGCGTTCGGCGTACTGCAGCCATTGCGCCGTGTCTCCGTAGCGCCGGCGGGCCTGGGCGGGCCAGTCCGGATTCCACCGGGCGCCGAAGACCTCGGCCTGCTGCTCGGCGGTCAGCAGCAGGCCGCGCTCGTGCGCGTCGATCATCCGGTCCAGTCCGGCACCGAGCTGCTGGAGGCGTTCGATCCGCTCGGCGACCTGGGCGCGCTGCGCGCGCAGTGCCCCGGGCACGTCCGCGGCCGGGTCGTCCAGGACGGCCTGAATCCTGTCCAGGCCGAGACCGAGTTCACGGTAGACGACGATGCGGTGCAGGCGTTCCAGATCACCGGCGGTGTAGAGCCGGTAACCGGCAGCCGTGCGCAGCGACGGCCGCGCCAGGCCGATCTCGTCCCAGTGGTGCAGCGCGCGGACCGTCACGCCCAGACGCGTCGAGACCTGACCGACGGTCAGGCCATCGGCGTCAGTGGTATCAGGCATGCTCCTCATTGTCGCCGCGGCCGACGCCCGGTGGGGTGATGCCGATGGCTTCAAGGTTCCGTGCCTCCTGACTGGCCGGATCGAAGGGCTTCGCCGCGGTGAGAACGATCCGCGCGTTCTCGGGGGTGATCACCGTCAGGTCGCGGGTGTTCCAGGGGGTGTCCCGTGGACCGTCGACCGAGTCGGGGCGCAATGCGCGACAGGTCTCGGCAAGGGAGTCGACCTGGCTGAGCACGCACGCGAAACTGAAGCCCATCGTCAGCGGCTGCTCCGGAACGCTCTCCTCCGAGACGAGGAGTACGTCCTGGAACGCCCACCGGCGCAGGTGCACGAGCCTGCCGGGGATGCCGAACAGCTCGAAGAACCCGAGCCCACGGGTCCAGAAGTCCACCGACGCCGCCAGATCGCTCGTGGGGATCGTCACGAACGCGGGCATTCCGTAGATGCCACGGAACGGCTCCGGCGGAACCGCGTCCGGGCCGGGGGCGGGCACGGGACTCATCTCGAACGCGTTGAAGTAGTCGCTCATGCGTGCCACCCTCCAGCCTCACGCAACGTGAGGGTCAAGCCGCATCCGCGCCCGCACGGCCCCGCCGGCCGGAGTCGGTCCACGTATCGCGAAGGGGGCAGGGTGGTGCGACGGTGGTGACAGGGGGTTGGAGCAATGGCCGGGCAGGAAGGCGGTACCGGCCATGGAACTACCGCTGGTCGTGGGTGTCGACGGATCGGAACCCAGCCTGCATGCCGTGGACTGGGCGGTGGACGAGGCGGCGCGCCGTGGGCTGCCCCTCCGGCTCGTCCACGCTTCCTTGTGGGAGCGCTACGAGGGAAGCCGTCCCTCCCTGGATACCGACACTTCGGCCGACGAAGCCATCATCCAGCGCATCGCCGCGTCCTGCGCGGAACGTGCCCGGCGGTGCAACCCGGAGGTGAAGGTCTCGAGCGACGTACTGCCGGAGGATGCCGTGTCGGCGCTGCTGCGGGCGGCGCATGCGTCCTTCGCCCTGGTCACGGGCTCCCGCGGCCGTGGCGAGATCGCCGGGTTGCTGCTGGGGTCGGTCAGCCTCACGGTGGCCGCTCGGGCCGTGTGCCCGGTCATCGTGGTCCGCGGCGGCGAGCGGAACCGGCAGGGCTCCTTCGGCCGGGTGGTGGTCGGCGTCGGCGACCCCACGCAGGGCTCGGCCGCTGTGCGGTACGCCTTCGACGAGGCCGAGGCGCGCGGCTGCGCCCTGCACGCCGTACGAGCCTGGTGCCACGCCGCCCACAAGGAGACGGACCACCCCCTGGTCGCGGACCACACCGCCGGTGCCCACGAGGAACGGGCCTCCGCCCTCCTCACCGACGCACTGCGCGACGCCGTACGGGATCACCCACAGGTCGATGCGCACCGCCACGTTGTCGAAGGCCCCGCACACAAGGTCCTCCTGGAAGCCTCGGCCGACGCCGACCTGGTCGTCGTGGGGTCGCTGAGGCGGCACGCTCACTTCGGCAGGCAACTCGGCAGGGTCGCCCACGTGCTGCTGCACCACGCGGAGTGCCCGGTGGCCGTCGTTCCGCAGCGGGGTCCGAACCGGGCGCAGGAGGACTGACCGGCACGCTCCCGCCGCGATCCGGTGGACCCGCGGTCGCCGCCCCACCACGGTGGCTCGGACACAGGATCTGGCGTTTGCGCAGGTCGGAGAGGTGGTTTGAGATGTGCGGTCGATATGTCTCCGCGCGGAGCCCCGAGGACATGGTCCAGCTCTTCCACGTCACCGACTGGCGTGCCGAGGAGGCACTCGCGCCCAACTGGAATGTCGCGCCGACCGACGACGTGTGGGCCGTCCTCGAACGCGCCCCGCGCGGCAGCGACGAGGCCGCCTCGGTGGAACGGGAGTTGCGGCCGTTGCGCTGGGGCCTGGTGCCGTCGTGGGCCAGGGACGTGAAGATCGGCGCCCGGCTGATCAACGCGAGGGTCGAGACCGTCCACGAGAAGCCGGCCTTCCGCCGCGCGTTCACCCGGCGCCGCTGCCTGCTGCCCGCCGACGGCTTCTACGAGTGGCAGCGGATCAAGACCGGAGACAAGGGCAAGACCCGCAAGCAGCCCTACTTCATCCACCCCGAGGACGACCAGGTGATGGCGCTCGCCGGCCTGTACGAGTACTGGCGCGACCCCGAGGTCGAACGGGACGACGACCCCGCCGCCTGGCTGATGACGTGCACCATCCTCACCACCGAGGCCACCGACGCGGCCGGTCGCGTCCACCCCCGCATGCCACTCGCCCTCACCCCGGACCACTACGACGCCTGGCTCGACCCTCACCACCGGGACCCGGACGACCTGCGCGCGCTGCTCGGCCGGCCCGCCGACGGCCGTCTCGACGCCCGGCCCGTCTCCCCGGCCGTCAACAACGTCCGCAACAACGCCCCACAGCTCCTGGAGGAGGTCGCCCCGTAGATCGCGTGGTGCCCGTCCCGGCAGCCGCTCCCCGGGGGCGGAGCCCTACGGGGCCGTCGGGGCGGCCTGGACCCGGACGAGCTGTTTGCCCAGATTCCGCCCGTGGAACAAGCCGGCGAGCGCCGAAGGCGCCTGTTCTAGCCCTTCGGCGACGCTCTCCTCCAGGACGATGTCGCCGCTCGCCGACCAAGCGGCGAGCCGGCCGAGGGCTTCGGGGAACCGGTCGACGTGGTCCAGGAAGACGAAGCCTTCCATGCGCGCTCGGCGCAGCCCGATCTGGAGATGGTTGCGCGGGCCGCGGGCGGGGTCGTCGCCGTCGTAGCCCGAGGAGATCCCGCCGCAGACGACGATCCGGGCGCGCAGGGCGAGGTTGGCGAGAGCGGCCTCCAGGAGGACGCCGCCGACGTTGTCGAAGTAGACGTCGATGCCGTCGGGGGCGAGTCGGGCCAGTTCGGCGGCGACGTCCGCGGAGGTGTGGTCGATACAGGCGTCCATGCCGGCCACCTCCACCGCCCACCGGCACTTGCGTTCGCCGCCGGCGATGCCGATCACGCGGCTGCCCAGAGCCCGGGCGATCTGTGCGGCGACCGAGCCGGTGGCACCGGCGGCCGCGGACACGACGACGGTGTCACCGGCCTCGGGCCGGCCCACGTCGACCATCCCGAAATACGCGGTCAGCCCGGTCGTACCGAAGAGACCGAGCATCATGCGCGGCTCGATGCCGGGAGGGACCGGGTTGACGCCGAAGAGGCCGCCGCCGGTGCCGACGGCGTAGTCCTGCCACCCGAGCTCCCCGTAGACCCAGGTGCCGGCCGGGAGCGACGGATCGTCCGACTCGACGACCTCGCCGACACCGGCGCCGCGGATCACCTCACCCAGGGCTATCGGGGAACGGTAGTTGGGGCCGGCGTTGAGCCACCCGCGTTGGGTCGGGTCGATGCCGAGCCAGTGCACTCGCACCAGCACCTCCTTCGCGCCGGGAGCGGGCCGCGGGGAGGTCCGCAGTTCGAAGCAGTCCCGCGTCAGCTCGCCCCGGGGCCTGCGGGCCAGGACCCACTGCCGGTTCGTGTCGACGGTCATGGCGTCACACCACCCTGGTGAGTCGGTCGAGCAGGCCGGCGAGTGCTTCCCGGTCGGAGGCGCCGAGCGCCCGGGAGAGGAGTTCGGTGGCTTTGTCGGCGGCGACGGCCCGGGCCTCCTCGGCGCGAGCCTGCCCGGCCTCGGTCAGGGTGACCAGCGCACGCCGCGCGTCGCGCGGATCCGGGCTACGGGTGACGTACCGCTGTTTCTCCAGCGGCGCCAGCAGGCGGGCCACACCCGAAGGGGTCAGGCCGAGCAGGTCCACGAGATCGATGCGCCGCAGCTGCCGGCCCGGCGCCTCGGCGAGATGGTGGAGCACGGCGAACTCGCGGAACGACAGACCGTGGACCTCCAGCCGGCGGCGCATACCGCTCGCGGCGCGGGCCAGCGCGAGAGCGAGGCCGAGGTCGTCCATGGGATTCCTTCGATCGGTGAAAAATCGATGACTACTCAACGATATGTGTGATGTTCTGTGGGGGCAAACGCCGAACACGAGGACCGGCCGGACCCGGCGCTCCGTGCCGCAGGACACTCCGACGATCGTCTGGACACAGGATGACCACACCCCGTACCGACCTTCTGATCCGTCAGCTCGACACCACCTGGGCCTTGTTCGAGTACCACGCCGACGGCCTGGACGACGCCGTGTGCCTCTGGGCGCCGGACCCGTACCACTGGACGGTGCGGCCGGACGCGCAGGGGCGATGGGTCGCCGACTTCCAGGTGCCCGAGCCCGACCCCGTGCCGGCGCTCACCATCGGATGGATCACCTGGCACGTCGGTTACTGGTGGACCACCACGCTCGGCCACTGCTTCGGGAGCGAGGAGCCGCCGGAGCGCGAGGAGATCGTCTGGCCGGGCACCGCCGAAGGCGCCGTGGAATGGCTGCGCGGGCTGCATCAGCAGTGGCGGCGGAGGCTCCACGACCTCGACGACACCGACCTCGACTCCACGGACAGGACCGCCACCCTGCCCTGGGGTCAGGGCATGTCGCTGGCGGACGTGGCGGGCTGGGTCAATGTGGAACTGACCAAGAACGTCGCGGAGATCGGGCTCCTGCGCATCCTGCACGGAGCGCGGAACTCCCACCGCCGGTAGCGGCGGTCGGCCGTCACCGGACCCGCGTTGTCAGTGGCGGCTGGGAGGCTGGCGGGCATGGACAGGGACGAGGAGCTGCTGCGCGGCCGGGTCTACGGCGCGGACCACGACGACCCCCACCCCGGGCCCCGGCCGGGACACGTCTATGCCGAACTGGTGGGCGGCCCGCTGGACGGCCTCCTGCTCGACATCACCGGCTGGACACGGGACGAGACGGACGCCGGAGTCGCCCTCCGGACGGAGCTCGGGCGGTTCGGCGCGGGCGGACGCGCCGTGTACGAGCCGCGCCCCGGCGACCCGCGCCGATTCGACTGGTCCGGCGACAGCCCCTGACCGCCGCCACGGCCCCCGCGCCCGCGACCGGCACGCTCACCCGCCCCATGCCGCCGCGCACGCCCGCCGTCACCACGTGCCCGCCCCATGCTGCCGCACACGCCCGCCGTCACCACGGTCCCCGCCCTCATGCTGCCGCGCGCCCCGTACGCGGCCCGGCGGGCATGCCGCAGGCGGCGGTGGGCGCCGGTAAGGTGCCGCGGGTGATGGTGGGCTCCGAACAGACCCGGCTCGTCGTGCTGCGCGGCAACAGCGCCTCGGGCAAGTCGTCCGTCGCGGCCGGCATCCGCGACCGGTTCGGCCGCGGCCTGGCCCTGGTCGCCCAGGACAACCTCCGGCGCATCGTGCTGCGTGAGCGGGACCGGCCGGGTGCGGCGAACATCGGTCTCATCGACCTGACCGCCCGCTACGCCCTGGACGCCGGCTACCACGTCGTGGTGGAGGGCATCCTGTACGCCGACCGCTACGGCGACATGCTCGCCCGGCTGCGCGCCGACCACCGTGGCCCCACCCACGGCTACTACCTGGACGTGCCGTTCGCGCAGACCCTCGCCCGGCACGCGACCAAGCCGATCGCCGACGCCGTCGGCGAGACACAGCTGCGGGACTGGTACCGGCCGCTGGACCTGCTGCCCGGCGGCGTCGAGACGGTCATCGGTGCCGACAGCACCCTCACGGCGACCGTCGACCGCATCATGCTCGACACCGGACTGGCCGGCCTGCCGGCCCTGGACCGATGACCACGGTGCCGTGGGTCATCCCCTCGGCGCCGCCCCGGCCGCCTCCGCGGCGGGCAACGCCGCCCGCAGCCAATCGGTGAAGACGGTACGTGCGCGGGCGGTGTCGGAACGGCTCCCGCGGCGTGGCCGGCTCGCCCGCACCGGCGACAGCTTCGCCCTGCGCGGTGCCGCCGCAGCCGGGCAGCTGAGGCTGACCGTGCACCAGCTGGACGGCGATCAGGCGGTGAAGCCGGCCGACGATCTGGTCGAAGCCGTCGGCGCCGCTTCCGCCGGCGCACCGTCGCGGGTGCGGTGGTCGCGGGTGCGGTGACGGCGCCGTCGGACCGCCGGCCGCGGGGCGCGCGGTGTGCCGCTCGCGCCGGGCAAGTCGCCCTGTTTTCCGGGGTTCCGGTGTGCTTGTCCGCACGGGTCGCGTTCCGGTTGCGGGGCGGTCGGCATCGCGCTTCGGTTGAAGGAACCGTCGCTGCACCAGGAGCTGTCATGTCGATGTCGTCGTTCGGTTTCGGCTCGTCCGACCCGTTCAGTGAATTGCTGAACCGGTTCTTCGGCATGTCGCCCGCCTCGTCGCCGCCGGCGGTACAGCGCGTACCGATCGGACGGCTGCTGACCGAGTCCTCCCAGGAGCTCCTCAACATGGCCGCGCGGCGGGCGCTGGAGGACGGGACGACCGACCTCGACACCGAGCACCTCCTGTGGGCGGCCACGAAGGTCGAACCCTCGCGCGGGATCCTCGCGCAGGCGGGCATGGATCCCGACGCGCTCGCGTCACAGATCTCGGAGATCCTTCCCCGGGAGTCGGGGGAGCCGTCCGCGCAGCCGGGCCTCACGCCGGCCGCCAAGCGCACCCTCACCGCCGCGTACGCCCGCTCCCAGGCGTCCGGTGTGTCCTACATCGGGCCCGAGCACATCCTCGGCGCGCTCCTCGACAGCGCCGACGCGGGCGCCGCCCGGCTGCTGCGGGCGGAGGGCGAGGACGTGAAGAGGCTGGCGGGCCTCACGGAACAGGCGGCCCGCGGCGAGGGACAGCCGGCCGAGCGCAAGCAGCCCGCGACGACCCTGGACGAGTACGGGCGGGACCTGACGGAGGAGGCGAGGGCCGGGAAGCTCGACCCCGTGGTCGGACGGGCGGAGGAGATCGAGCAGACCGTCGAGATCCTGTCGCGGCGCTCCAAGAACAATCCCGTGCTCATCGGGGAGCCCGGCGTGGGCAAGACCGCGATCGTCGAGGGGCTGGCGCAGCGCATCGTGGCCGGTGAGGTGCCGGGCACCCTGAAGGACAAGCGAGTGGTCGTCCTCGACCTGTCCGGCATGGTGGCGGGCGCCCAGTACCGGGGGCAGTTCGAGGAGCGGCTCAAGAAGGTCATCGAGGACGTCCAGAAGGCCCGCGGGGACATCATCCTCTTCATCGACGAACTGCACACCGTCGTCGGCGCGGGCGCCACGGGCGAGGGCTCGATGGACGCGGGCAACATGCTCAAGCCGGCTCTCGCGCGCGGAGAACTCCACGTGGTGGGCGCGACGACCATCGACGAGTACCGCAAGTACGTCGAGAAGGACGCCGCGCTCGAACGCCGCTTCCAGCCCGTGATGGTTCCGGAGCCGACGGTCGAGGAGACGGTGCAGATCCTGGAGGGACTGCGCGACGCGTACGAGGCCCACCACCAGGTCCGCTTCGCCGACGGTGCCCTGGCGGCCGCGGCGGAACTGTCCGATCGGTACGTCAGCGACCGCTTCCTGCCCGACAAGGCGATCGACGTGATGGACCAGGCGGGCGCACGGGTGCGCCTGCGCAGCGCCGGCCGCTCCACCGAGGTGGTCAGCCGTGAGGACCGCATCGCCAAGCTGCGCCGTGAACAGGACCAGGCCGTCGCCGCCGAGGACTTCGAGAAGGCGGCCCGGCTCAAGCGCGAGATCGCCGAGGCGGAGGGCGAACTCGCCGGGATCGAGGAACGGCGCGAGGGCGTCGTCTCCGTCACCGCCGCCGACATCGCGGATGTGATCTCCCGCCGTACGGGGATCCCGGTCTCCCAGCTCACGGCCAGTGAGAAGGAGCGGCTGCTCAAGCTGGAGGAGGAGATGCACGCCCGGATCGTCGGCCAGAACGAGGCGGTCACGGCCGTCTCACGGGCCGTGCGCCGCAACCGGGCCGGCATGGGGGACCCGAACCGCCCCGTGGGCTCCTTCCTCTTCCTCGGGCCCACCGGCGTGGGCAAGACGGAACTGGCCAAGACCCTCGCCGAGCTGCTGTTCGGCGAGGAGGACCGCATGATCCGCTTCGACATGAGCGAGTTCCAGGAGAAGCACACGGTCGCCCGGCTCGTCGGAGCCCCTCCCGGCTACGTCGGGTACGAGGAAGCGGGCCAGCTCACCGAGAGGGTGCGCAGGCAGCCCTACAGCGTGGTCCTGTTCGACGAGGTGGAGAAGGCGCACCCCGACGTCTTCAACACGCTGCTGCAGATCCTCGACGACGGTCGCCTCACCGATGGCCAGGGCCGCACGGTGGACTTCCGGCACTGTGTCGTCATCATGACGTCCAACATCGGCGCCCACCGCATCCTGGACCACAAGGGTGATGTGTCCGACCTCAAGGACGAGCTGATGGAGGAGTTGCGGGCCCGGTTCCTGCCGGAGTTCCTCAACCGCATCGACGACATCATCATCTTCCACGGCCTCACCGAGACCGATCTGGCGCAGATCGTGGACCACCTGCTCAGTCAGAGCGAGCGGCGAGTGCACGCACAGGGCATGACGCTGAAGGTGACGGAAGCCGCCAAGAAGCTGCTGATCGCCCACGGCCACCAACCGGAGTTCGGCGCCCGCCCGTTGCGGCGCACGATCCAGGCGGAACTCGACAACCGCATCGCCGACATCCTGCTCGGCGGCGAGGCCGGACCCGGTGACACCATCGTCGCCGACGTCCGGGACGACTCCCTGCACTGCACGGTCACCAAAGGCGACACGGGCGGCGGTGCGCCGAAGGCCGCGACCGGCGTGTCGACCCCCGGCGAGCAGTCCTGACCCGGCAGACGCGCCCGGGGTCGGGCGCCCTCGTCCGGCTGTGGATCTCACTCCTGTCCGCCGGACGGCTGCCGGCCCAGGGACACCACCACCGCGGACGTCTGCCCCTCGGGAGTGTCATAGCTCACCGAGTCGCCGGCGCGGTGGCCGAGGAGCGCGCGGCCGAGGGGACTGTCGGACGTGACCGACGTCCGGTCCGACTCCACCGCCGTCTCGTCGATCTGCACGGTCTCCACCGCTCCGTCGGCGAAGCGCAGGGTCACCGTGCTGCCCACACCGACCATGTCGGTGGGAGGCGGGCCCGCCGAGGCCGCTCGACGGAGCCGAGTGGTGATCTGCGCGATACGGGCGTCCAGACGCGCGAGGGCGTCGGCCCGCTGCAACTCGTCCGCCTCGTCGGCTCGGTCGCCCACCGCGTCGCTGTCTCTCAGGGTCGCCGACACCGACGCGCGCTCGTCGCACAGGTCGGCGAGCTCCCGCTCCAGGGCCTGACGGGCGGTTTCGCTGATCGGCGCTGATTCGCTGGACATGGCGGGTCCTCCGAGTTCGGAATGCGAGAGCACACGGATACAAAGTTGCGCAAAACACCCAATATCCAGCATCGTAACCGAGGGGCGCCATCGTCCCCCGGCACGGAGGGCACCCGGCGGCGCGCGCCGTGCGTGGCGTTGCGCCACCTGCCCCTCCTCATGGCGGTACGGTCATCTGCGGCGAATCTGACCAAAAGGCACCGTTCGCCGGCCATTCGCAGGGCCGTGCTTCTGCCACGTACCGCTCCGGGGAGTCACTCGTGCCCGTGCTCGACCGCCTGGCCTCCGGCGCCCAGTCGCTCGCCGCGGCGGCGGCCGGCGGCGTGTCCGAAGGCGACCTGGCCGCGGCCCGCGCACAGATGGGTTTCTCCCTGGCCTGGCACATCGTCGTGGCCTGTCTCGGTGTGGGTCTGCCCGCCCTCACGCTGATCGCCGAGTGGTACGGCATCCGTACGGGTGATCCCGCGCACCGCCTGCTGGCACGCCGGTGGGCCCGTGGCATGGGCGTCCTGTTCGCGGTGGGTGCCGTCTCCGGAACCATCCTCAGCTTCGAGATGGGGCTGCTGTGGCCGGGGCTGATGGGCACGTACGGGCAGGTCATCGGGCTGCCCTTCGCGCTGGAGGGCATCGCGTTCTTCATCGAGGCGATCTTTCTCGGCATCTACCTCTACGCCTGGGACCGGATGACGCCCAAGCGGCACCTGCTCACCGGCCTGCCGATCGTGGTGGCGGGCGTGGCCTCGGCGTTCTTCGTCGTCTGCGCCAACGCGTGGATGAACCAGCCCCGCGGATTCACCCTGCGGGACGGGAGAGTCGTGGACGTGGATCCGTGGGCGGCCATGCTCAACCCGGCGAGCCCGCCCCAGACCGTGCACATGATCCTGGCGGCGTTCATGGTGGCGTCCTTCCTGACCGCCGCGGTCTACGCGGTCGCCATGCTGCGGGGCCGCCGGGACACCTATCACAAGGCCGGGTTCTTCATCCCGTTCACGGTGGGAGCGGTGGTGACACCCTTCCAGATCGTCGTCGGTGACTGGGCCGCACGGTTCCTGGCCGAGTACCAGCCGGCGAAGCTGGCCGCCATGGAAGGCGTCTTCACCACGGGTTCCCACGTGCCCCTGACCCTCGGGGGCATCGCCCGCGACGACGCCCTCCGCTACGGACTGGAGATCCCGAACGGGCTCTCCCTGCTGATCGGATACGACCCCGGCACCGTCGTCCAGGGTCTGGACAAGGTCCCGCGCAGTCAGTGGCCCGCGGTGACAGCGGTGCACTGGGCGTTCGACGTGATGGTGGCCATCGGGTTGTTCCTGCTGCTCATGGCGGCCTGGCTGCTGCTGTGGTGGTGGCGTGGCCGACGCGGGAACCGTGAACTGCTCGATCAGCGCGGATCGCGTCCGTTCCTGTGGCTGGCCGCGATCGCCGGCCCGGCCTCGGTGATCGCGCTGGAGAGCGGCTGGTGCGTCACGGAACTCGGACGGCAGCCGTGGATCGTCTGGGGGATCATGAGCGTGCGGGAAGCCGTCAACCCGGCGCCCGGGCTGATGACCGGCCTGTGGCTGGTGCTGATCGTCTACGCCGCCATGACCGTCGCCACGGTATACGTCCTCCGGCGTCTGGCCACGCACGCGGCCGTGCCGCTCGCGCCGCAGGAAGAGGACGTCGAACGCTACCCCGTCGTGTGACCGTCAGCCCCGCGTCACCCGCCGCCGCCGTCCGGCACGGCCCGATCCGCGTCCCGAATCCCCGGCCACCACTGGAGGTCACCGTGCTCGCAGACACGGCGCTCGCCGTCATGTGGGTGGGTCTCACCTGCTACGCCGTCTTCGGCGGTGCCGACTTCGGCGCCGGCGTGTGGGACCTCCTCGCCGGCGGAACCCGACGAGGACGGCCGCAGCGACAGCTCGTCGAGCACAGCATCGGGCCGGTGTGGGAGGCCAACCACGTCTGGCTGATCTTCGTGATCGTGCTGCTGTGGTCGGCCTTCTCGCCGGTCTTCGCCGCCGTGATGTCCACGCTCTACCTGCCGCTGACCCTCGCGGCCCTCGGCATCATCGCCCGCGGAGCCGCCTTCGCCTTCCGCAAGGCCAGCACGGAACTGTGGCAGCAGCGTCTGTTCGGCGCCTGCTTCGCCCTCTCGTCGCTGATCACTCCGTTCTTCCTCGGCACCGTGGCCGGCGGCGTCGCCTCCGGACGGGTGCCGCCCAAACTCGCCGGGGGCGACGTCCTCACCAGCTGGCTCAACCCCACGTCGGTCCTCGGCGGCGTCCTTGCCGTGCTCACCTGCGCCCACCTCGCCGCGGTGTACCTGTGCGCCGACGCCGCCCGCGAGGGCCGGGCCCCGCTCGCCGCCGCCTTCGCCCGCCGCGGCATCGTCAGCGGCCTGGCGTGCGGTGCCGTCGCGTGCGCCGGCATCGCCGTGCTGCACGCCGATGCGCCGGCCCTCTTCCACGGACTGACCCACCGCGGCCTGCCCCTCGTGGTCCTCAGCGCCGTCGCCGGTCTCGGCGGGCTCGTCCTGCTGCACAGGAGACGCTACGTACTGGCACGGCCCGCCGCGGCGCTGGCCGTCGCCGCGGTCCTGTGGGCCTGGGGCGCGGCGCAGTACCCGGCCATGCTGGTGGGCGGTACGACGGTCGACCAGGCCGCCTCCGACGCGGCGGTCCTCTCCGCGTGCCTGATCGTGCTGGCCGTGGGCGCGGCCCTGCTGGCCCCCTCCCTGTGGCTGCTGTACGCGACCTTCCAGCGGCGCACCCCTGCCACGCCGCCCGACGCACGCCCCCAGCGTCCCGGCTCCCCGTGAGCGACGCCTCGACGCCATTACTCCGATCGCCGCGCCGCCCAGCCCTCGGCTGCGCTCCGGGACCGCGGTGGCCCTCACCCCCAGGACCGCCGTCCCCACCGTCACCGAAAGGTGCCGGTACTGCTCACTTCGCGGTGCACACCTCTGCGCCAACCGCCGCGAGAGGAGTTTCTGATCGCGTGATAAGTGCGGGTTGTCTCGCGGGAATCAGCCGTCGACGTCAGAAGAGGGAGGCGGGTAGATCAGGTGCCCGTTCTCGACCCGCGCGTGCTCGTTCAGCACGGCCGGTTTCGCCGTCGTGGCCGACATGATGTTCACCACCTCCGCGCCGGCCACGATCAACGCGTCGGCGATCAGCCTGCGATGGCAGCGCCACGGCACCGCTTCGCTGCACATGATGGCCGGCCGTTCATGCTCGGCCAGTTCGAGCAGTTCGTTCAGGCCCTCCGCGAATTCCTCGCTCGCCATGTAGTCGGCGTAGTCGCGGAAGGCCCTGACCTGCCAAGCACCGTTGACGCTCGGCACGCCCTCGGGTGTGTGCCGGCGGCCACCCAGCTGGGGGATCCAGCGGTATTCGACATCAGGTGGCAGGGCGTCGATGATCGCCGACTGGTTCCATTGGGGGTACTTCCTCGACGACGGAAACGAGCGGACATCGACCAGGCAGGTGACTTCACAGCCCCGCAGCATCGTCAGTATCTCGTCGAAGTCACGCGTGGAATGCCCGACCGTATGAATGCGGTTCGCCATCCTGCCGCCTCGCTCAGGTCACTCGACCGCGCAATGCGTTGGCCGGCAGCTATTTTCCCATGTGGCCGGTGTGACGACCACATGAGTCAGTCCGGGCAGGCTCCCTGGGGCGGATCAGGCGAACGCGGGCATGATCCGCTCGTGGATGAGGCGGAGCTGGGTGTTCACGTCGGCGACGTCCGGGAGGTCACGGCCGGTGAAGGTCTTCACCAGGGTGCGGTCGGTGATGGCGCAGATCACGTGGTTCACCCCGCTCGGCGCGATCTCGCGGCGGATCTTCTCCAGGCACTCCTCGGGCGTGCCCGCGACGGAGAGGCGTTCGGCGATCTCGGGACTGGTCGACTCGATCCCACGGGCCAGGTCTCCCGCGGCGATGGCCTCGATGACCGGCTTCAGCTCCGCCGGGTCCACCCCGTTGCGGCGCAGTTGTTCCTCGGGCATCGAGGAGGCGTAGATGCCGACCATGCTGCGTGCCGCGTCCTTGGCGGCGGCGGAGTCGGTGCCGGTCGCGAACACGACCCATGCGCCGATGTCCAGCTCCCGCCAGTCCCTGCCCGCCCGTTCGGCGCCGATGCGGATGTGCCGCACGGCGTAGTCGTAGGCCTCGCGGGTGTAGCTCAGGGCGTGGTGGCAGCCGTCGGACAGTTCACCGGCCGCTTCGAAGGACTTCGGGCCGCGCATCGCCCCGAGCTTGAGCGGTACCGGGCTCTGGACCGGCCGGGCGAAGGTGAACAGGCCGTCGTACGAGAAGAACTCGCCGGCGTAGGAGATGTGCCCCTCGTCGAGCAGCGTACGGACCACGTGGAGGGCTTCCTTGACCCGGGACAGGGGCTTGGTGCGGGCCCAGTCGATGCCGTACTGCGCCAGCAGCCCGAAGTTGCCGCTGGACAGCACGCCCTCGGCCCGCCCTCCGGACAGTTCGTCGAGTGTGGCGAGTGCCTGGGCGATCAGCGTCGGCTCTCGCAGCGTCACGGGTGAGACGCTCGGGCCCAGGCGGATCCGGCTGGTCCGGCCGGCCGCCGCGGCGAAGAGGAGCCATAAGTCCTTGTGCCAGGTTTCGTCGGCGGCATAACAGGCGTGGAAACCCAGTTCGTCGGCGAGCCGGATCGAGTCCAGTGACTCCGCCAGGGGGTAGTCGGGGAGCATGGCGTAGCTGAACTTCACAGAACCACCTTCCGGTGAAGGAGACAGCAGCGGTACGCGACGTGTCGTGCTCCGGTGCACCGAGGATGAGGTCTCTTCCGTCGGCTGTCCAGCGACGGGACGTGTCGGTGTCATGGAGACCTGGTGCAGCCGCCGGCCGCCGGCCCGTTGAACCGGCGAGTGCTCTCGTGGATCCTTACGAGGTGGACCAGGAAGCCGGCGCATTCATGTTGAGCCAACTCCAGGACGTGGACCCCGCCGTGTGCACGGACGTCCTGCGCGTCCTGGACTGCATCGTGCGGGAGTTGCCGGCCCATTGGCGGCGCCGCAGAGGAGTGCCTCAGCTCATGGCGTTCCTCGACGGCCCCACGCACGTACGCATGGAGAGGATCACGTTCCGGGAACTGCACCGGTTCGGTCACCTCGACGAGTTCAGCCGCTGGGCCAGTGCCGTTCCGGCGGCGAAGGCCGCGGAACACGGCTGTGCTGCCCTCGTCCACGGGGACCGGATCCACGCGAGGATCTTCCGGATCGGCCCTTTCGGGTCAGCCTGGCACCGTCCGGACGTCCGCGTCGACGTCCGCTTCGGGCACCGGGAACAGCGTCTGATGCCGACCTTCTCGCTTCCCTTCGACGTCAAGGGCCGGCTCTTCCCACGGCTCGTGTTCCGCGAGTGGATTGCCGACAACATCGCCCGTGCCCGGGAGTTCTGACGGCCCGTGCCGTGCCGGTCACGTCCGCGGCCTGCGGACCATGAACACGTCCACCGGGTCCTCCGACTCCACCGTGAATCCGTGCCGGTCGTACAGCCGGCGGGCCGCACTGCCCTGCAGTACGTTCAACCGGACCGGGACGCCGTCGCGGTCGGACCGCTCCAGCAGTCCGCGCAGCACACCCGAACCGATGCCACCGCCCTGCAGCCGCGGAGCCAGGTAGAAGTGCTCCAGCCAGTGGGCGTCGGCGGCCGGCCGCAGCGCCACACATCCGGCGAAGGCGCCGCCCACCTCGATCACCCGCGTGTACGCCGGGGCGAACCCGTCGCGCAGCCGCTGCCGCACCCGCTGCTCGTCGTACCGACCCAGCCGCTCCAGATCCGCCCGCAGCACCACGGCACGCAACTCGGCCACCGCCTCGACGTCCGCCGCCGAAGCCGGCCGAAGCTCCCAGTCCACCATGATCGCCACGCTACCCGGCGAGGGACGCCCGCCGCTCGCGACCGGCGGCCGCGCGGCGACGTGACGCCTCAGCCCGACAGCAGCACGGCGACCGCCACCGCGGCGAGCAGGCCGATGTAGGCCCAGGCATGAGCCCGGTCCGGTATCCGTGGCGGGCGCCGCCGCAGCACCAGGATGACCGGCAGCGCCCCCAGGAGCAGCGCACCGGCGGCGCCGGCGTCGACGAGACCCGTCAGGTGCACGTGCGCGTCGACGGCGGCCGGGACCGCGGTGCCGCCCAGCGAGACCGCCGTGGCCGGGAGCGCGACGGCGAGGGTGAGCGGGTTGGCCAGCGCGGTCGCCACCTGCATCGTGTGCCCGGCCCGCCGCATCGCGGGGACGGTCATGACGCTGCCTCCCACACCCAGGAAGGCCGCGATCGTGCCCATCGGCACACCGAGCACGGCCGGCAGGGGCCGCGGCCGCTGCGCGGGGGAGGTGCCGCCCGCCCGCGCGTCCGGGCGGAGAAAGCCGGGGCGCAGGAGCAGGTCGACGACCGTGAGGGCGACATACCCGGCGAACGCCCAGCGCACCAGGTCCGGAGGGGCGATGCGGGAGGCGAAGGCACCGGCCGAGGCGCCGGCCGCCAGCAGGAGGAGCAGCGGGCCGCTGCCGCGCAGGCCGGCGAGCACCCGCCGCCGTGTGACGGCCGTGGCGAACCCGGCGTTCACCACCATCACCAGGGCTGAGGTGGCCGTCGCCACTCGCATCGCATCCGTGCCCAGGCCGGCATCGGCCCAGGCCACGACGGGCACGGCGACGAAACCGCCGCCGAAACCGAACAGCACCGTGGTGAGGCCGGTGAGCAGTCCGATGCCGATCAATGTCATCACGTCCACGGACCCCACCCCACCAGGCCCACCCGGCACCCCGCATCCGAAAGTCGGCACGATTCCTTCGAGTCCCGGCCACTATCCTGGCCGGGTGAGGAACATCGCCCTGGAGGATGTCGACCACGTCGACCGGGCCGTACTGCCCATCGGCACCGACTACCCGCCCGGTCACCTGCTGGACTGGCACGAGCACCGGCGTGCGCAGTTCCTCTACGGCGCCACGGGAGTCATGGTCGTGGACACCGCGGACGGCACCTGGACCGTTCCGCCCGAGCGTGCCGTGCTGATTCCTGCCGCCACCCGGCATCGCGTCCGCATGCTGGGGGTCAGCACACGGAGCCTGTACGTCGAGCCGGACGCCGTCCCCTGGTGGCCCACGACGTGCATGGTGGTGGACGTGCCACCGCTCCTGCGTGAACTGCTCCTCGCCGCCGTGGAGTTCGAGGCCGACTACGACCTCTCGGGCCGGGGAGGCGCCATCGCAGCGCTGCTGCTGCACGAGATCGCCGCGCGCACCCCGCTCCCGTTCCACGTCCGGATGCCGGCCTCCGCCGAACTCGTGGCGCTGTGCCGCGAGTACCTGGCCGCCCCGGACGCCGGAGTGACCAATGCCGTGTGGGCCGCGCGGGTCGCCATGAGCGAGCGTGCCTTCACTCGTCGCTTCCGCACGGAGACCGGCGAGAGCCCCGCCGTGTGGCGGGCCCGAGCCCGCACGCTCGCGGCGGTGCCGCTGCTGCGCACCGCTTCCGTCAGTGAGGTCGCGGGCCGCCTCGGTTACGCCTCTCCGGCCGCCTTCACCGCCGCCTTCTCACGGGCCCTCGGCGTGCCGCCGTCACGCTTCACCACCAGCCGCGACCGCGGCGACCGCGGCGGCCGCGTCCGGCCGGCGCAGCCGGCGACCAGGTGACCGAAGGCCACTGCCGGCTTCGGCCACCCACCGCCGCTCACTTCGGCCCCGCACCGCCGCTCACGACCGTGTCGCGGTCCCGCACTCCGCGTCGCCGGCCTCCCGCATGCGCTCGTCCATCGACGTGCTCCGGTCGTACGGGTCCACCTCGGGGCCGCCTCCCGCGTCCTCGGCCGCGCGCTCGGTCCTGAACTCGGGGGTGAAGTAGCCGGTGACGCTGTCGCAGCCGCCGTTGGTCGTGTCCGCCTTGTACGAGACGAGGGAGAACGTCCCCGGCTCGGTCACCACCTTCTCCGGGTCGTCCCAGCTCATCACGATCTCCCGGCGCACGATGGTGCGCGCGACCTCGTCGCTCCCCGCCGCGGCGCGTACGACCGGATAGACGTAGGTGACGTCCGCGGTCACCTCGACCGCTCCGCGCTCACCCTCCCGGTACGTGATCCTTCCCCGCGTCTTGACGACGTCCCCGACCAGGCGCACCTTCGTGCTGTCGAACCGGCTGAACAGCAGCCGGGGATCGTTGTCCCGGTCGGGTGCACTGAACGCGGCGGCCACATAGTCCTGGACGTCCCGCTGATGCGGGTTGATCAACGCGATCGCCTTCTTCGGCCGCTCCCCGCGCAGCACCCCGGCGTCCAGACTGGACGCGGCGAGGAAGTCCCGGCTGCGATCGAGTGCCTGTGCCACCTGCTCCTTGCTCATCCAGCCGGTCGCCCGTGCCGCGGGCAGGCCGATCCCCGCCGTCCCGTCGCCCCACCGCGCCGCGGGCGAACCGCGGAACGGCTCTTCCAGCGTGGGCAGTTCTGCCGCGATCTCCGTCGGCGGCGGCTGGTCCGGACGTTCCGACTCCGCGGCGAGCGGCGTGCTGTCGCCGCCTCCGCCTCCGAACCATCCAGCCACCTGTCCCGGAACCAGTGCCACGACCAGCAGGCCGACCACGACGAGCAGACCGAGCACGTACCAGCCCTTGCCCCCGCGCCGCCGGGGCGGTCGGTGGGCCCGCCACGCCTCCGGAGGGCCGCCCTCCTCCCGCAGCCGCCGCGCCACCATCCGGGCCCGCGCCGACGGCTCCTCGGGTGCGTCCTGAGTCCCGGCCTCGGCCTCCCGCAGGAACCGCTCCCACTCCTCGTCCGGAATGGACGGCCCGTCCTTGCCCACGATGCGCTCCCGTCCCTTCTCACACATCCGGTCCCACCCCCGGGCCCGGTCGTCGCCGTGCATCATCACACAGCGCGGCCCGGGCCAAGATCCCAGGAGCGGGCCCGAATCCGTTCGCAGCGTGGGCCGGGCGCTGTTAGCTTGCGGCCGTGGAACTCTTCTCGCGCTCATGGACGGCGTTGCGCACAGCGGTCGCCGAACTCCAGGACGAGGACTTCGCGCGGCCGTCCGGCTGCACCGGCTGGCTCGTGCGGGACCTGGTGTGCCACCTGATCATCGACGCCCAGGACGTCCTGATCACCCTGGTCACTCCGGCCGGGACGGAACCGACCCGGGACGCCGTGACGTACTGGGACATCGTCGAAGCCCCGGCCGGCGACGATCCGCTGGACGCGCTGACCGTGCGCCTGGCCGCCGCGTACGAAGAGCCGTGGCTGCTCAAGTTCCACCTGGACGACGTCGGTTCCGCCGCCGGCCGTGCCGCCGAGCTCGCGGATCCCACGGCCCGGGTGGGCACCCGCGACCAGGTTCTCACCGCGGGCGACTACCTCAGCGCGTACGTCCTGGAATGGACCCTGCACCACCTCGACCTGATCGCGCACCTCCCGGACGCGGCGGAGCCGCCCGCCGAGGGCCTGGCCCGGTCACGGGAGATGCTGGAGAAGATCGCGGGTGTGGCGTTCCCCCCGTCGTTCTCGGACGAGGACGCGTTGCTGATCGGCACCGGGCGGCGTGCCCCCGGCGCGGCGCAGAAGGCGGAACTGGGGGAGCTGGCCGCGAGACTCCCGCTCGTTCTCGGCTGATCGGCCCGCCGGCCGCTTCCTCGAAGCACCGCTCGCCCCTCTTACGCGCACACCGCACAGCACCCTCACCCGCGTGCGGGGCGCTTCGACGCGCGGTGATGCCAAGCCGGTTGAAGGAGCGCTTGTCCGACGCCCCGTGTGCTTCGCGACCCCTCCTCAAGTGGCGCTTGCCGTTCCGGATGGCCGGGAAGGCCTGTCCGCGAGAGTCCGGTGCACTGCCGGAACCCGAGTGGGCACGGGCGTCCTGCCCGGCCCCGGCCGCGTCCCGCGCGGACAAGAGGAGGAACAGTGATGCTGCCCGCCGCTGACGAACGACGGCTCTTCGAAGAGCTCCAGGAACTGCTGGCCGCGACGGTCGAGGACCTGTCCACGCAGGAGGTCCGGCTCGACAGCTCCCTGAAGGACGACTTGGGCGTCGACTCCCTCGCCCTGCTCGAACTGGTCGCCGCCATCGAGGACAAGTGGCAGATCCAGGTCCCCATGGAGGAGGCGGAGCAGCTCGGCACGGTGCGGCAGATCATCACCCACCTCGGCACCGTCACCACCCCCGCCGGCGAGGCCTCGTGAGCCTCCGGCACCAGGCCCGGCCGGTCCGCCGGGGTGCGGTCGCCGCCGTCACCGGGCTCGGAGCGACGACGGCACTCGGCGGTGACGTGCCCTCCACCTGGACGGCCCTGCTGTCCGGGAAGTGCGGCGTCCAACGCCTCGGTTTCGAGATGCCGGACGGCTCCGCGCAGGACTTTCTCGCGGCACCCGCGGCGGTCGACCCCCGGTCGGTGCTGTCCCCCGCGAAGGTCTCGCACTGCGACCGCTCGGCGCAGTTGGCGCTGGTCGCGGCGAAGGAGGCGCTGCGCGACGCGGGACTGCCGGACGGGCGATCCTCCTACGGCCCCGGCACCCGCGTCGCCGCGGTCGTCGGCGTGGGCCTGGGCGGTCTCGCCAGCATCCTGGAACAGTACCGGCGGCTGGAGTCGGGGGGCGTCGGCCGGATCACTCCCCGCACGATCCCGATCATGCTGCCGAACCACCCCGCGGCCGAGGTGGGGCTGATGATCGGTGCCGAGGCCCGGGTCCACACCCCCGTCAGCGCCTGCGCGTCCGGTGCCGAGGCCATCGCGCAGGCCCTCGGCATCATCCGCGACGGCCATGCCGACGTCGTGGTCGCGGGCGGTACCGAGGCCGCGCTGGTTCCGCTCGCCCTCGCCGGATTCGCCCGCCTGCAGGCCCTCTCCCGGCGCCACGGCGACCCGCAGGGCGCGTCACGCCCCTTCGACGCGGACCGGGACGGGTTCGTCATGGGCGAGGGTGCCGGGATCGTCGTCGTGGAGAGCGCCGAGCACGCCGCGGCCCGCGGCGCCCGCGTCCACGGCTACCTCACCGGCGCGGGCATCACCAACGACAGCCACCACGTCGCACAGCCCGCGCCGGGAGGAACCGGCTGCGCCGCCGCCCTGAGGGCCACTCTGCGGGACGCGGGACTCGCCGCGGAGCAGGTCCAGCACATCAACGCCCACGCCACCTCCACCCCGCTCGGTGACCTCAGCGAGGCACAGGCGCTGCGGAGAGTGTTCGGCGACGCGCTGAAGAACATCGCGGTCAGCGCGCCCAAGGCGGCACTCGGGCACACGCTGGGGGCCGCCGGAGCCATCGAGGCCGTACTCACCGTCCTCGCCCTGCGCGAGAGAACCGCACCTCCCGTCTGCACGCTGGACCGCCTCGACCCGGCGATCGAACTGAACGTCGTCGGTCCGGGCGCCCAGCCGCTGCCGTCGGGTCCCCTGGCCGCCGTCAGCACCAGCATGGGGTTCGGCGGGCACAACGTGGCGCTGGCCTTCGCCACCGACTCATGACCCCCCGGGAGCCGGCCTTCGCCGGCGGGCGGCCGGGAACAGTGCTGATGTGTCCAGGGCAGGGCGCCTATCTTCCCGGCGCCCTCCGGCACCTGTACGGCATCCCGGCCGTGCGCCGCGTGCTGAACACCGTCGACGCCCGCCCTCGCGGGCCCGGTGACACCACGCCACGGGTGAGCCGGCTGCTCACGGACCAGGGCGCACCCGGCCCGGAAGAACTGATGGCCTGCCACCCTCTGGCCTTCGACCTGGCCACCTACGCGGCGGTCGTCGCATCCGCCGGTGTGGTCATCTACCACCTGCGCACACCTGTCGACGCGGTCCTCGGCCATAGCGTGGGCGACCTCGCGGCGCTCACCGTGGCCGGGGCCATCACCGTACGCCAGGGCGTCCGGCTGCTGTGCGCTCGTGACCGGATGCTGCGCTGTGCCGCGCTGCCCGCGGGGGGCCTGCTCGCCACCGACATGAGCGCGGCCCGGACGGCGGAACTGCTCGGCTCCTGCAGCGTGCCGCAGGTCCGTGTCGCCGCCCACAACGCTCCCGCCCAGGTGGTCCTCGCCGGCCCCGACCGCGAACTGGCCGCCGTCCGCGAGGCGGCCCGGGCCCGCGGCCACCGTGCCACCCCGCTGACCAGCCGCACCGCCTTCCACCACCCGCTGCTCGACGAGGTCGACCGTGCCTTCCACCGTCTGCTGTGCAGACACCCGCTCCGGCCGCCCGCACTCGCGCTGTACACCGCCGCCTCCGACCGCCGCGCGCAGACCCCGCGGCAGCTCCGCGCGGCCGCGGCCGCCCACCTCACCGAGCCGATGACCTTCTCCCGCACCCTGCGCACCCTGCGCGGAGCCGGCTACACGACCTTCATCGACAGCGGTCCGCGCGCCCTGCTGAGCACACTGGCGAAGGCCAACCTGCCCGACTGCCGTACGGCCGCGCCGTTGCGCACCCCCGCCGACGCCGAACGGATGCGTCACCGCTTGGGGAGCCTGTGCCCCGATCCGCGGTGCTGATCACGAAGGTCGGCTGCTAATGGCCCGTCATAGAGAGCGCATTCTGAAGCTGTCGAGAGCCTTGCCACGCCAACTGGCGCCACCCTATCCTCGCGGGCGGTAAGCGCTTACCGCACCACAAGCATCGCTCCGGTGGAGGCGAGCACCGCGGCAACCTGACAGCGACGCCGTGTCACAGCCGCCACCGAATCCGGGCCGCAGCGCGATCGCCGACCCGTTCCGCACAGAGCAAGAGCAGCGACATCCGGCCCGTCCGCCGACCCACGGCGACGACGGGCCGGCGCCCTGCGGTCCCGCAGACATGGCCGGCGGCTTGTGGCAGCAGCACCCGGCACCCGAAGACAGGCAAGGGGAGACGAAGATGAGACGACCAGTCGCACTGCGACTTCATGCGGCACTGGCCACGATGGCCGTCGCGGCCGCCACCGGCGCGGTTCTGTCGCTGCCCGAGGCGGCGTCGGCGGCGACCGCCGGCGCGACCGGCTACGCGACCCAGAACGGCGGGACCACCGGTGGGGCCGGCGGGCAGACGGTCCGGGCCACCACGGGAACCGCGATACACGCGGCCCTGTGCGGCCGGGCCAGCAGCAGCACCCCGATCACCATCGAGGTCGAGGGGACCATCGACCACGGCAACACCAGCAAGGTGTCGGGCGAGAGCTGCAGCACCGCCGACGGCGTGATCGAGCTGAAGCAGATCAGCAATGTCACGATCGTCGGGGTCGGCAGCGGTGCCGTCTTCGACCAAGTAGGCATCCACATCCGCGAGTCCAGCAACATCATCATCCAGAACGTGACCGTCCGGAACGTCAAGAAGTCCGGCTCGCCCACCTCCAACGGCGGTGACGCCATCGGCATGGAGAGCAACGTCCGCAACGTCTGGGTCGATCACGTCAGCCTGGAGGCGTCGGGCGGGGAGTCGGAGGGGTTCGACGGCCTCTTCGACATGAAGGACAACACCCAGTACGTGACCCTGTCCTACAGCACCCTGCGCAATTCCGGCCGCGGCGGCCTCATCGGCTCCAGCGAGAGCGATCTCTCGAACGGTTACGTGACCTTCCATCACAACCTGTACGAGAACATCGACTCGCGTGCGCCCCTGCTGCGCGGCGGCATCGCCCACATGTACAACAACCACTACGTGAGCCTCAACGAGTCCGGGATCAACTCCCGGGCCGGCGCCCGCGCCAAGGTGGACAACAACTACTTCGAGGACTCCAAGGACGTCCTGGGCACCTTCTACACCGACGCGGCCGGTTACTGGCAGGTCAGCGGCAACGTCTTCGACAACGTGACCTGGTCCGCCCGCAGCGGCGACAACAACCCGGCCGGGCCCGACCCGCAGTCCAACACCACCGTCGGCATCCCGTACTCGTACCGCCTCGACGCCGCCTCGTGCGTGCCGGCCGTCGTGAGCCAGACGGCGGGAGCCAACAAGGGGCTGCGGGTGTCGGACGGCAACTGCTCGCCGCAGACGCCGACTCCGACCCCGAGCGCCTCCACGTCGCAGCCGTCCACGCCCACGCCGGACCCGACCACCTCCACGCCGGCGCCGACTCAGCCCGGCGGGACCAACCTCAGCATCGGAGCCGGCGCCGACGGCTCCAGCAAGGCCGACGGGACGAGCTACGGCAACGTGCGGGACGGTGACATGAGTACCTACTGGTCACCGGCCGGCTCCACCGGTTCCGTCTCGGTGAAGTGGGGCTCCGCCACCACGGTCTCCAAGATCAACATCCGGGAGGCGGCGGGCGCCACGGGCCGCATCGGCTCCTGGCGGGTCGTCAACGCCGACACCGGCGCGGTGCTGACCTCCGGCAGCGGTGCGGGTGTCATCACCTTCCCCAGCACCTCGCTGCGCAAGATCACCTTCGAGATCACCAGCTCGAACGGCACCCCGCGGGTCGCCGAGTTCGAGACCTACGCCGGCTAGCCGCGCGGTACCAGAGTCCGTCGGGTCCGGCGCTCCCGGACCTGCCGGCCGACGGCGGCGGCCTCCGAGCGGGGCCGCCGCCGACGTCCGGGCCCCACCGCGACGAACCGTGGACCCGGCCGTCATCGGACCCCCTCGCCCGGCCGGCGCCGGATCAGCCGCCTGCGGCGGGCGCAACGGGGCGACGGCCCGTCAAGCAGTGTGGCGAGCGGCCGTTCAGTACGGAGTCGATCACGTCCGCCGCCTCCAGCACCGCGGCGGCCATCGCTCCGCCGGAACGCCGTGGCCGGGCACTGGCCTTCGTGCTGGGCGGCCTGACCCTGGCGACCGCGCTGGGACTGCCTCTCGGCACGCTGATCGGCCGCGCCGACTGGCACCTCACCCTCTGGGCCGTCGCCGGGATCGGCCTGCTGGCGACCGTCGGCGTGGCTCTCGGCCTCCCCAAGGTGACGCTCCCCGCCGCATCGCTGCCCGACCGCCTGCGTCCACTCAAGCAGGGCCGCGTACTGGCACTGCTGGCGGTGACCTCCCTCGCCTTCCTCGGTGCCTACACCCTGTACACCTACATCGCCCCGGCCCTGCGGGACGCCACCGGCGGCAACGAGTCGCTCCTGACCCTGATCCTGCTGGCCTGGGGCGTCGGCACCCTGGCCGGGAACATCATCGCCGGACGCCTCGTCGACCGTCACGACACCGCCCGCGTCCTCACCGGAACGCTCGCCCTCGCGGCCCTCGCCCTGGCACTGACCCCGCTGGCGACCCGGGCCCTCACGTCCGCCCTGATCTGGGCGGCGGTCTGGGGCGTGACCGTCGGCGTCGTCGTAGTCCCGCAGCAGCACGGGCTCATCGCCCTCGGCCCCGCCGCTGCACCGGTCCTGCTCGGTATCAACTCCTCCGCGCTGTACTTCGGCGTCGCCCTCGGCGGCGGTTTCGGCGGACTGGCACAAGAGTGGTTCGGACTGGCGCCGGCCGAACTGGGACCGGTGGCCGCCGGTGTCACCGTCCTGACCCTCCTCTGGCACCTGGCAACCACGCGTCGCCCCGCCGTGCAAGCCCCCGCGACCCCGGCACCGGCACTGGCCGACCACGAGAAGTCCAGGGCGTGACCGAGAGCCGTATCGCTCGCCCACTACTGTGGCTTCGCATGACCGACTCCGAGATCGAGATCACCGCGGACCTGGTCCAGGACCTGCTGCGCGAGCAGCATCCGGACCTTGCGGGACTGGCCGTCCGCGAGGTGGCAGGCGGATGGGACAACCAACAGTGGCGCCTCGGGGACGAGTTGGCCGTGCGCATGCCGCGGACGGACCGCGCCCCGGATCTCCAGCGCAAGGAGCGCCGGTGGCTGCCCGTCCTGGCCCCGCGCCTGCCACTCCCGGTCCCGAACCCGGTGCGGACCGGTGAACCGTCCGCACGCTTCCCGAGGCCCTGGACCATCATGACGTGGGTCCCCGGCGAGCCACTCGACGGCGCCTCGATCGGCCGCGGCGACCACGCGGCCGACACGCTGGCGGGCTTCCTCAGGGCGCTCCACGTGGAGGCGCCCGCCGAGGCGCCGGCCAGCTCGGACCGCGGTGCCCACCCCAAGAAGTGCACGGACGGCTTCGACCACTTCTTTCAAGCCGTTGCACCCGGCGGCATTGCCGACGAGATCCGGGCCGTCTGGGACGACGCCGTAGCGGCCCCCGAGTGGGAGAGCCCGCCGGTATGGGTGCACGGCGACCTCCACCCCGCAAATGTCGTCGTCTCGGACGGGACGCTCGCGGGCGTGATCGACTTCGGTGACATGTTCGCCGGCGATCCGGCGTGGGACCTCGCGGCCGCATGGGTGATCCTTCCCGCGGGCGCCGCCTCACGGTTCTTCGACGCATACGCGCACGCGGACGAGGCGACGATCCGGCGCGCCCGCGGGCTGGCTGCTCTGAAGAGCCTGTTCCTCATGCTCATGGGCCAGAACGGAGACCGGGGCCTTCCCGGCGGCAAGCCGGCATGGGGACCCGCGGGCCGGGCAGCGCTCGATCGTGTTCTGGGAGGCGGTCCGACATAGGCAGGTGCCCTGGCGCCCGGGTCTCACCCGGACGGCGAGACACGGGCCGGCACGTCACTGCTCACCGTGGGACGGCTGCCGGGCGAGGAACTCCTCGAACGCCGCCTTCTGCTGCGGATCCATGAAACCTTGCCGGACGTTGCGAGCCTGCTCCTGGAGCCAGTGCGCCTCGTCGGGGTCCAGGAGCTCGGCGACCACCACGCCGCCGCGAGCCACCGCCGTGCGCCCTCCTACGCGACGACGAAAGAGCGTGAACGCGCCGAATTCCGCTGGGTGGGCCAGTTCCGGCTGCTCCGTTTCGGCCCGGCCCTCGTCCCCGGCGTCACCCGCCGGGTAGGCGGTGGGGGCCCAGTGCTCCCAGAGTGCCAGCGTGGCCGCGGGCACCAGCACCGCGCGCTCCGCCCCTTCACGCCCCTCCCACAGGAACGTGACAGTGACGGGCTCGCCGACCGCCTCGGCCAGCCCGAGCACCCTCTCCATCTCGTCGTTGACCGGGTAACCCGCCACTACGTCCATCCGAATTCCCATGGCGCCCAAGGCTACTGACCGCAGGTGTGGGATCTCACGGTTGGTGTCCTGAGCCGGGCTCCTGACCAGGATGTCTTCGGCCATCTCACGTCATGGCATGGCGGTGTCGTCTCAGGAGCGCGGCATTCCCCAAGAGCGGGGGGGGGGAGACCACCACCGACGAGTGGACGGAGAGTCCGGACGTGAGCAGTGTGAGCCGCGACGTACCAGCGCATCCTCGATGTGGCGACCCAGGAGTTCGCCGAGTACGGGATCGCCGGGGCGCGCATCGAGCGGATCGTGAACGTCGTCCCGATCGACGCCGACGACCTCGCGGACTGGGCCGTGCGCCTCTACGACGAGTACCTCCGTCGCCCCGACCTCATCCGGCCGGCCACCTGGGCGCGTCTGGAGCGACGCCCGGCGGGCCGCCTGGTCGACGACCACGACCGTCTCGACGACGGCAAACTGCGCGCCATCGCCGAGGCGCAAGCCGCCGGCCGGGTGCGCGAGGGGGATCCGTTCGACGTCATGGCCATGATCATCGCCATGTCCATGGCATGGTTACCGGTCAGCAACGTCTACGCGGCGACCGCCCAGGAGCCCTCGGAACTGCACGAGCGGCGTCGCGCCCTGCTCCGCGAGAGCGTCCGGCGCGCCATGAGCACCGGCTAGGTGCATTGTCGGCCCGTGACGGGGCCGGCCGTCGGGGCTCGATCGCCCGTGCCGACCGCCATCCGACCGGGAATCGCCCCCGCGCCGCCCGGCGTCGCTGGCATGCTCGACGCATGCGGACCGTATACGCCCTGTTCGTGGGGATCGACGACTATCCGAAGGACGATCTGCGGCTGAGGGGCTGCGTCGGTGATGTGCGCGCCGCCGAGCGCTGGCTGGCGGGCCGGCGCGACCTGGAGCTGCGGCCGCGGCCGCTGTACGACTCCGACGCGACCCGTGCCGCGGTCCTCGACGGCATCGCCGGTCACCTCGGCCGGGGCGGCCCGGGCGACACGGTACTGCTGTGGTTCAGCGGTCACGGCAGCCAGCAGGAGACCGACGACCCGCGTGAGGCGACCGGCATGGCGCAGGCCCTGGTCTGCCACGACAGCCTCGTCCCCGGCGGCCAGCCGCTGTTCGACAGCGAACTCGGCGCGCTGCTGGACGACATCGCCGGGCGCGGCGCGCATGTGCTGGCCGTGCTGGACTGCTGCTACTCCGGGGGCGCCACGCGCGCCGACGCGGGGGAGCGGACCCGTGGCGCGGCCTGGCAGGCGTGGTGGCGGGTGCCCCGCAGCCGCGACGCGCACGGCGGCGGCCCGGTGCGGCGCCGCCATGTGCTGCTGGCGGCCAGCCGCCTGGACGAGCTGGCGTACGAGATTCCGGTGGGCGGAGAGCACCGCGGACTCTTCAGCCACACCGTGCTCGACACCCTCGACCGCACCGGTGCGGCGGTCACCTACCGGAAGCTGCACAGCCGGGTCCACGCCCGCGTCCAGGAGCGCAAACCGCTCCAGCACCCGGATCTGGTCGGCCACGCCGACCAGCACGTCCTCACCGGCGCGCCCGCGCCCGCCGCGCCCTTCCTGCTCCGCCACACCGCGGGCGGCTGGCAGGTCGACTGCGGTCTCGCGCACGGACTGCGGGCGGCGGGGTGCGAGTTCACGGTGCTCGACGAGACGGTGGCGCCCGAGGGGACGGTGGCGCCCGGGGACGCTGCGGGGCCGGGCGGCGGTGCGGGGCCGCGGCCCGGGGCACGGGTGGTCGTACGCGAGGTACGCGCCGAGACGGCCGACGTGGAGCCGGTCGGCTGGCGGCCCGGGCCCGGGGATCCGGACCGGGTGTATCCGGTGACGCCGTCCGCGCTGGCCTTTCCGCCCACCGAGGTCGCCGTGGCGGGCGGCGGCCCGTGGTGCGGCGCGGTGCGGGCGGCGCTCGGTGCCGCGCCGGGACTGGCTCCCGCGGGCGGTGACGGCTCCGGCCACCGGGCGGCGCCGCTGCGCTGCGAGGTGACGGAGTCCGCAGCGCGCGTGGTGCACCCCGGCGTGGACGCGGTGCGGACCCTGCCCCTGCGCTCGCCCGGCGACGTGGCCCGGCTGGTGGACTGCCTCTCCCACATCGCCCGCTGGCGCCGGCTGCGCGACCTGGTCAACCCCGACCCGTCACTGTCGGCGCTCGTCCGTGTCACCCTGGAGCCGCTGCACGGGGCGATGACGCTCTCCCCGGCGGGCGAGTACGTCTTCGCGTACGGCCCGGACGGCAGCCGGCCGCGCGCCCGGGTGCGGATCCACAACGACTCCCCGTACCGGCTGTGGTGCGTCCTGCTCGACCTGACCGACAGCTACGCCGCCGACCCGGCACTGTACGAAGGGGATTTCGTGGGCCCGCGCCGCCGGGCCGTCGCCCTGGGCGGCGCGCCGGTCGACCTCTGGCTGCCGCCGGACCGCCCCTTCCAGCCAGGAGCGTCGGTGCAGGACTGGCTGAAGCTGCTCGTCACCGAGAACGAGCTCAACACCGCCCCGTTCCTGCTGCCCGCCTGGTCGCCGGACGCCCCCGCGACCCGCGGCGCGTACGCCCCGGACGGCCCGCTGCGGTTCACGTCCCCGGGGCCGGCGTCCGGCAGCCGCGACATGGGCGCCGGTCCCCGGCCCGCGGCGGACCCCGGGCGCTGGGGGACGGCCCTGGTGCCGGTACGGACCGTGGTGCCGTAAGAGGCGGTCCGGGTCGGTTCACCAGCCCAGATGCGTGAACCCGGCCCATCCTGCCAGGTCGTCGCGGTCGATGTACCGGGCGCGCTCGGCCAGCCCGGCGGGCATCTGCGGCGGCGTGACGCGCCGCTCGTCCAGCATCCACAGCTGCGCGCGGCGCAGCGCCGCGCCGGGCCGCAGCCCCTCGGTGTGCAGGTAGTGGTGCGCCATGTACATCAGAAGCGACGTGGCCTCGTCCGGCACCGGCCAGAGAGAGCCCAGCACCGAGCGGGCGCCGGCCACGAGGAAGGCGGTGGCCAGGCTGTACGCCTCGTCGTAGCCGCGCCCGGACACGTTCGTACTGCACGCCGCGAGCACCACCAGTTCCGGCCCGGGGAAGCGGCCGCCGTCCTCGGCCAGCTCCTCCGCCGTCAGGCGCCCGCCGGCCAGGGCGAGATGGGCGGTGTGCCGCTCGCCGTGCTCGACCCGTCCGTGGCACGCCAGGTGCAGCAGGCCGCCGCGCTGCCTGCGCAGCCAGCGCAGCACCGCCTCCGGGGTACCGGTGCGCTCGTCGAGCAGCGGCGCGTCCGGGCAGAAGGCGCCGCGGATCGCCCTGGCCTCTGCGGCGGCGTTCCGCAGATCCCCGGTGGGGTCGCCGACCACCAGGGCCGGGCGTCCGCCGGACGGTCCCGGTCCCGTCGCCGGGGGCGCGGGCCGGGCGGCCACCTCGCACAGCAGCCGTGCGGAGGGGATGTACGAGATCCGCGCCTCCTGGCACGCGTAGCGCGGGGCGCGCGGACTGCGGGTGCCGTGCGGGGCATCCGTCCGGTACGAGGCGCCGCGCGAGCCATGTGAGCCGTATGAGCGGTGCGGGGCTTGCGGTGCCCCGTGCGTGCTGTACGGGCCCTCCGGCGCGGCGCCGGGCAGCCGGGCGGCGTGCCACGGCACCATGCCCAGCGGCCCCACGGGCACCAGGACCAGCGACGCGGCCTCGCCCAGCCCACGCGGGAGGGTGTGCAGCAGCGGGCCCATCACCGCACGCCCCGCCCAGTCGCACAGCGCGTCCAGCGCGTCGGCGGAACGCCGCCGCCCCGACGGCCACTGGTGGCCGGGCGGGTGCTGACCCGGCTGCGACTGCCCGGCCGGCGGCCACGCGCCCATGTCACGGGTGGACGGGGACGCCACCGGGTGGAGCGGTGTCCCGGAGGACGGGCCGCGGAGGCCGCTCGGGCCGGCCGGCGCGGTCGGCCCGGCCGGGCGGTTCGGGTGCGTCCAGTCCGTCCGGCCGCCCGGTCCCGACGGGCGGTCGGGGTGCGCCTGGTCGCTGTGGCCGTTCGGCCGGCCCGGGTCACCGGTGCCTCGATCGCCCGGTGCGCCCGTGGCCCGATACTCCGCCAGCGGCGCCGCGTCCGCCGTGAGCCCGGGAAGCTCCAGCGCCCGCACCGAGCCGTCCGCGGACACCACCAGCGCGCTGCCCGGGGCGCCTTCGCCGCCCGGGACCAGGTAGGCCAACGCGGCGGCGCCCATGGCGCGCAGCGCCGCGCCGATCTCGGCGGGCCCGGGTGTCTCCAGCAGCCGCCGCCGGTGCGGCGAGGCGGCGAGCGCGTCCAGCACCCGGCGGCGCAGCGCACTGGACGGGCCGGGCCCTTGGCCGCCGCCGGGAGCCACCCACATGCTTCCGTCGCCGGCCCGTACGCTTCCGTCGCCGCTGGCCCGCGTGCTCCCGTGGCCGCCGGTCCACGTGCTTTCGTCGCCGGGGGTCCGCACGCTCCCGTCGCCTCCGGTCCACGCGGTTCCGTCGCCGTCGGTCCACGCATCTCCGGCCCCGTACGCGACGGCCATGCCGCTCGCCCCGGTGGCCGCCCCCATGCCCCCGACCGGATCCGGCGGCACCGGGCCCGCCGCCCGCCACTCCTCCGCCAGGTCCGCGCGTCCGAGGGCGGTCAGCGTCTCCGGGACGGTCGCGGCGACCGTGGCCGCGTGCAGCAGCAGGCCCCGGCCCGCGTCCAGCGCGCGCACCGCGTCCTCGTACGCCCCGTCGGCCAGGCACCAGCGGGCCACGTCCAGCGCGTGGTCCGCCGCCTCACGGCCGGCCTCCGCCGCGTGCGGGGTACCGGACTGGAGCAGCACGCTCCAGGTGACCCCGGTCAGCGCCCGCAGCCCGACCCGCCGCGCCTCCTCGTGGTTGCGGCGCGCCGCGGCGGGGTCGCGCAGCCGGTCGCCGCGGACGCGGTAGGCCCAGGCGAGCATCGTGCCCAGGCCGCCCCACAGCGGGTTCGCCGGGCCGTCCGCGAGCCGGTGGGCGTGGACCAGCCAGGAGATGCCCTGTTCCAGGTGGGCGGGGCGCTCGGCGTCCGGGAGCCCCGGCAGGCCGGTCAGGGACAGGTGGGCGGAGCCGAGCGTGCCCGCGTACATCAGCCAGCGCTGGTCCTCGGGTTCGAGCAGGTCGGCGGCCTCCGCCAGCAGCTCCATGGCCTCGACGGCCCCGCGCACGTCGCCGGACGGCAGCGCCTGGCCCAGCAGGGTGCCGCCCCAGGTGCCCAAGTGGTCGGCGCGGGCACTGTCCGCCAGTCCTTGCGCCTGCCGCCGGACACCCTCCGCCGCGCCGACCGGCCGGACGGCCTCCGCGTCCCACGGCATCCGCCCCGTGCGGGTGAGGTCACCGAGCCGTGCCGTCTGCCGCGCCATCTGGGACGCCCTGGTGAAGTAGTCCCGCGACCCGTGCTCGGCGGGCAGCCGTTCGACGACCTCCTCCAGCTCTCGTACCGCACGCTCCAGACCGGCGCCGTCGTCGCGGCGGCGCGCCTGCTCGCCGCGGAACAGGGCCAGGAACCCGGCCAGTTCCAGCCGTCCGTCGGGCCCCACGAGCGGGGAGTGCGCCAGCTCGGGCGAGGCGAGCAGTCCGGACAGGTCCGCCACGGCGGCGTCGAGACGGTCGGTGCCGCTGCCCAGCACCGCCAGCTGGGCCCGCAGGAGCGTGTGGACGACGGCGACCGCGACGCCCGCGGGCTGGCCGGCCAGCAGCTCGCGGGCCTTCCCCAGCCGGGACAGCGCCGTCTCCCGCACCGCGGGCTCCGTCTGGAACAGCCCGTTGAGCGCGGTGAACCCCGCACCGGCCAGCACGGCGCCCTGATACAGCGGATCGGGCGGGCCGTGCGTGAGGAAGGCCGACAACAGCTCCGTCATCTGCTGCGGGGCGGCGCAGGGCCCGCCGTACTGGAGGACGGGCACCAGCATCAGCACCATGCCCGCCGCCGCACCGGTGTGCAAGGTGCCCTGCGGGCGGGCGCACCAGTCCGCGTACAGCCGGGCGAACGCCTCGCGCGGGGTGTCCCGCCCCACCCCTTCGCAGATCACGGCGCACAGCCGGGACATGGTGCGGGCGTCCACCACGCCGCCGGCCCCCTGCAGCTGCACCTCCGCGTACAGCGCGGCCAGGTCGTAATCCGTGTCCGGCACAACGCTCACCCTCCCCGGTACTCCGGCGATCCCGTGGCCGCCAGTGATTCCTCGTGCTCGGGCGCCCCCGGCCGGGGCGCCACCGTGGCGCAGTACGGCGCCAGTACGCCGTTCAGCCAGCGCTCGCCGTCCTCGGTGCCGAAGGTGACGGGCGGGGGCCCGGCGGGCTCCAGCGGGGGCACCGGGCAGCGGTCCTCGAACAGCACCGCGACCCGGTCGGCGGGCTCCCGCTTGGACGGCCAGACGAAGCCCTGCGCCCACGGGCCGGTCCGCTCCCGGATCCAGTGGCCCCAGTCCCGGGTCTGCGGATACTCCCGGCTGTCCGCGTGGATCAGCCACGAGTCCTGGCCGACGGCGGCCAGATCGGCGCCCGACATCAGCGACACCAGCTCCAGGTCGGCGGCCAGCCGCAGGAACGACAGGCACAGCCGCGCGGTGCGGACGCGCGGCAGCACCCGCCAGGCGCCGGTGCCGTCGAACGGCATGTCGCGCAGCAGCACTTCGCTGACCGCCGCGCCGACGCCGAACCCCAGGTAGAGGAAGCCGTAGGGGTGGTACGGGGTGCTGTCGAAGCGCCCGCCCTCGTAGAAGGCGGGGGAGGGCACGGCCTTGAACTCCGTGGCGGAGCGGTGCGAGCCGTGCACCCGGTACACCGGTGTGCCCGCGGGCAGGGTGGCCTTCGTCGGGGTGCGGGGGAGTGCGGCGGGCGGCGGGTAGTTGGGCACGGCGTCACCAACCCTCCGGAGCGGCCACCGCCCGTGCGGCGGCGCGCAGTTCGGCGTCTCGGCCCCGCCCGAGCAGCCCGGCGGGCGGCGCGCCCCACCAGGTGTGCGGGGACAGCCACCAGTCGGCCGCGCCCCATGGGTCGGCCTCGGCCTCCAGCACGGCGTTGACCTCCAGCACCACCGGCCAGGGCGTGGTGCCCGCCGCGAACTGGAAGGCGGGGAAGACGGTCTGCCCGCCGTCGTCCGTCAGCGCGATCAGCCCGCGCGGGGAGCGCCCGCCGGCGTCTACGTCCCGTGCTCCCTCGGCCCCGGGGCCCTCGACCCCGGTGGTTCCGGAGCCCTCGCTCCCGGGACCTTCCGTTCCGGCACCCACGCCCCGTGCGCCCGGGGACCTGGCGCCCTCGGCCGGGGAGTCCACGGCGCGGGTGCCCTTGGTCCGGCTGCCCTCGGCCGGGGAGTCCAGGGCGCGGGTGTCCTTGGTCCGGCTGCCCTCGGCCGGGGAGTCCAGGGCGCGGGTGTCCTTGGTCCGGCTGCCCTCGGCCGGGGAGTCCGCGGCGCGGGTGCCCTCGTCTCGGGTGTCCTCGCCTTGGGTGTCCTCGTCCCGGGTGTCCTCGCCTTGGGTGTCCTCGGTCCCGGCGCCGGCGCCCCGGGCATCTGCGGCCCGGGTGCCGTTGCCGCTGTCTGCCACCTCGGTCGCGGACAGCGCCGGCGCGGCCAGCAGCCGGCGGCGCACCGGGCCCAGCCGCGGGCCCACCATCGGATTGCGGTCCACCACCAGCAGGCACAGGTCGAGCGCGCTGTAGCCGCCGGACAGCGCGGCGGACGGCGAGGGCACCAACCGCGTCCCGTCGCCGGCCGGTTCCCCAGCGGTGACACCGGTGTCCCGGCGCAGCCGCTCCGCCGCGTCCGGCGGCAGCGCCGCCAGCACGGCCTCGGTGGCCCGCGCGGCGATCCGCGCCTGCTCCACGCCGCGCGGCTCCGCGGTCCGGAACGCGTCCAGCAGGCCCCTCAACTCCCGCCGCGCGCGGGGCGGGAGAAGACCGGAGAACTCGTCCCAGCGGGCGGCCAGGGCGGCCAGGGCACCCAGCGCGCGGTGCGCGAGCGCCGCGGCGGCGGTGTCGGGCCCGGTGCCGCCGTCGCCGCCGGGGCGGGTGCGTCCCGCGCCGAGTTCGTCCGGATCAGCCGGCTTCATGGGTGCCTCCTCGGGGACAGGGCGTCACCGGCCCGTATCGCGTCGTCTCCGCCACGGGCGCCGCCGACGCGACCGCCCTCGTCGCCACGGCCGTGGCGGTGGCCGCGTCCCGTCCCGCCGTGCTCGCCGCCGCCCAGCAGCCGCTCCACCAACTGCGCCCGCGAGGGAGCGCGAACCACCAGATGGATCTCCCAGCGGGCACCGCGCGCCCACTCCGCCTCCACGGCGGCCCACACGGCGGCGATGCTCGCCGCGTGCGGCAGCCCCCCGCGCCCGGAGCCCAGAAGCGGGAAGCACACGGAGGTCAGCGGGGGGTCGAAGCGGTCGCTCTCCTCGCCGAGCAGGGCGAGCGCCCGCGCCGCGGCGCGGGTGACGTCGGCGGGCAGGACGTCGTAGTCGTTGGTACCGGGCCTGGGGACGGCCACGGCCGCGTGGTAGATCCGGCGCACGCCCTGGCCCCGCAACGCGCCGGAGTCCGTAGGGACCACGGTGCCGGTCAGCACCGGCCGGTGCGCGGCGCCGTGCCTGGCCAGCCACCCACGCAGCTCGTCGTGGATCCGGTCCTCGATGAGCTCCCCGGTGGGGCCGCGCAGTGCGCCCGCGCGCCGCAGCGAGGCCGAGACCGACGCCTTGTACGGCTCGGGGAGCGCGAAGTACACATTCGACGGGGACACCACCACGTCCACGTCCCGCAGCAGATCAACCGGATGGACGTGCAGGGTCACCGCGACCGGTCGGCCGGCGACGGACAGCCGCAGCACCCGGTGGGTGCGGCGGGGAGCGGGGCCGCCGGGGGAGCGCGGCGCGGGCGGCACGGCCGCCCGCCCGGCGAGCGGGGAAAGCGCGGGCAGCCCGGGGACCACAGACGCGGCGTCCCAGGCCGGAGCGGGCCCGGCCTCCCCGGTCGTTGCCGGCGCGGCGTCCGGCGGTACGGACCCGGCCTCCCAGGGCGACGAGGGTGGAGCCGCCTCGCCGGCCAGCCGCAGCACCTGCTCGGCGACGTCCCCCAGCACCCTCAGCTCCGCGCTCTTGCGGAACCGCTCGACGCTGACCCCGTAAATCTCCGCTGCCCGCCGGCGCCGGTCCGCCGGGGGCCAGTCCCGGGTCCCGGGCGCCAGTCCGAGGCTGTACTCGGCGGCTTCCTGGAGCACCCCGCCGCCCAGCCGCGCCACCGCGAGCCGAAGCAGGCGCTCCACCGCCGCGATCCGCGCCTCCCCGGCCGAGCCGGGGAACCGGGCCGCGGCCAGCCGGGTGAGCGACGGCAGCTCCAGCGCGCGCAGCCGCAGCAGGCCGGCTCGCCGCACGTCCCTCACCTCCCCGAGAACCGATGTGTGGTCAGGCAGGGGCGAGGGCGTCATGCGACGAAAGATTGTCACCGCATCACGCAGCGCCACAACCCGTTCCCACCCAGTCATCCAACCGTGTGCCCCGGGCGGACCCCGTCCGGCGGCCGGGCGGGGTCCGGGCGTTTTCCGGGCGGTCCCGGCCTTTGCCGTCGACAGAGCCGCCGGGTTGTCTAGCTTGTCCGTGAGAGACGGCGAGGGGATGCCCAATGACCAATGCAGCAAGAGGAGTTGTCCATCTGCCCACGGGGACGTTCGCGGTCGCCACACCGGGGCAGCGGATCAGAGCCCGCTCCGTCGACGTCGTCTGCAAGGTTGTCAGCCAGCTGTGCGGAGTGGCCACCGGCGCCGCAGGCGCGGCCCTGTCCGCCGAGCCGCTCACGCAGATGCTGTGCTGGGGCACCAGCCTGTGGATGGGCTTCGTCGGCTACGACCTGCTGGCCATGCGGATCACCGGGCGGCGCGCCTGGGGGAAGACCAGCTTCGGCCGCCAGCTGGCGGGGATCGTCGTCCTGGACGTCCGTACCGGGCAGCCGGTGAACGCCGTCAGGCAGCGCATCCGCGACTTCTTCGGCAACTTCGTGACCGGGGGCGTCTTCTGGAGCTATGTGCAGGCGCGCCGCGACCCGCACGGCACCATGCGCGCCTGGCACGACCGGATCTGCGGGACGTGCGTGGTGCAGGTGCCGCGCTAGAGGCGCCGGGCGGGGCGGCGCGCACCGGCGCTCAACTCCTCCGCTGCCCGCGCGCCTGCGCCGTGCCGCCGGGGCCGTCCGAGCCCCAGGGCCGCCGGCCCGCGCCGTCCGCCCGCCGACGCCGCCGCCGTCATGCCGCGACCGGCGCCGGCACCTCCTCCGGCAGGCGCAGCCACTCCCGCAGCGCCGCCGCGGTGACGACGATGACGCGGGCGTCGTCGCGGCGGGCGGCCGGCGTCGACCGGGTGCCGGACAGCGCCGCCGGGCCGCCCGTCAGGTGCGGGCGGTGCTCGACCCCTCCCGGCAGGACCGGATGTCGGGGGGCGGCGGGGAAGCCGGCCGGGCGGTCGCCGACGACGCCGGACTCGCACAGCCAGGCCGGGCCACCGGGGTGAGCGCCGGGCCGTACTCCCGGTCCACGTAGGCGTGTTCGGTCATCGCGCGACGCGATCAGCGACCTCCCGCCGGTGCCTCCTCGACGGCGTCCAGCAGCGGCGTGTCGGCACCCGGCGCTTCGGATCGGGGCGCGGGCGCTGATGCGATGGCTCGGCGCCGCCGTCCCGCCGACGCGATGACGCTGGTGAGCACGCCCGCGAGCAGCCCCCAGAACGCGGACCCGACGCCGAGCAGCGTCACACCGGAGGCCGTGGCGAGGAAGGTGACGACGGCCGCCTCCCTGGACGCGGGGTCCGACAGGGCACTGGCCAGGGACGCCTCGATCGTGGCGAGCAGACCGACCCCGGCGACGGCCAGGACGAGCGCGTGGGGCATCGCGGTGAGCAGCGAGGCCACGGTCGCGCCGAGCAGACCGACGCACAGGTAGAAGACGCCCGCCCACACGGCCGCGAGATAGCGCCGCTGCCGGTCGGGATGGGCCCCGTCGCCGGTGCAGATCGCGGCGGTCATCGCCGCCAGGTTGAGGCCGAACGCCCCGAACGGCGCGAGCACCGCCTGCACGGCACCCGTCCACGTCAGGACGGGCGAGACGGGCACCTCGTAGCCGGAGGCGCGCAGCACGGCGACCCCGGGCAGATTCTGCGAGGCCATGGTGACGACGAACAGCGGCACGCCGACGCTGATCAGCACCTTCCAGTCGAACTCGGGAGCCGTGAACACCGGCTGCGCGAGCGACAGCCGGACCCGTTCCAGATGCCAGCCCCCGGTGAGGACGGAGGCGGCGACTCCGCCGCCGAGCGCGACGACGACGGCGTACCGGGGCAGCAGCCGACGTGCGACGAGATACAGCACGAACACCGGAAACGCGATCGCGAAACTGCCGCCCATCTGGGAAAATAGCCCCGTCCCGAACTCGAGCAGCACACCGCCGAGCAGCGCCGACGCCAGCGGCACCGGGATCCGGTCCATGATCCGCGCGAACCATCCCGTCAGACCGCTCACCATGATCAGTGCGGCGCAGAACACGAACGCGCCCACGGCCTTCGCCATGGACACCCCGCTCAGGCTCGTGGCGAGGAGCGCGGCTCCCGGCGTCGACCAGGACGTGACGACGGGGGCCTTGTACCGCAGCGACAGACCCGCGCAGGTCACGGCGATCCCGACGCCGAGCGCCAGCATCCATGAAGACACCTCCCGGGCGTCCGCCCCCGCGGCCCGCGCCGCGGTGAACACGAGGGCGGCGGCACTGGTCACGCCGACGGTGACAGCGATGAGCCCCGCCGCCACGGCCGAGGGCGGTGCGGTGGCGCGTATGCGGGCGAGCGGGGACATGCGGGCATCACTTCCGGAGTGGGTGGGAGAGCAGGTTCGGGTTCCA
The DNA here is from genome assembly GCF_014534645.1 of Streptomyces griseicoloratus. Lineage (GTDB taxonomy): Bacteria > Actinomycetota > Actinomycetes > Streptomycetales > Streptomycetaceae > Streptomyces > Streptomyces griseicoloratus. Next base: position 70,296 of record NZ_JACVQF010000235.1, read on the forward strand.
GGGGCGTTCCGTAAACGGAACGTTCTGTTTGTGGAACACTAAGGACGCAGGCGGCGGCACGTCAAAGCGCCGGTGGGCGCGGAAACGGACGGAACCGGGCGGATGGGTCTGAACGACGAGGTGGGGCGCAGGCTGAAACGGCTGCGGCAGGACAGCGGCCTGTCCCTGTCCGAGCTCTCACGCCGCTCGGGCGTCGGCAAGGGCACGCTCTCGGAACTCGAGACGGGCCGGCGCAATCCCACCCTGGAGACGCTCTACGCCCTGACCACCGCGCTCGGCCGCCCGCTCAGCGCCGTCCTCGACGACCCGGCGCCCGGCGCCGCGGCGGGCGCGGGCGGGGTCTCCGGCAGCGCCGTGACCGCGGTCCTCCTGGAGCGGTACGAGGACGAGGGCGCGGCCACCGACGTCTTCCGCGTCACCATCGCCGAGGGCGCGACCCAGGAGTCGGCCGCGCACGTCCCGCACACGACGGAGAGCCTGATGGTGCTCTCCGGAACGGCGGTCGTCGGCCTGCCGGACGCGCCGCAGACGGCCGGGCCCGGCGGCCACGCCCACTGGCCGGCCGACGTCCCGCACTTCTACAGCGCACCGGACGGCGAGGTCCACGGCGTCCTCTTCGTCCGGTACCCGAAGAGCGCTTCCTCGAAGGGAGCCACGGCTCCCTTCGAGGCCACGGCGGGGCCGTAGGCGCAGCCACCCTTGACGGTGACCCGGGGGACTCACATACTGACGGCCAAATCGATTTGGCCAAATCGATTTGGCTCTCCGTCCAGGGCCGGATCGCGGCTGAACTTCCGAGCGTGCCAAACGCCCGAACGGAGCCCGAACGTGTCCAGTCCCCACCAGAGCCGGCCCGGCGCCGGCCAACCACCCACGCCCGGCCGCGGAGCGGCCACGCAACCCAGCGACGAACCCGCCACCCCTCCCACCGCGTCCGGCGCCCCCCGCCCGGCGCAGACGGTCGGCCCGGAGGACGGCGTCCGGCCCGGACCCCGGGACAGCGACCGCCCCGGCGTCCACCCCGTGGACGAATCGCGTCCCCTGGGACGGATCCTGCTCTTCGGGATCCAGCACGTCCTCGTCATGGCCGCCACACCCATCTCGGCGATCTTCCTGATGAGCGCCACCCTCGGGCTGGATTCCGGCCTCACCGTCGATCTGCTCTCCGCGGCCTTCGTGCTCTCCGGCGTGGGATCGCTGATCCAGTCGCTGGGGCCCTGGAAGTTCGGGCCACGGCTGCCGTTCGTCATGCTGCCGGGCGGGGCGCCCCTCATCCTGTTCCTCGCGATCGCCGAGCAACACGGCCTGCGCACCGCCGGCGGCGCGGTGGTGCTGACGGCGGTGTTCTCCTTCCTCGTGCTGCCGGTCTTCTCGCGGCTCCTCAGGTTCTTCCCCGCCCTCGTCATCGGCACCATGATCGTCATCGTCGGCGTCAACCTGGTGAAGGTCGGCGCGGTCCTCGTCACCGGACGCCCCGGCTCGCCCGGCTTCGCCGAACCGCTCAACCTCGGTCTCGGCATGGCGACGATCGGCTTCACCGTCGTCTTCTACCTGCTCTTCACCGGCATCCTGCGCCAACTCGCCGTGATGCTGGGGCTGCTCGCCGGCACCGCCCTCGCCGCCGTGCTCGGCGCGGTCGACGCCGGACGCGCCGGCGGCGGTGAACTGGTCGGCCTGCCGCAGCTGATGCCCTTCGGCGCACCGGAGTTCAACCTCCTCGCCGCGCTTCCGCTGATGCTCTACGCCCTGGCCTCCATGGCCGAGGCCACCGGCCAGACCGTCATCAACGCCGAGGCCGTCGGCAAGGAGATCGACAAGCGGACCGACGTGCCGAAGACCGTCCGGGGCGACGCGCTCACCTCGCTCTTCGGCGGCTTCTTCGGCCTGCCGCTCATGGTCACCAGCGGGGAGAACATCGGCATCGTCCGGGTCACCGGCGTGCGCAGCCGGTTCGTCACCGCCGCGGCCGGTGTCGTGCTCGTCCTCATCGGCTTTCTCGCACCCGTCACCCGCGCGATCAGCGTGATCCCGTCCGCGGTCGTCGGCGGCACCGCCATGGTCGTCTTCGCCGTCATCACCGTGCTCGGCATCCAGATGCTCGGCCGCTCCGACCTCGACAAGCACACCAGCACCTTCATCTGCGCCGTCGCTCTCGCCCTGGGACTGCTGCCGATCCTCGTCCCCGGCGTGTACGGCCACTTCCCGCCGAACGTCCGCATCCTCCTCGAAAGCGGCGTCGCCGTCGGCGCGTTCGTCGCCGCCGTCCTCAACGTCCTCTTCCACCACGTCCGGCCGGGCATCGCCGCCCGTCCGACCACCGCCCGCACAGGAAGCGACCGATGAACCGACCCGACCGCGACCTCCTCGCCGCCACCGGCCCGCTCCTCCTCGCCCCCGACGCGGTCCTGCTGCCCGAAGGCCCCGCCGACGGCTGGGCCGTCGTGGTGGAGGGCGGCAGCTTCCAGGACGTCGGACCGGCGGACGAACTGGAGCGCAGACACCAGCAGTTGCGGGCCGTACGGCTGGCCGGTCACCTGCTGATGCCCGGCTTCGTCGACGCCCACCACCACCTCACCCAGAGCTTCGGCTCCGCGCTCGCCTTCGGGGAGCCGTCGGAGATCTTCCGCCGGGTCTGGGTTCCGCTGGAGGGCGCGCTGGACGAGGAATCGGCCTACACGGCAGCCAAACTGGCGGCCCTGGAAGCGCTGCGCGGAGGATTCACCACCGTCGCCGACGCAGGCACACGCGCGGACGTCGACGTCGAGGTGATCGCCTCGGCAGCGCGCGACGCCGGGATCCGCTGCGTCCTCGGACTCGTCTGCAACGACGCGGACGGCACGGACGACCGGGCCGACGCGACCCCGGGCGCCGCCGTCCTCGACCACGCCGAGAAGCACCTCGCCCGTTACACCGGCGATCCGCTCGTCCACCCGTCCCTCGCCGTCTCCATCCCCGAGGCGGCCACCGAACGGACCCTGCACGCCACCGCCCGCCTGGGCGCCGAAGCCGGGGCCGTCGTCCAGATCCACGTCAACGAGCACCTCGCCGGCGTCGAACGCTCCCTGGTGCGACACGGCCTGCGCCCCCTCGAACACCTGCACAACGTCGGCGCGCTCGGCCCGCAGCTGCTCGCCGCACACGCCACGCTCCTCACGCCGCACGAGCTGACCCTGCTCGCCGACACGGGAACCGCCGTCAGCTACAACCCCGTCGCCAGCGCGTGGAAGGGCAACGCGGTCGCGCCGGCGACCGCCATGGCCGAGCGCGGCATCCGCTTCGGGCTCGGCACCGACGGCACCCGTGGCGACGGCTTCCGGCTCGCGGAGGCAGCCGAGTTCGCCCAGCGACTGGCGTACGGACTGGCCGCCGGCGACTCCTCGTGCGGTGCCGGCTGGACCTGGCTGGAGCACGCCACCCGCCGCGGCGCGGACGCCGTCGGGCTCGGCGCCCGCACCGGCACCATCGCCCGGGGCATGGCGGCCGATTTCCTCCTCGTCGACACCGACACCCCGGAACTCGCGCTCAGCCGGGATCTGCCCTGGGAACTCGTACGGCGCGGCAACCGGGACCAGATCACGGCCGTCTTCGTCGCCGGTCGCCTGCGCATGTGGCGGGGCCGGCCGACCGACTGGGACGGGCCCGCGCTGGTACGACGCGCGGCCGAACTGGCCCGTGCCGCCGTCGGCAGGGCGGACATCACCCGGGTGCACCCCACGTCGACCGCGGCGCGGGCCCTGCACCGGGCACGGATGGGGAGCACGGCGCAGTGACGTTGCAGATGCTGGCGGTCCTCGCCGTCACCGTGGCCGTGGCCGCGTTCGTCCAGGGCAGCAGCGGGCTCGGCTTCGCGCTGATCGTCGCACCCGTGGCCGGGATCCTCGACCCCCACCTGGTGCCGGTCTTCGTCCTGGCGTCGATGATCCCGCTCAACCTGTACGTCGCCTGGCGCGAACGCACCTCACTGGACCTGCGCGGCGCGGGCTGGATCACCGGGGCGCGGCTCGCCGCCACCCCGGCCGGGCTGGCGCTGCTCTGGCTGATCCCGGAACGCAGCCTCGGGGTGTTCGTGGGCGCCGCCACCGTGCTCGCGGCCGTCGTGAGCCTGGCCGCGCCCGCCTTCACGCCGGGCCGGGCCGCCTACGTCGGCGCGGGCGCGGTGACCGGTCTGACGGAGACCGCCACCGGCGTCGGCGGACCTCCACTGGCACTCGTCTACCAGCACCGCCCGCCCGCCGAGCTGCGCTCCACCGTCGCCGCCTGCTTCCTCGTCGGCGAGGTCGCCTCCCTGGCACTGCTGTTCGCCACGGGGAAGGCACAGGCCGCGGAGCTGGGCCAAGCGGTCGCGCTGCTGCCGGCGATCGCCGCCGGCGCGTGGCTCAGCCGCCTGGTGCACCAGCGCCTGGACGCCGGCCGGATGCGCCTGTTCGTGCTGGTCTTCGCACTGGCCTCCGGGCTGGTTCTGATCCTGGGCTTCTGATCCGGGGGCCCTGCCGCCGGGGTCGTGGTGCTCGGGTTCTGCCGCCGGGCTTCTGCCGACGGCGGCCCGGGCTCACATCCGGGCCGTCCGCGCCGTCCGCAGCGACGACGCCCGGGCGATCACCCTCGGCTCCGGGGGCACCGCCACCGATGGCGTGCCGGTGTCCCCGCGCAGCCGTCCCAGCAGCAGCTCCACCGCGTCCGAGGCGGCCCGGTCCAGATGCAGGTCGACGGCGGTCAGCGGCGGCTCGCAGGTGCGGGCGCGCAGGCCGTCGTAGCGGGTGACGACCATGACGTCGTCCGGTACGGCCCGCCCGCGGTCCCGGATCGCCCGGACGGCGCCCACCGCGAAGGCGTCCACCAACGCGCACACGGCGTCCACCTCGGGATGCTCGGCGAGCAGCTCGGCGCACCTCTCGTACCCCGCCTGCTCACCGCCCGACTCCGGCACCCTGACCACGATCGGCGTCCAGCCGTACTCCTTTGCCAGGCGCTCGTAGGCGGCGACCGCGTCGACGGAGGAGTGCCGAGAACCGGCCCCCACGATCAGCGCCGGCCGTACGGCACCCTGCTCGTGCAGGTGCCTGAGCAGCAGTTCCGCTACCAGGCCGCCGCGCAGGTCGACGTACGGGACGTCCTCGCCGGGCGAGACCGGCCTGCCGAGTGTCACGTACGGCAGCCCCCGCTCGCGCAGCTGGGCCGCCGCCGCGTCGTCGACGTCCGGCTCCACCACGATGGCCCCGTCGATGTCCACCGAGTACAGAGCCGAACCCGACTGCACGGGCGGCACGAGCACGAGCGCGTAGTCGTGCAGCAGGGCGCTCTCCGCGGCTGCCGCCGCGACCTCCATGTAGAACCCGAGCCGCGACGGCCCGCCCGCCACCGCGAACGGCATGGAGGAAGCCAGCGCGATGGCCTTCGCCTGCCCGCGCCGCAGCCGCTGGGCCCGGAGATTGGGGCGGTAGCCGAGTTCCGTCGCTACCCGCCTGACGCGCTCCCGCGTGCGAGGATCGACCTTGCCGAGCCCGTTGAGGGCATGCGACACGGTCGTACGCGAGACCCCGGCGGCACGCGCGACGTCCGCGATCGTCGGCGGCCTCGGGCCGGGGGCGGAGGTAACCATCTGGGCGGACACTCCTCGCTGGCGGGAACGGCTTGTGCGACCATCTTCGCCGACCTGTCGGCGGGTGGGCGCGGCCCGGGGCCGGAAGCGGTCCCGGCCGGCGGTCGTGTGCGCCACCCACGTCGATGCGCAACCGGCTCTCAGCAGGTGTCATTCGTCCGTCACGCCGCTGAATCCCGAGCGGCGTGGGCCGCTTCGGGCGCGACTCGGCTGCCCAGCCTGACCGCGGACCAGAACCTCTGCGAACGCCGAAAGCCGAACGCTGTGGCGCGGAACCGGAAGTCTTCCCGGTGCGCGTCAGTGCCCGCTCTCCCGCCGGTTCCCGCTCGGGCCGGTTCGGCGGAGGCGGTCCGTGTGGCGGGTCAGGGTGTCGACGCGGTCGGCCAGGTCGGAGTGTGCCGCCGTGAGGTGGTCGCGGGCGTCCGTCAGGGGGCCGATGAGGTGGGCGGCGTCGTCGCTGCCCAGTGCCCGCACGAGGGAGGCGCGGGGTCCGGACGGCAGGTCGGCGAGGGCACTGATCTCTCCGGCGAGCCTGCGCAGGTCGGCGGCGTTGCCCCGGGCCCAGGAGGTGACGGCGCGGTCGGCGGCGCGGCGGTCCCGGGTGGCCCGTACCCGCTGTTCGCCGGTCGTGCCGGGAGGGCCCGGACGCAGCCGCAGATAGCGGCGCTCGGCGGCCTGCCGGCTGGCCACGCCCAGGGGGTGCGCGAGGTCGGCCCAGCTGGCGCCGGCCTCACGGGCGGTTTCGATCAGTCCGCTCTCCCAGCCGGCGAGCTGGTCACGCAGTCTGCGCAGCAGCAGGAGGGCGGCCAGTGCGTCCTCGGAGCCGACCTCGGCACCCGCCTGGGTCCCCGGCTGCTGCCCGGACTGCGGTGCCTGTGCGGTGCGGACGGCGTCCTCGATCGCCGTCAGTGCCGCCCGGGCGGCGAAGAAGGACGCGGGCCGGGAACCGGATTCCTGCTGGTCTGCGGTCATGGGTCACCTCCGCTTCGTTGCGTCACTCTATGGACGACAACAGGACTTGTCATCGATGCGATGACATGCTACAGAAATTGGTGAAGCAGCGCATGAGCAGGGACTGCCTGAAGTGGAGGTGTTTCACAATGCTGATGCGCACCGATCCCTTCCGTGAGCTGGACCGGATCACTCAGCAACTCCTCGGCACGTCGGGCACCTGGTCGCGGCCCTCGGCGATGCCCATGGACGCCTACCGCCAGGGTGACGAGTACGTGATGGCCCTCGACCTGCCCGGTGTCGACCCGGACGCGATCGACATCGACGTCGAGCGGAACATGCTCACCGTCAGGGCGGAACGCCGCCCGGTCACCAAGAGCGACGACGTCCAGATGGAACTGTCGGAGCGCCCTCTGGGTGTCTTCTCGCGCCAGGTGATGCTGGCCGACACCCTCGACACCGAGCACATCAAGGCGGACTACGACGCCGGCGTGCTCACCGTGCGGATCCCGATCGCCGAGCGTGCCAAGCCCCGCAAGATCTCCATCGGCAGGGGCTCGACGCGCAAGGAGATCTCCGGCTGAGGCACAACCCTCGTCCCGCGGGGCAGGAGACGGGCCGGCCGGTCCGTCCCGGATCGCCGTGCTCCACCCCTGCGGGGCGACGCACCGACGAGTGGAAGGAGGACGTGTGGTGGCCATGCTGCGCGAGGCGTTCCTCGACCAGGTGCAGGAACGCGGCGAGTACCCGACGCGTTCCGAGGCGGACCGGGCGGCACGCGCCGTCCTGGCGCTGCTGGGCGCCCACCTCGTCGGCGAGGTACGGGCCGAACTGGCCGCACGGCTCCCGGAAACCTTCGCCCTGATCCTCCTCAACCCGCTGCAGGCCGCCGAACCGCTCTCCGCGGAGCGGTTCGTGCGGGCCACCGCCGCGTGGATCGAAGGAGCGACCGAACAGACCGCGGCCTGGGACGTCGGCGCCGTGCTCAGCGTGACCGCCGATGCGGCGGGTGACGAGCTGACACGCGGCATCCTGCTCCAGCTCCCGCCGGGCTACGACATGCTCTTCGGCCGCCCCCAGGACACCGCAGACCCCGAGTACAGCCCTCAGCGCCGGTGACGTGCCGAACCGTCACCGGCCCCGGGGCACAACACCATCCGTTCGCGAGAAAGGCGTCACCGCTCGATGCAGCCCATGACGGTCCCCACGACGATCGCCACGCCGACCATGACGTTCGCCCGGATGCTGGAACAGGTCCGCCACGACGGTGCCTACCCCAGCCGGGAACGGGCCGAGGAAGTCGTCACCGCCGTCCTGGCCGCGCTCGGCCGCCGGCTCGCCGGGGACGAACGCGTCGACCTCGCCGCCCGCCTTCCCAGGGAGGCCGCGCAGGTCTTCGTCGCCTCGATCCCCGACCCCGAGCCGCTGACCGGCTGGGCCTTCGTCAAGGACCTCGCCTCCCGCACCGGCGGCAGCCTCGCCACCACACGCTGGGACGTCGGCTCCGTCCTCGGCGTCGTCGCCGAACTCGCCGGAGAGCCCCTGCTCGACCGTATCCTCGCCCAGCTCCCCACCGGCTACGCGATCCTCTTCGGCCGCGCGGAGCTCACCCAGGCAGCCGCCTGACGCGTCGGTCGCGCCCCGGCGCCGGGTCGCGCGTGGATCCGGCGCTGCTCGAGGAATCGTGGCATCGAGTGACACGCGTAACGCGCCGGATATCCGGACCTCTTGACTCCGTAACGCGGGGAGTGGATCGTACCCGGGCACCACCTCTACGTGTACACACCAATCGAGCCGGAGGCGCCCGTGTGTGACCTGCACGATCCCAACGAGCACAGCCATGAAGCCACCGCCGGGTCCGGGCTCAGCCGGCGTCAGATCGTGCAGTTGCTGGGCGCCGCCGGCATCGCCACCACGGCGGTGACCGCGACGGCCGATCCGGCGGTGGCGGCCACCGCCGACAGCGCCGTCGGCGTCACGGAGGCGCAGGCCGCGGCGTACACACCCCCCGAGGGCCTCGCCGAGGACTCGGCGGCCAAGCGGACCGCGCTCGCCTGGATCGAGCAGAACGCCTCGCGGATCACGGACCTCAACGACGAAATCTGGGAACACGCCGAACTGAGCCTGCGGGAGTGGAACTCCTCCCTCGCCCAGGCCGACTTCCTGCGCAAGGCCGGTTTCGACATCGAGTTCGGCACGGCGGGCTTTCCCACCGCCTTCACCGCGACCTACCGGCGCGGCAAGGGCGGCCCGGTCATCGGGTTCAGCGGCGAGTACGACGCCTTGCCCGGCCTGTCGCAGAAGGCCGGCGCCGGCGAACACGACCCCAGGGAGTACGTCCACGACCCCTTCGCGCCGGGGTACGGCCCGGGCCACGGCTGCGGCCACTGCGCGCTCGGGACCGCTGCCGCCGCCGCTGCCGCCGCCGTCGCGGAGGCGGCCCGGCGCCACCGCCTCGACGTGACGGTCAAGTTCTTCGGCTCCACCGCCGAGGAACAGCTCATCGGCAAGACGTACGCGGTCAGCCAGGGCGTGTACGACGGTCTGGACGCGTTCCTCGACTGGCACCCCTCGACCGGCAACGCGACCGGCTGGGGCACGTCCAACGCGATGACCGCCATCACCTTCACCTTCCTCGGTGTCGCGGGCCACGGCGGCACCCCGCTCGGCAACAAGAGCGCGCTGGACGCGGCCGTCATGATGGCGTCCATGTCGGAGTTCCTGCGCGAGGAGAGCATGGGCCCGTCCGCCCGGCTGCACTGGGTGATCAACAACGGCGGCGACATACCGAACGTCACCCCGGAGATCGCGCAGATCTCGTACTACGTCCGTGAGGGCAGCGTCGCGCGGGTCAACTCCCTGCTGGAGAAGGTGATCGCCGTCTCCGAGGCCGCCGCCCGGGCCAGCCGCACCTCCGTGCAGCACAAGATCACGTCCGCCTGCTGGAACCAGCTCCCCTCCAAGGCGTTCGCCGAGCTGATGTACGACAACATGCGGCAGATCGGCCCGCCGGAGTTCTCCGCCGAGGCGCAGCGACTGGCCAAGGAACTGCAGAAGTCGCTGGGGCTGCCGGAGTCGGGCCTGCACGACGAGATCAGCGAGCTGACCCCGCCCAACCCCGTCTTCCTCGGTGGCGGGTCCACCGACGTCGCCGACATCAGCTGGCAGGTGCCCACCGTCTCCATGGGCGCGGCACTGGCGCCCATCGGCACGAAGATGCACACCTGGTCCACCGCCTCGTGTGCGGGTTCGGCACCCGGACACGCCGCAATACGGGCGGCGGCCAAGTACCTGGCGGCTACGGCCGTCGACCTGCTGGTGAAACCGGAGCTGCTGCGGGGCCTCAAGGAGGAGTTCGACAAGCGGCGCGAGGGAGTGGAGTGGCGGACGGCTCTCCCCGAGGGCTATGAGCCGCCGATGTACGAGCCGCCCGCCTGGTTCCTGCAGCGCACCGGCCAGAGCTGGCCGCCGGAGAACATCACGTGGCCGCCCCGGCGGATCGTCAGCAAGGAGAAGTTCTCCTCACTCGGCCCCGCCCTCCAGCCGCAGACCTGACAGGGGCCGGCCGGAGCCCCGGCCGGATCACCCCCTACCGGGGTATCACTCCCGACTTGGCTCCCCAGTGTGATGGCCCGCCTCCCACCGCCTTCCTATGCTTCCTCCCCGTCACCACGGACGAAAGCAGAGGGAGACGGATGGATGCCCCCATGGCTCCGCCAGACAGCTGCGCGCCTCCTGGCGCCGTCCCGCCGAACATAGGCTGGGGCCCATGACGCCGGTGCAGGAGGAACCCCCGCGAGCGCTGCTCGCGGGGGCGTCGCGTCGCTGGGTACGGCTGCTGCCGTGGGGCGTGGCGTTCGTGCTGTGCGTCGCCCTGCTGCCCACCACCATCCAGGTCCTCAGCGTCGACTACGGTCTGAACGGCGGCATCGCGAGCGCGCTGGCCGTCGCGCAGACGGCACCCCTGATGCTCGCCGTCGTCCGCCCGCTGCAGGCCTGGTACGTGATCTTCGCCGCGGACGTGGCCGGGGCGCTCGCCCTGCTCACCGTCGACTTCCAAGAGCGGCTTTTGTGGCCGTTCCCGCCGATGGAGATCGTCGGGTACGTCGGCCTCTGCCTCGCCCTCGGCCTGCGCGAGCCGCGCCGGACGCTGCTGCTGGTGTGGCTGGCGACGGCGGGTGCGAACGTCGGCCTGGGGTTTGCCGCACCCCACGGCACGAGCGCCAGGAGCGCCCTGCTCACTGTGCTCAGCGGCGTCGCACTCCTGCTCGCCGGTGCGCTCCGCGAGCGGTACGAGGCGCAACGCAGGCTGGCCGAGCAGGAGACGATCAGCGAGGCCGAGCGCGACCGCCGGACGCTGCTGGAGGAACGCGCCCGCATCGCGCGCGAGCTGCACGACGTGGTGGCGCACCACATGTCCGTCATCACGGTGCAGGCGGACACCGCGGCGTACCGCCTCGACGGGCTGCCGCCGGACGTGCAGGAGGAGTTCACGTCCATCGCGGCGACCGCGCGCGAGTCGCTCGGCGAGATGCGACGGCTCCTCGGCGTGCTGCGGAACGAGGACGCGCACGGTGAACTCGCGCCCCAGCCGGGCCTGACGCGGATCGAGCAGCTGGTGGAGGCGACGGTGAGGGCGGGCGTGCCGGTGGAGTTCACCCCCCGGGACGCCGACGTGCCCGAGGCGGTGGGCCTGTCCGCGTACCGCATCGTCCAGGAGGCCCTCGCGAACGTCGTGCGGCACGCGCCCGGTGCTCCGACGCAGGTTTCGGTGTCGGAGGACGGGGAGCGGCTCACCGTCCTCGTCGTCAACGGGCCGCCGCCCGAGCCGCCCGCCGCGCCGCTGGAGCAGGGCCGCACCGGGCACGGCCTCGTCGGCATGCGCGAGCGGGTGCGGCTGGTGGGCGGCGAGCTGGACACCGGGCCGCTGCCGGACGGCGGCTTCCGGGTGGCGGCGCGGCTGCCGGTGACAGAGAACGACACTGAAGGGGCGGCATGACGATCCGGGTCATCATCGTCGACGACCAGGCCATGGTGCGGGCCGGCTTCGCCGCGCTGCTGGCTGCTCAGAGCGACATCGACGTGGTGGGCGAGGCCCCCGACGGTGCGCAGGGCGTCGAACTGAGCCGGCGCACCCATCCCGACGTCGTGCTGATGGACGTCCGCATGCCCGAGATGGACGGCCTGGAGGCAGCGCGCCGCATCCTCGCACCCCCGCCGGGCGGCGGAGGGGGCACCGCCCACGCCCCTCGGACAGCGCAGGAGCACCGGCCGCGCGTCCTGATGCTCACCACGTTCGACGTCGACGACTACGTCTACGAGGCGCTGCGGGCGGGCGCGAGCGGCTTCCTGCTGAAGGACGCGCCGCCGGCCGACCTCATCGCGGCGGTACGCGTCGTGGCCGCGGGCGACGCGCTGCTGGCCCCCTCCGTGACGCGCCGTCTCATCGCGGACTTCGCCCGGCAGCGTCCCGCAGTCCGGGGCAAGCCCGCACTGCGGCCGAAGGCCCTGACGGAACGCGAAACCGAGGTCCTCACCCTGGTGGCCCGCGGCCGGTCCAACGCGGAGATCGCACAGACGCTGGTGCTGGCCGAGCAGACGGTGAAGACGCACGTGAGCCGCGTCCTCACCAAGCTCGACCTGCGCGACCGCGCCCAGGCGGTGGTCTTCGCGTACGAATCGGGGCTGGTGGCCCCGGGCGAGTAGACAGCCCCTGCCCGGGGCTGAGCCCCGCGACCCCGAGGACGTTGCCACCGGGGCGGCGCGCTGCACGATCCGCGACGGCGCGGGCGGCGCCCCCAACCCCAGCACAGCGGCTCCCTCGCCGGCGGCAGCCCGGACCCTACGGCCCCCGGCGGCAGCCCTCCGGTGGAGGGGCAGGACCTGCCCCTCCACCACCCCCTACCGCGGTAGCACCCCCACATTGGCTCCCGGGTGTGACGCCCGGCGCGCAGCCGTCCCCGCACACTCCTCTTCATCGGAACGAGAAGATCGCGAAAGGGCGGACCATGAGGCTGAGCGCGGGCACGTCACCTCGGGCTTCGACAGCACGCTGCTGGTACGGGGCGGTTCGGCGACATCGCTCACCGCTCTGGGCAAGGTCACCGACGCCTCCGGCTGGGCCACCGAGCAGAACCTCGACGCGAAGCTGGGCGCCTGGTCCGACAACGCCATGGCCGCGGTCCTCGGCGGCTGTCCTCGGCTCCGCGATCGCCGCGGCCACGCTGGTCCCGATGATGCACGGCCTGACCGGCGAGGCGCCGTACGTGCCGCCGCTGCGCCGCTGGTCGTAGCCCATGCGTACGCCCGAACCCTTACGCGCCCGGCAATGACGGAAAGGACGTCCATGACCGCAACTCTGGCTCCCCCGGTCCGCATCGGGAAGGCCGCTGTCGGGGCCCTCGGCACGCTGGCGGTCGCCACCGGTGCCCTGGAGTCGGTGGTGACGCCGACGCTCCCGCTCCTGCAACGTGAGCTGGACATGAGTCCGGCCGAAGGGGCGCTGCTCAGCATCGTGCTCCTCGTCACCGGCGCGCTCGTCACACCGGTCGCAGGCAAGTTCGGCGACCGCTACGGCGGAAAACGAGTCCTGATCCGGCTGATGGCGGTGGTCTCCGCCGGTGGCCTGGTGTCCGCCCTGGCGCCGAACCTGCCCGTGCTGCTGCTCGGCCAAGTACTGCAGGGAGCGATGGTGGGCGCGCTGCCCCTGTCGTTCATCCTGGTGCGCACACACCTCCCCGCGGGAGAGTCGAAGGTGGCCATCGGGGTGGTCAGCGGGCTGTTCGTGGGCGGCGGGATGGCGGGAACGCTGTCGGCCGGGCCCGTGGCGGAAGGGCTGTCCCGGCACTGGATGTTCGCGCTGCCGACGATCGCGGTCATCGGGTCCACCATCCTGGTGAACAGCCTGATGCCGAGTGATCCGCCGGGCCGGCCGGACGACGGCGGGGTCGACTGGCCCGGCCTGGGCCTGCTCAGCGGAACGCTGGTCACGCTCATGCTCGTACTCGCGCTGGCGCCCGACATCGGCTCGCAGCCACTCGTGCTCGGCGCCCTCATCGTGCTTCTGGCCGCCCTCGCCACCGGATGGACAGCCGTTGAGCGGCGCGCGGCCTCGCCGATGGTCGATCTGCGCATGCTGGCACGGCCCGCGATGTGGACGTCGTGTGTGCTGACGTTCGTGATCTGCGTCGGCACCTCGGTGGCGGTCTACCTCGTCCCGCAGCTGTTCGCGGTGCCCGCCGACGAGTACGGCTTCGGCGCCGGCGCCACCGAGATCGGCTTCTTCCTGCTGCCCGGCGCCGTGGCCGCGTCGCTGGCCGGGCCGATCGGCGGGATCGGGGCGCGGCGTTTCGGCTCGCGTGCCGTGGTCACCGCCGGGATCGTCATCATGGCCGCCGCCCTGACCGCCCTGGCAGCCGTGCACACCGAGGTCTGGCACCTCGTCATCGGCAAGATGATGATCTCACTCGCCAACGGCCTGTGCGTCACGGCGATGGTGACCAGCACCGCCACTTCCGTCGATCGAGGCGACACCGGCATCGCCACCAGCCTGGTCCTGGTGACTCGCGTGATCGGCTACGCCGTGGGTGCGCAGGTCGGTGGTGCGCTCCTCACCGCCGGGACCCCTCCCGGGTCGGATGTCCCGGCCGAATCGGCCTTCGTCACCGGCTTCGTCATAGCCGGCGCCGTCACGGCGCTGTCCCTGCTTGTCGCCCGGACCATGAACAAAGGAGTCAAGGAATGATCCACACGGAGCGCACGGTCCTGGTTTCCGGTGCCGGTGTCGCGGGGCCCGCCCTCGCGTTCTGGCTGAACCGCTACGGATTCGCCGTCACGGTGGTCGAGAAGGCGGGCACACTGCGCAGCGGTGGATACCCCATCGACGTGCGCGGCACCGCACTCGAGGTCGTCCGGAGGATGGGAATCCTGCCGCGACTGCGGGAAGCGCACATCGACCTGCGCCGGCTGACCTTCCTCGACGGGGACGGCGGCGAGGTGGCCTCACTCCACCCGCACAAGGTCACCGGCGGTGTCGCGGGACGGGACCTGGAGGTGCGGCGCGGGGATCTGACCGACGCCCTCTACGCGGCGGTCCGTGACGACGTGGAGTTCTTGTTCAACGACTCCATCGACACCCTCGACCAGCCCGGCGACGGGGTCGACGTCACCTTCCGCGGGGGCGGCAGGCGTACGTTCGACATGGTGGTCGGTGCGGACGGTCTGCACTCACGCACCCGCGAGTTCGTGTTCGGCCCCGAAGAGCAGTTCCACCGGTATCTCGGCCACTGCTTCGCCGTGTTCACCATGCGCAACACCTTCGGGCTCTCCCACGAGACCGTGATGTGGAACAGCCCGGGCAGGGCCGCGGCACTGTACGCCGTGGGGGACAACGACGACGTGCACGCCTTCCTGGACTTCGCCCACCCGGAACCGCCGTCCGACGCATTCCGGAACCCGGAAGCCCAACGGGAGCTGGTCGCCGCGGTCTTCGCCGACGCGGGATGGGAGGTCCCGGGCATGCTGGCCGCCCTGCGCGACGCAGATGACCTGTTCTTCGACGCGGTCAGCCAGATCCGCATGCCCCGCTGGTCCAGCGGCAGGGTAGCGCTGGTGGGCGACGCCGCGTACGCGCCCTCGTTCCTTACCGGCCAGGGCACCAGCCTCGCGCTCGTCGGCGCGTACATGCTCGCCGGTTCCCTGGCCGGCCGGGAACACGCCGCGGGCTTCGCCGCCTACGAACACAGCACCCGTGAGTTCGTGACCGTGAACCAGGACCAGGCCGGCGAGGGCGGTGCCACACTCTTCCCGGCCACCGCTCGGGCCCTGGAGCAGCGCAACGACATGCTGCGCAATCTCAGCGCCATGCCCTCCGGCGAGGGACGACCGGCCCATTCGGCCCTCACCCTGCCCGCGGTGGGCGGGGTGGGCGGGCGGCAGTGTTTCTCGAGCCCTCGTTGGTCATAGAGTCGGTGTGTGACTGATGAAGACTCCACGTTCGACGTGCTGGGTTTGCTGAGCGACCCCGTGCGCCGCAGGCTCTACCGACATGTCGCCGCCGCCCCGGAGGAGGTGGGCCGCGAGGCGGCCGCGGAAGCGGTCGGCGTCTCCCGGTCGCTGGCCGCCTTCCACCTGGACAAGCTGGTCGAGGCCGGACTCCTGGCCGTGTCCTTCCGACGGCTCTCCGGCCGCGCCGGACCCGGGGCGGGGCGGCCGGCGAAGCTGTACCGGCGCGCCGAGGGGGAGCACGCCGTCTCCCTGCCACCGAGGTCGTACGACGCCGCAGGCCGGCTGCTCGCCGAGGTGCTGGAGAACGCCGGGCTGGACCGGGAACTGCAGGCCGCGGCGAGGACGGCGGGTGCGGCACAGCCGGACGCGCGTGCCGACGACGTGGAGGCGGTGCTGCGGGACCGCGGCTACGAGCCCTTCTGGGACGGGGAGACCCTGCGGCTGCGCAACTGCCCCTTCCACACGCTGGCGACGGAGTTCCCGGCACTGATCTGCGGAATGAACCTGGCGCTCATCGAGGGCCTGGCGCCCGAGCAGTGGTCACCGGAGATGGATCCGTGTCCCGGGGGCTGCTGCGTGGCCCTCTCTAAAAAGAAAAGTCATTGACTATAGAAGCGGGGGCGGGCCATGCTGTGCCCCATGAGTGACACTCACCTGGCACAGGTCAACATCGGTCGTATCGTCGCCCCACTGGACAGCCCCGAGCTGGCCGACTTCGTCGCCCAGCAGCCGGAGATCAACGCGCTCGCCGACCGGAGCCCCGGGTTCGTCTGGCGCTTGGTCGACGACGGCGGCAAGGACGCGACCGGCATCCGTCCCGACGGGAACGACGCCCTACTGCTGATCAACTGCTCCGTCTGGGAGTCGGTCGAAGCCCTGCGGAACTTCACCTACCACAGCGATCACCTGCGCCTGCTGGGCCGCCGCCGGGAGTGGTTCCGCCGCATGGGCGAGGCCCACCAGGCCATGTGGTGGATCCCGGCCGGCCACCGCCCGACCGTCGCCGAGGCGATGGAGCGGGTCAGGATGCTGCGCGAACACGGCCCCGGTCCGCAGGCGTTCACCTTCCGCGAGCCGTATCCGGCACCGACAGGGGCGGCGCAGCTCTAGCAGCCGTCGTCCGGCGGGCGTGCTGGCGGGCCGCCCCTGCGTGGCCCCGGCCGGGGCCACGCAGGGGCCAGGCAGGGTGAGGATGCCGCAGGGCGGCATGCCCACTCGTCGGAGACACTGGGACGTATGCCGGCGCGTCGCAGCGCATCGCCGCACATGGTCACCAGGTGCACCGGGAGGCACGATGAACCAGCAGCCGGTCCTTCTTCCCTACGGCGACCCGGCCTTCCTGGCGGATCCCTTCCCGCTCTACCGGCAGCTGCGCGAGGACGGCCCGGTCCGGCGCGCGGTCATCGCCGGGGGCCTCGACGCCTGGCTGGTCACACGCTACGAGGACGGCCTCGCCGCCCTGTCCGACCCGAGGCTCAGCAGCGACGTCCGTGACGCCTCCGACCCCCGCCTCATGGAGCAGTTGCCCGCCTTCGAGCGGGAGTCGATGACGAGGAACATGCTGCGCACCGACCCGCCCGACCACACCCGGCTGCGGCGCCTGGTCTCCAAGGCGTTCACCGCACGCAGGGTCGCGGAGCTCCAGCCCCGCATCCAGGAGATCACCGACCGGCTGCTGGACGCCGTCGCCCCCGTCGGCAGGGCGGAACTCACCGCGGACTTCGCGCTGCCCCTCCCGGTCACGGTGATCAGTGAACTGCTCGGCGTACCGGTGGACGACCGCCACGACTTCCAGCGGTGGACCGACGACATGCTCATGCGCGGCGCGGAGAGGCCGGACCCGGGCGCGATGAACGAGGCGTGGCAGCACATGCACACCTACCTGACCGGGCTCCTGGAGAACAAGCGCGCCCGGCCGGGAGACGATCTCCTCAGCGCCCTGATCAACGCCCGTGACGAGGAGCAGCGGCTGAACGAGGACGAGCTGATCGCCATGGTGTTCCTGCTGCTGGTGGCCGGCTACGTCACCACGGTCAACCTGATCGGCAGCGGCATCGCCGCGCTCCTCGCCCACCCCGACCAACTGCGGCTGCTGCGCGACAACCCCGAACTGCTGCCGACCGCCGTCGAGGAGTTCCTCCGCTACGACGGCCCGGTCAGCCCGGGCATCGCCCGCTTCGCACGCGAGGACGTGGAGATCGCGGGCACAACCGTTCCGCGCGGTGCGACGGTACTGATCGCATCCGCCATCGCCGACCGGGACCCGGCGCGGTTCCCCGACCCGGACCGGTTGGACGTCACCCGGCCCGACAACGGCCATCTGGCCTTCGGACACGGCATCCACTACTGCCTGGGGGCGCCTCTCGCCCGGCTGGAGGGCCGGACCGCCATCGGAACCGTGCTGCGCCGCCTCCCGGGACTGGCCCTCGCCGTGCCGTCGGCCGAACTGACATGGCGGCCCGGCGGACTGCGTGGCCCCACGCGGCTCCCCGTCACCTTCACCCCCGTCGGCGCCACGGGGTGACCGCGCCCGCCCTCACCGGCAGTGCGTCGCGGGTGAGGACACGGGTCCGGGACGAGGAGATGCTGCCGTGGCCGTCAGGCACCCCGGCAGCACATCCTCGGCAACTGCCTCACATGTCGTCCGCCGGCCGGCGACGCCGTCAGGCCGACTGCTCCTGCTTGTCCTGCGCCGCTTCGGCCGACTTCGGCGTTCCCGCCGTGTAGAAGACCGACGAGCCCTGCTTGGAGCGCTGTGCCTGCTCCTTGGCCACGAGGCTCTCCAGCGTGTTGCGGACGACGGTGGTCTTGATGGCACGCTCGGGGTACTGCCGCCCCAACTCGGCGGCGACCTCGGCCGCGGAGCGCGGTTCGCTCTGCTCGGCCAGGTGGGCGCGGACGATGTCGACGAGTGTCGGCTGGGCGGACGTGCCCGTGCTCTTCTTGGCGGCCGCCTCCGACTGGCTCTTCTTCGCCGTGGCCTTCTTCGCGGCCGGCTTGACGCTGGGCGCGGCGGCCTTCTTGGTGCGGGCCGGCTTGCTCGCACCGGACTTGGTGCCTGTCTTCTTGCGCGGCGCGGGCACCGTCGCGACGGGAGCGGGCTCGGGCTGGGGCTCGGGCTCGGTCGGTGCCGGCGCGAGGCCGAGGGCCTGCTGGAGATTCACCAGGACGCTGTGGTCCTGCTGCAGAGCGGACAACTGCTGCTGCAGCGCGGCGATCTCCGCGCTGACACGCTCCTGCTCCTTGCTGTTGCGTTCGAGGTCTTCCGCGACCTGCGCGGTGTACTGCGAGGTCAGACCGGGTGTGTTGGCGGTGGTTTCGGACATCTTCTTCGGAACCTCTCTGTTGCCTTCGCAGACTGCGAGCGGCATGTCTGCAAGCTTGCAGGACCAAACGCATGTGTTGTGTGCGCTGGTGCTTCATACACGACATCAGTTACTGCTGCACACCGATGCTGCAGTGATACTACGAAAGCGGGACGTGTGCTGTCGTTTTCCGCACGTTCGACTGCTCGTCGACCCGTGCGTGTGATGTGCCACCGTCGTATCACGCTTCGCGAAGACGGTTACGTCTGAGGAGCCGTAGCCGTAGCCGTGGCAGCCGTAGCTGTACTGGCGTGCACTGGCTCGGGGTTCCCCGACTCCTCCGTCGGCTCACCGAGTTGCTCGCGTACGTGGTTCCAGACCACCGCGAGCAGCGCGGTGACCGGTACGGCGAGCAGACTGCCCACGATGCCGGCGAGGCTCCCGCCCAGTGTCACGGCCAGCAGCACCACCGCGGCGTGCAGGCCCAGTCCACGGCTCTGGATGATGGGCTGGAGCACATTGCCCTCCAGTTGCTGCACCACGACGATGATCGCGAGCACGATCAGCGCGTCCGTCGGGCCGTTGGACACCAGCGCGATCAGAACCGCGACGAAGCCGGCGAACAGCGCACCCACGATGGGCACGAACGCGGATACGAAGGTGAGCACGGCCAACGGCAGCACCAGAGGCACCCCCAGGACCCACAGACCGAGGCCGATGAAGAGGGCGTCGACGAGTCCCACGAGTGCCTGGGAACGCACGAAGGAGCCCAGCGTCTCCCAACCGCGCTCGGCGACGGCCGGAATGTCGGTGGCGAGCCGGCCGGGCAGTTGGCGAGCGAGCCACGGCAGGAACCGCGGGCCGTCCTTGAGGAAGAAGAACATCAGGAAGACCGCCAGGACGGCGGTGATCAGGCCGTTGACGACGGTGCTCAACCCCGTGGCCACGGCGGTGACCATGCTGCCGACGCTGTCCTGAAGGCGGGCCATCGCGGCGTCGACCGCACCCGTGATCTCGTCGTCGCCGATGTTCAGCGGCGGTCCCGCGGCCCACTCACGCAGTTTCTGGATGCCGTCGGTCACGCCGTCGGTCAACTCTCCTGTCTGCGACGCCGTCGGCACCGCGATCAGCGCCACGATGCCCCCGGCGGCCAGGAGGAACAGCAACGTCACGGACGCCGCCGCCAGGGCCGGGGGCCATCCGTGCCGTCGCAGGAAGCGGGTCAGCGGCCAGGTCAACGTGGTGAGCAACAGACCGATGAGCAGCGGCCACACGATCGACCACATGCGGCCGAGGACCCACAGGACCACCGCCAGCATCGCGAGCACCAGCAGCGACTCGGCCGAGACACGGGCGGTTGTACGAAGGGCGGCGCGGGTTCTCGCGGAACTCAACGTGGCAGGCATGAGGCCACCTTATGGGCACACACATCAGGCAGCCGCCGTCCGCCTCATCGAGCGCGGCATCGAACCGCTGGTCCTGGAAGCCGAGCGCCATCTGCAGCCGCTCGCCGACGTGCTCGGCGACAAGGTCCGCTTCGACGCCACCGTCACCGGCGTCGCCCGCCCCGGCCGCGTCCGGCGGCCGCCGATCCGCCCGCCCGGTCCTTCCGGCCGGCGGCGCCCACGGCACACCTCCGGCGGCCTACGGTGGGTACATGGGCCCCAGTGTGGTGACGCTCTTCCTGTGCGGTGACGTGATGCTCGGGCGCGGCGTGGACCAGATCCTCCCGCACCCCGGTGACCCGGAGCTGCGGGAGGACTACGTGCGTGATGCACGGTCCTACGTGGAGCTGGCGGAACGGGTCGGCGGGCCGATCCCCGCGCCGGTCGGACCGGCGTGGCCGTGGGGCGAGGCACTGGACGTACTGGAGCGGACGGCCCCGGACGTCCGGATCGTGAATCTGGAGACGGCGATCACCGGCGACGGTGAGTTCGCGCACGGCAAGGCGGTCCACTACCGGATGCACCCGGCCAATCTGCCGGCCCTGTCGGTGGCCCGGCCCGACGTCTGCGTGCTGGCCAACAACCATGTGCTGGACTTCGGCCGCCGAGGCCTGGCGGAAACGCTCGACGCCTTGGCCGGGGCCGGCCTCAGGGCGGCCGGAGCCGGACGTGACGCGACGGCCGCCCGCAGACCGGCCGTGATCCCCGTGGGGGACGCCGTCCGCGTCCTGGTGTTCGCCATCGGCATGTCGTCCAGCGGCATCCCGCCGAGCTGGACGGCCACGGCGGAACAGTCCGGACTCGCCTACGTCCCCGCCCCGACCCCCGAGGCGGCCGAGGCCCTGGTCAGGCGGATACGGCAGGTGAAAGGACCGGGCGACATCGTGGTCGTGTCCGTGCACTGGGGGTCCAACTGGGGGTACCGCGTGCCCCGGGCACAGGTCGGTTTCGCTCACACCCTGGTGGACGGGGGCGTCGACATCGTGCACGGACACTCCTCGCACCACCCCCGGCCCATCGAGGTCTACCACGACCGGCTGATCCTGCACGGCTGCGGCGACTTCATCGACGACTACGAGGGCATCTCCGGCTACGAGGAGTACCGTGACGACCTCCGCATCGCCTACCTCGTGTCGGTGACGGCCGGCACCGGCCGGCTGGCCGAAGTCCGCATGGTTCCCCTGCGGGTCCGGCGGATGCGGCTGGAGCCCGCGCCGCAGGAGGAGCGTGCCTGGCTGCGTGCGACGCTCGCGAGGATCAGTGACGGCGTGGGCGTGGCTCTCCAGCCCACGGGCACCCTCACGCTCACCCTGCCTCCGGGAACGCCGGCCGGCGGATAGGCGCCCGTGACCCGCCGGCGCGTGGGCGGAAGGCCGCCGTCGGGGCCGACGGCGGCCGGTGCGCGTGCGGTCTCAGCCGGCGGGGCCCCCGCCGTCGCGCCGGTGCAGGTGGTCGCGGAACCAGTCGGTGGCGGCCGCCGAGACCTGTGCCAGGGCGCCGGGCTCCGGGAACAGGTGCGTCGCGCCCGGCACCACATGGGTGGCGTTCCGCGCGGACAGGGCCTCGGCCGCCTTGCGGTTGAGGTCGAGCACGATCTCGTCGTCACCACCGACGATCAGCAGGACCGGGGCCCTGACCTGGGGCAGAGCGGCGTCCGCCAGGTCCGGCCGGCCGCCCCGGGACACGACCGCAGACACACTCCTCGGGCGCTCCGCCGCCGCGACCAGGGCGGCGGCCGCTCCCGTGCTCGCGCCGAACAGGCCCACCGGCAGATCCGCGGTGTCCGGCCGCTGCTGCAGCCAGTCGATGGCGTCGACCAGGCGCCGGGCCAGCAGGGCGATGTCGAAACGGTGCTCGCCGGTGACCGCG
Source organism: Streptomyces griseicoloratus (assembly GCF_014534645.1). Taxonomy (GTDB): domain Bacteria; phylum Actinomycetota; class Actinomycetes; order Streptomycetales; family Streptomycetaceae; genus Streptomyces; species Streptomyces griseicoloratus. Next base: position 92,471 of record NZ_JACVQF010000235.1, read on the forward strand.
TCCTCGCGGTCCTCGTGCTCGGTCAGCAGGTCCAGCAGCAGCGTGCCGAGCCCCGCCCGTTGCAGTTCCTCGGCGACCGCACGGTTGCGGGGACTGAGACGCGAGCTGCCGCTGCCGTGCGCGAAGACGACCACCCCACGTGCCCCGGCCGGGATCACCAGGTCGCCCGCGAGGGCGGCGTCTCCCGAGGGGACCCTCACCGATTCGGAGACCATACGTCGTCACCCCTCCCGGGTGCTGTCCGTCGGCCTGCACGGGTACCCTCCCCGGCAGCCCGACACGCCGGCCGGGGCACTTCGATCCTCCCCGGACCGCCCCCGGGAACGCCCTGGTGATCACTTCGGCCGCGGCTCGGCCCTGCCGGTCGCCGTCGGCCGCGGCGGGTGGGTCAGTGCTGGGTCAGGGACTGGGGGAAGTCGGTGATGATCCCGTCGACGCCCAGGCCGGCCATCCGGCGCATCGCGCCGGGTTCGTCGACCGTCCACACGTTGATGTCCATGCCCAGTTCGTGCACCCGGTCGACCAGTGCCTGGTCGGTCACCGTGTACTGCGGGTTCACCTGGTCAGCCCATGTGCTCAGTTGGACGAGTTCCTCGTCGGTGGGACGCTCGGCGTCCAGGAAACCGATCGGCACCTCGGGCATCAGCGCCTGGAACTCCTGGGCGTCGTCCACCTGGAAGGACTGGACGGCGAGCTGCTCCTCGGCAAGTGCGCGCCGGACGTAGCGCGGCTTGTCCAGCAGGCTCTCGGCGAGGTCGGTCGCGATCCCCGTGTAGTGGCTGCAGGGGCTGATCTCGGCCAGCAGCCCGGTGTCGGTGTTCCTGATGCGCGAGATGACGTCGTCGACCGTGATGAGCCGTTCGCCGGCGTAGTCCTCGTGGAACCAGGAACCGGCGTCCAGCCTGCGCAGTTCGGCCCACGTGAAGTCGGAGACGCGGTAGCGGGGACGGTCCGGGAAGACCTCCTCGATGTCGGTGGTCCGCTCCATGGTGCAGTCGTGGAAGTTGACCAGTTTGCCGTCCTTCGTGCGCTGCACGTCGATCTCGACGAAGTCGGCCCGCTGGGCGACGGCGAGGTCGACGGCCGCCGCGGTGTTCTCCGGCGCCATGCCCGACGAACCGCGGTGCGCGATGACGTCCAGTCCCTCGTCTGCGTGCGCGACCGTCGAGGTCATCGCCAGAGTGAGACCGCTCAGCACGGCCACGACGGCACCGGCGAGTCTTCTGCGCGTGTGCTTCACTTCAGCCTCCCGTATCCCAACGACTCACAGGAGGCTGTCCGATGGTGGTTACGGGAACCCTGCCGCGGTCTGGCGGCCCCCCGATCAGCCGGTGAATCGGCCATCAAGACCCGAAGGGGCGATTGCGAGCATTCGCGCCAGACCGCGCGTCAGCCGACGAGAGCCGCGTTGATCTGACGGGTGGTCTGTGCGGCGACCCGGGCATCGACGGCGGCGTAGGAGACATGGGCGTTCAGACCCGTTGCCAGTGCCCAGCCGCGGCCTCGCAGCCAGGTGGCGTCGTCCACGCCGAGCGCGGCGCGGAATGCGGCCCGGGGGCCGGCCGACAACAGGGTGAAGGCGATCATCAGGTCGCAGGCCGGGTCACCGACGCCGAGTTCGCCGAAGTCGATGACCGCGCTGAGGCGCCCGCCGACGGTCAGCACGTTGCCGGTGTGGAAGTCGCCGTGGAACCAGACCGGAGGGCCGTCCCAACCGGGGGCGCCGAGCGCCGCGTCCCACAGTTCGGTCATGGCGGCGGTGTCGAAGGCGCCCCCGACCGCCGCGATGGCGGCCCGTGTCGCCCGGTTCCGCGCGGCCAGCGGCCGGCCGGTGAGGTTCCCGCGGGCGTCCTCGGCCGGGAGCTCCGCCGACGCGGACCGCTGAAGTGTCATCAGGAACCCGGCCAGTCCGACGGCGGCTTCCGCCGAGTCCGCCATGGCCTCCACGGTCGCCACCTCGCCGTCCAGCCAGCGGGAGACGGCCCACGGCCAGGGGTAGCCGAAGTCCGGTTCCCCGACCGCCACCGGCACCGGAACGGCCAGGGGCAGGTGCGGGGCGAGCCGGGGCAGCCACGCGAACTCCTTCCGGGCCTGCCCGGCGGCGCCGGCATGGCGGGGCAGCCGGACGGCCAGCTCGCGGCCCAGCCGGTGGATGACGTGATCCGAGCCGGCCGGCCGGACCGGCCGCAGCGGAAGCCCGGCCCACTGCGGAAACTGCGTGTCGACCAGGCGCCTGACCAGTACGTCGTCGATCAGCGGGCGGGTGTCCGGGTCCTGACCCGTCGCCACGGGTGCCTCCTGAGGCCGGCTCGCTCCGTGCGGCGAGCGGTCAGGCCCCATCCCAGTCCGTGCAGGCACACTTGTCGACCGGATTTCGCGGCCGGCCCCCGTGACGCCGGGCCCGATCCGAGGCCTCCGGTCCTCGACCAGATCGCGAAACGCGAGGGTCCAGTTCTCGCAAAAGCGGTCATAAAGGTGTGTTATTCACTTGTGCCTACACATACGCGACGCACCCTGTTCAGAGCCTCGATGTTGGCTGTTGGCTCGGGCATCCTGGCCGGCTGTTCGGAGAGCGGCCCCGACGCGGGCACCGAACGCGGCCCGCGCACAGGGCCCGGTACCGGTTCTGAGGCCACGCCGCGCTCGTCCGCCGGTGGTCACAGCGACAGTCACCACGGACATCGCCCGTTCGTGCCCAAGGGACCCGACGGATACATCGATCCGTCCGGCCCGGAGGTCCTGGCCGTCGAGAAGAGGCGCGGTACCGGTCCGGTGCGCAAGTTCCGGCTCACCACCATTGAGACGTCGCTGGACCTGGGCGGACGGAAGGTCAGGACGTGGGCCTACGGTGACACCCTGCCCGGCAGGGAGATCCGGATCACCGCGGGCGACATCCTCGATCTCACCCTGGCCAACCATCTGCGCGAGGACACGACACTGCACGCCCACGGGGTGCGCATGCGCTGCGACATGGACGGCGTACCGGATCTGACCCAGGCTCCGATCAAACCGGGCACCGACTTCACCTACCGCTTCGCCGTGACGCACCCGGGCACGTACTGGCTGCACTCGCACTCCGGCATGCAACTCGACCGGGGCCTGTACGCGCCGCTGATCGTGGACGACCCCAAGGAGCCACTGTCGTACGACAAGGAGTGGACGGTCCTCCTGGACGACTGGCTGGACGGCGTGGGCGGCTCCACCCCGGACGGCGTACTCGCCCGACTGCAGGAAGGCCGGGGCGGTTCGAACCGCATCCTGCATCACGCCCACAGCCGCCTGCTGCAGGGTGTGGCCGGCCATGTCGATTATCCGTACTACCTGATCAACGGCCGTCTTCCGAAGGCTCCGACGGTCTTCAAGGCCCGCCCCGGGGACCGCATCCGGCTGCGGATCATCAACGCCGGCGCCGAGACCGCCTTCCGGGTGGCACTGGGCGGCCACAAGATGACGGTCACGCACACGGACGGCTACCCGGTCGAACACAGGAAGACGGACGCGCTGCTGATCGGCATGGCCGAGCGCTACGACGTGCTCGTCACCGCCAAGGACGGGGTGTTCCCCCTGGTCGCGCTCGCCGAGGGAAAGCGCAGCAGGGCCATGGCCCTGCTGCGCACCGGCAAGGGCAAGGAGGTTCCCCCGCCCTCCGCCCACCCCCGTGAGCTCGACGGGGCCGTCGTGCCGGCCCGACGTCTCCGCCCGCACGAGTCCGTGGCCCTGCGCCACCGCAAGCCCGACCGGGAGATCCGGATCAGGCTCACCGGCAACATGCGGGAGTACAACTGGGGCTTCGACCACAAGCCCCACTCCCTCACGGACCGTCACCCGGTCCGCCAGGACGAACGGGTCCGGATCTCCCTCATCAACGCAACGGACATGTGGCACCCTCTGCACCTGCACGGCCACACCTTCGCCGTGACCGGATTCGGCGCCGTGGGAGCCCGCAAGGACACCGCCGTGGTGCTGCCGCACCGCAAACTCGTCGTGGACTTCGACGCCGACAACCCCGGCCTGTGGATGCTCCACTGCCACAACCAGTACCACTCCGAGACCGGCATGATGACCATCCTCGGCTACCGCAAGTGACAGCGCCGCACGCCGGGCAGCCGGGTCATGTGCCGGCCGTCATGCCGGTCGGGCTGCCGCCCGGTGCCGGGCGGGAGGCGAGCGGACCGGCCTTCGCGAGCAGGAGGGCCACGTCGTCGTGGTCGTCGGGATGCCCCATGGCGTCCAGCAGCTGCCGGCAGACGGCGTCGAGGGACGGGCTCTGGTCGTCCAGGGCGTCGAGCAGCGTGTCGATGCGTTCGTCGATGGGCTGGTCGCGGGTCTCCACCAGGCCGTCGGTGTAGAGCAGGAGCCGGTCGTCGGGGCTCAGGTCGAACGAGACGGTACGGAACCGGACCCCGCCGACGCCCAGCGGCGCGCCCGTGGGCAGGTCGAGGAGCTCGGGGCGCCGGCCATGCCGGATCAGCGCGGGCGGCAGGTGGCCGGCGTTGGCGATACGGCACTGGTGGCGGTGGGGGTCGTAGATGGCGTAGAGGCAGGTGGCGATGTAGTGCTCCAGCCCATGGGTGATCTTGTCGAGGTGCTGCAGCACCTCGTGAGGGGCGAGGTCGAGGTCGGCGTAGGCACGCGTCGCGGTGCGCAGGCGCCCCATGGTCGCGGCCGCGTCGATGCCGTTGCCCATGACGTCGCCGACCACGAGGGCGGTCTTGTCACCGTCCAGCGGGATGACGTCGTACCAGTCGCCCCCGACCGCGCTGGACGCCTGGGCGGGCTGGTAGAACGAGGCGACCGTCAGGCCGGTGAGATCGGGGGGACGGCTGGGCAGCAGGCTGCGCTGGAGCGTTTCCGCGGAGTTGCGCACGCTCTGGTGCCAGCGGGCGTTGTCGATGGCCACGGCGGCCCGTGCCGCCAGTTCCCGGGCGAGGACGACGTCGTCCTCGCCGAAGGGGTCCGGATTGCGGGCGCGCAGGAGATCGAAGGCACCGAGGACCTCGTTGTGGGCGAGCAGCGGAACCGCGAGATACGAGTGGACGCCGGCGCGGGCGAACACGGCCGCGGACTGCGGGTCACGTGCGATCCGCAGCAGGGCCTGCTGATCGATCCGGGGTACGACGACGGGCCGGGCGGTGTGCACGCACTGCGTGATCAGCCGGTCCGGCCCGTACGTGGCGACCTCCCCGACCGCGTCCGCGGCAGCGGTGATGTCCGTGGGGTAGGCGGAGGCGATCGCGAGTGCGCGGAAGACCTCCGGCCGGTCGGGGGCGCCCGTACTGCGACGGCAGGCCATGACGGCGTCGAGGACGTCCACCGCCGCGACGTCCGCGAGATCGGGGACGGCCACCTGGGACAGTTCCTGCGCGGTCCGTTCCACGTCGAGTGTCGTGCCGACCCGGGCGGAGGCGTCGGCGATCACGGCCAGCCTGCGCCGGGCGCGGTCGGCCTCGGCGGCGACCCGGTGGCGTTCGCTGACGTCGACGACCGAGGTGGCCGCACCGATCACCCGCCCGCCGGGCCCGTCAATCCGGTAGTACGACACCGACCAGGCATGATCGTGGTCGGGGTCGGCGAGGGTACGGCTCACGAGGTACTGGTCGATCAGCGGTGTGCCGGTCGTCAGCACCTGCCGCAGCGCGAACTCGACGGTCTCCACACCGGGAAACGGGATGATGTCACGCGGGCGGCGGCCGATGTGGTCGGCCGCGGGGACACCGTTGATCCGTTCCAGCGCCGGGTTGACCAGGCGGTAACGCAGGTCGGTGTCCAGCAGCGCGATCCCGACCGGAGCCTGGGACACCAGCTGCTCGGACAGCGCCAGCTTGTTCTCGACCCCGTGGAGGGTGTTCTGGTCGACGGCTATGCCCAGCGCGTAGACGTCACCGAGGTCGTCGAGCAGCCGCATGTTGCGGAACTCCACGAGGCGCGTGTCGCCGTCCTTGTGCCGGATGGGAAAGACACCGGCCCAGCCCTCGCCGGTGCTCATCACCCCGGCGAACAGCGTCATCGCCAGCTCCCGGTGCTCCTCGCTGAGCAGGAGCGGGGCGGCGTACCGGCCCAGTGCCTCTTCGGCGGTGTATCCGAACGTCTCACTGGCCTGCGGGCTCCAGAACACGATCCGCCCGCTGGCGTCCAGCACGACCGCCGACACACTCAGCAGATCCAGCAGCCCCCCTGGCGATTCCCACGTCCGGCCGAAGCCCAGCCGTTCGGCCTCGGGAGGTGCGTCTGCCTCCATCCCGCCCAGCTCCCTTCTGTGGCATACCCCGGGGGCACCCGTCGGCGGGCCTGCTCTCTCCATGCTGCTCCCCGAACCGGCCCACCACGACCCAGGACGGACACGGACCGGGTGCCCACCGGCCCACGTCGCATGTCCGGCGAGCGGCGCCGTGTGCCCGACCGCGCCCGGGGTACTCCGAGTGAGTCCGGGCCACCCGGACGGCACTGTCCCCGGCCGGCGGACGGGCCGGTACCCGTCGGGCAGGGATCCCCATGGCAGCCTTCGACGACGACGCCCTCGACCTGCACTTCATCGGCACCGCGACGGTCCTCCTGCGATACGGCGACCTGACCCTGCTCACCGACCCCAACTTCCTGCACCGCGGCGAGCGCGCCCACCTGGGATACGGGCTCACGAGCACGCGCCTGACCGAACCGGCCCTGGACGTGACCGAGCTCCCGCCGCTGGACGTCGTGGTCCTCTCCCACCTGCACGGAGACCACTGGGACCGCCGGGCCCGGCGCCACCTGGACCGCTCGGTGCCGATCGTCACCACCCCGCACGCCGCCCGCCGCCTGAGAACCTGGCAGGGGTTCGACCGGGCCGGCGGCCTGCGGACCTGGGAGAGCTGCACGTTCCGTCAGGGCGGCTCACAGGTCCGGGTGACGTCGCTGCCCGGCCGGCACTCCCTGCAGCCCGTGCTGCGCCGGCTGCTGCCGCCCGTGATGGGCAGCATGCTGGAGTTCGGCCCTCGCGACGGGCCGGTGCGTCTGCGGCTGTACGTCTCGGGCGACACGCTCCTGTACGACGGGCTCGACGAGATCGCGCGCCGTTTCCCCCACGCCGAACTGGCCGTGCTGCACCTGGGCGGCACCCGGCTGCCCGGTGGCTTCGTCGTGACCATGGACGGCGCGCAGGGCGCCGAACTCGCCCGCCGGCTCGGCTGCCCCGGCGTCCTGCCCGTCCACTACGACGACTACTCCGTCTTCCGCTCGCCGCTCGACGACTTCCTCACCGAGGTCGACCGGCTCGGGCTGCGGGAGCGGCTGGTCTCCTGCGCCCGCGGGCAGCACGCACGTGTGGTGCCCCTCGGGGAGCGGCCCGGGGTCCCCCGCTGAGTACCGACGACCCGTGCCGCTCTCGTCCGGCAGGGGTGCCTACCAGGCCACGGGCAGCTCCAGCGGGAACCGCCTGATCGTCTCGGTGTCCCACCGCAGTTCCTCGGGCGCCACCGCGAGCCGCAGCTCCGGAAAGCGTTCCAGGAGCCGCCCGATGGCCACTTCGAGCTCCGCCATGGCCAGGGGCATCGCGATACACCGGTGCCCTCCCCAGCCGAACGTCATGTGCGGGGTGTTGGGGCGGTCGAGGTCGATGACGTCCGGGTTCGGATAGCGCTCCGGGTCGCGGTTGGCCGTCAGGTAGGACACGTGGACGAAGTCCCCCGCCCGGATGTGCGCACCGTCCAGTTCCAGGTCCTCCAGAGCCACCCGGGGGATACCGATGCCCTTGCGGAACGGGATGTAGCGGAGCATCTCGTGCAGGACGTCCGGCAGTGTCTCGGGCCGGCGCCTGAGGTGTTCCATCAGCTCGGGACGTGTCAGGAGCAGGTAGGTGATGTCGCTGATCTCGCACGTCGCCGTGTCCTGGCCGCTGAGGGCCAGCATCAGCGCCATGACCGCCAGTTCCTTGTCGTCGAGCTGCTCCTCGCCGTCCCGCGCCGCGGCCATCGCGCTGATGAGGTCGGTGCCGGGGGAGTGCCGGCGCTGTTCGACCAGCTTGGCGAAGTAGGCCGTGAGGTCGGCCTTGGCGGTCACGGCCGCCTCCTTGCTGTCCGCACCGACGACCAGCAGCTGGTGCACGGACTCCTGGATCCGGGGCCATTCCTGCCGTTCGATGCCGAGCAGGTCCAGGACGGTGTGCTGGGGGAGCGGGTCGGAGACGTGCCGGACCAGGTCCGCGGGCGGGCCCTGCCTCTCCATCTCGTCCAGGAGGAGATCCGCGAGCCGCACGATACGGGGCCGCATGGCGTCCACCTGGCTCTGGGTGAAGGCCTGCGAAGCCAGGTGGCGCACGCGGGTGCTGTGAGGCGGGTCCATCACGTTGATCGACTCGGGGGAGACGATGGGCTCCGGCGTCATCCGGGGGTAGTCGAGACCGATGATGCCCGCCCGGCTCAGCCGCTGGTCGGTGGTCACCTGCTTGACGGCGTCGAATCCGGTGACCAGCCAGGCGTCGGCGTCCCCGTAGGGGAGCCGGATCCTCGTGGGGCCGTCGCGACGCATCAGATCAGCGAGCGCGGGGTCGAAGTCCAGCGCTTCGCTGAAGTCGAAAGGGCAGACGATCGTCTCTTTGTCCCCGGTCATCAGCCGGCTCCTCCAGGCATCGGTACGACGTGGGTGGCGTCCACGGCCCGGCGAAGGCCCTCGGCGAGCCCCACGGCATCGCCGGCGGCCCCGTAGTGGACGAAGAACTGGCGCGGTTCGTCGGTCGGGACGGTGGCGGCCAGCGCCGGAGGCAGGGTCGCGTCGTGCCTCCTGGCGTGATCGAAGCACGGAAGTGCGAACGGACTGATGACGCGCGCCCTGGTGTTCGGCCAGGTGGGTCCAAAAACCGCTGACAGGGGTGTCGGGCAGGGGCTGCCGGACCGGCGGATCGGCGAGGGCCGGATGCGCCCGCCGCGTGCTGTCCCCGACGGCCGTTGACAAAGCGGAACGCTGCTCCGTATGTTAATCGGAACAGTGCTCCGGTTTCAGTCGCGGCGGGAACCGGATGCTCGTGACCGCCTCACCCGCCGGCCGGACGAGACCGGCGGCGGAGGCCGTTGAAGGGAAACACGCACCATGAGCGAATCGACTCACCCGGCCGACACCTTCGGCTCGCCCACGCCGGTCCTCTCCGTCAGCCCGGTGGTGATGTCGGTGCCCGGGCGGGCCGTCGACCTGGAGATGCGGGTCTCGGCGCCCGTGACCGGCGGCGACCTGCCGGTCATCCTCCTGTCGCACGGACTCGGCTTCTCGAACAACCTCTCCTCACTGAACGGCTACGCTCCGCTCGCCCACTTCTGGGCGGCACACGGCTTCGTCGTGATCCAGCCCACCCACCTGGACTCCAGGACGCTGAGCCTGGATCCCGACGCCCCCGGGGCGGTCCCGCACTGGCGCTCACGGGCCGAGGACATGAAGCGCATCCTCGACCGGCTCGACGTGATCGAGGCCGCCGTCCCGCAGCTCGCCGGACGCCTGGACCACGACAAGGTCGCCGTGGCCGGGCATTCGATGGGCGGGCACACCGTGAGCCTGCTGCTGGGCGCCCGGCTCACCGATCCCCGCGACGGAACCGAGGTGAACCTGGCCGAGCCCCGGATCAAGGCGGGCGTGCTGCTCGCCGCACCCGGCCGGGGCGGCGACGCCCTCAGCGAGTTCGCGGCCGAGAACTACTCCTTCTTCCGGACCACCGACTTCTCCCGGATGACGACGCCCGCGCTCGTGGTGGCGGGCGACAAGGACCACTCCGAATTCCTGACGGTCATGGGCGCGGACTGGCACGCGGATCCGTACGTCCTCGCCCCGGGCCCCAAGTCCCTGCTGACCCTGTTCGACGCGGAGCACGGGCTCGGCGGGATCTCCGGGTACGACGTCGCCGAGACCACGGACGAGAACCCCGGGCGCGTGTCCGCGGTGCAGCGGCTCACCTGGGCCTACCTCCGCACCGAGCTGTACCCCGGGGACACCGCCTGGAAGGTGGCGTGTGACGCGTTGACGGCCGGCCCCGACCCCGTCGGACGAGTCGAATCCAAGTAGGCCGCCGCCTCGGCGACCGGCACGCCCGCGATGAGGCCGGCGTGCCGGGATCAGCCCCGCTGCCCGGTCCCGACCGGCCTCCGCCGTCGTCCGAAGCGGGCCTGCAGCTCCATGTCGACCTCGTCGTAGTCACGCCCCTTGGTCTCGGGCACGAACCGGCCGACGAACACCAGGCCGGCCACGCAGATCACCCCGAAGAGCCAGAACGTCTCACCCTGGCCGATGGCACCCGCCACCGGCAGGAAGGCCTGGCTCACCACGAAGTTCGACAGCCAGTTGACCGTCGTCGAGGCGCTGGAGCCGACCGCCCGCGCCGACGGCGGGAAGACCTCACCGACCAGCACCCAGAACACCGGCCCCACACCGCACGCGTACGCGGCGATGTAGAGGACCATGAACACCACGGAGAGCTCGGAGGGCAGCCCGGCCACGAAGCTCAGGCCCAGCAGGGCGAGCGTGACGAGCATCCCCGCCAGCGAGCCGGTCAGCAGGCGCCTGCGCCCGATCCGGTCCACGAGCTTGATGGACACCAACGTCATGACGAGGTTGATGACACCGATGAAGACCGAATAGAAGATGGAGTTCGAGGCCGTCAGACCGGTCTTCTCGATGATGGTCGGCGCGTAGTAGATGATCGTGTTGATGCCGCCGAACTGCTGGATGGCGGCCAGCGTGAGACCGACGATCAGCGCGGGGCGCACGGCGGGTGCCGTCAGGGCCCGCCACCCCTTCCGCTCCGGGCGGCCGGCAGCACTCCCGGAGCGCTGCTGCTCCTCGTGCCGGCTCCTGAACTTCGCGATCAGCCGGTCGGCCTGTTCCTCGCCGGTCACCGAGGCGATCAGTTTCCGCACCTCCGCGGTGCGGTGGTTCCTGATCATCCACACCGGGGATTCGGGAACGACGAGCAGCGCGCCGAGGACCAGAAGACAGCCCGGGATCAGACCGATCGCGAACATGGCACGCCAGTCACCGCTTCCCGAGAACGCGAGGTCGACGAGGTAGGAGACGAGAATGCCGACAGTGATCATGAGCTGGTTCGCGCTGAGGATCCGGCCCCGGATCTCCGCCGGAGCGATCTCCGAGAGATAGACGGGGACCGTGGCCGACGCTCCGCCGACGGCCAGGCCCAGCACCACGCGAGCGCCCAGCAGCATCCCGTATCCGGTCGCGGACACCGCGATCACCGTACCGACGACGAAGACGACGCCCTCCAGGGCCAGCGTCCTCCTTCGTCCCAGACGGTCGGCGATCCGGCCGGCGGTCAGCGCACCCACCATCGCCCCGATGAGCAGGACGCTCACGATGCTTCCCTGCTGGGCCGCGTTCAGATCGAACTCGCGCGTGACGAAGAGCAGCGCCCCGGACACGACACCCGTGTCATAGCCGAAGAGGAATCCTCCGACCGCGATCGTCGCGGTCCACCGGAAGATCTTCCGTTTCCCGGCGGCCGGGATCACCGCGAGAGGGCCTTGGACCCCCGGCTCCCGGGTGAAACCTTGCATACCGTCATTCCCCTCGGCAGATTCCGCACGCTCCCGCAGAGGTGTTCCGGGCTGCCCGAGCCGCTAAACGGACGGCCGGGGGCGTCAGCGCACCGGGTGGGCGCGGACCACGGTCTGCTGCACCGTCGAGCCGTCGCCGGGTCCCCGAGGAACCCAGCCCGCTGGGGACCGGCTGGGATCGCCGACGGCGTACAACTCCAGGACTCGTTCATCGCCTTCATCGACTACGGCCAGGGACCCTTCGAGTCCATCTGCGCAGCGGCGTCGGCACGCGGTCCGGGATCGTGGTTGCCGACCAGATCACTCCGTTACGGGCAGGCACTCGGCGAGCAGGTCGACGACGTCCCGCCAAGCCCGCTGCGCGTGCTGCGGGTGATAACCGACCCCGGGAAGCACGATGTGGTCGACCGGTGGGTGATGGAAGGCGTGCAAGGCGCCGCCGTAGACCACGAGGCGCCAGTCGACGCCCGCAGCCTGCATCTCAGCGGTAAACGCGTTCCGTTGCGCGGGCGGCATGATCGGGTCTTCCGATCCGACCCCGGCCCACACCGGGCAGCGAATCCGCGCCGCCTCGCCCGGTCGGCCCGTGGTCAGTCCGTTGACTGTCGCGATCGCGCGCAGGTCGACGCCGTCGCGCCCGAGCTCCAGCGCGATGGCGCCGCCGGTGCCGTAGCCGACGGCGGCGATCCGGTCCGGGTCGGTCCGCGGCTCGGCGCGGAGCACGTCGAGCGCCGCGTGGCCGATGCCTCGCATCCGGTCGGGGTCGGCGAGCAGTGGCATGCAACGGGCCAGCATCTCCTCAGGGTCGCCCAAATAGCGCCCGCCATGGAGGTCGAAGGCCAGGGCCACGTATCCCAGCTCGGCGAGCGCATCGGCCCGGTGGCGCTCGACGTCGCTGAGCCCCACCCCCTCGGGCCCGACCAGGACCGCGGGCCGGCGGTCGACACCGGCCGGGAGCGCGAGGTGCCCGATCATTGTCAGGCCGTCGGCCGCGTATTCGATCGTGCGCGTTGTAACCGTCGTCATGAGCCCGGACTGTAGTGATCGTCGAGCCCGGTCGGGCTGGTGTTCTGCTGCTGGCAGAAGGCAGGTCTCCGGCGTATTCCGGAACCACCCCGTCAGCGGTTCAGCTCAGATCCTGTGAACAAACCGCCGTCCGCCCGAAAGGGCGGGCGCACCGGACGCCGCTGCTCGCAGACGGGGTTTGTTCACAGACTCTGACCTTGTCGTCTAGCCACAGGTGTTCGGCGGGGTCGAGGCAACGGTGACCCGGGCGGTCCAGGACCTGGGTTCCCGGGGCGGCTCCCAGGTCACGTCGACGCGTGCTTCGTGGAAGTCGTGTGCGAGTCCTACCACCATGGCCGCCGCGGCGGCCATGGCCTCGGCTGGGCCGGCATTGACCGGAACCTCGGCGAGGCGCCCGCAGAGCATCCCGCCTTCCGCGGTGAGGACACTGTGGCGCCAGCCTTCACGTGTCGCGAGCAGGACGATGCCTTTCGGCATGCCGAAGGGAGTTCGCCTCTTCTCCCGCTTTGGTCTCACCATGAAGCCATCCAACCTCGCCGGCTTCCTGACGGTACAGACGGGCGGAGCTTCAGGCGCCACGGCGGGGCTTGGTGCCGACCTTGTGGTGGGCGGACGGCTGAACGCCTCGCCGGTGGCGAGGACTCTGCCCACCTCGTGGCGGGTTGCTGGGCGGTGATTCTTCGTGCCCGGCGGCCTGCCTGGGCCGGGCCGGGCCGTTTCGGTGCACTGGCGGGTGAGCCGGCCTTCGTGCACAGGTTTCTGAACCCACTGCGGACGCGGGCGGGTGTCAGATTGTTCGGCTCGGTCGGCTTCTCCCAGGGCCTGCGGAGGTCGGCGGCCAAGGGCCGGGCGAGCCTGAGCTGGGCGTAGGCGGCGATCACGAGCCAGGTCCACCGGTCGGCCGCTTCCGAGTTGCCAAGCCGCGGCTTGGTCCAGCCGACTCACCGCCGTCGGCTCACACCCCAACGATGGCGTTGTCCGGACTGCATCAGGCTGCTGGCCCGGGCCAGGCGCTTGCGTTCGTAGGCGGCGAGCGCCCGGGGCAGGGGCGCGCCGTGCCGCAGGCCGGATGCGACGGCCTCGGCGATGGCGGGCGGTTCAGCCGCTCCTTCGCCGGCCAGCTCGTGTAGAGGCCCACAAGACCGGCCATCCGGTGACAGAAGAACGGCCCCGCCCGCTCGGTGAAGCGGCGGGGATTCCTGTCCTGTGCGGTCATCAACGAACCTGTCGGCTTCACGGCGGGACGGCGCCCGCCTTGGCCGAACGGGCCTACTGTCCGCGGGCGTCCCGCTGCTGCTGCCTCTTGCTGGTCCTCCGTGGACGCCGCCGCGCCGGCGGCCGCCGCCGGGTCACCGCTCCCACCGGATCGGGTACGACACTGTGGGCTGCGGCAGCTTCTTCACCCGTATCGCCGGGACGTCGTCGAACCGGATCGGGTACTTCACCATCGACTGCGGCCGCGGGTCCATCGTGAATGCCCGCGAACCGGTGTCCCGTCAGAGCGCACGTACGGCCGCACCCAAGGCATGCAAGCCTCCCCCTCGAAGCGAACTCCCCGCCGACCGCCCATGGTGACAGGGGGCACTGACAAGGAGTCAGCACAGCACCACACGAGGTGATCAAGGAAGAGGCGAACAGGCCAGGTCAGGGAAGACGCCGGGGGCTCCGCCCCCACACCCCCGGCCACCCGCCCGCATTGGCGGTATCCCCAGGCCGTCAGGGCACCCCCCTTGCAGACGTGGCCCTTGACCTTAGAGGTCATCTCAATTGGTGGGTGCTGACCTACCGGTGTAGGTGGGCCAGAGCCTCGCCGCTCACGGGGTAGGTACGTTCACGCGGCAGGAGTTGCCGGGCGACGTCCAGCTCTCCGTTTCGTACATGGGCGTGGATCATGCGGGCCAGCGGTGTGACATCGGTTATGGAGACGATCCACTCGTCGGCATAGCGATGTGCGGCTTCGCCGGTGAGGCCGAGCTGCAGTGATCGGTGCGGAAGTGGCTGGAGGTGCAGGTCGCGTTCGGGGTCCCACTGCACCCGGGCGGGAGCCCGCCTCAACTGGCGCTGCCACGTGGCGCGGTCGGTGTGGAGGCCATGCTCGTAATGGGACAGGCAGGCGTGTTGCAGTGCCCACTCGAAACCCTCTCGGGTGATCTCTACGGCGAGGACGCTCTCCTGGCCGTCCTTGCTGCCCCATCCACAGCGGTACATCATCCACAGGAACGACGGCTTGATCCACGTCATTCGGTCCCGCTTCCACTCCGCTGGGAAACGGCCGTCTCGGGCCGCCGGCAGACCGATCGCCGGCGAGTATGCCTGGTAGACGGTGATCGTGCGGTCCGTGTGCAGGGCTCGGATTTGGTGCTTGGGTTCTGTCACTGGATCAGGGTGATCACCCCGCTCCACGCACGCCATCGAATTAGCGCGACGGGAGGCCACCGAGTCTGCGGTAGCAGATGAGGGTGCAGGCGATGCTCGTGAAGGCGAGGAAGTGGTCGGCCTTGCGTTCGTAGCGGCGGCTCCGCCTGATGCTCGCGGGCCTGACCGACGAGGCCGTCACCCACCGGCTACAGCTGTCCGCCCGCAGCGTCCGGCGCCGCATACGGGCGTTGATGGACCGCGCGGGAGTGGCCGCGCGGATTCAACTGGGCCGGCAGGCACGGCATCACGGGTGGGCGCAGGCCGGCATCAGCTCTGCCGGACGTCCTTGACGAACACGATGCCGTCGCGGTCCGCCAGGTGGGCCGGGTCGAGCGGGGCGTAGCCGAACCAGGGGGACACGCGGGGCGCGGGCGGCGTGTCGCCGAGGGCGGTGGCCAGCCGCGGGGCGTCGACGAGGCAGTGGTCCTCCGGGAGCGTGTACAGGAGTCCTTCGACGGTGTCCGGCGCAGGTGTGTCCACTCCCCGGTGCCGGATCGTGCCGAGGGCCGTGGACAGGAAGGCGTACTCCTTGCCGACCCGGGCGCTCACCAGCGCACCCGCGCTCCACCACTCCACCGGCCCCTGCCACAGCTGCATCGTGCTCTTCTCCCGCTGCAGATGGGAGTTCTGGGCGTGGACGAGTGCCGGGCCCCGAGAGGCGACGGCGAGGAGGTTGTCGGCCATCATCAGGTCCCGCAGCGCGCACAGCCGTGCCATGCGGGCCGGTGAGGTGTCGGCCATCCAGTGGTGGTAGCGCAGCAGGCCGGTCGCGGTACGCCCGTACAGGCGCGCCCGGTCCCAGTCGTCCGGCGAGGTCGTCACGAGCAGGTGCGGCGTCTGCTGGTCGAGCAGTGCCACCAGATCGTCGGCGAGCAGCCGCAGCCGGCCGGCTGCGGCCGACTGCCCCGTCGACCGGGACGGGTCGGTCATCGCGGCGGGATCGGTCCACCGGTCGTCGGCGCCGAGCAGGCGGTTGAGGGTTTCCGCGGTGCAGGGCAGCAGATCCGCGTCCACCCGGGCCGCGAGGTAGCCGTGCAGCGCGGTGAGGGCCTGCCGGGGGCTCGCGGCGGCGGTGAATTCCAGCGGGCCGTCGAAACCGGCGAAGCGGAGCCGTTCGGACGCGGGCCGGCCGTCGTTGTAGGCGCGCATCCAGCGCACGAGGTCACGGTTGGCCGCGAACGCGCCCCAACCGTGGCTGATGCCGCGCTCCATGACCTCGTCGAGGGTGCCCTTGCCCGATGTGACGTAGTCGTCCACGACCAGGCCCATCATGCAGTCGCTCTCGATCGCGATCGTCCGGTAGCCCTCCTGCTCGACGAGTTGCCGGAAGAGCTCGTTGCGCAGGTCGAGCAGAGTGTCCTCGCCGTGAGTGGGCTCGCCGAGGGCGAGCAGCCGGGGCCGGCCGGGGAGCAGCCCCATGACGGCGGCGGCATCGACGGCATGGGTGGTGTCCTTGATGTCGGTGACCATGCCTTCAACGGTATCGTTGAACATCCGATGGAAGCTTTTCCGCGATAGCCTCAGTCAGATGGGCAAAAACCTTCAAAGTGGTGGGCGGTTCAGGCCGATCGACCTGGCGCGCGGGCACGGTCTGTCCACGCAGGCGGTCAGGAACTACGAGGAGGCCGGCATCCTTCCGGCCGCCGGTCGCACCGCCCACGGCTACCGCACCTACACCTCGCTGCATGCGGCGGCCCTGCGCGCGTTTCTCGCCCTGGTGCCCGGTCACGGCCACCGGACGGCGGCGGCGATCATGCGGGCCGTGAACCGGGGCGCGGCCGACGAGGCGTTCCGCCTCATCGACACCAGCCACGCCCAGCTCCTCGACGACCGGCGGACCCTCCAGGCCGTGGAGAGCGCCCTCGGCGACCTGGAGCCCGCCACGGTGCCCGGGCCCGGTGCGGGGTCCGAGCCGGCCGTGGCCGGGCCCGGCGGCACGTTCATCGGGACGCTGGCGGGGCAGCTCGGAATCCGGCCCGCGACGCTGCGCGCATGGGAGCGCGCCGGGCTGGTGCGCCCGCGCCGCGACCCGCGCACCGGCTACCGCGTCTACGACGAGGCCGACGTACGGGACGCCCG
This sequence comes from Streptomyces griseicoloratus, assembly GCF_014534645.1. GTDB lineage: Bacteria > Actinomycetota > Actinomycetes > Streptomycetales > Streptomycetaceae > Streptomyces > Streptomyces griseicoloratus. The sequence continues at coordinate 109,516 of NZ_JACVQF010000235.1, forward strand.
GCTGGCCCACCAGCTCAGGCGGGGCGGCTATCTGCTGGAGCAGATCGCCCCGTTGATCAGCCAGGTGCGGGCGGCCGGAGGGCTGGAGCCGCTGGAGGCCGCACTGCGCGACTGGCACGGCCGGCTGTCCGCCCGTGGCCGGGCGCTGCTGACCGGAGCCGCGGCGCTGGAGGAGTATCTCCGCGAGCTCGGATGAGACTCCGGCTCGACATCTCCGGGAACAGCGGCTCGCCGGCCGGTCATGGGCTGCCGAGGGCGCAGGCGTCCCCGTTGAGCATGAAGCGCGTGGGCGGCGACGCGTCCCCGGTGTGGTCGGCCAGGTAGCCGAGGGTGATGCTCGCGCCCGGAGCGATCGTGGCGTTGTACGGGGCGTTGGTGGCCGTGACCGTGTTGCTGCCCTGGGTCAGGTCGGTGTTCCAGTCGGAGACGACGGTCTGACCGAGGGCCAGCGGGAACTCCAGCGTCCAGCCGTTCACCGGAGTGCTGCCGGTGTTGGTGACGGTGAGGTCGACCGTCGTGCCGGTACCCCAGGTCTTCACGGTGCGGTCCACACGGCAGGTGGGTTCCTCGCGTGTGAACGACACGCGGTGCAGGCCGCCGGGCAGGTCGTTGACCACGTAGAACTCGCCGTCGGCGGTCGTGCCGATCGACGTCACCTGGGTGGGCATCTCCCCGATCTCGGCCTGCTCGTAGCCGCCCCTGCCGTCGGGGCGCAGCGCCCACACCGTGGACGAGCAGTAGTCGGTGGCGATGTACGTGCCGCCGACCAGGCCGGCGTACTTCTCGCCCCGGTAGACGCGGCCGCCGATGACCGAACAGCCGCCGGTGTACGGGGAGTACGTGAAGACCGGCTCGGTGTACGTCTCACCGGGTGTGCAGTGGCCGCCCTCGAACTTCTCCAGGCCCTCGTAGCAGGACCAGCCGAGGTTCAGCCCGCCCCGTCCGGGGGCGATGTGATCGACCTCCTCCCATCGGCCCTGGCCGACGTCGCCGATCCACATCGAGCCGTCGGCGTCGTCGAAGGAGAACCGCCAGGGGTTGCGCAGCCCGTACAGCCAGATCTCCTCGCGGGCGCCGGCCCTGTCCACGAACGGGTTGTCGGCGGGGACGCAGTAGGGGAGCGGGCCGCAGGTGCGGCTGACGTCGATGCGCAGGATCTTGCCCAGCAGGGTGTCCAGCCGCTGCCCGGCGCGGAAGGGGTCCCCCGAGCCGCCGCCGTCGCCGATGCTCCAGTAGAGGTTGCCGTCGGGGCCGAACGCGAGCTGGCCGCCGTTGTGGTTGCTGTACTCGGCGTGCTCCTGGGAGAGCAGGACCTCCAGGCGGGACTCGTCGAGCCGGTAGCGGGCGAGGGTGACCGCGCCGTCGGGCAGTGCCGTGTACGCCAGGTACAGGGACCGGCTGTCGGCGAAGTCGGGCGGGAGGGCGATGCCGAGCAGGCCGCGTTCGTTGCCCGACTCGTCGACGGACGAGGTGATGTCGATGAGCGGGGTCCGGGCGAGGCCGGTGTCCGGGTGGTAGACGCGTACGGTGCCGGACTTCTCGGTGATGAAGAGCCGGCCGGTGCCGTCGTCGGGGGCGACGAGGGCGGTGGGCCGTCTCAGCCCGGACGCGACCTGGGTGGTCGTCGCACTGAGCGACGGCAGGGGCACGGGGTATGTGCCTTCGGCCGCCGATGTCCGCGGTGGCGTGGTGTCCGCCGCCGGGAGGGGGCGGGCCGCGGCGCTGGGCAAGGGGATGAGGGCGGTCAGCAGGAGGGCCAGTAAGAAGGGCCCGATCCAGCGGTGTCGTGACATGTCGGCTCCGGAGACGAGGATGCTGGTACGGCGGTGGTGTGTCTGTGGGGCATGAGGGTGACCGGACGGCGGTCCGGGGTGTGTCAGCTGCCGGTGCAGTGCACTGCGGGGGTGCCCGCGGTGCCGTTCGCGGTGAAGCCGAACGAGGTGGTGGCGCCGGGGAGCAGGGAGCCGTTGAAGGCGGCGTTGCCCACGACGGCCCGGCCCTGCGCGGTGGTCAGGGAACCGTTCCACAGGCTGGTGATGGTGGCCCCGGCCAGGTCCCAGTCGACCGACCAGCCCGTCAGGGGAGCGGAGCCGGCGTTCCTGACCGTGATCTCCGCCTGGTACCCGCCCTGCCAGGACGAGGTGGTGCGGAACTGCGCGGTGCACTCGTCCTGTGTCGGCGAAGGCGTGGGCGTGGGCGTGGGCGTCGGCGTCGGCGTGGGGGTGGGCGTCGGGTCCGGCTCCGTGCCGGCGTAGGTGAGTCCGTGCCCGTAGGGGAAGAGCGGGGTCTTGCCGTCGCCCTCGTTGACGGGCTGCTGGGACGCGCTGCTCATCCAGGACACCGGCAGCCTGCCCGTGGGGGCGTGGTCGCCGAACAGGACGTCGGAGACGCCGGCGCCCTCGGTGCCGGGCAGCCAGGCGGCGAGCAGCGCCTTCCAGTCGGGCAGCTGGGCGGTGATGTCGAGCGGGCGGCCCGAGACCAGCACGGTGACGACCGGCACCCCGCTCGCCTTCAGCCGGGCGAGGGTCTGCAGGTCCTCCTGGTCCAGCCCCATGCCGCCGGGCCGGTCGCCCTTGCCCTCGGCGTACGGTGTCTCGCCGACGACGGCGACGGCGGCGCTGTAGTTGGAGTCGATGCCGTTGCCGTACCGGTCGTAGGTGACCCGGGACGGGTCGGTGACGGCGGCGCGGATGCCCTGCAGGATGGTGGTGCCGTCGGTGACCGGGCCGCTGCGGCCCTGCCATCCCACGGTCCAGCCCCCGCTCTGGTTGCCGATGTCGTCGGCGGACTTGCCGGCGACGAACACCTTGGCCGACTTCGCCAGCGGCAGGATCCCGCCGTCGTTCTTCAGCAGCACCTGCGAGGCGCGTACCGCGTCGCGGGCGAGCGCGCGATGTGCGGCCGAGCCCACCGTGGAGGTGTAGGAGCGGTCGGTGAACGGACGCTCGAACAGGCCGAGTTCGAACTTCTTGGTGAGGATGCGGCGGTTGGCGTCGTCGATCCGGGACTGCGGGATCCGGCCCGCGGTGACCTCGCCGCGCAGCAGGGAGAGGAACTTCTTGTAGTCGTGCGGGACCATCACCATGTCGACGCCCGCCGCGACGGCCGTACGGATCTCGGCGCCGGTGAAGCCGCTCTGCCCGTCGAGCTGGTCGACCGCGGCCCAGTCGGAGACGACGAACCCGCCGAAACCCAGCTCCCCCTTGAGCACGTCGGTCACCAGGTACTCGTGGGCGTGGGACTTGACGCCGTTCCAGCTGCTGTAGGACAGCATCACCGCCCCCACCCCGCGGCGCACCGCCTCCCGGAACGGCGGCAGGTGGACCGCCCGGAGTTCGGCCTCGGACAGCTCGGTGTCGCCCTGGTCCACGCCGCCGGTGGTGCCGCCGTCGCCCAGGTAGTGCTTGGCGGTGGCGAGCACCGAGGCGGGGCCGGCGCCCAGGGTCTCGCCCTGCAGGCCGGTGACGAACGTCGCCATGTCCGACGCCAGCCCGGGAGTCTCGCCGAAGGACTCGTAGGTACGGCCCCACCGGTCGTTGCGGGCCACGCACAGGCACGGCGCGAAGTCCCAGTCGATGCCGGTCCCGGACATCTCCTCGGCCACCGCCCGTCCGATGCGCTGGACGAGTGCGGGGTCACGGGTGGCGCCGAGGCCGATGTTGTGCGGGAAGAGGGTGGCCCCGCGTACCGCGTTGTGACCGTGTACGGCGTCGATGCCGTAGATCATCGGAATGCCGAGCGGCGTGGCCAGGGCGGTGCGTTGCAGGGAGTCGTAGGTGTCGGCCCAGGTCCGGGCGTTGTTGGGGCTGACCGTGGAGTCGCCCCCGGACAGCACCGATCCGATGCGGTACGTGGCGAGGTCGGACTGCGGTACCAGCGCGTCCTTCTCGATCTGCGTCATCTGGCCGAGCTTGTCGTCCAGCGTCATGCGGGACAGCAGGTCGTCCACGCGGTCCGGCACCGGCAGGGAGGCGTCCTGGTAGGGAAGGACGGCGGCGGACGGGGCGGCCGCGGGCTCCGGGGCGGTGGCGGCCGACCCGGTGAGGGCCAGGACCACGGTGCACAGGAGCAGGGCCGTCGCCGGGCGGCGGCGGGCGGGCAGGAGGCTCATGCGGGTGGGCCTTTCCGGGAGTGGTCCGGGGTCTGGGCGGCGCCGGGCGCGCTCCGGGGCCCGCCCGGTCGGGATGGGAGCGGGGCGGACGGGCGCCGGAACGGGTGGGTGCGGGGCGTGGCCGTGGGCCACCGGGGCGCTGCGGCCCCAGCGGCACCGCGGGGCGCACGCCTCGCACCGCAGGCGTCACCCGGTGGTGCAGGCGGAGCCGTTCAGGCTGAAGCCGGCGGGCGCGGCGAAGTTCCCGCCGTACGTGCCCTGGAACCCGAAGGACACCGAGCCGCCGGGCGCGATCCGCGCGTTGTGCGTCACGCTGCTCGCCGTGACCGCTCCGGAGGACGGGGAGACGCCCGCGTTCCAGGCGCTGGTGATCCGCTGCCCGGCAGGCAGGGTGAACGCGAGCTGCCAGCCGTCGACGGGGGAGGAGCCGGTGTTGGTGACGGTCACGTCGGCGGTGAAGCCGCCCGGCCAGACGTTCGTCTTGTACGCCACCTTGCAGCCGGCCGGTTCGCCGGGGCCGCCCGGGCCGCCGTCGCCCGTTTCGATCGTCGAGGAGAACGAGGTGACCGCGAGTCCCGCGCCGTTCTCCCAGGGCTCGAAGCCGGCCTGGATGCTCGTCAGGTACCAGTCGTCCTCGGCCAGTCCGCGGGAGACCGCCTGCTGGACGAAGTCCATGACGTCGAAGCTCCAGCTGCTGATCGCCGACGGGGCGACGAAGGACAGGACGTCGTTGGAGCCGTTGTTGCCGGACCACACCTGCCACTGGCGCCCGGCGACGGTGGCGGTGCCGGTCTGCGAGCCGACGGGCTGGACGGGGCCCACCTTGTTGAACCACACCATGATCTCGGTGCGGTTGACGCCGTCGGTGCGGGGTTCCGGATCGAGCCAGATGTCGTACGCGGCGTCGTACACCCCGCCGCTCACGTAGCTGTAGGAGATGCTGGTGGGCGCGCTGGAGACGGTACTGAGCCGGGCCGGGAGGCTGGTGCCCGGCGAACAGTTGGTGTAATGGCAGCCGTTGAAGACGGAGGGGTAGGACTTCGGGGCGCCGTTCGTCGGGACCGAGCCGTCGGCCCGGTCGATCCTGAAGCCCGAGTCCGTGGCGGTGATGCACTGGGGCTCGCTGATGCCCCAGCGGTTGTTCTGGACGATGTAGCGGCCCTGGATCGTGGTCGTTCCGAAGGGTTCGCAGATCGCGGTGTCGGCCTGCGCTGCCGACGCGGTGCCCAGAAGCGCCGCCAGCGCGGCGAGTACGGTGAGCAACGCGCTGAACAGGCCGAACGCCCTGCGGGCAGGGTGCTTCGACGGTCGCATGCGGGTCCTCTCGGGGGAGGGGGAGCGCCGGGGCTGGAATGGGAGCGCTCCCATGGCTGGCTCCCAGGGACTGTAGAGACAGGCTCATGTACCTGACAAGACCGTCGGCGTGAGCCCGTCGAATCGGGTGTCGAAGCCCCAGTTCAGGCGTGTGAGCCGATGTCCCGGCGCCCGGGAGGGGATTGCCGACGGCCGTCAGGTGATGGACCTCCGCCACCGTGCCGCCCACGTCTGCGCCGCCTCCGCCTCGTCGTCCCTGCCCAGTTCCCGGAGCGTGCGGATCCGGCCGTCCAGGACTTCCAGGAGCTGCGGTGCGTACGCGGCGGGATTCTCCTCGGCCGGCCGGGTGAAGAGGTCCACGGCCTCGTCGTACGCCTCCAGGGCTTCGGTGTGCCGTCCCAGTCGCCCGTGACAGAGCGCGGTCCGGTGGACGGCGCCGAGCAGTTCGAGCGCGATGTGCGGGTGGTCGGAGAGGGGGCGCAGGACGGCCGTGGCCTCCCGCAGCGGGTCCAGCGCCTCGGCGGGCCGGTCCAGGGCGCTCAGGCAGGCCCCGGCGATGTGCAGCATGGAACCCAGAGCCGCGAGGGCCTCCGGTTCCCCGGGCCATTCGCGCTGCCGGTCCGCCGCCTCCTGCGCCACGGCCAGTGCCGCCCGGAACGCGTCCAGGACTTCCTCTTCTTCCTCGCTCTCGGTGGTCAGAGCCGTGTTGAACAGGTGCACGGCCTGCAGGGCGACCGCCTTGGCGAGCATCGGCCGCAGCGAGGGGTCCTCGGGGAGCGCACGGAGCAGGCCGACACACCGGTCGGTGTGATCGCCGAAGGGCTCGCCGAGCTGGGCACCGCACTGGGCCAGCACCAGGTGCGCGCCCGCACGGAAGAAGGCGTACGCGGACGTCGTGCTCGCCGCGGCCGGCAGCCTCAGCGTCTCCTCCGCCGCCTCCCGCGCTCCCCTCTGGTCACCGAGGGCCAGCAGGCATTCGGCCAGAAGCACGAGCGTCCTGGCCCGTGGTACGACGACGGCGGCCGCGGCGTCGGCCGGGACGCCCGCGAAGAGCCGCACCGCCATGGCGAGCCGTTCGGCCGCCACGTCCGGACGGCCGAGCGCGGTGTGACAGGTCCCCTGGACCGTGAGGAACTCCGCCCGCAGCAGGGCCTGGCCCGCATCGGCCTCGTCCTCGGGCCGGCCCATCGCTTCCGCCAGCTCCCGCAGGGCCTCCGCGGGCCGCCCCAGGCCGGCGAGGCAGAGCCCGCGGCTGTAGTGGAGCCTGCCGCGTGCGGCGCGGACGACCGGGTTGTCCGCGGGATACCCGCGCAGGTCCTCGGCCGCCCGGTCCAGCGGGTCGAGCGCTTCCTCGGGGCGTCCGGTGTGGATCCGGCTCTGGGCCAGGGAGACCAGTGCTTCCGCCCTCCCCGGTCCGGTCACGGCGTGTCCTCCCTCCTGCTCGAGCGCGTCGAAGGCGGCGACCGCACGGGCCGCCGCGCCCTCCGCCCCGGCCGGGTCGCCCGTGATGATCAGCGCGGCGGCCAGTGCGGACAGGGCCATGCCGCGCACCGTGTTCAGGACCGGGTTGTCCACGGGCAGTCCCGCGAGGACGCCTTCCGCCTCGCGCAAGGTCGCGAGTGCCAGGTCGTGGCGGTTCAGGCGCTGGTGGCACAGTCCCGTCAGGCTCAGGGCGTGGGCGAGGCCGGCCCCGGCCTCGTCGCCGCCGTCGGCCGCCGCGCGCCACAGCGCCACCGCCTGCCGGGCGGCCTCGGCGGCCTCCCGCGTGCGGTCGAGGACGAGCAGGGCCGTGCCCAGACAGACGAGTGCCGCGGCCTCGGCCGGCTCGTCGCGCTCGTCCTCCCCGGCCGCACCCAGCAGCTCGACGGCCCGCCGGGCAGCGCCGAGAGCGCGCGCGGGGCCGTCCCTCTCCTGAGGGAACTGGGCCCAGGCGAGGTCGGTGAACACCTGGGCGGCGAGTCCGGCGTACTGGCCGTCCTCCGCGGCCAGTTCCTCGAAGGCACCGGCGGCGAGCCGGAGGGCATCGAGCGCCTCCTCCGGCCGGCCGAGCTGGAGCAGCCACGAACCGTGCGCGGCGGCGGCGCCTCCCAGTTCGGGCCGAAGCCGCGGGTGACGCCTCGCCAGCTCGCTGTAGAGGGCGACGGCCTCCTGACCGTACCCGACCGCCTCGTCGAGCCGGCCGGCGTCGCACAGCAGGTCGGCGAGGTCGCCGAGAGCCGAGGCCAGTGCTGTACCGGGGGCCGGCGGGAACACCTCGGCGTACCGGTGGTCCGCGTCCTCGGGGGCGTACGCCGCGTGGTCCTCCGGCAGGAGCGCGCGGCGCTCGTCCACGTGCTGCCGCGCATAGGCGATCGCATCGTCGAGGCGGCCCGCCTGACTGCTGTAGTCGGCGAGGATGCCGAGACCCCGGGCGAGCACCCAGCGTTTGTCCGGTTCCGCGGGTACGACGAACCGGCGCAGGAGCGCGACGCTCTCGGCCGCCGGCGCGAGCGCCACCTCGGGCCGGCCCGTCCGGGCCAGGCCACCGGCCAGGACCCTCAGCTGCTCGGCCTGGGTGAACGCCAGATAGCGGGCCTGGTTGGCGGCGAGGCGCGGGATCAGCATCGGGAACAGGGCGTTCCTGACCCGGTCGGGGGCATGGGCGCCGAAGCCCTGGACGGTGCGGGCGACGGCGAACTCCAGCGCCCCGGCGTCCTGGTGGGCCTTGGGCCGGGCCGGGTCCGAGCCCACGCACCCGCAGTAGCCGTCCGCGCCCGGCCCGGCTTCGGGCAGGGGGTCCGACGCGTCGCCGGCGCCCGACGCGGCACCGGCGCCCTGTTCCGCGTCGAGTCTGCGGGCCAGGTCGAGCAGGAGGTCGCGCAGCTCCTCGGTCCACCAGCCCGTGTCGTGGAACTGCATGGCCCGTACGAGCGCCCGGGCGGCCTGGGCCTGCTGCCCCAGGTCGGCATGGCACAGCGCCAGGTTGATCAGCGCGTCGGCGCAGGCGGGCCGGTGGCCCGGATCGCGGGCGGCGAGCCTCTCGTAGTGCCCGGCGGCGTCCTGCAGCCAGGGGAGCGCCTTCCGGAAGGCGCGGCCTCGGGCCAGGCAGGTGCCGAGGTTGTAGGTCACCCGTGCCCGGGCCGCCGGGTCGTCCTCTGCGCACTCCGCGCAGGCCCGTTCGGCATGCCGGGTGGCCTCGCCGGGCTCGCCGAGCGCTTCGTGCTGAGCCGTCAGGTCGGTCAGCAGGCCGACGCGGGCGGCGCGTTCGCCGGCCGTGAGGTCGGTGCGGGCGTCGTATCCGGCGAGCGCCAGGGCGGCGACCCGGCGGCGCAGGGCGGTCACCGACCGGTCGCTCCCGGGCCCCGGGGGACGGTGCCGGACGGCGGCGGCCGCCGCGGCCAGGGAGCGGTCGGCGTCGAAGGAGGCGCAGCGCTCGACGGCGGTGTCCAGCAGCACCGGCAGCTGGGACTGCGGCTGTGCGGCGGCCTCGTCGACGAGCGTGCCGAGCCGGGCGGCGAGCAGGCGGTGCAGGGCCGTGCGCACATGGCGGCGGTCCTCCTGACGGGCGGCGAGCTGGAGGGCGTCGAGCATGCGGACGGTGTGATCCGGGGTGCGCGCGGGATGCTCGTACAGCCGCTGGACCAATGGGGACAGGCGCTCCCCCGCGTCTTCCAGCAGCTGTTCGGCGAGCAGGTCGGGTGCGAGGGGCGCCAGCCGGCTGCCGGGGCCGGCGAAGAGCTCCTGCAGCCACTCCGAGGTGCGGACGCGGGAGACGGGGTCGCGGCGGTCGAAGCCGTCGAGGGCGGTGAGCAGTTCCACCGCCTCCTCGCGGGTCGGCGTGGTGAGGGTGACGAGGACGACCGCGTGGTGCGGGGCAGCCTCGCCGAGGCCGGCGATGCCGTGCGCGGCGAGGCGGCGCTGCCACCGGGCACGTTCCCGGGCGACGAAGAGTTGCAGGGTGCCGGCGGCAGTGGGGGAGGTCTGGCCGCGCAGGGCGAGCAGCACGGCGAGGTGCACCTTGAGGGGGTTGCTGTAGCCCTCGTCGCTGAGGTCGGGCAGCACCGCGGGCACGGTGCCGTCGCCGAAGGCCGTCAGCGCCGCCCGCGCGTGCGTGACGCGGTCCGGCGGGCGGAGCCGGCCGGCCGCGAGCGGGATGACGTCGCGGGTTCCGTGGGCCACGAGGCCGGAGGTGGTCCGGTTCAGGTCGGTCCACCAGGTGACGGAGGCGGGCAGCGGGGTGCCGGCCCGGGGGTCCGGGGCGCCGCCCGGCGCACGGTCGAGGATGAGCAGGCGCAGCGGCGCCCCGCGTCGTCCGGGCTGTGCGAACCGGGCGAGCAGACGGCCGATGTCGTCGGTCAGACCGTCGGGGTAGTCGATCACCATCAGGGTGGGCCAGACGAGTTCGATCCGGGTGGAACCGGCGCGGGCCAGCTCTCCGAGGCCGGCGAACCCCGCCGACCACCCCTGCTCGGTCACTTCCCGGCACAGCTGGATCCCCAGTCGTGTCTTGCCGGCGCCGGCGTCGCCGGTGACCACCGCCACGCTGAACTTCTCCGGACCGGCCCACCAGCGGCGCAACTGCCCCAACTGCTCCTCCCGGCCGACGAAGCCGACCCGCTGGTGCCTGGGCTGCAGCAACTTGAAGTCCGGGACGTCCGGGGCATCCAGATCCTCCCAGGCTGGGGTGAGGAACCCGCTCGCCCACGCGTCGAGTTCACGGACCTCCGGCCACGGATGGACCTCCTCGACATGATGGGCGTACACCCGCACCAGGTCGGCGAAGCCCGGTTCGTCGAGCAGCCGCGAGACGGATACCGCTTCCAGCCGCCGTCCGCCGAACATCACCGGGTCCTCGACCACCACGCCGAGCAGTTCCCGGCCCCGGCCCAGGAGAACGGCGCCCGACATGCCCTGCCAGGCGGAGGCCGAGGCGCCGAGGGAGACCGGGGGCGCCCTGGTGATGTCGACGTGGTACCGCCCGCCGAGGGCACCGGTCGTCCGGCTGATCCGCCCCTCCAGGGTCTCGGCCTCACGCGAGCCGTCCGCGCGCTGCTGGGCCCGGGGGAATCCGTGCGCGCAGCACTCCACGCCGCTGTCCCCGACCCGGCCCCAGCGCAGGGCGCCACTGTCGGGCGCGTTCCGCCAGGGCGACGAGGCCACCCGCAGCAGCGCGGCGTCCAGGGTGCCGGTGGGCAGCCAGGCCACGCGGGCATCCTTCTCACGCTCATCCCCGAAGAGCCGTACGCGGTACGGCGGCCCCTTGTCCAGCACATGACGCGCCGTCAGCACCAGGTCGTCGGCAACGGCGTAGCCGGATCCGTAGCTCACCCCGTGCCGGTCTCCGGCCCAGACCTCGACCACGCGGTGGACTCCCCGCCGCCGCAACTCGTCGTCCATCGCACGGCTCCCCCCTGTCGGCACGGAACGCGCCCCGGCCCCCGGGAATCCGGTCGCGGCCTGCCGGCCCTACTCGGGCCGCACGATGTGTGGCCGTACGGACATGTCGTCGCCCACCCGGACTCGCTGCCCGTCGGGCGCGTCGGACAGCCGGGGTGTCAGCGTCAGGGTCAGCCGGTGCGTCGAGCCCCGGCGGTGGTCCGCGGTGGCCTCCGCCGTCAGCACACTCCAGAAACCGGCCTTGGCGCCGGCCCCGGCCCCGGTGCTGAGCGTGACCTCCAACTCCAGTACGACAGAGTCGAGTTCGAACTTCACCTGCTCACCCTGCCCGGCCGCCATCGCGTCCTGCAGTTCGCGACGCAGGTCGGTGATCGCCTCCGCCAACGGGACTTCTGTCATGCAGTCACCACCAGAGCCGATGGGAAACGGGCTTTGTCACCACATAGGGCCAGACGAGTGTATGGCTCCCCGGAGGGCCGTGCCCAGCACTTGCGCAGCTCGTATGTGTGATCGATCCGCGGCCACGGCAAGGTGGCGACGGCCGCCCGGCGCGGGGCGGCGGCCTGTGCCGGGCAGCGTCAACAGGTGCTTAATGCAAGCCAAAAGAAAAGCCTTGTCGTACTCCTTGACCACAACTGCCGCTGCGGGCAAGGTTCCGGGGAGCGCTCTCTGGCCGAGCGTCCTCCCACCACCGGTCCCACGTCGAGGAGACCTCATGCCCCCAGCCGGCATACCACCAGCACCACTCGCGCCACCGCCGTCACAGAGACCCGGCCGCCGCAGCGTCGCCGGCGTCGTCGCCGCCGCTCTGGCAGCCGCCCTGCTCGGCCTCGTCCCCGCGACACGGGCCGAGGCCGCCCCCGTGCTGTTGTCGCAGGGCAAGCCCGTCACCGCGTCGAGCCAGGAGCACTACGGCACTCCGGCCACCGCGGCCGTCGACGGCGACAACGGCACCCGCTGGTCCAGCGCCGCCTCCGACCCGCAGTGGATCCGCGTCGACCTCGGTGCCCCGGCCTCCCTGTCCCAGGTCGAGCTGCGCTGGGAGGCGGCCTACGCCAAGTCCTACCGGATCGAGACGTCCCAGAACGGCACGGACTGGTCGACGGCCTACTCCACGACCACCGGCGCCGGCGGCACGGAGACCGTCGACGTCTCCGGCACCGCCCGGTACGTCCGCATGCTCGGCACCGCCCGCGCCACCGGATACGGCTACTCGCTCTGGGAGTTCAAGGTCTACGGAACCACCGGCGACGACCCGGGCCCGGTCATCCCGGGCGGCGGCGACCTGGGCCCGAACGTCCACGTCTTCGACCCGTCCACGCCCGGCATCCAGGCCAAGCTGGACCAGGTCTTCCAGCAGCAGGAGTCCGCGCAGTTCGGGTCCGGCCGGCACGCCTTCTTCTTCAAGCCGGGCACCTACGACAACCTCAACGCCCAGATCGGCTTCTACACCCAGATAGCCGGCCTCGGCCTGCGCCCCGACGACACGACGATCAACGGTGACATCACCGTCGACGCCGGCTGGTTCAACGGCAACGCCACCCAGAACTTCTGGCGGGCCGCGGAGAACCTCGCCGTCAACCCGGTCAGCGGCACGAACCGGTGGGCGGTCTCACAGGCCGCCTCGTTCCGCCGCATGCACGTCAAGGGCGGCCTCAACCTCGCGCCCAACGGCTACGGCTGGGCCAGCGGCGGCTACATCGCCGACAGCAAGATCGACGGCCAGGTGGGCAACTACTCGCAGCAGCAGTGGTACACCCGCGACAGCTCCATCGGCGGCTGGTCCAACAGCGTGTGGAACCAGGTCTTCTCAGGCGTCGAGGGCGCTCCCGCCACCAGCTTCCCCGAGCCCCGTTACACCACGCTCGGCACGACGCCGATCTCCCGCGAGAAGCCCTTCCTCTACCTGGACGGCAACGAGTTCAAGGTCTTCGCCCCCGCCAAGCGGACCAACGCGCGCGGCACCACCTGGGCGAACGGCACCCCGCAGGGCGAGTCGATCCCGCTGAGCAAGTTCTACGTCGTCAAGCCGGGTGCCACCGCCGCCACCATCAACGCCGCGGTCGACCAGGGCCTCCACCTGCTCTTCACCCCCGGCGTCTACCACGTCGACCGGACGATCGACATCGACCGGGCGAACACCATCGTGCTGGGCCTCGGTCTGGCCACGATCATCCCGGACAACGGCGTGACCGCCATGAAGGTCGCCGACGTGGACGGCGTCAGGCTCGCCGGCTTCCTCATCGACGCCGGACCGGTCAACTCCCCGACACTGCTGGAGGTCGGCCCGCAGGGCGCGAGCGCCGACCACGCGGCGAACCCGACCACCGTGCAGGACGTCTACATCCGCATCGGCGGCGCGGGCGCGGGCAAGGCGACCACCAGCATGGTGATCAACAGCCACGACACGGTCATCGACCACACCTGGGTGTGGCGGGCCGACCACGGCGACGGCGTCGGCTGGGAGACCAACCGCGCCGACTACGGGGTCCGCGTCAACGGCGACGACGTCCTGGCCACCGGCCTGTTCGTCGAGCACTTCAACAAGTACGACGTCGAGTGGTACGGCGAACGCGGCCGGACGATCTTCTACCAGAACGAGAAGGCGTACGACGCCCCGAACCAGGCCGCCATCCAGAACGGCACGACGAAGGGGTACGCCGCCTACCGGGTCGACGACTCCGTGGACACCCACGAAGCCTGGGGCCTGGGCAGCTACTGCAACTACAACGTCGACCCGACGATCCGCCAGGACCACGGCTTCAAAACACCCGTCAAGCCGGGGGTGAGGTTCCACAGCCTCCTCGTGGTCTCCCTCGGCGGCATGGGCCACTACAACCACGTCGTCAACGACACCGGCGCTTCCACGGTTCCCGCCGGCACCACCACCGTGCCGTCCACCGTCGTGTCCTATCCCTGACCGGTACGTCCGTCGGCCGCACCTCCCCTCCGGGCCGGACGACACCCCTCGCGGCCCGGCCCGGAGGGGCCCTCACGCGGTGCGCGCACCGCCCCGCCCCCGTCGGCTCTCCCCAACCCGCCAGGAGCAGATGTGTCCAGACCCCCCGCGTACCGCGGATCGACCGGCCGCAGAGCCGGCGTCCCGCTGCTCACCCTCGGCGCGCTGCTGGCGTCGTCGCTCGCCCTCGCCGCTCCGCCCGCCCGAGCGGCGGAGACCCTGCTCTCGCAGGGCCGGCCCGCCACCGCCTCCTCCCAGGAAGGCGACGCCTACGCCGCCTCCGCGGCCGTCGACGGCGACCTCACCGGCACCCGCTGGGCCAGCCGGTGGAGCGACCCGCAGTGGCTCCAGGTCGACCTCGGACAGCGCGCGGACCTCAGCCGCACCGTGCTGACCTGGGAAGCCGCGTACGGCAAGAGCTACCAGATCCAGGCGTCCGACAACGGCACGGATTGGCGGACCCTGAAGACCGTGACCGGTTCCGACGGAGGCACGGACGAGGTCGCCGTCTCCGGATCCGGCCGCTACGTCCGCATGCTGGGGACCGAGCGGTCCGGCGGCTACGGCTACTCCCTGTGGGAGTTCCAGGTGTACGGGACCACGGACGGCACACCGCCCGCCACAGGAGCGGTCGAGGTCACCGGCTCACAGGGGAACTGGCAACTGGCCGTCGGCGGCCAGCCGTACACCGTCAAGGGCCTCACCTGGGGCCCCGCCATCGCGGACGCCCCGAAGTACATGCCCGACGTCAAGTCCATGGGCGTCAACACCATCCGCACCTGGGGCACCGACGGCGGCACCAAGCCGCTGCTGGACTCCGCGGCGGCCAACGGCATCCGCGTGATCAACGGCTTCTGGCTCCAGCCGGGCGGCGGCCCGGGCAGTGGCGGCTGCGTCAACTACGTCACCGACACGACGTACAAGAACAACATGCTGACCGAGTTCTCGAAGTGGGTGGAGGCCTACAAGTCGCACCCCGCCACACTGATGTGGAACGTCGGCAACGAATCGGTCCTCGGCCTGCAGAACTGCTACAGCGGCACGGAGCTGGAGACCCAGCGCAACGCCTACACCAGCTTTGTCAACGACGTCGCGAAGAAGATCCACAGCATCGACCCCGACCACCCCGTCACCTCCACCGACGCCTGGACCGGCGCCTGGCCGTACTACAAGCGCAACGCACCCGACCTCGACCTGTACTCGATGAACTCCTACGGCGACATCTGCAACGTCCAGGAGGCCTGGGAGGCGGGCGGCTACACCAAGCCGTACATCATCACCGAGGGCGGACCGGCCGGTGAGTGGGAGGTGCCGGACGACGCCAACGGGGTCCCCGACGAGCCGACCGACGTGCAGAAGGCCGAGGGCTACACCAAGGCCTGGAACTGCGTCACCGGCCACCGGGGCGTCGCCCTCGGCGCCACCCTCTTCCACTACGGCGTCGAGCACGACTTCGGCGGAGTCTGGTTCAACCTCGTGCCCGACGGCCTGAGGAGGCTGTCCTACTACGCGGTCAAGAGGGCCTACACCGGATCGAGCGCAGGCGACAACACCCCGCCCGTCATCACGAACATGGCCGTCACCCCCGCCTCGTCGGCCGCGGCGGGCGGCGAGTTCACCGTCCGCGCGGACGTCCGCGACCCCGACGGCGACCCGGTCACGTACAAGGTCTTCCTCAGCGGCAACTACGCGAGCGGCGACAAGCGCCTCGTCGAGGCCGAGTGGCGGCCCGCCGGCGACGGCACCTTCGTCGTGACGGCCCCCGAGAAGCTGGGCGTCTGGAAGGTGTACGTCCAGGCCGAGGACGGCCACGGCAACGCCGGCATCGAGACCGAGTCGGTCAAGGTCGTGGCCCCGCCGGTCTCCGGCACGAACGTGGCCCTGAACAAGCCCACCACGGCCTCCTCCTTCCAGCCCTCGTACGGCGACTGCCCGTGCGAGCCCGCCAAGGCGACGGACGGCAGGGCCGACACGCGCTGGGCCAGCGACTGGAGCGACCCGCAATGGATCAAGGTCGACCTCGGCGCCGCCACCCCCATCCGCAAGCTCCAGCTCGTCTGGGACCCCGCCTACGCCAAGTCCTACGAGGTCCAGGTCTCCGACGACGGCACCACCTGGCGCACGGTCCACACCACCACCACCGGAAACGGTGACATCGACACCATCGACGTCGCGGCGACCGCACGACACGTACGACTGCACCTGACGGCGCGTGGCACCGGTTGGGGCTACTCGCTGCACGAGTTCGGCATCTACAGCTGACGACGGCGAAGGGCGCCCGGCGGCGCCCTTCGCACCACCCCCACTTGGCACCTCAGCGGGCAGGAGGCCCCATGAGACCACGTTCGAAACTCCCCGCGCTGCTGCTCGGCGGCGCACTGTTCGCCGGCGTGCTCGGCGTCGGCACCGTCGCCACGGCGGCGGGTCCCGGCGGCGCCCCTGCCGCTTCGGCCGGCGCTCACAGCGCGCACACCACGGCGGTGTCGACCCGGGCGTCCGCCGACGACCCCGACGGCGACGGCTACATACCGGCCGTTCCCCAGGTCACCGGTGTGACCCCGTCCGTTGCCACCCCGCCGCCGCGCTACCACAAGGAGTTCCAGGCCAACTGCGCCGTCACACACACCGCGCCGGACGACCCGATCGTGTACCCGGGGCAGCCGGGCAAGTCCCACGACCACACGTTCATGGGCAACAAGACGACGCACGCCGGCAGCACGACGGCGAGCCTCTACGGCGGCGACACCACCTGCCGGGCACCGGCCGACGCCTCGGCGTACTGGATGCCGTCCCTGTACAAGGGGGACGAGAAGATCCTGCCGGTCGGACCCCAGGTCATCTACTACAAGGCCGGAGTCACCGACTACACCAGCGTGCGGCCCTTCCCCAAGGGGCTGCGGTTCGTCGTCGGCGACCCGATGCAGAGCGCCCAGGAGTTCCGCGGCCACAAGGGTTTCGTCGAGGGCTGGGAATGCGGTGACAGCTTCTTCAACGTCGACATCCCGGCGAGCTGCCCGAGCCGGCCCGACGTACAGCTCAACATCCGCTTCCAGGCGCCCAGCTGCTGGGACGGCAAGTACCTCGACACCCCCGACCACAAGAGCCACATGGCCTACCCGGTCGTCAAACCCGGCACCAACGACAACATGTGCCCGGCCTCCCACCCGGTCGCCCTGCCGATGATCGAGTTCAAGATGGCCTTCCCGGTCAACGGCGACATGAGCGACGTCCGCCTGGCCAGTGGTCGCGGTTACTCCTTCCACTACGACTTCTTCAACGCCTGGGAGGAGCGGACTCTCAAGGCCTTGGTCGATCACTGCATCGTGGGCGGCCTCCAGTGCGACACGCGGGGCTACGACCAGAACCACCCGGAGCGCGGCGCGGTGCTGAACTCGGACCACCGGCTGCCCTGAACGCAAGAGCGGGAATGGACGACGAGACACTCGACCGGCTCATCGGCAAGCTGAGTCTCGAACAGAAGGTGCGCCTGCTCACCGGCGCGACGACCTGGCGCACCGCCGGTGAAGCCGCGATCGGACTGCGGGAGATGGTGACCTCGGACGGACCCGCCGGGGTCCGCGGGGAGGCCTGGGACGAGCGGCGCTCCTCGGCCCTGCTGCCCTCCGCCTCCGCCCTGGGAGCGATGTGGGACGAGGACCTGGTGGAGGAGCTCGGCGGCCTGCTGGCCACGGAGGCCGCGCGCAAGGGTGTCGACGTGGTCCTCGCTCCCACGCTCAACCTCCACCGCAGCCCGCTGGGCGGCCGGCACTTCGAGTGCTTCTCCGAGGACCCGGAGCTGACCGGCCGTACCGGCGCCGCACTGATCCGGGGCGTCCAGGGCCTCGGAGTGGCCGCCACGGCCAAGCACTACGTCGCCAACGACTCCGAGACCGACCGGCTCACCGTCGACGTGCGGGTGTCCGAACGGGCCCTGCGGGAGGTGTACCTCGCCCCCTTCGAGGCGGCCGTCGAGGCCGGGGTGTGGCTCGTCATGGCGGGCTACAACTCCGTCAACGGTGCGACCATGACGGCGAGCCCGCTGCTGGCGGACCCCCTCAAGGGGGAGTGGGGCTTCGACGGCGTCGTCGTGTCCGACTGGGCGGCCACGCGGTCCACCGAGGCGACCGGCCGCGCCGCGCTCGACCTGGCGATGCCGGGACCGGAGAGCCCCTGGGGCGCGGCGCTGGTCCGCGCGGTGCGGGACGGCACGGTCGACGAGAAGGCCGTCGACGACAAGGTGCGGCGGGTGCTCCGGCTCGCCGGGCGGGTGGGAGCGCTGGAACCGCACCGTCCACGCCGCGTGCCGGTGCGGCCGGCACGCCGGACCCGTGCGCTGCTGCGCCGCGCGGCCCGCGCCGGATCGGTCCTGCTGCGCAACACCGGCGTGCTGCCGCTGGACCCCGGCGGGCTGTCCACCGTCGCGGTGATCGGTGTGCACGCCGCGTACCCGCGCACGCAGGGCGGGGGCAGTGCGGGTGTCTTCTGCTCCGACGTGGTCACTCCGCTCGCCGGTGTCCGGGCCCGGCTGCGTGGCCGTGCCCGGGTGGTGCACGTGCCCGGCCCCTCCCTCGGGGTACCGCCGCCTCCGGTGGACACCGGCCGGTGCAGCGATCCAAGGTCGGGCGCGCCCGGCGTGCTCCTGCGCGTTCTGGACGACGCCGGGCGGGAGCTGCGCGCGGAGCACCGTCTCTCGGGCCGGCAGCTGGAGCCGGATCTGCCGCCGGGGGCGCACACGGTGGAGATCAGCGCGGTGCTGCGGCCGGAGCCGACGGGGGAGTGGACGTTCGGCGTCGGCGGCTTCGGACGCATGACACTCACCGTCGACGAACACCTCCTCCTGCAAGGAGACTTCCCCCGGGAGACGGACGATCCGGCCGTCGTCCACGTGAACCCGCCCGTGCACACGGCGCGGATGCCCCTGCCCTCGAAGCGGCCCGTGCGCGTGGTGGCGCGGCGCGAACTGGTGCCCGGCGGCGGGCGTGCCACCGTGCTCGCCGCGGCCCCGCCGGAGCCCGACCCGGCCGCCGCGCTGGACGCCGCGGTGCGGGCCGCGCGGAACGCGGACGCCGCGATCGTGGTCGTCGGCACCACCGAGCACGGTGAGACCGAGGGACGCGACCGCGCCGGACTGTCGCTCGGCGGGCACCAGGACGAACTCGTCCGGGCGGTGGCCGCCGCGAACCCGCGCACCGTCGCCGTCGTCAACAGCGGGGGTCCCGTCGACATGCCCTGGCGGGAGGACGTGGGCGCCCTGCTGCTCACCTGGTTCCCGGGACAGGAAGCCGGCGGGGCACTGGCCGACGTCCTGTTCGGCCTCGCCGAGCCGGCCGGCCGGCTCCCCACGACCTGGGCGGCGTCCCTGACGGACGCGCCCGTCACCCGCACCCGGCCGGTGGACGGCGGACTCGACTACCGAGCGGGCATCCACATCGGCCACCGGGCGTGGCTGCGGGCCGGACGGGAGCCCGCCTGGGAGTACGAGGCCGTGGACGCGCCCGCGGACGTCACCGCGGGGGACCCGTTCACCGTACGGGTGAGGGTGCGCAACACCGGCGGCCGGCACGGGCGCGAGGTCGTACAGGTGTACCTGTCGCGGCCGGGGTCGGCGGTGGAGCGGCCGGTGCGCTGGTTCGCCGGCTACGCGGCCGTGACGGCCGGGCCGGGCCGGACGGCGACGGCCGAGGCGGAGATCCCGCCCCGTGCCCTGCGGCACTGGTCGCGGGAGGCGGGCGGCTGGTCCACGGAGACCGGGACTTTCCGGCTCTGGGTGGGGAGGTCCGCAGGAGACCTGCGGTGGGAGGGGACGGTCACGGTCACCGGCCCCTGAGGCGCCGGGCTCCGCCCCGCGGCCGCGCCCGCCCTCCCGGCCACAGGCCGGCGCCGGTCAGTGGGCCGAGCGCTCGCGCAGGCTCGCCCGCCACGCCGGGTCGGGCTCCTCCGCCTCGGTCTCCTCCTGACGGCCGCCGCGGGCGAAGAAGTCGGCGAGGGGCAGGATCGCCGCCCCGACGGTGACGGCGTCCGGTCCCAGCGTGCCGAGGTCGATGCGCACGCGGGCGGCCGGGTAGCGCATGGAGTACGACATCGCGTAGGCCGTGACCGAGTCCAGGAAGCGCCGGCCGAGCTGCAGCCCCGCCCAGCCGCCGACCAGGATGCGTTCGGGCTGGAAGAGGTTGATCAGGTCGGAGAACCCCGCGCCGAGGTACTCGGCGGTCTCCTCCAGGACGGCCAGGGCCGTCGCGTCGGGTTCCGCGGCGGCCCCCGTAGCGTCCGGGGCCGGGTAGGCGGCGGCGAGCATCGCGGTGAGCGCGGTCTCCTCGGACACCCCCGAGGGCGGGCGCCCCCCGGCCTCCGCCCAGCGCTCCAGGAGCGCCTCCGCGCCCGCGTACGCCTCCAGGCAGCCCTGGGCGCCGCAGCGGCACCGGCGCCCCCGTACCCGTACCGTCAGATGTCCCCACTCCACGGCCCGGCCGGGCCCCATGTCGTCGGCGACCACGCAGGCGCCCACGCCGGAACCGAAGAGCACCACCACCGCGTTCTGCGCGCCCCGGCCCGAGCCGAACCACATCTCCGCCTGGCCGAGGGTCCTGGCGCCGTTGTCGATGTAGTACGGCACGGACTCGGGCACGAGCCGGGCCTCGCGCAGCAGCCGCTCCAGGGGAACGGAGTCCCAGCCGATCGTCTGGCCGTGCACGACGGCGCCGTCCTCGGGCGTCCTCGCGACGATGCCCGGCACCCCGATGCCCACGCCGAGCAGCCGCTGGGCCGCGATCCCGGCCCGGTCCAGGACCTCGGGGATGCCCTCGCGCAGATGGCCGACGACGACGCCGACGTCGTAGCGGTCGGTGCGGCGCCCGCCTCCGGTCTCCAGCGGCCTCTCGACGCGGGCGAGTTCGGTGAGGGCCAGGTCGAACAGCTCGATCCGGACGCGGGTCTCGCCGATGTCGACGCCGATCATGTACTTGCTGTGCGCCCTGATGCGCAGCAGCCGTCGCGGGCGTCCGCCGGCCGAGTCGACACTGCCGGCCTCCTCCACCAGGCCCTCGGTGACCAGTTCGGCCACCACGTTGCTCACGGAGCCGGAACTCAGCCCGGTGGCGGGACCGAGTGAGAAGCGGCTCAGCGGCCCGTCGAAATACAACCGTTGCAATACCGCGGTGCGGTTCTCCCGCCGCAGGTCACGCACCGTACGGCCGTTGCGCACTCTCACCCTGCCCCCTCGTCCTGAAGTCCTGCTTGCAACCTACATGGGACGGAGCCCTTGACGCGACCTTCGCTTGAGGTTTAACTCACATCCTAAATTAAGCCGTGGGGGGATTCGGGGGCGGCACGCGGGCACTGCTGCGGCCTCGGCTCCCGCGAGCGACACCCACCACTTTCCGGAAGGCCTCTGGAGTCATGCGCAGAATCAGAGCCGCGGCCGTCGGCGCCGTCACCGTCTCGCTCGTCCTCACCGCGGCGGCCTGCGGCGGCGGGTCCTCCGGCACGGAGGGGTCCAACGAGCAGCCGAAGACGCTCACGTACTGGGCCTCCAACCAGGGCGCGAACCTGGAGGTGGACAAGAAGGTCCTCCAGCCGGAACTCGACAAGTTCGAGAAGGAGACCGGCATCAAGGTGAAGCTGGAGGTGGTGCCCTGGAGCGATCTCCTCAACCGCATCCTCACCGCCACCACCTCCGGCCAGGGCCCCGACGTCCTCAACATCGGCAACACCTGGAGCGCCTCGCTCCAGTCCAGCGGCGCCCTGCTGCCCTGGGACGCGAAGAACTTCGAGGCGATCGGCGGCAAGGACCGCTTCGTGGAGTCCGCGCTCGGTTCCACCGGCGCCAAGGGCCAGGACCCGGCCGCCGTACCGCTGTACTCGATGGCCTACGCGCTCTACTACAACAAGAAGATGTTCGCCGAGGCCGGCATCGACAAGCCGCCGGCCACCTGGGCGGAGCTGGCCGAAACCGGCAAGAAGCTCTCCAAGGACGGCAAGTGGGGGCTCGGCGCCGAGGGCTCGAACCTCTCCAACAACATCCACCAGGTCTTCGTCCTCGGCAAACAGCACGGCGCGGACTTCTTCACCCCCGACGGCAAGGCGGACTTCACGTCCGACGGGGCCGTGGCGGCGGTGAAGCAGTACGTCGACCTCATGGCCAAGGACAAGATCATCGCGCCCGGGAACGCCGAGTACGCGCAGAACCAGTCCCTGAGCGACTTCGCCAAGGACAAGACGGCCATGGTGCTGTGGCAGACCGCCTCCGCCACCTTCAAGGCGCAGGGCATGAAGGACGACGAGTGGGGCGTCGCCCCCGCCCCGGTGCAGTCCGGCGAGCCCGGGCAGGGCAAGGCCGCCAACTCGATGGTCGCCGGCATCAACATGGCCGTCTTCAAGAACACCAAGAACATCGACGGCGCGAAGAAGTTCGTCAAGTTCATGACCAGCGACGAGGAACAGGTCATCCTGAACAAGGCCTACGGCTCCATCCCGCCGGTCAAGGCCGCCCAGCAGGACCCGGCCTTCGACACCCCGGCGCTCGCCGTGCTCAAGGACACCCTCGTCACCAGCGCCACCGCGCTGCCGCAGGTCCCCGAGGAGTCCCAGTTCGAGACCGTCTTCGGCACCGCGGTCAAGGAACTCTTCGCCGACGCCGCCGCCGGCCGGCCGGTGACCACCGACTCGGTGCGGGCCCGGCTCGAAAAGGCCCAGCAGCAGATGCCCAGGAAGTGAGCACGGACACCGCCATGACCACCACCGCTGCCCTCGACACAGGCGAGCGGACGGCACGCGAGAAGGTCCCCGGGGCGGCGCCGCGCAGGCGCCGCTCCGGGCGGCTGCGCCGCGTCGGCCTGCCGTACCTGCTGCTGTTGCCCGCGCTGCTGCTCGAACTGCTGGTCCACCTCGTGCCGATGGTGATCGGCATCGTCGTCAGCTTCAAGGAGCTGACCCAGTTCTACATCCGCGACTGGGGCACCGCGCCCTGGGCCGGCCTCGACAACTACACACTGTCGGTCGACTTCGACGCCCCGGTGGGCGAGGCGCTGCTGAAGTCCTTCTTCACCACCTGCCTGTTCACCGTGCTCTCGGTCGCCCTGTGCTGGCTGCTCGGCGCCGCCGCCGCGATCTTCCTCCAGGAGTCCTTCCGCGGCCGGGGCCTGCTGCGCACGATCTTCCTCGTCCCGTACGCGCTGCCCGTCTACGCCGCCGTCATCACCTGGGCGTTCATGTTCCAGCGGGACAACGGGCTGGTGAACCACGTCCTGCACGACCAGCTCGGGCTCACCGGCAGCCCGCCGTTCTGGCTGATCGGCGACAACAGCTTCGTCGCGCTGCTGGTCGTCTCCGTGTGGAAGGGCTGGCCGTTCGCCTTCCTCATCATCATGGCCGGACTGCAGAACATCCCGAAGGACGTCTACGAGGCCGCCGCCCTCGACGGCGCGGGCGTCTGGCAGCAGATCCGCCGCATCACCCTGCCGGCCCTGCGACCCGTCAACCAGGTCCTCGTCCTGGTGCTGTTCCTGTGGACGTTCAACGACTTCAACACCCCCTTCGTCCTGTTCGGCAAGGCCGCGCCGGAGGCCGCGGACCTGATCTCCATCCACATCTACCAGTCCTCGTTCCAGACCTGGAACTTCGGGACGGGCTCGGCGATGTCGGTCCTGCTCCTGCTGTTCCTGCTCGTGGTCACGGGCGTCTACCTCCTGCTCACCTCCCGAGGAAGGAAGGCCGTCGATGCCTAGCCCCTCCGGCCGGCAGCCGCGCTCCCCGATGGCCGCCCCGCGGTCCTTCCTGTGGAGCCGCCGGGTCTTCCTGACCCTCCTCACCGTCTTCGTGCTGCTGCCGGTGTACGTGATGATCTCCAGCTCGCTGAAGCCGCTGGAGGACGTGTCCGGCAAGTTCGCGTGGTTCCCCTCGGGCCTCACCGTCCGCCCGTACTTCGACATCTGGGAAACGGTCCCGCTGGCGGACTACTTCATGAACTCGCTGATCGTGGCGGGAGCGGCGACCGTCTGCTCCGTCACCATCGCCGTGTTCGCCGCCTACGCGGTCAGCCGCTACTCCTTCCGCGGCAAGCGCGTCTTCACGGTGACCGTGCTCTCGACCCAGATGTTCCCCGGCATCCTCTTCCTGCTGCCGCTGTTCCTCATCTACGTCAACATCGGCAACGCCACCGGCATCGCGCTCTTCGGCTCCCGCGGCGGCCTGATCCTCACCTACCTCACCTTCTCGCTGCCCTTCTCCATCTGGATGCTGATCGGCTACTTCGACTCCGTGCCCCGGGACCTCGACGAGGCGGCCAAGGTGGACGGTTGTGGACCACTCGGCGCTCTGTTCCGGGTCATCGTGCCCGCGGCGATCCCCGGCATCGTCGCCGTCGCCGTCTACGCGTTCATGACCGCCTGGGGCGAGGTGCTCTTCGCCTCCGTCATGACCAACGACACCACCCGCACCCTCGCCGTCGGCCTCCAGGGCTACTCCACCCAGAACGACGTGTACTGGAACCAGGTCATGGCTGCCTCCCTCGTCGTCAGCCTGCCCGTCGTCGCCGGCTTCCTCCTCCTCCAGCGCTACCTCGTCACCGGCCTCACCGCCGGCGCCGTCAAGTAGCCGCCGGGGGGACTCCCGCCTTCCTCCCGCCCCGACCAACCCAGAGAGGCCCTCTGTGTCCGAATCGCTCGACCTGGCCGCCTTCCCCGCCGACTTCACCTGGGGCACGGCCACCTCCGCCTACCAGATCGAAGGCGCCGTCGCCGAGGACGGCCGGTCGCCGTCGATCTGGGACACCTTCTCCCACACCCCTGGCAAGACCGACAACGGCGACCACGGCGACGTGGCCTGCGACCACTACCACCGGTGGCCGGAGGACATCGCCCTGATGAAGCGGCTCGGCACCGACACCTACCGCATGTCCGTGGCCTGGCCCCGCGTCCTTCCCGGCGGCGACGGCCCGGTCAACCAGGCCGGGCTGGACTTCTACGACCGGCTCGTCGACGCCCTCCTCGACGCCGGCATCACCCCGAACGTCACGCTCTACCACTGGGACCTTCCCCAGACGCTGCAGGACCGCGGCGGCTGGACCGTGCGCGACACCGCCGAACACCTCGCCGCGTACGCCTCCGTCGTGGCCGGCCGGCTCGGCGACCGGGTGACCCAGTGGGCCACCCTCAACGAACCCCTGTGCTCCGGCTGGATCGGTCACCTCGAAGGCCGGATGGCACCGGGCCTGACCGACCTGACCGCCGCCGTGCGGGCCTCGTACCACCTTCTGCTGGCCCACGGCCTGAGCGCGCAGGCCGTCCGGGCCGCGGCCCCGGGCGCACGGGTCGGCCTCGTCACCAACCACTCCACCGTCGACGCCGCCTCCACCCGCCCGGAGGACATCGCGGCCGCCACCCGCATGGACGGCCACACCAACCGCTGGTGGCTGGACCCCGTCTACGGCCGCGGCTTCCCCGCCGACATGCGGGAACTGTACGGAGTGGACCTGCCCGAGCGCCCGGGCGACCTGGAGACGATCGCCGCGCCCCTCGACTGGCACGGCCTCAACTACTACTTCCCGGCGACCGTGACCGACGACCCCGAGGGTCCCGTGCCGTACGCCCGCGAGGTCCGCCTGCCGGACGTGCCTCGCACCGGCATGGACTGGCAGATCGACGCCGGCGGCCTGGAGGCGCTGCTGCTGAGGCTGACCGACGAGTACGGCGTGCGACAGCTGTACGTCACCGAGAACGGCTCCGCCTTCCCCGACACCGTCGCCCCCGACGGCGGGGTCCACGACCCCGACCGGGCCCGCTACCTGGAGGAGCACGTCAGCGCCTGCGCCCGGGCGGTCCGCAAGGGCGTGCCGCTGGCCGGCTACTACGCCTGGTCGCTGCTCGACAACTTCGAGTGGGCCTACGGCTACGACAAGCGCTTCGGCCTCGTCCACGTCGACTACGCGACGCAGACCCGGACGGTGAAGACGAGCGGTCTCCGCTACGCGGACATCATCCGCGCGCACCGCCGGCTTTACGCCTGACCCGCGGCGTCGGGCGCGGGGTGGGGCCCCTCCGGCCGGGGACGAGCGCCCGGCCGGAGGGGCCCCACCGCTCGTGGGACCGCCGTCCGCTTGCAGGATCGTTGCGTCCGGCATGTAGTGGATAAGAAGCCTGGGGCAGCCCAGCGCCCGCCGCTCCCGGGCCGGGAACGAAGCCCGTCGGGCGCCCAGGCGGAGAGGAGCGGGCCATGCGGACCAGCATCATCCAGGAGGACCGTCTGGGCCTCATCCACTATCCGGCGAACGGCTGGACCGTCGTCGAGGTGACCGGGGACGTGGACGCCCACACCGCCCCCAGAATCCGCGAAGCGGTCATCGCGCTCCTCAACGAGGGCCACCGCCACTTCGTGCTGGACCTGTGTCCGGCACCCTTCCTGGACTCCATGGGGCTCGGCATGATCGTGGCGATCACCAAACGCATCCGTGACCGCGAGGGTTCCCTGCGTCTGACGTGTGTCAACGACAAGATCCTCAAGATCTTCGGGATCTGCGACCTGCGCAGGATCTACGCGTTCCACGACTCGGTGGACCAGGCGACACGGCGCGCCCCGCAGCGCGGCGGCCTGGCTCGGTGGCCCCGTCCCCTGCTCACCTGAGCCGACCCCGGGTGACCTGCGGCCCTTCCCGGTGACTCGGCATCCGGTCACGCCCCGCAGGGCGCCGCTCCCTCGCCCGGCGGGCGAGGGAACAGCGCGGAGCGGTCAGACCCCGACGACCGCCCTGCCGTACGGAACGAGACGCACCGGGCCGACGAGCCCGTAGTCCTGGCGCTTGGCGGCCCCGAACACCGGTGCGTTGACGACCCGCAGCCGGTTGAGCAGCGAGGTGGCCACCTCCACCTCGATGATGTTGGTGCCGCGGCGCAGGTGGGGGCCGATGTCGACGACGGGCGTGAGCTGGTCCGCGGGCGGCAGAGCACGCCCGTTGACCGTGACCCGGTAGGTGTCGTAGACCTCGCCCAGCTCCAGCAGGGCGCCGTGACCGCCGGTCCAGGCCGCGCCCAGTTCCACCGTGGTGCGGTACCGGCCCACGCCCGACGCGTCGGCCAGCTCCGGGATCTGGGACCAGGGCCTGAGCCCGTCCAGCTCGACGGTGCGCCGGTTCCGGGCGGTGCTCGACGCGGTGGCGCCCGGTGTCCAGTCCTCGGCGGTCAGGGTCCAGCGGGTGAGCGCGATCGGCTCGGCGACCTTCGCGATGGTCGCGCGGACGGTGGCGCCGCCCTGGAGGGTGGTGGTGTAGGTGCCCGGTCGCGTGTCGCGGACCTCCAGCCGGCCGCCCTCGGCCCGCCGGACCTGCGACGCCTGGCTGGACGTGGCGTTCCAGCGGGGTGCGGGGCCGGGGACCCACTTGCCGGGACGGGCCGTCGCGATGATCGTCGTGGCCCCGGGCGCCAGCGCGACGGGCAGCCGGATGCGCCCGTCGTCGAGCCGCGTGTAGGTGGTGAGCGGTTCGATCGTGCCGGTCCAGGCGTCCAGCACGTAGGGGACCACGTCCGGCCTGCGCATGGTGAGGGTGACGTCGTGGCTGATCGGCGTGCCGGTCGACCCCTTCTTGCTGACCGCGTCGTTGGCGAAGAAGTAGTAGTCGGCCTCCCCGTCGGCCCGGTGGGCGTGCAGCAGCATCGAGGACTGCGCGTACTCGACGTCGCGCCTCAGGCCCAGGGCGGCGATGCCCTGCGGGACGTCGGGGCGGTCGGGGACGTTGAACACGCCGGGCTGCGCCAGCAGTTCGGCGATCAGCTCCAGCAGGCGCTCGTTGTCGCCCGTCCTCGGCAGTCCGGGCACGTGCCCGTCCTTCCAGTCACCGATGACGATGATCGGCAGGCCCTGCCGGGCGTAGCCGACGAGCTTCTCGGCGACGTCCAGTTGCAGCGTGTGCTCACGCCCGATCATGACGTCCCCGTCGACCAGGAGCGCCTTGAACGCCGGGCCGTCCGGCGCGAACCGGCCGTCGCGCACGACGGCGCCGGGCAGGGTGAGCAGACGCGGGCTGAGGAAGAGGTGGGTCCAGCCGACCGGTACGCCCTCGCCGCTGAACCAGGACGCGCCGAGCCCGGAGCCGGCGTAGCCCTTCTGCCACAGCACGCCGATGTCGGCCTTGTTGACACCGGTCTGCAGTACCTGCTGAATACGGCTCAGGTACCCGGCGATCTCGGGCACATGACGCCAGGTCGGCTGGCGCGGGCCCCAGGCCTCGCCGTAGCCGGCGCCGCCGTTGTAGGGGGAGAAGGCGGCGAAGCCGGGCCATGCCGCACCCGGGGCGTCGGCGTACGCGAAGCCGTGGAAGACGGCCTGGTTCACGCCGGCGGCGTACTGGGTGACGAGTTTCTTGAGGGTGGCGTCCCAGGTGGTCGCGTAGGCGCCGCCCGCGGTGCCGCCCGCCTCGTTGGACAGCACCAGCTTGCCGCCCATGTCCCGGCCGCCGGCCAGGCAGCGGAAGTCGTCGAGGTTCTTGAACCCGAGCGATTCGCCCTCCGGGGCGTCCAGGAGCGCCGCCTTGTACATCGCGTCGGTCTGCAGGCCGTACGGCTGGACGCGGAGTTGCAGGCCGAGGCCGTGCGCCCACCTCTGCACCGGGAGCAGGTGGTTCTCGACGTACAGGTCCGTGACGACTTCCATGTAGTCACGGCGGACGGCCTTGTTGGTGGCGTCGTCGAACGCGAACGCGTACTTCTCCTTCGTCTGGAGGAGCGCGGGCAGGTACGGCAGCAGCGAGTAGCCCGTGCGGCGCTCGAACTCGGCCATGATGCCGGGCGTCCACAAGGTCGCGTGCGTCTCGATCTCGATGGAGTCCTCGAACAGCGCGCCCCCGGTCTCGCGCAGCAGCCTGCGCATGCGCGGCGTGAGGATCCGGCTCTCCCAGAAGTCGATGACGGCGCGCGTGCCGGCCTCGCTGAAGTGGTCGACGACGTAGCTGAGCGGGCTGGTGTGCGCCGGGCCCTCGGGGCGCTGGCCGGAGCCGCGTTCGTAGCAGGCGATGAGGAGCCAGGTCCCGTCGTCCGGCGCGGTCCACTCCAGCCCGTCGTCCGAGACGCGGGAGGCGAGATCGACGACCGAGTCATTCTCCAGGCGGGCGGGGAAGGCGGTCGGCGAGGTCCCGGCGACGATGCGGGCGGCCTGCACGGACCGCACCTTCCGGGTGGTCACCCCGGAGCCGGGAGCGGACACGGGTTCGGGCAGCGGGCCCGTGAACGCCGTGCCGCCGGGCACGACGGCGACGCCGTGCGCCAGTTCCTTGATCGCGGCGTTGCTGTCGGGCGTGATGCCGGGGACGGCGGCGGGCCAGGCCGGACCGATGGTGAGGTCCACGACGATGCCGCGCTTCTTCGCCTGGTGGAGGGCCGTCTCGACCGCGCCGACCCAGGCGGGGGTGCCCCACCCGTGACGGGACGGGTCGATCGGCTCGGAGACGCTGTGGGTGACCGCCGCGATCTCCACGCCCCCGAAACCGGCGGCGGCGATCTCGTCGATCTCCCGCCTGATCTCCTCCGTGTCGACCAGCGCGTCCGGCCACCACCATCGGAACTTGGGGCGTACCGGTGCCGCGGGGGAGGCGAAGGAACGGGCGAACGCGCCGCCGGGCCGGCCGGCCGTGGCGCCCGCCGCCGTCACCGGCGCTTCCGCCGCCGAGGCGACGGAGGCGGTGGCCGCCGGCAGCGCCGCCGCGGCACCGGCCGCCGCTGTCATCTTGAGCAGGGCCCGCCGCCGCAGGCTGCTGTGCTCGAAGGTGTCGTCCTGCTCAGGTGTGTGTCTCATCGCGCCTCGTTTTAACGTTTTAATGGCCTGCGCTGGAACATACGCAGCCCGCTGTGCGGCCGCAAGGGTTCGGTGCGGGTGGATCGCCCGAGTGCCCGCGCATGCCGTGGAAAGGGCCTGTCAGCAGCAAGTACCGTGCGAATCCGGCGTGATGACGCGAAGGTACGGACCGGGGCGGGGCTGTCGGAACCCTTGACTCGCCCATAGGGTCCGCCTACTTTGCGGTGCGGCTGACAAAAACGTTTCAACGCGCGCTGTGCAGACGGCTGCACCCCAGGGGCACGGCGTTTCGCCGTACCCGTGCACGCATCGGCCCGTCACCGAGTGGTTCATCCCAGCCCGAAGGAGCCCGGCTCTTGTCCGTGCCATCCCATGCGCCCAGCCCCACCCGCCGCCACGTCCTGGCCGTGACCGCCGCAGCGGCCGCCGCCACCGCGGTGCCCGCGACGGCCGCCGGGGCGTCCGCCGCCGTCCCCGGCACCGGTCCGTCGGCCGGGGCCGGCACCGGATCGGCCGTGGAAGCCGTCCGGCCGGCATTGCGGCCGCTTCCGCTGTCCGCGGTCCGCCTCCTGGAGAGCCCCTTCCTCGCCAACATGCGGCGCACCTGCGCCTATCTGCTGTTCGTCGACCCGGAACGGCTGCTGCACACCTTCCGGCTCAACGTCGGACTGCCCTCGGCCGCTCAGCCCTGCGGGGGCTGGGAGGCCCCGGACGTCCTGCTTCGCGGCCACAGCACCGGCCATCTGCTGTCCGCGCTCGCCCAGGCGCACGCCAACACGGGCGACGACGCCTACGCCGAGAGGGCGCGGCACCTGGTGGCCGCGCTCGCCGAGTGCCAGGCGCACGCGCCGGCCGCCGGATACCGCCCGGGCTACCTCTCGGCCTTCCCGGAGGAGGTCTTCGACCAGCTCGAAGCCGGGGGCAAGCCCTGGGCGCCGTACTACACGCTGCACAAGATCATGGCGGGCCTGCTCGACCAGTACCGGCTCAGCGGCAACGAGCAGGCCATGACGGTGCTGCAGGCCATGTCCGCCTGGGTGGACTCCCGAACGGCACCCCTGACCCACGACCGCATGCAGGCCCTGCTCAGGGTCGAGTTCGGCGGCATGAACGAGGTGCTGACGAACCTGTACCTCGTAACCGGCGACCCCGCGCACCTGCGCATCGCGCGGCGCTTCGACCACGAGGAGCTCTACGCGCCCCTGGCCGCCGGCCGTGACGAACTCGCGGGGCGGCACGCCAACACCGAGATCCCCAAGATCGTCGGTGCGGTGCGCAGTTACCGCGCCACGGGGGAGCGGCGCTACCTGGACATCGCGACCCACTTCTGGGAAACGGTGGTCCGCCACCACTCGTACGCCATCGGCGGCAACTCCAACCAGGAGTTCTTCGGCCCGCCCGGCGAGATCGTCAGCAGACTCTCCGAGGACACCTGCGAGAACTGCAACAGCTACAACATGCTCAAGCTCGGCCGGCAGCTCTTCCTGCACGACCCCACGACCGCCGCGTACATGGACCACTACGAGTGGACCCTCTACAACCAGATGCTCGGCGAGCAGGACCCCGACTCCGAGCACGGCTTCGTCACCTACTACACGGGCCTGTGGGCGGGTTCGCGGCGGCAGCCCAAGGGCGGGCTCGGCGCCGCGCCGGGCAGCTACAGCAGCGACTACGACAACTTCTCCTGCGACCACGGCACCGGCATGGAGACGCACACCAAGTTCGCCGACAGCATCTACTTCCGCTCCGCCGGACCGGACGCCGAGGCCCTGTACGTGAACCTGTTCATCCCCTCCGAGGTGACCTGGCAGGAGGCGGGAGTGACACTGCGTCAGGACACCGGTCACCCGGAGACCGACCGCACCCGGCTCACCGTGACCGCCGGCGACGCCCGCTTCGCGCTGAAGATCCGCATCCCCAACTGGCTCGCCGCCGGTGGCGCCCGGGCCACGGTGCGGCTGAACGGCCGTGCGACCGGGACGCCCGCCCGCCCGGGCCGGTACCTCACGATCGAGCGCCGCTGGCGCCGCGGCGACACGGTGGAACTGGTCCTGCCCCGAGAACCGGTCTGGCAGCCGGCCCCGGACAACCCGCAGGTGCGGTCGCTCTCCTACGGTCCCGTCGTGCTCGCCGGCGCCTACGGGTCGACCGGACTCGCGACCATCCCCGCCATCCGGCCCGCGTCCCTGCGGCCGGTGGCGGGCGTCCCGCTGGAGTTCACCGCCGAGGCCGACGGCCGGGAGGTACCGCTGCGGCCCTTCTACAAGGTCCACCACCAGAACTACAACGTCTACTGGGCCGTCACCCCCCGCCCGGACCGCGAACGCGACATCGCCCGCTACCCGCTCGACGAGGGCAGCGGCACCACGGCGGCCGACCGCACCGGCACCTTCCCCGGCGCCACGCTGACCGGCGGCGCGACCTGGACCACGGACGGCACGCGGACCGCGGTGCTCCTGGACGGCGTGGACGGTCACGTCACGCTTCCCCAGGGGCTGCCCGCCGGACTGACCGAACTGACCGTCGCCGTGCGCGTCCGCATCGACTCGCTCGCCAACTCCGCGCGCGTCTTCGACCTCGGATACCACAAGAGCACCTATCTGTACCTCACGCCCCGCACCGGCTCCGGCAAGGCACGTGCCGCGCTGAAGATCTCCGGCATGGAGGGCGAGGACGTGATCGACGCCGCCGGGCCCCTGCCGCAGGGCCGGTGGATCCATGTCGCCCTCACCCTGGAGGACGGCACCGGGGTGCTGTACGTCGACGGAGCCGAGGTGGGCCGCAACGCCGCCATGGTCACCAGCCCGCTGCTGCTCGGCGCCAGCACACGCAACTACCTGGGCCGTTCGCAGAACTCCACGCACCCGTACCTGCACGGCGCCGTCGCCGACTTCCGGCTGCACAACCGCGCCCTGACCGCCACCGAGGTGGCCCGGCTCGCCGCCGGCTGACGACGCCCGTCCCGCACCGGTCACCGCACACACCCACGTCCCTGCCCGGTGCCCGCGCGTCCCGGGCACCCGCCCGCCCCCACCCGAACGATGGAGTTCCCGTTGCCCGAATCCGACCTGACCAGACGCCGGTTCGTGACGGCCGCCGGAGCGGCCGGAGCCGCCTTCGCCGTCGGCCTGCCCAACGCCGGCGTCGCCACCGCGGACGCCGCCCGGCCGGCGTCCGCCGGGGCCGCCCGCACGTCCGGCTACACCCCCGAGCACTTCGCCGACCCGCGCCGCGACAGCCGGCCGACGGTCTACTGGTACTGGAACGGCCCCGTGACCCCGGAACTGGTCGAGACCCAGATGGCCGACCTCCGCTCCAAGGGCATGTTCGAGGTCGTCCTCTTCCCCTTCGACAACGCCGAGATGCGGCCGGTGTTCTTCAGCGAGGAGTGGTTCGGCATCGTCGGCCACGTCCTGAGCGTCGCCGAGCGCACCGGCATGCGGGTCTGGCTGTTCAACGACGACCACTTCCCGAGCGGCCGGGCCGGCGAGTACATCGTCAAGGGCGGCACCGTCGGCTCCCGCACCTACGAACCCCGGCCCGACCTGCGGCTCAAGGCGCTGTGGCGGTCCACGACCGTCGTCGAGGGGCCCGCCTCGGCCGATCTCACCGCGACCACCGGAGTGGGCGTCGACACCGGCCGTCTGGTGGCCGACGCCGACGTCCTCGGCGGCGCGGCGGTCCTGAGCCGGGGCGCGGGGTGGACCGACTGCACCGTCACCGGCAGCGCCAAGGCCGAGCACGGCGCGGCCGGGCTCGTGGTCCGCGCCTCGGCGTCCGGAACCGACGGCTACGCCGTGGAGTTCGACCAGACCGGCGTCGTCACCGTCCTGCGCCTGACCGCCGGCTCGGCACCGGCGGAGCTCGCCCGCAGCAGCCGTACCGACGGATTCAACCGGACGAAGTTCCACACGCTCACCGTCACCGTCCGCGGCGACCGCATCGGCGTCACCCTCGACGGCAAGGACAAGGGCACCGTCACCGACCCACGTCACACCACGGGCAGCGTGGGCGTGCGGGCGGTCGACGGGCAGCGCGCCCTGTGGGAGAGCCTGACCGTCACCGCCGCCGACGGCACCACGCTGTACGAGCAGACCTTCGACGACCCCGCCGCGGCAGGCGACTTCCCGGCCCGCCCGCGTCCCGCGGGCACCGCGGGGCCCGTCGCCGCCGCCGCGCGTCCCGTCGGCGCCACCGGCACGGACCGCGTCGTGGAGCTGACCGCGGACCTGCGGGCCGGACGGCCCTGGCAGGTCCCCGCCGGACGCTGGCAGATCGACGTCTTCGGCGGCAGCCCGCTGATCGACGACAGCCAGGGCTACAGCCGCAGCTACGTCGACCTGCTCGACGACGAACCCGTCGACCTGTTCCTCGACATGGTGCCGGGCGAGTACCACCGCCGCTTCGGCCGGTACTTCGGCACCGTCATACCGGGGTTCTGGGACGACGAGCCCTACTTCGCCTCCGCCGAGGCGCACTTCAAGCGCCTGCCCTGGTCGCCGGCGCTCCAGGACGCGCTGCGCGCCGTCGGCGTCGAACCGGGCACCGCCTACGCCTCGGCCTTCGACGACCTCGGCCGCGACGGCCGTATCGCCCGCGGGCGGTACTGGCAGGCCGTCTCCGACCGTTTCGCGGTGTACTTCGAGAAGCAGTCCCGCTGGTACGAGCAGCGGGACGTCGCCCTCGTCACCAACCCCCTGTACGACGAGACCTCACCGTCCAAGCGCATCGCCTCCACCGGCGACCTGCACAAGGTCCACCAGTGGGCGCAGGTGCCCGGCGGCGACATCATCACCGCCGAGTACGTGGCCGGCGAACCCACGATGATCCCGCGCAACCCGGTGAGCGTCGCCCACCAGA
Source organism: Streptomyces griseicoloratus (assembly GCF_014534645.1). Classification (GTDB taxonomy): domain Bacteria; phylum Actinomycetota; class Actinomycetes; order Streptomycetales; family Streptomycetaceae; genus Streptomyces; species Streptomyces griseicoloratus. The sequence continues at coordinate 143,910 of NZ_JACVQF010000235.1, forward strand.
TGGGCCGCGAACGCGCCCTGCTGGAGGCCTTCGGCAACATGGGCTGGCAGATCGCCCCCGACTTCGCCCGCGCCCTCGTGGGTGCCAACGCCGCCCGGGGCATCAACCTCACCGTGCTGCACGCGCTGTGGACCGACGAGACCCGGGTGTTCTTCCCGCCGCCGTTCGGCCCGCGCGCCCCCTGGTGGTGGGCCATGGAGCCGCTCGCCGACTGGATCGGCCGCGTCATGGAGGTCGCGCGCGGCACGTCCGCCGCACGCACCGCGCTCATCCAGCCGCAGCGGGCGGCCGAGCAGTGGCGCGGCACCGACCGGCAGGGCGCCGTCGACAGCGCACTGAGCGACGCCGCCCACGCCCTGGAGAGCGCCCAGGTCGACTTCGACCTCGTCCACGAGGGAGCGCTCAGCGGCGACCGCGGGCTGCTGGCCCGCGCCACCGCCCGCGGCGGCCGGCTCACCGTCGGCGAGGCCCGCTACGACCTGGCCGTCCTGCCCCTGACCCCGACGCTCGACGCCGCCGCCGTGAAGACGCTCACGGACTTCGTGCGCGGCGGCGGCACCGTCGTCGCCGTCGGCGACCTGCCCGGGGACGAGGCGAACGGCGGCGAGCGTGCCCTGGAACGGTCGCTGTCCGGCCTGTTCGGCGACAAGGTGCCCGGCAGCCGCCGCACCGGCGCCGGGACGGCCGTACGCGTCGCCGACGTGTCCGGACTGCGCGAGGCCGCGCACGCGGCCGGTGTCGCCGCAGCCGTCCTCGAACCGGCCGCCGACGCCGTCCGCGTCCTGCGCACCACCCGCGGCAAGGACATCGCGTTCCTCGTCAACAACGAGAGCGGACAGGCCGTCGAGACGGTCGCCGCACTGCCCGCCACGGGCGTCCCGGAGCTCTGGGACCCCGCGACCGGCACCGCACGGCCCGCCCCCGTGTACCGCCACGACCGGGGAAGGGACGGACTGCGGGTACCGCTGAGCCTGCGCCCCTACGAGACCCTGGCCGTCGTCGTGCGCTCCGCCACCCGGCCGGGCGCGCACCTCACCGACGCGGCGCTGCCCGTCGAGGACGTCACCCTCCGAGCGAACACCCTGCACGTCACCGCCGTCGCCGACGCGCCCGGCCGCTACCCGCTCAAGGGCACCGACGACCGGCACACCTACCGGGGCACCGCCGAGGTCACCGACCCGCTGCACGCCGTCGACCTGGGCGGCGACTGGACACTGACCCTGGACCGGGACGGCGCCACACCCGTGACCCGCCCCCTCGGCAGCTGGACCGACCTCGACCCGGCGTTCTCCGGCAGCGGCACCTACACCACCACCGTCGACCTCGACCGGGACACCCTCGACGGGCGGGGCTTCCGCCTCGACCTGGGCACCGTCCGCGAGGTCGCCGCCGTGACCGTCAACGGCACCGAACTGCCGCCGCTGCTGTGGACCCCGTACACCACCGACGTCACCGACGTCCTGCGGCCCGGACGCAACACGATCGCCGTCCGCGTCTCCAACACCCTCTCCAACGAACGCAGGAAGCCGCTGCCCTCGGGCCTGCTCGGCCCCGTCGCCCTGCGGCCGTACCGCCGCGTCACGGCCGTACTGAACCGTGTCTGACCCGGCAGCGCCGTCCCGCCCCGCACCCGCAAGGAGCACCACATGAGCAGAGCGCTCACCCGTCGCGCCCACCGGCGCCCCGCACTCCTCGTCGCCTCCGGCCTCACCGCACTGGTCACCGTGCTGCCCACCGCCGTCCACGCCGACGCCGCTCCCCCCGCCCGCATCGCGCCCGCCGGGCTGCGCACCCAGCACCTCGCGCAGGCCCTCGGCATCGACGACACCACGCCCTACCTGAGCTGGAACATCACCAGCCGCGCCAGAGGCGTCGTGCAGTCCGCCTACCGCGTGCAGGCGGCCGGCTCGCTCAGCAGGCTCAAGCAGGGCAGACCCGACCTGTGGGACTCGGGCAAGGTCCGCTCCGGCGTCCCGCAGACCACCTACGCCGGCAAGGAACTCGGCTCCCGCAGCCGCGTGTACTGGCGGGTCATGCTCTGGTCCGGCGACACCGGCCGGGGCTCCACGTGGAGCGAGCCCTCCGTGTTCGAGACCGGCCTGACACAGCAGAAGGACTGGGACGCCGACTGGATCACCCACCCGGACTGGCGGCTCAGCGAGCGCACCGTCGAACCCGTCGTCGTGGACCTGCCGCGCACCACGGCACGGTACGTCCGCCTCGACGTCACCAAGCTCGGACTGCCGCTCGCCGACGACTTCCCCGCCGAGTCCTGGCGCCTCCAGCTCGGCGAGATCGACCTGCGCGACTCCCGGACCGGGACCACCGGCCTCGCCAAGGGCGCCGCCGTGACCGCGTCGGAGACCGGCACGGTCCGCAAGACCTGGGAGCCGGCCCTCGCCGTCGACGGCCTGCCCAACAGCGCCCTGCAGACGGCCGCCGGATACTCCAGCGGGCCGCACACCGGCCCCGACGTCTCCGACGCCCCGATCGTCCTCACCCTCGACCTCAAGTCCGCCAAGACGTTCGACCGGATCGCCCTCTACCCGCGCGCCGACGTCCTCACCGACGACGGCCGGGTACCGAACTTCCCCGTCGACTACACCGTCTCCACCGGCGACGCGCCCGACGGCCCGTTCACCCGGGCGGCCGAGGTCACCGGGCAGGAGCCGCCCAGGCCGTACCTCCCCGCCGCGCTCCCGCTGCTCGCCAAGGACTTCACCCTGCCGAAGAGCGTGCGCAGTGCCCGGCTGTACGTGTCCGGCCTCGGCATCCACGACGCGAGCATCAACGGCGAGCCGGTCGGTGACGCCGTCCTCGAACCCGCCAACACCGACTACGCCGAGCGCGTCCAGTACGCCACCTACGACGTGACCGACCGGCTGCGCTCCGGCCGCAACACCATCGGCATCGAACTGGGCAACGGCATGTCGAACGTCGTCAGCACCGCCGACCGTTACCGCAAGCTGTACGGCAACCTGAGCGACCCGAAGGCCGTCGCCCAGCTGGAGATCACCCTCGCCGACGGCACCGTACGCCGTGTCGGCACCGGCGGCGACTGGCGCACCACCCTCGGCGCGACCACCTCCTCGAACTGGTACGGAGGCGAGGACTACGACGCGCGCCGCGAGATCCGGAACTGGAACAAGCCGGGCCAGGACCGCGGTTCGTGGAAGGCGGCGGCAACCGTGTCCGGCCCGGGCACGGCCCAGAACCCCGCCGTCCTCAGCGCCCGCGAGACGGAACCCGTCCGCGTCATCGAGACGCTCCGGGGCAAGGAGGTCGAGGACGCGGCCGACGGCAGCCGGATCTTCGACCTCGGCCGCAACATCGCAGGCTGGCCGGAGATCACCGTCACGGCCCCGGCCGGCACCGACATCCGCATCCTGCCGGCGGAGAGCCTGAAGGACGGCCACGCCTTCCAGTCCATCAGCAACGTCGGCGGCCCGCTGTGGGACACCTACACCACCCGCGGCGACGGCTCGGAGACCTGGCACCCGAAGTTCAGCTACCACGGCTTCCGCTACCTGGAGCTGAAGGGACTGCCCGAGGGCGCGGCCGTCACCGTGCGCGGCAAGGTCCTGCACACCGACAACGCCTCCTCCGGTGACTTCACCAGCTCGAACCAGCTCATCAACGGCATCCACTCGATCATCCGCAGGGCGGTCGAGGGCAACATGATGAGCGTCCTCACGGACTGCCCGAGCCGGGAGAAGCTCGGCTGGCTGGAGCAGAACCAGCTGCTCTTCCCCGTGCTGACCGGCAACTACGACATGGAGGCGTACTTCCGCAAGCTCGTGCGCGACATGTCCGACGCCCAGACCGGGGACGGGTTGATCCCGAGCACCGTCCCCGAGTACACGAACCTTCCGGGCGGCTACCGCAACGACGCCAACTGGGGCGGCGCCTTCGTCCTCGTGCCCTGGCAGCTCTACACCACCTACGGCGACCGGGACACGCTCACCACGTACTACCCGCAGATGAAGCGGTACGTGACCTTCCTGGAGCAGAAGGTCCAGGACGGCATCCTCGACTACGGCCTCGGTGACTGGTTCACCCCCGACCGGACGTTCCCGCGGGCCGTGGCCGGCACCTACGGCTACTGGCGGGTCGTCGACGCCATGAGCCGGATCGCCGGGGTCCTCGGCGACGAGGACGGCGCGGCCTCCTACCGGGCCAAGGCCGACGCCGGCGCGAAGGCCCTCACCGCGAAGTACTACGACCGGCAGACCGGAACCTTCGGAGGCGGCGGCCACGGCGCCGAGGCGCTCGCCCTGGACATGGGAGCCGTCCCGGACGGGGAACGCGAGCGCCTGCTCGGCCACTTCGTCGACAGCGTCGAGCAGGCCGGCCACCATCTGGTCCTGGGCGAGATCTCGCTCCCGGCCGCCTTCCGCGTGCTCTCCGAGGCCGGCCGTGACGACGTGATCCACGAGATCGCCACCCAGACGACCAGCCCGAGCTACGGCTACCAGGTCCTGAACGGCAACACCACGCTCGGCGAATCCTGGGACGGCGGCCCCGGCCAGTCGCAGAACCACTTCATGCTCGGCGCCATCGACTCCTGGTTCACCGACCGCGTCGCCGGCATCGAACAGGCCCCCGGTTCCATCGGCTACCGCAAGCTCCTCATCGATCCGGCCGTGGTCGGCGACCTGACCTCCGCGTCGGGCTCATACCGGACGCCGTACGGCACCGTGAGCACCGACTGGAAGCGCGAGGGCGACCGTTACGAGCTGCGTCTGACGGTGCCCGCGGGCAGCACGGCGGAGGTGCGCGTGCCGTTCACCTCGGGCCACGTCACCGCCCCGCACGGAGCCAAGCTGCTGCGGACCGACGAGGGCGAGGCCGTCTACGAGGTCGGCTCGGGCGACTGGACGTTCACGTCGCTGTACGCGGCCGGCGCCTCCTGAACCACCGACGGCGGTGGCGTCCTGCGACGCCACCGCCGTCCGTCATGCCCGCAGCGGGGTGCTCCGGGCGTCAGCGCGTGGGCAGGCTCGAACCGCGCACGACCAGCTCGGGCTGGAGGACCACGTGCTGGTGCCGGTGCCCGTCCGCCTGGTCCCCGGTCTCCTGGAGCAGCAGGTCGGCCGCCATCGAGCCCATGGCCCGGGCCGGCTGACGGACCGAGGTCAGCGGGACGGTCGCCGCGGCGGCGAACTCGATGTCGTCGTACCCGACGATGGCCATGTCGTCCGGGACCTTGACCCCGGCCGTGTACATGAACTGGAGCACCCCGAGGGCCAGCAGGTCATTGGCGCAGAACACCGCGGTGGGCCGTTCCGCCAGCCCCAGCAGCCGGGCGCCCGCGTCACGTCCGGCGGCCACGTCGAGGCGCTCGGTGGGGATCTCCTGCAGCGCGGCTGGGGGCAGGCCGGCCTGGGCGACGGCGTCCAGGGCCCCGGTCCGGCGGTCCTGCACCTGCCGCAGGTGGGGCGGCCCGCTGACGTAGGCGATGGAGCGGTGTCCGGCGCCGGTGAGATGACGGATCGCCATGGCGCCGCCGGCGACGTCGTCGACCGAGACCGAGCAGCCCTCCTCGTCCCCCGCCACCCGGTCCACGAGCACATAGGGGATGCCGTGCCGACGGAAGTCGGCCAGGCTCCGCCCGCTGGGGTCGGCGGGTGTGACCAGCACCCCGCGGACCCGCTGCTCGGCGAAGAGGTCGAGGTACTCGGCCTCCTTCCGCGCGCTCTGCGCACTGTTGCACAGCGTGACGGCGAGCCCCGCGTCCCGGGCCGTGCGCTCCGCTCCCTGGGCCAGGTCGACGAAGAACGGATTGCCCATGTCCAGGACGAGCAGCGCCATGACACGGCTGCGGCCCGCCCGCAGCTGGCGGGCGGACTCGCTGCGCACGTACCCCAGTCGCGCGATCACCTGCTCCACATGACGTCGCGTCCGCTGCGAGACACGGCCGGGCCGGTTGAGCACATTGGACACCGTGCCCACGGAAACCCCTGCCTCCCGTGCCACGTCCTTGATGCCGACCGTCGGCGTGGAGTGCGACATGTCTGTTGTCTCCTGCTGTCCTTGTCCCCGCCTGCAACCGGTCCGGGGAAACGTTCGTCCTGCGGAGCCGCGACCCCGGCTCACGCCAGGTGGAAGACCTCCGTGAGGGGGCGCATGGCGGCGTCCGGCGCCTGTCCGTCCAGCGCCTCGAAGTACCCCGCCATCTCGGCCTGCCAGCGCGCGTTGACCTCGGTGGCGTCCATGGCCGCGCGGGCCGCCTCGAAGTCGTCGGTCTCCAGATAGCCCACGAGCAGGCCGTCCTCCCGCAGGAAGAGGGAGTAGTTGCGCCAGCCGGCCTCAAAGAGCGCGGCGCGCATGTCGGCCCACACGTGCTGATGACGCTCGCGGTACTCGGCGACCATCTCGGAGCGGACCTTCAGAAGAAAACAGACGCGTTGCATCGGATCACCTTGCTGCCGATGGGTGGGGGCCCCGGCGTCGCCGGGGCCCCCACCGCTGTCGTACGGGTCAGAAGTCGTACTGGTCGATGTTCGACTTGGTGAAGACGGTCGGCTCACCCGGCGAGACGACACCGTCCTCGCCCAGGGTGAAGCTCCCGAGGTCGCCGGCGGTGAAGGACTGGCCCTTCTCGCCGGTGATCTGGCCGGACTCCAGCGCCACGGCCGCGTGCGCGGCGAGCGCGCCGAGCTTGGCCGGCTCCCACAGCTCGAACGCGTCGACGGTGCCGTTCTTGACGTAGGCGCGCATGTCGTTCGGGGTGCCGAGCCCCGTGAGCTTGACCTTGCCCTTGTACTTGGAGCCGGACAGGTACTGGGCGGCGGCCTTGATGCCGACGGTGGTGGGGGAGATGATCCCCTTCAGGTTCGGGTACTCCTGGAGCAGGCCCTGGGTCTGCTGGAAGGACTTCTGGGCGTCGTCGTCCCCGTAGGCGACCTTGACCAGCTTGATGTCCTTGTACGCGGGCTTCTCCAGCTCCTTCTTCATGACGTCGATCCAGGCGTTCTGGTTCGTCGCGGTCTGCGCGGCGGACAGGATCGCGATCTCGCCCTTGTTGCCGATCTGCTTGGCCAGCAGCTCGACCTGGGTGCGCCCGAGGTCCTCGGCGGAGGCCGGGGAGACGAACACCTGGCGGCAGTCCGCGTTGGTGTCGGAGTCGTAGGTGACGACGCTGACGCCGTTGCGCATGGCCTGCTTGAGCGCGGTGCACAGGGCGCCGGGGTCCTGCGCGGACACGGCCATGGCGTCCACCTGCTGCTGCGTCAGGGTGTTGACGTAGCTGACCTGGCCGGCCGTGTCGGTGCCGCTGCTGGTGCCGACCTCCTTGTAGCTGGAGCCCAGTTCCTGCAGCGCCTTCTTGCCGCCGTTGTCCGCGGTGGTGAAGTAGGGGTTGTTGACCTGCTTGGGCAGGAAGGCGACGGTGAGGCCCTTCTTGGTCTCGGCGTTGGGGTCGGCCTTGCCGGCCGCCGCGCTGCCGCCGTCCTTGGACGCGTCGTCCTTGGTGGTGCCGCCGCAGGCGGTGGCGCCGAGCGCGAGTGCGGTGACGGTGGCGAGGGCGAGGGTCAGGCGACGCGATCTGGCAGGGGTGCCGAACATGGGAGTTCCTTTACCTGTGCGGGAGGGGGAGTGGCCCGAAGGGCCGGAGAAGGTCTGGCGGGGAAGGACGGAGGCACTAGGCGGACGGGGCCGTCACCGGTGGGGAGGCGGCCGTTCGTCCGCGGGCCCGGGCCTGGGAGATCTGCCGGCCGATCCGGGGAGCCAGGACGGAGATCACCAGGAGGACTCCGGTGGCCACGGTCTGGGACTGGGCGGAGACGTTCAGCAGGCTCATGACGTTCTGCATGGTGCCGAGCAGGAACACCCCGGCGACGGCACCGCCGAGCGTGCCCTTGCCGCCGTCGAAGTCGATGCCGCCGAGCAGCACCGCGGCGATCACGGACAGCTCCAGTCCGGTGGCGTTGTCGTAGCGGGCGCTGGCGTAGTGCAGCGTCCAGAAGACACCGGTGAGGGCGGAGATGACGCCCGTGGACACGAACATGGCGAGCTTGAGCCGCTTGACCCGGATGCCGGCGAAGCGGGCGGCCTCCTCGGAGGACCCGATGGCGAACAGGGACCGGCCGAAGCGGGTGGCGTGCAGCAGGACGACCGCGATCGCCAGCAGGATGACGAACGGCACCGCGGCGTACGGCAGGAACGTGTCCCCGAACCGACCGGCTCCGAAGTCCAGGTACTGCGCGGGGAAGTCGGTCACGGAGTCGGAGCCGAGCACGATCTGCGCGATGCCCCGGTAGGCGCCGAGCGTGCCGATGGTGACGGCCAGCGACGGCAGTCCGAGCCGGGTGACGAGCAGCCCGTTGACCAGGCCGCACACCACGCCGAGCAGCACGCACAGCGGGATGATCGTCTCGATCGCCATGCCCGCGTTCCACAGCGCGCCCATCACGGCGCTGGAGAGACCGGCGGTGGAGGCCACCGAGAGGTCCACCTCGCCGGAGACCACGAGCATCGCCATCGGCAGCGCGATCAGCGCGATGGGCAGCGTGTTCCCGATGAGGAAGGACACGTTCAGGGCGTTGCCGAAGTTCTCGACGAAGGAGAACGAGCAGATCAGCAGGACGACGAGCAGGACGCCGACGGAGGTGTCCCAGCGCACGGCACCGCCGAGACGGGAGAGCACGGGGGACTTGACGGTGGTGTCAGGCATGACGGGCACTCCTCGTCTGTGCGGCCTTCTTGCGCAGCGCCCCGGCGACTCGCAGCGCCAGGATCCGGTCGACGGCGATGGCGAGCAGCAGCAGGAAGCCGTTGATGGCGGTGACCCAGACCGAACTCACGCCCAGGGCCGGGAGCACACCGTTGATGGAGGTCAGCAGTACGGCGCCGAGCGCGGCACCGTAGACGGTGCCGGATCCGCCGGTGAAGGCGACGCCGCCGACGACCACGGCGCTGACCACGATGAGTTCGTAGCCGTTGCCCGTGTTGGAGTCGACGTTGCCGAACCTGGCGAGGTACAGCGCGCCGGCGAGGCCGGCGAGCGCGCCGCACACCACGTAGGCCGTCATGATGCGGGCCCGGATGGGGACGCCGGCGAGCCGTGCGGCCTCCGGGTTGGACCCCAGGGCGTACATGTCGCGGCCGCTGCGGTAGCTGCGCAGGTAGTAGGCGACGACGACCAGGACGGCGAGGGTGAGCAGGGCGAGGTAGGGCACCACGGAGATGCCGTCGTGGCCGAAGTCCACGAAACCGCCGGGCAGGTCGTTCGCGGTGATCTGGCGTGAGCCGACCCAGATCGAGTCGATGCCGCGGATGATGTAGAGGGTGCCCAGGGTCACCACCAGCGCGGGCACCTTGCCGAGGCTCACCAGCGCGCCGTTGACCACGCCGAACAGCGCGCCGATCCCCACCGCCAGCAGCACGGCGACGAGCGCGTTGCCGCCGTCCTGGAGGTAGAGTCCCGCGGCGAAGGCGGAGATGCCCAGCACGGAGCCGACCGACAGGTCGACGTTGCGTGTGATCACCACCATGGCCTGGCCGATCGCGACCAGCACGAGGATGGTGGCGTTCAGCATCAGGTCCTTGATGCCCTGCTGCGACAGGAACTCGGTGTTGGACAGCTGGGTGGCGCCGAGCATCACCACCAGCACGGCGATGACGGCCAGTTCGCGGGCCTTGAACATCTTGTCCATGAGCCGCCGCGCGGAGGTGGACTCGGGTGCGACCTCCTGCCGCACCGGTTCGACGGTCATGGTCATGCGGCCTTCCTCCCTCGGTCGGTGCGGCCGGTCGCGGCTGCCATCACGGTTTCCTCGGTCGCCTCCGACCGGGGGATCTCGGCGGTGATGCGGCCCTCGTGCATCACCAGGACCCGGTCGGCCATGCCGAGGATCTCCGGCAGGTCGGAGGAGATCATCAGCACGGCCACCCCGTCGGCGGCGAGCGTGGACAGCAGGCGGTGCACCTCGGCCTTGGTCCCCACGTCGATACCGCGGGTCGGCTCGTCGACGATCAGCACCTGAGGAGCCGTGGCGAGCCACTTGGCGAGGACGACCTTCTGCTGGTTGCCGCCCGAGAGGGTGCCGACCACATCGGCCAGACGGGCGTACTTCACCTGGAGTCTGGTCGCCCAGTCCACGGCGCGGCTGCGTTCGGCGCGGCGGTTCATCAGCCCGGCCCGGGAAGTGGCCGCGAAGCCGGTGAGGCCGATGTTCCGCTCGATGGACATGTCCATCACCAGGCCCTGGGCGCGTCGGTCCTCGGGCACCAGGGCGAGACCGGCGGACATGGCGAGGCTGGGCGCTCCCGTCGGGAGCTTTCGGCCGAGGACCTCGACCTCGCCGCCGTCGAACCGGTCGATGCCGAAGACGGCCCGGGCCACCTCGCTGCGGCCCGCTCCGACCAGACCGGCCAGGCCGACGATCTCGCCGCGGCGGACATCGAAGGAGACGTCGGTGAACACGCCCTCGCGCGTCAGCCGGCGCACGCTGAGGGCGACCTCGCCGATCCGGGTCTCCTGCTTGGGGTAGAGCTCCTCCAGATCGCGGCCGACCATGCGGCGCACCAGGCCGTCCTCGTCGAGGTCGGACAGGGGCTCGCTGGCGATCCAGGCGCCGTCCCGCAGGGTGGTGACCCGCTGGCACAGCTCGAAGATCTCCTCCAGGCGGTGCGAGATGAACAGCACCGCCGAACCCTGCTCTCTCAGGGTCTTGACCACGCCGAACAGCCGGGCCACCTCGCTGCCGGTGAGCGCCGCCGTCGGCTCGTCCATGATCAGGACGCGGGCGTCGAAGGACAGGGCCTTGGCGATCTCCACCAGTTGCTGGTCGGCGATGGAGAGGCCGCGGGCCGGCTGGTCGGGGTCGAGGGCGACCCCGAGGCGGGCGAAGAGGTCGGCGGCCGCCTTCTTGACCGTGCGGTGGTCCACCCGGCCCAGGGAGCGGCGGGGCTGCCGTCCGATGAAGATGTTCTCCGCCACGGACAGGTCGGGGAAGAGCGTCGGCTCCTGGTAGATCACGGCGATCCCCGCGTCGCGGGCGTCCGCCGGACTGTGGAAGTCAACGGGTTCGCCGTCGAGGAGGACCGTGCCGGTGTCCGGACGGTGCACGCCTGCGAGAGTCTTGATCAGGGTGGACTTGCCGGCGCCGTTCTCGCCCGCCAGGGCGTGGGCCTCGCCCGCGTACAGCCGCAGTGAGACGCCGCGCAGGGCGCGGACGGCGCCGAAGGATTTACTCACTCCCTCCAGGGCGAGCACCGGAGTGGTCTCCGGTTCGGGATGAGTCATGAGTCGTCTCCAGTACGTGTGCCAAGCGGACACCCCGCTGTGAAATGTTTCAATGGGGTTGCCGGGAAGCTAGCTTCAGCCCGTCCGGAACGTCAAGGGTCTGAGCGGCACGCGGTCGCCCGAAGCCGGCGGCGGTGCGGACGGCGGCCTAGGACAGCGGCAGTGATCTGCAAAGTAGCCATTGTCCGGGCTCATTGGGGCGCTGTGCGGCCGCGATCCGGCAACAGTTTCGACAAGCCCCGCAGGGGCCTTGACGGGCATCTGGGCAGGGGCTAGTTTCGGCGGCAGCCTGAATCGATTCACATGAACGGGTCCTTCAAGTGCCCCACCACGGGGGCAGCTTGCGCATTCAGAGGTGGACATGCCTGACATTACTGCCGTGAAAACCGCACTCGCCGACCAGCGGGTCGAGACGCCTTCCTGGGGCTACGGCAACTCCGGAACGCGTTTCAAGGTGTTCGCGCAGCCCGGCGTGCCGCGTACACCGCGTGAGAAGCTGGACGACGCGGCCAAGGTGCACGAGTTCACCGGCATCACCCCCCGGGTGGCGCTGCACATCCCCTGGGACAAGGTGGACGACTACGCGGCGCTGGCCGCGCACGCGAAGGACCGGGGCCTGGAACTGGGCGCCATCAACGCCAACGTCTTCCAGGAGGACGACTACAAGCTCGGCAGTGTCTGCCACCCGGACGCCGCGGTGCGGCGCAAGGCGCTCGCGCACCTCATGGAATGCGTCGACATCATGGACGCCACCGGCTCGCGCGACCTGAAGCTGTGGTTCGCCGACGGCACCAACTACCCCGGCCAGGACGACGTCGCGGCCCGTCAGGACCGCCTCGCCGAGGCCCTCCAGGCCGTCTACGAGCGCCTGGGTGACGACCAGCGCATGCTCCTGGAGTACAAGCTCTTCGAGCCCGCCTTCTACACGACCGACGTCCCCGACTGGGGCACGGCCTACGCGCACTGCCTCAAGCTCGGCGCCAAGGCGCAGGTCGTCGTCGACACCGGCCATCACGCGCCCGGGACCAACATCGAGTTCATCGTCGCCGTCCTGCTGCGCGAGGGAAAGCTGGGAGGCTTCGACTTCAACTCCCGCTTCTACGCCGACGACGACCTGATGGTCGGCGCCGCCGACCCCTTCCAGCTCTTCCGGATCATGCACGAGGTCGTCAAGAACGGCGGACTGGACCCCGCCGCCGGCGTGGCCTTCATGCTCGACCAGTGCCACAACGTCGAGGCGAAGATCCCCGCGATCATCCGCTCCGTGATGAACGTGCAGGAAGCCACCGCCAAGGCCCTGCTGGTCGACGGCGAGGCGCTGGCCGCGGCCCAGGCGGCGGGCGACGTGCTGACGGCCAACGCCGTCCTGATGGACGCGTACAACACCGACGTGCGGCCGCTGCTGGCGGAGATCCGCGAGGAGAAGGGGCTGCACCCCGACCCGGTCGCCGCCTACCGCGCGAGCGGCTGGCAGGAGCGGATCGTCGCCGAGCGCGTGGGCGGCGAGCAGGCCGGCTGGGGCGCGTAACCGTCCCTCCGCCTCCCCGGCGGCCGTTCGGCCTCCCGCATCTCCGGCGGCCGTCCCGCCCCTCGCATCTCCGGCGGCCGTCCGAGCCCTCCTGCATCCCCGGCGGTCTTCCGCGCCTTCCCGCATCCCGTCGTCATCCCACCTGAAGGAAAGAACACCATGGCCTCCGCCAACCATCCCGAAGTCGCCGGGCTCCTGGCACGCTCGCACCGGCTGGGCTCCGACCCGCGCAACACCAACTACGCGGGCGGGAACACGTCCGCCAAGGGCACCGCCACCGACCCCGTCACCGGCGGCGAGGTGGAGCTGCTGTGGGTCAAGGGCTCCGGCGGCGACCTGGGCACGCTCAGGGCCGAAGGACTGGCCGCGCTGCGCCTGGACCGGCTGCACGCCCTGAAGGACGTCTACCCCGGCGTCGAGCGCGAGGACGAGATGGTCGCCGCGTTCGACTACTGCCTGCACGGCAAGGGCGGCGCCGCGCCGTCCATCGACACCGCCATGCACGGCCTGGTCGACGCGGCCCACGTGGACCACCTCCACCCCGACTCCGGCATCGCGCTGGCCTGCGCGGCCGACGGCGAGAAGCTGACCGCCGAGTGCTTCGGCGACAAGGTCGTCTGGGTGCCGTGGCGGCGCCCCGGATTCCAGCTCGGCCTGGACATCGCCGCCATCAAGGAGGCCAACCCGCAGGCCATCGGCTGCATTCTGGGCGGCCACGGCATCACCGCCTGGGGCGCCACTTCCGAGGAGTGCGAGGCCAACTCGCTGCACATCATCCGCACCGCCGAGGCATTCCTCGCCGAGAAGGGCCGCCCCGAACCGTTCGGACCGGTGACCGAGGACTACGAGCCGCTGCCCGACGAGGAGCGGCGCGCCCGGGCCGCCGCGCTCGCCCCGCACGTCCGCGCGCTCGCGTCCGCCGACTTCCCGCAGGTCGGCCACTTCACGGACAGCGAGACGGTGCTGGACTTCCTCTCCCGCAGCGAGCACCCGCGCCTCGCGGCCCTCGGCACCTCCTGCCCCGACCACTTCCTGCGCACCAAGGTCCGCCCGCTGGTCCTGGACCTGCCGGCCGACGTGCCGCTGGAGCAGGCGGTCGCCCGCCTGGCGGAGCTGCACGCCGAGTACCGCGCCGAGTACCGGGCGTACTACGAGCGGCACGCCGTCCCCGGCTCGCCCGCCATGCGCGGCGCCGACCCCGCCATCGTCCTGGTGCCGGGCGTGGGCATGTTCTCCTTCGGCAAGGACAAGCAGACCGCCCGGGTCGCCGGCGAGTTCTACGTCAACGCGATCAACGTGATGCGCGGTGCCGAGGCCGTCTCCTCCTACAGCCCCATCGAGGAGTCGGAGAAGTTCCGCATCGAGTACTGGGAGCTGGAGGAGGCCAAGCTGCGTCGGATGCCGGCGCCCAAGCCGCTGGCCACCCGGATCGCGCTGGTCACGGGCGCCGGCTCCGGCATCGGCAAGGCCATCGCGCACCGGCTCGTCGCCGAGGGCGCCTGCGTCGTGGTCGCCGACCTCGACGCCGAGAAGGCCGCGGTGGTCGCCGAGGAGCTCGGCGGCCCCGACAAGGCCGTGGCCGTCACCGTCGACGTCACCAGCGAGGAGCAGATCGCCGCGGCGTTCGCCGAGGCGGTGCTCGCCTTCGGAGGCGTCGACCTGGTCGTCAACAACGCCGGCATCTCCATCTCCAAGCCGCTGCTGGAGACCACGGCCAAGGACTGGGACCTCCAGCACGACATCATGGCCCGCGGCTCCTTCCTCGTCTCCCGCGAGGCCGCCCGGGTCATGACCGCGCAGAAGCTCGGCGGCGACATCGTCTACATCGCTTCGAAGAACGGTGTCTTCGCCGGCCCGAACAACATCGCCTACGGCGCGACCAAGGCCGACCAGGCGCACCAGGTGCGGCTGCTGGCGGCCGAACTCGGTGAGCACGGCATCCGCGTCAACGGCGTCAACCCCGACGGTGTCGTCCGCGGCTCCGGCATCTTCGCCGGCGGCTGGGGCGCCCAGCGGGCCGCCGTGTACGGCGTGGAGGAGGAGAAGCTGGGCGAGTTCTACGCCCAGCGCACGCTGCTCAAGCGCGAGGTGCTGCCCGAGCACGTGGCGAACGCGGTCTTCGCTCTCACCGGCGGCGACCTGACCCACACCACCGGGCTGCACATCCCGGTGGACGCGGGTGTCGCCGCGGCCTTCCTGCGCTGACCCGGAAGGCCGCCCATGTGCCGCCGCCCACCGCGCGGCGGCACAAGGGCGTGCCACGGGCCGGCGGCCGGCGCCGTCCGCGCGGCGGCACGAGGGCCGGCGCGCCACGGGCCGGCGTCCGGCGGCGTCCGCGGCGCCCCGCCGTCCCGCCGCACCGCGTCCCGCGTCGCGACGGCCGGCCGCGCTCCTGTATGTCCCACCCCTCGCCGTCGCCCCCCCGTACGACTCATCCCTCCCCTCCCCGCCCCACCCCACGACGTCTCATCCCGCCCCGCCCCACCACTCCTCGCCGCGCACAGCGGAGGTAACACCACGTGACCATCACCCCGGCCTCCTCGGCCTTCCCCTCGGCGTTCGCCGCGGTCGACCTCGGGGCCACCAGCGGACGGGTGATCCTCGGCCGCGTCGGGCCGGACAACCTCGACCTGACAGAGGCCCACCGGTTCCCGAACACCCCCGTCCGCCTGCCCGACGGCCTGCACTGGAACCTGCTCGCGCTCTTCCAGGGCACCGTCGACGGACTGCGCAAGGCCGGCCGGTCCGGCTCGGTCGTCTCCATCGGCGTGGACACGTGGGCGGTGGACTACGGGCTCCTTGACGCCGACGGCGTGCTCCTCGGCAGCCCGTACCACTACCGGGACAGCCGCACCGACGCCGCCGCCGAGCGGGTCTGGCCCCGCGTCGGACCCGAGGAGCTGTACCGGATCACCGGCTTGCAGCACCTGCCGTTCAACACCGTCTTCCAGCTCGCCTCGGCGGCCGGCACCAGCCAGCTGCGCGCCGCCCGCACCCTGCTGCTGATCCCGGATCTGCTGGTCCACTGGCTGACCGGATCCATCGGGGCCGAGGCCACCAACGCCTCCACCACCGGGCTCTTCGACGCCCGCACGGGCACCTGGTCCAAGGACCTGCTCGACCGGCTCTCCATCGACGCCGGCCTGCTGCCACCCCTGCGCCGCCCCGGTGACCCTGCCGGCAGCCTCCTGCCGCACGTCGCCGCCGACACCGGCCTCGACCCGAGCACCCGGGTCGTCACCGTCGCCTCGCACGACACCGCCTCCGCCGTCGCCGCCGTCCCGGCCACCGAACCGGGCTTCGCCTACATCTCGTGCGGCACCTGGTCCCTGGCCGGTCTGGAACTGGACACCCCGGTGCTGACCGAGGCGTCCCGGGCCGCGAACTTCACCAACGAGCTGGGCGTGGACGGCACCGTCCGCTACCTCCGCAACATCATGGGCATGTGGCTGCTGGAGGAGTGCCGGCGGACCTGGGAGGCTCAGGGCCTGCCCACCCAGATCCCCGCACTCCTCGCCGAGGCCGCCCGGTCCCCGGCGTTCAGCGCCGTGATCGACCCGGACGACCCCGCGTTCCTCGCCCCTGGCGACATGCCGGAACGGATCAGGGAACACTGCCGCCGTACGGACCAGCCGGTCCCCGGCAGTCGGGGTGCCCTCGTCCGCTGCATCCTGGAGAGCCTGGCCCTGGCCCACCGCCGCACCCTGCGCCAGGCCGCCGAACTCGCCGGCCGCGACATCACCCACGTCCACCTCGTCGGCGGCGGCTCCCGCAACGACCTGCTCTGCCAGCTCACCGCCGACGCCACCGGACTGCCCGTCGTCGCCGGGCCCACCGAGGCGACCGCACTCGGCAACATCCTCGTCCAGGCCAGGGCCGCCGGACTGGTGGACGACCTGGCCGCGATGCGCCGACTGGTCGCCTCCACCCAACACCTCAGGCGCTACACCCCCCGCGGTGACGGCGCCGCCTGGGACGCGGCAGCCGCCAGGCTCACCCCTGCCCGAACGGAGCCCTGATGCGCGTAGCCCTCTTCGCCACCTGCGTCAACGACGCCCTCTACCCGTCGACGGCGATCGCCACCGTCAAGGTGCTCGAACGCCTCGGGGTCGAGGTCGACTTCCCCGCCGCCCAGACCTGCTGCGGCCAGCCGCAGTTCAACACCGGCTACCGGCGCGCGACCGAGCCGCTGGTGCACCGCATGGCCCGCGCCTTCGAGGGCTACGACCACGTCGTCACGCCCTCCGGCTCCTGCGTCGCCATGGTCCGTGACAACTATCCCCGGATCGGCGCCAGAGCGGCGGCCGAAGGCCGCGGCCAGGGCCTGGCCGACGCGGCCGCATCCCTCGTGCCCCGCGTCCGTGAACTGACCGAGTTCCTCGTGGACGTGCTGGGGGTCACCGACGTGGGCGCGTACTTCCCCCACACGGTCACCTACCACCCGTCGTGCCACGGGCTGCGTATGCTCGGCCTGGGCGACCGCCCGCGCCGCCTGCTCCAGGCGGTCAAGGGACTGCAACTGATCGAACTGCCGGGCGCCGAGGAGTGCTGCGGTTTCGGCGGCACCTTCGCCGTGAAGAACGCCGACGTGTCCGCGGCCATGGGCGACGACAAGATCCGCAACGCCCTGTCCACCGACGCGGACGTGCTGTGCGGCGCCGACAACTCCTGCCTCATGCACATCGGCGGCATGCTGCGCCGCCGGGACGCGCCGCAGCGGGCACTGCACCTCGCGGAGATCCTCGCGAGCACGGAAGAGGAGCCGCTGCGATGAGTGGGACCTTCATCGGAATGCCGTCCTTCCCCGAGGCGGCGCGGGACGCCGTACGCGACACGACCCTGCGGGGCAACCTGCGGCACGCCACGCACACCATCCGTGCCAAGCGGGCGGGGGCGGTCGCCGAACTCGACGACTGGGCACAGCTGCGCGAGGCCGGCAAGCAGATCAAGGACCGCACCCTGCGCCACCTCGACACCCACCTGGAGCAGGTCGAGCGGGCCGTCACCGCCGCGGGCGGCACCGTTCACTGGGCAGCCGACGCGGACGAGGCCAACCGGATCGTCACGGACCTGGTGAAGGCGACCGGTGAGACGGAGGTCGTCAAGGTCAAGTCCATGGCCACCCAGGAGATCGGTCTCAACGCGGCGCTGGAGGAAGCCGGCATCCGCGCCTACGAGACCGACCTCGCCGAGCTGATCGTGCAGCTCGGCGACGACCTGCCCTCCCACATCCTCGTCCCGGCCATCCACCGCAACCGCGGGGAGATCCGCGACATCTTCCGCGACAACATGGCCGACTGGGGACGCCCGGCACCGGACGGCCTGACCGACCGGCCCGCGGATCTCGCCGAAGCGGCCAGACTCCACCTGCGCGAGAAGTTCCTGCGCGCCAAGGTCGGGATCTCCGGGGCCAACTTCATGGTGGCCGAGACCGGCACCCTGGTCGTCGTCGAGTCCGAGGGCAACGGTCGCATGTGCCTGACCCTGCCCGAGACCCTGATCTCCGTGGTCGGCATCGAGAAGGTGGTCCCCACCTGGCGCGACCTGGAGGTCTTCCTCCAGCTCCTGCCCCGGTCCTCCACGGCCGAGCGGATGAACCCCTACACCACCATGTGGACCGGCACGACCGACGGCGACGGCCCGCGCGCCTTCCACCTGGTCCTGCTGGACAACGGCCGCACCGACACCCTCGCCGACGAGGTCGGCCGGCAGGCGCTGCGCTGCATCCGCTGCTCGGCGTGCCTGAACGTCTGCCCGGTCTACGAGCGGGCCGGCGGCCACGCCTACGGATCCGCCTACCCCGGTCCCATCGGCGCCATCCTCACCCCCCAACTGCGGGGCACCGCCACGGAACTCGACGCGTCACTGCCGTACGCCTCCTCGCTGTGCGGCGCCTGCTACGAGGTGTGCCCGGTGGCCATCGACATCCCCGAAGTCCTGGTCCACCTGCGGGAGAAGGTCGCCGACCAGGGCGGCAGAGGGCACCGTCTGGAGAGGGCCGCGATGAGGGCGGCGACCTGGCTCCTCGACCACCCGGCCGCCCTCACCGCGGGCGAACGCCTCGCGTCCAGGACGCGCAAGCTGCATCCCAGACGGCTCCCCGGCCCCGGCGTGCGCGAGTGGACCAACAGCCGCGACCTGCCGGAACTGCCCGCCGAACCCTTCCGTGACTGGTGGAAGAAGAACCACGAATGACGTCTGCCTCCTCCGCCCGCGATCGCGTCCTGGGCCGGGTGCGCAGGGCCCTCGCCGACGCGCCCGAAGCCCCCGAGGTCACACGCGACTACCTCGTGAGCCACACACCCGACGACCCCGCCACGGTGCTCGACCTCCTGCACGAGAACCTCGCCGACTACCGGGCGGGCGTGCACCGCAGCACCCGGCAGCACCTTCCGGCCCTCATCGGCGAACTCCTCACCGGCCACGGTGCGCGGACCGTCGTGGTGCCGCCCGGTCTGCCCGGCGACTGGCTGGCCGGCTCGGACGCGCGGCTGCGACACGACGACGGCCACCTGACACCGGCCGAGCTGGACTCCGCCGACGCCGTGGTCACCGGCTGCGCCCTGGCCGTCGCGGAGACCGGCACCGTCGTCCTCGACGCCGGCCCGGGGCAGGGCCGGCGTGCCCTCACCCTCATTCCCGACCTGCACATCTGCGTGGTCGACGTCGCCGGCCAGGTGGTCGCCTCCCTCCCGCAGGCCCTGCCCCGCCTCGACCCCACCCGCCCGACCACGTGGATCTCCGGACCGTCCGCCACCAGCGACATCGAACTCGACCGGGTGGAAGGCGTCCACGGACCCCGGACCCTGGAGGTCGTCCTGGTGGTGGAGTGACAGGCGGGCATCCGGCCATGAACAGCTCGCAGAAAAAAAGAGACGCGATTTTTCCCGGCGATGTCGAGAACCCGCGTCCGGCTCCGTCCCCGTGGTGAAGGCGGCCACAATGGGTCGCACCAGCACGGAGGAGAGACACGATGGCCAAGTACCTGCTGCTCAAGCACTACCGCGGCGCCCCGGCAGCGGTCAACGACGTCCCCATGGACCAGTGGACGCCGGAGGAGATCTCGGCGCACGTGCAGTACATGCAGGACTTCGCGGACCGGCTGGAGAAGACCGGCGAGTTCGTCGACGGCCAGGCGCTCGCCCCACAGGGGGCGTGGGTCCGGTACGACGGCGAGGGACGCCCGCCGGTCACCGACGGCCCGTTCGCCGAGACCAAGGACCTCATCGCCGGCTGGATGGTGATCGACGTCGACAGCTACGAGCGCGCCGTCGAGCTGGCCGGGGAACTGTCCGCAGCTCCCGGGGCCGGCGGGAAGCCGATCCACGAGTGGCTGGAGGTCCGCCCGTTCCTGGCCGCGCCGCCCACCATCACGGAGTGAGTCCACCGATGGACGAGGCCCTGCTCCGCAGCCTCACCCCGAGCGTGCTCGCCGTCCTCGTCCGCCGCGGAGCCGACTTCGCGGCGGCCGAGGACGCCGTGCAGGACGCGCTGGTCGAGGCGGTCCGTGCCTGGCCGGCCGACCCCCCACGGGACCCGAAGGGCTGGCTGGTCACCGTGGCCTGGCGCCGGTTCCTCGACGCGACCCGCGCGGACGCCGCCCGACGCCGGCGTGAGGACCTCGTCGACCTGGAACCGGAGCCCGGGCCCGCGCCCGCGGCGGACGACACGCTCCAGCTCTACTTCCTGTGCGCCCACCCGTCGCTCACACCGTCGTCCGCGGTCGCGCTCACGCTGCGCGCCGTCGGCGGTCTCACCACGCGCCAGATCGCCCAGGCCTACCTGGTGCCCGAGTCGACCATGGCCCAGCGCATCAGCCGTGCCAAGCGCACCGTCTCCGGCGTGCGCTTCGACCGGCCCGGCGACGTCGCGACCGTGCTGCGCGTCCTCTACCTGGTCTTCAACGAGGGCTACTCCGGAGACGTCGACCTCGCCGCCGAGGCCATCCGGCTCACCCGGCAGCTCGCGGCCGTGATCGACCACCCGGAGGTGGCGGGCCTGCTCGCCCTCATGCTGCTCCACCACGCCCGGCGCGCCGCCCGGACCGCGGCCGACGGAAGCCTGGTGCCGCTCGCCGAGCAGGACCGGGACCGGTGGGACACGGAGTCGATCGCCGAGGGCGTCCGGATCCTGCAGGCGGCCCTCTCCCGCGACCGGCTGGGCGAGTTCCAGGCCCAGGCCGCCATCGCGGCACTCCACGCCGACGCGCCCACCGCCGAGGAGACCGACTGGGTGCAGATCGTCGAGTGGTACGACGAGCTCGTGCGCCTGACCGACAGCCCGGTCGTCCGGCTCAACCGCGCGGTGGCCGTCGGCGAGGCCGACGGCCCGCGCGCCGGGCTGGCGGCGCTCGCGGCCCTGGACGACTCACTGCCCCGCCACGCCGCGGTGGCGGCCTACCTCCACGAGCGCGACGGCGACCTGGCGGGGGCGGCACGGCTGTACGCCGAGGCGGCCCGCAGGGCACCCAACCTCGCCGAGCGCGACCACCTGACACGCCAGTCCGCCCGGCTCAACGCCCGCCGGTCCCGCTGACGGGCCGCGCTCGGCCGAGCCCGCGGCCCGGTCGCCGAAGCGGTCGCCTGACCCGAACGGGTGCGGCAGTGACTTCTGCGCGGTCGGACGGTCCTCACGAGGGAACAGTCGTCATGGGGGAGACAAGGAGACCCGCCATGCCGGCACAGGGATCTGCAAGGCAACCCACGACCGAGCTCGACGCCCGCTACAGTTCCGCGCTCAATCCCCGCCCGGGTGCGGCGGACGTCACCGCCACCGAGTGGGCCGAGGCCCAGCGGCAGCTGGAGGCCGCTGAGATCTTCTGGGTGTCCACGGTGCGGCCGGACGGCCGGCTCCACGTCACTCCCGTGATCGCCGCCTGGCACGAGGGGGTGCTGTACTTCTCCACCGGCGTGGGGGAGCAGAAGGCGAGGAACCTCGCTCATGACGGCCACTGCGCGCTGACCACCGGGGGGAACTCGCTCACCGAAGGGCTCGACCTCGTGGTCGAGGGCGAGGCGGAGCGGGTTGCCGATCCCGCGGTGCTGGAGGAGGTGATCGCGGCGTACGAGGCGAAGTACGGGCCGCACATCACCTCGCCCGAAGGCACCTTCCACGGGATCGGGGATGCGATCCGGAAGGGGGACGACGTGGTGTTCGCGGTGGCGCCGGCCACGGCGTACGGCTTCGGCCGGAACGAGGGGGTGTACACCCATACCCGGTGGGCCTTCTGACGGTCCACCGGATGCCGGCCCGCCCGCCGCAGGCGGTTGCCTCTAGGGTGTTCACCGCGGAAGTCCCTGGTCGGCCCGGAGGTGTCATGGCCCTGCAGATGAAGTTGAGCGCGATCACACTCGACTGTCCTGATCCGCCGGCTCTGGCGGCGTTCTACCAGCAGGCCACCGGCCTCGAACCCCACCCGGAGTCGAACGCCGACTTCGCCGGACTCAACCGCGAGGACGGACTCTTCATCGGCTTCCAACGGGTCGCCGGCCACCGGGCCCCGAGCTGGCCCGACCAGACCGTTCCCCAGCAGCTCCACCTCTGCTTCGAGGTCGCGGACCTGGACGAGGCCGAGGCCGGGCTGCTGGAGCTGGGCGCGGGCAAGCCGGACCACCAGCCGCACGAGGACAGGTGGCGGGTCCTCACCGACCCGGCCGGGCACCCCTTCTGCATCGTCAGGGCCTGAGCGGGAGCGGCCGACGCCTCGTAGGCGAACCACGTGCTCGCCTACGAGGTCAGGACGCGAGGCAAGCGGAACGGGCGCTGCCGCAGCTCGCCACGAGCGCGGAGCCCCTGGCCCCGCATGGCCGCGATCGGTCAGAGCGCGGTGCCCGTCTCCTCGGCCAGCGTCCGCAGGAGGCGGTCCTGGAACTCCTCGTCCTGCACCGCGCGGTGCGGCTGCAGCCGCCGGCGGTGGTACCAGTACCCGCCCGAGGTCAGGGCCTCGGGTTCGTCGCTGGAGGCGAGCCACTCCTGTGTGCGATGGCCGAGCTCCAGATCGTCCGGTGCGCCCGGTCCGCCCATCTTGGTCGGTACCCAGCCCGGGTCCACGGCGTTGCTCAGCACCTCGGGGCGCAGGCGGGCCACCGCGGCCGCGAGTGTCGTGACGAACAGCTTGCTGTCGGAGTACGAGCCCGCGCTCCGGCCGCGCCAGTCGACCCCGGCGAGTGAGGGGCGACCGTCGAAGTGCGAGCTGCTGCTCAGGTACACCAGCCGGCGCGGCCCCTGGAGCAGGGCGGTGAGCAGGTACGGTGCGACGACGTTGACCGGCATGACCGCAGGCCCGCTCCATACGCCGGCGTTGTGGATGACCGCGTCGAGCGGCTTCACGTCGTTCAGCTCGGCGGCGACGCGCCGTACGGCATCACGTTCGGTGAAGTCGCCCACGACGATGTCCGCCCCGCGGTCGACGAGTGCGCGGAGGGCGGCCGCGCGTTCCTGACTCCGGGCGTGCACCACGACGTCGTGTCCGGCGGACAGCAGTGCATCCGCCGCGGCGCGTCCGAGGCCGTCCGAGGAACCCGTCACCAGGATCCGGCTCACGAGCGCACCTCCCCTCGGACGCGCGAGGCCCGGCCGTCGACGCGGTCGGCGCCAGGACCGTGGATGACTGCTCCTCGCATGGGGGTTCTCCTTCCCTTCGTGGCCGCCCGCCCGGCTCGGCCGGGTTCTCGGGGACCTCCATTGAAGCCGAGGAAAGCCATCCGGTCCGGGACGTCGGCCGCGCGTCACCGTCACGTGCGCCGTGAACGGGCCCGGTCCGCGAGGACCTTGATGGAGGCCAGGGCGATGAGCGACAGCGCGATGATGTAGCCGGAGACGGCCATCGACGTGCCGGTCGCCTCCAGGAGCAGCACCATGACGAAGGGCGCGAGCCCGCCGCCGCCGACGGCCGCGATCTGGTAGCCGAGGGAGGCGCCGGTGTAGCGCATCTCGGGCGTGAACAGCTCGGCGAAGAGGGCGGCCTGGGGGCCGTACATGATACTGAGGAAGCAGCTGGCGACGAAGGTGCCGACGGCCAGCCACAGCAGCGAGCCGGTGTCGATCAGGAGGAACAGCGGCACGGCCCACAGGGCGATGCCGGCCGCGCCGAGCGCGTAGATCCGGATGCGGCCGATCCGGTCGGACAGTGCGGCCGAGGCCGGGATCAGCACGAGCTGGGTGAGGCTGACGCCGAGGGAGACCGCGAGCACCGGGCCGCGGTCCATGTCCAGTTCGCGGGTGGTGTAGTCGAGGACACCGGTGATGAGGATGTAGAACGTCGCGGTGTTCACGGCGAAGGAACCGCCGGCCAGCAGCACCGTGCCGAGGTGACCGCGCAGGATCGTGCGCAGGGGAGAGGTGCGCTCGGTCTGCTCCTTCTCGGCCAGGGCGCGTTCGGCCTCGCGGAACTCCGGGGTCTCCTCGACGCGGGTGTGGATGTACCAGGCCAGGCCGAGGACGAGCAGCCCCACCAGGAACGGCACCCGCCAGCCCCAGGCCTCGAACGCCGATTCGGAGGTGAGCGCCCCGGCCAGCAGGAAGACGCTGTTGGCGGTGACCACGCCGATCGGGACGCCGAGCTGGACGACACTGCCGTACACGCCGCGCTTGCCCTCGGGGGCGTACTCGGTGGCCAGCAGCATCGCGCCGCCCCACTGCGCGCCGACGGCGACGCCCTGGGCGATGCGCAGGAGGACCAGCAGGATCGGGGCGGCGATGCCGATCGTGTCGTACGTCGGCAGCAGGCCGATGCCGGTGGTGGCCAGGCCCATCAGGGTGAGGGCGAGGACCAGCATCGGCTTGCGGCCCTTCTTGTCACCGAGCTGGCCTGCGACGATGCCGCCGAGCGGGCGGGCCAGGAAGCCGACGGCGAAGGTGGCGAAGGCCGCCATGACCCCGGCGGTGGGGCTGCCGGCCGGGAAGTACAGGTCGCCGAGGACGAGCGCGGCGGCGATGCCGAAGACGAAGTAGTCGTACCACTCCACGGCCGAGGCGAGAGCGGCGGCCGTGGCCACACGGCGGCGGTTGGGGACGGCCGGGGCGGTGGCGGGGAGGGGCTGGGCGGACGGGGCTGTGTCCATGCGTACACGCTCCGATGGGTGCGAGGGGGACGTTCCCCGGGACCGTACTGACCGGACGGTATGTGGTCAACGGTCGTGCACGAGGTCGGTGAGACGGGGGCCACGGCGTCCGACACGGCTGTCGGGAGGGAATCTGGCGGGCTCGGGCGCTCGCGCACGAAGATGGGCGCATGAGCGACCAACCCGCACGATGGAGCCGCGCGACCGTCTACCCCGACATGTGGGCCGACCCGGACGACGACCCCCGCCACAGCGACGGAGCCCGTCCGGAGGGTGAGCTCGCGACGCTGCGGTACTTCCTGACGAACTACCGCGCGACCCTGCTGATGAAGTGCGACGGCCTGGACGCGGAGCAGATGGCCCGCCGGTCGGTTCCACCGTCGACGATGTCGCTGCTCGGCCTGGTTCGCCACCTCGCCGAGGTGGAACGGGACTGGCTCAACTGGATCACCGACGGCGATCCGCTGCCGAAGCTGTACGGCGACGACGGCGACCCCGACTTCGACGGAGCCGTGCCCGAGCAGGCCGAGGTCGACGCCGCGTACGCGGCCCTGGCCCGCGAACAGGCGGCCACCGACGCCGCGCTGGCCGAGCACCCCGACCTGGGCCACCGCCTGGGCAAGGACAAGATCTCGGTGCGGGAGTTGATGGTGCACAGGATCGAGGAGTACGCCCGCCACTGCGGCCACGCCGACCTGTTGCGTGAGCGCATCGACGGCCGGGTGGGCCAGTGAGAGCCGGCCCAGGCGGTGAGCCGGCGGTCAGTGCGCGGTGAGTCCGCCGTCGACGACGAACTCCGCCCCGGTGATGAACGAGGACTCGTCGCCGGCCAGGAACAGCATCATGGGAGCGATCTCTTCGGGCCGGCCGGCGCGCCGCATCGGGGTCCGCAGGATGTCGGGCTGCTGATCACCCTCCTCGTCGAGGATCTCCTGGATCATGGGCGTCGCGATGACTCCCGGGTGCACGGAGTTCACGCGCACGCCCCGGGTCGCGTACTCCACGGCGGCGGTCTTGGTCAGCAGGCGTACCGCTCCCTTGGACGCCTGGTACGCGACGGCGGCCCCGCTGCCGATCAGCCCCAGCACGGACGAGGTGTTGATCACCGAGCCGTTGCCGCCGGCGCGCAGCAGCGGCATGGCCGCCTTCATGCCAAGCCAGGTGCCGGTCTGATTCACCGCGATGACCCGGTCCCATCCCTGTTGATCGGTGTCCTCGACGCCGGGCCAGTCCACGATGCCGGCGACGTTCACCAGCACGTCCAGCCGCCCGAAGCGCCGCTCGACGAGGGCCATGACCTCGCTCCACCGCTGTGCCGAGGTCACGTCCAGGCCGGTGCCGACGGCCTCGGCGCCGTCGTTCTCCAGGCGTGCCGCGAACTGCGCCGCGGCGTCGGCGGCGGCATCGGTGACCACGAGACGTGCTCCTTCGCGGGCGAACAGCTCCGCGGTGGCTCGGCCGATGCCCCCCGTCGCGCCGGTGATCAGCGCGGTCTTTCCCGCCAGACGTCCCATCATGATGATGATTGCCTCGATTCCCTGTCTTCGGCTCGCGACCCGTGCATCCGTCGCTCTCCACCGAGAATGGGCAGGTCGGCAGAGGCCGGCCAGGGCGCGCGCTGCCTGGGTGCGGCGCACCCGGGCAGCGTCCACCGGTCCTTGCCTAGCCTGGACACATGACCGACAACCACCTGGGCGACTTCCTCCGCGCACGCCGCGCCGACCTGCGTCCCGAGGACGTCGACATGGCGAGCTACGGGACACGCAAGGTCGCCGGACTGCGCCGCGAGGAGGTCGCCGTCCTGGCCGGGGTCAACGTCGACTACTACACCCGCTTGGAACAGGGACGCGAGCGCAACCCCTCGCCCCAGGTGCTCGACGCCCTCAGCCGCGCCCTGCGGCTCGATACGGACGCCCGCGCGCACCTGTTCCGGCTGGCCGGGCAGACACCGGGCGACCAGGTCGGCACCCACACCACCGAACGGGTCGGTCCGGCACTGCGCCAGCTGATGGACGGCTACCCGAACACACCCGCGCTCGTCCTCAACCGGACCCTGGACATCCTCGCGGCCAACGCTCTGGCCGACGCTCTCTACTCTCCCTTCGACCCGGCGGACAACCTGGCGCGGATGACGTTCCTCGACCCCGCAGGCCGGCACTTCTACACGGACTGGGACCGGGCCGCCCAGGCCACCGTCGCCAACCTGCGCCACGCGGCGGGCTTCGACCCGAACCAGCCGCGGCTGCGCGCCCTGGTCCGCACCCTCACCGAGCACAGCCCGCAGTTCACCCGCCTCTGGAACGCCCACACCGTGCGCGGCAAGACGCAGGAACCCAAGCACCTCCTCCACCCCGACGTCGGCGCCCTCACCCTCACCTACCAGGCCTTCGACGTACGCGACGCACCCGGCCAGCAGCTCGTCATCTACCACGCCGAACCGGGCAGCCCCAGCGCCCAGGCGCTCGGCCTCCTGGGCTCCCTCCACGCCGCCCGGCGCCACGACGAGCCCGTCGGCCCGTGGACACGGGACCGGACCACCTGAAGGAGCAACCATGCGGTACCGCACACTCGGCAGCTCGGACCTGCAGGTCTCCGAGATTTCGCTCGGGTCCTGGCTCACCTACTCCGGCGGCATCGAGGCGGACACGACCCGTGCCTGCACGGAGGCGGCGTTCGACGCGGGCGTCAACTTCTTCGACACCGCCAACGTCTACGGGCAGGGCGCCGCGGAGACGGCCTGGGGCGAGATCCTCTCGGCCCACCCGCGCGACTCCTACGTCCTGGCCACCAAGGTGTACTTCCCGATGTCGGACGACCCGGCCGACCAGGGCCTGTCCCCGGCGCAGATCGCCCAGCAGATCGACGCCTCCCTCACCCGCCTGAAGACCGACTACGTCGACCTCTACCAGGCGCACCGCTTCGACCCCACCGTCCCGATCGAGGACACGATCGAGGCGTTTCAGAAGGTCGTCGAGCAGGGCAAGGCCCGCTACATCGGCTTCAGCGAATGGACCCCCGAACAGATCCGGGCCGCGATCGACATCGCCGGCCCCGGCCTGTTCGTCTCCTCCCAGCCCCAGTACTCGATGCTGTGGCAGGCCCCCGAGG
This sequence comes from Streptomyces griseicoloratus, assembly GCF_014534645.1. GTDB lineage: Bacteria > Actinomycetota > Actinomycetes > Streptomycetales > Streptomycetaceae > Streptomyces > Streptomyces griseicoloratus. The sequence continues at coordinate 171,856 of NZ_JACVQF010000235.1, forward strand.
CCGAGGTCTTCGGCCTGTGCGCCACGCACGGCATCTCCCAGATCGTCTGGTCCCCCCTCGCCCAGGGCGTCCTCACCGGCAAGTACAAGCCCGGACGGCCCGTCCCCGAGGGAAGCCGGTTCGCCTCCGCCGACATGGCCGTCTCCCAGGACCTCGTCTACAGCGACGCCGCCCTCGAAGCGGTCCAGCGCCTCGTGCCCGTCGCCGAGCAGGCCGGGATGAGCATGCCCACCCTGGCGCTCGCCTGGGTCCTGCGCCGCAGCGAGGTCGCCTCCGCGATCACCGGTGCCTCCCGCCCCGAACAGGTCCACGCCAACGCCGCCGCCTCCGGCGTGGAGCTGTCCGACGACGTGCTGGCCGCCGTCGACCGGGCCCTCGGCGACGTCCCCGTCACCGAACCCACCCTCGCCCCCGGCGCGCAGACCGGCGTCAAGCACCGCTGACCGGGTGCCGCCGTCCCGGCGACGGCACCGCGGTCAGATCAAGCGGAAGAGGTCGGCGGCGGCGTGGACGTCGGTGAGGTCCTCGATGGAGCGGAGGTTGTCGCAGAGGGCGTCCAGTACGGAGTCGGCTTCGCCGACGCGGGGGGCGCCGACGGCCACGCCGAAGACGCGGAAGCCCAGCCGGTGTTTGGCGTCGTTCCAGTCGCGCATCCATTGCTCGGTGACGCCGCAGTCGTCGTCGGTGAGCATCACGATGTCGCCCCGTGCGCGGGCGGAGGCGTCGAACTCCTCCTCCAGCAGTTCGCCGGCCGCTGAAAGCGGCGTCTGGTAGCTGGTTCCGCCGCCGAGGAAGGACTCCGCGAAGTCGAGCACCCGGGCGATGCCGGCCGGCTGGTCGGCCGGGAAGCGGAACACCTGGATCCGGTCGGCGGCGGAGAACAGGATGCCGACGAAGTCACGCCCGGCGTGACGGGCCTGGTCCAGCAGCGCCAGGGCGCACGCCTTGGCCCACGCCTCCCGGGTGACTCCGCCGGGCCCCGCCTCGTACATGGAGTGCGAGGTGTCCACGCACGCGATGATGGCGCCCTGGCCGGTGGTCTGCTCGCCCTGGCTGTCGTAGAGCATCAGCTCCCCGGCGGCGTAGCGGGCGGCGAAGACCGCACGCAGCTCGGGCAGGCCGAGGTTGGCCAGCTCGGAGGGGATGACCCGCGAGAGGTCGCTGCCGAGTGTGACGCCGACCAGCTCCCCGGAGGCGTTCTCCACCTTGCGCGCACGCCCACCGCCGGCCATCTGCCTAAAGCGGCCGATCAGCTCGGCCCACTGGGCGAGACGGCCGGAGCGCAGCCGCTCGGCGAGCCGCGCACGCTGGTCGAACGGCATCCGCTCCAGCTCCCCGGGGCCGACGCCCCAAGCGCGCATCAGCGCCGCCTCCTGGCGCGCGGCCCGGGCGGCCTTCGCCGCCGCGTTCCGCGCGGCGGCACGGACGCCGGGGGCCGCCGCAGCGAGGGCCGGAGCGGTGTCCTGGACGGCCTGCCGCGCAGCCGCCTCGGCGGCCTCGGCGTTCCTGATCGCCTGTCGTACGGCGTCGGCGGCAGGTGCCGGGACGGTGCCGTCCTCGTCGGCCTCGGCGGCGGCCTGCTGGAGCGCCTCGCCGACGGCGTTGGCCGCGCCCTCGGTGGCCTGCTGGGCCTGCCTCGCCTGTTCCGCCTGTTCCTGGGCGTCCCGGGAGCGTTCCAGCATCCCGCGCAGCGCGGCGGCCTGGGCGAGTACGGCCATGGCGGCGGCGTAGGGGTCGCCGGCCGTCTCCCGGTGCAGCTCGGCGAACTCCGGCGACTCCACCAGTGAGGTGACGACCTGGTGGTTGACCAGCCGGCCGGGGTCCATCTCGGCGGGCTCGCGCAACCGCGGGCGGACCTTGTAGGCGGCCAGGAACGCGTCGCACAGGAGGTCGGTGCCGGAGTCGTGGCGTTCGTTCAGCTCCTCGGCCAGTTCGCGCAGTCCGGCCGACTGCTCGTAGGTGTCGCGCCAGGCGATCCGGTCGAACCGGTCGGCGACCACGGCCGCCGTGTGCCGCTCGGGAGCGGCAGCGGGCAGGCCCAGCCACTTCCCGGCCCGGCTCGCGAGCTCGTTGAGCGTGCTCGGTGTCGTCTCCATGGTCTTGATCGGCCCGGTGCTCAGAGCTGGGCCTGCACCATGCTCGCGTCCACGCCGAGGGCCTCGGTGAGAACGCGGGCGCGCACGGCGCGCTGGCGGCCGCTGACCCGGTCGATGGCGGCGGTGGAGCGGCCGGCGCTCGCCGCCTCCTCGCGCAGCTTCTCCAGCCGCTTGCCCGCCATGGCGAGCTTGTTGTGGGCGTTCTTGATGACCCATTCGCTCAGTGCCTCGCGGGACTGCCCGGCCATGGCGTCGAGCTGGGCCTCCAGCTCCTCGATGACGTCGGCCAGGTCGAGCGCTTCCTTGGCGTCGGGGTTGACCAGGTGCAGCACCTCGCGCTCGACGGCCGGGCGTTCGGCGGGGGAGTCCCACAGCACATGGGTCAGCACCGACAGGTCGGTCTCGGCGACCGCCGGGCGGCCGTCGAGGTACGCGGACGCCTGGAGCAGGCGCACCGCCTGCCGCCAGCGGCGGTCGGAGGCGACGAGTTCCCTGCGGCGCAGGGCGGCCCGCAGCGTGCACACCGCGTCCACGATGGCGTCGGGGACGTCCACGGCAGGGACGGCTTCGGTCACGGCGTGCTGCAACGCGGCCAGCTCGACCGTGGTCCGTGCCGGTGCCGCGGGGCGGCTGACGGCGGAGCGGACCAGCGCGGCGAAGTTCGAGGGGTCCTCCAGGTACTTGACCTCGATCCGCACCAGCAGCCGGTCGTAGATCGCGGCCGAATCCTCTCCGCCGGGCAGTTCGTTGCTCGCCGTGATGGCTCCGATCAGGGGGCAGCGGATCGGCTCGCCGCCGCTCTCGGGGTGGTAGATCCGTTCGTTCAGGTAGCCCAACGTCTCGTTCAGCGCCGCCGTGGAGCACTTGAAGATCTCGTCGATGAACGCGACGTGCGCGGTCGTGGCGCGGCCGTCGTAGACCTGGCGGTACTCACCCCGGGCCAGCGCGGCGACGTCGATGGGACCGAACATCCTCGTCGGCGCGGTGAACTTCGACAGCAGGATCTCCCAGTAGGCCGCCCCCTCGATCCTGCCCGTGAGCTCCCGGGCCATCTCCGACTTCGCCGTTCCGGGCGGGCCCAGTACCAGCGAGTGCTGCCCGGCCAGCAGCGTCACCACCAGCGTCCGCACCACGTCGTCCCGCTCGTAGAAACGGTCCGACATTTCGTCGCTGATCGCCCGCAGCCGCTTGGCCGTGTCCTGCGCATCCATAGTCAACCCCTCGCCTCGCGCGCCCGGTTGGGCCGTCGAGGCGCCCCTTCCCTCCGAAGCCATGACGAAGTGACAAAATATCCGAAGCCGGAGAGCGGTCACCCCGGCGGCCACGACACCCTCCCACCGGCCCCCGCTCGGCTCTCGGGACGCGTCTCAGTCGCAGTACGACTCCAGCGTGCCGCGGCGCCGGATGTCGAGTGTCGCGCAGTGGAAGGATCCACCGAACGGCGCGTAGTGCAGCAGATCGCACGGGATCGGCTCGAACCCCCATCCTTCGAGCGCCCGCAGCATCTGGGTGTGGTGCCGCTCCGCGATCACGCGCTTCTCGTCGACCATGAGGACGTTCATGTTGAGCCACTTGCCGCACATCGAGGTGATCCTGAGCAGCCGGTCGTCGATCGGGTCGGGCTCCGGGGCGACCAGGATGTCCCAAGAACTCAGGGCGTCGGGGAGGCGGTCCTTGTCGATGTACTCGGGATTGACCAGCGCCTTGCCGGGCCCGAGCAGGACGAATGTGGTGTCGATGTGCATGGGCGTACGGCAGCGGCTCTCGATCTCGTGGATGCGGTAGCCGGGTCCGAGATGACGGCGCAGCCACTCGATGCCCATGCGGTTGGTGACGTTGCTCCTCGTCACGAACAGGTCGCGTCCCGCGCGCATGAAATCCGCCGCGTCGAACACGGGCTCGAACTCGGTGAGGATGTAGCGCATGGGCTCGCCGGCACCGGGGACGCGGAAGCCGGGCTCGAACAGTTCGTCGGTGAGCTGCGGCTTGGGTGCCGCCGTCCAGCGCGCTCCGCGCCGGAAGTAGTCCTTGAGCACCGGGCGATAGGAGTGGGTTTCGAAGTACCGGCACGGCCATGCCATCGGCGTCTCGATGATCTCGTCGCCGATCACCAGCATGCTGTCCCGCGGGCAGGTGTTGCAGAAGCCACGTGAGGACCAGTCGGGCGTGCCGAAGCGCTTGTGGTGGTCCACGGGCTCCGGCCGCCTGACCGTGATGCCGAGTGATCCGAGGAGGGCGATGAACTGATCGAGCTCGTGCTGCGCGCGCTCGATCAGGGCGCGCGGATACCGGAAGCCGGCGGCAAGCCCTTGCAGACGCGCCGCCCACGGCGGGACGTTGCAGGCCACGACCGGATGGGCGGAGGGGATCGTCGCGCCCTCCAGACGACCGACGATGATCTCCTCCAGCGGGTCCCACTCGTTGTGGGAATCGACGGGAGAACGTGTCGGCGTGCTCATGAATCCACCTCCGCTGCCATCAGGTCTCGGCGCACGTCCAGCGGGTCGGTTCGCGCCCGTGGAACCAGCCCTGCGGCTGTCCCACCGTTTCCGGCTCGATGGGCCTGTACCCCGTGACAGCCGTCGATCTACGCGTCCGCGCGCACTGCGGAACTTCTGGTCGAAGCCGGCCCGTGGGCGCGGAGGCAGCCGGTACGGCCACCTCCGCCGTTCACGACCGTGGCGGTGCCTCGCCCTTCGTCATGAGCTCCACCAGGCTGGAGAAACTGTCCGCCGCGTGCCCGGCGTCCATGCCGCGCCGGAAGAGGCCGGCGACGGCGGCCGGAAGGGCGGTGTCGACGCCCGCGTCGGCGTTGGTGTGCAGGACGTGCTCGACACTGGCCGTCCCCATGCTCAGGCGGTCCACGTCGCCGAGGTGGTGACCGGCGTCGATGCGTTCGGCGTAGAAGGCGAAGAAGCCGGGCAGTGAGTTCGCGGTCTCGGTGGCGTGCGGCAGGATGTCGGCCGCGGTCAGGCCGTTCGCACGGGCGAGGGCGATCGCCTGCCAGTAGCTCAGCATGGACGTCCAGAACATCACCATGCCGAGCTGGTAGAAGAGCGCGGCGAGACCCGGGTCCTCCCCCCGGTGGTCCGTCCTGCCGGTGATGACTTCGAGCAGGGGCCGATGCCTGTCGAACGTCTCGCGCGGGCCGCTGTAGAAGGTGGCCGAGTCGGGCTGCCCGATGCCGGAGGGCGGCACGGTGATGCCGCCGGTCAGGTGCACGGCGCCCCGCTCGGCCGCCCAGCGGGCGGCGGCCCGGGCCCGCTCGGGGGTGTCGGAGCTGAGGTTGACGAGGACCCGGCCGGTCAGCGCCGCGGCGGCGGGGTTCAGCACGTCGTACATCGCCGCGTAGTCCGTGAGGCTGAGGATCACCACCTCATTGGCGGCGAGCGCCTGCTCCACGTCCGGTGCGAGCACCGCGCCGCGGGACACGAGGTCGTCCGCGCGGGAGGAGGTGCGGTTCCACAAGGTGACCGCGTATCCGCGGTCCAGGAATGCCGCGGCGATGGCTCGGCCCATGGGCCCGAGTCCGATCACGGTGACCGACTGCCCGGTTCTGCTGCTCATGAAGCGACCTCCACGCATCTCTAAAACGAACGCTCTACTCAGAGCGGTGCCCGCAACGTACCACGCTCCTGGAACGAACGCTCTACTCAATTACCGGTACGGTGGCCGCATGCAGACCAGCACCCGGGACCGGATCGTCGTCACCGCAGCGCGCCTCCTGCAGCGGCAGGGCTACATCGGAACCGGCATCAAGCAGATCGCCCAGGAGGCACAGGCCACCCTCGGATCCGTCTACCACTTCTTCCCGGGCGGCAAGGAAGCCGTCGCCGTGGCCGCGATCAGGCACAGCAGCCAGGAGTTCGCGGCGCTGCTCCAGAAGACCCTGGACAGCGAGGAGGACCCGGCCGAGGCGGTGAACGCCTGCGCCCGGCGGCTGGCGACGGAACTGCGCGAGTCGGGCTGGACCGACGGCTGCCCCGTCACGGCGGCGGCCCTGGAGACGCTCGGCACCGACTCGGAGATCCAGCAGGTCTGCGCGGACGCACTGCGCGGCTGGGAGCGGCTTGTCCACGACAAGCTGCTGCGGTGCGGCTTCCCCGCCGAGACCGCCCGCGAGTTGGCGACCACCGTCATCAGCGCCTTGGAAGGGGCCGAGGTCACGGCCCAGGTCGCACGCAGCGAGGAACCGCTGCGCGCCGCGGGCCGCCAGCTGGCGCGCCTGGTGCACTCGTACGAGGTCCGGACCGCGTGAGTGCAGCGGCGCGGAGGGCGGTCACGACGGCAGGCCGGCCTCCGTCGTAGGCTGCACTCCGCACGCGAGGGACGGGAGGCGGCGGTGGCCGGGACGACGGCGAGCGGGACGACGGTGGCCGAGGTGATGGCCGAGCTGGCCGAGCTCGCGGACCCGAAGATTCGCGAGGTGAACGAGAGACACGGCGACGATCACGGTGTGAACCTCGGCAAGCTGCGCGCGCTCGCGAAGCGGCTGAAGACGCAGCAGGAACTCGCGTGCCGGCTCTGGGAGACGGACGACACCGCTGCGAGACTGCTGGCGCTCCTGATCTGCCGCCCGAAGGCGTTCGACCGTGACCAGTTGGACGGCATGGTGCGCGAGGCGCGCACACCCAAGGTGCACGACTGGCTCGTGAACTACGTGGTCAAGAAGAACCCGCACGCCGAAGAGCTGTGCGTGGCCTGGACCGCCGATCCGGACCCCGTGGTCGCGAGTGCCGGCTGGGCGCTGACCACGGAACGCGTGGCGAAGAAGCCCGAGGGCCTCGACCTCGCAGGACTGCTCGATGTCGTCGAGGCGGAGATGAAGGACGCCCCGGATCGCCTGCAGTGGGCGATGAACCACTGCCTGGCCCAGATCGGGATCGAGCACCCCGAGTTCCGCAGCCGTGCGATCGGCATCGGTGAGCGCCTGGAGGTGCTCAAGGACTACCCGACCTCCCCGGGCTGCACGTCTCCGTTCGCACCCGTCTGGATCAACGAGATGGTGCGCCGGCAGCAGGCCGGGTAGGAAGAACACCTGCTCACGCCCGTGCCGCCGCTCCCTCGCCACGCGGCCCCCGACACCAGCCGGCCATGAGGGTGTCGATCAGGAATGGAGAAGCGCGGGACGCGGTGCCGCTTCTAGCCTGGTCGCCATGGATATCACCATTCACACGACCGCCCTGCCGCACGTCGACCCGGACGCGTCGCTCGCCTTCTACCGCGACGTCCTCGGCTTCGAGGTCCGCAGCGACGTCGGGCAGGGCAAGATGCGCTGGATCACGGTCGGCCCGGCCGGTCAGCCCGACACGTCCATCCTCCTGGCGCCGCCGGCCGCCGACCCGGGCGTCACCGAGGACGAGCGGCGCACCATCACCGAGATGATGGCCAAGGGCACCTACGGCTGGATCCTGCTGGCCACCCGGAACCTCGACGCCACGTTCGAGCAGGTGCAGGCCGGCGACACCGAGGTCGTCCAGGAGCCGACCGAGCAGCCGTACGGCATCCGCGACTGCGCCTTCCGCGACCCCGCGGGCAACCTCATCCGCATCCAGGAGCTCCGCTGAGCCGGGCCGGCGCCGATGCGTCACCACTCCGGGTACTCGTGGACACCGATGGAAGAGGAAGAAGAGGAAAAGGGGGGTCTCATGTGTCAGCCGGGGTGGCGGCGTGCACGCGTCCAGGCGCAGCGCCTGACCGATCTCGCACGGCTGCGCCGCGTCCGTGACCGGATCGACAGGGAGTACGCGCAGCCGCTGGACGTGGAGGCGCTGGCCCGCGACGCGAACATGTCCGCCGGGCACCTCAGCCGGCAGTTCCGGGCCGCGTACGGCGAGTCGCCGTACGCGTACCTGATGACGCGTCGCATCGCACGCGCGACGGCGCTGCTGCGCCGTGGTGACCTCGGCGTCACCGAGGTCTGCTTCGCCGTCGGCTGCGCGTCGCCGGGCACGTTCACCACCCGCTTCACCGAACTGGTCGGCATGCCGCCCGGAGCCTTCCGGCGCTGGGCGGCCGACGCGGCGCCCGACCGCTCCGGTGCCGCGGGGGCCGCCGACGAGTCCGGCTCCGAGATCACGGTGGAGGGGATGCCGGCGTGTGTGGCGCAGCAGGTGACCGGACCGGTCAGGAATCGAGAAGCCCCGGCCACCAGGCAGCTCGTAGCGTGATGGCCATGGAGAACACCACCGCATCCCAGACGTCCGTCGCATCCGTCACCCTCGAGGTGGCCGACCCGGAGGCCGCCCAGCGCTTCTACGCCGCCTTCGGCGTGGACAGCCGCATACGCCTGCGGGCGTCCGAAGCACACTCCACCGGATTCCGCGGCTTCACCCTGGCGCTCACGGTGGCCCGGCCGGCCATCGTCGACGGCTTCCTCGGCGCCGCCGTGGACGCCGGCGCCACGGTGCTGAAGCCCGCCGCGAAGTCGCTCTGGGGCTACGGCGGCGTCGTACAGGCCCCGGACGGGACGGTCTGGAAGGTCGCGACCCCGGCGAAGAAGGACACCGGTCCCGACACCCGGGAGATCGACGAGGTCGTCCTCCTGCTCGGTGTCGAGGACGTGAAGGCCAGCAAGCAGTTCTACGTCGGCCGGGGCCTGACCGTGGCCAGGAGCTTCGGCGGCAAGTACGCCGAGTTCGCCTCCGCAGAGTCCAGCCCCGTCAAGCTGGCGCTGTACAAACGGCGCGGCCTCGCCAAGGACCTCGGCGTCCCCGCCGACGGCACCGGCTCGCACCGGATCGTCCTCGGCAGCACCGCCGGCCCCTTCACCGACCCGGACGGATTCGCCTGGGAGGCCGCCGCGTCCCTCGCCACGGCACCGGCCACCGCGCCTGAACCCTCCTGACACCCGGTAGTCCCGCACATCCCGCCCCGATCCCGTACGAGAGGAACCCGCCATGCCGAACAGGAAGTCGTCCACCGAGAACGCCGGCACGACCGCCGAGCAGTACAACGGATTCACCGCCGAAGAGCGGGCCGCGATGAAGGAGCACGCGCAGGAGCAGAAGAAGGCGGCGGCCCGGCGCGGTACGCGGGCCGAGAAGGAGGCGGCAGCGGAGCGGGACGTGCTCGCGAAGATCGCCGAGATGCCGGAGTCGGACCGTGTCCTCGCCGAGCGGATCCACGACATCGTCAAGACGGCCGCTCCCTCCCTCACACCGCGGCTCTGGTACGGGATGCCCGCGTACGCCCGCGACGGCAAGGTTCTGTGCTTCTTCCAGGGCGCACAGAAGTTCAAGTCCAGGTACTCCACGCTCGGTTTCAGCGACGAGGCGGAACTCGACGACGGTGCCATGTGGCCGACCGCGTACGCCTTGAAGGAGCTGACCGCGGCCGACGAAGAGCGCATCAGCGCGCTCGTCAAGAAGGCCATGGGCTGACGTCCGCACGATGACATCGCCAACCGTCCCGCGGACGGGCGACCCGAACTGAGCATTGCTCGGCTCCGGGTGGAGTCCGCCCCGCGACCGAGGCCCGGCATCTGGCCTCCGACGGCCGAACCGCCGACAATGGCGGGATGACGTCGCCATCGAGGATGCGGCGCTGGGAGCGGTGGGCCACGGGCGAGGGCGTGCTCCTCAAAGGACCCTTGGCATCGTCCGCCGTCTCGCGCCTGGCCGGAGAGTTGTACCGGGACAAGTCCTCCTGGGCTGCCGGCGCACTTGCCTCCAGCGCGGCGAGCTCGTCGCAGCCTGCCGCCGGCAAGGCTTTCGCGGCGTTGGCCGAGGCGTGCGAAGACCTGCGTACGGCGGGCATCGTGATCCACGCATGCTTGTTGCGGTGCGGCAGCAGAGAGGGCGAAGACGACAGGCCATGGTCCTCGGTCGCCGCGCCCTTGCTCTTCGGAGGATCGCCTCCCCGGCTCGTCCGGTTCCTCGACCACGGGCCGGCCGACGGTGAGCCGTGGACTCGGCCGGAGGGCATCGCCGACCAACTGCTGATGTGCGTGTCCTTCGACTCGCCCCGCCGTCCCGACCTGGAGCAGTTCCTGTCCACCACGGATCAGCCGCTGATCCTGGACAAGTTGGTGGCGCTGTGGCGCGACGACACCCATCTGCCCAACCGGATCGTGACGGACGTGGCCGTCGCGAATCCGCACCTCGTCCCGCCGGGCTCCGGCAAGAACGTGCTCTTGGCGGTGGCGAAGGACCACTTGGAGCTGCTTGATTTCACCCGGGCCGGCACCGTTGACGCCGTGCTCCGCGGTACCCGGCTGCCCAGGACGGACCTGGCCGACAAGTACAGGCGAGTCCTGCGCGCACTGCCTCCGGGCGTGGCGCGGGAGCGCCTGTGCGAAATCGCCACGGTCCGGTTCAACGGAGCCGAAGAGGCCCTGGCGGCCGCGATCGAGGCGGGATATGCGCCTGAACGGCCGCGGGACCGTTTGCTCTTCTTCTACCTCACCGAGCAGTGGGACCGCTACGACGCGCTCGATCCCGACGGGGAACTGCTCTACGCCGCCTATCTCGAAGAAGTCGACCGCTCCGCCGAATTCAGAGCCCACAGCCTGATGTGGGACATCATCAACACCGCCCGCCGCAACGGGCGACCCGACCCTGCCGTTCGACACGTGGAGGAGAACCCGGTGTCCGAGAGCGGGGGATCAGGCGCGCAGCGGGGGACGATCGGCGGATACAGCAGCGACTACGGCAGCGGTGGCGACCACGGCGGCGGTGGTGACTACGGCGGTGGCGGCTACGGCGGTGGCGGCTGGACCGGCGGCAGCTTCCACACGTGAACCGCTACGTGCTCGGCCCGCTCACCCAGCTCACCCTGCTCACGCCTGCTGCCGGGCGTCGATCTCGGCGATCAGGGCCTCGATGCGCGTCCTGATCTCGTCGCGGATGGGGCGGACGGCTTCGACGCCCTTGCCGGCGGGGTCTTCGAGGGCCCAGTCGAGGTACGTCTTGCCGGGGAAGACCGGGCAGGCGTCGCCGCAGCCCATGGTGATGACGTAGTCGGACGCCTGGACGGCCTCGGTGGTCAGCACCTTCGGCTGCTGGTCGGCGATGTCCACGCCGACCTCCTTCATGGCCTCGACGGCGGCGGGGTTGACCTGGTCGCCCGGGACCGAGCCTGCCGAGCGGACCTCGACGCGGTCCCCGGCGAGGTGGCGCAGGAAGCCGGCGGCCATCTGGGAGCGGCCGGCGTTGTGGACGCAGAGGAACAGGACGGAGGCGAGCGGAGCGGAGGGCATGCGTTCTTCCTTCACGTCAGGGGCCTGCCCGGGAGTGCGCACCCCTGCGGCGGGTCCATGAGTCAGCCCGGAGTGGTATCAGCCTCGGGTGATGTGACAGTATCAGCCCATGATGACGTCAGTCGACACTGACCTGATCCGGGTGCTGGCCGACCCGCTCAGGCTCCGGATCGTGACCCTGCTCGCCCGCGAGACGCTGTGCACCACCCACCTGGTGGAGGAGACCGGGGCCAGGCAGACCAACCTCTCCAACCACCTCCGGGTGCTGCGGGAGGCCGGGGTCGTGGAGACCGAGCCGTGCGGCCGCTTCACCTACTACAAGCTCAAGCCCGACGTCATCGCCCGACTCGCGGGCCAGTTCGCCGACCTGGCCGAGTCCGCTCGTACCGCTGCCGAGAACAAGAGGGCCTGTCCGTGACCCGAACCGCTGCCGCGACCGCTGCCGAAGAACGGTCGGTCGTCGCGAAGCTCTCCACCCTGGACCGTTTCCTGGCGGTCTGGATCCTGCTGGCCATGGCGCTCGGCCTGGGCCTGGGCCGGCTGGTCCCCGGCCTGGACGACGCACTCGCGAAGGTCGAGACCGGCGGCGTCTCCCTGCCGATCGCCGTCGGCCTGCTGATCATGATGTACCCGGTTCTCGCCAAGGTCCGCTACGACAGGCTCGACGCCGTCACCGGCGACAAGAAGCTGATGATCTCCTCGCTGGTCGTCAACTGGGTGCTCGGTCCCGCGGTCATGTTCGCGCTCGCGTGGATCTTCCTGCCCGATCTGCCCGAGTACCGCACCGGCCTGATCATCGTCGGCCTGGCCCGCTGTATCGCGATGGTCGTCATCTGGAACGACCTCGCCTGCGGCGACCGTGAGGCGGCCGCCGTCCTCGTCGCCCTGAACTCGGTCTTCCAGGTCGTCGCCTTCGGCGTCCTCGGCTGGTTCTACCTCGACTTCCTGCCCGGCCGGCTCGGCCTCGGGGAGGGCGAGACGCTCGACATCTCGATGGGGAAGATCGCGCTCAACGTCGTCGTCTTCCTCGGCGTGCCCCTGGTGGCAGGTTTCCTGACCCGCCGCATCGGCGAGAAGAAGCTGGGCCGCGAGTCCTACGAGCAGAAGTTCCTGCCGAAAATCGGCCCGTGGGCGCTGTACGGCCTGCTGTTCACCATCGTCATCCTCTTCGCCCTGCAGGGGAAGACGATCACCTCGCAGCCGCTCGACGTGGTCCGCATCGCACTCCCGCTGCTCGTCTACTTCGCGGTCATGTGGTTCGGCACCTTCGCCCTCGGCAAGGCGCTCGGCCTGCACTACGACAGGACGGCGACCCTCGCCTTCACGGCCGCGGGAAACAACTTCGAACTGGCCATCGCGGTCGCCATCGCCACCTTCGGCGTCACCTCCGGCCAGGCCCTCTCCGGTGTCGTCGGACCGCTCATCGAGGTCCCGGTGCTCATCGCCCTGGTGTACGTGTCACTGGCCTGGCGCAGAACCTTCACCCCCGCCCGACGGTAGAACCGCGTCGCGTCCTCGTCCGGTGCCCCGCCCCAGCCCGTGGGGCGGGGCCTCGGCACCAAACCGCGGCCCCCCCGGCCCCTTCACGGCATGCCCACGCATCCGTCCTACGGACGTGCCTCCGATAGCAGTACGCCGAGGCATCACTCGCTGGTCCGGCGGGCAGGCAAGAGGTTGTTCAGTGCGGAACGTCTCAAGGGGGGAGCCCTCGTGTCCACGACCGGAAGCGACACCACCGCTGCACCGGGGACAGGGGACGACAGCCCGCTGCGGCGCGCCATCGGCCCCAGGCTGCTGGTCCTGTTCGTGATCGGCGACATCCTCGGCACCGGCATCTACGCCACCACCGGTCAGGTCGCCGGCAAGGTCGGCGGGGCGCTGTGGCTGCCGTTCGTCATCGGGTTCGTCGTGGCCCTCCTGACCGCGGCCTCGTACGTCGAACTGGTCGGCAAGTACCCGCAGGCGGCCGGAGCCGCGCTCTACACCCAGAAGGCGTTCAAGGTCCCGTTCCTCACCTTCATCATCGCCTTCATGGTCATGTGCTCGGGCCTCTCCTCGGCGAGCGCGGCGGCCCGTGCCTTCAGCGGCGACTACCTCGCCGAGTTCACGGACTTCTTCCCGCCCACCCTCATCGCGATCCTCTTCATCCTCGCCCTGGCGGCCCTGAACCTCCGAGGCGTGTCGGAGTCCGTCAAGACCAACGTCGTCCTCACGCTCGTCGAGCTCACGGGCCTGCTCGTCATCCTCACGATCGGCGCCTGGGCGGTCCTGACCGGTGACGGGGAGCCGAGCCGGCTCGGCGAGTTCCAGGCAGAGGGCACCGGCTACGCCCTGATCACCAGCGTTCTGGGTGCGACGGCCCTCGGCTTCTTCGCCTTCGTCGGCTTCGAGGACTCCGTCAACATGGCCGAGGAGACCAAGGACCCGGTGCGCACCTTCCCACGGGCCATCTTCACCGGCGTGATCGTCACCGGGACCATCTACGTCCTGGTCGCCCTGGTCTCCTCCCTGCTCGTCGACTACCGCGTGCTGGAGGGTTCCAGCGGCCCACTGCTGGAGGTCGTCAAGGCCGGCGGGCTCGACTTCCCGCCCCGGCTGTTCGCCCTCATCGCGCTGTTCGCCGTCACCAACTCGGCCCTGATCAACATCATGATGGCGTCCCGCCTCTGCTACGGCATGGCCAACGAACGGATCCTGCCCCGCGGTATGGGCCGTGTCCTCCGCAGGCGGCGCACCCCGGTCGTCGGCATCGTCTTCGTCTCGCTCCTCGCCATCGGCCTGGTCTCCACCGGGGAGATCGCGGGCCTCGGCGACACGACGGCCTTCCTGCTCCTGTGCGTCTTCGCGGTCGTCAACATCGCCGTCCTCGTCCTGCGCCGCGACCGCGTCGAGCACCGGCACTTCCGCACACCGACCGCGCTGCCGGTGCTCGGCGCGATCACCGCACTCATCCTCGCCAGCCCGCTGTCCGACCGGCCCGCCGACGTCTACATCAGGGCAGGCGTGCTGCTGGCCATCGGCGTCGGGCTGTGGGTGGTCAACAAGGTGGTGATGAAGGTACGCGGCGAAGCGTGAGCCCCGGGCGACGCGCACGCCCTACCGGCGGCGCACTCCGGGGCGCTGAGCCGGCAGATCACCGGGGTGCGTTCACCGCCTCTGTTCCACGTACTCCTTGAGGTGCTCCAGATCGCTGTGAACGAGCCGTTCTATCGCGTTCGCCTGGGCGAAGCCCTTCGGTCCGCCGAAGGAGTCCCTGATGGTGCCGGGCTCGTACTCGATCCGTACCTGGACCCGGGTGCTGTTCTTGTCGATCGGCTGCAACGAGAAGGAACCCGCGAGGTCGGGGGCGTCGGTGGTACGCCATTCCATCAGGTGTTCACCCTTGCGGTCGGAGACCTCGGCCTCGAACGCCTGGGACCGGCCGCCGGCCTCGATGTCGAGACGCGTGCGGCCCTCGCCCTCCGCACGGGCCTGTCGTACTCCCTCCACGAAACGTGGATAGCTCTCCGCCTGGTGGAGGACGTCCCAGATCTCGTCGACCGGAACTCCGACGTCAACGTGTTCTTCCAGGGTGCTCATGACCCACCTCCACGTCCGGATCAGGTGCGTATGCGCCTTCTGTTTCCAGTGTGCGCCGACACGGGCCGGTCGATCGGACGACGGGACGGGCGGCGGCCGCCATGCCGGCCGGCGGGCTCACCGAGCAGCCGTGGCGGGGCGGGACGAGTCGTCGGGACGGCGTACGCGGAGCACCGCCACCCCGTTGACGCGGCCCGCCGAGAGATCGTCGAGGGCACGGTCCGCGTGGTCGAAGCCGTATCCGGTGACCATGACCCGCAGCCGGTGCTCGGCTGCCGCGGCGAGCAGGGCCCGCCCGTCCTCGCGGGTGTTCGCCGTGACACTGTGGATGGTCCGCTCGCGGAACAGGTGCCGCCGGTAGTCCAGCGAGGGGATGTCGGTCAGGTGGATGCCGGCGATGCTGAGCGTGCCGCCGCTGTCCAGGGCCTCGAGCGCGACGGGGACGAGGTCGCCGGCGGGGGCGAAGAGGATCGCCGCGTCCAGCGGCTCCCGGGGAGGTGCGTACGGGTCGGCCGCCGAGACGGCGCCGAGGCGCAGTGCCAGTTCCCGGGCGGCCGGTGACCGGGTGAACACGTGGACGGCGGCGCCTCGGGCGAGGGCCACCTGAGTGGTGAGGTGGGCAGAGGCCCCGAAACCGTAGACCCCCAGACGCCCGCCCGGAGGCAGGTCGGCGCGACGCAGCGCGCGGTAGCCGATGATCCCGGCGCACAGCAGCGGGGCCAGCTCCTCATCGGTGTATCCCTGCGGCAGCTCGTACGCGTACTCGGCGGGGACGGTCGCGTACTCGGCGTAGCCCCCGTCCGCATCCCAACCGGTGTAGAGCGAGGACGGGCACAGGTTCTCCCGCCCTCGCACGCAGTGCCGGCACGTCCCACACGTCCAGCGCAGCCACGGGATCCCGACCCTGGCGCCGGCCACGGGGCCGGTGGCGCCCGGGCCGGCCGCGACGACCTCACCGACCACCTCGTGCCCGGGCACGACCCGCTCGCGGTGCGCGGGCAGGTCGCCGTCGCGCACGTGGAGGTCGGTCCGGCACACCCCGCACGCGATCACCCGCACCAGTAGCTCGCCGTCCGCGGGCACCGGCACGGGCAGTACGGCGGACTCGATCGTCCCCGGCCGGGAGGCAGGGGCGACCCAGGCACGCATCGACGGGAGCGTTGCATTCATGGAAGACACCCCAGCTTCCATCAGACCTCGATCACGGCCGGATGATGCCGATCCGTTCCACTGCGTCCACTTCCCTGGATGACGCACCGGAATCGTCCCAGCCGTCCTGACCCGCCAGCCGGCCCCGGAGGCCTGAGGCGGGCCAATGCTCGCCGTGGCGAATCACCCAGGCTTCGGAGCCGGGGTCCTCAACTCCTACCGGTAGGTTGCTCCTTGACCGCCAACTGGCCTGATCCGGAGGACAGCCCGTGACCGAGATTCCCGCCGCGTCGAGCGAGGCGCACAAGCGCATCAAGACCGACCAGCCCCACACGGCCCGGATCTGGAACTACTGGCTGGGCGGCAAGGACAACTACGAGGTCGACCAGGCAGCCGGAGACCAGATCCGCACCCTGCACCCCGGCATCGGCGACTACGCCCTCGCCGACCGGCTGTTCCTCGGGCGCGCCGTGCGGTACCTCGTCGGCGAGCGCGGGATACGCCAGTTCCTCGACATCGGCACCGGCCTGCCCACCGCCGACAACACGCACGAGGTCGCCCAGCGCCTCGCCCCGGATTCCCGCATCGTCTACGTCGACAACGACCCCATCGTGCTGGCCCACGCCGACGCACTGCTGACCAGCACGCCGGAAGGGCGCACCGACTACCTCGACGAGGACCTGCGCAACGTTGACGCCATCCTGGAGCAGGCGGCGCGGACCCTGGACTTCCAAGAGCCCGTGGCGCTGATGCTGCTCGGCGTCGTCATCTTCATCGAGGACGACGAGGAGGCGTACGGGATCGTGCGGCGTCTGATGGCCGCGCTGCCCGCAGGCAGCCACCTCGTCCTCTCGCACACCATCACCCGGCCGGACATGTCGGATGTCGACGCCGCGGTGGCCTTCTGGAACGAGCACGGCACGCCGAAGCTGACCCAGCGCACCCCGGCCGCCATCGCCGGATTCTTCGACGGGCTGGAGCTCATGGAGCCGGGCGTGGTCTCCTGCAATCGCTGGCGTCCGGACGACGGCGAGGCCGATCTGCCCGCCGAGGTGGCCATGTTCGGCGGTGTGGGACGCAAGGTCTGACCGTCTTCCGCGTCTTCTTGCAATAGCGCAGGACGAGGCCCGATCCTGATCGGTATAGCGAACGGACATGACGAATGGCCGTACGGTATACCGAACGGAAGCGGAAGTGAAGGGGGAGGACGTGAGCGTCTCCGAGGGCTCGGTCAGAGACATGCTGGCCACCAATCTCCGGCGCGTCCGGACCGAGCGGGGGCTGTCGATCTCCGAACTGTCCCGGCGCTCGAAGATCGGCAAGGCGACGCTGTCGCAGCTGGAGTCGGGGGCCGGCAATCCCACGATCGAGACGGTGTTCAGCCTCTCCCGCGTACTGGAGGTGCCGATCTCCGACCTCCTGGACGCCCGGCCCACCAGCGGGCTCACAGTGGTGCGCGCCAAAGAGGCCGAGGTGCTCAGCGGCGAGGGCGTGGACCTGCGCCCCCTCCAGCGGATCGAGTCCGGCGACGCCGTCTTCGAGCTCTTCGACCAGGAAGTACGGGCCGGCTGCCGGCAGGAGTCCCTCGGACATGTGGGGACCGAGCACACCATCGTGCAGGCCGGCCGGCTGCACGTGCAGGTGGACGGGCGTGAGGTCGAACTGGGGCCGGGCGACTACGTCGGCTTCGACGCCTCCCTTCCGCACAGCTACACGGCGCCCGACGAGGCCGTCCGCTCGGTGCTGCTGCTTCAGTACCGGGCGGACCAGCGCCTGCACCTGTCGGAGACCGCCCCCGCCACCCCGTCCCCGACGGAGGGCTGACGCCGCGGCGCCGCGACCGGAAGAGCCCCACGGCGGCCGAGGGGAATCGATCTGACGTGACCGTTGACACGTCCTGAACACCGTCGTACGTTTCCTGGCGTTCGGTTTAACGAACGAGGAGGGTTCGATGTACGGAACGCGAGTCGCGGTGCTGGGCGCCGGGATCGTCGGCGCCGCCTGCGCTCGCGAGCTGGCCCTGGCCGGACTCGAGGTGACGGTCGTCGAGCGCGGCGCGGCCGCATCGGCGACCACGGCGCACGGCGAGGGCAACGTGCTCGTCTCCGACAAGGGACCGGGCCCGGAGCTGGAACTCGCCCGGATCTCCCGGGCGTTGTGGCCCGAGGTGCTCGCCGGGGTCGCCGAACGGTCCGCGCACGCGGCGCAGGCCGTGGAATGGGAGGCCAAGGGCGGCATCGTCGTCGCGACGACCGACGCCGGCGCCCGGGAGCTGACCCGCTTCGCCGCCGACCAGCGCGCGGCGGGGGTGCGCGCCGAGGTGATGGACGCCGGCGAGCTCGCGAAGGCCGAGCCGTACGTCACCCGGGAGCACACCGCGGCCCTGCTCTACCCGGAGGACGCCCAGGTGCAGCCCGCCGGAGCGGCCGCCGCGCTGCTCGGCGCCGCGCTCGCGGCGGGCGCGAGGCTGCGGACGGGCTGCGAGGTGCTCGGCGCGGTCGCCCGCGGGGGCCGGATCACCGCGGTCCGCACCTCGGCCGGCCCGGTGGAGGCCGACTGGTTCGTCGACGCCGCGGGTCCCTGGGCCGGCGAACTGTCCGCCCGCCTCGGCGCTCCGGTCGACGTACGGCCCCGGCGCGGCGACGTCCTGGTGACGACACCGCTGCCGCCGACGGTCTTCCACAAGGTGTACGACGCGGACTACGTGGGCGCGGTCGGCAGTAGCGCCGAGGATCTGCAGACGTCCGCGGTCGTGGAGTCCACCCGCGGCGGCAGCGTGCTGATCGGCTCCTCTCGTCGCCGGGTCGGGTTCGACGACCGGCTGCGCCCCGAGGTGCTGTCGGCCGTCGCCGCGAAGGCCCTGCGGCTGTTCCCGACGCTGGCCGGCGTGCCGGTGATGCGTGCCTACGGCGGGTTCCGGCCGTACGTCCCCGACCATCTGCCGGTCATCGGCGCCGACCCACGGCTGGACGGCCTCTGGCACGCGGGCGGTCACGAGGGCGCCGGGATCGGTCTGTCGGTGGGTACCGGGCGACTGCTGCGGAATCTGATGCTCGGCGAGCCGCCGGTCATGGACGCCACCCCGTTCCGGGTGGACCGTCCGGCCGTGCTCGGCGAGGGCGCACACCCTGTGAGTGAGGAGACGGCATGAGCCCCAGGCGTGTCCGCGCCGAGTCCGACGCCGTCGGGCGGCAGGACCGGCCGCTGCGGATCACCGTCGACGGCGAACCCGTCGACGGCATCGCGGGCCAGACCATTGCGGGCGTCCTGCTCGCCGCCGACCGCCTGGCCTGGCGCCGGGGACGCTCCGGCGCTCCGCGCGGGGTGTTCTGCGGGATCGGCGTCTGCTTCGACTGCCTGGCGACCGTGGGCGACGAGCGGGACGTACGGGCCTGCCGCAGACGGGCGCGTGACGGCGACGTGGTGACCACCCAGACCCGTGAGCCGGCACCGGACCTGCCGCGGGAAGCGGAGCCGAAGGTCTTGCCGGAGTCGGAGGTCTTGCCGGAGCGGGAGCCGGAGGCCGTGCCGTCACCGGAAGCTTCGCCCGAGCCGGAAGCCGTGCCGGAGCCGGACCGGGAGACCGGCCGCAGCCCGGCACCCGTCGACCGGGTGACGTCCGAACCGTCCGGAACGGAGGAGCGATGACACGCCGTCACGTCGTGGTCGTCGGCGCGGGACCCGCGGGTCTCGCCGCCGCGGAGGCCGCGCTGGGCGCCGGTGCCCGGGTGACGCTGATCGACTCGGCGGACCGGCCCGGCGGCCAGTACCACCGGATGCTGCCCGAGGCGTACGACGCCGCCCGCCCGGAGGTGCTCCAGCACGGCTGGCCGGCCTTCGACCGGCGCCGCCGCCGGGTGCTCGCCCACCCGCGCTGCGCCTGGTGGCCCGAGACATCGGTGTGGGCCCTGGAGCGCCCGGACCCCGGGCACCCCGGCCCGCCGCGCGTCCATGTGCTGCGCGGGCCGGCCGACGGCGGCGACCGGCACCGTACGACGCTGGACCCCGACGCGCTGGTGCTCGCCGTTGGCGCGCACGACCGCGTACTGCCCTTCCCCGGCTGGGAGCTGCCCGGTGTGTTCACCGCCGGTGCGGCCCAGGCGCTCGCCAAGGGGGAGCGGGTCGTGGTCGGCGACCGCGTGGTGGTCGCGGGTACCGGACCGTTCCTGCTCCCGGTGGCCGCCTCGCTGCTGGAGGCCGGCTCCCAGGTTCTGGAGGTGCTGGAGGCCAACACGCCGCGCACGGTGGCCCGCGGCTGGTCGCGGCGACCGTGGGAGCTCGCGGCGCAGGCAGGAAAAGGCAGTGAACTCGCCGAGTACACCGCCTTGTTGCTCCGTCACCGGGTGCCCTACCGCCTGGGCAGCACCGTGATCGAGGCGCGCGGCGACGGGCGGGTCGAGGAGGTCGTCACCGCACGGCTGCGCGCGGACTGGTCGGTGCTGCCGGGCAGCGAGCGCACGGTCGCGGTCGACGCGGTGTGCGTCACGCACGGCTTCAGCCCGCAGCTGGAGCTGCCGGTGGCTGCCGGATGCGCCCTGCGTACCACGCCGGGCGGCGAGTTCGTGGCCGTCGACGACGACCAGGCCACCAGTAGCCCCGGCGTGTACGCGGCCGGCGAGATCACCGGCATCGCGGGCGCCCCGGCCGCACGGGCGGAGGGCGCGCTCGCCGGATGGATCGCCGCGGGCGGTCACCCCGGCACCGCCACTCTGCGCGCGCTGCGCCGCGGCCGCGACCAGGGCCGCGCGTTCGCCGAACGGCTGGCCCGAGCGCACCCGATCGGTGCGGCCTGGCCCGAGTGGCTGCGCCCCGAGACCGTCGTCTGCCGCTGCGAGGAGGCCGACTACGCCTCGATCTGCCGGGCGGCCGCCGACCGGGCGAGCACCGCGACACGGGTCGCCAAGCTGGAGACCCGGGCCGGTCTCGGCCCCTGCCAGGCCCGTGTCTGCGGTCCCACGGTCGCCGAACTGAACGCGCGCCTGTCGGATGAGCCCGCCGGCCGGCCGGTCGAGGGCCTCCCGGCACCTGCGCCCCACCGGCGCCCCATCGCCCAGCCCATCCGGCTCGGCGAACTGGCCGCCGCCCCCGAACCGCCCCTCGCGGACCCCGCCCCACACCCTCACGCCCCCTGACAGCTCGACTCCCTCCCCCCGTCGACTCCCTTTCCAAGGAGCAGAGTTCATGAGCGACACCCGGAATCAGTCCCTGTCCCTCGGCGGCGTGGTCGTGGCCACGGCCCTCCCTTACCAGGAGGACGCGTCCGCCCCGGCCGGTCTCGCAGTGGACTACGACAAGTACGCCGACCACTGCCGCTGGCTGGTGGAGAACGGCTGTCGCGGCGTCGGCCCGAACGGCTCGCTGGGCGAGTACTCCTCCCTGACCGACGACGAGCGCCGCAAGGTCGCGCGGACGGCGATCGAGGCCGTGGGCGACTCGGGCATCGTGGTCGTCGGTGTGCACGGTGTCGGCTCGCACCAGGCGAAGCACTGGGCCGAGGTCGCGGCCGAGGACGGCGCCGACGGGCTGCTGTGCCTGCCGCCCACGATGTACCGCGCCAACCGCGGTGAGGTCCTGGCCCACTTCGAGGCCGTGGCCTCCGTCGGCCTGCCGGTCATGGTCTACAACAACCCGATCGACACCAAGGTCGATCTGACGCCGGACCTGGTCGCGGAGATCGCGCAGATCGACAACATCGTCGCGATCAAGGAGTTCTCCGGCGACGTGCGGCGCGTCCTGGAGATCAGGGAGCAGGCGCCCGGTCTGGAGGTCATCAGCGGCGCGGACGACGTCGTCCTGGAGAGCCTGCTGATGGGCGCCACCGGCTGGTTCGCCGGCTTCCCGAACGTCTTCCCCGCGGAGTCGGCCCGCCTGTACGACCTGGCCGTCGCCGGCAAGCTGGAGGAGGCGCGGGCGCTGTACGAACCGCTGGTCGCCGCCTTCCGCTGGGACTCGCGCACCGAGTTCGTCCAGGCCATCAAGCTCGGCATGGAGCAGGTCGGCCGGTTCGGCGGCCCCTGCCGCCCGCCGCGCGGTCCGCTCTCCCCACAGATGCGCGAGCAGGTCCAGGCCGACATGGCCCGCGCCATCGCCTCCCTCGAGAAGCGGTCCGCCTGATGCGGTCCGTCCGTACGATCAGCGCGGTCGACTCGCACACCGAGGGCATGCCCACCCGCGTCGTCACCGGCGGGGTGGGCCCGATCCCCGGGGACACCATGGCCGAGCGCCGTCGCTACGCGATGGAGAACCTGGACGGGCTGCGCCGCTTCCTGGTAGACGAGCCGCGCGGGCACTCGGCGATGAGCGGGGCGATCCTGCAGCCGCCCACCCGCCCGGACGCCGACTGGGGCGTGCTCTACATCGAGGTCAGCGGCTTCCTGCCGATGTGCGGCCACGGCACCATCGGTGTGGCCACCGTCCTCGTCGAGACCGGCATGGTCGAGGTCACCGAGCCGGAGACCAGGGTCCGCCTGGACACGCCCGCCGGGCTGGTCGAGGCGCGTGTGACGGTCACCGACGGCCGCGCCGAGAAGGTCACCCTGCGCAATGTGGACGCCTTCGCACTCGAACTCGATGCGTCGGTCAAGGTGCCGGGCCTCGGCGAGGTCCGCTACGACATGGCGTACGGCGGCAATTTCTACGCCGTCGTCGAACTCGACCGGATCGGGCTGCCGTTCGACCGGGCGCGCAAGGACGAGATCCTCGCCGCCGGTCTGTCGATCATGCGGGCCGTGAACGAGCAGAACCGTCCGGTGCACCCGGTCGACCCGCTCATCGGCGGCTGCAAGCACGTGCAGTTCCTGGCACCCGACTCCACCGCCCGGCACTCGCGCAACGCCATGGCCATCAGCCCCGGCTGGTTCGACCGCTCTCCCTGCGGCACCGGCACCTCGGCCCGCATGGCCCAGCTGCACGCACGCGGTGCGTTGCCGCTGAACACCCCGTTCGTCAACGAGTCGTTCATCGGCACCCGGTTCACCGGCCGGCTCCTGGAGACCACCGAGGTCGGCGGATTCCCCGCCGTCGTCCCCGAGTTCTCCGGGCGTGCCTGGATCACCGTCACGGCGAACTACCTGCTCGACCCGAGCGACCCGTTCCCGCACGGATTCGTGCTCTGAAGGGCCTCCGGCTGATCTCGGCCGGGCACCCCTGACACCGCTCGCACGGACGGGTGCCCCTTTTCCCCGGGTGCGCCCCGCACGGTCGGGTGCCCCTTCTCACCGGGGCACCCCGCACGGTCGCATGCCCTTCTCCGGGCACAGCGGCACGGTCGCGTGGCCCTCCCCGAGGGCCACGCGACCGCCGTCCCCTTCTCCCACGTATTCACCGGAGGGACCCTCATGTCCCGTTCAGCTCCAGTAATACCCCGGGAAGGAGAGGCCCCCGGCGGGGGCCTGTTCTCCCGGCAGGGAATCTTCCGTCTCAAGCCCGTCGACTCCTCCGAGGAGGAGGTCACGGGCGGTCTGCGCCGGACCATGGGCCTGTGGCAACTGGTCGCCCTCAGCCTCGGCGGTCTGGTCGGCGCGGGCGTGTTCTCGCTCGCCGGCGTCGTGGCTCACGAGGACGCCGGGCCCGGCGTGATGATCTCTTTCCTCGTCGCGATCATCGCCAGCACCGCCGCCGCCCTGTGCTACGCCGAGTTCGCCGGCACCATCCCCAAGGCCGGCTCCGCCTACACGTACTCCTACGCCGCGCTCGGTGAGGTGGTCGGCTGGATGATCGGCTGGGACCTGCTCCTGGAGTACACCGCCATCGTCGCGGTAGTGGCCATCGCCGTGTCCGGCTACTTTTCGTACATCCTGGAACGGATCGGCGTCGATCTGCCGTCCTGGATGCTCGGCGCACCCGGCACCGGCCCCGGCCACAAGGTCGACCTGTTCGCCGCCGCACTGTGCCTGCTGCTGGCCTTCGTCCTCTCCCGGGGCACCAAGGAATCGGCCCGTTTCGAGACCGTGCTGGTGGTCGTCAAGCTCGGCATCGTCGCCCTGGTCGTCGTCGCCGGCGCGTTCCACATCTCCGCGGGCAACTACACGCCCTTCCTGCCGTTCGGCATCGGCGGCGCGTTCACCGGCGCCGCGACCGCGTTCTTCGCGGTCTACGGGTACGACGCGATGAGCGCCGCCGCGGAGGAGAGCGCCGAGGCGAAGAAGGTGCTGCCGAAGGCGATCGTGATCTCGCTGGCCATCGCCGCCGTCGTCTACCTGCTGGTGTGCGTCGTGCTGCTGGGCATGCAGGACTACCGCGACATCGACATGAAGAGCCCGTTCTCCAGCGCGCTCGCGGCAGTGGGTCTCGGCGGACTCGGCATCGTCGTCGCGGTCGGTGCCATCATCGGCATCACCACGTCCGCGTTCGCCAACATGCTGGCGGTCTCCCGAGTCTGGTTCTCCATGAGCCGTGACGGTCTGCTGCCGCGCTACTTCGCGAAGAACCACCCCAAGCGCCACGTGCCGACCCGGGTGATCTGGCCGGTGGGCATCGGCTCCGCGTTCATCGCCGGGTTCCTGCCCATCAGGGAGGCCGCCGACCTCACCAACATCGGCATCCTGGCGGCCTTCTCCGTCGTCGCGATCGCCGTCGTGGTGCTGCGCCGGACGCGGCCCGATCTGCCGCGTTCCTTCCGCACCCCGCTGGTGCCGCTGGTCCCCGCCATCGGGGTGGTGTTCTCCGTCTGGCTGATCGCCAACCTGGACCCGGTCACCTGGCTGCGGTTCGCGGGCTGGATGGCCGTCGGGCTGGTCGTCTACTTCGTGTTCGGCGTCCGTCACTCGGAGGAGAACAAGCTCCGGGCCGGGGCGCGGACCACTGTGCCCGAGCAGCGCGACGGGAACTCCGCATGACCGCCGAACCCACCGCGGTCCGCTCCGCCCGCACCGGCGGAGCCGACCGCGGGCACGACCCGCGCACCGTCATCTTCCGCCCGGACCGCCGCACTCGGCCGCGTCAGCGACCGACCTCGAGCACCATCCGGAAGCGCGCGTCGCCGGACATCATCCGTGCGTACGCCTCTCCGGCCTGCTCCAAGGGAACGGTCTCGACCATCGGGCGGATGCCGTGGGCGTGGGCGAAGCCGACGTTGTCCTCGTTGTCGCCAGGCGTGCCGGTCAACGAGCCGACGATCGAGCGGGCACCGAAGATGAGCGGCAGGGTGCCCACCTCGATCGGGTCCTGCGCCACGCCCACGACGACCAGCTGCCCGCGGACGGCAAGCCCCCCGACCAGCGGCGACATCGAGGCGCCACTGCTGGCGGTGGCGAGAACGACCCTGGCACCGCCCAGTCCCTGCAGTGCCTGGCCCGGGTCGCCCTCGGCGGAGTCGATGTAGTGATGCGCCCCGAGCCGAAGCGCGAGCTCCTTCTTGCCCCGGCCACGCGCGATCGCCGCCACCTGGAACCCCAAGGCGCGCGCGTACTGGATGCCGAGGTGTCCCAGGCCGCCGATGCCCTGGACGGCGACGAGGTCGCCCGTGCGCGCGGCCGAGGTCATCAGCGCGTGATGCACCGTCAGGCCCGCACACATCAGCGGGGCCAGCTCGGCCGCCGGTATGCCGTCCGGCACCGCGACGAGACCTGACGCCCGGGCCGTGAGGTACTCGGCGTACCCACCCTGCTGACTGTCTCCCAGCACCGGTTGGTCGGTGCAGTACACGAAGTCCCCGCGACGGCACATCGCGCACTCACCGCAGTGCCCGCCCAGGTAGCCCAGGCCGACCCGCTGCCCTGCCCGCCAGCCGGTGACGCCGTCGCCGACGGCGTCGATCCGGCCGATGACCTCGTGCCCGGGCACCACGGGTACACCGGACGGCCGACTGCCGGTCATGTTCATGATCCCGGCCACATCGCTGTGGCAGACGCCGCACGCCTCGACCGCGATCCGGACCTGTCCTGCCCCCGGCGGCTCGAACCTGCGCTCGACAAGGGTGAAATCACCGCCGGCGGTCGCCTCGACGGCGCGATAGCCGCTCATGACTCCTCCTGTCCTCGTCCGGGCCTTGCCGGGTAGACGTCCATCGCTTCACGAGACCGTGATGTCGGTGAGATCGATGGAGATGATCACCGGTTCGGCGACCTTCTGGTTGTGCTCGTCGGTGAGGTGCACCGAGCGCCTGGTCGGGAAGACGAGCCCGCCGAACGTCCGGTGCTCCCACGTGTAGTGCGCCGAGTCGCGGTCGGCGGCACCGAACACGTCGGGCCGGTAGTCATGGCGCCGGATGAGGCCCTTGGCGTCGACGTAATAGGTCTGCACCCGGCTGTGGGTGGCGATGCGGTCGGGGAAGGTCACCTGCAGGCGCCGCCAGGTCTCGCCGTTCTCCTCCCAGGGCTCGATCTCCGTGGCGGTGAAGCCCGGCTCGGCGAAGACGAAGGGCTCCGTCAGATAGGTCCACATGGCATACCCGGCGAAATACGCCGCGTGCAGACGATCCCACGGCGTCTCGAGCGTGTGCCCGGCGAAGGACTCCCGTGGCTTGACACGCTCCTCCGTCACCTGGCCGTCGAGGGACTCGATCACGACCCGGTCGGGGGTGTACGCCGCGCGCAGCCCGGGCCCCGCGAAGGGCGCGAGGGTGGCCGACTGCCGGTGCGGGTCGAGGGAGATGCTGTACCGGTCGAGCACCCCGGGCTGGCCCTTGAGGCCCCACAGTGCGCCGCCGGCCTGCACCTCGGCCGTGATGCGACTGGCGGACCGCCAGCGGTCGAGGCCGCCGTGGGCGGCGATGACGGTCTCGAGAAGGTCAGACATGAGGGGTTCCTCCTAGCTCCAGCCATCCAATATGACCGGTCGTCTTAAAACCTAAGAGCGAAACGGCTCAGACGCAAGCGGGGGTAGTGCCGCGAACGGGAAGTGTCCGGGTGCCGACGGGGAGCCGTCTCTGCCGGCTCCCTGAGTGTCGGCGCGCTCACCGGGCTCGACCGGAATGGACCTCCGCCGTACGCCTCCTGGCACAGCTCGGTGCGTTGCGGGGTCTCTCGATCACCGATCGCTGGCCTCGCCGACCCGGCGGACTCGACGCCCGGGTGCCGCAAGCGACGTTCGAGGGGACGACTGACGGCGACGCGGGCCCTGCGGTGAGCCGGCCCATGCGTCGGCACTCGGCCGACGGACGCAGTCGTCGTCGAAATTCCGCGCCACCGACGACTTCGCCTGCAAGTGGCAGTCGACGCCGGTGCCCGCCGCTCACCGCGAGGGCGCGGCAGGCTAGACGACGAGCGAGTCGAAAACGTCGAAGAAGCCGTCCAGGGGAGCACGGCTCCGGGTCACCTTCGCCCGCAACACCGCACCTTCCCACCCGTCTACGAGAAACTGTCCAAGTTGGCCGGGGGGGAGGGCGCTCGTGAGGGCGCCGGCCGCACGAGCTTCTTCCAGGACCTGTGTGACAGCGTCGGTCCAAGCGCTCAGCCGGGCATCGACCTTGCCGCGCATGGTGTCCGTCTGGTTCGCCAGCTCCGCCCCGAAGTTCCCGAACATGCACCCACGCCCGTAGGAGAAGCGCTCCAGATCTGCGGCGAGGTACTCAAAATGGGCGCGCAGCCGTGACACGGGCGGCAGGCTCTCGTCCCCCAGCATCTCCAGCCTGCGGGAGGCGGCGTAGCGGTCCATGACCTCGCCGGCAAGGGCTTCCTTGTTCTCGAAGTGGTTGTACACCGACCCCTTGGGAACACCGGCCGTGCGGGCGATGTCCTGGATCCCTGTGCCGTTGAAGCCGCGCTCGTGGAAACACTCCATGGCGGCCTCGACCAACTGCTCCCGAACGCTGGGCCTGGGCATGCGCTCCCCTTCTCTCACGCAGAAGAATATGAACGGTCGTCTTGTGCGTCAAGTCGGACGCCCTGAGATCGGTGGTGGCGGGCCGCCCGTTCCGACGGCCGACGGGCGCCATTCCACCAGGCACGCTCGCCGAGTCGCGGCCGTCACCCGCCCTCGTTCACTGCCACGATGTCCGCCGCCCGGCCATGAGGTTGACGGAACCCGCCCAGAAGCGACTCCCCCTCGCCCGGCGCGGCACCGGGCCGGACTACCCGCATCGCCGGCCCGGGTGGCCGGTCTCACGGTGACCACGCCGGCCCCTGCGGGCTAGTGTTCTCAGCCCCGCCCACACCCGCCGCCTGACCGGGGAAGCGGGTGCAGGTAACTGACAGGTCACCGCTCCGGTCGTACGGTCGGCCTCCACGATCATCGTTGCTGGCCTCGGCACACCCTCTGGGCCGAAGGCCATGCCAGCTCGATGGCCTAGAGCGTGTCACGCGCAGTGAATGCTGATCGTCAGCCCGCTGGGACGGAAGACGTGGAGCCCCGGCTCATCGGACTCCGATACTGCGGAAAGATCGCGGAGGGAGGCCAGCGTGGGCGCGTCCTTCGAGGTTGCGTTTCCGCTCAGCGGCCCGACTCCAGCACGCACCTGATCCGCCCGGCTTGGGTGGAGCGCTCTACTGCGGCGGCGTCGGGGTGTCCGGGCCCTGGAACATCGCCTGGAGATCCAGCTCGAGCTTGATCCGCGGACCGACGACGGCGATGCCACGAGCGAGCATGGAGCGCCAGTTGAGGGTGAAGTCTTCCCGATGCAGCTCGGCCGTAGCCAGTGCGGCGCATCTCAGCTCTTGCCCGTAGCCCCCGTTGACCATGCCCAGATAGGTGGTGTCCAGTTGCACGGACCGGCTCGTGCCATGCATGGTCAGCACGCCCTGCACCGTCCACTTGGCGCCGTGCCGGTGCACGAAGCTGTCGCTCGCGAAGTGAATATGGGGGTATTTGGCCACGTCGAGGAAGTCAGGCGAGCGTAGATGGTTGTCCCTGGTTCTGTTGCCGGTGGTGATGCTGGCCGCCTCGATGGATACCTCGACGGACGAGTTCTCCATGCGCTCCGCGATCTGAATGCTGCCGTCGAACTGGGTGAAGCGACCGTGCACATGCGCCATGCCTACATGCTGCGCGACGAATCGGATGGCGGTGTGCGGCGGATCGAAGATCCAACTGCCGGGAAGCGGCAGCTCCTTGATCGGTGAGGAACTCATGCGAACCTGCCCCAGGTCGCAGCGTGATCCGGCCGCCACTGTGAAGGTGTTGTGCGCCGGCTCCAGGCTGTCGGCCGTCACCAGGATGGTGTACTGGCCCGGGCGCAGCATGGCCACGAACCGCCCGAAGGGATCGGTCGTGGCAGTGACCGTCGTGTAGCGGGTGGCGTTTTCGGTCACTGTGATGGATGCGCCATGCAACGGCATGTCCCTCGGGTCCATGACCTCGCAACTGACAACTCCCGCATCACGCGGCGGAGTTGGGAACAGATCCGCCGGACTGGCAGCCCTGTCCTTGCGGCGGAGCAGAAAGGTCATGATGGTGCCCTTCGAGATGACGTCGACCGGGGCATTGTTTCACTTTCAACTACCCTGTTGAGGTTGTCTCACTGGTGAAACCGCCGAGTCTCCACGCTGCCTTCGCAATTTCGGCACCGGCTCGAGTGCGGAGTGCGGAGTGCGGAGTGCAGTGAGTGCGATGAGGCCAAGGTGGGACGGTCGAGGTGGGGGCAACCTGTCCGTGTCACCGGCCCGGGGTCCGGTGAAGATGTATGGATGCGGCGCCATCCGCCTGCTGGGGGCGTCGCCTCATGGGTCGGGTCCGGAGCCTGTCGATTCGGCGGCGCGGAACGAGGTGCACTCCCCAGTCGCCTCTCCTGTCCGTATGAAATACATGGCGACCCCCGTCCGACCCACCGCATCGGCCGGGCGGTACCCGTCGAAGGTGCACACGCCCCGGCTGTACGGTCAGCAGATTCCCAATGGCGTGGCGCACCTCACCCCGAGGGTGGTTTATCGTTCAACTAAAAGGGCGTAGTGTCGTCATCGCCTGATCCAAGGCGCGCCATCGCGATCTGTTTCCGCAGGTCACGAGGTGAGCAAGGAGGAAAGATCATGGGGTTTGGCAGTGCGTGTCGGGTCGACTCGGCGGCCGCTCTCCCGGCCGGTGACCGGGAAGCCGTCGTCCCGCAGTCCGATGGAGGGCGCGACGATGACGGGCCTCGTGAGGGACGTGGGTACCGCCGCGGTGGCCGTCGTTGGCTGCTGTTGGACTCGGTGGGTGCCGGCCTGGACTCCCACCTGACCTGCCGCGATGACGACGACCGCCTCCATGGCCCGGAGGGCGGTCGCCGGGTGCGCGACTGACCCGCGCGGAGGTTTCCCGTGCGGCTGGCGGGTTGCCCTCACGTTCCGATGTCGTGATCGGCCGTCACGGGAGATTCCGCCGGAGAAGGCGCTGAGGCGCTGCAATTTCTCCTGCACCGGGTCGATCGAGGAGCCGGTGCAGGGGTCATCGGCCTGGGGATGGGCTGATGACAACCGGGCATGAAGGGGGATCGTGCCCAGCCGCGGGGGCTGCGTTCGCGGTCGCCCAAGGGGACGGTGGCGACCGAGGGATGCCGAGCGCTGCCCCCGCGGCCCCCATGTGTGAACCAGGAAGTAATCGACCGACGCTGTCCAGGGTCGGTCCCCGATCACTCCTGAGCTTCGGAGTGGTCGTGGTCCAGGCGGTCGGCGGCCGCCAGCAGGAGCTCGGTGGTGTGCCGTACATGCGCGCACAGGGCGGCCGCCGCGGCGTCCGGGTCCCGGGTCAGTGCGGCTTCGAGCAGGGCTCGATGTTCCCCGGTCAGGTCCCGGCCCGGCTCGTCGCCGAGCGGCTGGGACCACCGGCGGTAGAGCTCCGCCTCGTCCCGCAGGCCGAGAGCCATGCGCAGCAGTCGCTGGTTGGTGCAGCCGGCCAGCAGTGCCTCGTGGAAGGCGGCGTGGGCGGTGGCCCAGTCGTCGTCGACGCGCTGGTCGTCGCCTTCGGCGGTGTACGGTGTGCGCTCCAGGGTGTGGTGCGCCGCGACGAGGCGGGACTCCCAGGCGAGGTCGCCCTCGACCACCGAGCGGCGCAGGACGAGGGTCTCCAGCTCGACCCGGGCCTCGGTCAGCTCCCAGAGCTGCTCCCGGGACAGGGGCGTCACCACGAATCCCTGGTGCGGCTCCGACCGCACGAGCCCCTGTTCGGCCAGACGTACCAGAGCCTCCCGCAGCACGCTCACGCTCGCGTCGTAGCGCGTACCGAGTTCCGGGAACTTCAGTCTGTAGCCGGGCAGCAACCGACCGCTGAGGATGTCGGCGCGCAGCCGCGCCCGTACGTCGTCACTCAGTGTCTGCTTCCCACCCTTGGCCACCATGGGCTTCACCCTAAGGGAAGATCGAATGCACCTCAAACTTTCGAAAGTTCATTGACTCCTCGAATGTCGACGCCTAAAACAGTCCTAGCTCTTCGGCGACGACGCCGAAGACGACACCGCCTGGAGCGTGCGAGATGCGTATTGCGAATGCGGCCGGTCGGCTGATGCTGCTGACCGACGACGGCTGGACGGATGTGGAGCGGGCCAGCCGTGGACTGTTCTCGGCCGATCCCCAGCAGATCTACGAACGCTGGGAAGAGTTCCGCCACTGGGTGGCCCAGGCCCAGCCGACCGGTGACGAGACCCTCGACGAGTCCGAGCTGGGCTCGCCTGCCCCGCGACCGCGCCAGCTCCTGGCGATCGGCCTCAACTACCGTGATCACGCGGACGAGTCCGGGTTCACCGTCCCGGAGCACCCTCCGGTCTTCACCAAGTTCGTCTCTTCGATCACCGGCCCGTGCGGGGACATCTCCCTGCCCGAGGGCAGCGTGGACTGGGAGGTGGAGCTGGTCGCGGTCGTCGGACGCCGTGCCTGGCAGGTGAGTGAGGAGCGGGCCTGGGCACACGTGGCGGGCCTGACCGTGGGGCAGGACATCTCCGAGCGTGACAAGCAACTCTCCGGACCGGTACCGCAGTTCAGCCTCGGCAAGTCGCATCCGGGCTTCGGCCCGATGGGCCCCTTCCTGGTCACCCCCGATGAGTTCGATGACCCGGACGACCTCGAGCTGGGCTGTTCGATCAACGGCGAGAGCGTGCAGAAGGGCCGTACCTCTGACCTGATCTTCTCCGTTTCGCAGCTGATCGCCCGGCTGTCCGCGGTGCTGCCGCTGCTGCCCGGAGACGTGATCTTCACGGGTACGCCGGCCGGTGTCGGCCTGGGCCGCAACCCGAAGCGGTACCTCGCCGACGGAGACGAACTCGTCTCCTACGTCAAGGGCATCGGCGAGCTGCGCCACCGCCTGGTCCGGGCCTGACAGGGGGGCAGACACACCATGGGACTGCACCGCCTCACCTCGATCACCATCGGGGTGCCCAACGTGGAAGAGACCTCCCGGTACTACGCGGATTTCGGCCTCCAGCCGACCGGTGAGCACTCCTTCGCCACCGTCGACGGCGGACAGCAGCTGAAACTCGTCCGGACGCCGACGAGGCGGCTGGTCGAGATCGGCATAGGGGTGGACGACCCCGACGACCTGGACCGCGTGGCCGCCTCGCTCGCGCGCCTGGAACTGGCCGGCGAACGGACCGCGAACAGGCTGGTGACCGAGGAGCCCATCGGTGGCGTACGAGCGGTGCTCGACGTCTCCGAGCGGCTGAAGCAGCCGGCGATCGAGGCCACCCCGTACAACGGGCCCGGACGGATCGACCGGCCGGGGGCGAGGGCTCCCGGGGTGCTGCGCGAGGGGCCCGTGCGGCCCCGCAAGCTGGGGCACGTGGTCATCGGTTCCACTGATCAGGAAGCCACGCAGCGGTTCTTCACCGACGGACTCGGCTTCAAGGTCAGCGACTCCGTCCCCGGCATGGCCGCCTTCATGCGCTGTTCCACGGACCACCACAACGTGCTCGTGACGTCCGCGCCGGTGAACTTCCTGCACCACACGTCCTGGCAGGTCGAGGACATCGACGAGATCGGACGCGGGGCGACCGCGATGCTCGACGAGCACCCCGAGCGGCACGTCTGGGGACTGGGCCGCCACCACATCGGCTCCAACTTCTTCTGGTACTTGAAAGATCCGGCCGGCAACTTCACCGAGTACTACTCGGACCTGGACTGCATCGTCGACGACGTGCTGTGGAAGCCGGAGGTCTTCGAAGGTGCCAAGGGCCTGTTCAACTGGGGACCGCCTCCGCCGCCCTCATTCCTGGAGCCGGAGGACCTGGCGTCCCTCATGACCGGTGCGCACGCGCCCCGGTGACCAACCCCTGATCACCTGGAGAAGGAAGAGCCGCATTCCATGCGCACCATCAAAACGTCTGTCCTCGTCGTCGGGGCCGGGCCCGCCGGTCTCACCGCGTCCGCTCTCCTGGCCCGTGACGGCATCGACACGATCACGGTGACGAAGTATCAGGGCACCGCCAACTCCCCCCGGGCCCACATCACCAACCAGCGCTCCGTGGAGGTCTTCAGGGACCTGGGCATCGAGGACCGCGTCCGGGAGCTGGCCACCCCCCATCACCTGATGGGCAACAACGTCTGGGCCACCAGCTTCGCCGGCCAGGAGTTCGCGCGGCTGATGACGTGGGGGACCGGCATCAGCCGCAAGGCCGACTACGAGGCGGCCAGCCCATGCGAGATGTGCAACGCCCCCCAGCACATCCTGGAGCCGGTCATTCTCGAGGCGGCGCAGGAGGCGGGTGCCGACATCCGCTTCTCGACCGAACTGGTGGAGATCAGCCAGGACGAGGAGGGGGTCCTCGCCACGGTGCGGGAGCGCACCACCGGAGCCGAGTACGCCATCCGCGCCCAGTACGTGATCGGCGCCGACGGCGGACGTTCCACCGTCGCCTGGCAGCTCGGGTTCACCTTCGACGGCGAGGCGGGGCTCGGCGCCGCCGTGAACGTCTGGCTGGAGGCGGACCTCACGAAGTACACCGCCCACCGGCCGGGCGCGCTGTACTGGATGTGCCGGCCCGGCAACGACTACTGGGTCGGCAGCGGCACGTTCATCTGTGTCAAGCCGTGGACCGAGTGGGTCATGCTGTTCATGTACGACCCCGCCGACGGTGATCCGGACCTCAGCGAGGAGGCGCTGCTGGCGCGTGCTCACACCACCATCGGCGACCCCGACGTGGACGTGAAGATCAAGGCGGTCAGCCGCTGGGAGATCAACCACATAGTCGCCGAGGAGTACCGCAAGGGCCGGGCCTTCCTCGTCGGCGACGCCGCCCATCGTCACCCGCCCGCCAACGGCCTGGGCTCCAACACCTCCGTCCAGGACTCCTACAACCTGGCCTGGAAGCTCTCCGCGGTCGTCCGCGGTCTGGCCGGGCCGGAGCTCCTCGACAGCTACCACCAGGAGCGCCAGCCGGTGGGGCGTCAGGTCGTCGACCGCGCACTGAAGAGCGTGCAGGACATGCTGCCGATCTCGCAGGCCCTCGGTTTCCGCCCCGGCCAGAGCGCCGAGGAGGGATGGGCCGGCCTGGAGGAGCTCCTCAGTGACAGCGATGCCGGACAGAAGCGCCGCCGTGAGCTGCGGGAAGCGGTCGAGCTCCAGAACTACCAATTCAATTGCCACGGTGTGGAACTGGGCCAGCGCTACACGTCCGGCGCCGTGATCGACGACGGTACCCCGTACCCGCCGTTCGAGCGCGATCCCGAGCTGTACTACCACCCCACCACCCACCCAGGTGCCAGTCTGCCGCACGCCTGGCTGCAGCACGGCACGGAGCGCGTCTCCACGCTCGACCTCGCCGGCGGCGGGAAGTTCTCCCTGCTCACGGGCATCGGTGGCGAGCCATGGCTGGAGGCGGCGCAGAAGGTCGCCGAGGACCTCGGCATCGACCTGGAAGCCCACGGCATCGGCCAGCGGTGCACCTACGAGGACGCGCTCGGGGACTGGGCCCGGGTGCGGGAGATCGCGGACCGGGGATGCCTCCTGGTCCGGCCGGACCGGCACATCGCATGGCGCAGTCACGACCTGCCGGCAGACCCGGAGCATGAGCTGCGCCGGGCCCTGGAGGTGATCCTCGCGCGCGGCTGACGGCTCCGCCCGCCGGCCCGCTTCGTCCCCGCTCCGGACCGCCGTCCCCGACCGTGTGCATGGCCTCGCGGCAGGGGACGGCGCACGCGATCCCACCACAAGGAGGAACATGACCCCCGTGTCGTCTGTCACGCCTTCGGCCGAGGACCACAAGGCCGTCACCGTCGACTACTTCAAACGCCTGGACACCGGCCGGGACCTGCTGGATCTGTTCGACGACGACGCCTACGTCTGCTTTCCCAAGCACGTCCCCGCGCGCGGCATTGAGGAGGTGCGCCGGCTGTTCACCGACATCGGCGCGCTGTTCACCTCGATCGTCCACGAGATTCCCTACTTCAACTACATCGCCGAGGGCGAATTCCTGGTGGTCGAAGGGTTCCCCATGGCGTGCTCGCCGACGGCACGGCCTGGCACGCGGGGCAGAGCCTCGGCGGACGCTTCTGCAACGTCTTCCAGATCCGTGACCGTAAGATCCACCGACTGTTCATCTACCTCGACCCCGACTACGGCGACGCCGACACCCAGCGCTTTCCTTGGCTGAGGCCCTGACGCCCGTTCGGCCGCCGTCGGTTGACACACGTCAAGCACTGCTGCGCCGCGGCGACACGGACCCGGACAAGGGCGCGCCGCCCCTCCCGTGGGGGAGGAGCGGCGCTGGAAGGCACGTCCACAGTGGCAGGGCAGGAGGGGGCCGTGAACGTGCCGCCCTGTCGGCTTGCCGTCGGAACTCAGGCGGCGAGGCCGTTCTTGAGGGCTTCGGCGATCTGGACGACGCGTTCGGCCTGGTGGCGGGCGGCGTCGCGGGTCTGGTCGCCGATGGGGTTGTTGCCCTGGGCGTCGACGTGGGAGGTGCCGTAGGGGTTGCCGTCGAC
Source organism: Streptomyces griseicoloratus (assembly GCF_014534645.1). Classification (GTDB taxonomy): domain Bacteria; phylum Actinomycetota; class Actinomycetes; order Streptomycetales; family Streptomycetaceae; genus Streptomyces; species Streptomyces griseicoloratus. The sequence continues at coordinate 207,639 of NZ_JACVQF010000235.1, forward strand.
GAACTTGACGGGGTCGGTGTAGCCGGGGCTGACGATGAGGCCGCCGAAGTGGTGGATGGAGTTGTAGAGGGCGAGGAGGGTGGATTCCTGGCCGCCGTGGGTGGTGGCGGTGGTGACGAAGCCGCTGTAGACCTTGTTGGCCAGCTTGCCCTGGGCCCACAGGCCGCCGAGGGTGTCGATGAACTGCTTGAGCTGGGAGGAGATGTTGCCGAAGCGGGTGGGGGTGCCGAAGATGACCGCGTCGGCCCATTCGACATCGGCCGGGGTGGCGACGGGGATGCCGGCGCTGGCCGCGGCGTGGGCGGCCCAGGCTTCGTTGGAGGCGATGGCGGCCTCGGGGGCGAGTTCGGCGGCCTTGAGCAGGCGGACCTCGGCGCCGGCCTTCTCCGCGGCCTGGGCGATCTCCTTGGCGATCTCGGCGCTGAAGCCGGTCGAGGAGTAGTAGACGATGGCCAGCTTGACGGGGGAAGACACAGTTGATCTCCGTTCACTGCTGAGTACATGGGCGATCGCGGCCTGTGGCAGACGTGACCGGCCGACACTCCGGTCGTGCTCGGAGCGGCGGCGACCGCAAATCTAGTTGAAGCGTAAACCATGCGCCAGGCGGGGTCTCCTCTGCCTGATGCACTTCCCTCGATCTTTCGAACTTTCCTCATACTTTCGAAAGTCTCTTGACCTGTCGAATGAAGGCCCTGAGACTGTGCCTGTGCTTCGGACGCGCCGTCCCAGGGCCGACCGTCCCGACCGTCATGTCATGATGGGAAAGCCCCGTGGACAAAGTCCGGGAGACCGCAGCCGACGCGGTCCGTGAGATCAGTGACGGAGCATCGCTCGCCGTCGGCGGATTCGGGCTGAGCGGCGTACCGGATGCGCTGATAGTACTGACGGGTGAACTCCTTGTTCTCCCCCACGTACGAACCGGTGACACGTGCGACCCGTCCGGCCGCGAGCAGGATGCCCAGGCCCCTGCCGTCCACTCCGCAGTTGTTGGACACGACGCTTAAAGCGGTGGCGCCCTGGTCGTGGACGGCCGGGTGTGGGCACCCAGGTCTCCGACGGCGGGCTGCCCTGACGTTATGCCGCCGACGGGACCGTCGCCGTCGCCTCCCCGCCGAAGGAGGTCCGGGAGTTCGACGGCCGTCCGTACGTCATGGAGCGGGGGATCAGCACCGACTTCGCGCTCGTCCGGGCCGCGAAGGGGGACCGGCACGGCAACCTCGTCTTCCACCGGTCCGCCCGGAACTCCAATCCGCTGGCCGCGATGGCCGGCCGTGTCGCGATCGCCGAGGTCGAGGAACTGGTGGAAACCCGGGGTGCTGGACCCCGACGAGGTGCACCTGCCCGGAGTCTTCGTCCAGCGGGTCGTGGCGCTGACACCGGAGCAGGCTGCGGACAAGCAGATCGAGAAGAGGACGGTGCGGCGCTGATGGCCTGGAACAGGGACGGGATGGCCGCCCGCGCGGCGGCCGAGCTGACCAGTGGATCGTACGTCAACCTCGGCATCGGGCTGCCCACGCTCGTGCCGAACTTCCTGCCGGCCGGGGTCGACGTGGTGCTCCAGTCCGAGAACGGCATCCTCGGTGTCGGCCCACACCCGAGTGAGGACCAGGTGGACCCGGACCTGATCAACGCGGGCAAGGAGACCGTGACTGTTCAGCCCGGCGCCTCCTTCTTCGACTCCGCGCTGTCCTTCGGCATGATCCGTGGCGGCCACATCGACGCGGCCGTCCTGGGTGCCATGCAGGTCTCCGCGGGCGGTGATCTGGCCAACTGGATGATCCCCGGCAAGATGGTCAAGGGCATGGGCGGAGCGATGGACCTGGTCCATGGCGCACGCCGGGTCATCGTTCTGAGGGAGCACACCGCCAAGGACGGTTCTCCGAAGATCGTCCGCGAGTGCAGTCTGCCGCTGACCGGCAGGGCGTGCGTCCACCGGATCATCACGGACCTCGGCGTTCTCGACGTGACCGACCGCGGGCTCGTCCTGATCGAGACCGCCCCCGGTGTCACGGCGGACGACGTGGCGAGCCGCACCGCTGCCCCGGTGCACAGCGGCGCGGCCTCGGCCGCACACTGACGGCTCACCGGTCCGGGACCCCGGACAGCACCGGACCGGTGAGCCCTCGCGCTTCTCCCCGGGGCGTTGCGGGCGCCGGTGCACGGCTGCGCACGGGCGGGGGGCTCCTCGGTCACCCCCAAGTAGTTGAGGCTGATACGCGTTCCCGGTGTCGGGTCGAAGTGTTGGCGACTCGCGTGCGGCAAGCCGGGCCTTCCGCTGCTGCCGCGTCGGGGTCCTTGACGCCGAAGAGCGCGTCGCCGGCGATGGAGTCACCGCCGGCGACGAAGAGCTGGGTGATCAGGGATCCGGCATCGGCGCCATGGATGATCTCCGGTCCCGGGTTCAGAGCGAGGTGTTCGCGCCCGTCACCCCCGGCAGCACGCGCTGCTGGTAGTACTCGATACCGATGCCGAAGACCCCCTGGTACCTGTGCGCGATGGTGAGGACCTGGTCGTACTTCTCCGCCCGTGCCCAGTCGCGGTGCAGCTCGTACAGGTACTGCGCCGAGGTCATGGGGGCAGCGCCGGCCTGGATCATCCGCTGTACGGCCGCGCGGTGGGCGGTCTCCGAGACGCCACCGCTGGCATCCTCGACGAAGTACATCTGGAACCCGGCCTCGATCCCGGACAGAACCGGGAAGGCAACGCAGACCTCGGTCCACAAGCCGGCGATCACCAGCTTCTTCCGCCCGGTGCGCAAGATCCACTCGACGACCCTCTCGTCCTCCCAGGAGTTGACCGTGGTGCGCTCGATCCGGTCGGCGACCACCTTCGGGTCCAGCTCGTCCTGGACCTGCTGGAAGACCGGGCCGCTGAACTGCTCACCGACGGTGGTCAGCAGAGTCGGCACCTCGAACAGGCGGGCGGCGGCCGCCAGCTGTGCGGTGTTCGCGACGACCTCGGCGAGGTCGAAGTTCCGGACCCCGATCCCCATCTGGGACTGGTGATCGATCAGGATCAGCGCCGAGTCCTCAGGCGTGATCAGAGAACTGGCAGGCTTGGCGAGTTCGGCTGCGGCGCTCATGCTCTCTCCAGAATTAGTTGAACGCTAAACGACTCTTGGAGTCTGCAACGCGCGGCCGGCACCCGTCCAAGACCTGGTGCCTCATCGGTATAGGGAAGACCTATACCCACACGCCCACGCGTACGCTTGGTGGGGTGGCACAGCTCGAACGTCTCCGGTACTTCGTCGTCGCCGCCGAGGAACGCAATCTCAGCCGGGCGGCCAAGCGGCTGTACATCGCCCAGCCCTCCCTTTCCCAGCAGATCAAGCGCCTCGAGGGCGAACTCGGTGTCGAGCTGTTCAAACGCACCCGCAAGGGACTCGACGTCACCGGCGCCGGACAGCTCCTGCTGAGCCGCCTGCGCCCGGTCCTGCTCGAGCTGGACGATCTCCTGGCCGCCGTGCACGAAGCCGGTAGTCCGGCCGGTCACCTGACGATCGGCTTCACTCCTGCCGCCGGCGGTCCGCTCATGCAGCGGGTCCTGCGGGCGTTCGCCGCCGACTTCCCCGGTGTGACCGTCGAGCTGAAGCCGCACGACTTCACCGACACCAGTGCCGGCCTGCGCTCGGGCCTCGTCGACGTGGCGTTCGTGCGCCGACCGATCACGGGTGCCGGCCTGCGCTTCATGGACATCATCACAGAGCCCAGGGTCCTGGCCGTCGCCGCCGACGACCGCTTCGCCGACCGCGACGTCATCACCATCAACGAGGCATTCGACGAACCTTGGGTCACCATGCCGGTGGACGACCCCGCCTGGCGTGACTTCTGGCTCGCCACCGAATACCGCGACCGCCCCGCCGAACCAGGCCCGACAGCGGCAACCCCGGACGCCAGCTTCCTGAGCGTCGCAGCCGGACGCGGCATCCTGCTGACCCGGCGCTCGATCGCCGCCCGCTACGAATCCGAAGGTGTACGGCTGATCGATGTCGCCGATGTCGGGCCCTCCATCGGCGCCGTCGCTTGGCGCGCAACGCATGAAACGCGTCTGGTTCGCGCCTTCGTCACCGCCGCCCGTCGCATCGCCATGGCGAACCACGGTGATGCGGCGATCAGTGCTCCCGGCAATCCGACTCCTGCGTCCGGACCGCCGGCGACATAACGGTTGGCCATACCGGCAGGGCTGTGCTCATCCAGCTCCAGCGGGCGCGGCCAGCCGTTCTCGACCGCCTCCCGGAACCGGTGCAGCGAGCCCCCGGCCCGGGTTGCCGCCCCAGGACAGGACCAGTTTGCGCACCGGACCCGCACCGAGCAGCCTGGCCCGAGCGACATCCCGGCCAGGGACTCCGGGGCCGGATCACCGCTGGGGATCTGGGCCGGCTTGGGCCGGCACTTGCAACGTGCGTGGCGTGTCGGCAGCGGGCGGTCTGAGCGTCTGTCTCGAAGCGGCGGACATCGTCGACTCGGAGCCTGTCTTTGCGGGGCGGCTGATAGGGCGCTGATCTGGCGGGTGCCGGTTCCGTGGGCGAGTTCCTATGAGAGGTCGGCCAGCGGTGAGCTCGGCCGGTCACGACCGCGCGTTCGGCTCACCGCGCTGCTCGACCCGCCGGCGTCGCCGCTGACCAGCTGTGGAAAACGGAGTGCGGGAGTGCGGGATGGGCGCATAGCGTGCCGGTCATGCGAGTCGTCTTCACCAAGGGCCCCGGTACGAGCTACGACATCGCGGTGCACCGCGAGACCGGCGCCGCGCTGGCCCCACGCAACGGCCCCGGCGGACACCCGTACCTGCCGCACGACTTGGTGCACTTCCTTGCTGAGGCGGAGGCGGGAATCAAGCTCGGGGTGTACGGGCGACTGGCCGCCGGTGACAACGGAATGTTCTGGCCCGCGGACCCCACCGAGCGGAACAAGGCGGCACGCCGCCGCAAGTCCAAGCCGGTGAAGCCGTCCCCGCAGGCGCAGGCGGACATGGCGCGGTCGGAGGAACTGGCGGGCATCGCGGTGCCGGTCTGGGAGGTGCGCCGCGGATTCGCGAAGGACCTTCCGGCGTACGTACGGGCCGATGAGATTCCCCCGGTCGTCGACCGCATCGTGACCCGCCTCGACGAGTACGCGGACCGCTGGCACGCCCTGCCGGTGGGCGGCACCCTCGAACTCATCTGGTAGGCCCGGGCTGTTCTCCGAGCGCGGGGAAGGGCCAGGCCCCTTCCGTGTGCCGCTGCGGCGGGAGTTCCCATGTCGAACATGAGTGTGTGGGCCGCCGCCGGAGCAGAATGTACGGGTGCGTGAGTCGGTGTCAGAGAGGCGGTGGCCGCGCCGCGTTCCTCGCGCGGTAGGCCGTGACAGTTGCTCGATGCCCTCCAACCGGCCACGCCGCCGTCCCGTTCGGCGCACGTCTCGCTCCCACCCCATTCTGGAGAAGGCATGAAGCCCGGTTTCCGACGTTCCCTCAGCAGCGGCCGTGCGGCCGCCGTGCTCGCCGCCGCGTTGCTCGCCACGGCGGCCCCGGCCGCGCATGCCGGCGCCCCCGGGTGGCAGGCACCGCCGGTGCCGCTGCGGGTGGCGACCTACAACATCCACGCCGGGGCCGGCCAGGACGGGGTCTTCGACCTCGACCGCACTGCCGAAGCCGTACGCGGTCTGCACGCCGACGTGATCGGCCTCCAGGAGGTCGACGTCCATTGGGGCTCCCGCAGCGCCTTCGTCGACGAAGCCCGGGCGCTGGCCGAGGAGTTGGGCATGCGGGTGTTCTTCGCACCCATCTACGACATGGACCCGGCCACCGAGGGCGGCCAACGCCGGCAGTACGGCGTAGCGGTGCTGAGCCGCTACCCGGTGCTGGATGCCGAGAACCACGACATCACCAGGCTCTCCACCCAGACGCCCGATCCGGTACCGGCGCCGGCACCCGGCTTCGCCGAGGTGGTGGTCAACGTGAAGGGCGCGCACGTCCACGTCTACGCCACCCACCTCGACTACCGGGTGGACCCCTCGGTCCGTCAGGCGCAGGTGGCGGACATGCTCGATGTACTGGCCGCCGACCGGGGACCGAAGATCCTGGTCGGCGACTTCAACGCCGAGGTCACGGCCCCGGAGCTGGCACCGCTGTGGCAGCGACTGCGGGACGCCGCCCCTGACGGTGGTGGGACGTTCCCGGCGATCGACCCGGTCAAGCGCATCGACTTCGTGACCGTCTCGCCCGACGTCACCGTAGCCGGGGCACGCACGGTGGCGACGGACGCGTCGGACCACCGTCCCGTGGTCGCGGACCTGAAGCTCCACGGACGCGGCCACTGAATCGCCCGCCACCGGGGTCGGCACCGCGCGGACACCGACCCCGGCGGCGGACGCCCGCCTCCACTCCCGGCACACCCGGACGGGCGTGCACCGCGAGGCGATGCGTCACTGCTGCTCGGAGACGCTCATCTCGCCCAGCAGCGACCAGTCGTCCTGCGGAACCGTCGCGTTCACGATCCGGGGCGTCTCCGCCAGGTGCGGCGGCAGGGTCCGCTGCGCCGCCTTGAAGTGCTCGGACTGCACATGGGCCGCACCGGCCTCGTCGTCACGGAAGGCCTCGACCAGCACGTACTCCGTGGGGTCCTCGACGCTGCGGGACCAGTCGAACCACAGGCAGCCCGGCTCCTGACGCGTGGCCGCGGTGAAGTCGGCGGCGATCTCCGGCCACCGGTCGGCGTACTCGGGGCGGATGCGGAATTTGGCGGTGATGAAGATCATCGGTCTCCCTCATTGGTTCTCCGTGCGCGGTCGCGCCGCCTGTTGTGCCGCCCCGGCGGACGGGCGGTGCCACGGGGTGCGACGCACCGGCCGGCCGCGAAGGGCGCCGGCTCGGTGGGATCGGCGGGACACGGCCGCGGCCACGGCACATATCGGACACAGGGCACGGTGATGATCGTAACCGACGGGAGAAGGCACCCGGGAGCCGAGTCCTCGACGCGCTGTCCGGGCGCACGACCCGCCCTGGTCACTGGCCGCCGAGCCCGGTCGTCGCCACGGACTTCACGATGTGCCGCTGGAAGAAGACGAAGGCCAGCACCAGCGGCAGCGCGGCCAGCACCGCCGACGCCATGGTCTGGGCGTACTGGACGCCGTACGCGTCCTTCACCGAGGTGATGCCGACCGGGAGCGTCATCAGCGACGGGTCGGACGTCGACACGAACGGCCACAGGAAGTTGTTCCAGGCCCCGATGAACACGAAGATCGACACCGCGGCGAGCATCGGGCGGGACAGCGGCAGCATGACCGACCAGAAGATCCGCGCGTGCCCGGCGCCGTCGAGACGGGCGGCCTCCTCCAGCTCGCGGGGGAGGGTGTCGAAGTGCTTCTTCAGGATGAAGACCATCACCGGCGCCACCGTCTGCGGCAGGATCACCGCCGCGTAGGTGTCCACCAGGTCCAGGGTCAGCATCTGCTGGAACCACGGGACGATCAGCAGTTGCGGCGGAACCAGGATCGACAGCGTGGTGACGGTGAACAACCAGCGTCGCCCGCGGAAGAGCGTCCGGGAGAAGGCGTAGCCGGCCAGCGCCGACACCGCCACGGTGAGCGCGGTGACGGCGGCGGAGATGAGGAAGCTGTTCAGCATCCACAGCGGCAGGTCGCCGCGCTCGATCACCGTGCGGAAGCCGTCCAGGGTGAAGCCGCCCTGCGGCCAGAACCAGTGCGCGGGATCACTGGCGTCCTGTTCCGACTTGAAGGAGGTGAGCACGGCCCAGGCCATCGGCAGCAGCCAGATCAGCGCCATGACCGCCAGGGCCGCCAGGGCCAGGGTGCGCGAGAGCCTGCCCGCCCCCAGGACGAGATTCGGCCCGCGCTGCGGAACCGGACGCGTACGGCGTGCACGGCGTACGGCCGGGACGGCGGAGGAACGGGAGGGACGCACCCGGACGTCGGTGGTGGCGGTCATGTCACTTCTCCCTGCGGAGGAGGGCGAGGAACTGCACGGCGGAGGCGAGGATGATCAGGGCGAAGAAGACGTAGCTGATCGCCGAGGCGTAACCGAGGCGGTAGCCGGTGAAGCCCATGTCGTAGAGATACTCGACGACCGGCCGGGTGGAGCCGTTGGGCCCTCCCCTGGTCAGCAGGTACACCTGGTCGAAGACCTTGAGCGAGGCGAGTATCTGCAGGACGGTCACCACCGAGGTGATACGGCGCAGTTGCGGCAGCGTCACGTGCCACAGGCGCCGCCACGCACCCGCCCCGTCCAGCGCCGCCGCCTCGTACAGGTGGTCCGGGATCGCCTGCAACGCGGCCAGGAACAGCAGGAAGTTGAAGCCGACCGTCCACCACAGGGTGGCGATCACGATCGCGTACATGGCGATGGACTCGTCGCTGAGCCAGGCGTAGCCGTCCAGCCCGACCGCGCCCAGCAGATGGTTGTAGAGGCCGAGGTCCGGCTGGTAGAGCCAGCCCCACAGCAGCCCGATCACACCGACGGGGAGGAGGTACGGGGCGAAGAACGCCAGCCGCCACACCCACTGTCCGGGCAGCCCCGTATGGACCAGCAGCGCCATGCCGAGCGCCACCACCACCAACGGCACTGTGGAGACGAGGGTGAACCACACGGTGTTCCAGATGGTGCGCCACATCTCGGCGTCGCCCAGGGCCTCCGTGTAGTTGTCCAGCCCGACGAAGGACGGATCGTGGGCGGAGAGGGAGGCGTCCGTCAGGCTCATCCAGACGCCCTGGACCATCGGCCAGAGCAGGAAGAGCACGAACAGGACGAGGAACGGCAGGGCGAAGAGCAGACCCGGCGGGAAGACCCGGCGCAGTCTCGGGCCGAGCCCGGCCGTGGCGTCGTCGGCGGCCCGCCGCCTGCCGGGGGAAGCGAGTGGGGTGGACATCTGCTGCCTCCTTCTCGGCGGGTCAGGCCGGGCTGGGCTGGGACAGGGCGGTGTCGATCCGCTCGATCATCGCTCGGGCCGCCCGGTCGGGGGACAGCCCGTCGAGAACGGCTTGTTGCAGCACCTGCGACATGGAGTTCTGGAAGCCGGACCCGGCGCCCGCGAACCAGACCGCCGGGTCGAGCACCACGTGGTCGGCGGCCTTCACGTACCGCGCCTGCGGCTCCAGCCGTGCGTAGGCCCGGGTGCGGGTCACCGGCTGGTACGCCGGGATGTGGCCGGCCTTCGCCCAGACCTGGCCGGCCTTGAGGATCGCGGCCACCGCCTGGTGGGTGCGCCTGCGGTGCGCCTCGGAGGGGTCGGGGCGGCGGGGCAGGACGAAGGAGTGGGAGTCGGCGTAGACCGCGGGGGTGCCGAACACCGTGGGGAAGGGCGCGGCGCCGACCTTCGGGTCGGCGGTCCGGAACGTTCCGAGCTCCCACTCACCGGAGAGGATCATCCCGGTCTGCCGGTTGGTGAAGGCGGCGATGGCGGCCGGGTAGTCGAGGCGGTCGGGGTTGGTGCGTCCGTCGACCAGTTTCTGCATGAACGCGATGACCTCGGCCATCGCGTCGGCGTCCGCCTTCACCGGGCCGCCCTCGGGCAGAGCGAAGTCGTTCCCGGTCTGCCGGTACAGCCCGTAGAACAGACGCCAGCCCTGGGCCGTGTCGTTGACGTACCCGAAGGCCACACCCTGCTTGCCGGAAGCCCTGGCCAGCTCCCTGCCGGCCTCCAGGAACCGTTCGGGCGAGGAGAACGCCTCCTGGTCCAGGTCCCCGCCGTCGGTCAGCAGTCCGGCCTTGCCGGCGGTCTCCGGGTGGAAGAAGACGATGAAGGGGTGGGTGTCCAGGGGGACGGCGTACGTCCGGTCCCGGTACCGGGTGCGGCTCCAGACCGCCCCGGCGAAGTCGCTCTCGCGCACGCCGAACTCCGCGAGCAGTTCGGTGTCCCACGGGTCCAGCAGGCCCAGCGGCGCGTAGCCCGCCAGGCGCGACATGTGGGAGACGGCGACGTCCGGACCACGCCCGCCGGCCGAGGCCATGGCGAGCTTGGTGTAGTACGGCGTCCCCCACTCCAGCACGGTGCGCTCGATGCCGGTACCCGGCATGTCGGGCCGGGCGGTCTCCACCAGCTCGTCCAGCAGGGCACCGTCGGCACCGCTGAACGGGTCCCACAGGCGTACGGTGCCCGGGTCCCCGGCGGCCGCGGCGGAACCGCAGCCGGTGAGCGCCCCGCCGCCGAGCAGGACGGCGGCAGAGGCCATCGAGGCCCGCAGCACGTTCCGCCGGGACAGCGTGGCGCGTGTTCCTTCCGGCCCGGCGGAGGCGGCCCGTGGGCCTGGCACGTCGACCATGGAACTACCTTCCTCTACATCGATGTATGACAGCTGGCGGGTGCTGCGGGCGTGCTGTGGGGGAGGGCCGGCCCGGTCGTCCTGAGGGCCGGTACACCGTCAGCCGGTGGACTCGCAGGCCGCCGAGCGCTGCTGGACACGCCTCAGTGCGGCCGTGTCGAACTTCTCGCTCCGGTCGAAGCCGTAGACCCCGTTGCGCTCCTGGAAGACGTCGGTGAGCTGCGTGTAGCAGTAACCGAACATGTCCGGGTCGTCGAGCAGGACGTCCACCAGGCCGGTGAAGCGGGCCAGGAACTCCTCGGCGCTGCGCGGGCGTTCGCCGTACCCCCAGGACGTCTCGGCCTCGTTGCCCGCCGCGGTCCCTGCGGTCGCCGCGTCCCACCAGATGCCGCCGAACTCGCTGCAGAAGTAGGGCTGCCCGCGGTACGGGACCGACCAGCTGCGGCCCTCGGGGCCGGTGTTGACGTAGGGACGGTCCTCGGCGAGCCCCGCCATGGTCTTGGCGAACGCCTCGGGGTCCTGCTCGTAGCAGTGCGAGTCGTAGACGTCCGTCTCCGGCACACGGTGTGCGTATCCGGACGCGTCGATGACCGGACGGCTGGGGTCGGCCTGCTTCGTGGCCAGGAACATCGCCCGCGTGACGTCGTCGAGCTGGGTGATCCGGTCGTGCAGGTTCTGGTACGTCTCGTTGAGCGGGCACCAGCCGATGATCGACGGGTGGGAGTGGTCCCGCTCCAGGGCCTCCAGCCACTGCGCGACGTAACTCGCGTCGGGACGCTGGTTGTCATCGCGCACCCCGACCTCGCAGCCCCAGTCGCCGAACTCGCCCCACACCAGGTACCCGAGCCGGTCGGCGTGGTACAGGTACCGCTCCTCGAAGACCTTCTGGTGCAGCCTGGCCCCGTTGAAGCCGGCCCGCAGCCCCAGCTCGATGTCGCGTACGAGATCGGCGTCGGTCGGGGCCGTCATCAGGCCGTCCGGGTAGTAACCCTGGTCGAGGACGAGCCGCTGGAAGACGGGCTCTCCGTTCAGCAACACGCGCTTGCCGTGCACGGCGACCGAGCGCAGCCCGGCGTACGACGTGGCCTCGTCGACCACCGCGCCGTCGGCGTCGAGCAACTGGAGCCGGAGGTCGTACAGGTGCGGGTCGGCGGGGGACCAGGTCCGCACCCGGTCCTCCGACACGGTCAGCACCAGTCTCGGGCACAGGTCGAGGTCGGCGCGGGCGGTCGCGCTCGCCACCTCGCCGTGCTCGTCGCTGAGCACGGCCCGCACCCGGTGACCCGGCAGGTTGCCGGTGACCGGCAGATCGAGGTGGAACGAGCCCGAGCCGAGGTCGGGCGTGATGCGGGGGCGCTTGAGCCGCACGGTGGAGGGCACCGGCTCCATCCACACCGTCTGCCAGATGCCCGTGGTCCGGGTGTAGTTGCAGTGCGAGTTGGCGTACCACGTCGCCTGCTTGCCGCGGGCCTGCGGACCGTGCCGGGTGTCGCGTGCGCGGACCACGATCACCGCCTCCTCGCCGGGTGCGGCCACCCCGCGCAGTTCCGCGGTGAACGGGGTGAAGCCGCCGCGGTGGCGGGCCACCTCGGTGCCGTTGACCCACACCGTGGCGTCGTGGTCCACCGCCCCGAAGTGCAGCAGCACGTCCGAGCCGGACCACTCGGCCGGGACGGTGACGGTCCGCCGGTACCAGACGGCCTCCATGAAGTCCGTGTCGCCGATCCCCGACAGCTCCGACTCGGGACAGAACGGCACCGTGATCTCGCCCGACAGCTCCCGGTCGCGCAGCCCGCGCTCCCGTCCGCTGTCCCCGCGGTCGACCTCGAACTGCCAGCGGCCATTGAGATTCAGCCAGGCCGCACGGACGAACTGCGGTCGGGGGTACTCCGGACGGGGGACGTCCACGGGCAGGGGCATGCTCATGCTGCTCCTTGTTTGTGCTGGTGCGCTCGGTACGCGCTTATGCGACCACACGATTACATCGATGTAAATCCTGTCGGCGGAAAGTTTTCGGCAGAGCGATTCACGCCCGGGACGACGGGGCCCGCAACCGTGCTCGATACGATCAACGAGCCGGAAGGAAGTGAAGCAGAGCATGGGCAGGCCCAGGATCAAGGACGTCGCGGAGTACGCCGGCGTCTCCCCGAAGACGGTGTCGAACGTCCTCAACGACTACGAGCACGTGTCCGAGCAGACCCGGGCCGCGGTGCGGGAGGCGATCGACGCCCTCGGCTACCGGATCAACATCGCCGGCCGCCAGCTGCGCCGGGGCCGTACGGGCATGATCGCGCTGGCCGTACCCGACCTGGACATCGCCTACTTCGCGGAACTGGCGCGCCACGTCATGGCGGAGAGCGAACGGCGTGGCAGCACCACCCTCCTGCTGGAGACCGGCGGCCGGCGGGAGAAGGAACTCGCCGCCGTCCGCGGGTTCGACGCCCAGTTCACCGACGGGGTCATCCTCTCGCCGCTCGCCCTGCAACCCCGCGACCTCACCCACCGCGACACCCGGCTGCCGCTGGTACTGCTCGGCGAGTGCAATCCGCCCGGCAGCGCCGACCACGTGGCCATCGACAACGTGACGGCGGCCCGCGAGGCCACCGAACACCTGCTGTCCCGCGGACGCCGCCGCATCGCGGTGGTCGGGGGCGAACTGCGCGGGCCGCAGAACACCAGCAGGCTGCGCACCGTCGGCTACCAGCAGGCCCTGGACGCGGCGGGCATCCCCCTCTCGGACGACCTGGTCCTGCCGGTGCCCGCCTTCCGCTGGGCGGACGGTGCGGAAGCCGCCCGCGCCCTGATGCGGCTGCCGGAACAACCCGACGCGCTGCTCTGCCTCAACGACCATCTGGCCCTCGGTGCCGTACGAGCGCTCCACGAGGCCGGCCGGTCGGTGCCGCAGGACCTGGACGTGGTCGGGTTCGACGACATCGAGGCGACCCGCTTCAGCATCCCCACCATCACCACGGTCGCGCCGGACAAGCCGGGCATCGCACGCACGGCGGTGCGTCTGCTCCTGGACCGCATCGACGCGGGGACGTCGGGCGGGTCCGCGGTGGACGAGACGGCCGGGCACCGCCTGATCGTGCGGGAGAGCTCCGGGGGGTGACCGGGGGCTGAGGGGCCGCCGCCCGCCGTCACCCCGCGGTGTGCCGCACCCGTAGACCGGCGACCTGCCCCTGCACGACACTTCTCCTGCCGGTGCCGTCGCTCCCGCCTCGGCAGTGCGGCGGAACCGGACGTACGACAACGCAAACCTCGAACACAGGGGCCCGGCGCACGGCTGGTGGCCGGGCCGCGCCGGAAGGGAAGGCCGTGCGGGTCAGCCTCAAGGACGTCGCCGCGCACGCGGGGGTCTCCATCAAGACCGTCTCCAACGTGGTGAACGACTACCAGCACGTCACACCCGCGATGCGCGAACGCGTCCAGCGCTCCATCGACGCCCTCGGCTACCGGCCCAACCTGACCGCCCGGCACCTGCGCAAGGGACGCACCGGCATCATCGCCCTCGCCCTGCCCGAACTCGGCAACCCGTACTTCGCCGAACTCGCCGCGGCCGTCATCGACGCCGCCGCCGCGCACGACTACATCGTGCTGCTGGACCACACCGGCGGCCGTCGGGAACAGGAGATCCTGGTCAGCCAGGGCTTCCGCGCGCGGGTCATCGACGGGCTCATCCTCAGCCCCATCGAGCTGGAGAGCGACGACCTGCGCGACCGCGCCGAGAACGTCCCGCTGGTGCTGCTCGGCGAACGGCACTACGACCTGCCGTACGACCACATCGCCATCGACAACGTCGCCGCGGCGCGCGCGGCCGTCCGGCACCTGGTCGGTCTGGGTCGCCGGGAGGTGGCGTTCATCGGCGCCCGGCGCGGTGGCAGCGAACCCGCCCAGCTGCGCGTGCGCGGCTGGCGCGAGGAACTGACCTCCGCGGGACTCCCCGCCGACGACGGGCTCGTCGCCGCCACCGACGGCTGGGGGCACGCCGACGGCGCGGCGGCCATGATCCGCATGCTGGACACCGGGCGGCGCCCCGACGCGGTCTTCGCCTACAACGACCCCATGGCCATCGGCGCGATGCGGGTCCTCCACGAGCGGGGGCTGCGGGTCCCCGAGGACATCGCGGTGGTCGGCTTCGACGACGTGGTGGAGGGGCGCTTCGGCGCGGTCACCCTCACGTCCGTGTCACCGGACAAGGAGGCCATCGGCCGGCTCGCCGTGGAGTCGGTGCTCGCACGGCTCAGCGGGCAGGCCCCCGAACCCCGGCGCGTCCGGGCGGACTACCGGCTGGTCGAGCGGGAGAGCACGCTGGGACGCCGCACGGCGGACGACGGCACGGGAGGCTGACCCCGGCCGGAGTCGCCCGCGCTCCCCGGCCGGTCGTCCGGACGCATGCACGGTCCGGTCCCGGTGGGAGGACGGGTGCCGTCGCCCGCCTGCCCACCGGGACCGCAGAACGCCGTCCGGAGCTACGGCTTCTGCTGATCGTGGAGTGCCTTCACCTCCTCGGCGGTGAGAGCCCTGTCGTAGGCGTGGACCTCGTCGACGGCTCCGTTCCAGAAGTCGGTGTTCGAGCCGCCCCACTGGGCGCGGCCGACGCTGAGGGCGCCGGTGCTCGGGTAGGCGGCACCACCGGCGGCGGTCGCCGCCGGCTCACCGTCGACGTACAGCCTGATCTCGTTGCTCGCGCCGGCCCGCACACCGACGAGGTGGTACCAGCGGCCCCTTTCGGGTGTGATCTCCAGCCGGGCGCGGTTCTCACCGGGCGTGCTGAAGGCGAAGGCACCGTGGCCGTACTGCAGGTAGAAGGGACTGGCCTGGCGCCGGGTGTCCTGGCTGACCGCGGTGGCGTAGTTGCCGGGCAGTGCGTCGAGGGTCACCCAGGCGGAGACGGAGTAGCTCCCGGTGGTGTCGAGCACCGGGCCGTCCGTCTCGGCATACTGCCCCTGACCGTCGAACCGCAGCGCGCTGCCGCTGACGCCGGGCGTCCAGGTGGTGCCGCCGGTGAGCGTCAGAGGCCGGTCGTTCGGGCCGGAGTCCCCGGCGGTCGTCCCCGTGCCCTCGTCGAGGGCCCAGTGGCCGCCGCCCTTCAGCTCCCCGCGCTCGCCGGCGGCGGCGCCGGCCGCGATGACCCTGCGGTTGATCTCACGCACCCTGACCGGGTCGACCTTGATCTCCCGCCGGTCGTAGGTGTAGAGGCCGTTGAGCTCGTTCTCCAGGTCGGTGATCTGCGTGTACACCGAGCCGGACAGCTCGGCGCCGGCCTGGTCCAGGTAGTACTTCTCCGTGTTCTCGACGTACTTGCGGGTCAGCGCCTCCTTGTCGGAGACCCCGCTGTAGATCACCGTCGGCGTGCCCGGCCACATGTGGCCCGGGGTGCGGAGAGTGAAGCCGCCGTGCTCGCCGTCCATGGCGGCCCGCTTCCCGTCCGGGAAGGCGGGGTCGGTGTTGTTGTAGTCGTGGTGGTCGATGATGTCGCCCTTGCCCGAGTCGCCCTTGGAGTTGCAGCAGTTGACACCACTGTGGGCGTTGACGACACGGGACGGGTCGGCCGCCTTGACGGACTCGGCGATACGGCCGCTCTCCTCGCGGTTCCACTCGCCCCAGCCCTCGTTGAAGACGATCCAGCCGATCACGGAGGGCGAGTTGTGGTGCTGCCGCACCATCTCCATGCCCTGGTCGACGAATGCCTTCTGCCCCGACTCGTCGGTGATGTTCCCGGAGACGAAGTCCTGCCAGACCAGCAGACCGAGCCTGTCCGCGTGGTAGAACCAGCGCGGCGACTCCACCTTGATGTGCTTGCGGACGGCGTTGAAGCCCAGCTTCTTGTGCGCCTCGAGGTCGAAGGCGAGGGCCTCGTCACTCGGCGCCGTGTAGAGACCGTCGGGCCAGAAGCCCTGGTCGAGGGTGGCCAGGGAGAAGACGGGCTTTCCGTTGAGCACGAGCTTCGGGAAGCCGCCGACCTTCTCGACGCCGATCTCCCGCATGCCGAAGTAGCTGCCGACCTCGTCGGTCGACCTGCCGTCGGTCAGCCTGACGTCGAGGTCGTACAGGTAGGGGTCGTCCGGGCTCCACAGGTGCTGATTCGCCACGGGCAGGCGCAGCTGCTTGTTCGCCGGTCCGCCGACCCGGCCGACGACCTTGCCGCGTGCGTCGCGGGCGACGGCCTCGACGCGGGCCCCGGCGGAGGCGTCGTCGGACCGGACGGTCACGGCCAGGCTGCTGGTGTCGATGTCGGGCGTCGTGACGATGTCGTCGATGGAGGTGTCGGCGACGGGCTCCATCCACACCGTCTGCCAGATGCCCGACGACTGGGTGTAGAAGATGCCACCGGGGTTGGTGGACTGCTTGCCCATCGGCTGGTTCGCGCCGCCGGTGTCCGTGACCGCGACCACGATCTCCTGCGGCCCGGTGCCCTTCAGCGCGTCGGTGATGTCCGCGCTGAAGGCGTTGTAACCGCCGGTGTGCTCGGCGACCTTCGTGCCGTTGACCCAGACGCGGGCCTGGTAGTCCACGGCGCCGAAGTTGAGCTTCAGCCGGTTGCCCTTGCCGCCCTTGCCGACCTTCCAGTTCTTCGGCACGTCGACGAGCCTGCGGTAGAACATGTGGTCCTCGTGCCGCTCCAGACCCGAGAGCTGCGACTCGACCGGGAAGGGCACGACGATCTTCTCGTCCAGGTCCTTGCCGAAGACCGGCTGCTCGCCGGCCTCGGCGGCGCTGAACTGCCAGGGCCCGTTGAGGTTCTTCCACTTGGACCGCACCTGCTGCGGGCGGGGGTACTCCGGCAGCGGGTTCCTCTCGTCGAGCCGGTCGCCCCACTCGGTGGTGAGCCGGTGGGTGGAGGCGTTCTGCGCCCAGCGGACGATCCTCGGCACGCTCTCGCCGCCGGCCGTCAGGCCGCTCTCTCCGTCGTAGGAGACCCTGACCTGCTGGTTCTTCTGGATCGGCTCTTCGAGGGTGACGAGCAGGGAGTTGCGGTCACCGGGGGCGACCACCGCCGACCTGACCGGCATGGCGGTCGTGTCGGCCTCGACCTTCAGGTGGTCCACCACCGTGCCGGTCCCGCCGACACCGCCCTCGAACCGGGCCCGCAGCCGCCGCCCGTCCTCGGCGACGGACAGCTCCACCGGGTAGACCTCGAAACCGGCCGGCGGGGTGAACGCCGACATGGGGACGAGCTGCTTGGGTGTCGTCGGAGTCGACCAGCGCAGGAACATGTTGGCTCCGCCGAAGTCCTGGAACATCTCCAGGCGGAAGTCGTGCTTCTCCCCGGCGGTCAACCTGATCGGCACGCTCGTCTGCTCGTTGTCCCAGTCCGGCTGCCAGTGGTCGATGACCGGCTCGCCGTCGAGGAAGAGCCGGAATCCGTTGTCGCCGGTGGCGTAGAAGGTGTAGTCACCGGTGGCCGGTGCCTCGATCTGGCCCGTCCACCGGGCGGTCGTGTGTTCCGTCCTGCCGGTCAGCTCCTGGAAGGTGCTGGTCAGGCCGGAGAAGTTGATCTGCGGATCGAGGAGGGTGCCACCGAGTTCGGCGAAGTCCCGGGCACCGGGGGCCGACATGCTGAAGTACTCGCCCTTCAGCCCGTGCACCTGGACGGCTGTGTTCTCCGCGGAGAGCGCGGAGGCGCTGCCGACAGGCTCCACGGCCGACGCGGTGGTCGTCAGGCCACTCGCGGGCAGCACCAGGGCCGCGGCTGTCAGCAGCGCCCACACTCTGGTCCGTGGGCGGGTGTGTCGTCTTGTCATCGAACCTTTCCTCGCACAGGGGCTCGCGCTGCGTGAGCAGAGCGCTCGCACGTACAGCGGGACACCGGCAGGGGCACGGCCGGGGCGGGGACGGAGATGCTGTTTCAACGTTGGAAATTCCGGCAGCGGAATGACAGCACGCCACTCGTCGACTGTCCATACCTCAGACGCCATCAGCTGATGCGCCGTCATATGTCGCGGGTGGAAGCTTCGGGGCTCACGCCCGACCGCTGGCGTTGACATGTCCGGAACGAGTCGCGATTCTGTGTGGGGAGCGCCCTTCTATCGATGTAAATCTCGCCGAGGCCAACCATGGAACGGGAACGGAACCGATGAAGCTCTCTCGCTCTCTGTCCGGCGCCGTCGCCATGGCGTTGTCCGGCGTCCTCGCCGCAGTGCTGTCCCTGCTGTCCGCCGAGCCCGCCCGGGCGGACCAGACCGGTCTGCGCGCCGCCGACCCGAGCGTCCTCCGCGTCGGCGGCACGTACGTCTCGGTGCAATCGGCCGGGGGCGGCATCGTCGTGCGGCAGGCCGCGTCGACCGACGCCCTGGACTCGGCGCCCGCCCGCCAGGTCTGGTCGGACACCCGCGACCGCGGTGAGGTCTGGGCCCCGGAGATCGTGATGGACGGCGGCCGCTACTACATCTACTTCTCCGCCGGACGCGGACCGGCCCACCGGATGTACGTGATCAGCTCGGCCAGCCCGGACAGCGGATACACCGCCGAGACCCGGCTGGCCCTGCCGGACGACAAGTGGGCCATCGACGGCACCCTGTTCACCTTCAACGGGCAGCGCTGGTTCGTCTGGTCGGGCTGGGCCGGCGACACGAACGTCGAGCAGAACCTCTACATCGCCCGGATGAGCAGCCCGACCACACCGACCGGCGCGCGGTACGTCATCTCGCAGCCGCGGGAGAGCTGGGAACGGGTCGTCGGCAACCCGTTCATCAACGAGGGGCCGGAGCCCATCAAGGACCCCAACGGGCAGTTGCACATCGTGTACTCCGCCAACGGCAGCTGGAGCGAGCAGTACTGCCTGGCCGACCTGAGGCTGCGGGCCGGCGGCGATCCGACGTACGTCTGGGACTGGTACAAGTCGAACGGCTGCCTGTTCGGCTCCAACCGCGCGACGATGATGCCCGGCTGGGACCCGACGCTGTACGTCAACGGTCCCGGTCACCACACCTTCGTGCTGCTCCACGGTGACATCGGCACGAGCCCGCCCGCCGGACCGAGGTTCCCCTCGATGTTCCACGCGGTGCCGAAGGGAACGCCGTACTCGTGGGAGAACCGGTACTGGTACACCGGCACGTTCTGCTGGTGGGGCAACACCACCTACAGCCGCGCCAACGTCCCCGGACCGAACAGCGACACGGGCTGGAGCCTCAAGTTCTTCGAGTAGGGGGGCCGGGGGCGATTCCATCACACGGATGGGTGACTGCGCTCGGTACGCGGACTGGGCCAAGATCACAAGCATGAGAGCTTCCCTGATCCGCCGAGCATGCGCCGCGGCCCTGGTGCTGGCGGCGACGCTGACTCCGGCGGGGGCCGCCCAGCCCATCGCCGCCGCCCAACCCGCCGACGCGGAACCGAAGTCCGACATCGGGGCACGGGCACGGCTGCTCGGAGAAAAGATCGTCCCCCACAAGCTCACCTTCCGGAACACCACCGTCGGCGGCCTGTCCGGCATCGATCGCGACCCCTGCACCGGCGAGTACGTGGCCGTCAGTGACGACCGCTCGAATCTGCAGCCCGCCCGCTTCTACACCGCCAGGATCCGTGTGGACGGCGCCGGTGTGCACTCCGTCGACTTCACCGGCACCCACCCGTTCCGCCAGCCGGACGGCTCGGTGTATCCGCCGCCGAGCGCCGGTGACGGACGGGCCGTCGACCCGGAGGAACTGCGCGTGGACCCGTCGACCTGCCGGTACTGGTGGGCCCAGGAAGGCGACCGGCCGCAGGCGTCGAACCAACCGGTCATCCAGCCGTCGGTCCAGTTCGCCACCCGCACCGGGGCCTACCGGGGCAGGCTGCCTCTGCCGTCGAACTACGAGGTGACCCTGGACGACCGGGGCCCGCGGCGGAACAAGGCCGTGGAGGCGTTCACCTTCGGCGCCGGGGGCGGCCTGGTCACCAGCGCGGTGGAGGGCCCGCTGCTCCAGGACGGTCCCGAACCCGGCCTGGAACGGGGCGCACTGATCCGTGTGACCCAGCAGAGCCGCGACGGCGACGTGCTCCGGCAGTTCGCGTACCCCCTGGAGAGGATCTTCACCACGCCCGATCCGTCCAGCCCGTGGCCTCCGGACACCGGTGTGCCCGCGATCCTCGCCTTCCCCGACGACCCCGGCCGTTACCTGGTGCTGGAGCGCACCTGGGTGGCCGGCGCCGGGTACAAGATCCGCGTCTACGACACCACCACCCGCGGTGCAACCGACGTGCGGACCATGGACTCCCTGGCCGGACAGCCCGTAGTGCCGATGCCCAAGAAGCTGGTGGCGGACTTCCATGACCTGGGCCTGTCCGCGGTGAACAACACCGAGGGCATGACCTGGGGCCCTGTGCTGCCCACCGGCGAGCGGACACTGATCCTCGTCAGTGACGACAACTTCGCCGAGGACGAGGCCACGCAGATCGTCGCACTCGCCGTCCGCTGAACCAGCCCTGCATGGCGAGCGGCACCTCCGTGCCGCTCGCCATGCGCACGAACGACGCCTCGATCACGGGCCCGAACCGCAGAGACGCCGACGGGGGCCGAAAGGGGCCTGCGGGAGCCGTGAGGGGCCTGCCGGGCCGGACCGAGACCGCGCCGTGAAGCACCGGTGAAAACCCTGTGGAAGCGATGTCGGTGGGCGCGCATATGCTGCACCGCAATGATCACGCGGTACCCGGGGAGGGGCGGCATGCTGGGGAAGTTGTTCGGCAGGAGTGGGGACAGACAGGCGGGGAATCCGCAGGTGCTTGCCCCGCGCAGGGGCAAGCACGGGGTCTCCACCCTGCGCGCGCTCGGCGACCCGAGGGTGCTCGCCCTGGTGGAGGCCGCCGACGCGGGGGACTGGACGGCCGTGAAGGCGGCCCTCGCGCCCTTCGACCTCGGCCGGGAGCAGGCCGTGCTCGGTCAGCTGGCCGTGGTCGACGGCGTGGAGGAGTGGATCGTCCGGGCCGCCGAGGAGGACAAGGAACACCGGGCCACCGCCCTGCTGATCTCGGGTGCACGGCACGTCCACTGGGGCTGGGAGGCGCGCACCTCCGCCCGCGCCGTGGACGTGTCGCGCGAGCAGTGGCAGACCTTCTACGAGCGGCTGCGCACAGCCGAGGAGCACTTGCTCGAGGCCGCCGAGCTCCGGCCCGACTGGATCACGCCGTGGCGGCACCTGCTCACGTCCGCCCGCGGCATGTCCGTCGACGACAGCGTCAAGGAGGCCCGCCTCGACGCCGGTCTGCGCCGCGATCCGCTGAACCCGGACATCCACCTGGAATGGGTGTCGCAGCTTCAGCCCCGCTGGGGCGGTGAGCCCGGGCAGGCCCTGGAGTTCGCCCGCAAGGCCTTCGCCGCCGCGCCCGACGGCCACCGGCTCGGCTGCGTCGTCGCCATGGCGTACGTCGAGGAATGGGTGGAGTCGGACGACAACAACTGCCTGCAGCACCCCAGGATCCGGACCGAGCTGAGGGAGGCGGCGGAGCGCAGCATCCTGCACCACGCGTACGAGCGCCGCCTGGGCTGGCACGGCGACTACAACATGTTCGCCATGGCCCTCTCACTGGCCGGCAGCAGCAAGGCCTCGAACGTCTTCCGCGAGCTGGACGGCGTGTTCACCGAGTGGCCGTGGACGTTCATGGCCGACCCGCAGAAGGCGTACGCACGCTTCCGCAAGGCCTTCTGAGCCTCCGCCTCCCCGACCTCCGCCGCAGTCCCACCACTTCACCCACCCCGGACCGCCGATGACTCTGCCCGAGAACGCCGCCGCCGACCGCACCTTCCAGGTCGACCTGCGCGGCCTCGTCGACCTCCTGTCCCACCACCTCTACTCCAGCCCCCGCGTCTACCTGCGCGAACTGATGCAGAACGCGGTGGACGCGCTCACGGCGCGGTACGGTGCCGAACCGGCCGCCCCCGCGGGCGCGTTCGGCATCCGCCTGTACGCCGACGGCGAGGTCGTCCGCGTCGAGGACGACGGCGTCGGTCTCACCGAGGCCGACGTGCACACCTTCCTCGCCACCATCGGCCGCAGCAGCAAACGCGCCGAGCGAATAGCCGAGCAGCGCGCCGACTTCATCGGCCAGTTCGGCATCGGACTGCTCTCCTGCTTCCTGGTCGCGGACGAGATCCACGTCCTCAGCCGCTCCGCCCGCACCTCCGACGCCCCCGCCGTGGAGTGGCGGGGCCGCGGCGACGGCAGCTACACCGTCCGCACCCTGCCCGCCTCCGCCCGCCCCCGGCCCGGCACCACCGTCACGCTGACGCCGCGCGCCGACGCGGGCGAGTGGACCCGCCCGACCGAGGTGCACGCGCTGGCACGGCACTTCGGCTCCCTGCTGCGCCACCCGGTGACCTTCGAGGACGGCACGGGCGGCCCGGGCGCGCCGGTCAACCCCGAGGCCGCGCCCTGGGCGCGCACGTACCCCACACCGGGAGCCCGCTCCCGCGCGCTGGCCGCGTACGGCGAGGAGGTCTTCGGGTTCACCCCGCTGGACACCATCGAGCTGGACCTGCCGGCCGTGGGCCTCAAGGGCATCGCGTGCGTGCTGCCCGAGGCGGTGCCGGCCGGGCGCCGCCACGGCCACCGCGTGCACGTCAAGGGCATGCTGCTGTCCGAGCAGGCCGAGGAGATCCTGCCCGACTGGGCCTTCTTCGTCCGCTGCGTCGTCGACGCCGAGAGTCTGCGCCCGACGGCGTCCCGCGAGTCCCTGTACGAGGACGACACCCTCGCCGCCGTCCGCGACGCCCTCGCCGAGCGGCTGCGCGCCTGGATCGCCCGGGCCGCCGCCAGCGACCCCGACCTGCTCGGCCGCTTCCTCCAGACCCACCACCTGGCCGTCAAGTCACTCGCCGTGCACGACGACGAGATCCTGCGGATGCTGCTGCCCTGGCTGCCGTTCGAGACCACCGACGGGCACACCACCCTCGACGAGTTCGCGCGCACCCACCGCACCGTGCTCGTGACGGGAAGCGTGGAGGAGTTCCGGCAGGTCGCGGCGATCGCCTCGGCCGCCGGGCTCGGCGTCGTCAACGGCGGTTACACCTACGACCGCGAACTGGTCCACCGGCTGCCCGAGATCAGGCCCGAGGTCAGCGTCGCCGACCTCGACCCGGCGACCCTCACCGCCCACCTCGACCCCGTCGACCGGGAGACGGAACTCGCCGCCGCGGCCTACCTCGCCCAGGCCCGCGACGCCCTCGCCGTCTTCGACTGCGACGTCGCGCTGCGCACCTTCCAGCCCGCCTCCGCCCCCGCCCTCCTCGTCGACAGCCGCGAGGCCCGCCACGAGCGCACCCGCTCCCAGCTCGCCCGGGAGCAGGAAGGCGGCCTGTGGGGCGACATCCTCGGCGCCCTGCGCCAGGAGGCACCGCGGGCCCAGCTGATCCTCAACCAGCTCAACCCGCTCGTCCGCACCGCCGTCGCCATCGACGAGCCCGAGCTGGCCCGCACCAGCGCCGAAGCCCTCTACGGCCAGGCCGCGCTGCTGTCCCGGCGCCCCCTCAGGCCCGCCGAATCGAGCCTGATCAACCGCTCCTTCCTCGACCTTCTCGCCCACGCCCTCCGCAAGGACAGCTGACGATGCCGACCGCACCCCAGACCACCGACGAGCTGTACCAGGCGCTCCAGGAGAACGACCGGCGCCCCTACGGCCGTACCCGCACCGTCACGGCCGAGGAACTGGTCGACGCCGCCGAGCAGTTCGCGGAGCCCGTCCCGCTGATCCACGCCCTCCTCGAACTCCAGGAGGCGTACACCTACGGCTCCGAGCCCCGGAAGTCGCCCGTCGTCTTCGCCCGCCTGCTCACGCTCTTCGACGAGCAGCCCAACGTCTTCGACGAGCGCCTGCGCCACATGCTGTTCTGGCGGTTCAAGTGGGTGGCGGGCGCCCTGCGCGCGCTGCCCGAGATACCGCTGGCCAGCCTGCGCCAGTGGCTGACGGAGATGCGCGACCGGTACGTGAAGGCCGGGCTGGACCTCCAGCCCTACTACGGACAGGCGTACCAGCTCGCCGCCCACCTCGGCGAGGACACCGCCCTCGCCTACGAGCTGTGGGCGGGCCGCGCCCGCAGCCGGCTCAGCGACTGCGAGGCCTGCGAGATCTGCGACCGCGCCCTGTACCACCTCGCCGCGGGCGACGACGAGCGGGCGCTGCGCACCTGGGAGCCCGTCCTGGCCGGGAAGGAGTCCTGCCAGGAGGAGCCGGCCCGCTCCGTCTCGTACGCGCTCCTGCCCCTGCTGCGCACCGGCCGCACCGACGAGGCCCGTGAGCTGCACCTCGCCGGCTACCGCGGCTGCCGCCGCAACCCGTCGATGGCCGGGGAGGTCGGCCGGCACCTGGAGTTCTGCGCGCTGACCGGCAACGAGGCACGCGGCCTGGAACTGCTCGCCGAGAACCGGACCCTGTTCGACGAGGTCGACTCGCCGCGGGAGCTGCTGGACTTCCTCACCGGGGTGGAGGTCCTCCTCCAGCGCGTCGAGGGCATCGGCCACGGCCAACTGCCCGCCGCCGGGTTCGCGGGCCGCACCTGGACGGTGGCCGGGCTGCGCGCCGAGGTGCGGGGCCGAGCCGACGACCTCGCCGCCCGCTTCGACGCCCGCAACGGCACCCCGGCCCACACCGATCGCCGCAGGGCCCGCCTCGACCGCGCCCCGCTCCTGGACGCGCTGGAGCTGACCCTGCGCACCCGCAGCCTCGACGACGTGGCCCCGGCCGGCCCGGTCACCGCGCCCGCCGCCCGCGCGGCCGCCGCCGTCCCCGAGTCGCTGCCCGAACTCATCCTCCGGGCACGGTCGCTGGATGAGCAGGGGCACCCGGACGCGGACGCCTGCTGGGAGCGCCTGCGCACGCTCGTCGCCGCCCGCGACTACGCCCATCCCGACGACCCGGCCGTGGGCCCGCTCGTCCGGCTGCACGCGGACCTGCTGGCCGACGAGGCGAGCCGGGCGGGCGACAAGGACGAGTACGCCGATGCCGTCGCCCTCCACGAGGAGGCGGCAGACCTGTACGAGGACGCCGGAGAGCCGGGGCACGCGGCGATCGCCCGCGCCTGCGCCCTGCTCGCCGCCGCCGAGGTCCCCACGGAGGACGCCGGCGCGGCGGAGACGGCGGACACCGACGACGCCGGGACGAAGACCACCGGTGCGGCCGAGGCGAAGGCCACCGGCGATGCCGGGGCGAAGGTCGCCGACGGTGCCGAGGTGAAGGTCGCCGCGCTGACCGCCGCCCACGCGACCATGGTCCGCCTGCACGAGGAGACGCCCGCCCTCACCCCGGTCCAGGAGGCCCGGCTGCTGCGGCTGCGGGCGACCGCGCTCGGCCTGCGCCTGCAGACGTCGGGGAGCGAGGAGCACGTCGCGCCGGTCCTCGCGGAGGTGGACCTGCTGCACACGTTCGCCACCCGGCACGACATCGGCGGGCAGATCGCCGGGGCCCGGCTGCTGCGGGCCACCACGTACGCCATGTCCGGCGACCTGCCCGCCGCCGTCACCGAGATCGACGGCCTCCTCGACCGGCTGAGGGCCCACGGCCCGGCCTGGTACCTGCCCCGCACGCTCGGACTGCGCGGCCGGATCCAGCTCGGCCTCCAGGACGCACAGGCCGCGCACGCGGACCTGACGGAGAGCCTGCGGCTGGCCGCCGGCTGGCCGGCCGACGCGGTCGGCACCGCCCGCGTCCATGGTGACCTGGCCGAGGCATGCATGCACCTGGGCCGCCCCGACGAGGCGCTGCGGCATCTGACGCGCTCGGCGGAGCTGGACCTTCGCCGCGGCAGCCGGACGGACGCGTTCTGCACCTACAGCAACGTGGCCCGGCTCAGCCTCGAAATGGGCCGGGTCGAGGACTGCATCGCGCTGCTCGACTCCCTGCTGGCCGAACCGGACGTCACCGGCGGCGAGCTGGACGACCGGCTCGTCGCCCAGCTGCGCCTCACCCGCGCCCGCGCACTGCACGCGGGGGAGGACCTCAAGGCCGCCACGGCCGAGTTCGTCACCCTCGCCGCCGAGTCGGCCGGCTGGGACGACGACCCGGGGAGCCACGCCGTGATCGCCGCGGAGACGGCCGTACTCCTCGCCGAGTCCGGCGAGTTCGGCCGGGCCCGCGAGGCCGCCGACCAGGCACTCACCGCCCACGCCCGGGCCCCGCGCTACGAGCAGCTCAGCAACTGCCTGCGCGAACTCGCCCGCCTCCAGGCGCAGCAGCAGGGCCCCGGCGGCCTGGACGACGCCCGCGCCTTCCTCGCCGACGCCGCCCGGATCGCCGACGAGGCCCGCGCCGCCGGGTACGAGGCCCATGGCCGCTCCCTGGACACCGCCCTGGCCTACGAGCACGGGCGGGTCAATGCCTACGCCGGCGAGTACGAAGACGCCCTGGCCGCTCTGGAGGAGGCCCTCGCCCTGCTCGGCGAGCCGGGACCGGAGAACGACCGCGCCGGCGAGTGGGCCGAATGCGTCCGCCTCGCGGGTGCCGTGGAGGGCATCTACCTGGAACGCACCGCCCCCGCCCTCACCCGTCTCGACGCGGCGGTCTCCCGCCTGACCGCCCTGGGCCACACCGAGGAGACCGAGCCGTTGACCTCCCTGGCGGCCCGCCTGCGCGAGGAGGAGTGACACGGCGGGAAGGGCTCCCGTCCGGTGGCCTGTTGTGGCGCAGGTCACCGGAACCACTCAGACCCGGCGGAGAGCTCAGGGTGTGAGGTGTGAACGACATGAGTGAGTGTTTGCGCGCGCGGATCCGGGCGGGCGACCCGGAGGCCTTCGCGGAGCTGTACGAGGAGTACGCGCGCACCGTCTACAACTACGCGTACCGGCTGACCGGTGACTGGTCGACGGCCGAGGAGGTGATGGGGGACACCTTCCTCGACGCCTGGCGGGGCCGTGAACAGCTCGATCCTGACCGCGGCTCGTTGAAACCGTGGCTGCTGGGGATCGCGACCAACAAGGCCCGCAACGCCAACCGGGGCACCGGCCGGCGCCTGGCCTTCCTGGCCCGCCGTCCCGCAGTGGAGCCGGTCGCGGACTTCGCCGAGGAGACCGCCGGCCGCATCGACGACGCCCGCCGCCTGGCCGCCGTCCGTCGGGTCTTCGGCCGGCTGCGGCGTACGGAGAGGGAGGTGCTGGCGTTGTGCGTGTGGTCCGGCCTGGGCTATCCCGAGGCCGCGCAGGCCCTGGGCGTCCCGGTCGGGACCGTGCGTTCGCGGTTGTCCCGGGCGCGGGCCAGACTGCGTCGGCTGACCGATCAGCAGTTGGCGGACGAACGGGCGGAAAACGCGACGGCACATACGGAACCGCAGCGCCGTCGCGGAGAGCAGTCGGATGAGACCGCGTTCGCGGCTCTGCCGATCCAGCAGATCACGGAGGCATCCCGATGACCGCCACCGGTTCCGGGCCCGCCCGGGCCCGACACGAGAGCGGGGGCGCGGTGGGCGCCCGGCACGACAAGGCGGAGTACGACGAGTTGCTCCGGCTGCTACCGCCCCCACCCGCCCGGGACCTCGCTGCGGACCGGCACTCCCATCACAAGGACCGTCTGATGCAGCTCATCGACCAAGACCAGCACACTGCCCCCGCTCCGCAGCACGAACCGGCCCCGCGCCGGCGGCTGCTCCGCCCGGCGCTGTGGATGCCCCTCGCGGCCACTGCCCTGGCCGGCACACTCGCCGTCACGCTCACCACGCACACCGGCACCGGCACCGCTGACACGCCCCGCGGGAACACTGCGGTGGTCCTGCTCGAACAGGTCGCCGACGTCGCCGCGAAGAGCGAGGCCACGCCGGTGCGCGACGACCAGTTGGTGTATGTGAAGAGCCTGACGGCAGCCGCGGAGGGCCGGCCGGACGGCTCCTTCGAACCGGGGAAGCCGCACCAGCGCGAGGTGTGGATGTCGCAGTCGGCCGCCCCGGCGAAGACGGTGGGCCTGATCCACGAGAACGGTGACTATTTCCCGATCAGCGAACTGGTGCCGCCCGGTTCGAAGGGGGTCCCGGCGGGCATCGACCGTCCCACCTACAACTGGCTGGCTTCCCTGCCCACCGATCCCGACGTCCTGCTGGAGCGGCTGTACGCGCTGACCGAGCCGGCGGACGGTCAGGAAGAGGCCCAGGCCGTCTTCGACACCATCGGAGAACTCCTCGCGGAGACGGTCATGCCGCCGCGCAACGCCGCTGCCCTGTACCGGGCTGCGGCGAAGATCCCCGGGGTGACACGGGATGCGGACGCGGTGGACTCGGCGGGGCGGCACGGGTTCGGCATCCGCCGCGTCGACGAGAGGGCGTCCACCGCCACCGAATGGGTCTTCGACCGCGAGGACCTGACCTACCTGGGTGAGCGCAGCTACCTCACCGAGGACGGAGACGCGGGAGCGAAGGGCACTGTCCTGGAGGAGACCGCAGTCCTGGAGCGCGCCGTCGTCGACGCGTACCGCGAGCGGCCGGGTTCCGCCTCCGGCACCGAGTGACGCGGGTGCCGGTGCGGCCCTGTGCCGGGGTCCGGCACAGGGCCGCACCGGTGGCCTGCCGGCCGGGGCCATCCGCGGCGGAATAATCGGGGGCCGGAGCCCGGGTCGTCTCCGTACACTGACGCGCATGGCATGCCGCATCAGTGAACTGGTCATCGACGCAGCCGACCCCGACCGGCTCGCCGCATTCTGGAGCGAGGTCCTCGGCTACGTCGAACTCGGCCGGGAGGACGACGGAAGCATCGAGATCGGGCCGCCCGGCGTCGGCTTCGGCGGCCTGCAGCCCACCCTCGTCCTCAGCCCCAGCAGCGCCCCGCGCACCGGGAAGCTCCGGCTGCACATCGACGTCAACGCCACCGACCGCGACCAGGACGCCGAGCTGGAGCGGCTGCTCGCCCTCGGGGCCAAGCCCGTCGACGTCGGCCAGACCGGCGCCGAGAACTGGCACGTCCTGGCCGACCCGGAAGGCAACGAATTCTGCCTCCTGCACGCCCGGCTCGAACCCCGCTGACCACGTGCGCCCTGGTCCCCCTCAGTGGCGTGGGTGGTTGCCCGCCCACACCGTGGGGGTCCGGTCCGACCAGGGGCTCGCCTGTTCGAGTTGACCGGCGAGCCGGAAGAGACGGCCTTCGAGCCCGTAACCGGCAGCGAACTGCATACCGATCGGGAGACCCGTCCCGGCGTCGGCCGTCACGGGCACGGACATGGCGGGCGTGCCCGCCACGTTGAACGCCGTGGTGAACGGCGAGAGGTCGAACAGGCGGCGCAGCCAGCCGAGGCCGTCCAGCGCCTCCGCGCCCTCGGCATGGGTGCCCAATGGCACGGGCAGCTCCGGCATGGTCGGGGTGAGCAGCATGTCGTGAGCGTCGAAGTACCGTGCCAGGCTTCGGGCGACCCGGTTCCGGACCTCGAGCGCGGTGACGAACTGGGCGCCGCTGACCTGCTGCCCGTAGCGGTAGCTGGCGAGGGTGAGCGGTTCGAGGGTCGAGGAGTCGACGGGCCGGTCGAGGGCGGCAGCCAGCTCGTCGACCGAGGCCGTGAGATTGGCCGTCCACTGACGAGCGCCGGCCAGGACGAACTCCTCCCAGTCGACCCCGAGATCGACCTCGACCTCCTCCACCTGGTGGCCGAGGGATTCGAGCAGACGCACGGTGTGGGACAGGGCGTCGGCCACGGGGGCGGTGGTGCGGTGCCCGCCCCATGCGTGCGTGAGGACACCGATCCGCAGCGAGCCCGGGTCGCGCGTGACTTCCTCCGCGTACGGGCGGGACGGCTCCTGGGCGAAGTAGGGGTCACCCGGTTCCGGACCGCGGATCTGGTCGAGCAGTACCGCACTGTCCCGTACGGTGCGGCTCACACTGCCCTGCACGGCCAGCCCGTTGAAGACCTCGTCGGCATAAGGACCCATGGAGACCCGGCCACGGGTCGGCTTCAACCCGAAGAGGCCGTTGTAGGCGGCGGGGATGCGGATCGAGCCGGCGGCGTCGGTGGCGTGGGCGACCGGGACCACCCCGGCGGCGACAGCCGCGCCCGCGCCCCCACTGGATCCGCCCGCGCTCCGCTCCAGGTCCCACGGGTTGCGGGTCGCGCCGTACAGCACCGGTTCCGTCGTGTTGCTGTAGGCCATCTCCGGTGTCGCGGTACGCCCGAAGGTCACGAGGCCGGCGCGACGGAAGCGCAGCATCAGGGAGGAGTCGGCGCGGGCGACGTGGCCGGCCGCGAGACGGCTGCCCAGCTCCATGCGCCTCCCGGCCATGGAGACCCCGATGTCCTTGATCAGGAAGGGGACCCCGGCCAGCGGCGTGCGTCCGGGCTCGGGCGCGTCGTCGGCCGGCCATGTCTCCACGATGGCGTTGATCTGCGGATTGACCGCTTGCGCGGCCTCGCGTGCGGCTGTCTCCAGCTCGCCCGGGGTCACTTCGCCCTTGGCCACCAGCTCCGCGAGCCCGACCGCGTCGAAGCGCACGTACTCGGAAATTCTCACTCTCACTCCCAGCGCAAAGAAAGATACCGTTGAGTTCCGGACGATACCCAACGGTATCGTCCGGGACGGACTGGTACCGTAGCAGGGGGTGAGAGGGCCCCGAACGGACCGGACGTCACGGAGTAGTCATGGCATCGACCGCCGGAAGGCCCAGCAGGGTGGCGAAACTGCCGCCTCGTGAGCGCATCCTCGACGCGGCGGAAGAGCTCTTCCAGCGCGAGGGGATCCGGCGGGTGGGTGTCCAGGCGATCGCCGAGCGGGCCGAAACCACCAAAATGGCGATCTACCGGCACTTCGAGGCCAAGGACGCGCTGGTCGCGGAGTGGCTGCGGATCGTCGCCGCCGAATACCAGGCGGCCTTCGACCGGGTCGAGGCCGAACACCCCGGCCGGCCCAGGGAGCAGATCCTGGGCCTTGCCCGTTTCATCGCCGAGGGATTGCCGGCGATCTCGTACCGGGGCTGCCCCTTCATCAACTCCATCGCCGAGCTGCCCGACCGTTCGCATCCGGCGAGGCGGGTGATCGAGGAGCACAAGGCCCACCAGACCCGCAGACTGGTCGGCATGTGCGCCGAGGCCGGGCTGCCCGACCCCGAGCAGGCCGCGGCCGAGATCACCTTCGTACTCGAAGGTGCGCAGGTCAGCACGCAGAACGGAAGCATTGATCAGACGGGGGACCGGCTGATGAGGATCGTCGAGGGCATCGTGGACCGGCACCGCTCCGCCCCCGGTGCCCCTCGCACGACCACCGGCTGACCGCGTCCCGCGCGTCGACTACGCCCTCTGCCGTCGGGGCGCCGCCGGGCCCAGGGGGACGGGTGCCTGCCTGCGGAGTCGTTCAGAGGGGATCGGGGTGATCGGGGCGGTAGCGGGCCCTGATGTGGACGCGTTCGCCCTGGGGGCCGAGGATGCTGAGGAATTCCACGGAGTGTTCGTCGGCGTTGCCGAACCAGTGCGGGAGGTGGGTGTCGAACTCGGCGACTTCACCCTCGGCGAGGATGAAGTCCTTGTCGCCGAGCACGACGCGCAGGCGGCCGCGCAGGACGTACAGCCAGTGATAGCCCTCGTGCGAGCGCGGGTCGGGTTCGCGGCCGTCGGTCAGGCCGGCGGGCAGGATGTGCTTGAACGCCTGCAACCCTCCGGGTTTGCGGGTCAGCGGCACGACGGTCATGCCGTTCCGGGTGAAGGGCCGCGGATGCACCCGGGGGTCGAGGTCGGCGGGAGCGCCGATCAGCTCGTCCACCGGGACCTGATAGACCCTCGCCAGGGGCAGCAGTAGTTCCAGGCCCGGCCTGCGGTGCCCCGACTCCAGCCGGGACAGAGTGCTGATCGGAATGCCGGTGGTCTCCGAGAGAGCGGTCAGGGTGATGCCGCGGCGACGGCGCAACGCGCGCAGCCGTGGCCCGACGGAGGCCAGCACCGCCTCGAGATCATCGCTCACGTGTTCACTGTGCCTGTGCTTTGCGTTTTCCGCAAAGAGATTTGCCTGATCGCCGCCGTAGGCGCATCCGGCTCCGCCGGGCGCGTCAGTGGCCTGCCGCGCTTTTGAAGCAATCGATCCATAACTGCTTAACGGCTGGACGAGAGCGGGGCGAGCACGACGGCATGAGCGATCCAAACACGTGGCGAGCGGCGCGGCATGCCCGCTGACGTCGGAGTGCCGCCCTGAACTCGGGTCGGTTGCCCGCCTTGGGTGGGCAACCGACCCGGTCGCACCGCATCGACCCCACGGCATGGTGCGGGCCCTTCACCATTCGCCCGTAATCCGCAGCAGCTAGGCGGCACACGGCGCGCAGCCGCGACCGTACACGTCCCGCTTCGCCCGTCGCCGAGCGCGCCGGCGTCAGGACGCGGGAGCTCCGTAGACGCCCATCTCGTAGATCGAA
Organism: Streptomyces griseicoloratus; assembly: GCF_014534645.1. Lineage (GTDB taxonomy): Bacteria > Actinomycetota > Actinomycetes > Streptomycetales > Streptomycetaceae > Streptomyces > Streptomyces griseicoloratus. Next base: position 240,163 of record NZ_JACVQF010000235.1, read on the forward strand.
TAGCCCCAGGTCGTCCGCCGCTCGACTCCCTGCATACGGACGTACTGCACGGCCTCGTCGGCGGTGAGCCGGACGACGTCGGTGCCGCAGCCGTCCGGGCGTTGTGCGGAGACGTCCCTCCAGTTCACACCGTCCCGGGAGGTCTGGACGGTGTACTCCGTCGCGCAGGCGCCCTCCCATGCGAGGGTCACCGCCGCGACCTTCGCGGGTGCGGCGAGCCTGACCTGCACCCACGCGTCGTCCGAGTAGCCCGATGCCCAGCGGGTGCCCATCAGACCGTCGTTGACGTGACGGGCGGCCAGCCGGTCGAGGTTCTGCTCCACGCTGGACGCGGACGCGGTGCCCTTCAGGGCCAGGTTCTCCCCGCCTCCTGCGGCGTCCCACAGCCGTAGCCGGACGTCGGCCTGGACGAGGAAGGAGTCGAGCACTCCGTCACCGACCCTGGGCTGGGCCTTGCCCCAGGAGTTGCGCGGGGGGTCGACCCGCACGGCGCGGGCCCGCTGTTGCAGGTCATTCGATTCGGCCAGCAACCGGTCCGCCGTCTCCTTGTCCCCGCCCTGCCGTGCCGCGAGCGCGTCGAGCATCGTCACCATCGCCCTGCCCCACAACTCGGTGGCGTCCAGCCAGGGATCCGCGTCCACCGTGAAACCCGTCTCCACGGCTCCGCCGCGGATGGTGGCCGGTGCCCGTTCGACGGCGGTCGCGTAGGCGCGCAGGGCCCTGACGGCCCCGGTGCGGTTTCCGTCGTCCCATGAGGTCCAGAACTCCGCCACACGTCGGGCGAGTTCGGGCGCCTGGGGCTGCCAGGGGGTGGCGCCGAAGGTCGGGGCCAGGTGTTCGAGGTCGCCGAAGACGAGCAGGGCGTCGGTGGCCTCGCGGTCGCCGCCCGCGAGGTAGGCCATGGCACGCGGCCAGCTCGTCCTCGCGTCGTACGCGCGGTCGTTCCAGGTGAAGTCCGCGGTGCCGAAGACGGCGACCTTGCTGGCGTACGGCTGGTTCATGGGGTTGGCCACGATGCCGGAGAGATGTGCCGACAGGCCGGCCTCGCGCTTGTCGTACGGCGCGAGCAGCAGCCGCCCGCTGGTGTTGCCGAAGTCGTTGACCGGGTAGTTGTCCCAGACGAAGACCTTGCGGCCGAAGAGTGCCGACGCCTTGTCGGCCTCTTCGTTGCTGATCTTCGGCGGTACGACGTCCGTGCCGGTCCACATGACCTCGACCGCCGGGTCCAGGGTGCCCCGCAGGGTCTGCTTGTAGGCGGTGTCGGTGAGGTCGCCGTACTCGGTGGGCACCATCTGCAGCGGCTGTGCGCCCTCGTGGGTGGCGATGAAGGTGCGCTGCACGTCGTTGAGCAGGTCGACCTGCGCCCTCGCGGCCGCTCCGCGACCGGGTTCGCCGAACGCCGACCTGTCGCTCTCGCAGTTCCAGCGGGTGTAGCTGATGTCGTCGAGCGGTATGGAGAAGGCTCGGGTCCCCAGGTCGTACAGGGCCTGGAGCTTGGCCTTGAGGGCCTTGCGGTCGGCCGGATCGGAGTAGCAGATCGACTCCCCGGGGGAGACGGCGAAGGTGAAACGCACGTGGTTCGCCGTGGCCCGTCTCACCAGCTCGCCCAGCTCCGCCAGCTTGTCCGCCGGGTAGGGCTCGCGCCACTTGCCCCGGTGGTAGGGGTCGTCCTTGGGCGCGTAGATGTAGGTGTTGGCCTTGACGTCGCCGTAGAAGTCCATCTGGTCCAGGCGCTCGGCGTGCGTCCACGGTTGCCCGTAGAAGCCCTCGATCGTGCCCCGCAGCGGCATCGACGGGAAGTCACTGATCTGCACGCCCGCCACTTTCCAGCCGTCGTCGCCCTGACGGGCGAACAGCTGGCGCAGGGTCTGCACGGCGTAGAACTGGCCCGCGGGGTCCTTGCCCGCGAGGGCGATCTGCGCGCCCTGCCTCCCTGCCGTGACGCGCAGGGCGTAGCCCTCGGCACGGTCCGGCACCTGTGTGTCCCCGAGTGCCGCCGCGATGTCGGCGCGCGTGGCGGGGCCGAGCCGCACGGTGAGCAGACCGGCGGCGGCCCTGGGTTGCTCGCCGGGGGAGACGATGTCCACCCGGTCGGCGCCGTGTGCCGTCAACTCCCGGACGAGGCGGGCGCGGGCGCCGGCGTCCGTGCCCTCGCCGGCCACGACGATCACCCTGCCGGTCACGACGGCGTCGCGACCCGCGGGGGTGAGGGACTGGGGGGTCGGTGAGACCGGCGGCAGCGTGGACACGGCGGGGGCCGCGGCATCCGTCGCCGCATCCGTCACGGCGGCGGCCGGCGGACTTCCGAGCGGCATGATGGCGATCGCGAAGCATGCGCCGGCGGTGGCGAGCGTACGGGTGCGTCTGTCCATGAGGCCTCCGTGTCAGGTACATACCATTACTGACTTCGCCAACTCATGATGATGAGACACGGCTTCACGAGAGGTAAGGCCTCTGGGGTCTAGACCTCTTCGCGGCTCGCCTTTACTCTGGCCAACGCGACCGCACCCGAACGCCCTAACCGGCCTCCGGTGTGGGATACGTGAAGTCGTAGACGACGAAGTCGGTGACCCGGCGGTATCCGATGCGCTGGTAGAGGGCGTTGCTGGTGGGGTTGGCCGCGTTCGTGTACAGCACGACCTCCTTGGCGCCCGCGGCCAGCGCGGCCCGGCTCACCTCGACCGTCACTGCGCCCGCGTAGCCGCGGCCGCGGAGATGGGCCGGGGTGTAGACGGGGTCCACTCGGGCCTGGCCGCCGACCATGGGGTTCACGCCCGCCATGGAGACGGGTGTGCCGTCCGGTGTCTCCCAGAACGTATAGCGCTTCTCGGCGAAACGTGTGCCGGCCCAGGATGCGGCGTCGATGGTGACGTCCTCCCCGACGTCCGAGGCGAACTCACGGCACCAGCGCATCAGGTGCTCATGGTCCTGCTCGCCCACGAGACGACCCCGGCCCGCTGGGACCGGCTCCGGCGGGGTGAGTGTGCCCAGGCGGTACAGGTGGAGCCGAACGCGTGGCGTCGGCGTGGCGCCCGTGTGCCGCTGCCAGGCCTGTGCGAAGGCGGCGGCGGTGCTCTGGTCCGCGGTGACGGAGGGAAGGGAATGCCCCAGGGCGACCAGGTGGGCGGCGAGGGCATCGGCCTGCTGCGCGGTGAGCGAGGTGACGTTCAGGCCGCGGGACGGGAAGCGGTAGAACGTGGCGTGGACCTCGCCGTCCCGCTCCAGTCGCCCGAGGACGGGGAAGCGGCCGCCGTATGCGTCCGCCCCGAGTGTGCGCAGCTTGTCGGTCACCGACAACGGCGTGGTGTGGAGGGCGGGGCGTGAGCGCAGGAAGTCTCCGGCTCGGGCGAGAAAGTCTTCGACGTCTTCGGTGAGGTGCCAGTCATCCGGGCGCATGGTTCATGATCCCCCACGCACTCGGCGCCGGGACCCCATGCGCGAAAACCGGTCGGCGTCATGCCTGTGCGGCCGGCAGGTGCTCGCCTGGCGTCGCACCTCGGGTGCCTCAGGTACGGATGGGGGCCGCCTCCGGGTCCGGCTGCGGAGCCGGTGTGCGGCGGGGCAGCAGGAGCGGTGTGGCCAGCAGGAGCAGGCCGGCCAGGCCGATGGCCGTGCGCGGGCCGAGCAGGCTGCCCAGCACACCCCAGACGGCCGTGAGCAGTGCGGTCGAGGCCTTGGTCGTCACCGCCCAAGCGGTCAGTGTGCGGGTGACCCGGTCGCCCGCGGTGCGCTCGAGGCGACAGGTGGCGGAGACGGGGTTGAAGACCCCGCAGCAGAAGATGAGCCCGAACTCGACGCCCGTCACCAGCAGCAGCCCTCCGGTGCCGGGGCCCATGAGGGCCAGGCCGACGGGCCAGATCGCGCGCAGCGCGCCGGCCACGACCAGGACCCGGTGCTGCCCGAACCGCGTGACCAGCGGTCGGGCCAGCCGCGAGCCGAGCAACCCGGCAATGGAGGGCGCGGCGAAGGCGAGGCCGTACTGCCACGGTGCGAACCCGAGTCGGTCGAGCATCAGGACGGCCAGCAGCGGCTGCGCGGCCATCACCAGGCCGTTGAACAAGGCGGTGTTGAAGAACAGCGGACGCAGCGTCGCGTCGGTGAGGATGTACCGCCAGCCGTCGAGCAGGTCCCCGGGCCGCAAGCGCGCGGCCTCCCGAGCCTCGGGCCGCCGCTCGTGCCCGCCCGTCGCCCTGATGCCCAGGGCCGAGAGCAGATAGCTGACCGCGTCGGCCACCACCGTCGCCACCGGACCGAGGAGCCCGGTCGCCGCGCCGCCCAGCGGCGGCCCGATGATCGTGGTCGTCCAGGCCGTGGACTCGAACCGGGCATTGGCGACGAGCAGGTCCTCGGCCGGCAGCAGCGTCTTCAGATACGCGCCGGAGGCCGCGCGGAAGGTGATGTCGGCCGCCGCGACGACGGCCGAGACCAGTAGGAGCTGGAGGAAGGTGAGCACGCCGAGCGCGAAGGCGCCGGGGATCGTCAGCAGAGCCGCGCACCGCATCAGGTCCATCGCGATGAGCACCGGCCGCTTGCGGCGGAACTCCACCCACGGGCCGAGCGGCACCGCCACGGCCGCGCCCACCGCGGCCCCCACGGAGGAGAGCGCGGCGACCTCGGCCGGTCCGGCGTCCAGCACCTGGATGGCGATCAGCGGGAAGGCCCCGAAGGCGAGCCAGGTGCCGAGCGCGCTGGTTCCATGGGCGGCCCAGAGCCACCCGAACTGCCGCCCCAGCCGACGCCCCAGCCGACGCCCGAGCAGATGCCCCAGCCGGTCCCCGCTCTTCATGCCCGACGCCCCTCGCTATTCGACTCGCACAACCGATCCGCGACCGGAGGCATCAAAGCGAGCACCAAGACCGGGGATCAAACAACCACTTGGCCGTCAGCCACAACCATTGGTTGTGGCCGGTAGAGTGTCGGTGTGGACATCGACACCGTCCGGACCTTCGTCGCCGTCGCCGACGCGGGGCAGTTCCAGGAAGCCGCCGCCGAGCTGGCCGTCACCCAGCAGGCCGTCTCCAAGCGCATCGCAGCGCTGGAACGCAACCTCGGCGTGCGGCTGTTCACCCGCACGCCGCGCGGCGCCCGGCTCACCATCGACGGGCAGGCGTTCCTGCCCCACGCGCGGGAGCTGCTGCGCGTCGCCGAGCGCGCGGCCGCGTCCGTGCGCACCGGCCGTCGTCCACTACGCGTCGACGTGATCGCCTCGCGCGTCGCGCCTTCGGGTCTGATGCGCGGATTCCACCGCGCGCACCCCGAGATCGACCTCGACGTGATGATGCTGTTCGACATCGAGACGGCCGTCGCCGCCATCCGGTCCGGTGAGATCGACGCTTCCTTCCGCGCCGTCGCCGCGCCCGGCCGGCCCCTTCCCGACGACATCGCCTCCGTCCGGGTGCTCGACGAGCCGCTCCAGCTCCTCACCGGTCCCGGCCACGCGCTGGCCTTTGCCCGGTCGGTGACCGTCGCACAGCTCGTCGGGCACCGGATCTGGATGCCCGGCGTCGTCCCCGGCACCGAGTGGGCCGCCTACTACGACGATCTCGTCGCCGAGTTCGGCCTCACCATCGAGGCGACCGGCCCCAACTTCGGCTCGGACGCGCTCCTCGACACCATCGCCGACACCCCGGCCCTGGCCACCTTCATGGGCGCGCAGACCCGCCTCGTCTGGCCCGCCGGGCACGGTCTGCGCCGCATCCCGGTGACCGACCCGACGCCCGTCTACCCGCACTCGCTCCTCTGGCACCGCGACAACCCCCACCCGGCCCTGGCCACCCTCCGCGCCCACCTCGCCGCCGCGACGGCCGGTCACGACGACGCCGGGACATGGACGCCGGGCTGGGCGACTCCTCGCCGGCGGTGTCGCTGACGGCGGCGAGCCCTTCACCGGTGCGTTGCGGCGCGGACGTGAGCGGACGTGAGAGGGAACCGTGCGGTGTCGCCCGGACCAACGCCCCGTCAGGCCAGAACAGCCGGCCTGAGCACCTCTTCGCACCACTGGCGGAATCCGGTCGGGGAGGGCTGCGCGGAGTGGTGCTCGGCGTCGTACGCGCCGTCGATCTGGGCCGCGGCCATGTCGACCAGGCCCTGTGCCCAGGCCTCGCTGGCCCCGTGGCCCAGAGCCGACTCCTTGTACGCGTCGAGGGGGACATGTTGGCAGCGGACCGGACGCTCCAGCACCTCGGACATGATCCGAGCCATGTCGTCGGGGGAGATACGGTCGGGGCTGACCAGCGGGACGCCGTCCTGCCCGCTCCAGGAGTCGTCGAGCAGCAGCCGCGCGGCCGTCGCGGCGATGTCGCGGGTGGCGATCGTCGCGAGCACCCGGTCCGCCACGGACGGGAGGAAGAACGTGCCCTGGTTCCTGATCGCCTCGACCTGCCCGAGCAGGTTCTCCATGAAGGCCGCCGCCCGCAGCGCCCGGAAGCTCACCCCCGTGGACTTGATCAGCTCGTCCTTGGCCACGGACGCCGTCAGGTGCCCGGCGTTCTTCTCGATCCCGGTGCCCAGGGTCGATACCGCGACGACGCGCTTGACGCCGTGACGGGTGATCGCCTCGCACGCGGGACGCGTCCAGTTCAGGTAGTGGCCTTCGACGCTGTCCGTCCGGGAGTCCGGCGGCACCAGCCAGAACACGCTGTCCGCGCCCGCGAACGCCTCCATGACGACATCGCGGTCGCCGTGCGAGCCGGGGACGACGTCGGCCCGCTCGCGCGCCCGGGCGGAAAGCCGGGAAGGGTCACGGGCTATCACGCGGACCGGCTGCTCGCCGTCGAGCAGGGCGTCGAGGACCTGTCGGCCGATCCGGCCGGTGGGAGTGGTGATGACAATCATGGAAGAAGCATCTGATCCGGCCCGGCGATACGGAAGGATCGCAGGGATCCCGATTGTTACCCTCAGGGACATACCAGATGGAGGTGCCAGGCCGTGGAGTCACGCCCGCTGCGCTATTTCGTCGCCGTCGCCGAAGAACTCAACTTCGCCCGCGCGGCAGAACGCCTCGGCATCTCCGCCCCGCCCCTGTCGCGCGCCATCCGCAACCTCGAAGCGGAGCTGGGCATCACCCTCTTCGAACGCACCACGCACAGCGTTACGCTGACTCCGGCCGGCACCGTACTGCTCGCGGAGGCGCGGACCGCGCTGGACGCCCTGCAGGCGGCCGGGCGACGGGCGCAACGCGCGGCCGGGCCGAAGCTGGTTCTCGCCGTGAAGGCCGACGGCGACGGGGGCTTGCTTGAGTCCATCCTCGCCCGGTACGCCGCCGAACCCGCGGCCGAGCCGGTCACGATCCGCCTCTCCGGCTGGCGCGACCAGCCCAGCCTGCTGCGCCGGGGCGAAGCCGACGCGGCCCTGATCTACGAACCGTTCGACCGCACCGGCCTCGACACGGAGCCGGTGACTGTCGAACGCCGCCTGGCCGCTCTCCCGGCCAGCCACCCGCTGGCCGCCAGGGACCGCATCGCTCTCGCCGACCTCGGTCTCCCGCGCACCGAGCACGACACTCAGGGATGCCTGGCCCGCCACCTCGACGCGATCGTCGACCGGTACGCGATCCAGGACCTCGCCCAACTCCTCAAGCTCGTCGAACTCGGAGACGTCGTCACCCTGCTCCCGGAATCCGTGTGCACCCGATACCCGCGCCCGGGCATCGCGTACCGCGAGGTCCCGGACGCACCCCCGGCCACCTTGTCGATCGCCTGGCCCCAGCAGTCCCGCTCCAGGGCGACTGCGGCACTGGTCCGCACAGCGACGTCGGTGGGCGGAGCGCACGGATAGCGCTGCACGCCATCAAGGGCTGGTGTCGTTGCTGGGAGGAGGGCACTGGTCGATCGCACCCTCGGCCGCTGCCTGGATCCATCTCCGCACACTGAGGACGCTCGTCGTGTTGCGTCTCCGGTGAATTGTGCCTCCAGATCGGCCATGGCCTGATGGGCCTGAGCCGTATCCGCACGGTGGATCCGCCGGGCCATGCATGGCGTGGTGTACGCCGTCGCCTTGAGGGCGGCAGTCGTGGAGGATCTGCCAGCCTTTCTGTCGCCGTGAACACGCCAGCCACCCGGAGGTCATTTCAGTTGCCGACACCGCCCCAGGCCTTGTGGGTCAGCGGCAGCGTGTCCGCTCCGTCGTAGCAGGCGGTCCAGCCGATGCTGTGTCCCGACGACGGGCAGGCGACGTCCGGGTGGGCAGTTGCCGGCAAGTGGTGGGTGAGCTCGGCGCCAAGATCCGTCTCGTACGGTTCCGGCAGAAGGCCGGCGTGCTGCAGTGGCAAGAGCGTCTTCGTCGTCACGAACGGGTGACGCCCACCCACCCGAGCTTCACATTTCCTTCACGAAAGGACTACCGTCGTCGCTTCAACGATCAACAAGGGGGGCGACATGACCAACCCGTACATAGCGCCGGCAGCAGGACGGCCCGCGCCGAAGTGGGCCCGGAAACGCTACGTCCTGCCCGCACTCGGCCTGGCCTTCTTCCTCGGGATCGGGGCCGGCGCCAGCGACAGCCAGCCCAAGGGCGATGCCGAGCCGGCCGCGGCCGAGCCGCAGCCCACCGTGACCGTCACCGCCACCGCCACCGCCACCGCGACGGCCACGACCGAGCCCAAGCCGGCGCCGACCGTCACGGAGACCGTGGAAGTCAAGGTCACGGAGACCGTCACCGCTCAACCCGCCTACGACAGCAGCGTCGGTGGAGGCGGCAGCGACGACAGCGGCGGAGGCGGCAGCGTGTACTACGAGAACTGCGCCGCCGCCCGAGCCGCAGGTGCCGCACCCGTCCACCGCGGCGACCCCGGCTACGGCAGCCACCTCGACCGCGACAACGACGGCACCGGCTGCGACTGGGGCTGACAGACGAAAGCCCGCCTCGACGGGGGATACGAGGCGGGCCTGCGGTCAGTCTGGCGGCTGCGGGCCTTCCGCTGCCCCTGAAGCGTCAGCCTCCGGGGATCGTTGCCAGGATCACGGGGCGATCGGCGCGCCGGCCGCGGCATGGGCGAAGCGGTGGGCCAGGTGCGCGAAGGCTTCCTTGAGGCCGGCCGGGCCCACGACCTCGATGTCGGCGTCGAACCTGCCGATGGTGGCCGCCAGTGCGGGCCATGACCACGAGCCGATGACGACCCGGCAGCGGTCCGGGCCGAGTTCCTCGACGACTGCGTCGTGGGCATGGCGGGACACGGTGCCGGCGGGAAGGTCGATGATCACCTCCCCGCGGCAAGGCCAGTCGCCGGGCCCGTCGGAGCCCCGGAACCTGCCCGTCACGAAGGCGGCCACCTCCCCTCCGGGCAGTTCGCGCGGGGTGAACCGGGGCCCGGTGGGGATGCGCGGGGTGATCCGATCGGCACGGAAGATGCGCCAGTCCTCGCGGTCGAGGTCCCAGGCCACGAGGTACCAGCGCCCGCCCCAGGTGACGAGGTGATGGGGCTGCACCCGCCGCGGCAGGGGTTCGGCGCGGTCGTCGTCGGCGGGGCCCGGCGGCGGTGCGGGGGCGTAGTCGAAGCGCAGCACCTCGCGGGCGTGGACGGCGGCACCGAGCGCCACGAGCACGCTGCTGTCGGCTTGCGGCTCCGGCCGGGTCGCGGGCCGCTCGACGGCGGTGACCCGGAGCGTGTCGATCCGTCGGCGCAGCCGTGCGGGCATGACCTGCCGGACGGTGATCAACGCGCGCGCCGCGGCCTCCTCGATGCCGACACCGGTGGTGGTGGCGGTCTGCAGGGCGACGGCGAGGGCGACGGCCTGCTCGTCGTCGAACAGCAACGGCGGCAGTTCCGTGCCGGCGTCGAGTCGGTACCCGCCGTCGGGGCCCTTGGTCGCCACGACGGGGTAGCCGAGTTCGCGCAACCGGTCGACGTCACGGCGCACGGTGCGCGGGCTGACGTCCAGACGCTCGGCCAGCAGCGCGCCCGGCCAGTCCCGGCGGGCCTGCAGCAGCGAGAGCAACGAGAGCAGCCGGACTGAAGTCTTCTGCATGGTCGCCATCCTGCCCCGAGAAGCGGTCACGACCTGGCCGCTTCCGTTGCGACTGTGGTCACCGCGCAGCGCCGGTACAGCCGGTCCTGCGGCAGGCACGTCCTGTGGGCCGTCGGACCGGAATGCGCGAGACGGCCCCGGAGAAGACGAATCGAGAGACAGGAAACCGACCATGTCCGTCAAAGCCGTGACCCACCTGAACTTCCGGGGAGACGCCCGCGCGGCACTCACCTTCTACCAGTCCGTTTTCGGCGGGGACGTGGCCCTGGTCACCTACAAGGACGCCGGAAACGTCCAGGACCCGTCCGAGGCGGACCAGGTGATGTGGGGCCAGGTGACCGCCGGCAGCGGTTTCCACGTGATGGGCTACGACGTGCCCTCGCACATGCCGTGGAACCGGGGCGAGAACGCGTACTTCGTCTCGCTCCGCGGCGAGACGGCCGAGGAGGTCACCGCCTACTGGGACGGGCTCTCCGACGGTGCCACCGTCCTGCGGCCGCTGGGACCGGCGCAGTGGGCGCCCCTCTACGGCATGCTGAACGACCGGTTCGGTGTCACCTGGGTCGTGGACGTCGTCAGCGAATACGCCATGTCCTGACCACCTGAAGCCCGGGCGGCGGGCGTCCGCCGCCCGGCCGGCACTCCGATGACGGCGTTCACCAGCGGCCGCTGCCCGTCGGCAGGCGAGCCGGCGAGCCTGCGGCCGGTGTCGTACCCCACCGCTATGGTCCGGGACATGACCGGTGATCAGAAACGGGCCGAACAAACCCTCGTCGCCTGGGCGCGGATCGAGACGTGGCTGAAGGAGCACGCACCCCGCACCTTCCAGGGCCTGCCCGCGCCCGCGACGGAGGGCGACGTCCGCTCACTGGAGCAGGAGCTCGACCTGACGGTCCCGGCCGATGTGCGCGCCTTCTACCTGGTGCGCAACGGCACCGGTCCGGCCTCGGACTTCGACTGGCCCACCTCCCGCGACGCCCCCCAGCCGACCGGGTATTTCCTGCCCGCTGGTGAAGGGATCGGCCCCCTTGAGAACCTGGGGCTGTGGTTCGAGGGCCCGGTCGCGGCCGAGCGCCTGGTCGACGAGCCCGGGCAGCGGTATCTGCCGATCACCACCATCGACCCGGACGGCTTCTACGGCAGCTTCGTCGACTGCACCCCCGGCCAGGGCTACGGGCTGCTCGGCGGGTACGCCGAAGCCGAACTCCCGGACCCGGGGGAGTGGACGTTCGCCGCCTACCTGACCGAGGTCGCCGACGCGCTGTGCGAGGGGCGGGGCTTCGGGAACGACACTGCGCCAAACGTGATCGACGGGCGCCTCGACTGGCAGTAGGCGGATCACCGCCACGCCGGCGGCGGGCCGGGCGCGGGCCGTCGGCCGGCCCCGCCCGCGCCATCGCGCCGACGCTGCCGCTCGTCGCGGCGCCGGCACTGCCGGGTCGGGTGAAACGAAGACGCCGACTCGCGGGGCAACGCCTGCACCGTCTGCTTTCCGGCATACCTTCCTGACAAGACACCTGCACCGGAAGGCGCCCCCGTGCCCAACCCGCCGCTCACCGTCTTCGGCCCGCACATCACGTTCCTGGGGGTGGACGCCTGCGATCTCGACGACCCGGCCACTCACGCCGACGCGGACGTCGTGATCCTCGGAGCACCCCTGGACGGTGGTACCACCTACCGTTCCGGCGCCCGATTCGGACCATCCGCCATCCGTCAGGCGTGCTATCTCCCCCAGGACGGCTCGCGCCCCAGCCTTGCCCTGCGGGTCGACGCGCTGAAGGACCTCAAGGTGTACGACGCCGGCGACGTCGCCGTCTACAGCGGGGACATGGCCCAGTCGGTTCGGGGGATCGAATCGGCGGTGTTCACAATCGCGTCCTCCGGGGCCGTCCCGGTCGTTCTCGGCGGTGACCACACCATCGCCTGGCCCGACCATACGGGGGTCGCCAGACACTTCGGTTTCGGCAAGGTGTCGATGATCCACTTCGATGCCCACGCGGACACCGCCGACATCCAGTTCGGATCCCTCGTCGCCCACGGCACGCCGATGCGCCGGCTGATCGAGTCCGGCGCTCTGCGCGGTGACCGTTTCCTCCAGGTCGGGCTTCGCGGCTACTGGCCCGACGAGCCGGTCCTGGAGTGGATGGCGGAGCACGGGCTCCGCTCCTTCGAGATGACCGAGATCGTCGAGCGAGGTCTCGACGAATGCCTCACCGAGGCGGCCGGCATCGCCGTCGACGACTGCGTGGGCGTGTTCCTCTCCATCGACGTCGATGTCGTCGACCCGGGTTCCGCGCCGGGCACCGGCACTCCGGAACCCGGCGGCCTGTCCCCGCGCCAACTGCTCGACGCCGTACGACGCCTCTGCTATGAACTCCCCGTGGTCGGTCTCGACCTGGTGGAGGTCGCACCGCCCTTCGACCACGCCGACGTCACCGCACTGCTGGGCAACCGTGTCGTCCTCGAAGCGCTCTCGGCGATCGCGCGCCGCCGGAAGGACCAGCGCGACGGCACCACCTGGGACCCGCGGCAACCGCTGCTCCACGGGCGAGGAGCCGACGAGCAACTCGCCCGCATCGCCGCGGGTCGCGTCCGTGGGCACGGCCAACCCCGGAGCGTCGGTGAGCCGATGCCTCCGGAGGGGCCGGCCGGCGCACCGCGGTGACGTCCACCAGCGGTCTTCCACCGTGCAGCACTACGGGCGTGCTTGCTCACGACTCCGGTGTCCCCTCCTCGATGTCCAGCACCTCACGCACCGGTCGCCGTGGTGTCGCGGGGCCTGGAGGGCCGTATCCGAGTCGCAGCACCATCTGCACATGCCCGGTGCCCGTCATAGGATCACGCAGGGGCCAGCGCAGGTCGGCCCATTCCAGGGCTTGGGTGACGAAGGAGCTGGACAGCCCTTGCAGGGTGGCCAGCAGCAGGACGCGTTCCATCGCCTGTCCCGCGCGCAGCCAGTCCTGTGGGCGGTCGTGGGCCGTGCTGAGCAGGGCGAGGTGGGGGTGCTGCTCGAACTCGGCGGCGGAGCGGCCGGCCACCGGGTGGTCGCCGGCGAAGTCGCGTACCGGGGCCTTCCCACCCAGCTTGTGCGGGCCGAAGGCGTAGTGCGGGACCCCTGCCGTCGCCGTGTCCGCGAACGGGACACCACCATGGGTCCATTGCGCCAGGTCCTCGGCCCTGGCGCGATCGGTGATGTTGCGTGCTTCGGCCTCCTGGGCCAGCTCCAGCACTTCGTCCAGGTGCCACCCTGTCGGACAGGTCAGCGAGGCGCCCTCGGCGTGAGCAGCGTCTGCCAGAGCAGCCAGTACGGCTTCGGGTATCTCCGTCTCCTCGAACGGGAACCGGCTCGTATGCCGCCTGCGTATGGCCGGGTACAGCATGCCGATCTCGCTCCCGCTGCCGCCCAGGGCCGTCAGTCGCACCGAAGCGAGCAGTTCGGTGTCGCGTGAGTCCGGCAGCAGCCGGGTCTGCGGATACCAGCCGCCGTGCACGGCCGCGACTCGCAGGTTCATCAGGGCGGCGCCGCAGCCGATGTGGAGGGCGCGGCCGTGAGGGTCGGTGTGTGTCACGGCTCGTGCGGGGTCCGAGCGCAGATGGAAGGTACGGCCGCCCCGAAAATAGCGGAATCGCCAAGGCTGCGCGTTGTGGAGGGAGGGTGCGGCTGTGGCGTCGTAGACCAGGGCCGCCACCCATTCCTCGTAGAGCGGTTGTGTCGGCACCCTTGCCTCCCCTCCGGAGCCCCATGGCCCCTGGGTGAGCACGTCTGGTGGCTACCCGCACCTCCAGGCTCCCACCGCCCGCCCCGGCGAAGCCATGCGACTGGTGGGCGAGGCCGCTCAGGCGGCCTGCGCCATGCCGATCCCCGGCCGAGGTCCCTGCCGGCGGTCAGGTGACCGCGCCGGCGGCTTCTTCGATGAGGTCGGTCACCGGGCCGGGCTGGGAGGCCAGTGAAGCGTGGCCGGCATCCAGTTCGATGGTCCTGCGGGGGTTCATACGCTGCGCCATGCGGCGCTCGTTGTCCGGATGGATCATGCGGTCGGCGGTGGAGACCTGGTACCAGGAGGGCTTGACCCGCCAGGCCGGAGCGGTGACGTTGTCGCCGAAAGTCGACCCCAGCGGTGCCTTCTGCGTCACCGCCATCACCAGCGCCTCCTCCGCCGACAGGTCCTGGGCGAAGCTCTCGTGGAACTTGTCCTGCTTGATCCACAGGTAGCCGTCGGAGTCGGGGACGATGTTCTCGAAGGCCGCCGGGGGCTTCTCCTGGCTGATCTGCCCGGGGCTCTCGCCGGCGTCCGGGGCGAACGCGGCGATGTAGACGAGTCCGCCGACGTTGGGCAGGTCACCGGCCTCGGTGATGACCGCGCCGCCGTAGGAGTGGCCGACCAGCACCACCGGCCCGTCGATCTGCCGGACCATCTTGCGGGTGCGTTCCGCGTCGTCGGCCAGTGATGTCAGCGGATTCTCGACCGCGTGCAGTGAGCCGAAGCCACGACGGTGGAGCTCGGTGATGACCTTCGCCCAGTGGGCGGCACCGCCCCAGAAACCATGGACCAGGACGATTGCGGGCTTGTCAGCCATGTGACCGTCGCCTTTACTGCGGAGGGGCACCTGCCTTGGTCACTGGACCGCATCTCTGCGGCCCTCGCATGCCGGGCCGACCGTTCAGGTGACCACCGTGAGAGCCGTACTTCTGCGGCAGGGCGCCCGCAGCCCGGCCGTGCCGGTCAGGGAGCAGGGACCGGGCCGCCGGGCCGGAACCGCTCCACCCCGACGATGTGCCGCACCTTGACCGGGCGCACGATCACGGCGACCCGCTGCTCTCCCGGCATGATCCACTCGAAGCGCTCGCTGCCCAGGTACTTGCGGGCCAGCCGGTCCATCCGCTCGTGCGCCTCCTCGCCCTCGATGAAGCGGGTCACCACGCCACTGATCTGTACTCGGTCGAAGGGATCGGTGGAGTCGGCGTGCGAGAGATAGACGCGGGGGTCACGGCGCAGATTCTCCTCCTTCACCCGGCCCACGGAGGTGTTGAACGTCAGCTCCCCCTCGCCCTCCAGGTCCACCCACATCGGGCTGACCTGCGGTGCACCGTCGGCGAACACGGTGCCGACGTACCAGATGTTGGGGGCTTGCAGCCGGGCGCGGACGACTTCGTCGAAGATCGCAGTCATCCCGGGAGGCTACCAACCGTGACCGACGGGATCCACACGCCCGGATGGGCAGCCGTGGGGTCAGGGCCTGATGAGGACCTTCAGGCTCCTGCGGTCGGCCATGTCCTGGTAGCCGGCCGGGACGCCGTCGAGGTCGGTGGTGGTGTCGAAGACCTTCCCCGGCTCGATCCTGCCGTCGAGGATGTCGGGCATCAGCTCCTCGATGTAGGCACGGACCGGCGCGGGTCCACCGGCCAGGCGGATGTTGTGGCGGAACAGGCTGCCGAAGCCGATCGGTGCCTCCTCGTACTGGGGCACTCCGACGCGGCTGATCACGCCGCCGGGGCGGACGACACCGAGGGCCTGCTCGTAGGCGGGCATGTTGCCGACGGCCTCCAGGACCACGTGAGTGCCGTGCCCGCCGGTCAGGTCGCGGACCGCGGCGATGCCCTCCTCGCCCCGGGCCGAGACGACATCGGTGGCGCCGAACTCGCGGCCGAGGCCGGTGCGCGCGTGATGGCGTCCCATGAGGATGATCTGTTCGGCGCCCAGGCGCTTGGCCGAGAGCACGGCCAGCAGGCCGACCGCGCCGTCCCCGATCACGGTCACCCGGGTGCGCTCGTCGACACCGCCCGCGACGGCGGCGTGGTGGCCGGTGCCGAGGACGTCCGAGAGCGTCAGCAGGGAGGGGATGAGGGCCGAGTCGGCGGTAACGGGGAGCTTGACGAGGGTGCCGTCGGCGAGCGGGACGCGGACCGCTTCGGCCTGGCAGCCCTCTTCCGGCTCGGTGTCCCAGAAGTTGGCCTGGGCGTGGGCGCACGAGGTGTGCAGGCCCTCACGGCAGAACTCGCAGGTGTTGTCGGAGATGGCGAAGGGGGCGACGACCAGGTCGCCGGGCTTGACGGTGGTCACCTCGGAGCCGGTGTCCTCGACGATGCCGATGAACTCGTGGCCCATCCGGGCGGGCCCGTCCTCGGGCTTCATCGAGGCGTACGGCCACAGGTCGCTGCCGCAGATGCAGGAGGCGGTGATCCGGACCAGGGCGTCGGTGGGCAGCTTGACGGCGGAGTCGGGGAGGTTCTCGACGCGGACGTCGCCGGCGCCGTACATGAGGGTTGCGCGCATGAGGTGCTCTCCAGTGCGGTGGCTGTGTTCCGGGTGGTGCTGGTCGGCGGGTGATGGGTGAGTGCGCATCCTGGCCGGGGTCAAGCCTGGTCGGCGGAGGCAGCGGCCGCACCTCGGAAGCTCCGGTCCTGCTCCGCGTCGACGTGACGTATGTGGACCTGTGGAGTGAATGATCATCCAGGACCTGGACCGGTGCGGAGCGTAGCTGTTTGAGTACTTTCCGCAAACAGCCATTCGGTCTGTCCCCTGGAGAGCCACGTGTTCCACGCCAAGACGTCCGAACCCGCCTCACGCGACCGGGCAGAAGCCGCCGCCGGCGCCGTACGCGGCGGGGCCTTCGTCCGGAGGGTCGCGCTGGGTGCGCTGGCCGTGCTGACGCTCGCGACCGCCGCTCCGGCCCCGGCGTCAGCGGTGGCAGACCCGGTGCAGTGGGCGGTGCTCGGCGACTCCTACGCGGCCGGCATCTTCGTCGGCCAGCCGAGCCCGCCGCTGGGCAGTGCGGACCGTGACGGCTGTGATCGCACGACGGGCTCGTACCCGCAACTGGTCGCCCGCGCGCTCGCCGCCGACCCGCCTGCGGGCCGGGAGGTGAAGCTGACCGACGTCAGCTGCGGTGGCGCCACCATCGCCGAGATCGCCACGACGGGACAGACCCCCATCAGCCCGCTGCAGCCCCCCGCGGGCGGCTGGCCCAGCCTGGCTCCTCAGGCCGACCGCGCCCAGCTGAGTGCCGGCACCGAGGTGGTCACGATCAGCGTGGGCGGCAACAGCCTGCCCTTCGGCAGGATGCTCGCGTCCTGCCTGCTCGCCGGCGTCGGCCGGCCCGACCAGGCCGCACCCTGCCGGGACGCCTACGAAGCGGGCGGCTCGTCCCTCGACCCCGAGTCGATCCACGACAAGTACGACCGGATCACCCGGGAGTACACCGCCATGCTGCGCGCCGTGCAGCAGAAGGCGCCCAATGCCAAGATCATCACCGTTGGCTACCCCACGGTCGTCCCCGAGGACCCCAGCATCTGCGACCGTCAGGACACCACCGAGCTGGCCGCTCCGATCCAGGGGATCGGAACGGCCTCGGCCACCCACGGGGACATCGCCTGGCTGCACGAGGTGGGCACGCGCCTCAACGAGATCATCCAGGGCGTGACGGAAGCGTCCGGCGGCCAGTATGTCGACACCGCCACCTCCACCGTCGGTCACGACGGGTGCCGGCCCCGGGGGGTGAAGTGGGTGGAAGGGGTCTGCGGGCAGGCGGGCTCCTACTGGCCGGACGCGCTGAGGTTCGGCCTGCTCACCGTGGAGTGCTCCAGCGGCAACCGGGTCACCCTCGTACACCCCAACGCCGGCGGCCACGCCAAGGCCGCCACCCAGGTCGAAGCCGCCATCCGCGCGGCACTGACCTGACCCTCCTGCCGGCGGGTCGCGCGGCGCCGGGCGAATCCGCCGGGTGGTGGCCGGAGGCCGGTGGTGATCCAAGGCCGCACTGAAAGGCTCAAGTGCGGGAACGTCGATGTCCCGAATTCACCTTGTGCCTCTCGTATGGCCAGACCACTCTGATGTGGCTCCGGTCCATCCTTCCCCGCATGAAGGAGATCCAGTGCGTTTCCTTTTCCGAAGATCCGCACGACGAGCGGCGACCGCGGCTGCTTCCCTGGCCCTGTGCACAGGCGGACTGGTCGTAGGAGGTGCGGGCACTGCCGAGGCTGCCGCCATTTGCGCCGGTAACAAGATCGACACTCTGGAGTTCTACTCCGGGTACACCTATCTCTACTACAGCAGCGCGACGGGCATGAACTGCGCCTACACCGTCCCGAAGTCCGGCAGCGGCACACGCCAGTTCATGCATGTGGGCCTCTTCCGGCAGAGTGACGGCGCCGGGGTATGGGACAGTGGGCAATACACCCAGTACGCGGGCCCGGTCTACCTGCATGCCCCTGGCACCTGTGTGTCGTTCAACGGCCAGGTCGCGTCGTGGTCCGGCAACTCCGGTTATGGACACTGCGGTTCCCTGGCCCTCACCACGGTCGGCTTCGCTGCCGAAGGGGCGGACACATGATGAGGAGCGGTTCGCGTATTGCGCAGCGCCTCGGCGTCGTCTTCGGCGCGTTGGCCTTGGCGGGAGCCGGAATGCTGGCTGTCCCCGCGTCCGCTCAGGCTGCTTCCTACAACGGCGTGTGCGGGGCTGGTTACAGCGTCGTCGAATCCGCTGCCATCGGCAATTCCGGCACCCTGTTTCTGACCTGGAACGGATCGGTCGGCAAGAACTGCGCTGTCACGGTGCGCAATGCCCCGGGCCAGGCCCTCTGGATGGAGGCGTGGATCACGCGCACCGCCACTGGAGGCGGCGATGTCGACAACGGCTACTACACCACGTACGCAGGGCCTGTGTACGTCGACGGCCGGAACACCTGCATTGCTTTCGGCGGCACCATCGCCGGCGAGTCCGTAACCCGGGGTCCTGGCCACTGCGGCTGATGACGACCGTCATGTCCCGGACGAGTCAGAGGCCGCTCGCCACCCCCCTCAATCGTGAGGTGTCGGCGGCCATGGTCATCCGTCACGCCCGCAACGCGTCGATCGCGGTGTCGATCGCGGACAGGGCAGCCGCCCTGTCGAGACCTGCCCTCGATACGAGCGAGAGGCCCTGGACGACGTAGAGGAGCAGCTGGGCCTGGGCCTCGGGAGCGGCGCTGTCCGTGACCTCTCCGGTGGACTGGGCGCGGCGGAGTGCGTCGGTGACGAGGTCGGTGAAGCGGCGGTAGGAGTGGGTCACGACCTGCGTGGCTTCGGCGTCGTGGGGGACGAGTTCGGCGCTGGTGTTGCCGACCATGCAGCCGTGCGGTGTGCCCACGTCGGAGATCAGTTCGTCCAGGCGTGCCGGATGGGTGAGGATCTCGCGCAGTGCCGGCAGGAGGGGGGTCGTGTCCAGCGCGGTGATCAGGTGCCGCTCGTACACGTCCCAGTAGAGCCTGACGGCGTCGAGGTAGAAGCGGCGCTTGTCGCCGAAGGTGCCGTAGAGACTGCCGCGTTCGACGGCGAGCGCGTCGACCAGGTCCTGGATCGAGGTCGCCCCGTATCCCCGGGACCAGAACAGCTCGACTGCGCGCGCCAGTGTCTTGTCCTTGTCGAACTCGCGGGGTCGTCCTGTCCGTGCCACGTGGCTGAGACTACAACTTCTTGACTGGGCGTTCAAGAAGTCATAGCTTCCGTCTCGTTAGTTTTTGAACGCTTGCACAGAAGTCGCTCCGGCCGTCATGTGCCGGGCGCGGAGGGCGAAGCCATGCAGTTGGCGGGGAAGACAGCACTCATCACCGGGTCCGG
Organism: Streptomyces griseicoloratus; assembly: GCF_014534645.1. Classification (GTDB taxonomy): domain Bacteria; phylum Actinomycetota; class Actinomycetes; order Streptomycetales; family Streptomycetaceae; genus Streptomyces; species Streptomyces griseicoloratus. The sequence goes on from NZ_JACVQF010000235.1 coordinate 259,724, forward strand.
CGCCGTCGGCGGACTCGGGCATGCGACGGCCAGGGTGCTGGCCGCACAGGGAGCCGACCTGGTCCTCACCGGCACCGATCCGGAGCGCGGTGCCGAGGTCGTGGATGAGCTGCTCGCGGGCGGTGACGGGTCCACCGGGACGGTGCGTTTCGTCGCGGCCGACCTGGCCGATCCGGCGGCCGTACACCGGCTGGCCGAGGACGCGGGAGCCGTGGACGTCCTGGTCAACAACGCGGCCGTCATGGCGTTCGGCCCGACCGGCGGGGAGGACATGGTGAGCTACGACGCCGTCTTCGCGGTCAATGTGCGGGCCCCGTTCCTGCTCACCGCGCTGCTCGCGCCGAGAATGGCCGCCAACGGCGGTGGCAGCATCGTCAACGTGAGCTCGACGGCAGCCGGCCTCGGCATGCCGGGGATGGCCGTGTACGGGGCCAGCAAGGCGGCACTCGAATCGCTGACCCGCACCTGGGCGGCGGAGTTCGCTTCCTCGAACGTGCGGGTCAACGCCGTCAGCCCCGGCCCGATGCACACCTCGAAAGTCGTCGCGGCGATGGGCCCGGACATGGGCGGTATGGGCCTGACCACCGCACTCAAGCGCACCTCCGACCCGAGCGAAGTGGCCCACGTGATCGCTTTTCTCGCCGGCGACCGCGCCAGTTATGTGACCGGGGCGATCGTGGCCGCCGACGGTGGCCGGACCGCCATCTGACGGCCGTCACCGTTGTCCCGACCACGCGCCTTGACACCAACCGGGGAAAGGAAGTTCATGGGCCGCCTTGATGGAAAGCACGCACTGATCACCGGAGGGACGAGCGGCATAGGTTTCGAGACCGCCCGCGAGTTCCTCGCCGAGGGAGCGTCGGTCGCGATCACCGGACGGTCGCGCGACAGGCTGGAAGGGGCCGCCCGGCAATTGGGGGGTCCGGTGCTGACCCTCGTCAGCGACGCCGGCGACGTACCCGGCCAGGCGGCGCTCGCCTCGCGGCTGCGGGCGGAGTGGCCGAAGCTCGACATCCTGATGAGCAACGCCGCCGACGTCACGCACCTGCCGATCGAGGAGTGGACCGAGGAGGCGTTCGACAGGCTTCTCGCGGTCAATTTGAAAGCGCCGTTCTTTCTGATCAGAAGCCTGTTGCCGCTTTTCGCACCGCAGTCATCGGTCATTCTCGTCGGTTCGGTCTCCGCCTTCGTCGGACACGAGAACGCGACGGTCTACGGCGCGGCCAAGGCGGGCCTGCTGTCCTACGCTCGCGGGCTGACCTATGAGTTGAAGGAGCGGGGCGTCCGGGTGAACGGGCTCAGCCCGGGGCCTACCGTCACCAATGTGTTCGCGTCGCTCGGGCCCGAGCAGCAAGCGGCGATCTATGAAGAGCTCCGGCGGACCGTGCCCCTCCACCGCCTGGGTACCGCCACCGAGATGGCCAAGGCAGCCGTCTATCTCGCCTCGGACGAGTCCGCCTACACCGCCGGCACCGTACTGCGCGTCGACGGCGGCATCGGGGAGCTCGCCTACTAGGACGTGCCCGGACCGGGACGGTCACTCGGCCGGGCCGTCATTGGCGCAGCGGAAACCGAGGTTCCCGGAGGAGGACTCCGGGGTGTTGGAGGAGCGGGCGGCGACCCGGTAGCGGTTGCAGTAGGAGTCGTGGCACAGGTAGGAGCCGCCGCGCACGACCCGCGTGGTCCCGGTCTCCGGGCCGCGCGGGTCCTCCCGGGGCGACCGGGTGTAGTAGGTGGGCGAGAACCAGTCGGAGCACCACTCCCACACGTTCCCGGCGGTGTTCCACAGGCCGAAGCCGTTGGGGCGGTAGGACCTCACGGGTGCGGTGGTCAGGTGACCGTCCTCGGCGGTGTTGGTGTGCGGGAAGTGGCCCTGCCAGATGTTGCAGCGCCACCGTCCGCCGGGGGTGAGGTCGTCACCCCACGCATAGCGCCGGCCGCTGAGGCCGCCGCGTGCGGCGTACTCCCACTCGGCCTCGGTGGGCAGGCGTTTGCCCGCCCAACGGGCGTAGGCGGTCGCGTCGTTCCAGGAGACGTGGACGACGGGGTGGTTCTGCCGGCCGGTGATGTCGGAGTGGGCCCCTTCGGGGCGTCGCCAGTGGGCGCCTTTGACGTTGATCCACCAGGGAGCTCCGGCCGCCTGGCCGAGGATGTCGGCCGCGGGGGCGGCGACCACCAGGTGGAACACCGCCGAGGAGCCGTAGCGTTCGGCGTCGGTGACGTGACCGGTGGCCTTGACGAAGGCGGCGAACCGGGCGTTGGTGACGGCGGTCTCGTCGATGTGGAACGGTTCGAGGCGCACCGTGTGAACGGGTGTCTCACCGTCGGCGGGGTACCCCTCGTCGAAGGCGTCCCCCATGGCGAACTCCCCGCCCGGCAGGCGTACCTGTCCGCGCGTCGAGCGCTCGGTGGCGGTGTGGACCGGTGCCGGCGGCGCCGCCGTGAGGGGCACGGCGACGGCCTCCGGCGAGCCGGCGACACCAGGGGTGCAGCAGGGGTGGTGATCGCTGGTCATGATGGATGTCCTCGGGGGTGTGCCGGCGCCGCGTCGACCGACCGGCCGCGTGCGAGCGCTGTCCTAGGTTCGGTAGGTCGACTCGTCGAGTCCGCTCAGGGTCGGGTCGTGTCCTACGTGGCCGACGTCGTACATCGACGTCATCCAGTGGTAGAAGTTGTCGCCCCGCTCCCGCAGCACGTCGTACAGACGGCGCGTCATCCGTGCTCTGACGTCCGCCTGTTCGGGGTGGTCGTGGATGTTCTGCAGCTCGTCCGGGTCGGTGAGCAGGTCGTAGAGCTCGTTGACGGAATCGGGGTTGACGACCAGTTTGTACCGGTCGTCGCGCAGCATGCGCTGCGGGTAGGGGAAGTGATGGCCGTGGAACTCGCAGACGACGTCCTCGTCCCAGTCCACCGCCTCGCCGCGTACGAGGGGGAGCAGACTGCGTGAGTCGACCGCGGGTTTCGGGTCGATGCCGGCCAGTTCGAGAATGGTCGCGGTGCAGTCGAGCAGGCTGACGAATTCGGGGCGCACCACGCCGGGCGGCGCGCCCGGGACGCGGAGCAGGCCGGGGGTGCGGTAGATGTCCTCGTACATCGCCGGGCCCTTGTCGTGCAGCCGGTGGGAGCCGGTGAACTCGCCGTGGTCGCAGGTGAAGAACACCGCGGTGTCGTCCACCAGTCCGAGCTGCTCCATGGCCTTCATGACACGGCCGATCTCCATGTCGATCAGCGCCACGTAGCCCCAGTAGACCGCGATGAGCTTGCGGGTGACCTCGATCGGCATGGTGTCGAACGTCCAGTGCGCGCTGTAGTTGCGCTGCACCGGGGGTTTGCCGTGGAAGGTCTCCGCGATGGATCGCGGCAGCTCCACGTCTTTGGGGTCGACGAGGTCGAAGTACTCGTCGGGGAGGATGTAGGGCAGGTGGGGGCCGAAGAAGTGCAGCGCGAGGAAGAACGGCTTCCCGTGCCGGCGGGAGTCCTCGGCGTACTGCTCCAGCTGTTCGATGGCGCGGGTGGCCAGGTAGTGCTCGAAGGTCGCCTCGACCGGTTGATGCAGTCTCGCGGCAAGCAGGTTGCCGGGGCCGCCGTTGGGCAGGGTGCCGCGGATGCGGTCGCTGATCTCGTACGGCGGCAGACCGCGTTCGGCGAGGTAGGCGAGGTAGTCCGGGTGGTCCACCGGGTTGTGCCAGCCGGGCAGGTCCGGGCCGTCGAAGCCGTAGTCGGCCGCGTTCCGGCGGTTGCCGACGTGCCACTTGCCGATGAGCCCGCAGTTGTAGCCGTGCTCCCGCAGGGCCTGGGAGAAGGTGAACTGGTCCTCCGCCAGGTCTTCGAGGTAGCCGACGTTGCGCTCGTGGTTGGCGAGCAGCTTGTGCCGGAAGGGTGCCTGACCGGTCAGCAGGCTGGCCCGGGCGGGGGTGCAGATCGCGGTGGGCGTGTACCAGCGGTCGAAACGGGTGCCGGTGGCGGCGAGCTCGTCGAGGACCGGGGTCCGCGCCAGGCGGTTGCCGTAGGCGCCGAGCGTGTCCGCACGGTGCTGGTCGGTCATGAGGAAGAGGATGTTCTTCCTGGACGTACGGGACTGGCCCGGCGTGCTGGACGGGGTCACTTGCCTGCTCCGATGAAGAGGTCGCCGGTGTAGTAGGTGTTCGGGTCGACGGGCTTCTTCAGCTTTCCCGTGTCGACGAAGTAGTCGTTCATGCCCTTCAGCCAGGTCGCGATGGTCCCGTCCCGGGTCAGCGTGTCGAGCTCTTCGACGCTGAGCAGCTTGTTGTTGGAGGCGTCGGCTTCGACCTGGTCGACGGGGATGCCGAGTTTGCCGGCGGTGAGCCGGACGGCCTCGTCGGTGTGCGCGGACCGGAACGCGATGGCGTCGCGCAGGACGGCGAGGACCTTCTTGACCTTCTCCGGCTGGTCCTCCACCAGCTTGTTGCCGGCGACGAACGCGGTGGGGAAGGCGACGTCGTCCTCGAAGTCGCTGTTCCTGGCCAGCTCTTCCAGGCCGGGAACCTGCTTCTTGATCGTGGCCGCCGCGGGGTACCAGAAGCCCGCCCCGTCGACCTGCTTGGAGGAGACGGCGGAGACGATGGTGGAGGGGTCCATGGGGACGACGTCGAGGTCCTTCTTGGTCATCCCCGCCTGCTTCAGCGCGAGCGAGAGGATCATGTCGCCGGAGGTGCCTTCGGGGACGGCCACGGTCTTCCCCTTCAGCTTCTCCATCGAGTCGATGCCTGGCTGGGCGATGACCCGGTCGGAGTTGCCGAGCGTGTTGATGGCGACGACCTTGGCCTGGCCGGAGGCGGGCAGCCACATCGCGCCCGGCCCTATGTAGCCGAAGTCGAGATTGTCCGTGCCGAGGGCCTGGATCTGCAGCGGCCCGTTGGTGAAGACCTTGCTCTCCGCCGTCAGCCCGTGCTTCTTCCACAGGCCCTTGGCGTCGGCGATGGCGATCAGGCTCGCACCGTTGAAGTCGTTGATGTAGCCGAAGCGCACCTTGTCGCCCGACGCGCCGGAGGACGTTCCGCCGCCGCATGCGGTCAGCAGCGCCATGGCGCACAGGCCGGCGAGGCCGGCGGAGAGGTGTCTGCGGGTGATGGTGGGTGGCATGACGGGCGGTCCCTTCCGGGTCATGTCGTCGAGGAGCTGGAGACGGAAGGGGCGGCGGTGCGGCCTTCCTGGTGGTAGACGGAGTGCCACACACGGTTGCGCAGTGCGGCGAACTCGGGGCTGAGACGGAATTCCTCGTTGCGCTCGATGGCGGGGTCGACCTCGATCACGTCGTAGACACGCCCGGGGCGGGCCGCCATGACGATCACACGGTTCGCCAGGAACACGGCCTCGTCGACGTCGTGCGTGATGAACAGCACCGTGCGCTTGTCCTGGCTCCAGGTCTCCAGCAGCTGTTCCTGGAGTTTGACCCGGGTCAACGCGTCGAGCGCGCCGAACGGTTCGTCCATCAGGAGGATCGAGGGATTGACGGCGTAGGCGCGGGCGATGGCACAGCGCTGGCGCATGCCTCCGGACAGGGTCTTGGGAAGCGCGTCGGCGAAGCGTTCGAGGCCCACGAGCTGGATGAAGTGCTCCGCCCGGCTGCGGCGTTCGCCCTTCGGGACACCGGTCGTCCTGAGACCGAACTCGACGTTCTGGCGCACCGTCAGCCAAGGGAAGAGCGCGTACTGCTGGAAGATCACGCCGCGCTCGGGTCCGGGTCCGGACACGGGGGCGCCGTCCACCAGGGCACGGCCCGCCGTGGGCGTCTCCAGCCCGGCGAGGATGTTCATGAGGGTGCTCTTGCCGCAGCCCGAGGGACCGACGACGGTGACGAACTCGCGGTCCGCGATGTCGAGGGACACGTCGTCGAGAGCGGTGAACGTGTCGCGGCCCAGCGCGAACGTCTTGGTGACGCTCTGCAGGGATATCTTGGCGGGTTTGCTGGTCATCGGCGCTCCTGCCATCCGGTGAGCTTGCGTTCCGCGAGCAGCAGGACGCGGTCCATGAGCAGACCGAGGATCCCGATCGAGATCAGTCCGACGAAGATGGTCGGAAGGTCGTAGTAGAGCTGGGCGTTCTGCATCCGGTAGCCGAGTCCCTGCTGTGCGGCGATGAGCTCGGCGGCGACCAGGGTGGCCCAGGCCGAGCCGAGGCCGACGCGCATGCCGACCAGGATGAACGGGGTGGAGGCGGGCACCACCACACGGGCGAAGATCGTCGCGTCCTTGGCGCCCAGCACCCGGGCGGCGTTGATGAGGGTGCGGTCGACGCTCACCACGCCCTGGAAGGTCGAGATCACGCACGCCAGGAACGCGGCGAGGAAGATGACGAAGATCTTCGGGGTCTCGTCGATCCCCATGACGACCACGGCCAGCGGGATGATGGCCAGCGGCGGAATGGTCCGGAAGAACTGGACCCAGGGTTCGATCAGGCCGCGCAGGAGGCCGTACCAGCCCATGAGGAAGCCGACCGGGACGGCCACGGCCGTGCCGAGGGCGAAGCCGATGAGGACGCGGGTCAGGCTGGCGAGTGCGTCCTGGCCGAGTGTCCCGTCGCCGATCAGTGTCCCGGCCCGGGAAACGACCTCGGGCGGTGTCGGCAGCTTGAAGCCCGCCGCGGCCAGACCCCACCACAGTGCGATGCCCAGCGCGACGGACACGGCGTTCAGGGCCAGCGGAAGCCCGCGCCGGCCGGGCCGCGCACGCTCCGGCGCGGCCTTCGTCTCCTCCGCGGTGCCCGGGCCGGCCGGTTCTCCGGGTGTCTTGTGGGCCATGGGGTGCCGTGGCCGGGCGCCCCGCTTGTCAAGGACGGACATGGGCGGCTCCTTCGGGGGAGGTCGTGCGGGCCCCGGAACCGCCCTTGACGTCGGCGGTTTCGGGATACCTCGCCAGCAGTGGGGAGTTGTGGAAGACCGCGGCGAGAGCGCCGAGGGCCCCGTCGTCGTCCGAGAGCCGGGCGGCTTCGACGACGGGACCGGCGGCCGCGGTCGGGAAGAGGTCGGCGGCGAGGGTGGCTGCGACCTGCTCCACGATGACGGGGGCCAGCCGCGCGATTTCGCCGCCGATGACGACCTTGGAGGGATTGAGGGTCATCGTGGCCGCTCCGACGACACGTCCCAGCGCCCCGGCCGCCTCCCGCAGCACTCTGTCGGCGACGGGATGGGCACGGGCCACGGCGTCCGCCAGGTCGCCCAGGTTCTCCAGGCGCAGGCCGAACTCCCAGCAGGCCGCGAGGATCGCGGGGACCGACGCCACGGTCTCCAGACAGCCGCGCTTTCCGCACCGGCACGGCCGGCCGGCCGGTTCGACGGTCACGTGTCCGAGCTCGCCGGCCAGCCCGGCAGAGCCGGTGACCAGGTGACCGCCGACGACGAGTCCGCCGCCGACGCCGTCCGACAGCCGTACGTACACCAGGTCGGCGACGCTGTCGGCGCCGCTGATCGCCTCGGCGAGAGCGGCCAGCCGCGTGTTGTTGTCGACGATCACCGGCGCGTCGAAGCGTTCCGCGAACGCGACGTCGACGCCCTCCGGGGCCGGGCGGAGCACCGTGCCCAGGGGAGAGGTGCGGGGCCGGGCCGTTCCCTCCGGCGCCGGGTAGGGCCCCGGTACGCCGATACCGATGCCCTGCAGTGCTCCGTAGTGGACACCGGCTTCGGCGGTCAGCCGCTCCACCAGGGTGAGGGCGAGTTCGGTCCGCTTCTGCCAGGACGTCGTGTCGTCGTAGCGGGTCGCGCCGGAGGCCATGATCTCGTGCGAGGCGTCGGCGACGACGACATGGACGCGTCGATGGCCGAAGTCGACGCCCATGAACTGGGCCGACGCGGGGTCGAGTGCCAGCCGCTCGGCCGGCCGGCCACTGCCCTCGCGCCTGGACGCGTCGGTGTCCACGACCACGATGGCGCCTCGTTGCAGGAGGCTCCCGGTGATCTCGGAGAGGGTCGTGCGGGACAGGCCCACGACCCGGGCTATCTCACCGCGGCTCATGGCGCCGTTCTCCTGCAGCGCGCGCAGGACGCGTTCCTCATGGGTCCGCCTGACCAGTGCGTGCACTCCGCTGGGCATCTGCATGCCGGTCAAGGTAGGGAGGCCGAGTTATTCCGTCAACACTCCGACAGAAAGCTGAAACGAATCGTTCATAAGATCTGGTCGCCGATGCCCTTGCACGCCTTGGGCAGGGGATTATTCGTCCGAGGTGTTGACGTAAATGTGCGGGCGTTCGCATGCTGTGCGCCATACCCCCGCCACGCAGCTCGCCCTGAGCTGCTCCTTGGGTTCCGTGCGGGGATGACGAAGGAGAACGCGACTGATGGCCGATGCCCAGAAACGTGTGCGCCGACGCTCCCTGCTGGCCGGTGCCGCCGGCGTGGGGGCGGCAGCAGCCCTTCCGACGACTTCCGCTCACGCGGCAGCACCGGCGCAGTCACCGGCCGCGTCGGAGCGGCGTCAGCCGGCGAACTGGCCCGACCCGGAGCCCTACGGTGTCGCCGACACCCGGCTGGACCTGTGGCCGCGGGAGGACAACTCCTTCGTGCTCCCGCTGGAGCTGCGCCCCCGGGACGAGGAGCTCGGCCGTGTGTGGATGCGGGACACCTACGTCAACTGCTTCGTCGTCGACGGCCGTCCCGTCTACGTGGCCACGGGCACCACCCGTGTGCCCGGACTGGAAGCGGCCGGCCCCTGGAACGACGGGATCTTCGTCTGGGTGGCGCCCTCGCTGGAGGGGCCGTGGAGACTCGCCGACACGACCGGGATACGGCCGGACGCCGAGAAGGGCAAGGTGTGGTCGCCCGAGTTCGTCGGGGAGAACCGGCCCGGCCGGACGGTCGTCGCGCCCTGGCAGGAGTACTGGCACGACGACCGGTTCGGCAAGCGGGGCAACGTGTGGGCGTCCGAGGTGCACCACTTCAAGGGACGCTGGTACATCGTCGCGTGCATGGGCGACCACTCCCGCAAGGTCGGCTCGTTCATGCTCGTCAGCGAGGGCGGCGTCGAGGGCCCGTACCGGCTGATCGAGGGGAACCTGGAGAAGCCCTTCGGTGACTCGTTCATCGGAGGGCCGAGTTTCATCGAGCCCGGCGCCTACCACCACATCGACGGCAGCTTCTACAGCGAGGGCGACGACGCCTGGCTCGTGCTGCACAACGACCTGTACGCCGAGTTCCGGGACGACATGGAGGACATCGTCACGACGACCAACCTCCCGGAGTTCCGGCAGACGCCCTACTCCCCAGAGCCGTATCTCGAGGGCGCGTACGTGTTCCAGTACAAGGGCAAGTACTACCTGGTCCACGCCGCGTGGGACCGGACGTCGGTCGATGCCTACGGGAGCACACGCAACGCCTACGATCCGCCCGGCACGGGCCGTGTGCAGTACCAGTACGACGCGATCGTCGCCGTCTCCGACAGCTTCGAGGGCCCTTACTCCGAGCGGTGGACCGCGGGGGTGGGCGCGGGACACAACAACTTCTTCGAGGACCACAAGGGCGGCCTGTGGGCGACGTTCTTCCGCAACCCGGCCCAGGGCTACTGGAAGCACCCGGAGCGCGTCGCCGATGCCGCCGTGCCCGGTGTCGTGCGGCTGGAGTGGACCGGCCGGAAGGACGGCCGCCTGTACGTCAAGCGCCGCAACACCGGTCACTCGGGCGGCTGACCGCTCCTCGCCGCGCTGCCTGAGCGGCGGTCACGCGGGCTGCCAGGGGACCGGTTCCCCTGGCAGCCCGGGGCCGATCGGGTCGCACCGGTTCAGCGGCAGCCCAGGGGAGCGAGGGCCAGGGCGGCGAAGGTCGCCAGCCAGTGGTCGGTGGTGAAGTCGCCGCGTTCCACCGCCGGCAGGCCCGCCGAGAGGTGTGCCTCGGCCGCCGCGCCCAGACGACTGCGGACCGCTCCCTCCGGCAGGGCGTCCGCGAGGGAGCGCAACGCGGCCGCTCTGCTGAGGGCCAGGCCGAGCAGGTGCCCGATCTGCGGGTCGGCGTGGTCGGAGACGAGCGGGACGTCCAGCAGCGGGCAGGGCGCGCCGGAGCGCAGCGCGGGCAGGAAACGGTCCAGCCACGACGCGAACTCCTCCCCGGGCAGCACCCTGCGCATCGCGTCGGCCTCGCTCAGGGCCGGGGACAGGAAGTCCTGGCCCGACGGTTCCCAGTGCGCGGGCGCGTCGTGGTCGTCGGCGAACCAGGCCAGCAGACGTTCCCGTACGGCCCGGTCGGTCGCGGGTGACAGCTCTCCGGAGTCGAGCGCGAGGCCCAGCGCGAAGGCGCTGTTGGGGTGGTTGCCGTGGCGCACGGGGTAGGTGGCCTTCGGCAGCCAGTCGGCCAGCAGCCGGTCGACGACGGCGACGGCCGGCGCCAGGGCCTCGGTCCAGCGGGCGCCCGCCGCCCCTCCGTACGCCCGGCACTCGGCGGCGAGCGCGAGGAGCCAGGCCCAGCCGTAGGGGCGCTCGAAGGAGGGGTGCTCGCGGAGGTAGGCGGCTTCGGCGGCGAGGTTTCCGGGGGTGAGGTGCCGGTCGAGCACGTCGACGGCGGGACCGGTGTCCGGCAGCGCGGGGGTCCCCTCGTGGTGCCGGAGCAGACGGACGAGCAGCCAGTGCATGTGGACCGAGGAGTGCCAGTCGTAGGCGCCGTAGAAGGCCGGGTGCAGGGTGCTGGGACCGAGCGGCTCGTCGGAGGACGTGATCAGGTGGGCGGGGAAGTTCGGGTACTCACGGGTGATGTTGGTGAGGGCGATCCGGGCGAAGTCGGTCGCGTACGTGCTGAGCGGCATCAGTGGGTGGCTCCCTCGGTGACCTTGAGGTCCCGTTCGGCCGGTGTGCGGGCGGCGGTGGTCAGCAGGGCGCGCAGGCCGTGGGCGACGGTGGCGGGCGGCAGGGACGGAGCCCGGCCGTCGGTGACCTGTTCCGGGGCCCAGGGCACGTGCACGAAACCGCCCCGTATGTGCGGGAACTCGGTGGCGATGAGATGGCCGAGGCCGTACGCCACGTGGTTGCAGACGAAGGTGCCGGCCGTGTGGGAGACGGCGGCCGGGACACCGGCCTCGCGCATCGAGGCGACGCAGGCCTTGACGGGGAGGGTGGAGAAGTAGGCGGCGGGGCCGTCCGGAACCACCGGTTCGTCGATGGGCTGCCGGCCCTTGTTGTCGGGGATGCGGGCGTCGTCGAGGTTGATGCCGACGCGTTCGACGGTCACGCCGGGGCGACCGCCCGCCTGGCCCAGGCAGAGCACCAGGTCGGGGGCGGTCGTGCGGACGGCGTCGCGCAGGGCGTCGAGGGACTCGCCGAACACGCAGGGCAGTTCGGTGGCGGTGACCGTGAGCCCGGCGGGCGGTTCGGCGGCCACCAGGGACGCCGCCTGCCAGGACGGGTTCACGCGCTCGCCGCCGAAGGGGGCGAAGCCGGTGATGAGGACGCGGGTCAAGGCACTTCCTTAGGGAGTGGGTCGGGCCGGGAGGCCGGGGCGCGGAGGCTCAGAAGGCGAAGACCGCCATGATCACGGTGCAGCAGACGAGCAGCGCGAGCCCCGTCGGCAGCTGGGCCTTGATCGGTCCGTACTGGTCCTTCAGCTCCAGCAGGGTGGCCGGGACGATGTTGAAGTTGGCGGCCATCGGCGTGCAGAGCGTGCCGGCGAAGCCGGCCAGCATGCCGATCGCGAGGACGGCGGGCTCGTTGCCGTGCATCTGCTGGATGAGCACGGGCCAGCCGATGGCCGCGGTCATCACGGGGAAGGCGGCGAAGGCGTTGCCCATGATGACGGTGAACAGGAACATGCCGACGCAGTACGCGATCACCGCGAGGTACTTGGAGTCGTCCGGCAGGACGTCGTTGACGATGTCGCCGACCTGGGTGCCGACTCCGGCCGCGGCGAAGATCGAGCCGAGCACGGCCAGGAGCTGGGGCAGCAGCAGGGCGGAGCCCATGGCCTCCAGCATGGAGCGGCCGGCGTGGACCGGGACGGAGGGCTTCTTCTCGCCGGTGACCAGCATGCCGACGACGAGCGCGACGACACAGCCGAGGCCGAGCCCGAGGAGCGTGGCCTTGCCCGACTCGAACAGTCCGGACTCGTCCAGCACGGAGGCGCAGACGATGGCGACGAGCGGGATCGTCAGGGCGGGAACGAAGATCTTGTTGCCGAGCCGGGCCGCGGAGGCCTCCCGCTGCTCGCCGGTGGTGGTGACCGGGACGCCCTTGCCGAGGAAGTTGAACCCGGCGAGCACGATCAGCGCGAGCACCGCGACGCCGAGCGGTTCGGCGGGCAGGGTCCAGCCGCCGTTGCCGGCCGTGGCGTTGGCGACGCCGGTGCCGTAGGGGAAGGTGAGCCCGAGCAGGCCCCAGAAGGCGGCGGACGTCCATCGCCTTGGGTTGCTGCGGTCGGCGGCCATCTGCACGGCCATGACGACGAAGACGAGGCCTATCAGCCAGTAGAGCCATTCGACCTTGATCACTTGTCGGCCCCCTCGGGAAGCGGAAGGTCGTGCTCGGCGGCGGCGAGCGCCATCTCGCGCTCCAGTTGCTTGTCCAGGAGCAGCAGCCGGGCGCCGTGGATGAGGAAGGCGCAGACGGCGAGCGGGATCGCCCACAGGGCCAGCTGGGTCGGTTCGACGTCCTGCTGGTAGGTGGAGTTCACAAAACCGGTGATCAGCAGGATGGAGCCGATCGCGATGAAGCAGTCCTCACCGAAGAAGACGCCCACGGTGTCGGCCGAGGCGGAGTAGGAGCGCACCTTCTCCCGCAGACGGTCGGGCAGCCTGGCGCCCGTGGAGCGCTCGGCGGCGGCCTCCGCCATGGGCGCCACCAGCGGCCGTACGGTCTGCGCCGGGCCGCCGATGCTGTTCAGGCCGAAGGCCGCGGTGACCTGCCTGACCAGCAGGTAGACGGTGAGGAAGCGGCCGGCGCTGAGCCTGCCCAGACGGCCGATGAGGTTGCGGGCCTGTTCGCGCAGGCCGTAGCGCTCCAGCAGGCCGATCACCGGGAGCACGATGGCGTAGACGGTGACCGAGCGGCTGTCGGCGAAGGACCTGCCGAAGGCCGCGAGGACCTCCAGCGGGTTCATCTTGCCGAGCAGTCCGGTGACGATACCGGCGACGCCCACCACGAGGACGGGATTGCGGCGCGTGACGAATCCGAGGATCACCACGACCACACCGAGCAGAACGATCATTCGGTGGCCTTCTTCAGGCATTGGGGGCAGGGCACGGACCCGGGAGGTTCGGAGCCGGAGCTTGGCGGTCCTCGGACCGTGACCCCGGATACGTGGCAGATGCACGGACCCTAGACGATCGTTGAACGATCTAACAAGAGGTGACTTTCGTGCCGGTCGTGACGTTCCCACTCGGTCAACTCTTGTGGGATCGTTCAACGATCCATTACGTTCGGAGCGTGATCGACCTCAACGCAGACCTCGGTGAAGGCTTCGGCCGCTGGACCCTCACCGACGACGACGCCCTGCTCTCCGTCGTCACCAGCGCCAACGTCGCCTGCGGTTTCCACGCGGGCGACCCCTCGGTGATGCGGCGCGTCTGCGACCTCGCCGCGGAGCGCGGGGTAAGGATCGGGGCCCAGGTGTCCTACCGCGACCTGGCAGGCTTCGGACGGCGCACGATGGACGTGCCCGCCGACGAACTCGCGGCCGAGGTCGCGTACCAGATCGGCGCACTCAGGGTCTTCGCCGAGGCCGCCGGGACCGAGGTGGCCTACGTCAAACCGCACGGCGCGCTCTACAACCGCACCGTCCACGACGTCGTGCAGGCCCGCGCCGTGGTGGCGGGCGTGCAACTCGCGGGTGGCAGCCTGCCCGTGCTCGGCCTGCCCGGGTCGCGGCTGCTCGCCGCCGCCGGGGACGCCGGGCTCACCGGCGTACCCGAGGCCTTCGCCGACCGCGCCTACACCGCCGAGGGCACACTCGTCCCGCGTCGCGAACCTGACTCCGTGGTGACGGACGAGGACGCGGTGGTACGGCGGGCGCTGGCCTTCGCGGTGGACGGCGCGGTCGAGGCGGTCGACGGTGCGACGGTCACGGTCGCCGCCCGTTCCCTGTGCGTGCACGGCGACACCCCGGGCGCCGCGCGGATCGCCGCCCGGGTGCGCGAGGCACTGGAGGCGGCCGGAGTCGAGGTCGGGGCGTTCTCATGACGTCCCACCCGCGGCTCACGGCCCGCCCCGCCGGACGGCACGCACTTCTCGTCGAACTGCCCGACGCCGAACGCACCGCGGCCTTCCACGCCGAACTGCTGCGCCGGCGCGCGGTGGGGACACTGCCGCCGGTGCGGGAGATCGTGCCCGGAGCGCGCACCGTGCTCCTGGACGGGGTGCGGGACCCGGAGGCCCTGGCCCGCCGGCTCGCCGACTGGGAGATCGCGCCGCGGGCCGCGGACGACGGGGACGTCGTGGAGATCTCCGTGCGCTACGACGGACCGGACCTGGCCGACGTGGCGGCCCTGTGGGGAGTCGGCAGGGAAGAGGTCGCCGGCCTCCATTCCTCCCGTACCTACCGTGTGGCGTTCTGCGGCTTCGCACCGGGCTTCGGCTATCTCACCGGCCTGCCCGCGGAACTGCACGTACCCCGCCGGGCCACCCCCCGCACCCGGGTACCGGCCGGAGCGGTCGGGCTCGCCGGTCCCTACAGCGCGGTCTACCCCCGCTCCACCCCCGGCGGCTGGCAGCTGATCGGCACCATGCCGGACCCGGGTCGCCTGTGGGACCCCATGAGAGAAGCGGCGGCGCTCCTCACGCCGGGGACACGGGTGCGCTTCGTGCCGACGGAGGATGCGGCATGACCGCCAAACTCACGACCGTGCGCGCCGGCGCCCTCACCACGGTGCAGGACTCGGGCCGGTACGGCCATGCCCACCTGGGAGTTCCCCGCTCCGGCGCCCTGGACGCGTTCGCGATGCGGCTCGCCAACCGGCTGCTCGGCAACGACCCCGACACCGCCGTCCTGGAGACCACCCTGACCGGCTGCGCCCTGCAGCCCGACCGAGCCGTCACCGTCGTGGTCGGCGGTGCGCCCTGCCCCGTGGCGGTGGACGGGCGGCCGGTGGCCTGGGGCACACCGGTGGGGGTGCCGGCGGGCGCCGTCCTGGACGTGGGGGCGGTGACCGCGGGCGTGCGCTCGTACGTGGCGGTCGCCGGAGGCATCGCCGTCGAACCGGTCCTGGGCAGCCGCTCCACGGACCTGCTCTCCGGGCTCGGCCCGTCAGCCCTGCGCGACGGGGACGTCCTCCCGGTCGGCACCCCCGCACGGCAGGTGGCGACGCCCGTCGCCGCCCCCTGGCAGGGGCCGCCCACAGAACTGATCCTTCCGGTACGTCCCGGCCCCCGCGCCGACTGGTTCACCCCGGCCGCACTGCACACGTTCACCTCGGCGACGTACCGGGTCTCCGCGCACAGCAACCGCATCGGCCTGCGCACCGAGGGACCACCGCTGGAACGGGCGTGGACGGGCGAACTCCCCAGCGAGGGCATGGTCCTCGGCGCCGTCCAGGTCCCGCCGGACGGACGTCCCGTGGTCTTCCTGCACGATCATCCGACGACAGGCGGCTACCCGGTGATCGCGGTCGTCGCCGAACCCGCCCTGGCCGCGGCGGCGCAGGCGGCGGCCGGGACCCCGGTGCGGTTCACACTCGGCTGACGTACATCAGCCGGTCATGACGGCCGCCCGCCGAACTGCCAGTTGTGCACCTCGATGTCGGCGTATCGGTCCGCGGTCAGGACGGCGCGTGCCGTGTCCTGGTCCGGCGCCCGGAGCAACACCGCCGTGCCCAGCCAGGTGGCGCCGTCGTCGGACAACAGCGGTCCGTAGGCGATCAGTTCGTCCCGGTCGGGCGGCACCGCCAGGTCGGCGGCCTGCCCCCCGCCGAGGCCGAGCACCAGATACCGGTTGCCGCCGGTCCGGCCGCCGGGGAAGTCCCACATGGTGCGCCCCAGCATGTTGCGCCACCGCCGCAGCAGCACGTCCCGGTAGCCGCCGGCCTGGTAGTTCGGCTCGTCGAAGGCGAACGCACGGGCAGCGGCGGGATCGGGCAGGTCGACGATGTGCACACTGCCGGTGGGCGTGTCGCCGTCGTCGGCGAGGGTCGGGCCCCGGGCGATCATCTCCTTCGCGTACCGGTCCATGTAGGACCAATGCTCTTCCCCGAGTTGTTCGCGCAGCGGCAGAGAGCCGGGCCGGTCGCGGTGGTAGCAGAAGAACTCCATGGCCCTAGGGTCTCAAGGAGGCGGGCCGCTTCCCGCACCCCCCGGCGAGTCGGTTCCCTGCCCTGCTCGGGGCCGTGGTGAAAGTCGGGTGCGAGGTATCCGGTCCATGGCCATGATGCTGGTCATGACTGGATACGTCGAGGTTCCTGCCCGGACGGGTGAAACTGCTCTGCCTGGCGGGCGGCTGCTCGGCTGGGCCGAGTGGGGGCCGGAGGACGGAGTACCTGTTCTGTTGTGTCCGGGGGCGGCTACGAGCCGGTGGCTCGGGTTCGGCGCGGGCGTTGTCGAGGCCCTTGGAGTGCGTCTCGTCTCGGTGGATCGTCCGGGACTCGGTGTCTCGACGCCCGCCGCAGGCCGGACCTTCTCCGACTTCGCTGCGGATATGCGTCAACTCTGCGCCATGCGAGGGCTGGAACACCCGCTGGTGGTCGGGAACTCGCAAGGCGCACCATTCGCTCTCGCCTGCGCTGCGGAGGGGGTCGCCTCTGCGCTGGCTGTCGTCTCCGGAGCGGACGAGGTCGCCGCTCCGGAGTTCGCTTCCGTCCTGGCGGCGGACCTGCGCGATCTCGTCGAGCGGACCGCATGCGATCCGGCCGGCACCGAGGAGTTCTTCGCGGGCTTCACCGCGGATGCGATGTGGGACATGGTGCTGGCCGGGAGCCCGGAGTGCGACCTTGCCGTGTACCAGGACCCTGCTTTCGCGGCTGCTTACCGCAGGGCCTTGGACGAGGGATTCTCGCAGGGCGCTGCCGGGTACGCCCGCGACACGGTCCTGGCGATGGGGCGGTGGCCGTTCGCCCTCGACGAGATCGCCGTCCCGGTCGACATCTGGTACGGCGAGCAGGACACCACCCACTCGCCCGACAACGGAGCACTGCTCGCTGCCCGGATGCCTGACGCTCGTCACCATGTCGTGCCGGGGATCGGTGGCGCCCTGCTGTGGACCCATGCCGAGCCGGTCCTCAGGTCGCTCCTGACGCGGCGACAGCAGGGAGCTCAACGGGTGGAGGTCTGAAGGGCGGTTCGCCTGAGGACCTTGGGATGCGGCTGATAGACGCCGGGCGGGGCGAAGTTGCCGAGTGCCTGGTGGACTTCCGAGCAGGAGGCGTTGCGTTCGGCTCGGTTCAGGGCCAGCAGGGTGAAGGTCGCCAGCGGCGGATGCACGGAGAGCACCTTGGCCGGAAGACCGGTGACGTCGACCTCGCCGGGGTCGCGGAAACGGCAGAAGAGAGTGACGGAGTACGGTGCGGAGCCGACCGAGACCAGCACGCGTTCCAGCTCGTGCCAGGGGAGTTCGGCGGTGTCGTGCCCGCGTCGCAGGGCGACCCCTTCGCGGCCGACGCTCAGTTCGGAGGTCTCCCGGAAGGGGCGGCAGGCCGCCCAGTAATAAGCGGCGGCAGGTACGGCGAAGGTCAGGTAGACGGCCAGGACGGCACCCCAGTTGGCCACCACGTCGACGCCCTGTGCGATGGCCACGCCCAGCGGGATCGTCCCGAGCACCGCCACCCGCAGGAGGGCCTCGAACAGGCGCCGGAAACGTATGCTCCGAAAGCGGTCCTCGCCGCCGTCGATGAGCTCCAGCGGAGCGTCGGCTCGAGAACCCTGGGCATCGGCCCCCACGGACGCCGCCGGTTCTGCCGCATCGGCGGCGTCCAGGCCACGGGTGTACGCGACCGTGGGCAGCGGCGCCGGAGCGGGCACGGTCGGGTGTTCCCCGCCCGTGAGCAGAGCGAGCAGCGCGGCTGGTGAGGGCCTGAGCGCCGGGTCCTTCGCGAGGCACAGCGCGATGACGTCGCGCAGTTCGTCCGGAACGGCCGACAGGTCCGGCTCCTCGCCGACGACCCGGTAGAGCAGAGCGACCGGGGTGCCGGTGCCGAAGGGCTCGGCACCGGTGGCGGCGTAGGCGAGGACCGCGCCGAGGGAGAACACGTCACTCGGCGTGCCGACCTGCGCGCCGGTGGCCTGTTCGGGCGACATGAAGCCGGGGGTGCCGATGACCACACCGGTGTGGGTGAGCGCGGTGCTCGTACCGGAGCTTTCCAGAGCCTTGGATATGCCGAAGTCGATGACGCGGGGACCGGTGTCCGTCAGCAGGATGTTGGAGGGCTTCAGGTCCCGGTGGACCAGGTTCAGCGCGTGGATGGAGGCCAGCGCCTCCGCCAGCCCGGCGCCGAGCTCACGCACCTCGGCTGCCGAGAGCGGGCCGTCGTCGGCGATTCTGCGGTGCAGGGAAGGCCCGGGGATGTACTCGCTCGCGATCCACGGTTCCGGGGCGTCCGGATCGGCGTCCACCACGGCGGCGGTCCAGTAGCCGCCGACCCTCATCGCCAGCTCGACCTCGCGGCGGAAGCGTCCACGGAACCCGGGATCGTCGGCGATGTCGTTCCTGACCACCTTGACCGCGACCCTGCGGCCCGACGGAGACCGGCCGAGATAGACACGGCCCATTCCGCCACTGCCGAGTCTGCCGAGGAGCCGGTAGGGCCCGACCTCCCGGGGATCGCTCGGTGCGAGTCCGTCCAATGCTGCGCTCCTCCCCGTTCACTGCGCTCCGAGCATATTCAAACTCTCCACACGCCGACCGCCCGTCCACCGGCCGGCGCACCACCGGCACGGTCGGCCTTCACCGTAATGGGGACGGGGGTGGTGGGTGATCGGTATTGATGATCTCCGCGTCGGTGACCTGCGCAAAAGATCAAGCGGACACGCCGAGGTACTCGTCCGGAGGACACATATGGCGGCCCGTCAGGTTGCAGGGCTGACGGGCTGTCGGTTGCCTCGTGAGCGGAACACAAGAGAGGTGCCGCGCAGACAGGCCGGACACTGTTCCGTTGGAGGATTCGCATGCGTTACACACACATGGGTGCAGGTATCGGTCTGGCTCTCGGTGCCCTCGGCCTGCAGATCCCGGTCGCTGTCGCCGCTGATGACTCACACGTTCGCATCGACCCGGGGGACGGTTCCCCGGGTTCCACGGTCACGGTCAGTACGAGCGACTGCGACCCCGCCGCGGACTACGGCAAGGGCTGGTCGGAGGTCGGCGGGGAGTTCCACCTCTTCGCAGGCGACGAGGAAGGCGTACTCACCGGCCGGTTCACGATCCCGGAAGGAACCGGGGCGGGCACCGACACCATCACCCTGAAGTGCCCGCCACGGACCAAGGTCACGGAAACGTACCAGGTCACCGGCCGCACTCCCCGAGGCTCGGTCAGCGCCGGCTTCGGACCGGGCGAAGACTCGGGTGTGGCGCTCGCGCTGGGTGGTGGGCTGCTCCTCACGGCCACCGCCGGGGGTCTGGTCTGGATCTGCCGCCGCCCGAACGACAACCGCAGCTGACCGTCCGACTCCGCGAGGCCCGCCCACCGCGAGGCCCCGCACCGACCCGCCGCACCCGCACCGACCCGCCGCAACGCGCCCGCCGTGAAGCAAAGGCCCGACCGCCATGGCACCTGGAAACCCCACCAGCACCGCCCGAGGCCCGTTCACCCCCGCTGTGCCCTTTCTGGCCTGCGTCATGGCGGTGGGCGCGGTGCTGCTGATCAACGGGGGTCACGACGAGAAGCCGCCGCCGCAGCCGTCGGCGGCCCAGGCCTTCTCGACCTCCGCGGACCCGACCCACCCCGCGGTCCGTCCGCTGCCCGCCGCGGATCCGGTCCGGCTCCGGATAGAGGCCATAGGTGTGAACGCCCCGATGACACGAGTGGGCCTCGATGCGGCAGGGGCGCTACGGACTCCACCACTCGGCAAACCCGACCACGCGGGCTGGTACGGCGACGGTGCGGTTCCCGGGTCGGCAGGAACCGCCGTCGCCACCGGGCATGTGGACACACCCGGCGGCCGCCCCGGTGTCTTCTACAACCTCGGCGCCCTGACCGAGGGCGCCACCATCGAGATCAGCCGGGCGGACCGGCGGACAGCGGTGTTCTCCGTGCGCGCCGTCGAACTCTACGACAGGAAGAAGTTCCCCAGCGAGAAGGTCTACGGCAGCTCGGGCCGGCCCGAGCTCCGGTTGATCACCTGCGGTGGCGGCTACACCAAGCGCACCGGCTACCTCGGCAACGTCGTGGTCTACGCGACGCTGACCGCGGTGAGGTAGCCGGCCGGACGGGTTGCGCGTGGGTGCCTCAGCTGCCGTGGAGCGCCGTCTTCAGGGCGTCGACGGCGAGCTTGCGGGCGACATTGGCTGCGCGGGTGTCGCGCAGGCTGTCCAGCAGGAGGAAGTCGTGCACCATGCCGGTCACCCGGACGCAGGTGACGTCCACACCGGCCTCGCGGAGCTTGTTGGCGTACTGCTCGCCCTCGTCGCGCAGCACGTCGGCCTCGTCGGTGATGACCAGGGTGGTGGGCAGCCCGCGGAGTTGCTCCAGGGAGGCCTGGAGCGGGGATGCGTACACCTCGGCGCGCTGGGCGGGGTCGGTGGTGTACTGGTCCCAGAACCACTTCATGGCGTCGCGGGTGAGGTAGTAGCCCTCGGCGAACTGCAGGTAGGAGGGGGTGTCGAAGTCGGCGTTGGTCACCGGGTAGAGCAGGACCTGGGCCTTGAGGCCGATCCCGCCGCGCTCCTTGTTCATCAGCGCGAACACCGTTGACATGCAGCCGCCGACCGAGTCGCCGGCGACGGCGGTCCGCGAGGTGTCCAGGCCGTGCTCGGCGCCCTGTTTCAGGAGCCACTGGCCCACGGCGTGGTTCTGCTCGACCTGGGTGGGGTACTTCGCCTCCGGCGCCCGGTCGTAGACGGGGAAGACACCCGCGGCGTTCGCGCCGACGGTCAGTTCGCGAAACAGGCGGTCGTGCGTCTTGTCGTCGCCGAAGACCCACCCGGCGCCGTGGATGTAGAAGACCACCGGCAGCGGCCCGTCCGACCCCTTGGGCCGGATGATGCGGGTGCGGACGGTGCCCCACCGGCCGGCGTCGACGTCGACCCACTCCTCGTCGACGTCCGGGCGCGGCACGCCGGCGTCGCTCTGCAGGCCGAGCAGGATCTCACGGCCCTGCTCCGGGGGCACCTCGTAGATCCGGGGGTGCGGGGCGGTCGCCTCCGCCAGCTCCTTCGCGGCGGGTTCGAGGTAAGGGGTGATCGGCGGCGGAAGCTCAGTCATGTTCACTCCGTGTCACGAGCACGTGCGTGCCTGTCGTGCGGCCTCGCGGACCGCGGCTGCTGGTCCCCGCCCCGGTGAGTACCCCCACCTCCATCGTTCGTTCACCGGTCGCGCAGCGCAACCTGCCACAGGCATCCCTGCTCGCGGGCAGGTCCCACGGCGGCATGGCCGCCATGCTCAGGGAGGGCGCGGCGGGGACTCAGGACGGCCACGCCCGCAGGGCCCACTCCACCGTTTCCTGGAGTTGCCTGCGGGGCACGCCACTCGCTGCCTGGACTGCCACCCCGTAGGCGACGGTGAAGAGGTAGCGCGCCAGTGCCGTCGGGTCGGTGCCGGGTGGCAGGTCGCCCTCGTCCCGGGCGGCCCGGAGACGTTCGCGGACCCGCTTCTCGCCCTGCTTACGCCACTCGGCGAGCAGCTTGTGGGCCGCCTCGCCGGCCTCGCCGGCCGCCAGGGCGCCCTGCACTGCGAGGCATCCGGTGGGGCGGCCGGGGGTGGTGCCGGCGAGGACGGCGCCTTTCAGCAGGTGCTCGGCGACAGCCCTGGCCGTCGGCTTCCGTACGGCCTCCGGGAGGTAGCCGGCCGGCCCTTCCCCGTAGCGGTCGAGGACCTTGCGGAAAAGCTCCTCCTTGTTGCCGTAGGCGGCGTACATGCTGGTCTTGGTGATGCCCATGGCTGCGGTCAGGTCGGACAGCGCCGCCCCTTCGTAGCCCTGGCGCCAGAAGACGTCCATGGCCTTCTCCAGCGCCTGGTCGGCGTCGAAGGAGCGCGGGCGGCCTCTCGCCATGCCTTGCCTCCGAAGATTTCCGCACCGGTCGGTGCACATCCTACGTGCGGTGGACGGGGGTTGACACGAAGTGACGCTGAATTAATCTGTACCGGTCGGTACTTAAATAGCCGTACCTCGCCTCAGCGTTCCCTCTGCCCCGAACGAAGGAGCCGTCGTCCATGACACGTCCGTTAACACCACACTTCTTCGCGCGGCTCCGAACGCTGCGCGTGCTGCTCCTGGCGCTGCTGGTGAGCACAACCGCCCTGGCCGAAACGGCTTCCGGGTCGCCGTCCCCGTCCTCGGCGCCACCGTGCGTCGCCCCGGAGGCACCCAAGAGCAGGAACCACGACGCCGCCACGAAGCACGACAGGGCTTTCAACCGCGATTTCCGGCACTGCTTCACCACCGTCCGCGGCGTGCAGATGCACTACGTCATCGGAGGCACGGGGCCGCAGACGACGGTTCTGCTGCACGGCTGGCCGGAGAGCTGGTTCGAGTACCGCGAGGTGATGCCCCGACTCCTGCCCGGGCGGACGGTCATCGCGATCGACCTGCCGGGGATGGGGGACTCCACCGGGCGCCCCGCCGCGTACACCAAGTCGGTGCTCGCGGGTTACGTCCACGACCTCCTCGTCCGGATCGGCGCGCAGCGGGACGTGCGGGTCGTCGCCCACGATTTCGGGGTCGGTGTCGCCTACGCGCTGGCCGCCCGGCATCGTCAGCAGGTGGCCGGGTTGTTCCTGATGGACTTCCCGCTCGTCGGCAGGAACCTTTCCTTCGAGACCGATGTCCGCCCGCTCTCCTGGCACTTCTCGTTCAACGTGCAGGATCCGCTGGCGGAGCGTCTGGTCGAGGGCCGTGTCGGGACGTTCCTCGACTACTTCTTCCGCCACAGCCAGATTTCCGGCTCCCCGCCACCGGGTGCCGACCTGCCCAACCCGGTCCCGCCGCGGGCGCTCGCCGAGTACACCAGGGTGTTCTCCCGCCCCCAAGTGCTGCACGCCGGGTTCGAGCTCTACCGCACGTGGTCGCAGGACGAGGAGGAGAACAAGCGCCTCCAGCAGGTTCCGCTCACCGTCCCGGTCCGGCTGCTCACCCAGGACGGGCTCACCGGCATGATGCTGCCCCCGGTACGGGACGCCGCCCCGTCAGCGACGGGCACCGATGTGGACGGAGCCGGACACTGGCTCCTGGAGGAGCGGCCCGACCGCGTCGTGGCGGAGATCGACGCCTTCTACGCCGAGCAGAAGGCGCACTGAGAAAACCCGGGCAGGGCCGGACCGGGCCGGCCCTGCCCGGCCCTGCCCGGCCCTGCCCGGAAATCCCTTCGCCTGTGATCGTCTCGTCCGGTACGGTCGCGGGATTGTGTCACTGCTGGGAGCCCATGAGGTCAGCGTGTGGCCTCCCGGCAGTTCGGTCCCAGGCTGAGAGCAGGTTTCGTCATGGCGTGTCGCATCGGTGAGCTCGTGCTCGGTTGCCGCGATCCCGAGGTGCTGGCGCGGTTCTGGTGCGAGGTCCTGGACTTCGTCGTGCTCGGCCGCGAGGACGACGGCTCGGTGGAGATCGGGCCGCGCGAAGGGTTCGGCGGTCCCCAGCCGACGATCTTCCTCAGTCGCAGGGACGAGCCGGAGAAGGGGAAGTCCCGGCTGCACATCGACGTCAACCCCACCGACCGCGACCAGGACGCCGAGCTCGAACGCCTTCTGAAGCTCGGTGCGCGCCCGGCCGACATCGGCCAGACGGGGGACGAGCAGTGGCATGTCCTGGCCGACCCCGAAGGCAATGAGTTCTGCCTGCTCAAGGCCCGCATCAACCCCCTCTGACGCGCATCGTTCGTGAAGTGGGCGAGCGCTCCGGCGTGGTTGACCTTCAAGTTGGTTGAAGCTCGATGATGTGCGGGTGCCGAACTTTGAGCTGATGCCGATCGGGGTCTTCGCCCAACGCAGTGGTCTGACCTCCAGTGCGTTGCGGTTCTACGCCGACTCCGGGCTGCTGCCCCCTGCCGAGGTCGACCCGGTCACGGGCTACCGCTACTACAGCGCCGAGCAGGTGGCGCGCGCGTCCGCGCTGCGTCGGCTCCGTGAGATTGCCATGCCCCTCACGGCAGTCGAGGCGGTCCTCGACGCCGAGCCCGGTGAAGCGGTCCGGCTGATCGACGAGCACGTCACGGAGGTCGTCGAGGACGCGGTGACGGTGCAGCAGAAAGCCGCTCTGATCAAGTCGTCGCTCGCCGACGTGCCGAGCCGGCCGATCGCCACGCTGAAGGGCCCCGTGCTGGCCGCGGCGATCGAGCAGGTCCTGACCGCGACCGCCCGTGAACCGGGGATGCCGGTACTCGGCGGACTGCGTGTCGAGGCGGCCCCCGAAGCGGTCGCGCTCACCGCAACCGACCGTTACCGGCTCTCGACTCGAACCCTGGTACCTGTCGGACCAGCGGCCACGACGTGGGCCGCCACGGTCAATGGTGACGACCTGCGGGCCGCGGCCACCGAGATCCGCCGCAGCGCCCAGGTGCGCGTGGAAGCGATGCCGCACGGGGTCTGGCTGCGCATGGCCGACCGTGAAGACCAGCACTGCCGGTTGCTGTCGGAAGAGTTCCCCGATCACCGGATGATGCTCGCGTCGCTGCCCGAGGCCACCGCCCGGGTGATGGTCTCGAAGGATGCACTCCTGCGCGCTCTGGAAGAACACTCGGGTGAGCGGATCACACTGCGCGTGACCCACCACGGTATGAGCGTCCTGACGGCCGGTGCCCATCACCCCGAGGTCCCGCTCCCGGCCACCGTGACGGGGCAGGAGCTTCAGATCTCCTTCGAGCTGACCACGCTCTATCCCGCCGTCAGCACCGCCATCGGCCCCGACATGATGCTCGACCTGCGGGCAGCCGACCAGCCCGTCACGATCCGCTCCGCCGACCGCGGCGATCTCACCACCTTTGCCATGCCCATCAAGCCCGACCACTCGGCCTGAGTGAAACGACGAGGACGACTCCCATGACCACCACCCCTGCCGGCGCCGACCCGACCATGGACGCCATCGGCCGAGCCGTCGCCGAAGGGCGAACCGGCGACACCGCCTCCGCCCGCCGCACACTCCTGGGCCTGTGGTCCACGATCGGTGTCAGCGGTGATCCCCTGCACCGCTGCACCCTCGCGCACCACCTGGCCGACCTCTACCAGGACCCCGCTCAGGCCCTGGCCTGGGACGTTCGGGCCCTGGATGCTGCCGACGCCGTGACCGAGCAGCGCGTTCAGGAACATCACGCCGGCCTCCACATCGCAGGGTTCTACCCGTCACTGCACCTGAACCTGGCCGACAACTACCGCCGGCTCGGGTCCTTCGACGCTGCCGCCGAGCACATCAACGCGGCCAAAGAGTGTGCCCCCAGCCTGCCCCAGGACGCCTACGGTGCCCTCCTGCGCACCGCCATCGAACAGGTGGCGGAGTCCATCGCCCAGCGGAACACCGCCGAGCGGGCCTCCGCCCCCGGCTCCACGGCGTGACCCGGGTTCGTCATCGGGCTGCCCGGTCCACCAGCCCTCGGTTCAACGGGACGCGAGGTTGTCCTGCGTCCGGAGGTCGTCGGTGAGGTATCGCCGGAAGAACGCGTCGATGTAGGCCGCGCCGACCCGGCGTTGGCCGGCCTCGGTCAGTTGCGTCTCATAGGTCGAGCCACCGGGCTCGGTGCACTGGCCGGGGTGGTCGTCGTCGTGGCCGGCGTCGTCGCCGGCGGCGACCTGTCCGCTCTCCGGCGACCACTGCGTGTTGAAGTAGTTGTGATTCGCACCGGGTATCTCGAACTGGTGGTATCCGGCAGAGCTTTCGGCGGTCGCGTCGGCGGCGAAGGAAAAGGCCTCACGGCCCACCTGACCGTCGCAGGTCCCGCGGATCACGGCCACGGGCGTCTTCGTGATCTCGTACGCGGTCATGTCCTCGGTCATCACGTTGTAGGCGGGGGCCAGCGCCATGACCGCCCTGACCCTGACGCCGGCGGGCCACTGGGCCTCGTGGCGATCGGCTGCCTGCCACGTCACGCCTGCGCCGCCGCGTGAGTGGCCCATGGTGCCGACCCTGTTCAGGTCGACGTGGTGACGGAAGTCGACGCGTTTCGGCTTGCCCGTGACCGTGTCGCGGAACGCGCCGACGAGACCGCCACGGCCTGAGGTGCCGAGCTGCCGCCACAGAGCGAGGTGCTCGTTGATCAGGCCGGCCCGTGCGGATGCGTTCCCGTCGCCCCACACCGACGAGGCATTGATGCCGTTGGCGCGGACGGACACGACGATGAAGCCGTGGCCGGCCAGTTTCTCGCCGAGGTAGTCGTAGCCGCGCTCGTTGGCGATGGGGCGTGTGCCGGGTGCGCAGGGCCAGCTGAACAGCTTCTGGCTGGCGGCCGCGTACGCGTCCCAGTCCTCGGCCCGTTCGGCGGCGTCGCGGGCCACCGCTGCCGCCCGGTCCGCGCAGGTCTCGTGCCAGCCGTGCAGCAGGACGACGAGCGGCCGCGGCGTGGTGCCGAGATCCTTCGGGTAGTGCACGGTCGCGGCGATCTCGACCGGTTCCCCGGTTTCCGGAAGCCGGTAGGCCTGGTCACCCAGGTTGTAGGTGACGGTGGCGACGCCCCGCGGACCCTGGGCCGCGGCGTCGGCGGCCGCGGCGGCCGCGGGGCTTCCCGCCAGGGCCTGAGGCAGGAAGAGGGCCGCTGTGGACGCGGCGAGTGCGCAGGCTCGCAGCAGGCGACGAGCGGGCGCAGATGTGTCGTCGTGCTTCACAGGGTGGTCTCCAAGAGTGGTGCACGGTGGCGCCGGCAGGCAGCCGCCGGGCCCGGACGATGGCTACATTCCGACAGACGCCCGACGAGGTCCGGGGTTGCACGGCCCGTGGGATCCGGCGTGGCCGGGTTCTCGCCTCCCGCCAATACGGGGCACACCGTGCGGCGTTCCGTGTGAGCGACGCCGCATTCTTCCCGGTACCCGCAACGCCGACCGGAGGTGAACGTCTCAGGGAGCGGGGCAGGCAGGCCCCTCCGCACGCCGACACGTTGTGAGGTACCGCATGATCGAGCCCGACGTCACCACCGTCAGGAGAGCCGTCCGGCAGCCGTCCGGCACCGGGGCCTCGGCCGGGGAGAGGGCACGGCGGCGATGAACGTGTCCGCCTGGTCGACCGCTCCATTCGCCGGTACCCGTACGGACACCGGCGGGCTTCGCCAGCACTGGACGCGGCTGCTGCTGAGGCTGTCCGAAGGGCGGCGGCACACCGGAGACCGCGTCCTCACGCTCGGACCGACCCGGGCCGTGCCTGGCGGACGCAACGGTGACGTCACGCCCGATATCAACGATCTGTACCACCACCGCAGGCTGTACTACGTGCGTCTGGCCCTGCTCCTCGTGGACGACCTTCCCACCGCCGAGGACGTCGTCCAGGACGCGTTCACGGCCATGTTCCGCCGTCATGGCGGAACACTCGTCGGCCTGTCCGACCCGGAGGCGTATCTGCGGACCAGTGTGGTGAACGGCGCGCGCTCGGTCCTGCGCAGGCGCCGGACGGCCCGCGCCCACGTTCCGGAGCGGCCCGTCACCGTTCCGCCGGCTGACGAGGACGTGCTGCTGAAGGAAGAACACCGCGAGGTGCTGGCGGCGCTGCGGTCGCTCACCCGACGCCAGCGCGAGGTGCTGGTGCTGCGGTACTGGTCTCATCTGTCGGAAGCGCAGATCGCTGAGACGCTGGGACTGTCGCGTGGCGCGGTGAAGTCCACGGCCAGCCGCGCCCTGGCCGCCCTGGGCAGGAAGTTGGAGGCAACTCGATGAACGGGCAGACCCGCCCCCACGGCCGCCCGGACCGGCTGGGGGACGTGGTGCGTGAGGCGCTCGCCGCTCGCGCGGACACCGTCGGTGCCGGGGATCTGCGTCCGGCGCGACCGCCGTCGTCGGCCGACGTGCCGCGGCGGCGGAGGCTGCGCCTGGCCGTGCCGGTGGCCGTCGGGCTGGCGGCCGCGGTGGCCGCGGCCGTCTTCCTTGCGCACGGCGCGGACGAACGGCCGCGGGAACCTGCGGTGGTCCCGGCCGGCCCTTCCGTTTCCCCGACCGGCGGCCCCAGCCCGACGGCGTCACCGAGTCCGGGGACCGCGTCACCCCTTCCCGCACCAGCTTCCGGCAGCCCGGCCGAGAGTTCAGGTTCCGGTTTCACGGGGGCCGCCCCGAGGTAGCCCGCCGATGCTGCCCGATGGCGGAGGGGTGGGACGGAGGGCGAGCAGGGCGATGTCGTCGGAGGCGTCGGCTCCGAACTTGATGATCAGTTCGTCGCAGAACACGTCGAGGGGGTCTCGTGCGTGGTCGGCGGTGTGCCGGCGGAGTCGGGCCAGGGCGTCGTCGAGGGATTCTCCGCGGCGTTCGATCAGGCCGTCGGTGAAGAGCAGCAGGGTGGAACGGGGTGGCAGCGGGTCGCGGGCGGAGGGGCGGGGCAGGTCGGGGTCCATGCCGATCAGAAGGCCTCTGCCCCGGTCCAGGTAACGGGTCTCGCCCTCGTGGGTGGTCAGCAGGGGCGGCAGGTGGCCGGCGGAGGAATGGTGCAGTTCCCGTGGGCCGCCGTCGCTCTTGACCAGGGCGTAGACGCAGGTGGCGGTGGACTGCGGGGAGAGGGTCTGGCTCGCCAGGTCGAGGCGGCGCAGTACCTCTCCGGGTGGTTCTTGGCGGTCGACGGCGATGCCTCGCAGCATGTTGCGCAACGCGCTCATGGCGACGGCGGCCTGAAGGTCATGGCCCGACACGTCACCGATGATCAGCACGGTGTCGCCGCCGGGCAGGACGAAGGCGTCGTACCAGTCCCCCCCGACCTCGGCGGTGGTGCTGGAGGGGACGTAGCGGGCGGTCAGCTCCCAATGCTCGGATCGGGGGAGCCCGGGCAGCAGGGCACGCTGGAGCTGTTCGGCATTGGAGTGGGTGTGCTGGTGCAGACGGGCGTTGTCCACTCCGAGGGCGATGCCGCGGACCAGTTCAGCGATCAGGAGGATGTCCTCCTTGGTGAAAGGCTGTTCGTCCCGGACGCGGACCATGGTCAGAGCCCCGAAGACCTCCCGTTGGGCCCGCAGCGGAGCGACGACGGCGCTGCGTCCCCCCAGCTGCTCCACCAGCTCCAGTTGCCGGGCGTCCAGCGGGCTCTGAGCCTGGCTGCGCGAAGGCATGTCGGTGACCAGCAGGGGACCCGCTCCGCGCAGCACACGGGGCAGGGACCCCCGCGTGGTCTCGGACACGGGAGGCAGCCTGCCGAGGTGTGCCCCGGAGATCGGCACCTGGGGATCACGGTGAACGATGCAGACCCGCTCCACCTGCCCGCGCTCGTCGAGAAGGTCCGCAGCGCACCAGTCGGCCAGTTTCCGGGTGAGGACGTGACATACCCGCCACAGCCTCTCGTCCATGTTGAGGGTGCTGGTCAGCGCTCTGCCGGTGTCGGCGAACAGTGACAGCCACTCCGGCGCCGCCTGTTCGAGGGTCACCGCCCTGGCCTTCTTGGTGGTGGTCGGGAGTTGCACCGGGCCCGGCGCCGGCCGCGTCGCGTGCAGGCTGTCCTGCGGAGCTCGTGGCGGGGCGGGCAGAGCCGTCGTCGTGCTCAGCTGGGCCACGAACACGGTCCGCCCGTCGACCGCCTCCTGCGTCTGGACGGCCAGGCGGACCGGGATCACCCGGCCGTCACGGTGCAGTGCGGGAACAGGTATGGAGCGGCCCAGGATGCGGGACTCGCCGGTGAGCAGCAGCGACGTGAACGCCGCGACATGGCGTTTGCGGAGATGCTCGGGCATCAGCACCGTCAGTCGCTGCCCGAGGAGATCATGCGCGTGCCAGCCGAGCAGGCTCGCGGCAGCGTTGTTCACCGCGATGATCCGGTTGCCGTCGTCCGCCGCGACGGTCGGCACATCGGCGGCCTCCACCTCGCTCGCGTCCCAGGGCGCCAGTTCCGTGGGAGTGGCGCTCGGCGCACCGGTCACCTGCGTCCACGCGGTGGGACGTGCCCCGGACAGCTGGGCGGCGATCTGATCGAGCAGCCAGTGACGGAAGGCCCGGATCTGCGGAAGGGCCGGGAGGGTGAGCAGGCTTCCCTGCTGAGCCGCCGCTTCGGCCTCGTCGAGGACGCGGCGCAACGTCAGCACACTTGCAGCGGCATCCGCGGCGAACGCCACCAGCAGGGACAGCGTCGAGCTGTCGGGGGTCTCCTGCTCCACCGCTGCCGTCATGCACGCGCAGATCATGCTGCTCGTGTCCTGAGCGACGACGAGGTCCTCCGGCCACTCACCGGTCCGGTCGGCGGTGGATGCGGCGAGAAGAAGCTCGCGCAACAGCCCCTCCCAGTGCTGTTGCGCCGCCCAGTACAGGGTGTACGGCACGTCGTTCAGCGCCACGGTCACGGTCGGACCCGACGGCGCCATGGTCTCCCACGCGGACGTCGGGGGTGCGGGGGTCTCGGGCCACAGTTCGAACCACACCGTCTTGCGGTCGGCGCTGCTGTGGACGCCGTGGCTGGTGGCCAGCTCGTCCACCAGAGTCAGGCCCCTGCCGGTGCAGGCGTAGGGATGGCGGTCGTGCGGCACCAGGCCCCGGTCCTGTCGGTGATCGCTGACCCGCACATGCACCCGGCCTCCGACGGCCCAGGCCGACACCTCCGTCTCGGTGCGCGCATGGATCACCGCATTGGTCACCAGCTCGCCGGCCAGCAGCTCGGCGGTGTCCACCACGTCCGGCGTGACACCGACCAGTGCCGACCGTACGAACCGCCGGGCCGTCGCGACGTTCTCCGGCGCCGGGGACAGGCGCCGCGACCGCGTCCTGGGCGGACTGGTGCTGCTCATACCCGGAGAGTGCCCATGCCCGTCCGCCTGAAAAGGGCATCTCACGCATTCGTGCCTGATCCCGGCCCTGCCGCGATATCGGCGACGGTGCTACGTCGGCGCGGATGTGGAGGGGCGGCAGTAGGTCATCGACAAGACGAACCGCATCGTCTAGGGACGACTGGTCGATAGCTGTGGCACGCCGCCTCACATTCCGATGCGCTGCGTTGTCGTAAGGATGTCGAACCGGTGAGGGCGACAACAAGAAGAAGGCGACAACAAGAAGAAGAGGGGACTTTGATGAACGACTTCCAGGCCATCGCGGACCGCGTCGAGATCGAGGCACTGCGCGGCGAGTTCACCGATGCCGCGATGATGCGCGACCGACGCCGCCTGGCGTCGCTGTTCACACCGGACGGTGCCCTGCGCATGCCCAACATTCCCGTCGAGCAGATCGGCCGCGAGGAGATCGTCGCCGGGGGCGAGCGGCTGCAGAGCCAGTGGGACTTCTTCGTACAGAACACACACCCCGGCACGATCCAGCTCGACGGCGACACCGCGACCGGCCGCGCCTACATCCAGGAACTCGCACGCACCCTCGACGGACGCCAGGGTCTGAACTACGCCGTCTACCACGACCGCTACCAGCGCACCGAGGAAGGCTGGAAGTTCGCCGAGCGGGTGTACGAGGTCAGGTACCTCGACACCTCCCCGCTGGCGGGTACGGCGCCCCGCGCGGCGCAGGGCTCCGGGACCAACCCCGCAGACGCCACGGCCACCCCGGCTCCGGCCGCGTCCTTCACCGAACCGGCAACGGCCGGACAACTGGAGCGGGTGGCCGCCGCGCTGCGTGCCAACGGCTTCGCCGCCGAGATCCTCGACGACGCCGCAGAAGCGCGCGCCCGCATCAAGGACCTGATCCCCGAGGGCGCCGGCGTACTCACGGGAGCCAGCGAGACCCTCCGGCTGTCCGGCATCGACGAGGACATCAACTCCGGCGGCCAGTACGACGCCATCAAGCCGCGCATCCTGGCCATCGACCGTGCCACCGGCGCCGACGAGATCCGAAGGCTGGTCGCCGGCCCCGACTACGTCGTCAACAGCGTCGCCGCGGTCACCGAGACCGGCTCGCTCGTTCTGGCCTCGGGCAGTGGCAGCCAACTCCCTGCCAACGCGGGCGGCGCCGCCCACGCGGTCTGGATCGTCGGCGCGCAGAAGGTGGTCCCCGACCTGAGCACAGCCCTGCGCCGCATCGAGGAGCACGCCCTGCCACTGGAGAACGCCCGCGCCCAGGCGGTGTACGGGGTGCCCAGCGCCGTCAACCGCCTGCTCATCCTCAACGCAGAACCGCGCCCGGGCCGCGGTACCGTGCTGCTCCTCCGAGAGGCCATCGGATACTGAGCAGCGAGACGAGCCGGCCCGGTCACCCCGCACCCGCAGCAGCCCCCGCGCGGGCGTCCCAGGCCATGGTCGTCGGCTCGGGACGGCTTCCGCCGGGCGGTTCGGGATCCCCCGCGTCAGCCACGGCGTGCGTAGGCGGACTCGACGAGGCGGATCGCCCGGTCGTGCAGTGCGGCCCCCTGGGGACTCCGACGGATCATGTCGGTCCCGTGGAAACCGCTCGGGTCGATGACGAGCTCCTTGTCCTTCGAGGCGGAGGCCGCGTACAGCTCGCGGACCTGCTTCTCCACGGCGCCGTTCATGTCGCCGGGCGATACGACGAACAAGGAGGGAGCGTCGATGGTCTTCACCGCGGCCACGCCGTCGCCGCCGCAACGGGCGGGGGAGGACATGATGAGCAGTCCCACCACCGGCAAGCGGCCCTCGGCGCCGGCGATCGCCGCGGTCGTACCGCCACAGGAGGCCCCTCCGAGGAAGACGCGCTCGGCGCCCAGGCGCTCGAGCTCGGCGAGGGCGGCACGGGCGTCCCGGGCGAGGTGCTCGTTGTCGGGCACCTCTTCCGAGGCGCCGTGATTGCGGTACTCCGGGATCATCACGTGGTACCCACGGGCGGCGAGTTCCTTCCCGATGCCGAGGAAGGAACAGATGCTGTAGCCCTGCTCGTGGGCGAGCAGCACCCCATCGGGACCATCACCGAGCTCAAGGGCGGACAAATGCACGCCGTCACTGGTGGTCAGTGACGTGACCTCGTCCCGCAGAGCGCTGGGTACGCAGTCGTTGACGGCGTAGCCGGCGCTGTTGCGGACCGTGTCGTGGGGCCAGCTGGGGGTGTAGGAGGCGGGCGGCCGGGGCGTGGGCCGGGTGGTGCGCGGTGCGGCTCGGTCCTGCGCCGAGGACCCACCGGTCGACGGCTTGGCCGTCGCCGACGTACGGGCGGAGTCCGGCGCACGGGCTGCATCGGGCGCGGAGGTGCATGCCGCCAGCACACCGCAGCACAGCAGGGCGACCAGGGTCGCACGGGTATCACTTCTCACTGTTCTTCCTTGCCTTCCCGAGGCGGGCCGTCGCCGCACATCGCTTCGGCATGACAGACGCGCGGCCCCCGGCGAGGTTGCAGGTGCCGCTGGGCACCTTCGCAACCGCCAGGCCACCCCGCCTCCTGCCTGTTGCAGCAGGCCGGCGCTGCTCAGGGCAGCCGGAGGAGCCGGCCAACAAGGGGAAGAGCGTCAGCGGAGAGGGTCATACACGGCACAGCCCCGCGGCGCCGGTCGGACCGAAGGGCTTCACCCCACGTCGCTTGTGGGCACGCGCCCCCTCCGGCGTGGCAGGATCGCCACGCGTCCTCCACGGCCGGCGTCTCGTGAACCAGCCCGGACAGATCATGGAACGGTGCGTACAGCAGCGCCGCGTCGGCACGGCCGTCGCGAACATGAGCAGCCACCGGCCGGCCGGACCTGATCGTCCGGGCGACCCGGCGGCAACGTGGCAGACCGGCCGCGCGAGGGCAGCCACGCGCCACCTATGACGTCGACCGGACCGCGGAGATGTCGAACTGCAGCCGGACCTTCTCGCTCACCATGGTGCCGCCCGCCTTCAAACGCTGGTTGTAGACCAGGCCCCACTCCGTGCGGTCGATGGTGGTGGTGCCGTCGAAGCCGGCTCGCTCGAAGCCGAACGGGTCCAATACCGAGCCGAGGTAGTCGAGTTGCAGGTCGACGGGCCGGGTGACGTCGCGGATGGTCAGGTCCCCGGACATGCGGAAGCTCTCGCCGCCCTCGTGGACGGTGGAGGTGCTGCGGAACACCATCTCCGGGTAGCGGCGCACGTCGAAGAAGTCGGGGCCGATGAGATGCGCGTCGCGTTGTTCCACGCCCGTGTCGACGCTGGCGACCCGGATGACGAGGTCGGCCCGTGACTCGGAGGGCCGGGCTCCGTCGAAGTACAACGTGCTGTCGTAGTCGGCGAAGGCTCCCCGCACCGTCGTGACCATCGCGTGCCGCACGGAGAATCCGATGCGGCTGTGCGGGCGGTCGATGGTCCATCGCCCGGTCAGTGCCCGAAGCGCCGGGTCGAGCGCGGCACCCCGGGGCGCCGCGTCCGCGACGGAGATGCCGTTGTCGGCAGCCGGGGTCGACTCGAAGTCGGAGGCCTGGCGACGGCTGAAGATACCCATGATCGTGAGCCCTTTCCCATCTGATCGCTCCGTGCTATCACGGCGTCGCCCGGCACGGCCCGGCGAGATGGGTGGCCTCGTCCGGGTTCCATGCGGTCGACTGCAAAGCTGCACAAGATCAACATGATGTCGAGGGCTCCGCCGAAAGGGGTCTGCTCAGCACCCCTCGAACCCCCCCCACAAAGACCGGAAGGCGCCTGGCGGGCCGAAATCACGCCAGGCGCCACCTGCAAGCGCCTACTCCGGGGGCGTGGGCGTGTCGTGGGTGCGGTACATCGCCTGCACGTCCAACTCCAGTTGGACGGTCGGACCGACGACCGCGATGCCGCGGGCCAGCATGGAGCGCCAGTTGAGGGTGTAGTCCTCCCGGTGGAGTTCCGCCTTCGCGAGTGCCGCGCAGCGCAGCTCCTGGTCGTACCCTCCGTTGACCGTCCCGAGGTAGGTCGTGTCGAGGCCGACGGAGCGGCTGGTGCCGTGCATGGTGAGCGTGCCGTGCAGGGTCCACTTGGAGCCGCCGCGGTGGGCGAACCGGGTGCTGGTGAAGTCGATGTACGGGTAGCGTTCGACGTCCAGGAAGTCGGCGGAACGCAGGTGGTTGTCACGGGTGTTGTTGCCCGTGGTGATGCTGGAGGCGTCGATGCGCACCGAGACGTGCGAGTCGGCCATGTTCGGCGCGACACGGATGCCGCCCTGGAACCGGGTGAACCGGCCGTGCACATGCGCCATGCCCACGTGCTTGGCAATGAACCGGATCGCGGTGTGTGGAGGGTCGAACAGCCAGGTCCCGGCTGTCGGCAGTTCCAACTGGCGGGCGGGCTCGAGAGTGACGCGCACCGGGGGCAGAGCGACCCCGGCGGTGATGTCCAAGTTCTCGCGGGCGGGCGACAGGCCCTCGGCCACGGTCATCACGCTGTAGGACCCCGGTGGCAGCGTGGCCATGAAGTAGCCGTGGGGGTCCGTGGTGCCTCGCGTCGCAACCCGGTGGCTGTCCAGTGCGGTCACCGTGACCTCGGCTCCGGCCATGGGCTGCCCCAGGGGATCGACGACCTCGAAGCCGAACGCACCGGCATCCGGCGGCAGGGGGACCGAGAAGGTCGGTCCGGCACCGGAGGTGCCGCGGGGACGCCGACGTCGGAGCAGCCCGAAGGCCATGGAGTTCACCTTTCTTCATGTGTGTCACCGTCGCGCGGCCCGCTCGGCCAGTTGTGTTCGCGGTCGCCAAGCAGCGACGGCGGCAGGAAGACGGCCGCGGAGACAGTAGTCCGTTGACGATCATAAAGCCGGCCAGGTGCAGGCAACTCGCCCCGGTGCCTGAGCTTTCGAAACCCTCCGGTGGTGGATGTGGGGTCGCAAATCACACATCGACGGACCATATCGTCGCGCCTCGACTTCGCTGCTTTGCAGCAACTCTGCGGAGAAGGGCACGGAAGGGGACCAGAATGTTCACAGGCAGCCTGCGGTTTCACCACGAACCCGACACAGGCGGGCGGTCAACGCCTCGCGACAGGAGATCAGCAGATCGGAACGAGATCCGCCACATCGCATGTGTTGGTGACACGCTGTGCCATAACCTCGTGTACGAAAGACGTCAGATACCGTCGGTGTTCACTTCGGGGAGGCGATGGTGCTCGGTAGGGGCACGCGTTGGCTGGCAGGCACCTTGGTCGTGGCCTGCTTGGTGCTCGTCGGCCCCAGTGCGCCAAGCGGTGCTCTCTTCGTCAGGGCACTGCCCGTCGACGCCGCCAGTGATGTCGTTCCGAACCGGGTCATGACGTGGAACATCTGCAACCCCTGCAAGGAAAGCAACGTTGAGCGGGCAGCGGAGATCGCCACGTATGCGCCCCAGGTCATCGGCCTGCAAGAAGCGTGCGTGCGTGACGTCGAGAGGATCCGGGACTATCTGAAGAGCCTTTACGGGCTGGTCTACCACGTCGAGTACGGAATGGTTCTCCAGGATCGGGGCCGCTGTGGGGGAGTGCCGTGGAATCCGGGATCCTTCGGCCAGGCGGTACTCTCGGCCGCACCGATGACCGACCCCGTCGATGTGGAGTACCCCAACGGGGGATCCGAAGACCGTGGGTACATGGCAGTCACCACCACTGTCGGTGGCCAGCCCGTCCGGGTCTTCAACACCCACCTTGCCCAACGACGTCAAGAGGCGGTCCGAGCAGACCAGGTCGGCGTACTCGCCGCAGAGGTCGCCCGGCACGATCGCGCGATCGTTCTCGGCGACTTCAACGCCGTACCGGATGCCCCCGAACTCGCGCGCATGTGGGCACTGGCCGCGGACACAGATCCGCAATGCCGTCCGGCGCTCATCGGCAACTGCGAGCCGACCACCGACTGGCAGAGCAAGTTCGACTACGTTTTCCTGCGAGGCGTCGTCCCGCTCGAGCACCGTGTGCATCCGACCCCGTACTCGGACCACCACCTGCTGCACACCGACCTGAACACAAACTGAAGCGGGCATCCAGGCTGGTCAGGACGGGGCGAGGACGCAGAACTCGTGGCCCTCCGGGTCGGCCAGGCACGTCCACGGGACGTCGCCCTGGCCGAGGTCGAGGTCGGTGGCGCCGAGGGCCCGCAGGCGGGCCACCTCCGCTGCCTCGTCGTCACCGGGGTACGGCAGCAGGTCGAGGTGGACGCGGTCCGGCACCGTCTTCACGCCGGGCGTGCGGAGGAACTCGAGATACGGGCCGACGCCCTCGGCCGAGCGCAACACCGCATGGTCGTCAGTCATCTCGTGCACGCTCCAGTCCAGCGCCTCTCCCCAGAACCGGGCCATGGCCCGCGGATCCGCGCAGTCGACCACCACCCGGGCGATCGGCCCGGTGTCCCGGTGGATCTCCCGAGGTTCCAGCACGCAGAACTCGTTGCCCTCGGGGTCGGCGAGGACCGTCCACGGCACCTTGCCCTGGCCCACGTCGGCGGGCGTCGCACCGAGAGCCTGGAGACGCGCGACCAACTCCGCGGCATGGGCAGCGGAGGTGGTGGCGAGATCGAGGTGCACGCGGTTCTTCGCCGTCGTCTTGGGTTCCGGGACGGGAACGACGTCGACACCGACCACGACGGGGTCCGGCCAGACGAGACCGCCGGCGGGTCCGACGTAGGTGGTCACGCCGGGGCTGTAAGCACTCCAGCCGAGCGCCTCCGCCCAGAACCGGCCGACCGCCGAGGCATCAAGAGCCTTGATGTTCACCTGAACAGGTCGCAGTGCCATGCCGTTGATCCTATGTGCCCGCACGGAGGACTCGACGTGCTGGCTGCTTCTGATGAGTTCTGACACCCGTGAGAAACTTGCGCCCAGCGTGGCGAAAGACATGTGCCGTTGAGGAAATGCAGGGGGGAATCCACATGATCGTCCACCAACGTCGATGGGCGCTGCGGGGAGCGCTCGCCGCCACTGCCGTCACGGCCGCGATGGCCGCCACCGCCGGTACCGCCTTCGCCGCCGGCGACCCGGCCGGGGTCGACCGGATGCGTGCCGCGGCCGGGGCCGAGCAGCAGGCCCTGGACGCCCAGAGCCCGGGGCCGAACGCCCTCGCGGCCGCTGAGGTGGAAACGCCCAGCTTCGCGATGAAGGGCGTTCACAAGCAGACCAGCGAGCTGTACCTGTACTTCACGGACCGCGAGGGCGGCTTCGAGCCCCGGGAGCACGTGGCGGTCAGCTTCGACGGCTTCGCCGACTCGATCGATGTCGACAACGACAAGGACGGGTGGAGCGACGGCACTTGGAGCGTCCACAAGAACGGGATCCTGGACTACAGCTGGATCGACGACGACCTCGTGTACCACAGCAAGCAGGTCGGCAAGGGCTGGAACATCTACCCCACGATTCTCTCACCCGGGAACCTCGGCGGCGCCAAGGAGGCCGACCTCATCGGCCTCGACGAGGCCGGGGTTCTGTGGGGGTACCTCGCCTACCCGGACGGCACGCTCACCTCGCGCATGCGTATCGGCGGAGGCTGGGGCCAGTACACCCAGCTCGCCGGCCAGGGTGACCTGACCGGTGACGGCAAGGCCGACATCGTGGCCCGGGACAAGTCCGGCGTCCTGTGGCTGTACAAGGGCACCGGCGACTACAAGGCTCCCTTCGAGTCCCGTACGAGGATCGGAGGCGGCTGGAACGTGTACGACAGGCTGCTCTCGGTCGGCGACCTCGACGCCGACGGCACGCCGGACCTGATCGCGCGCAGGCCGGACGGTGACCTGTACCGGTACTCGGGAACGGGCAGTGCCCAAGCCGTGTACGAGAAGCCGGTCAAGATCGGCCACGGCTTCCAGATCTACAACCTGCTGTAGCAGTACGTACCGACAAGACGGAACGGGCCGCTGCCGTCCGGCTCCTGGTCGGCCCGTTTCGTCATCGTCGCCGCCGTCGGCCGAGCCGTCGCCGGCCTGCGCGACCGGCTTCACCCTTTGGTGCCGCACACATCGGCCTCCGGTCCCGATCGTGTTAGGGACCGGGAAGGGGAGGGTACCGATGACCGGTCCGCGGGTTGAAGGTCGGAGGTGGCGGTGGAGTCTTCTGTTGACCGGATCGGTGATCCCTGGGGCAGCCGTGTGCCGCACGGCCGTCATGAGCCGTGGCCGGCGCGGGTGGACACCTACCTCACGGACGGCGTTCGGCCCGACATGGTGCAGGAATGGGTGCAGGCAGCTTCGATCTTGCATTCCGACGGGGATGCCATGGACATCGCGGTCATCGACGGCCGGATGGTCGGTGTCCGTGGACGCGAGATCGACCGGGTCAACCGCGGCAGGCTCGGTCCCAAGGACCTGTTCGGCTGGCAGGCCAACGCTTCATCCGACAGGCTGACCCGTCCCCTGGTCCGTGAGGACGGGCGGCTGGTGGAGACCGACTGGGAGACCGCGATGCACCGCGTCGTGTCCCGCTCGCGCGAACTGCTCAGCGAACGGGGCCCGGGCTCCATCGGCTTCTACACGACCGGACAACTGTTCCTCGAGGAGTACTACACCCTCGCGGTCCTGGCCCGGGCCGGCCTCGGGACGAACCACCTCGACGGCAACACCCGACTGTGCACCTCCACCGCCGCCGAGGCGCTCAAGGAGACCTTCGGCTGCGACGGACAGCCCGGCAGCTACGACGACATCGACCACGCCGACGTCATCGCGCTCTTCGGCCACAACCTCGCGGAGACGCAGCCGGTGCAGTGGATGCGCATCCTCGACCGGCTGGAAGGCACCGATCCGCCCCGCCTGCTCTGCGTCGACCCCAGGCCCACCCAGGTGGCCCGGGCAGCGACCGTGCACCTCGCCCCACGCGTCGGCACGAA
Organism: Streptomyces griseicoloratus; assembly: GCF_014534645.1. Taxonomy (GTDB): domain Bacteria; phylum Actinomycetota; class Actinomycetes; order Streptomycetales; family Streptomycetaceae; genus Streptomyces; species Streptomyces griseicoloratus. The sequence continues at coordinate 299,448 of NZ_JACVQF010000235.1, forward strand.
CGTGGCGCTGCTCAACGCCCTGCTGCACGAGACGATCCGTCACGGCCGCATCGACCGGGCGTACATCCAGGCGCACACGGTCGGCTTCGAGGAGCTCGCTGCCCGGGTCGAGGACTGCACACCGGAGTGGGCGGCGGACATCTGTGACGTCCCGGCCGCCCGGATCGCCGAGGCCGCCGACCTACTGGGCACCGCTGACCGGCTGCTCTCCACGGTCCTGCAGGGTGTCTATCAGTCCCACCAGGCCACGGCAGCCGCCGTCCAGGTCAACAACCTTCATCTGATCCGGGGCATGCTGGGCAAGCCGGGTGCCGGCGTGCTGCAGATGAACGGGCAGCCCACCGCCCAGAACACCCGCGAATGCGGGGCCAACGGGGATCTGCCGGGCTTCCGCAACTGGCAGAACGACGCGCACGTGGCCGATCTGGCCAGAGTCTGGAACGTCGAAGCCGCCACCATCCCGCACTATGCGCCGCCCACCCACGCGATGCAGATGTTCCGCTACGCCGAGCAGGGCTCGATCCGCATGCTGTGGATCAGCGGCACCAACCCCGCGGTGTCCCTGCCCGAACTCGCTCGCATCCGCTCGGTGCTGTCGCAGAAGCGGCTGTTCACGGTGGTCCAGGACCTGTTCCTGACCGAGACGGCACAGCTCGCAGACGTGGTGCTGCCCGCCGCGACCTGGGGCGAGAAGACCGGCACGTTCACCAACGCCGACCGCACGGTGCATCTGACGGACAAGGCGGTCGAGCCGCCGGGCGAAGCCAGACCGGATCTCGACATCTTCCTGGACTACGCAGCGCGCATGGACTTCCGTGACAAGGACGGCGGGCCGCTGATCACCTGGCACGATCCGGAATCGGCGTTCGAGGCATGGAAACGGTGCAGCGCAGGCCGCCCGTGCGACTACACAGGACTGACGTACGCGATGCTGCGCGGCGCCGGCGGCATCCAATGGCCGGTCAACGAGCAGGCCCCCGAGGGCACCGAGCGCCTCTACACCGACGGCATCAGCTGGGCGCACCCCGACGCGTGCCAGGACTACGGCAAGGACCTCGTGACCGGAGCGGCCGACAGCGCAGTGGAGTACCGCTCCCTCAACCCCGACGGCAAGGCCATGCTCAAGGCCGCCGGCTTCCTGCCGCCGCATGAGGCGACGAGCCGGGAGTACCCCTTCCAGCTGACGACCGGACGCACCCTCTACCACTTCCACACCCGCACCAAGACCGGCCGCGCACCCCAGTTGAACGCGGCGGCGCCCGATGTATGGGTGGAGATCTCGGCCAGTGACGCGGCACGACTCGATCTGGCGGAAGGCGACCTCGTGAAAGTGAGCACTCCTCGTGGCGCCCTGCAAGGGCGGCTACGCGTCACCGATCTCCGGCCAGGGGTGATCTTCGTGCCGTTCCACTACGGCTACTGGGACACCCCCGCCGGCTTCGGCCCGGACGCCGCCACACCGGGCCGGGCGGCCAACGAGACCACGATCACCGACTGGGACCCGGCCTCCAAGCAGCCGCTGTTCAAAACCGCGGCGGCCGCGCTCACCCTCGTCGAACGCGGCGACGGAAAGCCGTCCCCGGCACCCACCACCACCGCCTCCGCTCCCGCGGCCACCCACGATGTGCCGGCCGCCACCACCGGCGGGCGGACGGCACACGTGTCACAAACCCCGGGCACCGCCTGGGGCCGGGAGGGAAACCACCGGTGAACGGCATCAAAATCGCCCTGCGCATCCTCCATCACGGTGAACGCAACCTCATCGGTGAGCTCATGAGCCTGTCGGAGCGCCACCGCACCGAACACGAGATCCACCATGTCGCCACCGACGTCGCCGCATGGTCCCGAGAACACGTCCAGCGCCTGGCCGACGCAGCGGCCCACTACGACCTGGACCTCGGCGGCCCACCCGACGACTCCTCCGACGGCCTGCTGGCAACGCTCAGGAAGAAGGCGTCCGACGTGATGGGCCACCGCCCCGAACCCGGCCTGCTGCTCCTGCGCGACCTGCGGGAAGTGCACCTGGCCGCAACGCACAACTCGCTGCACTGGGAAATGCTCGCCCAGACCGCGCAGGCTTCGAAGGACACCCGGCTCCTCACCCTCGCCTCCTCCTGCCACCCACAGACACTGCGGCAGATGCGCTGGACCAACACCATGATCAAAAACTTGTCACCCCAGGTCTTCACAAGCCTGTAGGACCCTCACCGGGCCGTGCCACAGGCTGCACCGGCCCCCGCGTGGCCGCGACAGTGCGGCGTTGCGGAAGAGGCGTTGCGTGTGTTCCGCCGTTCACCAGTGAGGCGGTGCGCCGGCTCGGACGATGGCCCGCGCCAGGTCGGTGCTGTCCGACAGGGTGTCGAGCGGGAGCGGCTGCGTGGCGAGAGCTCCCTCGTGCAGTACGAGGAGCTGGACGGCGAGGGCGTCGGGTGCCGAGCAGCCCGCCGCGGTGGCGAGTTCCTTGAACAGGCTCTGCAGCCAGAGCTTCTGTTCCGCGGCGATGCGGTGTGCGGGGTGCGAGGGGTCCGGGAGTTCGGCCAGCGCGTTGATGAAAGCGCATCCTCGGGTGTTGGTCCGGCTCCAGGTCCGCAGTGCGTCGAAGGGCGCGGTCACGGCCTCGACAGGGTCGTCACAGTCCTCGACGGCGGCGCGGACGAGTGACCGCCAGCGACGGTCACGTTCCGCGAGGTAGGTCGCCACGAGATGGTCTTTCGAACCGAACTGGTTGTAAAGGGTCCGCTTGGTCACCCCTGAGCGCTCAGCGATCAGGTCGACGCCGACCGCCGTGATTCCGCGGTTGTAGAACAGCTCCTCGGCAGCCGCCACGATCCGGCGGCCGGCCGGTGTCATGCGCCGGGCTTCCTGCATTGGACGTGCCTTTACCGATCGGTGTACCTTGGTCAGAAGTTCACAGATCAGTGTACCCGGGAGGAGGTTCGAGCGATGGGTGTGCCCGAGACCATGCGCGCGGTGCGGATCACAGCGCACGGAGGGCCGGAGGTCCTTGAGCTGACGGAGGTGGCCGTGCCCGCCCCGCGGGCGGGAGAGGTGCTGGTCCGGGTCAGCGCGGTCGCGCTGAACAACACCGACCTCTGGACCCGGGAAGGCGCCTACGGCCGTTCGGAAGACCCGGAGGCACTGTCGGGCTGGCGAGGCCCGATCGACTTCCCGCGCATCCAGGGCGCCGACGTGGCCGGCCGGGTCGTGACAGTCGGTGCCGGCGTGGACGAGAGCCTCATCGGCCGCCGGGTGGTCGTCGACCCGGCGATCTACGACGCCGAAGGACCGGACGCGAACCCGGTGGGCCTGATGGGGAGCGAACGCGACGGCGGCTATGCCGAGTACGTCACTGCGCCGGCGAAGCGCGTCCATGACGTGACGGAATCCCCGCTCACGGACGATCAGCTCGCGGCGCTGCCGACCGCCTACGGCACGGCGCTGGGCATGATCGAGCGGGGCCGGCTGCGGGAGGGGGAGACCGTCCTGGTCTCGGGAGCCTCCGGCGGTGTCGGCCTCGCTGCCGTGCAGATCGCCCGTGCGCGCGGTGCGCGCGTGCTCGCCATCAGCAGCGGATCCAAGCTGGATTCAGTGCGCGAGGCGGGGGCGCACGCGGTCATCGACCGCGCGCGAGACGTCGCCGGGCAGATCCGAACCGCCGCCCCCGAGGGCATCGACGTCGCACTCGACGTCATCGCCGGAGACCTGGTGAGTGAGGGACTGCCGCTGCTGCGCGAAGGTGGCCGCTGGGTCATCGCCGGCGCACTCGGCGGGTACCCCGTGACCTTCGACGTGCGCCGCCTCTACCTGCACAACGCGCAGGTGATCGGCTCCGCGATGCACACGCCCGCACACTTCGGGCTCCTCATGGACCTCGCTCGTCTGGCCGAGGTCCAGCCCGTCGTCGCCGCGACGTTCCCGCTGGAGCAGGCCGCTCAGGCACAGGAAGAACTGGCCCGCAGGGACCACGTGGGAAAGATCGTCATGCATCCCTAGCCCAGATGTCTGGTTCGGCGGGTCGCCACTGGACGGGCGACCCGCTATCGGGAGGCCAGGTTCTTCTCCAGAGCGGCGATGTACTGCTTGAGGAGGTGGTCCCGCACTCCGTCACTGCCGGGCGCGAGCATGTCGGCGGTCAGGCCGCGGGCTCGGTCGGTCAGGGCGCCGAGGAGCGGCATGGCCGACCGGATCTTGCCGGTGGAGTCGATGTAGCGCAGGGTCTCGACGTGGGTGTAGGGCGGGGGCGGGAGTTGGGGGACGATGTCGTTGTTGTTGACGAATCGGTGCACGCGGTTCTTCAGGTGGGTGTTGCAGGCGTCGGCCAGGTCCGGATCGCAGGTGCGGGGCTGCCCGAAGGTGTAGATTCCGTCCGCCTGGAGGCGTGGTTCCTCCAGATACATCCGGCAGCCGGCCAGCATCGCGAGCGCACCGCCGAGGCTGTGGCCGGTGAACCACACAGTCTGGCCGTTGCGGCGGAGTTGGGTCAGGGCGTCCCGGACCGAGGGGAAGATGGAGTCGAGGGCCTCGCCGAAGCCGTAGTGGATGAAGCCGGTCTCGGCGGGCCCCGGCCATGGCGGTGTCGTGGCGTCGGAGAGCCAGTCCAGGATCTGGTTCGGCTCCGTTCCGCGGAAGGCCGTGATGATCATGTGGTCGCTGGCGATCGTGTACGCCTGGGTGTCCTCCAGCGGGAAGGGCGGCGTGAACCGGGTGTGATGGTGACGCACCTCGTCGAACCCCCACTTCCTGGCACTGCGCTCGATGGTGTCCTGGTCCTTGTATGCCAGGTCGGCGGCCTGGGCCATCCAGTAGGCGTGGCTCAGGCTGTAGCCGGTGGCGTGGTGATCGATCGTCGACGGTGCGGACATCGGGGAGTGCCTCCTCTTGTCGGTGGAAGACAGGCATAGCGGGTGAGGCGCCATACCCCGGGGGCAACACTCGGGGCTCCACCCCAGTGGACGACCGGCGTCACCGCAGAAACGATCAGCCAGCTCGGTCGAACGCCAGGTGAAGCCCGTTCATCCGCGTCGCGGGATCTCGCGGATCGGGCCGGGTGCCGGCGGGCCGCGCCAGCCCGTCAAGGGCGCCTTCGGCGTCGCTCGTGAGGGGGTCGGACGGCCGGCATGGCCAGGTGATCGCCGTGCTTCCGTTCTTCGAGCCGCGTCGTGCATCGCGCCGTTGCCGAGTCCGTGCGCGGCCGCGAGCGTGAGGTCCACCTCAGGCCGGGAAGGACAGGCTGAGGGCGGAGTTCATGGATGAGCAGGACCGGCGCAAGAGTGCGGGCAGTTCGCCCGGTACGCAGTCGGGCAGCCATTCGTCCAGGGCGCAGCGCCAGGTTGCCACGAAGAACTCGATGAGGAGCCGCAGCTCGAGACGGTTCTGTCCGTCGAGTCTGCGAGCGATCTCGGCCTGGACTTCGGCGCAGTGCCGCAGCGTGTACCCGTCGAGTGCGGGCGAGTCGGCGATCAGCCGCAGCGTGAGCGGGAAGCGCCGGTACCAGTCCTCGTCCATGCGCTCCAGGGTGGTCAGCATGGCGTCGAGGAAGACATCGATCAGTGGCCCGGACTTCTTGGTGCCGTCCAGGACTTCCAGGTAGACGTCCCAGAGCTGCTTGACGGCGGTGAGTGCCACGTCCTCCTTGGAGCGGAAGTTGCGGAAGAAGGTCCGCCGGGACACCTCCACCTGCTCCAGCAGCGCGTCCAGCGGAGTGCTGTCGAATCCGCGCTCGCCGAAGAGCGTGACAGCGGTGTCGGCCAATGCCTGGCGAGTGCGCAGCTTCTTCCGTTCGCGCAGGGTGGCGGGCTGATCGGAGGTGGTCATCGCGAGCACTTTACCAAGCACACGCCGAGACCGCGCATATGCTCTACTAGAGCAAATGCCACACTGTGGCACTTCGTGAAAGGGATCTTCCTGTGCGCGCACTCGTCGTCGACCACACCTCACCCGGACACCTGTCACTGACGGACGTCCCCGCACCGCGGCCCGCCGCCCACGAGGCGCTCGTGCGCGTCGAGGCGGTGTCGCTGAACTTCGGTGAGGTCCATGAAGCCACCCGTCCGCAGATGCCCGACGGCACCGTGCTCGGCTGGGACGCGGCCGGCGTGGTCGTCCAGGCGGCCGCCGACGGCTCGGGCCCGGCGGAGGGAGAGAGGGTCGTCACCCTCGGCGAGACCGGCTGGGCCGAGCTGCGAGCCGTACCCGCCGCCCGGCTCGGCACCGCACCGAAGGACGCCGACCCCGGCGCACTGAGCACCATCCCCGTCGCCGGACTGAGCGCCCTGCACGTGCTGCGCCGGATGGGATCGCTGCTCGGTCGCCGCGTGATGGTCACGGGTGCTTCCGGCGGCGTCGGCCGCTACGCCGTCCAGCTCGCCGCCCGCTCGGGTGCGCACGTCGTTGCCATCAGCCGGAACCCCGCCCAGGCGGACGGACTGCGGGCCCTGGGCGCCCACGAGGTCCACCCCGAGCCGGCCGCCGTACGGCAGCCCGTGTCCGCCGTTCTCGACAACGTCGGCGGACAGTACCTCGTCGACGCCTTCGCCGCCCTGTCGGCCGGCGGCGTCCTCTACAGCGTGGGCCGTTCCTCCGAGGCCGACGTGGTGCTGTCACCCGATGACCTGGTGGGCACCGGAGGGCGGCACGACCGGTCGATCCGCACCTTCTTTCTCTTCGGCGACCCCACCACCGACTTCTCCGCCGATCTGACCTGGCTGGCCGGAGAGATCGCGGCAGGCCGCCTCGATCCGGGCATCAGCTGGCGCGGCCCCTGGTCTCGCCATTCCGAGGCAGTAGAGGCCCTGCTCGGCCGGCGCCTCCACGGCAAGGCCGTCCTCGATCTCGAGTAACCGGTCCGGTCCCGGCGCGTGACTCCCCGCCCGGCAGGGCGGGGTCACGCTGCACAAGTCGGAGAGGCCGGGAGGCCGGCGAGGTCCCGGGCGGCGAGGAGCCGTAGCGCCCCGGCCGGTCAACGGCGTGGGGTCAGGAGTTGCGCGGGGTCACCAGGCCGGATTCGTAGGCGAGAACCACGAGTTGGGCGCGGTCGCGGGCGTTGAGCTTGGCCATGGCCCGATTGATGTGGGTCTTGGCGGTCGACGGGCTGATGACCAGGCGGCCGGCGATCTCGTCGTTGGACAAGCCCTGCGCGGCCAGGGCGACCGCCTGGCGTTCGCGGCCGGTCAGCTCCTCCAGCCCGCGGTCGGCGCGGGTGGGAGGCGGCTGGGTGAGGTACCGGTCCATGAGCCTTCGGGTGATCGCGGGCGCGAGCAGGGCGTCGCCGCGGGCGGCGACGCGTACGCCGTGCAGGAGGTCCTCCGGCACGATGTCCTTGACCAGGAAGCCGGCGGCGCCGGCGCGCAGCGCGTCCAGGACGTACTCGTCCATGCCGTAGTTGGTCAGGATGACGACGTGGACGCAGGCCAGGGCCGGGTCCGCGGCGATGCGCCGGGTCGCCTCGATGCCGTCCATGACGGGCATCTGGATGTCGATGAGCGCGACGTCGGGCAGCTGCTCCTTGACCAGCGCCAGGCCCTCTTGTCCGTCGGCGGCCTCGGCCACCACCTCGATGTCGTCTTCGAGGTCGAGCAGCGCGCGGAATCCGCTGCGGATGAGCGGCTGGTCGTCGACCAGCAGGACACGGATCACGACGCTCCGTTCGTGGGGAGTTCGGCCTGGACGGTGAAGCCTCCCGCGCTGCGCGGCTCGGTGCTCAGCCGGCCACCCAGGGCGGTGACGCGTTCGCGCATGCCGAGCAGCCCGAGGCCGGGCGTCGGCGAGGGGTACGGGGTGGCCGTTCCGTCGTCGTCGACGCGGATGGCGAGGGCGTCCGGCCGGTAGCCGATGAGGACGGAGACGGTGGTCGCGGCGGCGTGCCGGGCGACGTTGGTGAGCGATTCCTGAACGATCCGGTAGGCGGTGCGGCCCACTGCCGCCGGCACGGCGTGCGGAGGTCCTTCGATCGTCAGCGTCGTCCTGAGGCCGGTCGTCCGGAACCGTTCCACCAGGTCCGGGATGTGGTCGAGTCCGTGCGGCGGGGAGGTGTCGTCGTCGCGCAGCGCCTCCAGGGTCGCGCGCAGCTCCCGGCTCGCCTCCCGGCCGGCCTCCTGGATCGCCAGCAGGGCCTCCGGCACCTGCTCGCCCCGCCGCCGGGCCACGTGGACGGCGACCTCGGACTGCACCTTGATGACCGAGATCTGGTGGGTCAGTGAATCGTGCAGCTCCCGCGCGATGCGCAGCCGCTCCTCGTCGGCCCGGTGCCGCGCGGTCTCCTCGCGGGTGCGCTCGGCCTCGTCCGCCCGCCGTTCGGCCTGCCGCACCGCCTCCCCGGCGGCGAACGCGGCGATCAGCCAGGCGATCTCCAGGGTGTTGCGGGCCTGCCCCACGACCTCGCGCGCGGGTCCGTCCTGGGAGACCAGGGCGGTGAGGTGGAGCACGACCAGCAGGCCCACGGACGCCGCCACCGCGACGGTGCGGTGCCCGGCGCGTACCGCGCCGTAGACCGCGACCAGGTAGGAGACGGCGAGCACCTCGAATCCGGCCGCCTGATGGCCCGCTGCGAACAGCCCGGTGACGGCCAGGACCACGAGCGGTGCCCGGCGGCCGGCGGCCAGTGCCAGTCCGCCGGCCGCCAGCAGCGTGGCGCCGAGCAGTTCGCGGCCCCCGGCCGGATGGGGCCCGGACAGCCCGGTGCCCAGCAGCAGCGCCGCCACGCCGACGGCGATCACCCAGTCGGTGACTCCGGCCGGGACAGCGAACCGTCCTTTGATCATGGGTGCACCGTAGCGGGATGCGGTCGTGGGCGGATCCGGCTCGAGGACGAGCGGCCGGCTACCGCGTCTGCGGTACCAACGCGCGGTCTGCGGCATCCGGAGTATCCGGATGCCGCAGCGGCGGCAGCGGGAAGTGCCCGCATCTGCTGGACGACCGGCGGGGGGACCGGCGCGCATGCTCTGGAGGCACATCGAACCCCGAAATCGGCGACGGAGAAGGAGGAGAGCGGTATGAGTGCTTCAGCAGCGTTGATGGCGGCCGCCGAGGGCGGAATCATCGGCGACGGGCGGACCGGGGCCAACCTCGCCCTCGGGGTGGGGGTGCTCGGGCTGGCCATCGGCTGGTCGGCCCTGGCCCGCGTCGGCCGCCGGACAGGCATCGCCAAAGCGCGCACCGGCGGGATGGCGGCCATCGCGGCGGGGATGGCCGGCACGGTCCTCGCGGTGCTGCACGTGGCCACCTCCAGCGGCGGTCCCGGCACCGGCAACGGGCTCGTCGGCGCCATCGTGGCCATCCCGCTGGGCCTGGGCGCCGTGATCCTCGGCCGCCGGGCGCTGACCCGCTACCGCCGCCCCGACCGGCCGGCCGATCGGACGACCGTCTGAACCGTCACCGGCTCACGGCGTGCGTGCCGGCGAATCCTGCTGCACGTTCCTTCGTGCCGAGCGGCGCAGGGTCCACTGCGCCAGAGGCTGCAGCGCTTCCACGAGGGCCAGACCGTCCGGGGACAGCCGGTACCGGATCTGCACGGGAGTGCTGGGAATGACGCTGCGCTCCAGGAGACCGGCGGTCTCGAGTTCCTTCAGGCGCTGGGAGAGCAGCCGGTCGGAGATGCCGTCGATGGAGGCCCGGAACTCGCCGAACCGTGTCGCGCCCTGATGGGCGGCCGTCAGGATCGACCCCGTCCAGCGGCGTCCCACCAGTTCGAGGGTCTCTTCGAAGGACGGGCAGGTGTCGTCTTGGATGGAGCGACGCTCGAGCGGTATGGACTGGAGAGTAGTCACTTGTAAAAGGTTAGCACCATACCAAAAGTGGCCATGGGGCCCGCGGTCTCGGACGGGGAGCCGAGCAGCCGCCTGCTCGCCGTCTGCCCGTGGCCGGCTTCGGCAGCGGGCCTGTCGGACAGACGGACCGGAGCCGGTCAGCCTCCTGCTGGATGGCGCAGGAGGCCGTCGGGGTCGTAGTGCTTCCACAACTCGCTGACCCGGGCCCCGGTGGGTCCGGGGTAGGCGCGCGCGAAGGTGGACTCGTCGGGTCTGCTCTCGAAGTTCACGTACGCCCCGTCCGTGTACGGAGCCACGGCCTCCCAAGCGGCCGAGAGAGCCTGTCGGCCGTGCGGCGGGAAGGTCGAGGCGACGATCAGCGTCTGCTGGTGGCGATGGGCGTAGGCGGTGGCTGCCGGGTCCGGGTCGTTCGCCGCGCCGCCGAGGGAGCGCATCTGGACCAGGGCCGGTGCGGAGCCGGTCGAGGCTGCTACCAGGGCACGGGCGACGTCGGGGGTCATTTCCGTGATGAGTCCGTTCGTCGTCTGCGATGGCATCTGTCCGACGTTGGGATGCAGGTGGGCGGGGGAGACCAGGTCCGGGTAGGAGAGGATGTGGGCCTGCTGGAGGGTCACGTCGCCGATGCCGAGGAGCGGCTGGACGGCTCGTTGGATGGTGGACGGGTTGCCCGAGGCCACGACCGCGGTGATGAAGGCGAGCGGCTCCGCACCGTTGGACGACAGCATGACTGCCGTCGACAGTTCGCGTGGTGCCTCGGCCACGACCGCCTCCCAGCGCCGCAGGGTCTCGCCCGCCGGATCCACGCGCGCGACGAGCTGTGCGAAGCCGACGTCGGAGAGTTCGACAGCCTCGATCTCGAAGGCCACCGCGATGCCGGCGCCGGCCCCCGCGCCGCGCATCACCCACAGCAGATCGGGTTCGGTGGCCGGGTCGGCGCGGACCTGGGTGCCGTCCGGCAGGACCACCTCGACCGCGCGGACGTGGTCGACGGTGAGCCCGTAGTGCCGCACGAGCCAGCCGATGCCGCCGGCCGTGGCGAGGCCGCCGACTCCCACGTTGCCGTGGTCACCGGAGCTGATGGCCAGCCCGTGCGGGGCGAGCGCCCGGGCCACTTGGGCCCAGCGGGCGCCCGCCTCCACCCGGACCAGGCGCGCAGCACGGTCGAGGACGTCGACACGGCGCATCGCGGACAGGTCGATGACGAGCCCGCCGTTGTTGGTGGCACTGCCGGACAGGCCGTGTCCGCCGCTGCGGACCGCGAGCGGGAGGTGCTGCTCGCGGGCCAGTCGCAGCGCCGCGACGACGTCGTCGGCGGACTCGGCGAGGACGACTGCCGCCGGGCGGCCGGTGGTGGTGTACGTGGAGCGCAGCAGGGCGTAGCGGCGATCGCCCGGCGTGACGATCTTGCCCGCGAGGGCGGCCGGTGCTGCACCGAGGCTCGTGGTCATCGTCCGTTCCTTGCGGCATCGACGGCCTCCCGGACAGCCGGGACGACTTCGGAGGCGAACAGGGCGAGCTGGTTCTCGGGGTCCGTGACGGGCCAGAACACGAAGGTGTCGAAGCCGAGGAGCACACTCCACTCGGTCAGGGCGTCCACCCAGCGCCGCACGTCACCGACGAGGCCCTGGCCCCCCTGGGCGGACCCGATGACCCCGATCACGTTGTAGATGCGGCGGATCGACTCCGGGGTGCGTCCCGCGGCCGTGGCCGCCGCGTCGATGATCTCCTGGCGGGAAGGCACCTCGTGCGGTGGGACGTAGATGTTCAGCGGGGAGATCCACCCGTCGGCCGACCGGCCCGTCACCGTCAGCATTTTGCGCTTCTGGGCGCCGAGCCAGAGTTCCACGGGCTTGGGCGGTACGGGACCGGCGCGGTATCCGGTCACCGAGTGATGAGGGCTCTGCAGCCGTACCGTTCCTCCGGCCAGAGCCCGGCGCATGATTCCGAGGGACTCCTCGGTGAAGGCGACCATCTGCTCGCCGCGCCGCGGCAGGCCGCCCATCGAGGCGATGGCCTCCGGGAAGGCACCGCCTCCGACACCGAGATGAATCCGGCCGTCGGTGAGCACGCTCAGCGATGCCGCGGCCTTGGCGAGCATCGTGGGCGGACGAAGCTGCAGGTCCGCCACGTCGGTGAAGAACGAGATGCGCTCTGTGGCGGCAGCCAGATGGCTGATCAGCGTCCAGCTGTCGAGATGTCCGGGCTGGTAGGGGTGGTCCTGGACGGCGAGATGTTCCAGGCCGTGGGCCTCGGCCAGGCGCGCGAGGCGCCGGGTTCGGTCCAGTGACCCGGCCGCAGGATCCAGGCTCAGTCCGAAGGAGAGGGGGCGTCCGTAGTCGGTCATGCGTCCACACTCCGGCACGCTGCCTCACTGAGCAAAAGACAGGTAAGGCACTAATATTTAGTAAGTGCTAGGGGTGAGTGCCCTTGCGGGCGAGCCGTCTGGTCTCGCTCTCCTAAGTGGCCAGTTCGTTGGGCGCGGCCTGCTCACGTGCCCCAGGGACTCCACCAGTGTTTCCCCCGGGTGCGACCGGGTTCACCTTGGGGAATAGTCGTGCACGCCCCACGACACAGGGTCCGACTGGCTCCCAGCGAAGGTTGTCGTCGATGCTCACAGCCGACGGAAGAGACCCCGGCAGCCGCCTTCACCTGCTTGCGGAGCACTGTGATCACACGGCCCGCAACGGCACGGCGCGAGCAGCGCACGGCGGCTCAGAGCCCGGCCGGTCCCAGAACCAAGCCTTCTTCTCGTCGTGGACGATGTCTCCTGGACTCAGAATCGAGGCGCCATGAAGCACGCAGAGACTGAGACACGCCTGTCCGGCCAGTCGCCCCCCGAGCCGCCGCGAGTCGACATCACGCTCAACGTGAACGGCACCTCCTATTCCCTCCGGGTCGACGCGCGCGTCACCCTTCTCGACGCGCTGCGGGACCATCTGGGCCTCACCGGCGCGAAGAAGGGGTGCGACCAGGGTGCGTGCGGTGCCTGCACGGTCATGGTCGACGGCAAACGAGTGGTGTCGTGTCTGGGCCTGGCCGCCCAGTACCAGGGACGGGAGATCACCACGATCGAGGGGCTGTCCGCCGACGGCGAGCTCCACCCCATGCAGGCGGCCTTCGCGAAGCACGACGCCTTCCAGTGCGGCTACTGCACACCGGGCCAGATCATGTCGGCCGTCTGCTTGATCAAGGAGAGGCGAGCGGAGACCGACGAGGACATCCGCGAGTTCATGAGCGGCAACATCTGCCGCTGCGGCGCCTATCCGAACATCCGCGCGGCGATCCGCGAAGTCGCCGGGGAGGGCTGATCATGCACCCCTTCGAGTACACCCTCGCCGACGACGCCGACCAGGCGGTGGCCGTGGTCACCGCCGACCCGCACACGTCGTTCCTCGCCGGGGGCACGACCCAGCTGGACCTCATGAAGGACGGCGTGCTCAGCCCCGAGCGGCTCGTCGACATCACGCGTCTGCCGCTCAAGGGGATCACCCACACCGACACGGCGATCACAGTGGGCGCGCTGACGACGATGGAGGAACTCGCGGCGGATCCCGTGGTCCGCGAGCGCCTGCCGTTCGTACGGGAGGCCCTGCTGCTGGGGGCGTCGACCCAGCTGCGGAACATGGCCACCATCGGCGGCAACCTGCTCCAGCGAGCGCGGTGCCGCTACTTCCGCGACCCCACCGTCCCGGCCTGCAACAAGCGCAACCCCGGATCCGGTTGCGCCGCCATCACCGGCATCCACCGCATGCACGCCATCCTGGGCACCAGCGACCACTGCATCGCCCTGCACGCCTCGGACGTCGCGGTCCCGTTCGCGGCCCTCGACGCCGTCGTGCACACCCAGGGAGGGAACGGCCGGCGCTCGATCCCGCTGACGCAGTTCTACCTGCCGCCCGACGACACACCGAACGTCGAGAACGTCCTGGAGCACGGCGAGCTGATCACGGCGGTCGAGATCCCCCTGCTGCCGGCAGCGGCGCGGTCGCACTACATCAAGGTCCGTGACCGCGTCTCCTACGAGTTCGCCCTGGTCTCGGCCGGCGTGGCGCTCGTGACCGAGGACGGCCTCATCCAAGAAGCACGCGTCGCGCTGGGCGGCGTGGGCACGCTGCCCTGGCGCGCCTGGGACGCCGAGGACGTGCTGCGCGGTTCCCGGGCGGATACGGAGGCGTTCCGCTCGGCGGCAGAGGCCGCCCTCCAAGGCGCCCGGCCCCTGCCGGGGACGGCGTTCAAGGTGGAACTGGCCAAGCGCACCCTCGTACGCACCCTTGAGACCGTTGCAGGAGCGCAGTCATGACGACCCTCGAAACCGGCAGGACCGTCGGTGCGGGCATCGACCGCGTCGACGCCCCGCTGAAAGTGACCGGCGCGGCTCACTACCCCAACGACTTCTCCATTCCCGGCATGGCCCACGCCGCCCTGGTGGGAAGCACCGTCGCCGCCGGACGCATCCGCGGCTTCGACCTGTCCCAGGCGCAGGCGGCACCGGGCGTACTGACCGTCATCACGCATCTGACCGCGCCCCAGCTGGAGCGGGGCCCGATGACGCTCCTGGGCGGATCGCCTCCGGCCCCGCTGCAGGACGACCGGATCCTCCACTACGGACAGCACATCGCCGTCGTCGTGGCCGAGAGCGCCGAGCAGGCCAGGCACGCGGCACGGCTGGTCCGTGTCGAGTACGAGACGGAGAAGGCCGTGCTCGGCATCGACGACCCCCGCGCGCAGATCGTCGAGAACCCGTGGGGGCTGGACACCGACCGGGGCGACATCGACGCCGGCTTCGGCCAGGCGGACGTCATCGTCGAGGACACCTACACCACCCCCGACAACACCAACAACCCGCTCGGCCTGATGGCCACCCTCGCCGCGTGGCACGGTGACGCGCTCACGGTGCACGACTCCACCCAGTGGCCGCACAACGTGCGTACCTCGCTGGCCGCCATCTTCAAGGTGCCCGAGAGCGGCGTCAGGGTGCTGGCTCCGTTCGTCGGAGGCGGCTTCGGAGCCGGTCTGAGGGTGTGGTCCCACGTCATCCTCACCGTGCTGGCGGCCCGGCAGGTCAAGCGCCCGGTCAAGCTCGTTCTCACCCGGCCCGAGATGTTCACCTCGGTGGGACACCGGCCCAACAGCGTCCAGCAGATCAAGATCGGTGCCACCCGCGCCGGCGACCTCGTGGCCATCGAGCACCACGGCATCTCGTCGGTGGCCATGGAGGACGACGACTACGAACCGGTGTCGTTCGGCTCGGCCGTCGCTTACGCCTGCCCCAACGTGCTGACGCGGGACCGGCAGGCGCGGCTGAACATCCCCTGCCCGGGCTCCATGCGCGCGCCCGCCGAGGGCCAGGGCAACTTCGCACTGGAGTGCGCCATCGACGACGTGGCCCACGCCGTCGGCATGGACCCCCTCGAATTCCGCCTGCGCAACTACGCGGAGGAGCACCCGCTGTCGGGTCTTCCCTGGTCCAGCAAGGCCCTGAGGGAGTGCTACACCGAGGGCGCCGAGCGGTTCGGCTGGTCACGGCGCAACCCCGAACCCGGTTCGATGCGGGACGGTCGCCTGCTCATCGGCTACGGACTGGCCGGCGTCTCCTACCCCTTCTACCAGGTCCCCTGCCAGGCACGCGCCTCCGTGCGCCGCGACGGCTCGGCGCATGTGCGCAGTGCCGCCACCGACATCGGTACCGGTACCTACACGGTCATGACCCAGCTCGCGGCCGAGCTGCTCGGCCTCGACGTCAGCCAGGTGCGCTTCGACCTCGGCGACTCCGACATGCCCTACTCGCCGCAGGCCGGCGGCTCCGGACTCACCGGCGCCCTCGGCAACGCCGTGCACACCGCCTGCCGTCGCCTGGTGCAGGAGTTCCTCGACGTGGTGGCGGGCGACGCCGGGTCACCGCTGCGCGGATGCCTGCTCGACGACGTGACGGTCGGCGACGGGCGTATCCACCGCGTCGACGACCCGGCACAGGGGGAGTCCTACGCGGACATCCTGGCCCGCCACGGCCTGGAGGAACTGAGCGCGGACGGCAGGAGCACGCCCCCTCGGTCCGAGGACTTGGGGATGGCCCCCGCGGGTGCCTTCGGAGCGAAGTTCGTCGAGGTGCGCATCGACCCTGAGCTGGGCCTGTTGCGGGTGGCCCGGGTGGTCTCGGCGATCGACGGCGGGCGGATCCTCAACGAGAAGACGGCCGCCAGCCAGATCATCGGCGGCACCGTCGGCGGGATCAGCCAGGCGATGTTCGAGGAGACCGCCACCGACGCCGGCACCGGGCGCATTGCCAACGCCACCTTCGGCGACTACCTGATGCCGGTCAACGCGGACGTGCCCGACATGGAGGTGCTCTTCCTCGGAGGCCCTGACCGGGCCACCGCCGTCGGCACCAAGGGAGTCGGCGAGATCGGGCTCGTCGGAATGGCCGCGGCCATCGGCAACGCCGTCTTCCACGCCACCGGACGCCGCATCCGCTCCCTGCCCTTCACCATCGACCAGCTCATGCTCTGAGCAACGGCGACCCTCCGGGCAACTCTTGGCCGTCGCCTTCTCGCCGGTGCAGCACGCGGCGGGGAGGGCGACGTGCCGATCAGCTTCGCCGACGGCCCACAGGAGAAACAGATGTTGGACATCGCCGGAGACCTCGACCGCTGGGTCCGGCAAGGGCACGACTTCGCGGTGGCCACGATCGTCTCGGTCAGCGGCAGCGCACCCCGCGAACCCGGAGCGGCCCTGGCCGTGAACGACGAGGGAACGGCCGTCGGCTCGGTCTCCGGGGGCTGTGTCGAAGGGGCGGTGTACGAGCTCTGCCGACAGGCGCTGGAAGACGGCCGCAGCGTCCTGGAACGCTTCGGATACAGCGATGAGACCGCATTCGCCGCAGGCCTGACCTGTGGCGGAACCATCAACGTCCTGGTCACGCCGGTGCGTGGCGGCGAGCCGGCGCGGGACGTGCTCGCTTCCGCCCTGTCCGCCGTGTGCTCGGGCGAGACGATCGCGCTGGCCCGAACCGTCGGCGGCCCCGCCGAACTGATGGGCCGGCCGTTGGTCGTCCGACCCGACGGAACGTACGAGGGGGCGCTGGGCAGCCAGGTGCGGCTCACCCGCATCGCGGCCGCGGAAGTGCGGGCCATGCTCGAAGCGGGGCGTACCGGCATGCTCGTGGTGGGGGGAGACGGAGACGGAGCCTACTGCGGTGAGCCGATCACCCTGCTGGTCGAGTCCAGTGCCCCGCCACCGCGCCTGATCGTCTTCGGCGCGATCGACTTCGCGTCGGCGCTGGTACGGCTGGGCAGGTTCCTCGGCTACCACGTCACCGTGTGTGACGCGCGGCCGGTGTTCGCCACCAGGGCCCGTTTCCCGGAGGCGGACGAAGTGATCACTGACTGGCCGCACCGCTACTTGGAGACGACCCAGGTCGACGAGCGAACGGTGCTGTGCGTGCTCACGCACGATGCCAAGTTCGACGTACCCCTGCTCGCACACGCGCTGACGCTCCCGGTCGCCTACGTCGGAGCGATGGGGTCCCGCCGCACTCACGAGGACCGTGTCACACGGCTGCGCGAGGCCGGTGTGCCGCAGCGCAAGCTGGACCGGCTGCGCTCGCCGATCGGTCTGGATCTGGGGGCGCGGACGCCCGAAGAGACCGCGCTGTCGATCGCGGCGGAGTTCGTCGCCGCTCGGTACGGCGGCACCGGCCGGCCACTGACGGGCACGCGTACCCCCATCCATCGGGACACGGTGACCGCTGCCCCGTTCGCTCCTCAGCCGGCGGAGGTCGCAACCGCACGCCGATCCGCTTGAGCGCCGCGCCACCGACGCGTCGTCCACTGCTGGAGTCTCCGTATGCATCACCGACTTCATCCGCATCCGCTCTCTCACCCCGTCCCGCGGCCGGTCCTTGCGCGAAGCTGCTTGCGCGAAGTGACGCCGAGCTTCACGAAGACCTTGCTGACATGCCACTCGACCGTGCGCGGGCTGATGAAGAGCCGGGATGCGATTTCCGCGTTGGTCAGGCCTTCGCGAACGAGTCTGACAACCTGGGCCTCCTGGGCCGTGAGTTCGTTCCCGGTCTGGTCCGCGTGTTTTCGAACGTTCTCACCGGTGGCGGCGAGTTCGCGGGCGGCTCGCTGGGAGAAGCCCTCCATGCTCATGCGGACGAAGAGTTCATGTGCGGTGGTCAGGTGTTCGCGGGCAGCCTGGCGGCGTCGCTTGCGGCGCAGCCACTCACCGTAGAGGAGGTGGGCGCGGGCCAGCTCTCCGCGGATTCCGGTACGGCCGAGCCAGTCGATCGCCTTCAGGTACTGGCTTTCGGCCTCTGCCCCTTCGTCGAGGAGAGCACGGCAGCGGGCCTCGATGCCCAAGGCCCAGTCCGAGCCGCTCGGCCCAGTCACCTCGGTGAGGCGTTCCAGGGCGTCAAGAGCACGCCCGGGTGCGCCGCCCCGGGCGGTGGCCTCGATGTACTCGACGAGAGACCAGGTGGGGACGCCCATTTCCGGTTGGTGGTACTCCCTGCCGGCTGTGCTCGCCGCCTCGGCGGCCTCCTCGTACCGGCCGAGGCTGTTGTACAGCATGGCCCTCGCCCACCCGCCGACCACGGGCCCGAGTCCCTCGCCCCGACGGGCGGCCCCCTCGTCGGCGCGCTTGCTCAGATCCACGCATTCGGCTTCGTGGCCTCGCCAGGCAGCGACGAAGAGCGCGGCGTAGAGCGGAGCCGCCGTTCCGACCGCGTCGGAGACCGTCTGCACCTCCGCCGCCAGCGAGGCTGCCTCTGCCAATTCCCCGTCGAGTACGTGGACCACGCAGCGCATGGTCAGTGCCCAGGGAAGCGTTGCGATCCGACCGGCCTCCCTGACGAAGTGAAGGTACCGTGCCGCCAGGTGGGACAGCGTTTCCTGGTCCCACAGCCCAACAGCGGTCAGACAGATCAGCCACAGCCGGCGAAGTCCTTCCTCCGGGCAGTGGCTCGGCTCGTGGAAGGCGCGCAGGGCCAGGCGCAGACCGGGCACGGCGGCAGCATGGCCTTCGGTGATGCGCAGCGCCATCCCGTCGAGCAGGAGATCGGTCGGACGGGGGGTGGGCGGGGTCGGTGTGCAGCGTGCTGCCCTGGCCGCTTCACATTGCTCGCGGCCGTAGGCGTGGGGGCCGGCGAAGATCGTCGCGTCGATGACTTCCAGATACGTGTCCCGGGCGAGTGCCACGTCGTGCCGAGCGAGCCGGTCGGCGGCCCGGAGCAGCAGAACGGGAGCCTCTCTGCCCCGGTTCCTGGCGAACGCGATCCGGGCGCGCATCAGATCGATCTCACCGCGCAGGCGCTCGTCGAGGGGCCCCGCTTCGGCGATGGACAGCAGCTTCGAGGTGGTTTCGGGATGTCCCGCTTCGTGTGCCGCTCGTGCTGCGGCCAGCGCGCGCATCTGACGGTGGGCCGATTGTGGTGTCAGTTCCACGGCCCGTGCCATGAAAGCCGCTGCCGCGGCACATCCGCCGCGCCTCCGGGCTCGTTCGGCCGAACGTTCGAGTTCGGCTGCGACGACCTCATTGGGGCTGGATGCACCGTGCGCCGCGTGCCAGGCACGGCGGTCGGGATCCACCGCCGCATCCGTCGCTCTCGCGAGCGCACGGTGCGTGCTGCGCCGTTCTTCGTCGGACGCCGCCCAGTAGACCGCCGACCGCACCATCGGATGGAAGAACCGGACTCGATCGTCGATCGTGAGCAGGCCTGCCGCCACGGCGGGGGCAGAGGCGTCGATGCCGATCCCGAGCTGCTCCGCCACCAGCCACAGCAGAGCCGGCGCGCCGGTCGGATCCGCTGCCGCCGCCAGCAGGAGCCGCCGCGTCTGTGGTGGAAGTCCCGCGACCCTCGCCACATACGTTGCCTTGATCCGGTCCGTGACCGGTCGCACGCTCGGCAGGCCGTAGCCGCCGGCCAGTTCCAGCGGAGTCGAGGTCTTCGCCAGTTCCAGCAACGCCAGCGGATTGCCCCGGGCCTCGGCGACGATACGATCGAGCACCCGTGTGTCCCAGGGCCCGGGGAGCACGGAACGCAGCAGCACCTGCGCATCGTGATCCGGCAGTCCTTCGACCGGCAGCTCGGGCAGTCCGGCAGGCTCGGAGGTGCCGGGCAGCCCATCGCCCGTCACTCGGGTCGCGAAGACGACAGCCACCGATTCGGCGAGCAGGCGTCGCGCGGTGAACGCCAGCACCTGCATGGACGCCCGGTCGAGCCACTGCGCGTCATCCACGACGCACAGCAACGGCTGGTCCCGGGCGACTTCGGAGAACAGGCCGAGGACACCCAGAGCGACAAGAGTGCCGTCAGGTGCCCGCTCGGACCCCAGCCCCAATGCTCCCTTCACCGCGTCACGTTGAACGGCCGGAAGGCCGGCGATCCCGTGCATCATGGGCCTGCACAACTGGTGCAGACCCGCGAACACCAACTCCATCTCGGACTGAACACCGGTGACCCGGACGACACGAAAGCCCCGGGCGCGCCCAACCAAGTAGTCGAGCAGCGTCGTCTTGCCCGCCCCCGGCTCGCCCCGCAGTACCAGCGCCCGGCTCGCACCCCCGCGCACGGCGCCGACCAGATCATCGAGCTGCCCGCACTCCCAACCGCGCCCCGGAACGCTCACCGGCGTCACCGGGCGCCCTGCCCGACGCACGCCCTCTGGCGTACCCCCGAACCGCTCGTGGCGGTGGCGGTCAGTGCTCCGGCGAGGCGGCGTGCCCGGTCACCATCGCGAGGAGTGATACGGGGGCGGCCGAAGAGACCCAGGTGGCGGCCCGGGTGCATACGGTCCGGCCGTACCGGGAGGTCTGCGGCCACGGCAATGATCGGCAGGTCCGGACAGGGGGAGGACGCGAGTGCGGTCGGCATGCGTCACAGCGTCCTGTGGCCCGGGCGCACTCGCATCCGTGATGTCCCCAGTCACAGAACCCGTCCCAGCTGGTTCCGTGAGGTGATTCCCAGCTTGGCGAAGACCTTGTGCAGGTGGTACTCGACGGTGCGGGTGCTCAGGTACAGCCGGCCGGCGATCTCCTTGTTCGTCAGTCCGTCGCGGGCCAGCGTCGCGATCTGCGTTTCCTGCGGCGTGAGCCGGCCCACGGTCTCGACGGTCCGTCTGCGGGCGGTCTCGCCGGTCGCCCGCAGTTCGCGCGCCGCCCGGTCGGCGAACGCCTCCATCCCCATGACCCTGAACATCTCATGGGCGGTGCGCAACTGTGCGCGCGCCTGGGTCCGGCGCCGCTCGCGGCGCAGCCATTCGCCGTACAGAAGATGGGCGCGGGCGAGTTCCCCGCGGACGCTGGTGCGGCCGAGCCGGTCGATCGCTTCCCGGTAGCAGCCTTCCGCCGTCGTGCCCCGGCTCAGGAGGGCACGGGCGCGGGCCTCGATGCCCAGCGCCCAGTCCGTGCCGCTCGGGGTCGTCACCTCGGAGAGCTGTTCGAAGGCTTCGGCCGCGGCCTTGTGGTTGTCGCTCCGCAGGCCGGCTTCGACGATTTCGGTGAGCACCCAGGTCTGTGTGCCGAGCTCGGCGGGGCCGGCGCCCCGTCTGCATTCGAGTGCCGCCGTCAGGGCCTGCTCGTACCGGCCGTGGCCGATGGCCAGCAGAGTGGCCGCCAGGGAGCTGATCACCGGCGAAATACCCTCGCCGTGGCGGGCGGCGTCGGCGGCGGCGCGCCCGGCCAGTTCGGCGTAGTCGTCCTCGCGGCCCTGCCAGGCGGCCAGGACCAGGCCCCCATAGGTCGGGGCGCTGATGCCGATCGCCTCCGAGATCGCCGTCAGTTCCTCGCCGAGCGCGGCGGCCTCGGCCAGCTCACCGCCCAGAACGCGGTCGGCGATACGCGAACTCAGTGCCAGGGGGAGGTTGGTGATCCGGCCGGTCTCCCGGGCGATCCTCAGGTGCCGGGCCGACAGCAGCGACCAGGTCTCGTAGTCCCACAGGCCCACGGCGGTGATGCTCGCCAGCCACAGCCAGGGCAGCCCCTCGTCATTGCTGAGATCCGGGGCCCTGAAGGCGTCCATCGCCGCCTTCAACGTACTCACACAGGCGGCCTGTCCTTCGGTGATGCGCAGCACCGTGCCGTCGAGAAGCAGGTCGGCCGCACGGCTCGCATGCGGCAGGGGCGATACGGCCCGGGCGGCCAGGGCTGCTTCGAGCTGGCCGCCCCCGGGTGCCAGCGACCCGGCGAGAATCGCCGCGTTGATCGCTTCCAGGTAGGTCTCGCGCGCCAGTGGCACATCGGAGGACTCCAGCCGGCGGGCCGCCTTGAGCAGCAGGCCGGCGCCTTCGCTGCCCCGGCCCACGGTGAACGCGATCTGGGCGCGCAGTACCTCCAGCTCACCGTGTCTATGATCATCGAGTGGGCCGGCCGCGGCGATGGACAGCAGCTTCAGCGCGGTGTCGGGCGATCCGGCCTGGTGAGTCATCCGGGACGCGGCCAGTGCGCGCTCCGCCCGTCGGCCGGGATCGGGGGTGAGCGCCGCCGCCCGCTCCAGGAAGGCGGCCGCGGCGGCCAGGCCGCCGCGAGCCTGGGCACGCTCGGCCGAGCGTTCGAGTTCGGCGGCGGTCGGCTCGTCCGGCTGCGCGGTGCCGTGGGCGCGGTGCCAGGCGTGCCGGTCCGGATCGGTGCCTGTGTCGGTCGCCTCCGCCAGAGCGAGGTGGACCTTCCTGCGCTGCTCCGGCGACGCGGCCCGATAGACCGCCGAACGCACCAGCGGATGCCGGAAACGCACCCGGTCACCGACGTCGATCATGTCTTCGGCCGCGTCCGCCGCCGCGATGCCGACGCCGTCCCCGAGCACATCGGCCGCACGCCACAGCAGCACCGGGTCGCCGAGCGGCTCGGCGGCCGCCAGCAGCAAGAGCCGTCGGGTGGGTGCGGGCAGGCGCTCGAGCCGTCGCTGGAAGGTCTTCTCGATACGGCCCGAGAGCGTGCGCGCGGCCGGCGCGACGAATCCGCCCGCGAGCTTGAGAGAGGGCAGTTCGCGCGGCAGTTCCAGCAACGCCAAGGGGTTTCCACGAGCCTCGCCGAGGATCTGGTCGCGAAGCTGTTCGTCGAGTCGGCCCAGGACCACCGTGCCCAGCAGCGCCCGCGCGTCGTCGTCGCGCAGACCCGCGACGTCCATCACCGGCAGGCCCGCCAGCTCGTCCTGCTCACCGAGATCACGGACGGCGAACACGCAGGCCACGGACTCGGCGAACAGGCGGCGCGCGACGAAGGCAAGCACCTGCGCGGAGGCGCGGTCCAGCCATTGGGCGTCGTCGATCACGCACACCAGCGGACGATCCTCGGCGGCCGCCGCCAGCAGGCTCAGCACGCCCAGGCCGACGAGAAAGTGGTCCGGCGCCGAGCCGGCATGCATGCCGAACGCCGTGCCGAGCGCGTCGCGCTGTGGTGCGGGCAGATCGTTCAGCCGGTTCAGTAACGGTACGCACAGCTGGTGCACCGCCGCGAACGCCAGTTCCATCTCCGACTGCACTCCCGCGGCGCCCACCACACGGCAGTCGGAAGCGGCCTTCGTCAAGTGCTCCAGCAGCGCGGACTTGCCCACTCCCGCCTCCCCACGGACCACCAACGACCGGCTCTCACCGGCCCGGACCGCCGCCAGCAGCCGTTCGAACTGCTCGCACTCCGCCTCCCGGCCCAGCAGCCCCGGGCGACGCCCGGCACCGGTGCCTGGTCCTGTTGAGCCGATCATCCGCAAGCCACCTTCCCGCTGCGCGCCGAGCGCGCGCACGACCGTACGGAGTCTAGAAGGGCGTCACACGTCCTCCTGGATACCCCCCCAGGTATTTCTGTTACGGTGGCTCCCAGATACCCCGGGGGGTAAAAGTCCGACGAGGGAGCGAGTGCTGTGTTCTTTGCCGACATCCTGGAAGTCGAAGGTCTGGGCAACCGCAGCTATCTGGCCGGTGGTGGCCGGGCGGCGGTCGCGGTGGACCCACCGCGGGACATCGATCAGGTGATCGCTGCGGCGGCTCGGCGTGGGGTGCGGATCGCGGCGGTCGTCGAGACGCACGTGCACAACGACTACGTCACCGGCGGTCTTGAGCTGGCCCGGCTCACCGGCGCCCGCTACCTGGTGCCCGCCGGAGCCTCCGTGGCGTACGAGCGGGTTCCCGTGGCGGACGGGGACGTCGAGGACATCGACGAGGGGCTGACGCTCCGGGCCGTGTCCACCCCGGGGCACACGCCGCACCACACCGCCTACGTGCTGGAGGAGGACGGGCGTGCGGTGGCCGCGTTCACGGGCGGGTCGCTGCTGATCGGCAGCGTGGGGCGGCCGGACCTGGTGGAGCCGCGGCTGACCGAGGACCTGGCCCGGGCCCAGCACGCCTCCGCGCACCGGCTCGCTGCGGAGCTGGACGACGAAGTGGCGGTGATGCCCACGCACGGGTTCGGCAGTTTCTGCTCCTCCGCGCAGGCCGACGGCGAGCGCAGCACCATCGGGGCGGAGAAGGCGGCCAATCCGGTGCTGGCCCAGGACGTGGAGACGTTCGTCAGGGAACTGCTGGCCGGGCTGGACGATGTGCCGGCCTACTACGCGCACATGGGCCCGGCCAATGCCGCGGGCCCGGCGCCGGTGGACCTGACCGCGCCGCGGCGCGCCGACGCCGCAGAGATCGCGGACCGTCTGGCGGCGGGCGAGTGGGTCGTCGACCTGCGCAACCGGGTCGCGTTCGCCGAGGGGCACGTGGCCGGCTCCTTCAATTTCGAGGTCGAGGGGCAGCTCGCGACCTATCTGGCGTGGATGATCCCGTGGGGCAAGCCGGTGACCCTGCTGGCGGAGAGCGCCGAGGACATCGCCCGCGCCCAGCGCGAACTCGCCCGGGTCGGCATCGACCGCCCGGCCGCGGCCGCCGTCGGCTCCCCGGCCGACTGGACCAGCGAGCAGGCGCCGCCGGCCTCGTTCCGCCGGGCGACGTTCGCCGATCTGGCCGCGGTCCGCGAGCAGGGTCAGGACCCGGTGGTGATGGACGTACGCCGCGCCGGCGAGCGTGCCGGCGGCTGGATCGAGGGAAGCGTGCACATCCCCGTCCACCAGGTCCACGCGCGGGTGCACGAGGTGCCCGCCGGGACGGTGTGGGTGCACTGCGCGGGTGGCATGCGCGCTGCGATCGCCGCCTCCGTCCTCAAGGCCGCAGGCCGTGACGTGGTGGCCGTCGACGACGGCTACGCGGCCGCCGCCCACGCCGGCCTCACGCTCGTGACGCCCGGCCAGCACTGACCCGCACGACCTGGCCGGCCGGGCAGCCATCAGTCCGGCAGACCAGGAGCACCTTGAGGAAACACACGTCATGCCCTTGTCTCCAGGCGGCCCCGGCCGCATCCCCCCTGTACTGGCCCACCACATGCTCCAGACCGATACGGCCGTGCTGTTCGAGCGCACGGGCAACCGCGCTCAGCACGCCGCACGCCCGCCGGCCGACCGGGGCGTGGCCTCGGCCGAGCCCACCGGCGCCATGCGCAGCCGGGCTGCGCAGGGACTGCCCGCCGAGGCCCCGCTCGGGGTGGCGGGCGCCGTCATATGACCGCGTTCGTCCTTGCCCTGCTGGCCGGGGCGCTGGTCGGCCTGGCCCTGGGTTCGCTGGGTGCGGGCGGCAGCATCATCACCGTTCCCGCCCTGATCTACCTGCTCGGCTTCTCGCCGGCCGAGGCGACCACCGCCGGCCTGATCATCGTGATCGTCACCTCGGCCACCGCGCTGCTGGCGCACGCGCGCGCCGGTGCGGTGCGCTGGCGCGCCGGGCTGCTGTTCGCCGCGGCCGGGCTCCTGCCCGCCGCCGCGGCGGGCGTCCTGTCGGCGCACCTCCCCGCCACCGGGCTGACCATGGCCTTCGCGGTGCTCGCCGCACTGGCGGGCCTGCGCATGCTGCGCCGCCGCACGCCGCCGGAGAACACCACGGTGTCGGCGCCGCGTGCTGCGGCGGCCGGGGCGGGGCTGGGGGCGGTGACCGGGCTGCTCGGGGTCGGTGGCGGATTCCTCGCCGTCCCTGCCCTGGTGGCCGTGCTCGCGGTGCCGATGAGCGCGGCCGTGGGCACCAGCCTGCTGGTCATCATCGCCAACGCGCTGGTCGCCCTGATCGCCCGGGCGGCCACCGCCACCACCGTGGACATGACCTTGCTGCTGCCGTTCATCGCGACCGCGGTCCTGGGTGCCTGGGACGGCAAGAGGATGAGCGCGAAGATCCAACCAGCCACGTTGCAACGCCTCTTCGGCGGCCTGCTGCTGGCCGTCGCCGCGGCCATGGCGATCGGCGCGCTGCTGTGAAACGCCCGCGGACGCTGCCGCGGGCACCCGCTCCCGCATCCCTGGAGCGGGTCAGGGCGGGCCCCGTAGGCGGTTCAGGCCAGCGACAGGAAGAGCTTCTCCAGCCGGGCCCGCATCTGCGTCGAGTCCCGCACCTGCGGGTCCTCGCTGGTCATGCACTGCTGCAGGCCGGTCGCGATGATCGAGAAACCCGCCCTGTCCAGGGCGCGGGAGACGGCGGCCAGCTGCGTGATCACGTCCTCGCAGTCCCGGCCCTCCTCGATCATCTTGATCACTCCGGCGAGCTGGCCCTGCGCCCGCCGCAGCCGGTTCAGCGCCGACTTCAGTTCCTCGGCGCTCATGTCGAGTTCCACACGCCCTCCTCCATATACCCCTACGGGTATCCTACCGTGGAGGGGGACCATCCATCGAAAGGCATTGTTCCGTGACCACCCCCACCGTCCTGACCCCGGACCAGGCTGCCGCCCGTCTCGGCGAGTTCATCGTCGTCGACGTACGCACGCCCGGCGAGTACGCCACCGGCCACCTGCCCGGTGCCCACAACATCCCCCTGGACCGCCTGGGCGAGGCCGCCGATGCGCTGAAGGCCGCCGCGACCCGCGCACCGCTGCTGATGGTGTGCGCCTCCGGGGCCCGCTCGGCCAAAAGCTGCGTCCAGCTGGCCGGCAGGGGCATCGAGGCAGCCACCCTGGGCGGCGGCACCAGCGCCTGGACCGCCGCCGGATACGACGTCGACCGTCCGGCCGGGGCCCGTACCACCTGGCCGATGGACCGCCAGGTCCGCCTCGCCGCCGGCTCCCTGGTCCTTGCGGGCTTCCTCGCGGGCCTGGCCTGGCAGCCGGCGCACTGGCTGTCCGGAGCCATCGGCGCCGGCCTGGTGTTCTCCGGCGTGACGAACACCTGCGGCATGGCCGCCGTCCTGTCGAAGCTCCCCCACAACCGGCCCGCCGAGAACGCCGTCTCCTTCCGGGAGACGCTGCTGCGCCTGGGTGTCTGAACCACACCCTCCTGCCCGGAAGCCCGGCGTACACCCGCCGGCCGTCAGCTGCAGCTTCGTCGGCCGCTTCCGCCGGGCGACTCGTTGCTACGGGCGGGGCGCCGGAGCGTCCACCGCTTCCACTGCCGCGACCAGGGAAGCCAGCTCCGGGTTCTTCGCGGCTTCGTCGAGCGCCTCACGGAGAGCGGCGTCGTTGGTCGGGCGGGCCTCTTCGAGGAGTTTCAGGCCGGCTTCGGTGACGTCGGTGTAGATGCCGCGGCGGTCGGTCGGGCACAGGTACCGGGACAGCAGGCCGCGGTCCTCCAGGCGGGTGACGAGACGGGTGGTGGCACTCTGGCTGAGCACGACCGCGTCGGCCACCTGCTTCATCTGCAGGTGGCCGCCTTCGCCCTCGTGCTGGCGGCTGAGCACGTCGAGCAGTGAGTACTCGCGGACGCTCAGGTCGTGCCGGGACTGCAGGGCGCGCTCGATGTGCGTCTCGATCCGGCTGTGCAAGAGGGAGAGGGCGCCCCATCCACTGGCGAGAGCCGTGAGCGCGGGGTCCGTGGCGGTCATGGGGTCCGTGTCTCCTTCTGAGTGACTGCACCCAGGATACGGCATCGAGCAAAATACCTGCTAGAGGTCATATAGGGCTAATGCAATTATTTTCCCGCCCGGGCCGCCGCAGGGCCGCCGCCGAGCCGCGTCACCGCGAACCGCCAGTCCGGGCACACGCGATGCGTGCCCGGACTGGCGGTTCTGTGGAGCGACGGCCGTGGTGTCAGGCGGAGAGGGCCTTGTGGAGGGCGTCGAGGCCGTCGCGGTAGATGCCGGTGAAGAGGTCGACGACCTCGTCCTCGGTGGCGTTGTCGGGGTTGAAGCGTCCGGACCACTGGACCTCGGCGACGTCGTCGCGGCCCGGGACGCTGTGGACCCGGAGGGTGGAGACGTAGCCGTTGACGGGGAACGGAGCCTGGAGGATGGCGTAGCTGTAGTGGCGTTCGGCTTCGTTGAAGTCGACCAGCCGCTCGATGATCGTGTCGCCGTCGGGATTGGTCAGCCGGCGGACGCGGCCGCCTTCGAGGGCGGTGCTCTCGGGGATGTAGGGGAGCCAGTCGGGCAGGGCGTCGAATCCGCCGATGAGGTTCCAGACCTGCTGCGGCGGGGCCGGGACTATGCGGCTGACGGAGGTGGAAGCCATGATCCTTCTCCTGAAGGTCGTGCTGTGTGGGGGGTGGGGAAGTGGGAGGTCAGGCGCCGTTCGGGAGCGGGGCGGCAGCGCTGACCAGGCCGCTTGCACGGAGCTCGGTCCAGAACGCGGCCGGGATGTCCTCGTTCAGCGCGGCGACGTCCTCCGCGATGCGGCTCGGCCGGGTGGCGCCGGGGATGACCGCGGCGGCGGCCGGATGGGCGAGGGAGAACTGCAGGGCGGCGGCCTTGATGCTCACGCCGTGCTTCTCGGCGAGCGCCTTGAGCTTGCCGACCCGGTCGATGATCTCCGGCGGCGCCTGCTGGTACTCGAAGTGGGTGCCGCCGGCGAGGATGCCGGAGCTGTAGGGTCCGCCGACGACCATGTCGACGTTCTGCTCCTGGGCCATGGGCAGCAGGCGCTGGAGGGCGTGGTCGTGGTCGAGGAGGGTGTAGCGGCCGGCGAGGAGGAAGCCGTCGGGCTGCGGCTCGTCGAGGGCGAGGGTCAGCTCGATGGGTTCGGTGCGGTTGACGCCGAGACCCCAGGCCTTGATGACGCCCTCGTCCCGGAGGCGGGACAGAACGCGGAAGGCGCCGGTGCGGGCCTCCTCGAACTTCTGCAGCCATGCATCGCCGTGGAAGTCCTGGGCGATGTCGTGGACCCAGACGATGTCGAGCCGGTCGACACCGAGGCGCCTGAGGCTGTCCTCGATGGAGCGCTCGGTGGCCTCGGCGGTCCACTCGTGCACGATCTTGTTCGGGTTGCCGTGCTCGAAGATCCCGCCCTTCTCGCCGAGGTCGCGGGCGCCTTCCTCCAGTTCGTCGAGGATGACGCGGCCGACCTTGGTGGACAGGACGTAGGCGTCGCGGGGCTTGGTGGAGATGACCTTGCCGAGGCGCTCCTCGGAGAGGCCGGCGCCGTAGAAGGGGGCGGTGTCGTAGTAGCGGACGCCCTGGTCCCAGGCGGCCTCGACGGTGGCAGTGGCCTCGTCGTCGGGGATCGCGCGGAACATGTTGCCGAGCGGGGCGGTACCGAAGCCGAGACGGCCGGGAAGGATTTCCTTGAGGGACATGAAAGTGCCTTTTCGA
>NZ_JACVQF010000236.1 GCF_014534645.1 Streptomyces griseicoloratus
GGCAGCTCGATGTTCTCGCGGGCGATGTACTGCCACACGTCCAGCTCGGTCCAGTTGGACAGCGGGAAGACGCGGACGTGCTCGCCGTGGGCGTGCCGGCCGTTGTACAGGTTCCACAGTTCGGGGCGCTGGCGGCGCGGGTCCCACTGGGAGAACTCGTCGCGCAGCGAGAACACCCGTTCCTTGGCGCGGGCCTTCTCCTCGTCGCGGCGGCCGCCGCCGAACACGGCGTCGAACCTCTCGCTGCGGATCTTCTCCGTCAGGGGCAGCGTCTGCAGCGGGTTGCGGGTGCCGTCCGGGCGTTCCCGCAGCACCCCCCGGTCGATGTAGTCCTGCACGCGGGCCACGTGGAGCGTGAGTGTGTGGGCGGCGACGACGCGGTCGCGGTGGTCGAGGACCTCGGGGAAGTTGTGCCCGGTGTCGACGTGCAGCAGGGCGAACGGCAGCGGCGCGGGGGCGAACGCCTTCAGCGCCAGGTGCAGCATGACGATGGAGTCCTTGCCGCCGGAGAACAGGATCACCGGCCGCTCGAACTCACCCGCCACCTCGCGGAAGATGTGCACCGCCTCGGACTCCAGGGCGTCCAGGTGCGAGAGGGCGTACGGGGAGTCCGTACCCCCCTCCACCGTGGCGACGGTCGTCGTCATGCCAGTCCCCTTTCGCTGAGCAGGGCGTACACCGCCGCGGCGGACTCCTGGACGGTCTGGTCCTGCGACTCGATGCGCAGGTCGGGCGCGACGGGCTCCTCGTACGGGTCGTCGACCCCGGTGAGACCCGTCAGCTCACCCGCGGCCTGCTTGGCGTACAGGCCCTTCACATCGCGTACGGAGCACACCTCGACCGGGGTGGCCACGTGCACCTCGACGTACGCCGTGCCGTTCGCCTCGTGGCGCTTGCGGACCGCGTCCCGGCTGTCGGCGTACGGGGCGATCACCGGGACCAGCGCCGTGACGCCGTTGCGGGCGAGCAGTTCGGCGACGAAGCCGATGCGCTGCACGTTGGTGTGCCGGTCCTCGCGGCTGAAGCCGAGGCCCGCGGAGATGAACTCGCGGATCTCGTCGCCGTCGAGGACCTCGACGCGGTGGCCCTCCTCGCGCAGCCGGCCGGCCAGCTCGTACGCGATGGTGGTCTTGCCGGCGCTCGGCAGACCCGTGAGCCAGACGGTGGCTCCGGTCGTCACGTGGTTCTCCTGAATCTCGGTGGTCGTCGTCATGGTCAGCCGTGCAGTCCGCACTCGGTCTTCGAGAGGCCCGCCCAGCGGCCGGCGCGCGCGTCCTCGCCCTCCAGCACACGGCGGGTGCAGGGCGCGCAGCCCACGGAGGCATAGCCGTCCATCAGCAGCGGGTTGGTGAGGACGCCGTGCTCGGTGACGTACGTTTGCACATCTTCCTGTGACCACCGCGCGATGGGGGAGATCTTCACCTTCTGCCGCTTCTCGTCCCAGCCGACGACCGGGGTGTTCGCCCGGGTCGGGGACTCGTCGCGGCGCAGGCCGGTCGCCCAGGCCAGGTAGCCCTTCAGGCCCTCCTCCAGCGGCTTGACCTTGCGCAGCGCGCAGCACAGGTCGGGGTCGCGGTCGTGCAGCTTCGGGCCGTACTCGGC
Organism: Streptomyces griseicoloratus; assembly: GCF_014534645.1. GTDB lineage: Bacteria > Actinomycetota > Actinomycetes > Streptomycetales > Streptomycetaceae > Streptomyces > Streptomyces griseicoloratus. The sequence continues at coordinate 1,603 of NZ_JACVQF010000236.1, forward strand.
GTCCTGTTCGGCGACGGTCTGCCGCGGGGTGAGCGTGATGACGTTCACGTCCATCACGGCCTCGACCGCGTCGCGGGTGCCGATGGTCTCCGGGAAGTGGTAGCCGGTGTCGAGGAACACCACCTCCACGCCGGGCAGGGCGCGGGAGGCGAGGTGGGCGACCACGGCGTCCTCCATGGAGGAGGTCACGCAGAAGCGGTCGCCGAACGTCTTCGCGGCCCACTGGAGGATCTCCAGCGCGGAGGCGTCCTCCAGCTCGCGGCCCGCCCGCTCGGCGAGCGCCTTGAGATCCCCGGTCGTGCGCTCTTCCTGAATCGCCGTCATATCCGTTCGCCTCCGGTGGAGTCGGGCTGAAGGCCGCGGGCGAGCAGCCCGAGGAACTTCAGCTGGAAGGCGCGGTTGCACGCCGCGCATTCCCAGGCGCCGTGGCCCTGGTCGTTCGGACGCAGGTCCTCGTCACCGCAGTAGGGGCAGTAGAAGGGGGCCGCGCGCTCGCTCACGACAGGGCCTCCTCGGAGGCCCGTGCCGCCCAGGCGGCGAACCGCTCGCCCTCCTCGCGCTCGGCCTGGAAGCGCTTCAGGACGCGCTCGATGTAGTCCGGCAGCTCGTCGGCCGTCACCTTCAGACCGCGCACCTTGCGGCCGAAGGCGGGCTGCAGACCGAGCGCGCCGCCCAGGTGCACCTGGTAGCCCTCGACCTGCTCGCCGGCGTCGTTCAGGACGAGCTGGCCCTTGAGGCCGATGTCCGCCACCTGGATGCGGGCGCAGGCGTTCGGGCAGCCGTTGAGGTTGATGGTGACCGGCTCGTCGAAGTCCGGCATGCGGCGCTCCAGTTCGTCGATCAGCGAGGCGCCGCGCGCCTTGGTCTCGACGATGGCCAGCTTGCAGAACTCGATGCCGGTGCAGGCCATGGTGCCGCGCCGGAACGGGGAGGGCTTGGCGGTGAGGTCCAGCGCCTCCAGGGACTCCACCAGGGAGTCGACCTGCCCCTCCTCGACGTCGAGGATGATCATCTTCTGCTCGACCGTGGTGCGGACGCGGCCCGAGCCGTGGGCCTCCGCCAGGTCGGCGATCTTCGTCAGGGTGGTGCCGTCGACGCGGCCGACGCGCGGGGCGAAGCCGACGTAGTAGCGGCCGTCCTTCTGCCGGTGCACGCCGACGTGGTCGCGCCAGCGGGCCACCGGCTCGGCGGGCGCGGGGCCGTCGGTCAGCTTGCGCTTCAGGTACTCGTCCTCCAGCACCTGGCGGAACTTCTCGGCGCCCCAGTCGGCGACGAGGAACTTCAGGCGGGCGCGGTTGCGCAGCCGCCGGTAGCCGTAGTCACGGAAGATCGACAGGACGCCCTCGTAGACGTCCGGCACGTCCTCCAGCGGCACCCAGGCGCCGAGGCGCACGCCCAGCTTGGGGTTGGTGGACAGGCCGCCGCCGACCCACAGGTCGAAGCCCGGCCCGTGCTCGGGGTGCCGGACGCCGACGAACGCCACGTCGTTGATCTCGTGCACCACGTCGAGGACGGGGGACCCGGAGATCGCGGTCTTGAACTTCCGGGGGAGGTTGGAGTACGCCTTGTTGTTCAGGACGCGGCGCTTCATCTCCTCCAGGGCGGGCGTGCCGTCGATGATCTCGTCCTCGGCGATGCCCGCGACGGGGGAGCCGATCATCACGCGGGGCGTGTCGCCGCAGGCGGTGACGGTGGACAGGCCGACGGCCTCCAGCCGGTTCCAGATCTCGGGCACGTCCTCGATCCGGATCCAGTGGTACTGGACGTTCTGCCGGTCGGTGATGTCGGCCGTGCCGCGGGCGAACTCCTGCGAGATCTCGCCGATGACGCGCAGCTGCGCGGTGGTCAGCGCGCCGCCGTCGATGCGGACGCGGAGCATGAAGTAGCGGTCGTCGAGCTCCTCCGGCTCCAGGACCGCGGTCTTTCCGCCGTCGATGCCCTGCTTGCGCTGGGTGTACAGGCCCCACCAGCGCATCCGGCCGCGCAGATCGTTGGGGTCGATGGAGTCGAATCCCCGCTTGGAGTAGATCGTCTCAATGCGTGTCCGCACATTGAGACCGTCGTCGTCCTTCTTGAACTGTTCGTTGCCGTTGAGCGGGGTGTGATGACCCACGGCCCACTGACCCTCGCCACGGTGACGGCTCACCTTGCGGCGGGGAGTCGTGGCAGCAGGCTTCGGCGGGGTGGCGGCCATGGTTGACACGTCCTTCGGGACAGGCGGAAAGCGGCTCTGACCTGCGCGTAGGGGCGCATGGGCATACGTGCGCGTCATTGCGCAGGAGGGAGGCGAAATGCGGGGAATGCGGTGGTGCTGGAGTGTTCTCAGCGCACCGGACAGATGGCGCTGGACATGCGGCCGAGGTCGACGTGCCGCCGACTCACCAAGGCAATTCCAGTTCCAGGCATGACGGAAGCCTGGCACGGCGATCTGGACACAGTCCAGCTTCTTCCAGAATGCGGACACCCTCGTCTCGTGCAGCGAGACGAGGGTGTTGTCGGTCACACGGGCCGGACGGCCCCGTGTCGGCGCAGGTCAGGCGGGGAACGCTCCCGGCCAGGGCCCCGGAGTGGCGACTTCCGGTTCCTCCTCGACCTTGGTGTCGAACAGCCGGAAGCCCCGGCGCTGGTAGTTGGCCATCGCGTGCTCGCCGTCCTTGCTGCACGTGTGCAGCCACACCCGCTTGGTCGTGGCCAGCCCCGGCCAGCGGTCCGCCAGGTCCCAGGCGCGGGCGGTGCCGTACGACAGCAGGTGCCCGCCGATGCGCCGGCCCCGGAAGGCCGGGATCAGCCCGAAGTACTCGATCTCCACGACCCCGTCGTCGCCGGGCGTCAGCTCCACGTACCCGGCGGGCGTGCCGTGGTCGTAGGCGACCCAGGTCTCCACGCCGGGCCGGCCCAGGTGCTCCTGCCACTGCGCGTACGTCCAGCCCAGCCGGTCGGTCCACCGGATGTCACCGCCGACCGAGGCGTACAGGAACCGGCTGAACTCCGGCGAGGGCACCTCGGAGCGGACGATCCTGACGTCTCCCTCGGGCTTGGCGGCCGGCAGCAGATCGGTCGGCGCGGTCTGCTCCAGGGACCAGGTGGTCACGGCGATGTTGGTCATGCCGGCCAGGGAATCATCCGGTCCCGCGTTCTGTCGATCCCGGTCGGAACAGTGGTCGGACGAGTGATCGGACGGGTGGTCCTACGAGTGGTCGGAAGGGGCGGTCGGGCGAGGCGTCAGGCCAGGGCTTCGTCGACGGCCGCCAGCGGGACGGCGAAGAGCACCCGGCCCGTCTGGGACCACACCTCGCCCGTCCCGGCCCAGTACGCCAGCGACCCCGCCGGTGAACTCCAGCACCGGTGCGACCGGTCGGCCCCGCACTCCGTGGCCCGCGCGCCCTCGGCGTTCTGCCGCCACAGCGTGCCGCGCCCGTCGTTGCGTCCGGCCGCGCGTGCCAGGTACCAGTCGGGGCGCGCCGCGCCGGCCGGGCGGTGCGCCAGCACGCCGCCCACCTCGGACGCCTCGGTCTCGTACGCCTCCCGCGCGTCCACGTGCCCGGCGGAGTCGGCGGCCGGCAGCCCGGCGCGGGCCGGGTCCGCGCTGAACGCGTAGCGCCACAGCCGGGTGGGCCGGCCGGAGTCGGCGGGCACCCGCTCGGCGGCGACCAGGCCGGCGGGTTGCGTGCCGCGGTCCAGGGAGATCGCGCCGGGGCGTGCGGCGCCGGGGGTGTCGGGGAGCCGGTAGGAGGCGACGGCCGGCAGCACGTACCGGTGGCCGTGCGCCGCCCAGCCTCCGGGCACCCGTCCGACGGCGGCGGCGTCGGTGGTGGTGCGCTGGATGCGGTCCATGTCGTAGACGTAGAGCGCGTTGCGGTCCCCGGGGCCGGTGGTGACCAGCAGCTTGTCGCGGTACCAGACCATGCCGGTCACGGGGGAGGCGAGCCCCCGGTAGTCGTGCCCGCCGTCGACCGGGACCGCGAGCAGCGCCGAGGTGTAGTCCGGGCGCGCGGGGTCGTCCGCGTCGACGAAGGAGACCCGGGCCAGACCGCCCCCGGCCGTGCCGTCGTCGCGGGACCAGGCCGAGAGGATCACACGCCGGCCGGTGTCGTCGGCGTCCCCGGAGGTGGTGACGGCCCCCGGACGCCAGCCCCGGGTGTCGCCGGCGTCCCAGCAGTAGGCCCGGCCGGCCGCCGGCGCGACGGGCAGCGCCTCGCGCTCCCCGGCCGGGCAGTCGGCGGCGTCGCGCAGGGTGCGGTCGGCGGTGTCGAGCACGGTGCCGACGCCGACCGGGCCGCCCATCGCGGCGGCGAGGCGGTCGAGCCAGCGCTGCGGCACCCGTTGCTCGGTCAGGCGCAGTTCGTCCGTCTCGGCCGGGGCGGTCAGCGGCTTCAGGGCGCCGGGGTCGCCGGCGACGGTGTCGGCCTGCGAGGCGCTGATCATCGTGGCCGCCGCCGTCAGCGCGAGGGCGGCGCCGGTCAGGGCGGCCCGCAGGGCACGGCCCCGCCTGCGCCGGCGGTGTCTGCCGCGATGTTTCATAGAACCTCCACGGGCGGCGTGCCAACTGCGCCCGATGGTCCACGCGTTGACCGAGGAACACATGGGGCGGCCCGTGGAGGATGCTACGGCAGGCGGGCGGGCCGGCGGATGCGTACGGCACAAAGAAGCCGGACAAACCACCTCGACCGCCCGCACGGGAGGGGCCGAACGGGTGCTCAGGGCGCCGGTACGGAAGCCGTACGCCTCTTCGCCACCGCCGGGGCCGTGGAGTGCGGCAGCAGGTCGCGGGGGTCCTCCGGGAGCAGGACCTCCACCTCCGCGTCCTCGCAGAAACGATACGGCCGGTGTTCCAGGTACGCCCCGAGGTACCGCCGCACCCGCGACATCTCGGCGCGCACCGTGACCGTGCGGGCCGGGTCGCCGAACATGTCCTCGGCCAGACCCGCGGCGCTGCGCCCGCCGCGGTGCACGGCCAGGAGGTACAGCAACTCGGCGTGCCGCGGGCTCAGTTCCCGGGTCCAGGGCCCGGCGCTGCCCTGGACCTGCACCGACCAGCGGCGCGGCTGCCGCAGGTCCAGCAGGATCCGGGCGGCACCGCCCGGCACCGGCTCCTGCGCCGCCCGCAGCAGCCAGCCCTCGTCCAGCGGCTCCACGGTGCACGGCCCGATGGCCGGCAGCCAGTTCGGGCCCCCGGCCGGTGACTTGGGCAGCGCCACCCGCTCCGTGTACGGCATCCCCGTCACCGCCGCCGTCCAGCCGTCCCGGTCCACCACGAGGGCACGTCCGCCGAGGCGGGCCAGCACCGGCGCGGCCACCGCCCGCAGCCGCTCCAGCGACCGCTGGTGCCGCTCGCGCAGCCGGGCCTCGGCGAGCTTGGCCACCGAGTCGACCCAGGCGAGCGTGGCCGGGTGCATCGTCTCCAGCGGCCCGCTCACGTCGACCACGCCCAGCAGCCGGCCGTCGCGCGGGTCGGTGATCGGCGCCCCGGCACAGGTCCAGGTGGCGTGCGAACGCACGAAGTGCTCGGCCGCGAAGACCTGCACGGGACGCCGGGCGACCGCCGGGGTGCCCACGCCGTTGGTGCCGACGACGTCCTCCCGCCAGTCCGCCCCCAGCTCGAACCCGAGCCCGTCGGCCTTCCGCAGCACCCGCGGACTGCCCTCCCGCCACAGCACCCGGCCCTCGTCGTCGGCCACCACCATGATCTGGTGGGTCACGTCGGCGACCGACAGCAGCCCCTCCCGCAGCACAGGCAGCACATGCCGCAGCGCCGACGTCTCCCGCCGCCGCTGCACCTCCTCCCGGGACAGCAGCCCGGACCGGAAGTCGTGGTCCGGGTCGACGCCGCTGCGCAGCATCCGGTCCCAGGACTGCTCGATCACCGGGCGGGCCGCCACCGGAGCGGGGCGGCCCGAGAGCCTGGCGGAGCGGACCTCGCTGAGCATCCGAGCCGCACGAGCCGTGTCGACGGCGGCGAGCCGCGTCACGTCCATCGGCGAGAGCGCCACTGTTCCTCGTCCTCCCGGAGGCAGGTTCGTCCCATGGTGACCGCTTGCCCCGGACCCGGGGGCACAGTCCGGGCCCGGGGCACGGTCCGCACACAGCCGGCGGCAAGTTGCAACCCCCTGCAACCCTGGTGGACCGGGGCGCGGCGGGTCGAGACTTGAGCGGCGCCGTCCCGGGCGGCGCACCCCGTCCGGAACGGGCCAGTGTCGCGGGGGTGGTGCCGTGTCGGCGCAGCACCACCCCCGTCCCGTGTCCCGGGACCCGGCTACGCGCCGGCCGCCGGCCGGGCCCGTTCCACCACCGACGCCAGGTCCAGGGTGGACGGCAGCGTGCCGAACGCCGCGCCCCCGTCGGCACCGAGCCGCGAGGCGCAGAACGCGTCGGCGACCTCCGGCGGCGCGTACCGGACCAGCAGCGCCCCCTGGAGCACCAGCGCCAGCCGCTCCGCCAGCCGCCGGGCCCGCCCCTCGGCGCCCTCCAGGTCGGCGAGCTCCGTCAGCAGGTTCCCGATCGCCGCGTCCAGCCGGTGGTCGGCGCCCCGCGCCCGGCCCACCTCCGCCAGATAGGCGTCGATGGCCATCGGCTCCCGCCCGAGCGCCCTGAGCACGTCCAGCGCCTGCACGTTGCCGGCGCCCTCCCAGATCGAGTTCAGCGGCGACTCGCGCACCAGGCGGGGCAGGCCGGACTCCTCGACGTACCCGTTGCCGCCCAGGCACTCGGCGGCCTCCACCGCCACCGGCGCGCACCGCTTGGTCACCCAGTACTTGGCCGCGGGCACCGCCAGCCTCAGCAGGGCCCGCTCCCGCTCGCCGCCGTCGTCGTACGCGGCCGCGAGCCTGAGCGCGAGCGTGGTGGCCGCCTCCGACTCGATCGCGAGATCCGCGAGCACGTTGCGCATCAGCGGCTTGTCGATCAGCTTCCCGCCGAAGGCCTCGCGGTACGAGCAGTGGTGGACCGCCTGCGCCACGGCCTGCCGCATCAGCCCCGCCGAGCCCAGCACGCAGTCCAGGCGGGTCGCGGCCACCATGTCGATGATGGTGCGCACCCCGCGCCCCTCCTCGCCGACCCGGCGCGCCCAGGTCCCGGCGAACTCGACCTCGGCGGAGGCGTTGGACCGGTTGCCCAGCTTGTCCTTGAGCCGCTGGATCAGGAACACGTTGCGGGTGCCGTCGGCCAGCACGCGCGGCACCAGGAAGCAGGTCAGCCCTCCCGGCGCCCGGGCGAGGACCAGGAAGCCGTCCGACATCGGCGCCGAGCAGAACCACTTGTGCCCGGTCAGCTCGTAGGTGCCCTCCTCGGCCAGCGGCCGGGCGGCGGTGGTGTTCGCCCGGACGTCGCTGCCGCCCTGCTTCTCCGTCATGCCCATCCCGAACAGGACGCCGGCCTTCAGGTGGGCGGGCCGCAGGTCGCGGTCGTACACCTCGGAGGTCAGCCGCGGCTCCCACTCGGCGGCGAGGCCGGGATCGGTGCGCAGGGCGGGCACCGCCGCGTGGGTCATGGACAGGGGGCAGGTGTTGCCGGCCTCGACCTGCGTCCACATGAGGAACCCGGCCGCGCGCCGCACGTGCCCGCCCGGCCGGGTCCAGGCGGCGGTCAGGCCCGCCGCGACGCCCTTGCCGAGCAGCCGGTGCCAGGCCGGATGGAAGTCGACCTCGTCGACGCGGTGGCCGTAGCGGTCGTGGGTGCGCAGCCGCGGCGGGTTGTCGTTGGCCAGCGCGCCCCACTCCTGCATCTGGGCCGATCCGCAGGAGCGGCCGAGGCCCGACAGCTCCGCCAGCGCCTCCTCGCGCAGCTCCGGCGCCAGATGCCGCTCGACGGCCGCCGACAGGGCCCGGTCGGCGGTGAAGACGTCGTACCCGGCCAGCGGCGGGGCCTGGTTCGTCACGGTGTGGGTGCTGCCTGCCATGACTGGGAACCTACCGCGCCGGGCACCGCCGGGGGCCCGGCCGGGTCCGGCCCGTGGTCAGGGGGCCTCCGCGGATGAGGGCCCCCGGGTGCGGCGGATACCTTTAGGTCGTGCAGCCAGCAAGTGAATCCCCCGAACGGCCCTCCGGCCGGCTCCACCGGGCCCGTGTCCTCTACCGGAACGTCTCCAAGCGCCGGACCGCCTGGCTGTTGCTGAAGGACACCGTCAACTCGTGCATGGAGTACCGCATCCTCGGCCTGGCCGCCGAGGCCGCGTTCTTCACGCTGCTGTCGGTGCCGCCCCTGCTGCTGAGCCTCCTCGGACTGCTCGGCTACGTCGACCTGTGGATCGGCGCCGACACCACCGAGAGCCTGCGCGCGAACATCCTGGACGCCTCCCGCGCGGTGCTCTCCGAGCGGGGCGTGAAGCAGATCACCGAGCCGATCCTGGACGACGTGATGAAGGGCGGCCGGCCCGACGTCATCTCCATCGGCTTCCTGTTCGCCCTGTGGTCGGGCTCCCGGGCCGTGAACGTCTTCATCGACACGATCACCGTGATGTACGGCCTCGACGGCGTCCGGGGCATCGTCAAGACCCGCCTGCTCGCCTTCCTGCTGTTCATCGTGGCCCTGCTGATCGGCTCGGTCGCGCTGCCGCTGATGGTGGCCGGGCCGGACGCGGTGGTGCGGATCGTGCCGTGGTCGACGACCGTCGTACAGGTGCTGTACTGGCCGGTCGTCATCGTGCTGTCCATCGCGTTCCTGACCACGCTGTACCACGTCTCCGTGCCGGTGCGGTCGCCGTGGATCGAGGACGTGCCGGGCGCGCTGGTCGCCCTCGGGATGTGGGTGCTCGGCAGTTTCCTGCTGCGCATCTACCTCACCAGTACCGTCGAGGGCCCCACCATCTACGGCTCGCTGGCCGCGCCCGTCGCCGTGCTGCTGTGGATCGGCGTGTCCGCGTTCGCGGTGCTCGTCGGGGCCGCCGTCAACGCGGCGATCGACCGGGTCTGGCCGGCCGCCGCGACCGCCGCGGCCCGCGAGGCCAACGAGCGGCTGCGGCACGCGCAGGTCGCCGAGTACGTGGCCCGCGCCGCCGCGAGCGGCGAGTCGGACCCCGACATGCCGTCCGAGTTCCCGGAACGCTGGTCGCGCTTCCTCCCCCCGGAGGACGTCACGTCCCGCCTCCGCACCCACGCCAAGCACAGCCCCCCGGACAACCACAAACCGAACGCCTCCTGACGGCGGCACCGGGGGAACGGCCGTCGGCCCCGTGCGTACCGACGGCCGGCCGTCCCCGGGCGGGCGGGCCCGCCGGGCCGGTGCGTGGCCGGCGCCCCGTGACGGTGGCCGGGGGGGGCGGTCCCGTGCGTACCGACAGTCGGCTGGTCCTTCCCGGCCAGGAGCGCGCGGGCGGCTGCGGCCGGTGGGGTCGGCCCACGGGCGGCTGTGGCCGGGAGTCGTGGCCGTCCCGGGCCGGTGGGCTCGTCGGCCGGGCCCCGCGGTCCGCCGCGGCCGGTGCTCAGGTGTCCCACACGCCTGTCGCCGCCGTGTCCCGTACGTAGTCGCCGAAGTCGCGGGGTGAGCGGCCCAGCACCTGGTGCACGCCGTCCGACAGGTGGGCGTTGCGGCCGTCGAGGAGGGTCGCGAACAGGTCGACCAGGTAGGCGGCCTCCTCGTCCGGTACGCCGAAGGCCGTCAGGGTCGTGCCGTACTCCTGCGGGGTCACCGCCCGGTAGGTCAGCGCGCGGCCCGTCTCCTTCGCGATCTCCGTCACCGCCTCCCCGAAGGTCAGCAGCCGCGGCCCCGAGACCTCCAGCACCCGCCCGGCGTACCGGTCGCCGGAGGCCAGCGCCGCCACCACCACGTCCGCGATGTCCCGCGCGTCCACGAACGGCTCCCGCACCTCCCCCGCGGGGAACACCAGCTCCCCGCGCTCGCGCAGCTCCGCCACCAGCGGCCCCTCGCTGAAGTTCTGCGCGAACCACGCGGCCCGTACGACCGTCCAGTCCGCGCCCGCCTCCCGCAGCGCCTCCTCGGTGGGCCGCGCCTGCTCCTCGCCCCGCGCCGACAGCAGCACCAGCCGCCGCACGCCGAGCCCCGCCGCCTCGCGCGCCAGCGCGCCGACCGCCTCGGCCGTGCCGGGGGCGCCGACGTCCGAGGGGTGGGCCAGATAGGCCGCGTCGGCGCCGCGCAGCACGTCCGCCCAGGTCGACCGGTCCCACCAGTCGAAGCCGTGCGCCCGGGATGCCGGCCGCACCCGCATCCCGGCCGCCCGTGCCGCGTCCGCCACGCGCCGCCCGGTGCGCCCCGAGGCGCCCGTCACCACCACCGTCATGTCCCGCGTGTCCCGCATGTTCCGTGCGTCCCGCGTCGTCGTGTCCGTCATGGCTCCAGTCAACTGCTGGGCGGCCCACGGGCCCATGGCCGAACGGCTCGCCCCCATACGCGTGCGTCTACGCTGACGCCCATGGACGCACTCGCCGGCCTCCTGGAGGGCCCCCGCGCCCGTGGCGCGTTCATGATCCGCGCCTGCTTCGATCCGCCGTGGGCCGTGCGCGTCGAGGACCGGGCGCCGCTGACGGTGATGCTGATGGTCCGCGGCGACGCCTGGATCGTCCCGGAGAGCGGGGAGCGGGTGCGGCTGCGGGCCGGCGACCTCGCCATCGCCCGCGGCCCCGACCCGTACACCTGCGCCGACGACCCCGCCACCCCGCCGCAGGCGCTGATCCTGCCGGGCGGAGAGTGCCACTACCCCGACGGGCGCCCGCTCAACGGCTCCATGGACCTGGGCGTGCGAACCTGGGGCGACCGCGCCGACGGCGCCACGGTGCTGCTGATCGGCACCTACCTGGTGCGGGGCGAGATCGGCGGCCGGCTGCTGGACGCGCTGCCGCCGCTGCTGTCCCTCACCTCCGAGCTGTGGGACTGCCCGCTGACGCCGCTGATCACGGCGGAGGTCACGCGGGACGAGCCGGGGCAGGAGGTCGTCCTGGACCGCCTGCTGGACCTGCTGGTGATCGCCGCGCTGCGGGCCTGGTTCGCCCGCCCGCAGGCCGAGCCACCCGCCTGGTACCGGGCGCTCGGCGACCCCGTCGTAGGCAGGGTGCTCAGACTGATCCAGGACGACCCGGCGCACCCCTGGACGGTCGCGGAACTGGCGGCCAAAGCCGGTGTCTCCCGCGCCGCGCTCGCCCGGCGCTTCACCCGGCTGGTGGGCGAGCCCCCGATGGCGTACCTCACCGCCTGGCGCCTCGCCCTCGCCGCCGACCGGCTGCGCGACACCGACGACACCCTCGGCGCCATAGCCCGCCAGGTCGGCTACGGCAGCGCGTTCGCCCTGTCCACCGCCTTCAAGCGGGTGTACGGGGTCAGCCCCCAGGAGCACCGGGCGCGGCCGGGCCAGGCGTAGCCTTGGCGCCGTGTACGCGGAGCGGGCAGCCCGGCTGGACGGGGCGGTGGTGTGGACGAATACCCCGTCCGGGACCGGCGCAGGGCGGGTGTTGCCCGACGGGTGCATGGACCTGCTGTGGAAGGACGGGCGGCTGCTCGTCGCGGGGCCCGACACCCGCGCCTACGTCACCGAGGACGCCACCGCCCGCTGGGCGGGCATCCGCTTCCCGCCGGGAACCGCGCCCGCCCTGCTCGGCGTGCCCGCGCGGGAGCTGCGCGACCGGCGCGTGGAGCTGGCCGACCTCTGGCCGGCCGGGGAGGTCCGGCGCGTCACCGCGCGGGTGAACGCGGCGGCCGATCCGGTGAGCGGCCTGGAGGAGGTCGCCCTGTCCCGGGCGGCGGACGCCGGCCCCCCCGACCCGCTGCTGGGCCGGATCGTGGCCGCCCTCGGCGCGGGCCGCCCGGTCGCCGCCACCGCCGACGAACTCGGTGTGAACGCCCGCCAGTTGCACCGACGCTCGCTGGCCGCGTTCGGGTACGGGCCCAAGACGCTGGCCCGGGTGCTGCGACTGCAACGCGCGCTCGCGCTGGCCCGGACGGGCCTGCCCCTCGCGGAGACGGCCGCCCGGGCCGGGTTCGCGGACCAGGCCCACCTGACCCGGGAGTTCGGGGACCTGGCCGGGGCGACGCCCCGGGAGCTACTGGGCCGGCGCGGGTAGCGGCGCGAACAGGTCGACGCCGTTGCCGTCCGGGTCGTGCACCACGGCGTAGCGCTGCCCCCAGAAGGCGTCCCAGGGCTTGAGCTCGCCATGGCATCCGGCAGCGGTCAGCTCCTCGTACAGCGCGTCCACCTCGCCGGGCGTGTCGCACAGCAGGGCGAGCGAGGACCGGCCGCCCCCGGCCGGCGCCCGCCACCCGGGGTGGAACGAACGGACGGTGGCCTCGGTGTCGAGCAGCAGCCGGATCCCGCCCGGCAGTCCGGCCTCGGCGTGCGGCTGTTCCTCGGCGCCCTCGGGGAAGGGGAAGCCGAGCCGTCGGTAGAAGGTCACGGAGGCGGCCATGTCGGAGACGACCAGGCCGATGGCGTCGAATCGTGCGGTCATGCGGCCACCGTAGGCAGGGCGCGCGGCGGACGTCTTGAAGGAATCGGACACCCGGTGACCGCCCTGCTCAGCCGAACGACACCTGCCCCCGGGGCGAGTCCACCGTGCAGGACCAGCCCACCGGCCCGGCGGTCAGCGGCAGGGCGGTACCGAGTGCGGCCAGCACCGGCCGGACGGCCGACGGGTCGGGTGCGCTCGCGGTGAGCGCCAGCAGGGGAGTGACCGGCAGGTCCGCCGACGGGTGCGGGGTGGCGCCCCAGTCGATGAGGAAGGGCACCAGGCCGGAGGGGTCGGAGCCGCCCTCGGTCAGGCGCCACCGCAGCAGCGTGCCGTCGGGCCGGCGCCGGCTCATCGGGCGCACCGGGCCGGGGTCGTGGCCGAGGGCCCGGGCCGCCGCCACCGCCGCCTCCAGGTCGGGCGGACGGATCGCCCAGGTCACGATCCGCGGCGCGGTCAGCTCGTCGACCCACAGCGGGCGCGGGCGGTCCGGCGCGGACTGCTCCGGGTCGGGGCCGATGATCTCCAGGTACGCCGTGCCGCCCAGCGACACCAGGTGGTTGCGGGTGCCGAGCCCGGGGTGCGCACCGCCGGGCGCGGGCGTGACGCCGGTGCGCCGGGCGAAGTCGGCGACGGTCGCCGCGAGGTCGGGGGTCGCGAGGACCAGGTGGTCCAGCAGGGCGGGATGGGCGTTCATCACGGCCGAGCCTAGGGGCGCGGGCCCGCCCGCGGAACGCCCGTGCGCCAGGACGGCCGAACCGGGGGCCCGGCGGCCGGTACGCCCCGGGCGGCCGGTGCCGTGCTAGCCGTTGCGCGGCGGGGCCGTGCTCGCCCGCTCCACCAGGTGCGTCGACAGCTCCGTGCGGGTGCTCTCCGGGTGGTCGCCGTCCATCATGCGCAGCAGCACGCGCAGGGCGGTGGCCGCCATCTCCGACAGCGGCCGGCGGACCGTGGTGAGGGCGGGCGTGACCCAGTGGGCCTCGGGCAGGTCGTCGAAGCCGACGACGCTGACGTCGTCCGGCACGCTCAGCCCGCGCTCGGCCAGCGCCTCGTAGACGCCGAGCGCCATCGTGTCCGAGCAGGCGAACACGGCCGTCGGCGGGACGGGCAGGTCCAGGAGTTCCCGTGTGCGGCGGCGGGCCGCGGCCCGGTCGAAGCCGGCGTGGCGGACGTACTCGGCGCGGTGGTGCAGGCCCGCCGAGGCGAGCGCCGAGCGGTAGCCGGCGATCCGCGCGCCGCCGCCCGGCTCGTTCCGCCGGCCGCCCACGACGGCGATCCGCTCGTGCCCGAGGTGCAGCAGGTGCTCGGTCGCGGTCACCCCGCCCTGCCAGTTCGCGGCGCCCACCGACACCACGCCCGGCGGCGGTGCCATCAGCGGGTCGACCATTACGAAGGGAATGCGGTGCCGGTCCAGCCAGGCGTGCTGGGCCCCCGTCAGCTCGGCCACGTCGAACAGCACCCCGGACGAGCCGCGTACGACGATCCGCTCCAGCCAGTCGCGAGGCGGCCGCACGTCCCGGGGCCGGTCGGAGCACGCCGAGACCACGACCTCCAGGCCCGCGTCGTACGCCGCCGCCTCCACCCCGTGCAGCACCGCGCCCGAGCGGGAGTTCTCCAGGGAGTGCACGACCAGGTCGACCAGGCGGGGCGCCCGCGCCAGGTCGAAGCGGGGCCTGCGGACGTAGCCCAGACGGTCCAGCACCTCCGTGACCCGGCGGCGGGTCGCGGGCGCCACGTCGTCACGGCCGTTGACCACCTTGGAGGCGGTCGGCACCGACACCCCCGCCTCACGGGCCACCACCGCGAGCGTCGGCCCGGTCGCCCGGCTCGCACGCGCCGCACGGACCATCGGGTCACCGCCCTTCCCGCCACAGTCGTCGTAGAAAGCGCTTCCTACTCTAGATCGTGCCGCAACCCGACGTGAAGAGCACGGAAATCCCCGCCGAACCCCGCCGTCCCCCGAACGGGCGACTCCGCCTGCCGTGCGGCGGAATACCGCCGGCCTTCGTGTTGCTCTTTTGTTACCGGTGCACGAGCGCGCTGAAGGGCTGGTGGGCGTATGACGGCAGGCCAGGAATCCCCGACGGTCGGCACGCCGTACGGCGCGGTGCGCGGCAGATGGGAGCACGGCGTCGCGGTGTTCCGGGGCATCCCCTACGCGGCACCGCCGTTCGGCCCCCGGCGGTTCCGCCCGCCTGTTCCCCCCACCCCCTGGGACGGGGTGCGCGACGCGGGCGCCTTCGGCCCGACCGCGCCGAAACCGCCGTACTCCGAGGCCTTCGCGCAGTACCTGTCCGACCCCGTCGTGCCCGGCGACGACTGCCTCAACCTGAACGTGTGGACCCCGGAGCCCGGACCGGGCGCACGGCTGCCGGTACTGGTGTGGCTGCACGGCGGCGCCCTCACCCGGGGCTCCTCCGCCGTGCCCGTGTACGACGGACGCACCTTCGCCCGCGACGGCGTCGTCTTCGTCTCCGTCAACTACCGGCTGGGGATCGAGGGCTACGGCCTCTTCCCGGACGCCCCCGCCAACGCCGGTCTGCGCGACCAGCTCGCCGCCCTCCACTGGGTGCGCGACTCCATCGCGGCCTTCGGCGGCGACCCGGACCGCGTGACGCTGGCCGGCCAGTCGGCCGGGGCCATCAGCACCGGCGCCCTGATCGCCGCCCCGCAGGCCCAGGGCCTGGTCCGGCGGGCGGTACTGCAGAGCGGGGCGCCCGAGTCGTCCGACCGGGACAAGGTCCGCCGGATGGTGCGGCGCATGGCGACCCGGCTGAAGGTCCCCGCCACCGCGGAGGCGTTCGCCGGCGTCGACCGCGACCTGCTGCTGCGCACCCAGGCCGAGGCCGGCAGGCTGAGCAGCCCGGTGCTGGGCGGGCCCGCCTTCGGGATCGTCGTCGACGGCGACGTCGTACCCCGTGACCCGCTGGAGGCGCTCACCGGGGGCGGCGCCGCCCCCGGTGTCGAACTCCTCATGGGCTGGACCCGCGACGAGTACCGGCTGTGGCTGGTGCCGGGCGGACTGCTGGAACGCGTCGACCGGCTCGGTCCCGTCGCCCTGGCCGCCGCCAGGGCCCGCTGCCACTGCGGGCACGAGGTGGTGCGCGGCTACCGCGAGCTGCACCCCGAGGCCGGCACCGCCGAGACCGTCGGCCAGCTCGTCACCGACCACCTGCTCCGCATCCCGCTGCACCGCCTGGCCGACGCCCGTACGGAGCCCTCGTACGTGTACGAGTTCGCCTGGCCGTCGCTGCTGCCCGGCCTCGGCTCGTGCCACGCCCTGGAACTGGGCTTCGTCTTCGACACCGGCGACGTGCCGGACGCCCGCAGGCTCGCCGGGGAGGGTGCCCCGCAGGAGCTGGCCGACGCGATGCACACGGCCTGGGTGCGGTTCGCCACCGACGGCGAGCCCGGCTGGCGGCGCTGGGACGCCTCGCATCCCATGCGCATCTTCGACGCCGGTCCGCCGCTGACGACGTACGGTCTGCGGGACCGCGAGCTGGCCCTGTGGACGGCCGACGCCGCCGTCACCGGGCCAGGTGCAGGAAGGCGGTCCAGGCTTCGGGGGTGACGGTGAGGTGGGGGGTGGTGGGGGTCTTGGAGTCGCGGATGTGGATGGTGGCGGGTTGGACGGCGACGGCTACCTCGACGCAGGCGCCGCCCTCGCCACTGCTGTAGCTGGACTTGCGCCAGTCGTAGGCGACTTCAACGCAGTTGCCGCCCTCGCTGCCGCTGTAGCTCGACTTGAACCACTCAAGTGCGGTGCCGCTCATTGCTCTCCTAGCAGACGGTCCAGCAGGTCCCTGGTGTCCTCGGGGGTGAGGGCCTGTGACCGCAGCATCGCACACTTCTGCGTGAGGATCGCCACCTCATCCGGGTCCGCGATCAGTTGGCTGCCGCGATGATTCTCCGTGTAGGCGAGCCGCTGGTGTTCGGGTGTTTCCAGCAGGACGAACGCACCGTCCAGCGAGGCATGAGTAGCGCGATCCAGCGGCAGCGCCTGAAGCATGAGGCCCGGGAGTTCAGAGCACGTGCGCAGATGCCGCAACTGCTCGACCCAGACCTGCTTCCCGCCGATGGGAGCCCGCAGTACCGGCTCCCAGATCACGAAGGACGTGATCGGCGGCTCCTTGCCCTGGAGGATCGCCTGCCGCTCGATGCGAGCCGCGACCAACTGCGCGATCTCGTCCTCGTCATAGACCGGAACACGGCTGCGGAAGACGGCCTCCGCATACGCGTCCGTCTGCAACAGGCCAGGCAGCACCTGGTTCTCGTACGAGGAGATCACGATGGCCTCGCGCTCCCGGTCCAGGAACTCCTCCGCCCACAGCGGTACCAGATCCACCTCCGGCATGTGCTTCAGCGCCTCGCTCAACGCCCCCCTCGTGTCGAGGAGTTCGTCGAGCTGCTCGGCGAGGTCCGGTTTCAGCGGGCGTCGGCCCTGTTCGATCGACGCGATCTGCTGCTCGCCGACGACGAACCGTTCGCCCAGCGACCTCTGTGTGTATCCGGCGGCCTCCCGGTGGAGGGCGAGCAGCGCGCCCACCATCTTCATCGCCGAGGCGTTCCGTCGTGTCCGTCGTGACCGTGTCGTCGTGCCCATGCGGTCGAACTCCCCACCCGCGCGCGTACCTTCACCACCGCGGACCCGTACAAACCGGCTGTACGAGCGCACGTACTGTCCCATGATGGCCACGCAGCGTGACTCTCGTCACGTGAACACCGAAACTCAACCCTCGTTCCCGCGGGAGCGGTTCTACCGGCGTGAGCGCCAATCCGTCCCGGCCGCCCGCGCGTTCGCCCGCGACGCGCTCGCCGACTGGGGCGTGCGGGAACGGGCGTACGACATCCTGCTCTGCGTCAGCGAACTCGTCACCAACGCCCTCGTGCACGGCGTCCCGCCCGGCCGCGGCTTCCTGTTGCGGCTGCTGCCGTGCGGCGACGGCGTGCGGGTGGAGGTGCACGACAGCGGGGACGGCGTGCCCGCCGTGCCGCAGGGCGAGGAGCGCGAGCCGGGTGAGGGCGGGCGCGGGCTGCTGCTGGTGTCGGAGCTGGCGGACAAGTGGGGCGTGGGGGAGCGGGACCCGGGGAAGATCGTGTGGTGCGAGTTCACGCGGGGGCCGGTCTGACGGTCCGTGCGATGCCCGCGATCGCCTCCGGGCCCACCCGGCAGCACCCCCCGATCAGCCGGGCGCCCGCGTCGCGCCAGGCGCTGACCCGCTCGGTGTCGAAGGTGGAGCGGCCTCTCCAGGCGCGGGCACCGGCGTCCCAGGACTCGCCGCTGTTGGGGTAGACGACGACCGGCTTGCCCGTCACCCGTGCCGCGAGGCGGACGGCGTGGTCCGCGTCCTCGGGGGCGCAGCAGTTCACGCCGACGGCGGCGATCTCGTCGGCGTCGGCGGCCAGGGCGAAGGCGTCCTCCAGGGGCTGCCCGGCGCGGGTGCGGTCGCCCGCGACGGTGTACGACAGCCAGGCCGGTACGCCGAGTCCGCGTACCGCCCGCAGCAGGGCCGTGGCCTCGTCGGTGTCGGGGACCGTCTCCAGGGCGAGGACGTCGGGCCGGGCGGCGGCCAGCACCTCCAGGCGGGGGCGGTGGAAGCGTTCCAGCTCGGCGACGGTGAGCCCGTACCGGCCGCGGTACTCGGAGCCGTCGGCGAGCATCGCCCCGTAGGGGCCGGCGGACGCCGCCACCCACAGCGGGCGGGTCGTCCGGGCCCGGCGGGCGGCCTCGCGCGCCAGGCCGACGCTCGACGCCATGAGCCGGGCCGCGTCGGCGTGCCCGATGCCGCGCCGGGCGAAGCCCTCGAAGGTGGCCTGGTAGCTGGCGGTGATCGCCACGTCCGCCCCGGCCTCGTAGTAGGCGAGGTGCGCCTCGGTGACCGCCTCGGGCCGCTCGGCGAGCAGCCGGGCGGACCACAGTTCGTCGCTCAGGTCGTGCCCGGCGGCCTCCAGTTGGTTGGACATGCCGCCGTCCAGCACGAGGGGGCCCGTGGCCAGGGCTTCGGCCAGGGAGGCCGGGACGTGCGGCGAGTCGGGGGTGTCGTGGGTGTCGGTGGTGCGGCCGGTCATGGCTTCGACGCTAGTCGAACGGCACGTCCCGTGACGTGGCGCCGGAGTCCTCGTCGGACCCGTTGACCTCGTCCCGTCCCGCCCTTACCTTGTCGGCGTTCGCAATGTCGCATGCTGTTCGAAATATCGAATATCTCGCATATCCGCCCCCTGTCGAGAGGCAGTCCGCATGAGCCGCGCCGACGACCTGCCCGAAGCCCCCAGCCGCCGCCTGCTGCTGAAGGGCACCGCCGCCGCCGGGGCCCTCGCCGCCGTACCCGGGGTCGCCTCCGCCGCCCCCGGGAAGGCCGCCCCGTACGTGAACCCGCTCGTCCGCAACCGCGCCGACCCGCACATCCACCGGCACACCGACGGCTTCTACTACTTCACGGCGACCGCCCCCGAGTACGACCGCATCATCCTGCGCCGCTCCCGCACCCTGAACGGCCTCGCGACCGCCGCCGAGTCCGTGATCTGGCGCAAGCACGCCGCGGGTGACATGGGGGCGCACATCTGGGCACCGGAACTCCACCGCATCGGCGGCAAGTGGTACATCTACTTCGCCGCAGCGCCCGCCGAGAGCGTGTGGGACATCCGCATCTGGGTGCTGGAGAACGCGCACCCCAACCCCTTCCGCGGCACCTGGGTGGAGAAGGGGCAGATCAAGACGGCGTGGGAGACCTTCTCCCTGGACGCCACCACCTTCACCCACCGCGGCACCCGCTACCTGGCCTGGGCCCAGCACGAGCCCGGCATGGACAACAACACCGCCCTGTGGCTGTCGGAGATGGCGAACCCGTGGACCCTGACGGGCCCTCAGGTGCGGCTGTCCATGCCCGAGTACGACTGGGAGTGCGTCGGATTCAAGGTCAACGAGGGGCCGTACGTCATCGCGCGCCACGGGCGGCTGTTCATGACCTACTCCGCCAGCGCCACCGACTGGAACTACTGCATGGGGCTGCTGACCGTCGACGCGGACGCCGACCTGATGGACCCCGCGAACTGGTCCAAGTCGCCGACCCCCGTCTTCACCAGTAATGACACCACCCGGCAGTACGGTCCCGGCCACAACTGCTTCACCGTCGCCGAGGACGGCCGCACCGACGTCCTCGTCTACCACGCCCGCCAGTACAAGGAGATCACGGGCGACCCGCTGAACGACCCCAACCGCCACACCCGCGTCCAGAAGCTCGGCTGGAAGGCGGACGGCACCCCCGACTTCGGCGTCCCCGTCGCCGACACGGCCGGCGCCGGCGAGTGAACCGGGGCTCCCGGCCGAGGTGCGCCGACACTTCGGCCGGGACCGAAACAACGGGCGCCTAACGTTCGGGACATGAGCGACACGAACACCGCCACCGCCACCATCACGCCCGCCGAAGCCGTCACCGGCATGGTCGACCACGTCCTCGCCCTGGCCGCCACCTGGACCGCCTGGGACGGGAAGCCCGCCCACGTCGACGACCGCCTCTACACCCCGCACAAGGCGATCCGGCGCGTGGCGGACCACATGATCGACCACCTCGCGGAGCTGGAGGCCCGGCTCGCGGGGGAGCCCACCCAGCCCGACCACTGGCACGCCTCCACGGTCACGACCGACGCCGACCGCGCCCCCTTCACCCGGGAGGACCTCGACGAGGCCCGCAGCCGCCTCACCCGGCTCGCCAGGATCTGGGCCAACCGGCTCGACGCGCTCACCGACGAGCAACTGGACCACTCGCCCGGCGAGGGCTGGAGCTTCCGCGAGCTCGCCCGGCACGTCGAGGAGTCCACGTACTACGCCGACGCGGTCGGAGACCTGTCATGACCGCCTTCGCCGGCCTCCACCGCGCCGGGGAGCCCCTGCTGCTGCCGTGCGCGTGGGACCACGCCTCCGCACGCGCCCTCGCCGCCCAGGGGTTCGGGGCGATCGGCACGACCAGTCTGGGCGTCGCGGCGGCCGCCGGACTGCCCGACGGGGCGTCGGCGACCCGCGACCTCACCCTCCAGCTGGCCCTCGCCCTCGGCTCCGAGCCGTTCCTGCTCTCCGTCGACGCGGAGGACGGCTTCAGCGACGATCCGGACGAGGTGGCTCAGTTCGCGCGGCAGCTGGCGGCCGTGGGAGCCGTCGGCATCAACCTGGAGGACCGGCTCGGCCCCGCCGACCGGCACGCCGCGAAAATCGCCGCGGTCAAGTCCGCGGTCCCCGGCCTCTTCGTCAACGCCCGCACCGACACCTACTGGCTGGGCGACGGCGAGGGCACACCGGACCGCCTGGACGCCTACCGGCGGGCGGGCGCCGACGGACTGTTCGTCCCCGGCCTCACCGATCCGCGCACGATCGCGGCCGTCGCCGGGCGCTTCGACGTCCCCCTCAACGTCCTCTACACCCCGGACGGCCCCTCCCTGCCGCACCTCGCCGACCTCGGCGTACGCCGGGTCAGTCTCGGCTCGCTGCTGTACCGGCGGGCGCTGGGCGCGGCCCTGGAGACGGTGGCCGACATCCGGTCCGGCAGGACGCCGCGGGGCGCGGCACCGGCGTACGCCGACGTCCTCGCGCTGAGCGGCGACGGCCCGGCGGGGTGACCGGCACCCCGCCGGGCGCGGGTCAGCCGTCGTGCGCCTGCTCGCGGGGCCAGTGCTCCAGCGCCGTGTGCAGGGCCTCGACCGCCTTGTCCCAGGACGCCCGGACGTCCCGGGGCGCGCCGAAGGCGCCGGCGGCCTCCAGGGCGCAGTAGCCGTGGAAGGTGCTGCGCAGCAGGCGCACCGCGTCGGTGAGGTCGGGTTCGCCGAGGCCGTAGGCGCGGAGCATGCCGTAGGTGATCTCGGCGGTGCGGCGCAGGGCGGGGGAGTGGGCGACCAGGGACTGGTCGACGGGGATCTGGGTGGCGGCGTACCGGCCCGGATGGCGCAGGGCGTACTGCCGGTAGGCGTCCGCGAAGGCCGCCAGCGCGTCCTTGCCGGCGCGTCCCGCGACCGCCTGCGCGATCTCCTCGATCATCTCGGCACCGGCGAGCAGCGCGACGCGGGTCCGCAGTTCCTGGAGGTTCCTGACGTGCGTGTACAGGCTCGCGTCCTTGACGCCGAAGTGCCGGGCCAGCGCGGACAACGTGACGTTCTCGAAGCCCGCCTCATCGGCGAGGTCGGCGGCGGCCGCGACGACGCGGTCGGCGCTGAGTCCGGCACGGGGCATGACGGGACCTCCGGGAACCTAGGGCTTCTAGGGAGAAGCCTATACGGAGTCCCGTCGGCCGTCCGGGTGTGTGGAAGTGTGTGGTTCCTGTGACTCGTGGGGCGACCGGTCGTGTCGGGGTCGGTCATGACTCATCCGCTGGTCGTTCAACGTTCACCTTCTGCCCCGATCCTCCTCACAGCCGCGGACGGCGGCGGTATCCAGGAGGGGCTTCATGGGACACGGGCACGGGCACACACACGGCCATCACCACCACGGACACACCCACACGCACACGCACGAGCACGAGGCCGCACCGCCCCTGCCCGCCGCCTTCGACACCACCGTCCCCGACGAGGCCCTGACCCCCGAACAGCAGTCGCGCCGCGGTCTGTTGCGCCGGGCCGGCCTCCTCGGCGCCGGACTCGCCGCCGGCACCGTCCTCGCCCAGACGGCCGCCGCGCCCGCGCAGGCCGCCGGCAACGGCCGCCGGGGGAAGGGCTTCCTCTGGCTCGCCGGCGACCACCACATCCACACCCAGTACAGCAGCGACGGCAAGTACCGGGTCATCGACCAGGTCCGCCAGGGCGCCCGGCACGGCATGGACTGGCTCGTCATCACCGACCACGGCAGCGGTACGCACGCCAAGATCGGTGTGGAGAAGGTCAACCCCGACATCCAGGAGGCCCGCAGCGCCTACGAGGACACCCTCGTCTTCCAGGGCCTGGAGTGGAACATCCCGGCCGCCGAGCACGGCACCGTCTTCGTGCACCCCGGCAAGAACGAGGTCTCCGTCCTCAAGCAGTTCGAGACCGGCTACGACGGCGCCGTCAAGGCCGCCACCGGCTCGTCGCCCGCCAACGAGGCGCTCGCCATCGCGGGCCTCGCCTTCCTGTCCGAGCAGGTCGAGCGGCGCAAGGTCAAGGACGCCCTGATGCTCGCCAACCACCCGGCGCGCAAGGGCATCGACTCCCCGCACGAGATCCGCGCCTGGCGCGACGCCACCCCCGCGGGCCGCCGCATCGCCGTCGGCATGGAGGGCGCCCCGGGCCACCAGGCCGCCGGCCTGCCGGGGCCGCTCGGCCCCGGCGGCGCACGCGGCATCTACAACAACAGCCCCGGCAGCGACTCCTTCGCCGCCTACCCCCTGGAGAGCTACCGCACCTGGGGCGGCTTCGACTGGATGACCGCCACCGTCGGCGGCCTGTGGGACAGCCTGCTCGCCGAGGGCAAGCCCTGGTGGATCACCGCCAACTCCGACTCCCACCAGGTCTACGGCGACACCGCCGTGCGCGGCGGCGGCGACTTCAACGCCAACGGCCGCTACGACGACCCGGTCTACGGCGGCTCGATCGACATCACGGAGAACGACTACTGGCCCGGCTACTACAGCCGCACCCACGTCGGCGCCGAGGACTTCTCCTACGCCGCCGTCATGGACGGCATCCGCGCGGGCCGCGTCTGGGTCGACCACGGCCAGCTCATCAGCGGCCTCGACGTCCGCGTCTCGGGCGGCAGCCGCTGGGCCACCCTCGGCGGCGCCCTCCACGTCCGGAAGGGCACCCGCGTCACCCTCACCGTGGACGTGGCGCTGGCCGGCGGCCCCAACTGGGCCGGTTTCCAGCCCACCCTGGCCCGCGTCGACGTCATCCAGGGCGACGTCACCGGCGAGGTCAAGGACAAGGACACCTTCACCGCCCCGAGCGCCCGGGTCGTCAAGTCCTACGAGGTCAACAAGAACACCGGCACGGTCCGCCTCACCTACGACCTCGGCCGCGTCGACCACCCCGTCTACGTCCGCCTGCGCGGCACCGACGGCAACCGGAGCGCCGTGGGCGCGATGGGCGCGGCCGTCGACCCGCACGGTCCCGCCATCGACGTCGTCGGCGACGCCGACCCGTGGAAGGACCTGTGGTTCTACTCCAACCCGGTCTGGGTCCTGCCCTCGTGACCCCACCGCCGTACGCCATCGGCATCGACACCGACGTCACGAAGCTGCGCGAGGCCGACCACCTGCTCCTGGACCTCGCGGCCCGACTCGCCCTCCCCGAGGACGTGTTCGGCTGCACGCACCTGGTCCAGGACGGCGGCCGGCGACGCGTGGCACTGTCCCTGGGCGCGGGCTCGGCGGCGGTGCTCGACACCGCCCGGACCGCGCTCGCGGCCCAGGGGTACGCGGTGACGGACGGCGTGTGGGACCGGCGCGGGCGGGCGGTGCTCTACCCGGGCGTCACCGGACTCACCGGCACCCTCACGGTCGCGGAGCTGCTGGACCGCTCCGCGATCGCGCGGGTCCGCGTCCTCGGCGCGCCCGGCGGGCCCGACCCCGCGACCCGGCTCGTCACCCGGGAGTTCGTCCGCCCCCAGTGGGAGGACGGGGAACTGGTCCTCGCCGCCATGCCCGCCGCCGGCGGCACCCTCGTCCCGTTCGAGGACCCGGACCCCACGCCCTGCTGCGCGGACCACTGACCGCCTGGAAAACGCGTACCGCTCCCTCCCCGCGGCGCCCTAGTCTTGCCCGGCACCGGGCACGCGGCGAGGGGACGGAACCGGATGACGCAAGAGGCACACCGCCCGAGGACCGGGCGGGACGCCGGCCCGGACCCGCGCCCGCTGTGGCGGCAACGCGACTTCGGCGTCTTCTGGACCGCCCAGACCCTCTCCGTCCTCGGCGACTCCTTCGCCCTGGTCGCGCTGCCCCTGCTGGTCCTGGAGGCCACCGGCTCCATCGCCCGCATGGGCCTGCTGACCGCCGTGGGCGGCGCGGCCGCGGTCGTGGCCGCGGTGTTCGCCGGGGCCGTGGTGGACCGGGTCGACCGCCGCAGACTGCTCATCGGGTGCGACCTCGTACGCATGGTGCTGTACGGGGTGATCCCCGTGGTGTGGCTGCTCGGCCCGCAGATCTGGCTGCTGTACGTGGTCCTGCCGCTGTGCGAGGCCGTCGGCATGCTCTTCGCCGTCGGCTACGTCACCGTCGTGCGCGGCCTGGTCGGCACCGAGCAGCTCACCGAGGCCAACGGCCGGCTCAACGCGACCGCCGCCGCGGCCGGGGTGCTCGGGCCGCTCGGCGCGGGCGTGGTGGCCGCCTGGTCGGGCCCGGCCGCCGCCGTCGGCGTGGACGCGGCCAGCTTCGGCGTCTCGGCCGCCTGCATGGTCCTCGTACGGCTCCGGTCCCGTGCCGCGGACGACACGCCGGGCAAGCGGCCCGGACTGTGGCAGGACCTGCGGACCGGGGTGTCCTTCCTGTACGGGCACCCGGTGCTGCGCGCCCTCACCGTCCTGCTCTGCGCGTTCAGCTTCCTCACCCTCGGCCTGAACGACCTGGTCATCTACCACCTCAAGCACGACCTCGGCCACGACGACGGCACGGTCGGCACCGTCATGGCGGCCGGCGCCGTCGGCACGATCGCCGGAGCGCTGCTCGTGGCCCGGGTGCGCCGCCGGCTCGGCTTCGGCCGCACCTGGACCGGCTCCGTCGCGGTGTGCGGACTGGCCTTCGCCGGACTCGGCTGGGCCCGGGACGTGCCCGTCGTCGCCGTCCTGAGCGCCGCCTTCCTGGCCTGCGTCGGCATGGCGGGCACCTGCTCGATGTCCCTGCGGCAGGAGGTGACCCCCGAGCCCCTGCTCGGCCGGGTCACCTCCGCCTACTGGACCCTGCAGTACTCGGCGGCCCCCGTCGGCGCCGCCGTCCTCACCTGGGCGGCGGAGCGGCACGGCACCACGCCGGTCGCCCTGGTGGCCGGGGCCGCCTGCGTCCTGATCGCGGTCGCCGCGCTGTTCACCCCGATACGCCGGTCCGGCCGCACCTGAACCGGCCGGCTCAGCCGCACCCGCAGCCCTCCCGCAGGGCGGCCAGCGCCGACCAGGCCGCGTCGTCGGCCTCCGACCGCGCGAACACGCGCGGCGGACGGGAGGCGCCGGGCGCGTGCACGACGTACGCCTCGGCGAGGTACGACAGCTCCTCCCACTCCTCGTACACGTGCGCCCGGGCCAGCACGAGGCCGCAGCCGGCGCAGGAGACCCACGGGACGAGCACCAGTCCGCCCGGCGCGGGGTCCTCCAGCACCGACCGCGCGGGCACCGGCGGCTCGGCGCCGTCCTCGTGCACGCGCAGCCGCGCCGGCCCGGCGGGACCCGGGAGGCAGGCCACGATCCCCGTGCCGAGCCGGTCCCACACGCCCCACTGCTCGGCCATCACCGCCAGCTCGGCCCGCGCCGTGTCACCGACCGCCAACTCCTGCTCCAGCAGCCGCCCGACCAGCACCTCCAGCCCGGCCTCCTGCTCCCCGATCTCCCAGCACCCCCGCACCTCGTCGGCGTCGTCCGCCCCCGGCAGCAGTGCGGCCAGCCGGGCCCACACGGCGCCCTCGGCGGCATACGCCCGCACCCGCCGGCCGTCGGCCGGTGTCATCCCCCCAGCACCTCCCGCACGAACGCGTTGGTGAACGTGCCCCGCGGATCCAGCTCCTCCACCAGCGCCCGGAAACCGGCCAGACGCGGATAGCGCCCGGCCAGCACCGCCGCCGGGGTCGTGAACACCTTCCCCCAGTGCGGGCGCGCCTCGAAGGCGTCCAGCGCCTCCTCCACCCGCCGCACCACCGGCAGCACCGCGTCGGTGTCCTCCACCCACGTGAAGTGCACCGCCACGGTGTCCCGCCCGTACGCCGGGCTCAGCCACTGCTGGTCGGCGGCCACCGTGCGCACCTCACAGGTCTGCAGCACCGGCGCGACCGTCTCCCGGATCGCGTCGAGCGCGTGCAGGGCGGCGAGGCCGTGCTCGCGCGGCATCAGGTACTCCGACTGCAGCTCGGCCCCGCTGCTGGGCACGAACTCGGCGCGGAAGTGCGGCAGCCGCTCGTGCCAGGGCCCCGGCACCCCGAACTGCTCGGTGCAGTTGACCGCGGGCATGCCCGGCACCGGATGCATCTTCTCGGTGGCCGGCGCCGCCCACGGGAAGGCGGACAGCGGCTGGTCCGTGCGCCGCTTGAGCCACACCTGCCGGAAGCCCGGCGCCCGCCAGTCGGTGAACAGGCTCACGCTGTACGCCGCCGCCATCACCGTCTCGAACGTCCCGGCGTCCAGCGCGGCCTGATCCAGCTCGGTGAAGACGTGCTGCTCGACCTCGTAGGCCGGCTCCAGGTCGAGGGTGAGCGCGGTCACCACGCCGAGCGCGCCGAGGGAGGTCACGGCACCGCCGAACCGCTCGTCGCCCCGCGCGACGGTCACGGTCGAGCCGTCCGCCGTGACCAGCTCCACCTCCCGCACCACCGACGCCAGCGAACCGTTGGCCACCCCGGAACCGTGCGTGCCGGTCGCCACCGACCCGGCCACCGAGATGTGCGGCAGCGACGCCATGTTGGGCAGCGCCAGCCCCCGCGCGTGCACCAGCCGGGCCAGCTCCGCGTACCGCACGCCGCCGCCGACCCGTACCGTACGGGCCGCCGTGTCGACGTCGACCTCGGCGGGCAGCGCGGCCAGCGACAGCAGCACGCCTTCGGGGCCCGGCTCGGCTATCCCGTTGAAGGAGTGCCCGCTGCCCAGCACCCGCACCCGCGCGCTGTCCGCCACCAGGGCCTTCAGCGCGGCCACCGAGTGCGGCCGGTGCAGCTCCTTGGCCGTGTAGGTGATGTTCCCGGCCCAATTGGTCACGGTGGTGTCGGTCATCGCGCAGCCCTCCCTGAGATCCGTGAGGAACGGAGTCCTCCGCCGGAAACCTACCTGGCGCGCCGGGAGGGGACCCGGCGGGGAAGGCGCACCAGCGGGGGCATACCGTGAGAAGTCGAACGCCTGAGCCGGGAGGAGACACGGATGGGCAGCCGTACCGCGCTGGTCGAGGATCTGATGGAGCGCTTTCCGCACGTACCGCGGGAAGCCGTCTTCAAGGAGGACCTGCTCCGCGGCGGGGTCGCCTTCGACCCGTCGGCCCTCAGCGACAACGAGGACGGCGAGGTCAAGCCGAAGTCGTACTTCATCTTCTCCTTCGACCACGGCACCCTGCCCGAGCTGGGCGAGGCCGCGCTGCGCCGCCCGCCCGAGGAGATCATCCTCACCGGCGGCCCCTACGACCTGCGCCGCACCGTCGTCTCGGTCCGCGTGAACCCCGCCTCGCCCTACCGGGTCGCCGCCGACGAGCACGGCCAGCTCGGCCTCTACCTGGACGGCAGGCGGATCTCGGACGTCGGCGTGCCGCCCATGCCCGAGTACTACCGGCACACCCTCTCCAACGGGAAGTCCGTCATGGAGGTGGCCCCCACCATCCAGTGGGGCTACCTGATCTACCTGACCGTCTTCCGGGTCTGCCAGTACTTCGGCGCCAAGGAGGAGTGCCAGTACTGCGACATCAACCACAACTGGCGCCAGCACAAGGCCGCCGGCCGGCCCTACACCGGCGTGAAGGACGTCGAGGAGGTGCTGGAGGCCCTGGAGATCATCGACCGGTACGACACGGCGAAGGCCTCCACCGCCTACACCCTCACGGGCGGCGCCATCACCAAGACGGTCTCCGGCCGCGACGAGGCCGACTTCTACGGCCACTACGCCAAGGCCATCGAGGAGCGCTTCCCCGGCCGCTGGATCGGCAAGGTCGTCGCCCAGGCCCTGCCCAAGCCGGACGTCCAGCGCTTCAAGGACTACGGCGTGCAGATCTACCACCCCAACTTCGAGGTGTGGGACGAGTACCTGTTCAAGATGTACTGCCCCGGCAAGGAGCGGTACGTCGGCCGCGACGAGTGGCACAGGCGGATCCTGGACTCCGCGGACGTCTTCGGCGCGCGCAACGTCATCCCGAACTTCGTCGCGGGCGTGGAGATGGCCGAGCCGTTCGGCTTCAAGACGGTCGACGAGGCGATCGCGTCCACCACCGAGGGCCTGCGCTTCTTCATGTCGCACGGCATCACGCCCCGCTTCACCACCTGGTGCCCCGAGCCCACCACCCCGCTCGGCAAGGCCAACCCGCAGGGCGCGCCGCTGGAGTACCACATCCGGCTGCTCCAGGCCTACCGGCAGACCATGGAGGACTTCGGCCTGTCCTCGCCCCCCGGCTACGGCCCGCCCGGCGCCGGCAACGCGGTCTTCTCCGTCAGCTCGTTCATGGACAGCCTGCCGGCGGACGAGCCCGTGGAGGTCTGACGGGCCGGATCGCACGCGTGTTCGCAGGCTCCGAACACGCCGCTTGTCAGCCGTGCCCGGGACGTGACAGGCTCGGCGCCTGCCGTGAGGCAACTCCAACTGTGCGCACTGTGCCGTGAGTTGACCTCGCCCGTGGACGCAGGAGACCGATGCCCGACCTGCCGAGCCCCGAGGACGCCGCCGAGGCCCCGCTGCCGGCCGAGTGCTGGGACGCGGTGCTCTCCTACGCCGGCCTGTGCACGGCCGGGACGCCCGCCGCGACCCGGCTGGCCACCGAGGCGTTCGCCCGCGGCATGCGCGAGCTGCGGGCCGCGGCCGCCCCCACGGCCCGGCGCGCGGGAGGCCGGCCCGCCCGGCTGCCCCGCATCCCGCTGCTGCTGACCGCCGTACGCACCACGGCGGCGGCCTGGGAGGACGGCGGACAGGGCCACGACCTCGACCCCGGCCTGCGGCGGTGGCTGCACTCGGAGGCCGCGGCCCGCCACGCCGGACCGCCGTCGCGCCGCCCCCTCGCGCCGCGCGTCCTGCGGGACATGCCTGCACGGGACGCGGAACTGCTGTGGCTGGCCGACGTGGAGGCACTGCCACTGCCCGTCGTCGCCCGCAGGCTCGGCCTCGACCCGGCCACCGCCCCCGGCGCACTCGCCCGGGCCCGCGACCTGTTCCGGGACCGCTGCCGGCAGGTCCACCTCGACGCCTCGCGGGAGCCGGGGTGCCGCGACCGCGCCCGCCTGCCGGCCACGGACGCCCGGACGCCCGCCGCCGGCGCCCCCGACGACCTCGCCGGCTGTGATGGCTGTGCGGAGGCCGCCGCCTGCCCGGGAACGCACGGCGGAGCACTGCCCGCGGCCCTCGCCGGCGGTGTCCTCGGCTGGGGCGGCCCCGCCTACCTGGAGCTGCGCCGCCGGGCCGCCGAGGCGCGGCTCGGCGCCGGGCGCCCGGGACCCGCCGACGACGACGGCGACGCGGTGCGGGACACGACGCCGGCCTGCACGCTCCGGGCCCGCCTCGTGCGCGGCGGCCTCCTCGTCACGGCCGCCCTGGTCTCCCTCGTGGCGCTCACCGTCTCCCTGAGGCCCTTCGGCGGCACCGCCGAGGACCCCGCGGCCGCCGACGGGACCGCCGCGGGCCGCGCGCCGGCCGACCCCGGCCCGGCGCGGCCCTCCCCGGCGGCCGGCCTCTCGTCCGGCAGCAGGGAGCCGTCCAGCGGCACCCCGAAGGGCGGAACGCGGGGGACGGCCCCGGACGACCGCCCGGCCGGGACGACGGGCCCGCGGACGACGCCCTCGGGGACGGCGGCCTCGGGGACGGTGTCCGAGAGGCCGGCGAACTCCGACCCGGAACCCCAGGGCAGCCCCTCGGACGCCACGACCGGCAGCGGCACCGGCTCCGATGATGTGCCGGACCCCGGCACGACCGCGCCCGCGACCTGCCGCGTCCGGTACGACCTCGTCACCCAGTGGCCCGACGGCTTCCAGGCCACCGTCACCGTCACCACCGGCCGCCCCCTCGACTCCTGGCGCGTCGCCTGGACCTTCCCCGACGGCCAGCGGATCCGCCAGATGTGGGACGCGACCCACACCCACGACGGCTCCCGCGTCACGGCCACCGCCACCGGCTACAACGCCACCGTCCCCGCCGGCGGCAGCCTCGCCTTCGGCTTCCTCGCCTCCTGGCGCGGCAGGAACTCCCCGCCGGACGACTTCACCCTGAACGGCCGGGAATGCGACCGGGCCTGACGCAGTGACGCGGCCCGACCGGGCCCGACTGGGTCTGCGCAAAAAAACCGATGGCGCCGGGCCGGGGACCGCTCTAAGGTGAGCTCGCAGAGCGCGGCGGCCGGTGGCCGCCGTCGGAACGAGCGAGGACGAGGAGGTGTGACCGATGGCTGTCTTTGTGATGGGCGCTGCCCGCATCCAGTTCACCGAGTCCACCTCCGTGGCCGCCGGCTGACCCGACCTTTCTCGCCGGGGCCACCCCTTGAAGGGGCACCCTTGACTTCCACCTCCGTTTTCTCCGCCTTCTCCGCGCTCGCTCCCTACGGCTGGGACGACGCATGGGCGGACGCGTTCACCCCCTACGCCGCCGAAGGGCTGCTGCCCGGACGCGTGGTCCGTGTCGACCGCGGGCAGTGCGACGTGGTCACCGCCGACGGGACCCTGCGGGCCGACACCGCGTTCGTCACCCCGCACGACCCGCTGCGCGTCGTCTGCACCGGCGACTGGGTCGCGGTCGAACCGGACGGCAACCCGCGCTACGTCCGGACGTATCTGCCGCGCCGTACCGCCTTCGTGCGCTCCACCTCCTCCAAGCGGTCCGAGGGGCAGATCCTCGCCGCCAACGTCGACCACGCCATCGTCGCCGTCTCGCTCGCCGTCGAGCTGGACCTGGCCCGGATCGAACGGTTCCTCGCGCTCGCCTGGGAGTCCGGGGCGCAGCCCGTGGTCGTGCTCACCAAGGCCGACCTCGTGACCGACCCCGCGACGCTGGCGTACCTCGTCCAGGACGTCGAGACCACCGCGCCGGGCGTGCAGGTGCTGCCCGTCAGCGCCGCGTACGGGGACGGACTCGACGTCCTGGCCGCCGTCGTCTGCGGCGGTACGTCGGTGCTGCTCGGGCAGTCCGGCGCGGGCAAGTCCACCCTGGCCAACGCCCTCGTCGGCGAGGACGTCATGGACGTCCGGGCAGCCCGGGACGTCGACGGCAAGGGACGGCACACCACGACCACCCGCAACCTGCTCGCGCTGCCCGGCGGGGGAGTGCTCATCGACACCCCCGGACTGCGCGGGGTCGGGCTCTGGGACGCGGGCAGCGGGGTCGGTCAGGTGTTCGCCGAGATCGAGGAACTGGCGCAGGACTGCCGGTTCCACGACTGCGCCCACGAATCCGAGCCCGGCTGCGAGGTGCGCGCCGCCATCGACTCCGGCGACCTGCCGGAGCGGCGCCTGGAGAGCTACCGCAAGCTGATGCGGGAGAACCAGCGCATCGTCGCCAAGACCGACGCACGGCTGCGGTCCGAGATCCGGCGGGAGTGGAAGCGCAAGGGCGCCGAGGGCAGGGCGGCGATGGAGGCGAAGCGGGGCCGCCTGCGCTAGGGCCTGTCTGACAATTCCCGTCGTCGCCCGGAGGGCGGCCCCGCGGCGTCAGGTGCGTGCTCTCGGCGTGCCGGGCGCAGACCCTCGTACTGGACGTACTTGGGTCTGCTCCCGGTGGGGCGAGTGGGGGTACCCCCTCTGGGGGAGCGTGCATGGCGTCGCGGGGCAGGCGGGAATTGTCAGACAGGCCCTAGTCCTCCGTCGTGAGGAACCTGGCCAGCGTCCAGATCGCGAGGAGGTCGAGCGTCATCACGCTGATCGACCACAGCGGGTAGTAGGGGAGGAACATGAACTGGGTGATCAGGCTGACCGCGCCCAGTGCCACACCGGCGCCCCTGCCCCAGCTGCGGCCGACCAGCACCCCCAAGCCGGCGGCGACGAGGCCGATGCCGATGACGATGTGGATCCAGCCCCACGCCGTCAGGCTGAACTCGTAGGTGTAGTCGGGCGAGCCGAAAAGGGTCTCGCGGGTGACACCGACGACGCCCAGGAGAATGCTGAGCGTCCCGCTCAGCTCCAGCGCCCACCCGGCGAAGAGGGCAGGGCCCCCGCCCAGTGGCCGTGCGCTGCTGTGGGGGTGCTGCCGGACTCCGCCGGGTGACTGCGCCACGTCATGGCCCTTCCGCACGGTGTGGACTCGCGGACACCGCCTCGCCGGGCGGCCGCGTTGCATCGACGGTCCCAGACTCACTCCGCCGTCCACGACCGGCCACCGCAGCGGTCCGTCCGGGTGGTCCGCACCGTGCACGGGACATGCCGTGCAGGGTGTGTCACCCGGTCGGCAGCACGGCCGTGGCCGAGTCGACGACGGTGTCCGGTGCGGGTGTGGCGTCCAACTCTGCTCCGTGCTCGTCCGGTTGGAGAGGTTCGAGGGCGGCGAGCTGCGAGTCGAGGAGCGTGTGCGGCATGAAGTGGCCGCGGCGCCGGCCGAGCCGGCCGGCCAGGACCTCGCGGCCGGCGGTCAGCTGGAGGAAGAAGACGCCCGGGCAGGCCGCTCGGAGCGTGTCCCGGTAGCGGCGCTTCAGGGCGGAGCAGGAGACCACGGCGCCGGTGCCCGCCACGTCGTGCTCGTGCAGCCAGCGGCCGATGGAGCGCAGCCACGGGTCGCGGTCGGCGTCGTCGAGCGGAGTGCCGGCCGCCATCTTGGCGACGCTGGCGGGGGAGTGGAAGTCGTCGCCCTCCGCGAAGGGGACGCCGAGCCGCTTCGCGAGCAGGCGCGCCACCGTGGACTTGCCGCTGCCGGCGACACCCGTGACCGCGATGCACGGGGTGCGGTGCTCGGCGCCGAGGGACATCCGGGCGTCCTTTCACGAGGTCGGTCAGGGGGCGTCGGCCGGCGGCGCCGCCTCGGCGTACAGCAGCTCGCCGCGCCGTTGCTGCCCGCCTCCGCAGGGCCGGGGAGGCAGCCCCTCGGAGCCGGCCGGATACTCCTCCAGCGGCACGAGGTCCCGCTCCCACGCGTCCAGCACCGGGGTCAGCACCCGCCAGGCCTCTTCGGCCTCGTCACCGCGGATGGACAGTGAGGGGTCCCCGTTCAGGACGTCGAGCAGCAGCCTGCCGTACGCGGGCAGGTGGGGCGGTGCCATCTGCGCGGTCAGCGACAGCGGAGCGAGGGTGTGGGGGTGGGCGCCGATGCCCGTCAGATCGAAGGTCAGGCTCTCCGGCTCCAGCCCGAAGCGGAGCACGTTGGGCAGGGGCTCGCCGGTGTGCCCGAAGGGCAGGTGGGGCACGGACCGGAAGCGCACCGCCACTTCCTTGCGGTCCGTGCCGAGTGCCTTGCCGCTGCGGAGCCGGAAGGTCGTTCCCGACCAGCGCCAGCTCTCCAGCTCCAGTTCCACTTCGGCGTACGTCTCCATCCGGCGGCGTGGGTCCACGCCCTCCTCGTCGGCGTACGCGGGGATGTCGCGGCCCTGGACCCGGCCCGCCAGGTAGCGGCCGCGGCGGGTACGGCGTACGACGTCGTCCTCGGTCAGCAGCCGCACCGAGCGCAGCACGTCGACCTTGCGGTCGCGCAGGTCGCGTTCGCCGAGGGTGACGGGCGGCTCCATGGCGACCAGGCACAGCAGCTGGAGGAGATGGTTCTGCACCATGTCCTTGAGCGCCCCGACGGTGTCGTAGTAGCCGGCCCTGCCCTCCAGCGCCAGGGTCTCGTTCCAGACGATGTCCACCTCGGCGATGTGGGTGCTGTTCCAGATGGGCTCCAGCACACGGTTGGCGAGCCGGCTGCCCAGCACGTTCTGGACGGTCGTCATGGCGAGGAAGTGGTCCACCCGGAACACGGCCTGCTCGGGGACGAGTTCGGCCAGCAACCGGTTCAGCCCCTGGGCGTCGGCCAGGTTCTCGCCGAAGGGCTTCTCCAGGACGATCCTGCTGCCCTCCGGCAGGCCGGCCTCGTGCAGGGCGGTGATCACGACGGGGAAGAGGGCCGGGGGCAGGGCGAGGTAGAGGGCCACGGGACCTTCGCCGGCGATGGCCGAGGCCAGGTCGCCGGGGCTGGTGACATCGGCCCGGACATAGCGGGTGGCGTTCGCGACGGCCGCTCTGGCGTCGGCCGGCAGGTCCCCGCCGTGCCGGTCGAGCCGGGCGGTCACCCATTGCCGGTAGCGCTCGCTGTCCCAGTCCTCCCTGCTCGCGCCGGTCAGCTCGAAGCGGTCGCCGAGGTCTCCGTTCGCCCTGAGCGCGGCCAGCGCGGGCAGCAGGTACCGTGCGCTCAGGTCGCCCGTCGCGCCGAGAATGACAAGCCGGTCGATCATGTCTGGCCGCCTCCTGCTCTCGCCCGGGCGAGGTTCACCCCGCTGGCAATGATCCCGATGTGACTGAACGCCTGGGGGAAGTTGCCCATGAACTCTCCGGTGGACGGGTGGATCTGTTCCGACAGCAGGCCGAGCGGGCCGGCGCGGGCGCACAGCGAGGCGTACAGCTCCTCGGCCTCGTCGGTCCGGCCCTGGCCGATGAGGTTGTCGACGAGCCAGAAGCTGCACAGCACGAAGGCGCCCTCGTCGCCGGCCAGGCCGTCGGGTGACTCCTTGTGCAGATAGCGGTAGAGCAGGCCGTCACCCGCCGACAGGCGCTGCGACACGGCGGACACGGTGGCCACCATCCTCGGGTGGTCGGCCGGGATCACCCGGCGCATCGGCAGCGCGAGCAGACTGGCGTCGACCGCGCCGCCGCCGTCGAGGTGCACGCTCAGGGTCTGCGCCTCCTCGTCCCAGGACCGTTCGAGGATGAGCCGGCGCAGCTCGTCGGCCGACGACCGCCAGGCCGCGACGTCCCCCGGCAGACCGAGCCGCGAGCCGATCGACGCCGCCCGGTCCAGCGCCACCTGGCACATCCCGGCCGAGTAGGTGAACGCCCGGCCCTCGCTGCGCACCTCCCAGATGCCCTGGTCCGGCTGCCGCCACGCCTGCCCGGCGGTGTCGGCCAGCCGTGCCAGGCGGGCCCACAGCGGCGGCTGGATGTCCCCGCCCGAGAGCAGCCACTGGTCGGCGCAGTCCAGGATCTCGCCGTAGACGTCGTGCTGGCGCTGGTCGGCGGCGCCGTTGCCCCAGCGCACGGGGGCGGACCCCTGATAGCCCTCCAGCTCGGCGTCCTCCACCTCGTCCGGCACCGTGCTGCCGTCGAGGGCGTACATGATCCGGGGGTGCCGGCTGTACTCGAAGGCGTCGAGGACCCATCCGAGGAAGGCGTCGGCCTCGCCGCCGAAGCCGATGCGGCGCAGCGCGAACACCGCGTACGCCGCGTCCCGGATCCAGGCGTAGCGGTAGTCCCAGTTGCGGATCCCGCCGATGGGCGCGGGCAGCGAGGACGTGGGTGCCGCGACGAGCGACCCGTTGACCAGGTCGTCGCACAGCTTCAGGGTGATGGCCGACCGTCGCACCAGCGCTTCCTCGGGGCCGTCGTACCGGAAGTGCCGCATCCAGCGGCGCCACGCGTCGGCCGTGGCCCGCAGCATGGCGTCCGCGTCGAGGCGGTGGTGCCGGTGGAAGCGGCCCCAGGACAGCACGAGGTCGAGGCGGTCGCCCTGCTGGAGGTCGTGGGTGGTGCGCAGGCCCGTCAGGGGACGGTTGGACCGCAGGTGCAGCCGCAGGTCCGGCCGCCGGGACGGGCGTACCTCCAACCCGCTGAACAGCGACCGCGTCTGCCCGCCGCCCCTCGGCTCCAGCTCCATCCGCAGCCGCACGTGCCCGTGCAGGACCTGCGCGCTGCGGACCAGCTCGGCGCGGTCGGCCGGAACGTCGTCGGTGAGGTCCGCCCCGGACCGCAGGACCAGCGCGTCCGTGATGCGGACCAGGCCGGTGGCGCTGCGCAGCTCGGTCGTCAGGACGCCCGTGTCGGGCTCGTACCGCTGTCTGGCCTCGACCGGGTCCTCGGGCGCGAGGGTGAAGTGCCCGCCGCGCGCGTGGTCCAGCAGCCCGCAGAACACGGGCTCGGAGTCGAACCTGGGCAGGCACAGCCACGGGATGGAGCCGTCCAGGCCGACCAGCGCGGTCGTCGCCCCGTCCCCGACGAGGCCGAGGTCCTCCAGCGGCAGGTATCCGTTCCGCCTGCGCAGCGGCCGGAAAGGGGGGTCGGGATCGTGCATGCCGTCTCTCTTCCCGCAGCACCGACAGCTGGTGACCGGCGGAGCGGACTAGAAGCCGATCAGCACCTTCACGACGTCGTCGAGCTTCTTGTCGGAGACCTCGAAGGCCCGTTCCATGTCGTCGAAGGCGAACTCGTGGGTCGTCATGGGGGAGGGGTCGACCATGCGGGCCTCCAGCACCCGCAGCAGCCGCTCCATGCGGAGCCTGCCACCGGGACACAGCCCCGTCGCGATCGTCTTGTCGGCCATGCCGACGCCCCACTCGACGCGGGGGATGCGGACGAACTCCCCCTCGCCGAAGTACCCGATGACGGAGATCGTGCCCCCGGGCTTGGTGATCTTGACCGCGGTCTGGAAGGTCACATCGGCGCCCAGGGCCTCGATGGCGGTGTCGACGCCCTGCCCGTCGGTCAGTTCGAGGACCCGCTCCACGACGTCCTCGCTGGTGAAGTCGACGATCTCCCCGGCGCCGTACGCACGCGCCAGCTTCTGCCGGCCGGGAACCGACTCCACCCCGATGACCAGGCCTGCACCCCGGAGTCTGGCCCCCGCCGTCGCCATCAGGCCCACGGGACCCTGCGCGAGAACGGCCACCGTCCCGCCGACCGGGATGTTTCCCTTCTCCGCCCCCATGAAGCCGGTCGACAGCATGTCGGCGCAGTAGACCGCCACGTCGTCACTGACACCGTCCGGGATCCGGGCGAGATTGGCGTCCGCGTCGTTCACGTGGAAGTACTCGGCGAAGACCCCGTCCTTGGAATTGGCGAACTTGAACCCGCCCAGGGGCCCTCCGGACTGCGACGGATATCCGTTCTGGGAGGCGAGGTCGCCCCAGTCGGGCGTGATGGCCCCGATCAGCACCCGGTCGCCGGGCCGGAAGTCCTTCACCTCGCTGCCGACGGCGTGCACGACGCCCACCGCCTCGTGACCGAGCGTCAGGTTCTCCCGTGGTCCGATGCCGCCCTGGACGGTGTGGGAGTCGGACGTGCAGATCAGGGCCTTGGTCGTCCGTATGACAGCGTCGTTCGGGCCCGGCTCGGGAACGGGCTTCTCCATGAAGCCCACGCGGCCGATCTCCCGCATCACGAATGCCTTCACCTGACTGACCTTCCTTCGGGGGTACGGCCACGGCGCGTGGGACACGCGGGTTTGGGACACGCGGGCTTGGACCCGCCCACCGCGACCCGGCGCCTCGGGCACTCACCTCTGCCACTGTTCCAGAGCCCCACGGGACTCGCGACTCGACCACGGTCCCCTATGACTCGAAGGTCTCGACAGCCTCGACTGTCTCGGCCGACTCACAGGTCGCGTTCCGTCACGTCCGGCCGCGGACGACGGCGACGGAAGTGTGCGCGTGGTGCAGCAGTGCCTGGCTCACCGATCCCAGCAGGAGGCCGGTGAACCCACCGCGCCCCCGGGCTCCGGTGACCACGAGCTGCGCGGTCCTGCTCCGCTCGATCAGCACCTCCCGGACTTCGCCGCTCGCGACCTCGCGCCTGACCGTGACGTCCGGATACTTCTCCGCGTGCCCGGCGAGCGCCTGGGCCAGCAGCCGCTCCGCGCTCTCCACGCCGGTCCCGGGCGGTGCGTAGTCCGGCAGCCATACGTGCACGGCGGCGAGCTCGGCTCCGCGCAGCGCCGCCTCGGCGAAGGCGAACCCGACCGCCGCCTCACTCGCGGGCGAGCCGTCGACGCACAGTACGACCGGACCGGTTTCGGGCGACTCCTCGCGGGCCACCATCACCGGGCACCGGCTGTGGGCCGTCACGGACGCCGCCGTCGATCCCAGCAGCATGCCGAGGAGCCCGCCCGCCCCGCGGGCCCCCAGGACCAGCAGGTCCGCCTCCCGCGACTCGGCCTCCAGCACCGACACCGTGTCGCCGGGCACCATGGCCTCGGTGACCGTCACCCCCGGGGCCACGCTGCGCGCACGCTCCGCGGCCTCGCTGACCAGGCGGTTGATCGGTGTCGTGTCCAGCGGCGAGTACATGGGTCGGACGGGCCAGTTGAGGGCGTACACCACACGCAGGTCCGCGTGCCGCCGCCGGGCCTCCAGGGCGGCCGTCCCGACCGCGGCGAAACTGGACGACGAGCCGTCCGTTCCCGCGACCACCAGGTTGCCCATCAGTCCTCCATGGCTCAAATCCGGCCGTGACGTCAGTACCGCTGTGCCTTGGCGAGACGGGGCGTGAGCTGTGCGTCCGCGGGCTGCCGGCTGAACGCGATGGGTTGTTCCTTCTCGCCGGGGCCGAGGTCCTCGACGCCGACGAATTTCGTCTCGACGACCTTTCCGGACGAGTCCTCGAAATCGACCTGCACGGCGTACGAGGCCGTGTCGTCGGTCTTGTTGGTGATCGTGACCAGCACGGCGAGCAGCCCGCTGGTCTCGTTCCTGGGCAGGCCCGTCATCCCGACCTCGGACACCGCGTTGCCGCGTCCCTTGACGTCCTTGAGCACCTTCTCCGCGGCGGCACTGGCGCGGGCGGCCTCGGCCTCGACGGACGCCTCGAACTGGGAGGCGCGGGCGGATGCCGAGGAGGCCGCCGCCGAGGCCGAGGCCCGGGCGGAGGCGATCGCGGAGGCCGCCTGTGAGGCGAGGGCCGAGGGCGGCAGTCCGGAAAAGGATGCCGTGTCGGGGCTGGTGGGTGTCGGCGTCGGCGTGGGCGAGGGGGCGGTGCCGTCGTCGCCGCACGCGGTGAGCACGACAGCGGCCAGCGCACAGCCGAGTGCCGCCACGACGGCTCGTCGACGGCGACCGGATTGCTCTCGCAGCATGGCTGTCATCCTTCGTACCTGGCCGCAACGATCCCGTTCATCGTCACCGCCGCCCGGTCGCTGCGCGATCCGGCGTGGTCCATTCGGCGACAACACCGGCACGCCCCGCCGCCCGCGGCACCGCAACCGCCCCGGCCCCTGGGCCACCGTCCCCGGCCGCCGCTGCCGGCCGCCGGTCCCGGCCGCCGGTCACCGTCCGTCGGCGTCTCGCCGGCCCGCCTGTCGGCCCGGGGCTGGGGGCTGGCTACCGGCCTCCGGCCTTCGGCCTTCGGTCCCGGTCGCCGTCCGGCCGAGGGCCCGGCCACCGGGGGCAGGGCGGGTGCCGGTCACCGGTCCCGGGGGCCG
>NZ_JACVQF010000237.1 GCF_014534645.1 Streptomyces griseicoloratus
GACTCCCCGTACGCCCTCTCGCACCTGGACGCCCTGGAGTCCGAGGCGGTGCACATCTTCCGCGAGGTGGCGGGTGAGTTCGAGCGGCCGGTGATCCTGTTCTCCGGCGGCAAGGACTCCATCGTCATGCTGCACCTGGCGCTGAAGGCGTTCGCCCCCGCGCCGCTGCCGTTCGCCCTGCTGCACGTCGACACCGGGCACAACTTCCCCGAGGTCCTCGACCACCGCGACCGCGTCGTCGCCGCCCACACACTCACGCTCCACGTGGCCCGCGTGCAGGACTACATCGACCGGGGGGTGCTGCGGGAACGCCCGGACGGCACCCGCAACCCGCTGCAGACGCTGCCCCTGACGGAGAAGATCCGCAGCGAGAGGTTCGACGCCGTGTTCGGCGGCGGCCGCCGCGACGAGGAGAAGGCCCGCGCCAAGGAACGGGTGTTCTCGCTGCGCGACGAGTTCTCCCAGTGGGACCCGCGCCGCCAGCGCCCCGAACTGTGGAACCTGTACAACGGCCGGCACGCCCACGGCGAGCACGTCCGCGTCTTCCCGCTGTCCAACTGGACCGAGCTGGACGTGTGGCAGTACATCGCCCGCGAGAACATCGAGCTGCCCGAGATCTACTACGCCCACGAGCGCGAGGTCTTCGCCCGCTCCGGCATGTGGCTGACGGCCGGCGAGTGGGGCGGCCCGAAGGACGGCGAGACGGTGGAGAAGCGGCGGGTGCGCTACCGCACCGTCGGCGACATGTCCTGCACCGGCGCGGTCGACTCCGACGCCGACACCATCGAGAAGGTGATCGCCGAGATCGCCGCGTCCCGGCTCACCGAGCGCGGCGCGACGCGTGCCGACGACAAGCTTTCCGAGGCCGCGATGGAAGACCGCAAGCGCGAGGGGTACTTCTAGCCATGACCAGCACCACCGAACCCACCGAGCCGCTGTCGGTCGAGCAGCTGTCGGCGACCACCCTGCTG
The DNA here is from genome assembly GCF_014534645.1 of Streptomyces griseicoloratus. Classification (GTDB taxonomy): domain Bacteria; phylum Actinomycetota; class Actinomycetes; order Streptomycetales; family Streptomycetaceae; genus Streptomyces; species Streptomyces griseicoloratus. The sequence goes on from NZ_JACVQF010000237.1 coordinate 972, forward strand.
CGGTTCGCCACCGCCGGGTCCGTCGACGACGGCAAGTCCACCCTCGTCGGCCGGCTGCTGCACGACTCCAAGTCGGTCCTCGCCGACCAGCTGGAGGCCGTGGAGCGGGCCTCCGCCAGCCGCGGCCAGGACACCCCGGACCTCGCGCTGCTCACCGACGGCCTGCGCGCCGAGCGCGAACAGGGCATCACCATCGACGTGGCCTACCGCTACTTCGCCACGCCCCGGCGCCGGTTCATCCTCGCCGACACCCCCGGGCACGTGCAGTACACGCGGAACATGGTCACCGGCGCGTCCACGGCCGAGCTGACGGTGATCCTGGTCGACGCCCGCAACGGCGTCGTCGAGCAGACCCGCCGGCACGCCGCGATCGCCGCGCTGCTGCGGGTCCCGCACGTCGTCCTCGCCGTCAACAAGATGGACCTCGTCGGCTACGAGGAGTCCGTGTTCGCCGCCATCGCCGAGGAGTTCACGGCGTACGCGACCGAGCTGGGCGTGCCGGAGGTCACCGCGATCCCGATCTCGGCGCTCGTCGGCGACAACGTCGTGGAAGCCTCCGCCCACATGGACTGGTACGGCGGCCCGACCGTCCTTGAGCACCTGGAGACCGTCCCGGTCAGCCACGACCTGGCGCACTGCCACGCCCGGCTGCCCGTGCAGTACGTGATCCGGCCGCAGACCGCCGAGCACCCCGACTACCGCGGTTACGCGGGCCAGATCGCCGCCGGCACCTTCCGTGTCGGCGACGAGGTGACCGTCCTGCCCTCGGGCCGCACCACGAAGGTCACCGGCATCGACCTGCTGGGCGAGCCGGTCGACGTCGCCTGGACGCCGCAGTCGGTGACGCTGCTGCTGGAGGACGACATCGACGTCTCCCGGGGTGACCTGATCGTCCCGACGAAGGACGCGCCGGCCACCACCCAGGACGTCGAGGCCACCGTGTGCCACGTCGCCGACCAGGCGCTGACCGTGGGCCACCGGGTGCTGCTCAAGCACGGCACCCGCACGGTCAAGGCCATCGTCAAGGACATCCCGGCACGCCTCACGCTCGACGACCTGTCCCTGCACCCGCACCCGGGCCAGCTCGTCGCCAACGACATCGGCCGGGTGAAGATCCGTACCGCCGAGCCGCTGCCCGCCGACTCCTACGCCGACTCGCGGCGCACCGGCTCGTTCATCCTGATCGATCCCGGTGACGGCACCACGCTCACCGCCGGTATGGTCGGCGAGTCGTTCGCCGCTCCGGAGCCGGTCAAGGACGGCGCCGACGACGACGGTTGGGACTTCTGAGCATGAACTCCCCCGACGTCTACTCGACGTTCGCCAAGGAGGGCGGCCGGATCGGCAGCGGTGCTCTCGGCAGCGGGCAGGGCGGGGTGGCGCGATGTGCGCGCTGACGTACGCGCACTGCCTGCGCGCCCGCACCCCCCACCCGCACAGCCGAAGACCTGCCGACCTCCCGGCCACGACCTGACACCTCGGACGAACCGACAGGCGTGACCGCCGGGCCAACGAGAGGAACACCTCCCGTGCCTGCCAGCACCGTCCTGCGCCGCACCTTGGCCACCGTGGCCGCCCTCCCCCTCCTCGCCCTCGCCGCCTGCGGGTACGGCTCGCAGGCGAAGGACGACGACACGGCCCAGGTCGCCGCGGGTGCCGAGAAGATCGACGGTCTCGACTCCGTCAAGATCGGCTACTTCGGCAACGTCACCCACGCCACGGCCCTGGTGGCCAACCAGAAGGGCTTCTTCCAGAAGGAGCTGGGCGCCACCAAGGCCAAGTACGCGACCTTCAACGCGGGCCCCTCCGAGATCGAGGCGCTCAACGCCGGCTCGATCGACATCGGCTGGATCGGCCCCTCCCCCGCGATCAACGGCTACACCAAGTCGGGCGGCAAGAACCTGCGCATCATCGGGGGCTCGGCCTCCGGTGGCGTGAAGCTGGTCGTGAACCCGGAGAAGATCAAGTCCCTGAAGGACGTCAAGGGCAAGCGGATCGCGACCCCCCAGCTCGGCAACACCCAGGACGTGGCGTTCCTCAACTGGATCGCCGAGCAGGGCTGGAAGGTGGACGCGCAGAGCGGCAAGGGCGACGTCACGGTCGTCCGCAGCGACAACAAGGTCACGCCCGACGCCTACAAGGCCGGTTCCCTGGACGGCGCCTGGGTGCCGGAGCCGACCGCGTCGAAGCTGGTCGCCGAGGGCGGCAAGGTGCTGCTCGACGAGGCCGACCTGTGGCCCGGCAAGAAGTTCGTGATCACGAACATCATCGTGTCGCAGAAGTTCCTCAAGGAGCACCCGAAGGCCGTCGAGGCGGTGCTGAGGGCCTCCGTCGAGACCAACAAGTGGATCAAGGCCAACCCGGACGAGGCCAAGGCCGCCGCCAACAAGCAGCTGGAGACCGACACGGGCAAGGCGCTGCCGGCCGACGTCCTCGACCCGGCGTGGGAGTCGATCCAGCTCACCGACGACCCGCTGGCCGCCACCCTCGACGCCCAGGCCGAGCACGCGGTGCAGGCCGGACTGCTGGAGGAGCCCGACCTCAGGGGCATCTACGACCTCACGATCCTCAACAAGGTCCTGAAGGCCGCGGGCGAGCCCGAGGTCGACGACGCCGGTCTCGGCGTGAAGTAACCCCGGATCCGACAACCCCCAGGAGGTGACGACCATGGCCACGACCCTCGCCAAGGCCGCCGACGGCACCGAGGCGGCCACGCACGCCGCCCGGATCGAGCATGTCTCGAAGTCGTTCGCGGGCCCCGCCGGACAGCAGCTCGTGCTGGACGACATCACGCTCGATGTCGCGCCCGGCGAGTTCGTCACCCTCCTGGGGGCCTCCGGCTGCGGCAAGTCCACTCTGCTGAACCTGGTGGCGGGCCTGGACCGGCCCAGCGCGGGCACCATCACCACCGACGGGCGTCCGGCGCTGATGTTCCAGGAGCACGCCCTCTTCCCGTGGCTGACCGCGGGCAAGAACATCGAGCTCGCCCTGAAGCTGCGGGGCGTGCCGAAGTCCGAGCGGCGCGACAAGGCCGACGAGCTCCTGGAACTGGTCCGTCTCAAGGGCGCGTACGGCAAGCGGGTGCACGAGCTGTCGGGCGGGATGCGCCAGCGCGTGGCGATGGCCCGCGCCCTCGCCCAGGAGAGCCGGCTGCTGCTGATGGACGAGCCGTTCGCGGCGCTGGACGCGATCACCCGGGACGTGCTGCACGACGAGCTGACCCGGATCTGGCGCGAGACGCGGCTGTCCGTCCTGTTCGTCACGCACAACGTGCGCGAGGCGGTCCGGCTCGCGCAGCGCGTGGTGCTGCTGTCGTCCCGTCCCGGGCGCGTCGCTCGCCAGTGGACGGTCGGCATCCCGCATCCGCGCCGCATCGAGGACACCGCCGTGGCGGAGCTGTCCGTCGAGATCACCGAAGAACTGCGTGGGGAGATCCGCCGCCATGGCCAGCACTGACACGACCCCCGCCAAGGACGGCGCCGATCTCGCCGGCCTGGAGGCGGGCCTCGACGCACTGGAGACGGTGCAGCAGGGCCGCAAGCCCTTCCGGCAGACCTTCGTGGAGAAGATCCTGCCGCCGATCACCGCGATCCTGCTGGTGCTGGTGGTGTGGCAGGGCCTGGTCTCGTTCAAGATCGTCGACGATCCGTCCAAGCTGCCCGCCCCCTCCGACGTGTGGCAGGTGGTCCGGGACGCCTGGCTCCAGGGCGAACTGCTCGGCTACATCTGGACTTCCGTCTCGCGCGGTCTGCTGGGCTTCTGCTTCGCGCTGCTGATCGGCACCCCGCTGGGGCTGCTGGTGGCGCGGGTGAAGTTCGTGCGCGCGGCGATAGGGCCGATCCTGTCCGGTCTGCAGTCGCTGCCGTCGGTGGCGTGGGTGCCGCCGGCCGTGATCTGGCTGGGCCTGAACAACTCGATGATGTACGCCGTCATCCTGCTCGGCGCGGTCCCGTCCATCGCCAACGGCCTGGTCTCCGGCGTCGACCAGGTGCCCCCGCTGTTCCTGCGGGCGGGCCGCACCCTGGGCGCGACGGGTCTGAAGGGCACCTGGCACATCGTGCTGCCGGCCGCGCTGCCGGGCTATGTGGCGGGACTGAAGCAGGGCTGGGCGTTCTCCTGGCGGTCGCTGATGGCCGCCGAGATCATCGCGTCCTTCCCGGACCTCGGCGTCGGTCTCGGCCAGTTGCTGGAGAACGGCCGCAACGCCAGCGACATGGCCATGGTGTTCGAGGCCATCCTGCTCATCCTGATCGTCGGCATCGCCATCGACCTGCTGATCTTCAGCCCGCTGGAGCGGTGGGTGCTGCGCAGCCGCGGCCTGCTGGTGAGGAACTGAGGTACGTCATCATGCCCCTGCCGGTCCTGCTCGTCATCGCCCACGGCAGCCGCGATCCGCGGCACGCCGCGACCGTGCACGCCCTCGTGCGGCGGGTCAGGTCACTGCGCCCGGACGTACGGGTGGAGACCGGCTTCCTGGACTTCAACGTGCCCTCGGTGCAGGGGGTGCTGGAGTCCCTGGCCGCGCAGGGCGTGCGGGACGTCGTGGCCCTGCCGCTGCTGCTGACGCGCGCCTTCCACGCCAAGGCGGACATCCCGGCCGTCCTCGCGGACGCGCCGCCCCGGCTGCGCATCCGGCAGGCGGAGGTGCTGGGCCCGTCCCCGCTGCTGCTGTCGGCGCTGGAGCGGCGCCTGTACGAGGCGGGCCTCGCGCCCGCCGACAAGTCCTCGACCGGGGTCGTGCTGGCCTCGGCGGGGTCCTCCGACCCGGAGGCGATCGCAGTGATCGCACATATCGCGCGGGAGTGGCGGCACACCGGTTGGTGCGCCGTGCGGCCTGCGTTCGCCTCCGCATCCCTGCCGCGCACCGAGGACGCGGTGCGCGAGCTGCGGGAGCTGGGCTGCGCGCGCGTCGCCGTGGCCCCGTACGTCCTGGCCCCCGGCTTCCTCCCGGACCGCATCGCACGGGGCGCGGCCGACGCGGACGTCCTGGCCGACGTACTCGGCCCGGCACCGGAGGTGGCGCGCCTGCTGCTGGAACGCTACGCGGCGGCGCACCTTCCGGTGCCACTGGCGGCGCTCGGCGCCTGACGCCGACCGCCGGCGTCCCGCCGGTGACGCGGAGCCGACCGGGTGTCCCCACCGGCCCGCCCGAGTCGCGCCCGGCACCGGCCTCGACGTGCGCGGCGCCGACCGGCTCGCACGCGCGGCCCGAACGCTCCGCCGGCCCACCGGCCCACACCGCGCCGGCGGCGACGCGCAGCCGGGCGGATGTCCCCCGACCGCCCGAGTCGGGCCCGGCACCGGCCTCGTCGCCGCGGCGCGCGGCGTCGACGTGCGCCGGGTCGTGCGCGGTGGCGACCGGCTCGGGCGCGCGGCCGGACGGTGCGGCGGCCCGGGCCGGATCACGCCGTGCCCGCGTGTTCAGGTGGTGGTCAGGTCCACGAGCTTGATGACGGTGTTCCAGTTGCGGGTGGTGGCGATCAGGCCCTTGTTCAGCCGGGGGCGGGACAGGGCCTCGGCGAGCTTGGAGCGGCCGAGGCCGTCCGGCGCGTAGAGGTACAGGGCGCGGTCGCCGAGGCGGAACTCCTCGGGGAGGAAGGCGGCCTGGTCGATCTCCGCGAAGCGCTCCGCGTCGACCGGCGTGGAGAAGTAGGTGACGTGGAGCTGTTTGGCCTCCAGGCCGGCCGCGGGGAACGGGCAGGCGTCGGCGACCGCCTTCAGGTAGGCGTGGTCACGCACGATCACGTCCACCGCGAAACCGAAGTGCTTCTCGATCGCGTCCCCCAACTCGGCCGCCAGGGACTCCTCGTCCCCGCGGTCGGAGGCGAACACGGCCTGCCCGCTCTGCAGATAGGTGCCCACGGCGTCGTGGCCGAGCCCCTCCATCAGCGTGCGCAGTTCGGCCATCGGGACCTTCCTGCTGCCGCCCACGTTGATCCCGCGCAGCAGTGCCGCATACCTCGTCGTCATGCTCACACCATAGAACGGCCGTCGTGCCCCGTGGGGGTGGGCACGACGGCCGGGTCCGCACCGGCGGACGTGCGCGCCACTCTGGCCGATGTGCGCGGCGCGGATCAACCGCTACACGCACCTGTGACTTATTCAACAACCTTGCGGAATACCGGGGGAACACCGCCGGGCCGGTGCGGCACGACCCGGCCGCCCCTGATCACCACCCCCGAGACGTCCCGATAGATGTAAGGGACCGCCGTCCTCCCCAGCGGTGACGTCCGCGGTACGAGGGGATGAGCCGGGACGGTCCCACGTCACCGGACAGCACGACGAGATGGCTTTATCCGGCCCCTACCTTCGAAGCGCAAGGTGGCGGCAGGGGGCCGCCACCGCTCACGAGGGGGCAAGCCGGTCATGGGGAACGGAGACACACGGGTGCGGGGCCTCGCCGCCCGGGCCGGCGGCTGGAGCGCCCGGCACCGATGGGCTGCCGTCGGCATCTGGGTACTGTTCGTCGTCCTGGCGATGGGGCTCGGTTCGGCGGCCGGCCGGGTCGACGTCGGCGACAGCGACCAGCTGGGGGGCGAGACGCGGACCGCCGCCAGGATCATCGAGGACGCCGGGATCGACGAGCCGGCCGGCGAGACGGTCCTGATCCAGGCGAGGGACGGCGGCCTCACGGCCACGGACGCCGAGTTCCGGGCCGCCGTCACCGCGGTCGTCACGGCGGTGGAGGCGACCGGGAAGGTCACGGACGTGACCTCGCCGTACGACACCGAGACGATCTCGAAGGACGGCCGCAGCGCGCTGGTGCAGTTCGACATGCGCGGCGAGGCGGACACCGCGGGCGAGCGGGTCGAGCCGGTGCTGGAGGCCGTCGAGAACGTCCAGAAGGACCACGAGCGCCTGCGGATCGAGGAGATCGGCGGCGCCAGCATGATGAAGACGTTCGACGACGCCTTCGGGGACGACTTCAAGAAGGCCGAGTACTCCGCGGTGCCGGTGGCCCTCGGCATTCTGCTCATCGCCTTCGGCGCGCTGGTGGCGGCGCTGCTGCCGGTGGCGCTGGCGATCACCGCGATCATGGCGACCATGGGCCTGATGGCCCTCGTCAGCCACCTCCAGCCGATGAGCGAGACCGCCAACTCCGTGATGCTGCTGGTCGGTCTGGCCGTCGGCGTCGACTACTGCCTGTTCTACCTGCGCCGCGAACGCGAGGAGCGGGCCGCCGGACGGGACGCGCAGACCGCGCTCAGGATCGCCGCCGCCACCAGCGGCCGGGCGATCGTCGTCTCCGGCATCACGGTGTGCGTGGCGATGGCGGGCATGCTGTTCACCGGTATCGCCGAGTTCGAGGCGATGGGCCTGGCCTCGCTGATGGTGGTCGCGGTGGCCATGGTCGGGTCGGTGACGGTGCTGCCCGCGCTGCTGTCCCTGCTGGGCGAGCGGGTGGAGAAGGGCCGTGTGCCGTTCCTGCGCCGGCGCCGCAAGGGCGGCGGCGGGGAGAGCCGGTTCTGGACGGCCGTCCTCGGGCGCGTGCTCGCCAGGCCCGTGCTGTCCGTCGTCGTCGCCACCGGCGCGCTGCTGGCCGTCGCGGCTCCCGCGATCGGCATGAAGACGCAGAACCTCACCCTGGACCAGGAGTTCGGCGACTCGCTGCCGATCGTGCAGACGTACAACCGCGTCAACGAGGCGTTCCCGGGCGGCTCCGAGCCGGCCGAGGTGGTCGTCAAGGCCGACGACATCAACGCTCCCGAGGTGAAGGCCGCGCTCGCCGGCTTCCGTGAGCAGGCGGTCGCCTCGGGGGCCTCGCGCGGCCCGGTCGACATCGAGCTGCACGACGCGCAGAACATCGCCCTCGTCTACGTGCCGCTGGTCGGCGGCTCGGACCTGGACAAGGCGGGCGAGAGCCTGGACAAGCTGCGCGACGACGTGCGTCCGGCCACGCTCGGCAAGGTCGACGGGGTGGAGGCGCCGATCACCGGGCAGGTCGCCGGGTCGAAGGACTTCAACGACCAGCTCGTCGGCTCGGTCCTGCCGGTCTTCGTGTTCGTGGTGGTCTTCGCCTTCCTGCTGATGCTGCTGTCGTTCCGCTCGCTGACCGTCGCGCTCACCTCGATCGTGCTGAACCTGCTCTCGGTGGGCGCCGCGTACGGCATCCTCGTCGCCGTCTTCCAGCACGGCTGGGGCGCGTCGCTGGTGGGCGCGGAGGGCGTCGGGGCCATCATCACCTGGCTGCCGCTGTTCCTCTTCGTGATCCTGTTCGGCCTGTCGATGGACTACCACGTGTTCGTGGTCTCGCGGATCCGCGAGGCGCGGCTGGGGGGACGTACGATGAAGGACGCCATCCGGCACGGGGTGGTCACCACGGCCGGGGTGGTCACCAGTGCCGCGGTCATCATGGTCGCCGTGTTCGCCATCTTCGGGACGCTGTCCATGCAGTCCATGAAGCAGATGGGTGTCGGTCTCGCGGCGGCGGTGCTGATCGACGCCACGATCATCCGGGGCGTGCTGCTGCCGGCCGTGATGGCCCTGCTCGGGGAGCGCAACTGGTACCTGCCGAAGTGGCTGCACCGGTTGCCGGACCTCAGCCACGACGAGTCGCCCGCGGCCGTCGCGCCCCTCGCGCGGGACGACGAGGGCGAGCGGGTCGGGGTGTGAGCGCCCGCCCGTGAACGGCCGGGGGCCCGCCCCTGAACGGCCGGGGGCCCGCCGGTTCCGGAGCGGAACCGGCGGGCCCTCCCGCGTTGCCGCCGCGGTCAGCCCCGGGCCGCGGCCAGCTCCGCCTCGATGAGGTCGGCCGCACGCCGGGTGCCGCCCTCCTGGGCCATCTGGGCCTGGATCTCCTTCAGGCGCCGGGCGACCTCGGGGTCGTCGACCAGGGCGAGGGCGGCGGTGCGCAGCGCCTCGGCGGTGGCCTCCTCGGTGGGCAGGTGCCGGGCGACGCCGAGGCCCTGGAGCATGTCGGCGTTGCCGAACTGGTCCACGGCCTGCGGTACGGCGATCATCGGCGTGGCCGTGGCCAGGCCCTCCTGGCTGCCGCCGGCGCCCGCGTGGGTGACGAACAGGTCCGCCTGCTTGAGGATCGCCAGCTGCGGCACCCAGGAACGCACTTCCACGTTCGCGGGTACGTCGCCCAGCTCGGCGGGGTCGACGTGCCGGCCGACCTGGAGCACCAGGTGCCAGCCCGGCAGCTCGCCGAACGCCTTGACGCACTCCCGGTAGAACGCCGGCTGCTTGGTGAAGGACGACCCGAGGGAGACCAGGACGACCTTCTCCGCGCCGGCGGGGCGCTGCCAGTCGCCCTCGGCGCTGCGGTCGCCCTGGCAGGCGCCGACGAAGGTGTACGTCTGCTCGTCGACCCGGTCGGCGTTGGGCTGGAGCGCCTTCGGGATCAGCACCAGGGAGCGCGCCGGGCGGCCGGCGAAGTCGTCCGGGTGCATCGTGATCCCGTTCTCCTCCAGCCAGCCCTGGAAGCGGGCGTAGTACGCCTTGCCGCGCTCGGTCTTCTTCGGCTCCTCCCACATCGGTTCGGCGACCTCCTTCTCGTAGCCCTCCCAGGCGACGAGGTTCGGGGAGAGCGAGATCGCGGGCACGCCCCAGCGGTGGGCGAGGACGCGGGCCGGGTAGGAGGTGATGTCGTGCAGGACGAGGTCGGGTTCGTCGCCCTCGTAGGCCTCGATGAGCTGCGGGAGCGCCTGGATCGCGTCGTTCAGGAACGGCTCGACGTTGTCCAGCAGGGTGGTCCCCCAGGCCTCCGGGTCGGCGTCGGGTCCGGGCAGGGTGGAGTTCCACAGCTTGGGTTCGGCGCCGGTCTCGGCGACCTTCTCGGCGAAGTGCGGCGGGATCGCGTACGTCACCCGGTGTCCCCGCGCGACGAGCTCGCGGATCACCTCCAGGCTGGGGTTCACGTGCCCGTGCGCGGCGACGGAGAACATGGCGATGTGTGCGCGACTGGTCATGCCCCGACCGTATGCGAGACGAGACGTCTCGTGCAAATCAATTACGTCACGCCGCCGGGACGCGTCCCGGTTCAGCGCTGGTAGCGGGCGAGGACCAGGTTGCCGTCCTCCTCCAGTCGTGTGCGCAGCTCGTCCAGGCCGATCGCCCCGCTGTAGTACTCCTGGAGGGCGGGGGTCGCCACCTTGTCCTTCCACTCGGGGTAGCCCCGGACCGACTGCGCGGGCGCCGGGCGCAGATGGGCGGCGAGGGCCGTGCCGGTGGCCCAGCCGTGCTCGTCCGTGTGCAGCGCCGGGTCCTTGAGGGCCTGCGTGCCGGTGGGCAGCATCCAGTCGCCGAGGGCGAGGCGCACCATGTTCGCCGGCCGCAGGAGGAAGTCGATGAACTCGGCGGCCGCCCGCTTGTGCGGGCTGTCCTCGGCGATCGACAGCGTCTGCGGGCTGACGCCCTGGGTGAGCCCGCCGGCGCCCGCCGGGGCCGGCAGCACCTGCCAGTCGAAGCCCTCCGGCGCCTGCTGCACGATCTGCTGGCGGTAGGAGAACCCGAGCGGCACCATCGCGTACTTGCCCGCGAAGAACCCCGGCAGGGTGTCGGAGCCGCCGCTGCCGAGGGTCGACGAGGAGGCGCTGTGGTCGGTGTTGGCCTGGTCGTGGATGGTGCGCGGCACCACCTGGTCGGCCTCCTCGAAGCGGACGGTGACCTTGCCGTCCGCGCCGCGGTGGAACAGCTGCCCGCCGGCCGACAGCGACAGGTTGAGCGTGGCGGACACGGGCTCCTTCAGCGGCCAGGCCACGCCGTACCTCCCGTCCCCGCTCAGCTGCCCGGTCACCTGCCGGAACTCCGGCCAGCTCCAGGGGTGTTCGGGTGTGGGGATCCGGACGCCCGCCTTCTTCAGCAGCTCCGTGTTGGCGATCAGCACCCGCGGTTCCTGGAGGAAGGGCACCCCGTAGACGCCGTCGCCGAAGGTGGTCGTCTCCCAACTGCGCTGCGGGATGTCGGACTTCAGCCGCTCGGGCAGCAGGTCGGTCAGATCGGCGAGGTAGCCGCCGTAGGCGAAGTCCGCGAGGTCGTCGGAGGCGTCGTGGATGACGTCGGGCGCCTCGCCGCCCTCGAAGGAGGTGAGGAGCTGGTCGTGCACGCTGTCCCAGCTGCCCTGGATGTACTCGACCCGGACGTCCGGGTGGGTGGCGTTCCACTCCCGGACCAGCTCCTTGTTGGCCCGCACCGACTCGTCCTGCCAGGCCAGGGACTGGAAGCGGAGGGTGATCCGGCCGTCGTCGGCGTCACTGCCGCCACCCGTGCAGCCGGCCAGGAGCAGGGTCAGGGCGAGGGCGACGAGCAGGGTGATCCGTGTGCGCATCAGCTCTTCACCGCCCCGGCGAGCATGCCGCCCGTGATCCGTCGCTGGATGACCGCGAAGACGACCAGTGAGGGCAGCGTCGCGAGGAACGCGGCGGCCGCCAGCGGGCCGAGGTCGGCGACGCCCTCGGCCCCGATGAAGTGGGTGAGCACGACCGGCAGGGTCTGTTTCTCCGGGGTCTTCAGCAGGACGAGCGCGAAGAAGAACTCGTTCCACGCGGTGATGAACGCGAACAGCGCGGTCGCCACGATCCCCGGCGCGAGCAGCGGCGCGGTCACCGACACCAGCGTCCGCAGCCGCCCGGCTCCGTCGACCGCCGCCGCCTCCTCCAGCTCGACCGGTACGGCCCGGACGTACCCCGCGAGCATCCACAGCGCGAACGGCAGCGACCACACCACGTACACCATCACCAGCCCCGGGACGGAGTTGATCAGCCGGAGGTTCTTCAGCACCAGGAAGAGCGGGATGATCAGCAGGACGAAGGGGAACGCCTGGCTGACGACGACCCAGCCGGTGGCCGCCCTGGTGAGCCGGGAGCGGTGGCGGGCCATGACGTAGGCCATCGGGGTCGCGATCACCACGGCGATCAGCGCGGCTCCGAGGGCGGCGAGCAGGGAGTTGGACGCTGCGCGCAGCAGCGGCTGTTCGTCGAAGGCCTGCCGGAAGTTGGCGAGGGTGGGGTCCTCCGGGATCCAGGTGGGGTGCAGGCTGCCCAGCTCCCGCGGCGGCTTGAAGGCGGTGGAGACCAGCCACAGGAACGGGAAGGCCAGGAAGACGAGATACGCCAGCAGGGCCGCGTACTGGCCCGCGCGGGCCGCGGTCGACGTCTTCACGCGTCCTCCCCTCCCCGCAGCCGGCCGACGAGGAAGACCGCCAGCAGGATCGAGACCACGGCGACCATGACACAGCCCATCGCCGCCGCGTAGCCGAACTGCCCGTAGCGGAAGGCCTCTTCGTAGGCGAAGAGCATGGGCAGCCGGGTCCGGCCGCCGGGGCCTCCGTTGGTCAGCACGTAGACCAGGGCGAAGGAGTTGAAGTTCCAGATGAGGTTGAGCGCGGTGATGGCGAGCGCGACGGGTCTGATGGCGGGCCAGGTCACGGTGCGGAACCGGCGCCAGGCTCCGGCGCCGTCCACCGCGGCGGCCTCGTGCAGCTCCCGGGGGGTGTTCTGCAGCCCGGCGAGCAGGGCGACCGTCGTCTGCGGCATGCCCGCCCAGACGCCGACGACGATCACGGCGGGCAGGGCGGTCGCCAGTCCGCTGAGCCAGTCCCGGCCGTCGCCGAGGCCGAGGTCGCGCAGGGTCTCGTTGAGGACGCCCGCGTCCGGGTTGTAGACGATGCGCCACATGATGCCGACGACGACCTCGGGCATCGCCCAGGGGATGATGGCGAGCGCCCGGGCCAGCCAGCGCAGTCGCAGGTTCTGGTTGAGCAGCAGGGCGAGGCCGAGGGCGAGCAGGAACTGCGGCACGGTCACGCCGACGGCCCACACCAGGCCGATCCGGAACGACTCCCAGAACAGCGTGTCGTGCAGCAGGTCCCGGAAGTTCAGGGCGCCGATCCACTGCGTGGGCTCCGTCCGGCCCGACTGGGCGTCGGTGAACGCCAGCAGGATGCCGTAGAGCAGCGGTCCGACGCTGAGGACCAGGATGGGGATCAGCGCGGGCAGCACCAGGAACCACGCGCCGTGGCCGGCGGCAGGCCGTGGCCGGCCCGTCGCGGGCGCGCCGCGCGCCGGTCTCTTCGCCTCGGTCACCGATGTCACGTCATCAGCCCCTTTGCGCCGCTCGGACGGGCCTGGCCATGGTCGTGAAGGCGCGATGCCCCGTCAAGACACCGCGCACACCGTCCGACCTGTGCGAATGCGACACTGGCCGACGGAGAACGGTCGAGTACAGACACGGAGGCGGACGATGGACGAGACACGGGCGCGGGAGGTACTGGCCGCGGCGGGGGTGCTGCCCGGCCCGGTACGGGACGCGCGGCTGCTCGCCCTGGGCGAGAACGCGGTGTTCGCCGCCGGCGGTCTGGTGGTGAAGGTGGGCCGCGACGCCGAACTCCTGGACCGGGCACGCCGGGAGCTGGCCGTCGCGGTGTGGCTGGAAGAGGCGGGTGTGCCGGCGGTACGGGCGGCCGAGCCGAAGGCGCTGCTGGTCGACGGGCACCCGGTGACGGTGTGGCACCGGCTGCCCGACCCGGTGCGGCCCGCCGAGCCGCGGGACGTGGCCGAACTGATCCGGCTGGTGCACGCACTGCCCTCCCCCTCCTTCGAGCTGCCGCCCCGCGATCTGCTGGGCGGTGTCGAACGCTGGCTGCGGCTCGCGGGCGACGCGATCGACCCCGCGGACGCGGCGTATCTGCGCGAGCGCCGCGACGGCTTCGCGGCGGCCGCCGCCGCGCTCACGCCCCACCTGGCGCCGGGTCCGATCCACGGCGACGCGCTGCCCCGCAACGTGCACGTCGGTCCCGACGGTCCGGTCCTCATCGACCTGGAGACCTTCTCCTCCGACCTGCGCGAACACGACCTCGTGGTCATGGCGCTCAGCCGGGACCGCTACGGGCTGCCGGCCGAGGCGTACGACTCCTTCACCGCCGCCTACGGCTGGGACGTGCGCGAATGGGAGGGCTGCGCGGTGCTGCGCGGCGCCCGCGAGACGGCCAGCTGCGCCTGGGTCTCCCAGCACGCCCCGACCAACCCCAAGGCCCTGGCCGAGTTCGAACGCCGGGTGACGTCCCTGCGGAACGGAGACACGACGGTGCGCTGGTACCCGTTCTGACCCGCACCCAGGAGGGTCCGGCTCCCCCACGCGGCGGGTCCCGGGCGAGCCCCGGTGGGCGGATCAGACGCGTTCGGCGGTCGGCTCCCGCAGGGGCCACGTGCCGTCGACGACCGCCGTGGGGTCGCCCTTGCGGCGCAGGAAGTTCTGGAAGTCGGCCGCCCACTCGGCGTACCACTCGATCTGGCGCCGGTGCAGTTGCGCCGGGCCGAGGGCCGCGACCTTGGGGTGGCGGCCGGCTATCGCGCAGGCCAGCCGGGCCGCGGCGAGGGCGTCGGCCGAGGCGTCGTGGGCGGCGTCGAGCGGCACGCCGTACTCCTTGCAGACCGCCTCCAGGTTGCGCTTGCCGCGGCGGTAGCGGTCGACGGCGCGGTCGATGGTGTACGGGTCGATGACCGGGGCGGGGTCCAGACCGCCCAGGCGGTCGCGCAGGGACGGCAGCCCGTACCGCCGCAGTTCGGCGGAGAGCAGGGAGAGGTCGAAGGCCGCGTTGTAGGCGACGACCGGGACGCCGGCCCTCCAGTGGTCGGCGAGGACACCGGCGATGGCGTCGGCCACCTGGTCGGCGGGGCGGCCCTCGGAGGCCGCGCGCTCGCTGCTGATGCCGTGCACCGCCACCGCGTCCGGCGGGATCTCCACGCCCGGGTCGGCCAGCCACTCCCGGCGCCCCAGCGGCTCCCCGCCCCTGACCTCGATCACGGCGCCCGTGACGATGCGCGCCTCGCGCGGATCGGTGCCCGTCGTCTCCAGGTCGAAGCCGATCAGCAGCTCCCGGTGCCAGCCCATGGGCGGTCCCCCTTCTCGGTGGTGCGTTCCCCCAGTGGCCTCCACCTTCGCATGCGCCACTGACAACCCGAGGCCCGCATTCCGTTTATGCCCGCCCGGCGGGTCACGACACAGGGCGCGAATCCGCCCACATCAGCTCGAACTCCTCACGGTAAGTGGGGAAGAGTCCACCTTCGTCGACCTGGTCCGCTTTCAGAACCTTGCTCCCGTTCCGCCCGTTCCGCAGCACGAGCACCGGCGCCTCCATCCCCCGCGTCCGGCGCAGGTACGACTGCACCACCGCGATGCCGTCGGCGCCGTCCCCGTCGACGAGGTAGGCCGTGAAGCGGGGCGTCTCGTCGAAGACCTGGATCTCGAAGGCGCCCGGATCGCGCAGCCGGGAGCGCACCCGCCGCATGTGCAGGATGTTCATCTCCACGGCCCGGCTCAGCTCGCCCCGCTTGATGCCGAGTTCGCGCTCGCGGCGCTTGATCGCGCTGGAGGCCGGGTTCAGGAACAGCAGCCGCACCCGGCCGCCGGACTCGGCCAGCCGTACCAGACGGCGGCCGGAGAAGTTCTGCACGAGCAGGTTGAGCCCGATGCCGAGGGCGTCCAGACGGCGGGCGCCGCCGAAGATGTCCTCGGCCGGGAACTGGCGCAGCAGCCTGACCCGGTCCGGGTGCACGGCGACCACGTCGGCGTACCGGTCACCGACCAGGTCCTCCACCGCGTCCACGGGGAGCCGGCGCGCCGAGGGCACGTCGCTGCCGGCGCCGAGTATCTCCAGCAGCCGCGCCGAGGCCCGCTCGGCCTGGCTCAGGACCGCCTCGGACAGCGCCCGGTTGCGGGAGACGACGTTCCGGGTGACCTCCAGCTCGTCCAGCGCGAGCTCCACGTCGCGGCGCTCGTCGACGTAGGGCTCGAAGCAGGGCCAGTGCTGCACCATCAGCTCGCGCAGCTGCGGCAGAGTGAGGAAGCTCAGGACGTTGTCGTCGGCCGGGTCGAGCAGATAGCCCTTGCGGCGGCTGACCTCGCGGACGGCGACCGCCCGCTGTACCCACTCCTGACCGGCGGGTCCGGCCGCGGCGACCACCCAGTCGTCGCCGTGGACGGGTTCGTAGACGGGCCGCAGGACGGCGGCCACGACCGCGCGCAGCCGCTGCTCGACGAGGTTCAGCCAGATGTAGGCCCGGCCGGCCCGCTGCGCGCGCGTGCGCACCTCGTGCCAGGCGTCGGCGTCCCAGTCCAGCTCCGGACCGATCGCGCCGGCGTCCATCGGCCGCGCCAGGGACACCGCACCGGGCGGGACGTCCGTGGAGCTCCCCTCGTGACCACCCTCGTCACCAGGGGGCAGCTCCAGCCCTCCCGAGCCCACCCGCGCACCGCCTTCCGCTCCCCTGAGCACTCCCGGGGACTACCCGTCTCAACGATCAAGGAAGGGTACTCCGGTAGCGGTGCGCGGTGCAGCCTGATGGACAGGCTCGTTTTGCCAACGGCCGTGTTCCACGGGCTCGTTCCGCCCCACCGGCCCGTGGGGAGTGAGCGGATTCATAGCCGTGACGTCGTACGGGGCGGGGAAGAATCCGTCGCGCCCGCCTCCCGAACCCCACCGGGCGGATCCCCGGCCGATGAACAGGAGCACGTGAGTGCTAGGTGGCCGCCTCACTTTCGGGGAGACTCGGAGCCAAGGCGTCCGCACCGGCGCCCCCCACCTGAAAGAGTCGTGTCCATGCAGGTCTGGCCTGGAGAGGCGTACCCACTCGGCGCCACGTACGACGGCGCCGGCACCAACTTCGCGGTCTTCACGGAGGCCGCGGACCGAGTAGAGCTGTGTCTGCTGCACGACGACGGCTCCGAGACGGCCGTCGAGCTGCGGGAGAGCGACGCGTTCGTGCGGCACGCGTACGTGCCGGGCGTGATGCCGGGGCAGCGGTACGGCTACCGCGTGCACGGCCCGTACGCCCCGGAGCGCGGGCTGCGCTGCAACTCCGCGAAGCTGCTCCTCGATCCGTACGCGCGTGCGATCAGCGGTTCGGTCCAGTGGGGCGAGGAGGTGTACGGCTACCACTTCGACGACCCCGGCCGGCGCAACGACCTGGACTCGGCGCCGCACACGATGACATCGGTCGTGGTCAACCCGTACTTCGACTGGGGCGACGACCGGCGCCCCCGGACGGAGTACCACCACACGGTGATCTACGAGGCCCACGTCAAGGGCCTGACCATGCTGCACCCGGGTCTCCCCGAGGAGCTGCGCGGCACCTACGCGGCCCTCGCGCACCCGGCGCTCATCGAACACCTCACGGGGCTGGGGGTGACCGCGCTGGAGCTGATGCCGGTGCATCAGTTCGTGAACGACCACCGCCTGGTGGACATGGGCCTGGCCAACTACTGGGGCTACAACACGATCGGCTTCTTCGCCCCGCACAACGCCTACGCCTCCTGGGGCGACCGCGGCCAGCAGGTGCTGGAGTTCAAGTCGGCGGTGAAGGCGCTGCACGAGGCCGGGATCGAGGTCATCCTCGACGTGGTCTACAACCACACCGCCGAGGGCAACCACCTGGGTCCGACGCTGTCGTTCAAGGGCATCGACAACCCGTCGTACTACCGGCTCGCGGACGACCCGCGCTACTACACGGACACCACGGGCACGGGCAACTCCCTGCTCATGCGGTCCCCGCACGTCCTCCAGATGATCATGGACTCGCTGCGGTACTGGGTCACCGAGATGCACGTCGACGGCTTCCGCTTCGACC
>NZ_JACVQF010000238.1 GCF_014534645.1 Streptomyces griseicoloratus
GGCTGGTTGGGCACGTTGGTGCCGCCGGTGAGGGCGAAGAAGACGTCGTCGAGGTCGGGGGTGTGCACGGTCAGCTCGTCGGCCTCGATGCCGGCCGTGTCCAGCCAGTCCAGGAGGGAGCGCAGTTCGCGCTGGCTGCCGTCGCTGGGGATCTGCAGGGCCAGGGCCTCGTCGTCCCGGGTGACCTCGCGCAGGGCGGTGGCGGCGGCCTGGTAGGCGGTCGGGTCGGTGAAGCGGAGCCGGACGTGTCCGCCGGGGATGAGGCGCTTGAGTTCCTCGGCGGTGCCCTCGGCGGCGATCTTGCCGTCGTTGAGGACGGCGATGCGGTCGGCGAGTTCGTCGGCCTCCTCCAGGTACTGGGTGGTGAGGAAGACGGTGGTGCCGCCGGTGACGAGTTCGCGGATGATCTGCCACATGTTGTGCCGGGAGCGGGGGTCGAGGCCGGTGGTCGGCTCGTCGAGGAAGATGATCCGCGGGTCGCCGACCAGGGTCATGGCGATGTCCAGGCGGCGCTTCATGCCGCCGGAGTAGGTGGAGGCGGGCTTCTTCGCGGCCTCGGTCAGGTCGAAGCGTTCCAGGAGTTCGGCGGTGACCCGGCGGCCCTCGCTGCGGGAGAGGTGGTGCAGGTCGGCCATGAGGAGCATGTTCTCCTCGCCGGTGATCAGGCCGTCCACCGCGGAGAACTGGCCGGTGACACCGATCGCGGCGCGTACGGCCTGCGGGTCGGCGGCCAGGTCGTGACCCGCCACCTGGGCCTGTCCGCCGTCGGCGGAGATGAGCGTGGACAGGATCTTCACGGCGGTGGTCTTGCCGGCCCCGTTCGGCCCCAGCAGCGCGAACACGGACCCCGCCGGGATGCGCAGGTCGATGCCGTCGAGGACGGCCTTGTCACCGTACGACTTGCGCAGACCGACGGCGGAGACGGCGACCGGTGACGGGTGACCGTCCCCTCGCCTGGACGTGGGCATGACAGATGAAGGCATGGAGCCCTCCCGTTCGAGGGTGTGTTGGCTGGGTGTGGGCGGGCGAGCGAGGTCGCGGGGTGCGTACTCAGACGCGGGCGCGGCGGACGTCGATGTTGCCGTACCGGGTGCGGGCGCGGATCTGGACGGTGTCCTCGGTCTGCTCCGGGGTGTCGGAGGCGGTGAGCCCGTTGCGCACCTGACCGGCGCCCGAATGGACGTCGAGCCAGGCGGCCGTGCCCTCGCGGACGCCGACCTCGATGGCGCCGTAGGAGGTCTCCAACTGCACGGTGCCACGGGCCACTTCGCCCACCCGCAGGGCGCCGTGGGCGGTGGTCGCGGTGACCGAGCCCTCGGCGCGCGCGATGTCGATGTCGCCGTTGGCGCCGCTCACCCGCAGCTCGCCGGTCGCGGCGCCGACGGTGGTGGTGCCGTGCGAGTTCTTCAGCACGGCCGTGCCGTCGACGAGGCCGACGCGCATGCTGCCGGAGCTGGTGGTGATCTCGGCCGGGCCCTCGACGCGGTCCACGGTGATCGAGCCGTGCGACGCGGTCAGCTTCAGCGGGCCGGTCGCATCGAGCCGGACGTCTCCGGCGGAGGTCTTCACCCGGACCTCGCCGAGCCGGCCCTCGCCGAGGACCTGGGTCCAGGCGCCCGTCATGTCGATCCGCGAGCCGGTGGGCAGTTCGACCGTCACGTCGACGGTGCCGGTGCGGCCGAACAGGCCGGGCTTGGGCGTCCTGACGGTCAGTGCGCCGTTCGCGCAGGTGACCTCGGTCTGGTCGGCCGCCCGCACGTCCAGGTCCTTCTTCGGGTCGCGGGGCCGCACCTCGACGACGGTGTCGAGTCGGTCGCCCGCGGTGAACTGGATGGAACCGGCGTCCACGTGTGCGGTGACAGCGATCGGTTCGGGAGTGTCGAAAGAAGGCATGGCTGTCCCGTCCTCCTGGGTCTTCGGGACGTCCCCCCTGGTGGGACGCGGTGTGAGTGGAGTGGTGCGGGTGGTGCCCGGTGGTGTGGGTCGTGCCCGGTGGTGCCGGTGGCGCCGGCGAGCGGCGGGGCTAGCGCACCCAGCCCGTGAAACTCTGGCCGACGGTCTGGGTCTTCTCCGTCGTACGCGGCCGTGTGCCGCCGTCGAGCGCGGCCGCCACGGCCCGTACCAGCCACGCGTTGACCGACAGCCCCTCGCGGCTCGCCGCCTCCTCGGCGCGCGCCTTGAGGTGGGCCGGCAGGCGCAGATTGACGCGGGCGGTGCCACCCTCGTCACCCTCGGCCGGGGCCGGGGTCTTCAGCGGTTCGGCGGCCGTGGCCGGCTCCGCGGGCGCGGCGCCGCCGGCGGGCGGCGGCGTCACCACGAAGTCGGGGTCGAGCCCGCGCAGCCGTACATCGACCGAGCCGGGGGCGAGCTCGCGGGTGACCTCGTCCATGGCGGCGGAGAGCACGCCGAGCATGGTCAGGCGGGTCGCCGACTCCAGAGGAGCGGTGAGCCTCTCGGCCAGTGCGCGGGCTTCGTCGCCTCCGGCTTCGGCGGCCACCGCGAGTTCGCGGCGGAGGGTGTCGACATACGGCGTGAGGTCCATGACGCCATCATGGCACCATAATGGTGCCATGCGCAAGCCCTGATGGCACCCCACGGTGAGCCGTCCACCGGGGAACGCTCTGACCTGCGGAGACTCGAAATTGGCGGCCCGGATGGCGGCGGCACCAGCACCTCAACGCGCCCCTAGCTGCATCGAGTGGCACCACTCGGCGCCACTTGGCGCCATCTGGCACCACTCGATGCCATCTGGCGCCACGCACGGCGTCACTCGCAGAACACCCGCACCTTGCCCTCGGGATCGTCGACGTCGACGACGACATCGTCGAGCTGCTCGACGAGCTCTTCGAGGTGCTGCTGCTTGAGCTCGCTGAGGTCGACCGGCACCCCTGACTTGCGCAGCTCCGCGTTGACCTTGGTGAGCGCCTGCGGAGGGATGAGGCTGGTGAGCCGGACCCCGGCGCGCAGCAGCTGGAGCGGGATCCGGATGTTGACCCGGCTCGACCCGTCGCCGCCCGAGTCGTCCGACCTGGCGGCGCTGTTCGAGTCGGGCCGACACGGCGAGGAGCAGCAGCGGTGACAGCACGAGCGCCACCGGCACGACAGGGACGTACAGCCGCAGCCGGCGTCCACTGGGTCCGCGACAGCGAACCGTCAGATCCGCCTCAGGCGGGCCTTGATCGTCGGGTAGCTCACCCCGAAGATCCGCTCCATCTCCTTGAACGAACCGTGCGACCGCACGAACGCGGCGGCGAAGACCTGGTCGTCGACGCTGAGGCAGCAGGTCAGAGACGCGTCGAGGCCCCCCGTCGTCCGAACGGGGGGCCTCTTGCGTGATGCCGGCCGTCAGGACCGGTGGCGGATCGCGGTGACGTCGAACTCCAGCAGCACCTTGGGGCTGATCAGGACGGCGGTCGCGGCGTTCCAGTTCACGCCCCAGTCGTTGCGGTCGATCACGACGCCGCCCTTGAAGCCGACCCGGAGGTCTCCCTGCGGGTCGGTCCCGCCGCCGGTCAGCTCGACGTCGAGGGTGACCGGTCTGGTCGCACCGCGGACGGTCAGGTCACCGGTGACCTTGTAGTCGGTCTGGTCGACCTGCTTCACCTCGGCCGAGGTGAAGGTGATGACCGGATGGTCGTCCAGGCCCAGGAACATGCCGCGCAGCAGGTCGTCGCGTCGCGGGTTGCGGGTCTGGATGCTGTGTGCCCTGATCACGAGCCGTGCGCTGGACTTCGACGGGTGGTCGCCGTCCAGGTGGGCGTCGCCCTCGAAGTCGTCGAAGTGCCCGCGCACCCTGGTGGCCATCGCGTGCCGGGCGACGAACCCGATGCGGGTGCGGGCGGTGTCGAGGACGTAGTCGCCGGTCAGATCGCTGAGCCCGGTCATCCGAACTGGCCGGGCTGGTAGTCGCCCGCGGGGCGCTGGGTGATGACGTTCAGGCGGTTGAGGGCGTTGATGAGCGCGATGATCGTCACCAGGGCGGCGAGCTCGTCCTCGTCGTAGTGCTTGGCCGCGTTCGCCCAGACCTCGTCGGGGACACCGCCGGCGGCGTCGGCGATGCGCGTGCCCTGCTCGGCCAGCTCCAGGGCGGCGCGCTCGGCGTCGGTGAACACCGTGGCCTCGCGCCAGACGGCGACCAGGTGGAGGCGCTGCGGGGTCTCCCCGGCGTGCAGGGCGTCCTTGGTGTGCATATCGACGCAGAAGCCGCAGCCGTTGATCTGACTGGCGCGGAGCAGCACCAGTTCCCGCGTCGTGGCCGGCAGCGTGGAGTCCGCGAGCGCCTTGCCCGCCGAGACGATGTGCTTCAGGGCTGTGCCCGATACCGGGTTGGCGAAGAAGTCGAGACGGAAGTCCACAGTGATCTCCTTTTTCCTGCTCGGAGCGGGAGCGGTCGCGTCCCGGCAGTACGACGAAGCAGCCGTACGGAATGTGAGGCGACATGTGAGGCGACGCGCCCGGGTCACATTCCGGAGGGCTGTCTCGTCGTACTGGGGACGGCAGAGGCGGCCAAAGGAGCGGCGACACCATGAAGACCCAGTACGAGGCGGAAGACGGAACGCCGGATCCGGGCCTGAGCGCGATCATGAGCGAGCGGCGTCAGCTGATCAATCTCGCGTACCGGCTGCTCGGCTCGCTGGCCGACGCCGAGGACGTGGTGCAGGAGACGTACACCCGCTGGTACGCGATGTCCCCGCAGCAGCAGAGGGCCATCGAGGCGCCCGGCGGCTGGCTGACGAGGGTCGCGAGCCGCATCTGCCTCGACCAGCTCGGCTCGGCGCGGGCCAGGCGGGAGCGTTACGTGGGTGAGTGGATCCCGGAGCCGCTGCCCGGTTCGCCGGAGTGGACCGGCGGGCGGCCGGAGGCGAGGACGGCCGACCCGGCCGACCGCGTCACCCTCGACGAGTCGGTCACCATGGCCTTCCTCATCGTGCTCGACTCGATGACACCGGCCGAACGGGTCGCGTTCGTCCTTCACGACGTCTTCCGTTACTCCTTCGCCGAAGTGGCCGAGATCGTCGGCCGCACCCCGGCGGCATGCCGCCAGCTGGCCTCCTCGGCCCGGCGCCGGGTCCGCGCGTCACGGGCTCCCGCGACTCCGGCCGCCCGGAGCGCCGACGTCGTACGGGACTTCAAGCAGGCGTGGGACGCCAAGGACATCGAGGCCCTCATCGGCCTCCTCGACCCCGGCGTGACGGCGATCGCCGACGGCGGTGGCCTCGTCAGCGCCGCCCTCCACCCGGTCGAGGGCAGCGAGGAGGTCGCGCGCTACCTGGTCGGTCTGACCGACCGGGCACCGGGCCTGGCGGTCGTGGAGCGCACGGTCAACGGTCAGCCCGGTCTGGTGCTGCAACTGGGCGGTGTCACCGCGGCGGTGATGTCCTTCGGCGTCAGCGGCGACCGGATCACGAACATCTGGGCGGTGCGCAACCCCGAGAAGCTCCGGCTCTGGACGAGCCGCTGAGGCCGGCCGGTCACCGGCCGGGGCCTCACGGCGACGGGCCACCTGCGGAGATCCGCAGGTGGCCCGTCGCCGCAGCCGAGCGGTGGCCGGCCTACCAGATGCCGGCCAGGCCCCACCACTCGCCGTCGGTCCGCTCGCCGGACGCCAGGAGGCCGTTGCCCAGGCCCCGGTAGGTGACCAGCCAGCCGAGGTGACCGGGGTAGCCGTCGATCTCGTACTTCTCGTTGGTCACGGCGGCGAGGTCGGGGCGCCCGTCGCCGGAGAAGTCGCCGACCGCGATGAGGTTGTCCATGGCGTTCCAGCCGCCGTTGCCGACGAGGACGCGTCCGCCGAGGGCGGCGGAGCGGCCCGGGTAGAGCCAGAGCTTGCCGGTGGACGCCTCACGGCCGTAGAGGTCGGGGCGGCCGTCGCCGTTCATGTCGCCGACGCCGGCGAGCGCGTTCATGGCGTTCCAGCCGCCGGTGCCGATCAGCTTGCGGGCGCCGAGGGTGCCGGTGGAGGTGCCGGGGTAGAGGTAGAGCCTGCCGGTGGACTTCTCGACCGCGACCAGGTCGGAGCGGCTGTCTCCGGTGAGGTCGCCCACGGCGGTGATCTTGCTCATGGCGTTCCAGCCGCCGGTGCCGATCAGCTTGCGGCTGCCGAGCGCGCCGGTGCCGGTGCCGGGGTAGAGCCAGAGCTTGCCGGTGGACGCCTCGCGGGCGATGACGTCCTCGCGGCCGTCCCGGCTGAAGTCGCCGTGCCGGGTCAGGGCGTTCATGGCGTTCCAGCCGCCCGAGCCGATGAGCCGGCCGCTGCCGTCGCCGGGGGCGAACCACAGCCGCCCGGCCTCGTCGCGGGCGATGACGTCGGCCTTGCGGTCGCCGTTCATGTCGCCGAAGCCCAGGGCCTTGGGCGAGGTCTCGGAGTACCAGCGCGGGTAGGCGGTCTGGCTGCACTCGCGCTCGGTGCGGACGAACTTGATCGAGCTGGTCGTCGCGGTCGGGTACGAGGAGTACTCGCCGGGGCCCGCGGGGTCCTCGGCGAAGTAGCCGCCCCACGGGACGTAGTTCTTGTCCTCGTAGACGCAGGCGATGGACTGTGAACGGTTGGTGTGCGAGCGGATCTTGTTGTCCCAGCTGCCCAGGTCCGCGACGCTCTTGTTGGTCTTGTACATCTGCCCGGTCGCGCTCTCCCCGGACCAGCCGCAGAAGTAGCCGGCCGGGCAGTCGTACACGTCCGCGGCCGCCGGAGCGGCGGTCACGGTGGCCAGGCCGGTGCCGGCGAGCACGAGGCCGGCGAGTGTCGCCACGCTCCGCGTGAAACGGTTCCCCATGTGGTGTGCTTCCCCTCCCTAGATGTGCGACGGCACCTTAACCCGCCCTGCGGACAGGATGGTCAGACCGCTCCCGCCGTGCGGGGCGGGAAGAGGCTGTCGTCCGGGGTGTGGCGGCGGCTCAGGGCCGTGAGCGTGAGGGTCGTCGCGAGAGAGGCGACGGACATCGCCGTCATCGCTGTGGCGGGGGACGTGAGTTGGGCCGTCGTGCCTGCCAGGGCCGCCGAGACGCCCTGCAGGGTGAGCATGCCGGCGGAGTGCAGTCCGAGGGCGTGGCCGGAGAGTTCGTCGGGGGTCAGGGCCACCAGGCGTTCCTGTTGTACGAGGCTCGCGCCGAAGCCGACCGAGGCCAGGGCGACCAGGACGGCCGCGAGGGGCAGCGGCGGGTGCAGGAAGAAGGCCAGGTACGGGGTGGCCAGGAGCAGCAGGAGCGGGATGCCGAGGCGGGGGCGGTACCGGGCCGGCAGCAGGCGGCCGATGGTCACGTCGCCGGCCAGCATGCCGAGCGCGGCGCAGGCGAAGAGGGTGCCCGCGGCACGGGGGTCGTAGGAGACGTACAGCGACTCGCAGCCGACGACCAGGCCGTTGGGGACCCACAGCGCCAGGTAGACGTGGCGGCGCGGCCGGGAGGACCACAGCAGGGCGTTGGCGCGCCAGGTGGCCGCCACGGACGGGCGGCCGGCGGTGCGCGGCGCGCGACGGGTCAGCAGGCGGGTGAAGCCGGCCGACACCACGTACAGGCCGGCCGCCAGCAGCAGGCACGTGCGCGGCGAGAGCAGGGTCACCAGGACGCCGCCGATCGCGTACCCGGCGATCTGCATGACGCCGTTCATCATGTTGAAGACCGAACGCCCGAGCAGGTAGCCGTCCTTGGAGAGGATCTCGTTCAGCAGGCCCCAGCGGACGCCGCCGCCGAGGGAGGCGATCAGGCCCTGGGCGAGGACGACGGCGAACATCGCCCAGACCGGCAGCCCGGGCAGCGCGAGGGCGGCGGTGGCGGCGGCGAAGGCTAGCGACATGCCGGTCAGCGTGGCCCGCGGCGGCAGCCGGTCGGCGCCGGAGAGGAAGAACGTCGCCCCCAGCACCTGCGCGAGCGACGGCCCGAACATGCTCACCGCGGACAGCAGCGGCGAGTCCGTCGCCCGGTACACCAGTGTGCCGAGGGCCAGGCCGCTCACCGTCTGGGCGGCGATGCCGGCCGAGGAGGACAGGAAGAGGGGCGTGAATTCCGGGGTGCGGAAGAGGTCTCCGTAGCCTTTGCGGCTCGGGGCGTCGCTCGCTACGTCGCTCGTGTCGTCGCTCGCGGGACTGCGCGTGTCGTCGGTCTTGTCGGGCATGCGGGGAGTCTCCGGCGGCCGCAGAAGCGGGCGTTACTGTTTCGCGGGTACGCGAAACACGGAGGTCGGGCATGGGCTGGTGGCAGGTCAACGCCGACACGCTCGCCCGCAGCCGGTTCGTGCTCTCACCGCTCGCCGAGACCTTCGCCTGTCTGAAGCTGCTGCACGCCGGCGTGGCCGCGCACCCCGGTGAGCGCACCTGGCTCGACGCCCACCTGCCCGGCTACCGGCGGTGGCTGGCGGCGGACCCGGTGACCGCGCTCCTCGTCCGCTCCGGACTCGGCAGGGAGTGGATCGCCGACTTCCTCACCCCCACCCCGCGCGAGGGCGAGTCCTTCGAGGCCGGCGTCGCACGGGTCCGGGCGGCCCGCCCCGCCGAGGCCCGCGCCCATCTCGCCGTCTCACTCGCCGGCCCGCTCCCGGCCGCCCTCGACGGCCGGGACGACCTGCCCGAGCGCGCCGCCACGCTGCTGGAGTACGTCTGGTCCGAGGCCGTACTTCCGTACTGGGACCGGCGCCGCCGCGTCCTGGAGGCCGATGTCGTCGCCCGTACGGCCCAGGTGAGCCGGGGTGGCTGGGTGGCCGTCCTGGACGCGCTGCGGCCGGGCACGCGGTGGCTCGGCGACAACCGGCTCCAGGTCAACCTCCACGAGTACCCGCCGCGCGAGATCTCCGGTGCCGAACTGGTCCTCGTACCGATCACCCCGCAGCGGCACGGCTGGGTGTCCTGGGAGGAGACCGAGCGGTACGCCGTCGTCTACCCGTGCGCCGGTGTCCTCGCCGACGGCGGCGCACAGGCCGCACCCGCGGCCCTGGGCGCACTGCTGGGACCGGCCCGCGCGGCCGTGCTGATGCTGCTCGGCTCCCCCATGAGCACCAGCCAGCTGGTCGCCGTGACCGGGCAGGGCCTCGGCTCGGTGGGGCGGCATCTGAAGGTGCTCCGGGAGGCGGGGCTGGTGGAGCGGCGCCGGGCGGGCCACTCGGTGCTGTACTCGCGCACCGCGGCCGGGGAGGTGCTCGTCGAGGCGGGCCGGGCCGGCGCTGTCACACCGCGGGACGACAGGGCCTAGCATCCGCCCCATGACGACCTCACCGAACGCAGCGCACGACGGCATCTCTCCCCTCGACGTCGAGATCGGCTCCCTCCTGGGCGGCCCGGCGGACCTCCGGCAGTACGCGGGCCGGGTCGTACTGGTGGTCAACGTGGCCTCCAAGTGCGGGCTGACCCCGCAGTACTCCGGCCTGGAGCGGCTGCACGAGCGGTACGCGGAGCAGGGCTTCACCGTGCTCGGCGTGCCGTGCAACCAGTTCATGGGCCAGGAGCCGGGCAGCGCCGACGAGATCGCCGAGTTCTGCTCGGCGACGTACGGCGTGACCTTCCCGATGACCGAGAAGGTCGACGTCAACGGGGAGGGCCGGCACCCGCTGTACGACCGGCTGACCGGCTTCGCCGACGCCGGCGGACACAGCGGGGACATCCGCTGGAACTTCGAGAAGTTCCTGATCGGACGGGACGGCAAGGTCGCCGCCCGGTTCTCGCCCCAGACCGAGCCGGAGGCCGCCGAGGTCGTGGCGGCCGTCGAGGAGCGGCTGGCCGGTTGACCTTCCCCCAGGGGCAGGGCTCAGTGTCCTGGTCGCCGGGCGGGAAGGACCGCCCGGTGACGGAGGACGACGACGGCGTGGACAGCGACGTGAACGACGGCGTGGACAGCGACGTGAACGACGGCGCGAACGACGGCGTGAACGACGGCTTGCTCACCATCGGGGCGTTCGCCGCGCGGGCCCGGCTGTCGGCCAAGGCCCTGCGGCTGTACGACCGCCTGGGCCTGCTGGTGCCCGCGTCCGTGGACGAGGCGACCGGCTACCGGTACTACCGCTGCGACCAGATCGAACGCGCCCGGCTCGTCGCCCTGCTGCGCCAGCTGGACATGCCGCTCGCCACGGTCGCCGAGGTCGTGGCGGCCGAGGGACCGGAGGCGGTCGGTGTACTCACCGCGTACTGGGCGGGCGTCGAGGAGCGGGTGGCCGGGCAGCGCACGCTCGCCGAGTACCTCCGTGGACGACTGTCGGGGAGGAGCTCCGAGATGTACGGGAAGTTCGTGGTCGAGACGGTGGACGTGCCCGAGCAGGTGGTGATCACCGAGACGCGGCACACGCTGGTGGAGGAGTTGCCGGCGTGGATCGGTGCCTCGCTGGGGCGGCTGGAGGAGGCCGCCCGGGTGTGCGGGGGCGTGACGGCGGCGCCGTTCGTCGTCTACCACGCCGAGGTGTCGATGGAGAGCGACGGCCCCGCGGAGGCGTGCGTGCCGGTCGCCGACGAGGCGGCGGCGCGGGCGTGGGCCGAGGAGCACGGCCGGGCCTGGGCCGTGCGGGTGCGGGTGGAGCCGGCCCGGCGGCTGGCCCGCACCCGGATCACCAAGGCGCAGGTCGCCCATCCGCAGATCATGGCCGCCTTCGAGGCGGTGGAGGAGTGGATCGCCGCCGAGGGCCTGACGCCGGACGGACCGTGCCGGGAGGTGTACTTCGCCGACTGGGAGGCGGCCGGCGCGGAGGATCCGGTGTGCGACGTGGCCTTTCCGGTGAGGTGAGGCGAGGGAAGCCGTGAGGTGAGGGGAGCCGCGAAGTGAACAGAGCCCTCTCGGCTAGGACGGCGATCTGGTCGAGAGGGCTCTGCCGGCGGCGGGTTGGTGGTTGTGGTGGGTTCGTGGCCGGGGGGCCGCGGGGTCGTTACCCCTTGACCGAGGCCACGAAGGCGTTCCACGCGTCGGCGGGGAACGCCAGGACGGGACCCTCGGGGACCTTGGAGTCACGGACGGCCAGTGCCGTCACGACCGGGGACTTGACCTCGACGCACGCGCCGTTTCCTCCGGAGTAGGAGGACTTGGTCCATGACTCCGTGGCGCCCTGAAGAATTGCCATGTCTGCTCCGATGGCGAGTTGCTGAGTTGTGTCGCCGCGCCGCAGTCCCGCTGGGGATCCGCAGCGCGGTTCACGCCAATGTCGTGTGATCGTTGGCGTGATCGACGCTACTCGCTGCCCTCCGCGTTCGGAGCAGCCATTCACTCGACCGGATGGCATATTCCAGGTGAGACTTCCAGCCCGGCCGGTCAGAGGTGTAGCATCCGGCGCCACCCGGCCGGCGGCCTCACCGGGCGTAGTCCTTCGCCACGTCCTCGATGAGCTGACGCGACTGCTCCACGTTCAGCGCCTGGGCCCGCAGATGCTCGTACATCACCGTGTACTTCTGCACGTCGTGCGCCTTCTCCAGGTACAGGTCGCTGGTCACGCCCTCGATGTAGACCACGCTCGAGTCGGCCGCGTCGGCGAACTCCAGGATCGAGTACTGCCCGTTGATGCCCGGGTGCGCGCCCACGTCGAAGGGCAGCACCTGCACGGTGATGTGCGGCAGCTGCGACAGCTCGGCGACGTGCTCCAGCTGCTCGCGCATCACCTGACGGCCGCCCACCACCCGGCGCAGGGCGGCCTCGTCGAGGACCACCCACAGCCGGAGCGGGTTGCTGTCGGAGGAGATGCGCTCCTGCCGCCGTATCCGCACCTGGACCCGCTTTTCGATGTCGGCCACCGAGGTCTCGGGCAGAGCGCCCTGGATCAGCGCCTCGGCGTACGGCCGGGTCTGGAGCAGTCCGGTGATGATCTGGGGTTCGTACGTCCGCAGCGACTCCGCGTCCGTCTCCAGACCGATGTAGACGCTGTACGGGATGTCCCCGAAGGCGTGCCACCAGCCCTGCTGGCGCGAGTCCTTCGCCATCTGCATCAGCGAGTCGACGATGCGCTGGTCCTCGACCTCGTACACCCCGCACAGGTCGCGGACGTCGCGCTGGCTGATGCTGCGCCGGCCGTTCTCCAGCCGGCTGATCTTCGACTGGGAGACCAGCAGCCGCTCCGCCACCTCCTCGGCCGTCATGCCCTTGAGCTCGCGGAGCCGGCGCAGCTCCTGGCCCAGCCGGCGCCGCCTGACGGTGGGATTGACATTGGACGCCACGGGACGTGCACCTCCGGCTGCGTGCCTCGTACTTGCCACTTTGCGTATCTGCTGCTGAGCAGACTGCCACCAAGGGGCTTTCTACCGCTGGCAAACGGTCGATATGCGCCGCGTACACGCCAGTTCGGAGCCGCACAGGGACCGAACAGGACCGCACAGACGACCGCGCGGGGCGGCGGAACCGTTTCGCCACGTCCGGACTGGTCCGGACGTACGAGCGGTCCTGTCGCCCCGCGCGGCCTGCGGCTCCCGTGACCGGGTCTCGGGGACTGTCGGGTGCGGCGTGGTGCTTTCCGTGGTCGCCGCGGCCTCAGTGGGCCACGGCACGCGCCATGGAACCGCGGCGCGGTTGCGCCGGAACACCGCGGGCGGGTTCCGGAGCCGGCCTGGCGGCCGCGGCCTGACGGCCGGCCGGTGCCGGGCTGCGGCGCGGCTGAGCGGCCGCACCGTTCTGGACGTCCATCACGGCGTGCGCCACGAGGCCGCCCATCGGGTCGTGCCTGATCAGGTCACGCAGCCGGGAACGGGACGAACGGCCCTCGTTGCCCGGGTAGAGGTGCTTGCCGAGACCGACCGCGTGGGCCAGTGCGGCGAGCGCCGCGGTCCGCGGGTCCGGCGGTACGCCGGTGCGGATCGCCGAGTCCAGCCGGGCCCTGATCTCCCGGCTGATCGCCGTGTCCGTCGCCTGGTAGCGAGTCGTCGGCAGCACCCCGCACATCTGGCCTTCCACGGCGTGCACCATGCCGCACCGTTCCAGATGTGAGAGGTAGGTCTGACGGAGCCCCAGGCGGGGTCCGCCGATCCAGTTGACCGCCCGTACGGGAGCGCCACGCCTTCGCAGCAACTCCAACGCGCAGTCCAGTGTCGGATCTCCAGTCGGCCGTGGCACCACCACGGCGATACGATCCCCGTCTGGGGCTATCCGTCCGGCCAGCGCCAGCTCCACCAGCTGTGCTCCGGCCAGACCCAGGTCGAGCGACTGCGGCTGTGCAGTGGTACCCGTGGTCGGGTCCAGTGCCAGCAGCAGAAGCTCCTCCGGAAGTGTTCTGCGGCTCCTGCCCATCCATGCCTCCCCGCGTGGATGAATGACAGGGTGACCCCTCTCACATTGGTCTGTCGAGGGTGCGTGACCGGTTCGTAAGGGAACCGGTAGGTATGTCGTTCTCGTCTACCGCATGGGTTCTACCCGTACACAGGACACTGGTACATGGTTCGGTTCGCGGTTCGGTACGCGCGCACAGGACGTGCGCGCATGGAGGAGGCATCGGTGGCGGGCGAGTCCCCCGACAGGTCGAAGCAGCGCGAGTCGTCGGAAGAACCGACGTCGGGGAGCGCGGGTCCGGTTCCCGAGGCCAGGACAGAGGCGAGTGAGACGCGCGATCCGCGGCTCGCGGTGACACGGGAGGCCGCCAAGTCGCCGGCGTCCGCCGCGGCCGCCGAGTCCCGCGGGGGCGTCGACACGGCGACGCGCGTGCTGTCCGTCCGCGACGCCGCGCCCGGCACCGGCACCGGCTCCGCGCCGGAGTCCGAGGCCCGGCCCGACGCCGGGGACGCCGATGCGGAGGGCACCGACGGCTCCGACGCCGGCACGCCGGCCGACGGCCGGCTGCGGGACGTCGTGGCGGCGTGGGTGACGTCCGCGGAGGAGCGTGCGGCCTCCCGGGCCGCGGGCCAGGCGGCCGCGACGAAGGCCGAGGAGGCCGAACAGGCGACGGACGACGCCGGGGACGAGGACGAGCCCGAGGCCGGTCAGCGGGCCGCGCAGGAGACGGAGACGTCGTCCGGCGCGCCCGGGCACACCGACGCCGCACAGGAGCCCGCGGACGCCGACGCCGACGCCCCTGGGGACGCCGGCGAGCCCGAGGCCGCGGAGGCCCCCGAGGCAGCCGGTACCGCCACGGACTCGGCCGACGACGCCGACGACGCGCCCACCGAGGACGACGAGCCCGGCGACAAGCCCGGCGCCGGTCCGAAGGCCGAGCCGGACGCCGCCGACGCCTCCGACGCCGCAGCCGACCGCACCGGCGTCGACCAGCCCACCACCGTCTTCAAGGCCGTACGCCCCTCCGCGCCCGCCGTCGACCAGCCGACGACCATGCTCAAGCTGGGCGGCGCCGTCGCGGAAGCGGCCAAGAAGGCCGAGCAGGCCAAGAACGCCGAGCAGGCCAAGAAGACCGAGCAGGCCGACAAGAGCAACAAGGCTGACAAAACCGACAAGGCCGACCGGCCCGAGGCGGACTCCGAGCGCACCAGCAAGTTCGTCGCGCTCAAGGACTTCGACGACCCGGCGAGCCGCAAGCCCCAGCGCCCCGACGCCGACAAGCCCGCCACGCCCGCCGCGCCCGCCTCCGGAGCCACCACCGCGCTCCCCCGGATCCGCACCGGCGTCACCGAGAACTACGCGCAGGCCGGCCCCGAGCGCACCACGCAGCAGCCGCTGCCGCCGAAGCCGCCGCTGGACCTGCTGGCGGAGCTGACCAACACCCCGCCGCCCCCGGAGACGCCGCTGCGCACGACGGTCCGCCGGGTCAAGATCTGGACCCCGCTGGTCATCCTGCTGGCGATCATCTTTGCGGTCGTACAGGCGGTCCGCCCGCTGCCGTCCCCCACGCTCACCCTCACCGGCAAGGCCAGCTACACGTTCGACGGCGACCAGCTCCAGTTGCCGTGGCCGGGCGAGGGCCAGGGCTGGATCGACGCCGACGGCGTCGGCACGATGGGCAACTTCGGCGAGCAGAAGCCCGTGGCCATCGGCTCGGTCGCCAAGACCATGACCGCGTACATCATCCTCCGGGACCACCCGCTGAAGCCGGGCGAGGAAGGCCCGAAGATCGAGATCGACGCGACGGCGGAGAAGGAGGGCGGCTACAACAAGGACGGCGAGTCCACGCTGGACACGGTCAAGGCGGGCGACACCCTCACCGAGAAGCAGGCCCTGTCGGCCGTCATGATCCCCTCCGCCAACAACATCGCGCGGCTGCTCGCGCGCTGGGACGCGGGCTCGGAGGCGGCGTTCGTCGAGAAGATGAACGCCACCGCGAAGGAACTGGGGATGACCGACACGAACTACACCGACCCCTCGGGCCTGAAGGAGACCACCGTCTCCACGGCCGAGGACCAGGTGAAGCTCGGCCGTGCGGCCGTCAAGATCCCGGCCATGGTCGCCATCACCAGCGCGGCGAGCTGGACCGACCCCTCCGGCAAGTACTGGACCAACTACAACGAGCTGCCGTACCGCATCGGCGCGATCGGCATCAAGACCGGCAGCACCACCGCGGCCGGGGGCAACCTGCTCTTCGCCTCCCGCAAGGAGGTCGACGGGCAGACGGTGACCGTCGTCGGCGCGATCCTCGGCCAGCACAAGCCGAAGATCCTGGAGACGGCCAACGCGGTCAGCAAGACCGCGCTGCTCGCCGCCGAGGAGGCGCTGACCTCGTCGACGATCCTGAAGAAGGGCGACGTGGTCGGCTACGTGGACGACCAGCTCGGCGGCCGTACGCCGGTCGTCGTCACCAAGGACGTCTCCGCCGTCGGCTGGGCCGGTCTGAAGGTGAAGCTGTCCCTCGCCCCCGGCTCCGTGCCGCACACCGCGAAGGCCGGCACGAAGGTGGGCACCCTCACCGTGGGTGACGGCACCAGCAGTGCGGTCAAGGTGCCCGTCGCCCTGCAGAAGGACCTCGCCGAGCCCGGCTTCACGAGCAAGCTGACCCGCCTGGGCTGAGCCCGGCCGAGCCCCGCGGCGAGCGTGCCGCGGGGCGCCCGCCGCATACGGGCGAGCCAGGCCGCGGGGGTGCGTGCTAGCGTCACGAATCGGGGCAAGGTCGCCGGTCGTGGGAACGCGGCCGTGAACGGTACGGAAACGGGACGCGGCCGAGAGCAGAACACGGGACACGGGGAGTGCCTTCAGGTGGCCACTGCGGAGCCGACACGCGCCGACGACGCCGATCAGGGCCCGGGAGCCGGCCCGCGAATATCCGCACCCTCGCCGAGCGGTGGGAGCGGCGGCGACGGGGGCCGCGACGGCGACCGCGCGCGGACGGCGGCTCCCGAGTCCGCCGCGAGGTCCGCGGCCCGGCGCCTGCGCGAGCGGGTGCTGCGCCATCCGGCCCTGTCCGTCACCGCCCTCGCCGGACTGCTCCACGTCGTCTGGTTCTTCACGTTCGCGAACAGTGGCGGCGATCTCGCGGCGCAGGACGCGTGGGCGGAGTTCGTCGGCCGCCATCCGGACTCGGCGTACAACCTCGCCTGGTACGGCGGCATGCACCCGGTGTCGTACAGCGTGGTCTCGCCGTACCTGATGTCCGTCCTCGGCGTCCGTACGACGCTGATGATCGCCGGGACCCTCTCGGCCGGCCTGCTCACCTTGATCCTGCTGCGCAGCCGTGCGGTGCGGAACCCGCTGTGGGCGTCGCTGGCCGGTCTGTTCGGGCTGCTGTGCAACGCGGTCTCGGGCCGGGTGACGTTCGGGCTGGGCACGATGTTCGCACTGGGTGCGGTCGCGGTCGTGTTCTGCTGGCCCTACCGGTGGCGCTACAAGCGCTGGGCCAAGGCCCTGTGCGCGGCGCCGCTGGCCGCGCTGGCGACGATGGCCTCACCGGTCGCGGGCCTGTTCGTGGGCCTGGTGGCGGTCGCGCTGTTCCTGCAGAAGCGCCGGCCGGGCGCCTGGGCGCTGGGGCTGGCGCCGAGCGCGGTCGTGGCGCTGTCGGCCTGGCTGTTCCCCTTCTCCGGCACGCAGCCGATGTCCTTCGGCTCGGCGTCCCTGCCGGTGCTCTACTCGGCCATCGTGTTCCTGGTCGTGCCGCGCACGTGGACGACCGTGCGGATCACGGCCGCGGTGTACGGGCTGGCCGTGCTGCTGGTCTGGCTGATCAGCTCCCAGATCGGCTCGAACGTCACGCGGCTGGCGATGCTGTTCGCCGGGGCCGCGCTGGTGGCCGCGCTGCCGTTCGCGGTGCCGCGGTCGCGCAAGTGGTACGCGATCGTGATCGCCTTCGTCGGTTTCGTCGGCTGGATCGGCTACAAGTCGGTCGACGACATCATCCACACCACCCCGCGCGCCTCCTGGGCGCGTGAGCTGGCCCCGCTCGTCAACGAGCTGCAGGAGGTCGGCGCGGAGAAGGGCCGTGTCGAGGTGGTCCCGGCCCGCTCGCACCGCGAGGCGTCCGCGCTCGCCCCGTACGTGAACCTGGCCCGCGGCTGGAACCGCCAGGCCGACATGGAACGCAACCCCCTCTTCTACGACGACACCCTGAACTCGGCGAACTACCACGAGTGGCTGGAGCGCTGGGCCGTGCACTTCGTCGTCCTGCCGAAGGACGAGCCGGACGGCGACGGCGGCGAGCGGGAGCGTGAGCTGGTCCAGCGGGGTCTGCCGTATCTGAAGCAGATCTGGGGCGACGCCAACTGGCAGCTGTTCCGGGTGACCGACCCGACGCCGCTGGCCGAGCCGAACGCGGTCGTCCAGCGGGCCGAGCAGGGCGAGTGGACGATCGACGTCAGGCAGGCCGGCCGCGTCCTCGTCCGCATCCCGTACTCGCCGTGGCTGTCCCTGGTGGACGCCGACGGCAAGAAGCTCCAGGCGCCCCAGGAGACCGAGGCCTCCAAGAACCGTCCCGACGAGGACTCGCCGAAGACGTACGAGAACGTCAACGGCTGCCTGACGGAGACGGAGGAGAGCGCCGAGGGCGACAAGTGGACGCTGCTGGTCGCCCCCGAGCCGGGCACCTACCGGCTGGCGGCCCCGTACACGCTGCCCCGGGGCACGCCGTGCCCGGACGAGCTGAAGTAGCCCGAACCACCGCGCCGGACGACGATATCGAGACACCCGCTTCCGGTTCACAGACATGAACCAAGGTCAGTGAGCCGAACCTTTTTACTCGCTCTTGACCTTCCGCTTCCTTGTCGTGCCTACGTCGTCGATCCCACGATGAGCGGGCACTTCGCGGCCTGCCACGCCCTCACCCCGCTCATGCGAAGTGCCAGCCTGCTGAGCGGAGTTCACAAGGCGGACCCTGGAAGGGGGCACATGAACGGTCTCGACTGGGCCGTGCTCATCGGCTACTTCGCCGTGATGGTGGCGATCGGCGTCTGGTCGCACAAGCGCGTGGACAACGTCAGCGACTTCTTCACGGCCGGCGGCAGGATGCCCTGGTGGCTCTCCGGCATCTCCCACCACATGTCGGGCTACAGCGCGGTGATGTTCACCGGATACGCCGGCATCGCCTACACCTACGGCGTCACGTCCTTCGTGACCTGGTCGTTCCCCATCGCCCTCGGCATCGCCGTCGGGTCGAAGCTGTTCGCACCGCGCATCAACCGGCTGCGCTCACGCCTGCACGTGGCCTCCCCGCTGGAGTACCTGAAGAACCGGTACAACCTGCCCACCCAGCAGGCCCTGGCCTGGTCCGGCATGCTGCTGAAGATCGTGGACGTGGGCGCGAAGTGGGCGGCCATCGCCACGCTGCTGTCCGTGTTCACCGGCATCTCGCTGAACCAGGGCATCCTCATCACCGGCGTCGTCACCGGCATCTACTGCACGATCGGCGGCCTGTGGGCGGACGCGCTGACCGAGCTCGGGCAGTTCGTCATCCAGCTGCTGGCCGGCATCGCGATGTTCGTCGCGGTCGTCGTCGAGCTCGGCGACCACGGCGGCTTCTTCGGCGTCTGGGACGAGCCGGCGCTCCAGGGTCACGAGAAACCGCTGGTCGGCCCGTACGGCACGGTGTTCCTGCTGGCGTTCCTCTTCATCAAGCTCTTCGAGTACAACGGCGGCATGCTCAACCAGGCCCAGCGCTACATGGCCACGCCCAACGCGCGCGAGGCCGAGCGGTCGGCGCGGCTGTCGGCGGTGCTGTGGCTGGTCTGGCCGCTGGTGCTGTTCTTCCCGATGTGGATGTCGCCGCTGCTGGTCGAGTCGCAGAAGCCGGACGGCTCCGACTCCTACGCCCTGATGACCGAGCAGCTCCTTCCGCACGGCCTGCTCGGCCTGGTCATCGTCGGCTTCTTCTCGCACACCATGGCCATGTGCTCCTCCGACGCCAACGCCATCGCCGCCGTGTTCACCCGTGACGTGGCGCCGGTGCTGTCGGCGAGGGCGCGGGCCTGGGGCGAGCGGTCCGGGCTGCTGGCGGCCCGGCTGACCACGGTCGTCTTCCTCGCCCTGTCGATGGCGGTGGCAACGCAGGTCAACTCGCCCACGTTCAAGGACATCATCACCGTCGTCATCAAGTGGGTCGCCGGTCTGATGGGCCCGATCGCGATCCCGATGATGCTCGGCCTGCTCCGGCCCTTCCGCCGCTCGGGCCCGACGGCCGCGCTCACCAGCTGGGCGGTCGGCCTACTCGCCTTCTGGCTGGTCAACTACCCGATCCACTGGAACGTGGAGGGCGGGGTGCCGCTGCAGTACCAGGTCTCGATCCCGCTGGCGGTGTCGCTGGTCCTGTACGTCCTGATCGGCTACCTCAAGCCGGAGGACACGCCGGAACGGCTCGCGATCATCGAGCGGGTCAACACGGACGACGACTCCTCCGGGGCCGCGGCGGCGGTCCCGGCACCGGCGGGCGGGGCGGACGAGGCCGTGTCCCGCACGCGGGTGAAGGACTAGTCAGGCCCTCGGGTAGCGGGCCAGCCAACCCGGCGACGACCCGGCCGGTCCGTGCAGCGCCGGGCCCTGGGTCATCTCCATGGCGAAGTCGTCGGCCAGCTCCAGGATCGTGGGGCGGCCCTCCAGCTCGGCCAGCCAGGCCGGCGGGAGGGCCGTCTCGCCGTGCAGGGCACCGAGCAGCCCGCCGGTCAGGGCGCCCGTCGCGGCGGACGGCCCGCCGTGGTTGACGGCGAGCCGCAGCCCGTGCCGGACGTCCTCGCCGACGAGCGCGCAGTACACGGCGGCCGCCGTGACGCCCTCCGCCGCGCCCTCCCCGATCAGCTCGGTCACCCGCGCCGGGGTGGGCAGCCCCTGCCGCACCGCGCCCAGCGCGTGCTGGAGCGCGTCCGACACCGGCTGGTGGCCGGGCCGCGCGGCGAGCAGGGCGAGCGCCCGCTGCACGGCCGCGTCCACGCTCTCGCCGCGCGCCAGCCCGTGCACGACCACGGCGTACGCGCCCGCCGCCAGGCAGGCGGTGGGGTGGCCGTGGGTCTGCGCCGCGCACTCCACGGCGAGCTGGGCCACGAGCTGCGGCTCCCACCCCACCAGCAGCCCGAACGGGGCGGACCGGCCGACCGCCTCGGGCCCGCGCTCACCGGGGTTCTTGGGCGCCTCCGGGGTGCCCATGGTCTCGTCGCCCAGCCCCAGCAGCAGCGCCCGCGTCGCGTCCCGCCGGGCGTACAGCCACTCCTCGCGGGCCAGCCACCCGTCGTCCTTGCGCCGCTCGTCCGGACCCCAGTCGCGCTGGGTCGCGGCCCACCGCCGGTACGCCCGGTGCAGATCGGTCGGCGGATGCCAGGCGCCGGTGTCCCGCCGCACCTGGGCGCGTATCAGCCCGTCGACGGAGAACAGGCTGAGCTGCGTGAGATGGGTGACGGCACCGCGCCGCCCGTAGGCGGACGCCAGATCGACGAGCCCTTCCGCGCCGTACTTCTCCCGGATCTCCTCGATCCCGAGCCCGTCGACGGGCGCGCCCAGCGCGTCCCCGACGGCCGCCCCGAGCAGCGTCCCGCGCACCCGGCTCCGGAAGTCCTGCTGCTCGGCACGGCCCCAGACGGCACCGGCTGTCGCGCCCACTTGGCCCTCCCCACGGAACCGTCCGTACGTACGACGGGAGCACTGTAATCGAACGGGGACGGCCGGTTCAGGGGTGGAAAGGTGTGGGATGTGTGGGCCGAGTGACGGGGAGTGGTCGCTTGTCAGCCGTACCAGGTCACGTGGCAAACGTAGACGCACTCATGGCGTGGCACCGGCAGGAAGCTGATGAATCCGCGACCGCCGAGCAGGTCGAACTCGCGCAGCCCACCTTCACGGTCCAAAGGTCTGCCCACCCGCACGGAATCGTGGCCCAGAACCGCCAATTCGCCGGCCAGCCGCTCCACCTCGGCCACTACTCCGGGCGGCAGGCCACCTGCCACGTACTCGGCGCTCGGGTTGTAGTCCCAGGACCAGTCGGTCACAGCCCTGCCTCTGCCTCCGCCGCCTCGCGGATCGCCCGAATCTCTGCGATCGCATCGGACGGCTCCTGCTCCCCGGTGTCCACGATCCGTTCCAGCTCTCGCAGCCGCTCAGCCCGAGCCGGATGGCGTTCGATCGCGACGAATACGGCCCAGGAGTGCACGAAGGCGCGCAGCGGCGCCAGGCTCTGGGTCTGCTGGGCGTTGGTCGTGGCCTCGAAGAGGTGCTGCGTGAGCGCCGGAAGCCGACTCGGCGCGATCCGCGCGACCGCGTTGCGCAGGGCGTCCGGAGTCAGCTCAGGCATGGGGATCAGCGGTCCGTACGGGCCGTCGCTCTGAGCGCTCATGGTGACCTCCGGTGCTGCTGGTTCGCTCCACGTACGGTACCGGCGGAGGCTGCGGTACGCGGCTGGGGCGGCACAGGCCGCACGACTCGTTTCCGGCATGCCTAAGCCGCCTTCCGTCCCGTCGTCCGGCAGTCGCGGCAGTGGCCCGGTTGTGGGGCGCGGAAGGCGCGGTCGCAGCCGTCGCAGGTCTGGAGGGGGTCGGGGTGGTGGGCGACGGGGGACGTCGTGGGGCCGGGCGCGGGGAGGCTCGGTGGGAGGTCCGTGGTGAGGCGGTGTGCCAGGAAGGCCGCCGGGTGCCGGATCGGGTCCTGGGGCAGGCCCGTCGTCAGGACGCGCTCCACGGTGGTCGCCGGCACGCCGCGATCCAGCCAGGCGGACACGGCCGGGGCAAGGCGGCTCACGTCCCGGGCCGTCAGCGTCAGGCGGGGTTCATCGACGCCGATGCGGGCGAGCAGGCGGGCCGCCTTGGGGTGGAGCTGCGGCTTCTCGGTCTCCGGTTCGGCCTGAGCGGGAGACGGAGCGGGGGCCGCCGCCGCTGCGACCACAGCACCGGGCCTGTTGAAGGAGACCGTCCGGGTCACGACTCGACCCGATTGAAGACGCTCCTTGGTGCGTGCGAGGTACCCGTGCTCCTCAAGCTCCCGCAGCGCCGCCGCGATCCGGATCTCGCCCTCGGGGAACTTCGCCGCCAGCGACTTGATCCCGATCGGGGTCCTGGCGGGCAGCGACTGGATGTGGACCGCCAGGCCGATCGCCGTCAGCGACAGGTCCGGGTGCTGGAGGAGGTGGTTGCCGACCACCGTGAAGTTCTCGGTGTGGGGCACGTTGCAGTGCTCGACTCCCCCGGCAGAACCGCCAGACGCGGGGTGCGCGTGCGCGCTAGGGTGCTGCTCAGTCATCGGGAAGCTCCTTACTTCCTCGGTGATCAGGCCCTCGCCCTGGGATGGCCGTCCCGGCGAGGGCCGATGCATGTCTGCGGTTGTTGCGGCTGACGCTGCACCACAACTGGCGTTCCGCGCCAGCCGACTTGACGATTTTCACTCCGGCGGGTGATCGCCGGGGACGGCAGGGGCGGGTTCGGTTCTTTCCCCGGTTCTTTGGTCTTTGGCGTCGGGACCGACCGGGTCACGCCCGGCCACGACCCGGTGCCAGTTCGGCCCAGACCGTCTTGGCGGGGGCGGGCCCCTGGTCCACGCCCCAGCGGTCCGCGTACGCCGCCACGATGCCCAATCCGCGTCCGCATTCCGCGTCTTCGTCCACCGGGTCGGGGACGCGCGGGACCCGGTCGCCCCGCGCATCGGTCACCTCGATACGGAGAGTGCCGTCGGCGCCCAGCTTGAGCTCCAGCCGGAAGTCCCGGCCCGGTACGCGTCCGTGGAGTACGGCGTTCGCCGCCAGCTCGGCCACGACCTGCGCGGCCTCCCCGGACGGCACGCCCCACTCGTCGAGTTGGCGTTCCGTGAGCAGGCGCGCGAGCCGGGCACCTCTTCGCGTCGCGGACAACTGGACCGTGAAGTGCTGTCCGACGGCGGTGGTTTGCAGGCCCAATTTCAGATTCACGTCACCCA
Source organism: Streptomyces griseicoloratus (assembly GCF_014534645.1). Classification (GTDB taxonomy): domain Bacteria; phylum Actinomycetota; class Actinomycetes; order Streptomycetales; family Streptomycetaceae; genus Streptomyces; species Streptomyces griseicoloratus. The sequence goes on from NZ_JACVQF010000238.1 coordinate 23,128, forward strand.
GCGTGGCCGTCCGTCCCTACTCTGAACAGCAACGACCTCGGTACCGAGCGTGACTGTCCGGGCGCGTACCGTGGTCGTCCGGTTCGTAGAGAGGGAGGGGAAGACGTGGAGGACGAGGAGGCTGCGGCCGTACTCAAGGCGGTTGGGCGGCAGATCAAGTTGTGGCGCGAGTCCGCCGGGCTGAGGCAGGCGGAACTCGGCACCGCGATCGGCTACAGCGAGGAAATGGTCTCGTCGGTGGAACGGGGCCGACGGGTACCGAAACCCGACTTCCTCGACAAGGCCGACGAGGTGCTGGGCGCGGGCGGGAAGCTCACGAGCATGAAGGAGGACGTGGAGAAGGCCCGCTACCCGAAGAAGGTGCGGGACTTGGCCAAGCTGGAGGAAGAGGCGGTCGACCTCGGCGCTTACGCGGGCCACCACATCCACGGCCTGTTGCAGACACCCGAGTACGCACGGGCGTTGTACGCCATGCGCCGTCCCGCGTTCACCGAGGAGGAGATCGACCGCTACGTCTCCGCCCGTATGGCCCGGAAGGCCGTCTTCGACCGGGTGCCCCGGCCGCTGCTCACCTTCGTTCAGGAAGAGGTGACGCTGCGACGACCTCTCGGAGGCAGAATGGTGCTGCGACAACAGCTCGAACACCTATTGGAAATCGGGAGGTTGAGGCACGTCGAGATCCAGGTGATGCCGACGAACCGCGAGGATCACGCAGGGATGGCCGGCTCGCTCCGACTGTTGAAACTCCGGGACGGCAAGACGCTCGGACACCTGGAGGCCCAGCTTCACAGCCGTCTCGTCAGTGATCCCCGGGAGGTCCAGATCCTGGAGATGCGCTATGGAATGATCCGGGCGCAGGCTCTCACACCCTGTGAGTCGCTGGCGTTCATCAAGAAAGTCATGGGAGAAGAGACATGACCCCTGCGCTGGAGTGGTTCAAGAGCAGCTACAGCAGCAACGACGGCCCTGACTGCGTCGAAGTCGCCATAGCCCATGCCGAAGCCGCCGCCACCGTCCACGTCCGCGACTCCAAGGACACCGCCCGCCCCCACCTCTCCTTCACCGACGCCTCCTGGACGAAGTTCGTCGGCACGGTCACGACGCTCGTCTGACGGCCGGGGTTCACGGCCGGTTCGCCCGGCGCCCGTCCGGGCGCAGAACGATTCCGGCCATGACCCAGAAGACACGTGTCAGCGTGGCGGGCGTGCTGTCGGCCGCCGCGCTGCTCAGCGGACTCGCGGCCCCCGTCGCCACGGCGGCCCCGGCGTCCCACGCCCCGCGGGCGGCGCAGCACATACCGTTCACCGAGGCCGAGGTCACGGCGCAGGACGACGGCTCGTACAAGGTCACCTGGAAGGCGCCCGGCAACCGGCACGTCGCCGTCCGCGCGAACGGCCGCACCGTCGCCACCGGCGGTTCCACCGGCACGGTCACGGTGAAGGGCCTGCCCGCCGCCGACCGGCAGTGGTTCACGCTCGTGCCCGAGCGCGGCGGCAGCCTGCGGCTCGCCGACCGGCTGATCGAGCTGGACGGGACGGTCAACTTCCGGGACGCGGGCGGCTACCGCACCAAGGACGGCCAGTGGGTGCGGATGGGCGCGATCTACCGCACCGACTCGCTGGAGAAGCTGACCGACGCGGACCTGGCGAAGCTGAAGCGGCTCGGCATCTCGGTCGACTACGACCTGCGGACCACGTCCGAGCGGGCCGCCGCGCCCGACCGCCTGCCCGAGGGCGTGCGGTACGTGGTGGCGAACGTCGTCGGTGACGATTCGCCCCTGTTCTCCATGCCGGAGACGGCCGAAGAGGCCGCCCAGTTGATGATCGACGGCGAGAAGTCGATGGTGAGCGGCGAGTCCGCGAAGAGCGCGTACTCGACGGTCTTCGCCGGGCTGGCCCGCGACGCCGACGGCGCGCTCTACCACTGCACCGCCGGCAAGGACCGCACCGGCTGGGCGAGCGCCGCGCTGCTCACCGCGCTGGGCGTGCCGCGGGAGACGGTGATGGAGGACTACCTGGCGTCCAACGTCTACCGCGCCGAGGCCAACGCCGCCGCCCTGGCCGCGATGCCCGCCGAGCAGGCCGCGGTCTACAAGCCGATGCTCGACGTCCGCGCCGAGTACCTGAACGCCGGCTTCGCGGAGGTCGCGGAGGAGTTCGGCTCGTTCGCCGCGTACGAGCAGAAGGCCCTCGGCCTGGACGCGCGGGAACTGCGCGCGCTGAAGGCGGACCTGCTGGTCGGATGAGCGCCGGGTCCGCGGGGAATGAGGTGGGCATGACCACCTCCACCTCGCGGGCCCTGCCCCTGACCGCCAGCCTGCTCACCGGCACCGTCGCCCTCTACATGACCCTGGTCGCGGTCGGGAACATCACCGACTTCGGGACGAACCAGGCGTTCGTCCAGCATGTGCTGGCCATGGACACCACGTTCAAGGACGAGGACCTGATGTGGCGGGCGGTCACGAGCGAGGGCTTACAGAACGCGGCGTACGTGGCGATCATCGTCTGGGAGACGGTCACGGCACTCGTGCTCATCGCCGGTACCTGGTACTGGCTCCGGGGTCACGCCCGCGCCCGGAACGTCTCCACCTACGGCCTGCTGATGGTGATGCTGCTCTTCGGCGCCGGGTTCATCGGCATCGGCGGCGAGTGGTTCGCGATGTGGCAGTCGGAGGACTGGAACGGGCTGGACGCGGCGACGCGGGCGTTCCTGATGAGCGGCGTGGTGCTGCTGGTCGTGCAGCTGGCCGGTGACCGGACCGGCAGGGCTACCTGACGACGGCGACCGTCGTCCCCGTCGTCCCGAACGCCCACAGCGCCTCGCCGTCCGCCTTGTGCAGGCGTATGCCGCCGGTCTTCGCGCCGGAGGCCGGCGGCGGGGGCGAGGAGCCGTCGACGGCGTTGGAGAAGGCGACCCAGACGCCGTCCTGGGTGCCGAAGTACACGATGTGCTCGATCTGGACCCCGTCGGAGCCGGTCGTGGCGTCCCTGCGGGTCCCGATGGTGTAGGTGCCGGGGTCGGGACTGACCGTCCCCGGCCACACGGTGAACGTCCGCCGGGCGGCGTCGCTGGCGTCGACCAGCCAGACCCGCTTCTGGCCCAGGGAGTACACGATGCGCCGCCCGTTGCCGGAGCCGTCCGGCACGGCGGCGGGCCTGGACGCCTCCGGGGCGGGATGCGCGCCCGCCGACGCCGATGCGCTCGGCTTGGTGGCCGCCACGGTGGGATGGGGCCCCTGGTCCGCCTGCACGGCCAGGACCGCCACGGCCGCGACAGCGCCCAGGGTCAGACCGGAGACCCAGGCCCACGAGGGGAGTCGGGCAGGCACGGGCACGCATCTCCTCAGCTACGACAACCCCGACACACCGGGGGTCCGATCATCGTACTGTGACCGCCCCGTGCCCTGCCCCGCCCGGCCCGGCCCGGCGTCAGTCCAGCACCGGCAGCAGCTCCGGCAGGTGGCCGTCCGAGGCCTGGGCCGCCCGCTGACGCTCCTCGGGGACCTCGCCGTACAGCGTGGTGCGGGGCTTCGCCGGGCGGCCCGCGGCCTGCGCGACCGCGACCAGGTCCTTGACCGACTTGTACGAGCCGTACGACGAGCCCGCCATCCGCGAGATCGTCTCCTCCATGAGCGTGCCGCCGAGGTCGTTCGCCCCCGAGCGGAGCATCTCCGCCGCGCCGTCCGTGCCCAGTTTCACCCAGCTCGTCTGGATGTTGGGGATGTGCGGGTGCAGGAGCAGGCGGGCCATCGCCGTCACCGCCCGGTTGTCGCGCATGGTCGGGCCCGGACGGGCGATGCCCGCCAGGTACACGGGGGCATTGGTGTGGATGAACGGGAGGGTGACGAACTCCGTGAAGCCTCCCGTCCGCTGCTGGATGCCGGCGAGCGTGCGCAGGTGGCCGAGCCAGTGGCGGGGCTGGTCGACGTGGCCGTACATCATCGTCGAGGACGAGCGGATGCCCAGCTCGTGGGCCGTCTCGACGACCTCGATCCACGTCGCCGTCGGCAGCTTGCCCTTGGTGAGGATCCAGCGGACCTCGTCGTCCAGGATCTCCGCCGCCGTGCCCGGGATCGAGTCCAGGCCCGCCTCCTTGGCCGCCGTCAGCCACTCCCGGATGGACATGCCGGTGCGGGTGGCGCCGTTGACGACCTCCATCGGGGAGAAGGCGTGCACGTGCATGCCGGGGACGCGCTCCTTGACCGCCTTGGCGATGTCGAAGTACGCCGTGCCCGGCAGGTCCGGGTGGATGCCGCCCTGCATGCAGACCTCGACCGCGCCCACCTCCCACGCCTGCTGGGCGCGGTCCGCCACCTGGGAGAGGGAGAGCGTGTAGGCGTCGGCGTCCGTGCGGCGCTGGGCGAAGGCGCAGAAGCGGCAGCCTGTGTAGCAGACGTTGGTGAAGTTGATGTTGCGGGTGACGATGTACGTGACGTCGTCGCCGACCACCGACTTGCGCACGTCGTCCGCGATCCGGCACAGGGCGTCCAGCGCCGGGCCGTCCGCGTGGAGGAGGGCCAGCGCCTCCTCGTCCGTCAGTTTCGTCGGGTCGTCGGCCGCCGTCGCCAGCGCCTGGCGCACGTCGGTGTCGATGCGCTCCGGCGCCATGCCGGGGGCCGCCGCCTCGCGCAGGGCGCCCCAGTCGCCGTACACCTCGTCGAAGTCGTCGCGGCGGTCGGAGGTGCGGCCGTCGGTGTCGATGGTGCGGTGCAGGTCGGTGCGGCCGCTCGCGGTGAACACCTCGTCCGGCTCCTGCCACGGCCGGCCCTCGACCGTCGCGTCCGGGCGGGCCAGCCCCGTCTCCGGGTCGGCCAGCGCGGCCACGTGCGGGCGCAGGCGCGGGTCGAGCCACGGCTCGCCTCGCTTGACGAACTCCGGGTAGACGCAGAGGCGTTCGCGCAGTTCGAAGCCGGCCGCCCGGGACCTCTCGGCGAGTTCGTCGATCTGCGGCCAGGGGCGCTCGGGGTTGACGTGGTCGATGGTGAGCGGGGAGACCCCGCCCCAGTCGTCGATGCCCGCGCCGATCAGCCGCTCGTACTCGGCGTCCACCAGGTTCGGCGGGGCCTGGAGGCAGGCGGACGGGCCCATGATGTGCCGCGCGACGGCGATCGTGGCGACCAGTTCGTCCAGTTCCGCGTCGGGCATGCCGCGCATCGCGGTGTCCGGCTTGGCGCGGAAGTTCTGGATGATCAGTTCCTGGATGCCGTGGTAGGCCCGGGAGATCCGGCGGAGCGCGAACAGGGACTCCGCGCGCTCCTCGTACGTCTCGCCGATGCCGATCAGCAGGCCGCTGGTGAAGGGCACGGAGGAGCGGCCGGCGTCCTCCAGGACGCGCAGCCGGACGGCCGGTTCCTTGTCCGGGGAGCCGAAGTGCGGGCCGCCGGGCTCGGACCACAGGCGGGTCGCCGTGGTCTCCAGCATCATGCCCATGGACGGCGCGACCGGCTTCAGGCGCTGGAAGTCCGTCCAGGTCATGACCCCGGGGTTCAGGTGGGGCAGCAGGCCGGTCTCCTCCAGGATGCGGATGGAGACGGCACGGACGTACGCGATCGTGTCGTCGTAGCCGTGCGCGTCCAGCCACTCGCGCGCCTCCGGCCAGCGGTCCTCGGGCTTGTCCCCGAGGGTGATGAGGGCTTCCTTGCAGCCGAGGGCCGCGCCCTTGCGGGCGATGTCGAGGACCTCGTCCGGCGACATGAACATCCCCTGCCCGGCGCGGCGCAGCTTGCCGGGGACGGTCACGAAGGTGCAGTAGTGGCACTTGTCCCGGCACAGCCGGGTCAGGGGGATGAAGACGCTCTTCGAGTAGGTGATGACGCCGGGGCGGCCCGCCGCGTCCAGGCCCGCGTCCCGCACCCGGGCGGCGGAGGCGGCGAGGTCGTCGAGGTGCGCACCGCGGGCCTGGAGCAGCACCGCCGCCTCGGAGACGTCGAGGGCGACGCCGTCCCGGGCGCGTTTGAGGGCGCGACGCATGGAGTTCTCGGTGGGGCCGGTTCCGGAGGTCGCGGAAGTCGTCATCCTTCGAGCATACGAGCGCCATGATCAGGGCGCGCCGCCCGACGCCACACCGCGCGCATTGCGCCTCCGCGCCGTCGCGTGGTGCGCCTCCGCGCCGTCGCGCGGTCCACTGCGCGGCCCTTCGCCCGAAATCCGCCGATCCCCTTCCCTTGCACGGGAGTTCACGGCTCAATACCAGGGTTGCACGCACCACCCCTGCACCACCCATGGCACTCATCGACACCCTGGGAGCAGCAGCATGTGCGAGGACGACCACGCCGGAATCGGCAGACGCGCGGTGTTCGTGACGGGCGCCGCCGCCGCGCTTACGTTGGGAACCGTGAGCTTCGCTTCGGCGGCAGGCCGGGACCGGCAGACGAGGACCGTACGCGGCACCCTGCCCACCGGCTCGCCCGACTTCGTGTACGTCCCGGTCGAAGTCCCGGACGGCGTGCGGGAGATCAGGGTCGCCTACACCTACGACCGGCCCGCCGTCCCCGCCGGCACGCCGGGCAACGCCCTCGACATCGGCATCTTCGACGAACGCGGCACCGACCTGGGCGGCCGGGGCTTCAGGGGCTGGTCGGGCGGCGCGCGCACCGAGTTCTTCGTACGGGCGGACGACGCCACGCCCGGCTACATCCCGGGCCCGGTCCGGCCGGGCACCTGGCACATCGCGCTCGGCCCGTACACCGTCGCCCCACAGGGCCTGTCGTACGAGATCACGATCACGCTGACGTACGGCGAGCAGGGCGACGTCGTCCGGCCCGTCTACCCGCCGGAGCGCGCCAAGGGCCGGGGCCGTGCCTGGTACCGGGGCGACTGCCACCTGCACTCCTGGTACTCCGACGGCCGCCGCACCCCGGCCGAGATCGCGGCGCTCGCACGGGCCGCCGGCCTGGACTTCATCAACTCCTCCGAGCACAACACGCACTCGGCGCACGCGCACTGGGCCGACGCGGCCGGCGACGACCTGCTCATCCTGCTGGGCGAGGAGGTCACGACCCGCAACGGCCACGTGGTGGCGATCGGCACCGACCCCGGCACCTTCGTCGACTGGCGCTACCGGGCCCGCGACAACCGCTTCGGCCGGTTCGCCCGCCAGATCCGCCGCGCCGGCGGCCTCGTCGTCCCGGCCCACCCGCACGCCACCTGCATCGGCTGCAACTGGAAGTTCGGCTTCGGGGAGGCCGACGCCGTCGAGGTGTGGAACGGCCCCTACACGCCCGACGACGAGGTGGCGCTCGCCGACTGGGACGGGATGCTCGTGGCCTCCGTGCGCGACGGCCGGGACTGGATCCCGGCGATGGGCAGCAGCGACTCCCACCGCGACCCGGACGTCGTGGGAAGCCCCCAGACCGTCGTCCTCGCCGACGACCTGACCCGGGAGGCGATCCAGGAGGGCATCCGGGCCGGGCGGTCCTACGTCGCCGAGTCGGCCCGGGTGTCGCTGGCCCTCACCGCGTCCGGCGGCCGGGGCGAGCACGCCGGCATCGGCGAGCGGCTGCACGTCGATGCCGAGACGCCGGTCACCGTACGCCTGGAGGTGACCGGCGCCCCGCGCTGCACGGTCCGCTTCGTCACCGACCAGGGCGTGCTGTTCACCAGCGCCCCGCTGCCGGTGTCCGGCTCCGGGGTCGTCGAGTGGCGGACCACCGCCTCGTACGCCGCCTACGTGCGGGCGGAGTTGCGGCACGAGGCGGCGGCGGGACCGCTGCCGGGCGCGCTGGCCGCGTTCACGAACCCGGTCTTCCTGGGGCGGCGCTGACCGCGCCCCGGCCCATGTCCAGATCGGCGACGACGGCCGCGTGGTCGGAGGGCCACACCCCGTCCACGGGGCCGTCGCCCGCCCGCCGGACCGCCCGGACCCGTCCCAGCCCGCCGGGGCCGGGCGGGCCCACGTGGACGTAGTCGATCCGCAGACTCGGCTCCCCGTTGTCCGGGACGTACGGGTTGGCCCGGTCCCACGTCACGGACGGGGCCCCCGGGCCGGCGTGGACCCAGGCGTCGGAAAGCCGCCCGGCGCCCAGGAGGCGGACCTCGTCGGAGTCGGGCGGGGCGTTGAAGTCACCGGTGACGACGGGAGGGAAGCCCGTCCCCCGCCGGTGCGCGGCGACGAACTCGGCGAGGGCGGCCACCTGACGGTGGCGCACCGCCGAGGCCTGCGGGGCCGACGTCAGGTGGGTGGTGAAGAAGGGGACCCGGTGGCCGGGGGCGTCCAGACGGGCGTAGAGGGCGAGCCGCCCGTCGTCGAGTTCCCCGGGGACGGGCAGCCGCAGCGCCGCCCGCTCGACGACCGGCCAGCGGCTGAGCACGGCGTTGCCTATGCCGACCGTGCCGTCGGCGATGCGCCGCTGCCACCGCTCGGGGGCCTCGGAGGCGGCCCAGGCCCAGTGCAGGCCGAGTTCGCCGGCCAGCCACTCGGCGAGATTCCCGCCCTCGTCGGCGGCCCACACCTCCTGGAGCCCCACGACGTCGGGCCGCAGTTCCCGCAGCACGGCGAGGATCGCCTTCTGCCGCTCCTCCCAGGGCCCGAACCTCCACCACAGGTTCCAGGTCACCACGCGCATCGCCCGCACCGTCCCACCTCTCGCCCCAGCCCTTCCCCGTGAGGTTTTCCGTGGAAGATGGAAGAACACCGGTCGCATACGAGACGGGAGCCCGTCGAAACGATGTCGAGCAACGCCGAGTCCAAGTACCGGGCCGTGACGGCCTTCCAGCGCCGGATCGCCAACCCCGTCACCCGGCGGCTGCCGCTCCAGACCCTCCTGGAGACCACCGGCCGCGTCTCCGGTCGGCCCCGCCGCACCCCGGTGGGCGGCCGCCGGGTGGGTGACTCCTTCTGGCTGGTGTCGGAGTTCGGCGAACGCTCGCAGTACGTCCGCAACATCAAGGCGGACCCGCGGGTCCGGGTGCGCCTGCGGGGCCGCTGGCACACGGGCACCGCCCACCTCCTCCCCGACGACGACCCGGTCGCCCGCCTGCGCGTCCTGCCCCGCATGAACAGCATGGCGGTACGGGCGCTGGGGTCCGGGCAGGGCCTGCTGACGATCCGCGTCGACCTGGACGCATGAGAGGCCGGTGAGGGGTCTGTGATCGCGGTCTCCCACGGCTGACGACGTCGGCATGAACAAGGCAAACTGACAGGGTTGCTCAGTATGTCTAGGGGGACGGCGATGGACGGTGTACCGCGAGTGCCGGAGCAGAGGCGTCCCGGCACCCCGGCGGAGTCGGAGGCGCTGCGCTTCGGCGTCCTCGGACCGGTGCGCGCCTGGCGCGGTGAGGAACGGCTGACCACCGGCTCCCCGCAGCAACGCGCCCTGCTGGCCGCCCTGCTGCTGCGCGAGGGCCGTACGGCCACGGCGGCGGAGCTGATCGACGCCCTGTGGGGCGAGGAGCCGCCGTCGCAGGCGCTGGCGGCGGTACGGACGTACGCCTCCCGGCTGCGGAAGGTGCTGGGGACCGGCGTCCTGGTGAGCGAGTCCGGCGGATATGCCGTACGGGGACTGGCGGACGGGGCGCTGGACCTGGCGGTCGCCCAGGAGCTGGCCGCCGAGGCGGAGAAGGCGCGCGGCGCGGGGGACCTGTGCCACGCCCGCGACGTGCTGCGCCGGGCGCTCGCGCTGTGGGACGGCGAGGTGCTGGCCGGGGTGCCGGGGCCGTACGCGCAGGCGCAGCGGGCCCGCCTGGAGGAGTGGCGGCTGCAGTTGCTGGAGTCCCGCCTGGACATGGACCTGGAACAGGGCTGCCACGCGGAGGCGGTCTCGGAACTGACGGCGCTGACGGCGGCGCATCCGCTGCGTGAACGCCTGCGCGAGCTGCTGATGCTGGCGTTGTACCGCAGCGGACGCCAGGCGGAGGCCCTCGCGGTGTACGCGGACACACGGCGCCTGCTCGCCGACGAACTGGGCGTCGACCCGAGCCCCGACCTCCAGGACCTCCAGCAGCGGGTGCTGCGCGCGGACCCGGCCCTGGCGGAGCCGTCGGCGCCGACGGCGGAACCGGGGGCCGTGCAGGTACGCCCGGCCCAGCTTCCCGCCACGGTCCCGGACTTCACCGGCCGGGCGTCCTTCGTGCGCGAGCTGAGCGACGTACTGGCCTCGGCGTCCGGGGCCGGGGGCCGGGTGATGGCGGTCTCGGCCCTCGCGGGCATCGGCGGCGTGGGCAAAACGACCCTGGCGGTGCACGTGGCCCACGGAGCGCGGGCCGCGTTCCCGGACGGACAGCTGTACGTCGACCTCCAGGGCGCGGGCGCGCGGCCGGCGGAACCGGAGACGGTGCTGGGCTCCTTCCTGCGCGCCCTGGGCACGGCGGACTCGGCGATACCCGACACCCTGGAGGAACGGGCGGCCCTGTACCGCTCGGTCCTGGACGGCCGTCGCGTCCTGGTCCTGCTGGACAACGCGCGCGACGCGGCGCAGGTGCGTCCGCTGCTCCCGGGCACGGAGGGCTGCGCGGCGCTGGTGACGTCCCGGGTGCGGATGCTGGACCTGGCGGGCGCGCACCTGGTCGACCTGGACGTGATGTCCCCGGACGAGGCGCTGGCGCTCTTCACGAAGATCGTGGGCGAGGAGCGGGTGGCCTCGGAGCGGGAGGCCGCCCTCGACGTGGTCGCGGCGTGCGGCTTCCTGCCGCTGGCGATCCGCATCGCGGCGTCCCGCCTCGCGGCCCGCCGCACGTGGACGGTGTCCGTCCTCGCCGCCAAACTGGCGGACGAGCGACGCAGGCTGGACGAACTGCAGGCCGGCGACCTGGCGGTCAAGGCCACCTTCGAACTGGGCTACGGCCAGCTGGAACCGGCCCAGGCCCGCGCCTTCCGCCTGCTGGGCCTGGCCGACGGCCCGGACATCTCCCTGGCGGCCGCGGCGGCGGTCCTGGACCTGCCGGCGGAGGAGACCGAGGACCTGCTGGAGTCCCTGGTCGACACGTCACTGCTGGAATCGGCGGCCCCGGGCCGCTACCGCTTCCACGACCTGGTCCGCCTCTACGCCCGCGCGTGCGCGGAACGCGACGAACACCCACCGAGCGAACGGGACGCGGCGCTGTCGCGGTTGCTGGACTTCTATCTGGCTACGGCGGCGGGCGTTTACGCGATCGAGCGGCCGGGGGACCGGTTGGTGGACGGTCTGGAGCCGACGGCGTATCCCGGGCTGGCGTTCGCCGAAGGACCGGCCGCCCTGGACTGGCTGTACACCGAGGCAGCGCCCCTGCTGGCTTGCGTACGGCAGTCCCCCGGCACGGACAGGCTGCGGCGAGCGGTCGACCTGCTCTGGGCGGCCAAGGACCTGACCGAGTCCGGAGCGAACTCCCATCAGTACGAAGCGACAGCCAGGGCGATCTGCGATGCCGCTCAGGCCGCTGGAGACCCTCGCGCAGAAGGCAGGGCACGGACGACCCTGACCAACGTCCTCCTGGTCTCCGGTCGCATCCAGCAGGCCGCCGGAGAAGCGGAGCTGGCCATGTCGCTCGCTGAATCGGCGCGGGACACGACTGCCCTGAGCTGGGTGGCCAACGACCGCGGCCTCATCTCACTGCACCAGGGACGGTACGCGGAAGGAAGGGTCTTCCTGGAGCAGGCCATCGAAGGCTACCGAGCGGCCGACAACCGCGCCGGCGAAGCGCTCAGCCTGTGCAATCTTTCCCGTGCCCACCTGGGCATGGGCAACATCGCGAAGGCCGTGGCCATCGCGCATCGCGGCCTCACGGCTCACCTCGAGATCGGCCGCACGATGCGCCTCGCCAACGGTCACTTCACCCTGGGCATCGCTCTGACGAAAGCCGATCGCCACAGTGAGGCACTCAGCCAGTTCTCCGACGCCCTGAGTATCTTCGAGGGGCATCGACAGCGACTGTGGCAGGGAACCACCAACTACCGCATCGCCGAGGTGCACTTGGCGGCTCAGCGTCCGCCACAGGCGGCTCAGCACGCCGAACAGGCCCTGTCCTTGGGATGTATCGGCGGCGACCGGATGCGGGCAAGCGTCCTGACACTCCTGGGACGCGCGCTCGCCGGGCTGGGACAAGTGGACCGCGCCAGGGCGTGCTGGCGAGAGGCGCTCAACCTCTTCCGACAGTACGGTGCGCCGGAGGCCGACGAGGTGCAGGCGCTGCTCACACCGGCCTCCGCTGCCTGAACGCCCTGCTGCTCGCAGCCGGAGAACGGCGTTCAGCATTCGTTTATCTCCTCCCGGCACCCTCGTTCCTGTCACACCGTCGCGTCGGGGGGCAGACGGTCTGACATGGAGTCCGGCCCGACAAGTATCGTGCGGCTCCGAACGCCCGTCCGGTGGCCCGCGGGGGAGCTTCCGGGCGGGCGTTCCTGACTCATCGCCACCGCAGCGAAGGAATGAAGATCATGAGCGACAAGAACAAGGATGCTGAGGCCACTCCGCAGGACAACGCGATGCCCACGCCTCCGGCCACGGACGAGTCCGTGACCACGCTGGACAACGCGATGCCGACTCCGCCTGCCAAGGACGGCATCAGGACGATGGACAACGCCATGCCCGCCCCGCCCGCCCTGGACCTGGACGGCAAGTAGACCTCATCCCAGCGGGGATCGGCCGCGGCGGCGCGGAGGGGGAGCCGCCGCGGCCGACGTGCGTCCAGCTGGCGGTTCCGGACAATCGGCGGCTTGATCCATTCGAACCACTCGAACGATGGTCTCGCCCGTCATCAGGATCACCTGCCGTACGGAGTCGGCGATCACCTACCGCCGGATCGACGGCACCCGCCGACCCCCGCTCACCGACCCGAACGCCGTCGCCGCTGCCTACGCCGCCGGGGACGCCTCCGGGGCCGGCTCGCAGTGGTCGAGTAGAGGGAGGTAGGTCTCGTCGAGCTGGACCTCGGCCGTCTTCGTCGTGCCCGCCGGGACCGTGACGTCCGTGTACGCCGAGTCGACCGGGTCGCCGGCGGCGTCGAGGAAGTCGACGGTCACCGTGAAGGTGCCCTCGGTGGTGTTGGGGTTGGTGACCTCGACCGTGGCGTACGGGGTCGTCTTCGTCGCGCAGGTCACCAGCTCGACCGTGGCGTCCTGGAGGTACGGGGTGCTGTCGCTCCCGCCGCCTCCGCTGCCGTAGGTCTCGTCGTCGTCCGTGTCGTCGTCGTAGTCGTGGTCGCGGTATCCGCCTCCGCCGGACGACGATGACGAGGAACTGTCGTGGTCCTGGCCGGAGCTGCTGCAGCCGCCGCCCCCGCCGTCGCCGCTGCCGCCGCCGTGCCCGCGTCCCGTCGAGAAGCCGGTCAAGGTCAGGACCACCAGTGCCGAGACCGCCGTGAACCTGAGTGCTCGCCCCCGTGTCGTCATGCCGCCAACCTAACGATCACGTGTCACGAGCATGTCACCGGCCCGCCACGGCCCCGCACCCCGGCGTCACGTCGTACGGGCCGTTCCGGTTCCCTTCTCCGCGTCCAGCGCGTACACGCACCGGTCCTTGCTGCACGCGTACACGATGCCGTCCCGGACGACCGGGGAGCCCGTGATCTCGCCGCCCGTCGCCAGCTTCCAGCGCAGGCGGCCGTCGTCGGCCTTGAGGGTGTAGAGCAGGTGGTCCGTCGAGCCGAAGTGGATGCGCCCTTCCGCCACCGCCGGCGCGCCCACGATGTCGCCGCCCGCCTGGAAGCGCCACTTGGGCGTGCCCGTGACCGCGTCCAGCGTGTACAGGCCCTTGCCGCTGCCCACGTGCACGTGGCCGGCCGCCACCAGGACCGGGTCCGTCGAGGCGCGGGCCTCCGTCGCGATGCGCCAGCGGTCGCGGCCGTCGGTGGCGTCGAGGGCGTAGACCGTGCCGAGGTAGTCGGCCAGGTACACCCCGCCGCCGGTCACCGCCGGGCCCGGCACGAAGGCCGGCGGCGAGAGGAAGACCGCGGGGGCCTCGAAGTGCCAGCGGACGTGGCCGGTGGTGACCTCCAGGGCCAGGACGCGGGTGCCGGCGGAGACGTACACGTAGCCGTCGGGCGCACGGGTCAGCCGGACCGGTACGCCGCCGCAGGAGGCGGCGTCGCCGATCGGGTACGACCAGCGCTCGTCACCGGTGCGGGCGTCCAGGGCGCGCAGCCGGGCTTCCTGCCAGACGTACACCGTGCCGTCGTGGACGGCGGCGCCCGCCTCGGGCGACTCGAAGTCGGTCTGGGCGCCGGTGATCTCCCACAGCTTCTGGCCGTTGACCGCCTCCCAGGCCTGGACGCCGCCCCCGCGCGTGCCGGTGACGACCGTGCCCCGGTCGGCCTGGAGCGAGTAGACCCAGGCGTCGGTCTGGATGCGCCAGAGGTCGGTGCCCTCGCGGGCGTCCAGGGCGAAGAGCGTGGGCCCGTCGGAGGCGTGGATGCGCCCGTCCGCGACCGCCATCGACCAGGCCACGTCCCGGGTCTTGAAGCGCCGGCGTCCGGTGGCCACGTCGAGGGCGTGCACCTCGAAGGAGGTGACGTAGACGAGGTCGCCGGCGACGGACGGCGTGCCCCAGACGTCGTTGGACATGCGGAAACGCCAGGGGCGCCAGCCGGTCGCCGCCGCCTCCGGCGGCACGGCGGGAGCGGGCGGCGCGGAGGGTACGACGGGGTCGGCGCCGTTGACGCCGGGGCGCGGCCTGGCCCAGGAGCCGGCGAGGGCGGCCTCCGGCGGGGGTGCCGCGAAGGCGGCCGCCCGGGTGTCGGCGACCCGCGGGCCGGGCCCGATGGGCACCGCCGCGCCGGCCAGCCGGACGGGCCCGGTGTCGGGGGCGCCGACGGGCGCGGGCACCGGCGGCCCGTGCACGGGCGGCGCCGGGACGACGGGGTCGTGCGAGGGGGGCGGCGGCACGGTGGGCCGGGGCGCGCCGCCCGAACCGCCGCTGCGGCCGCCGGCCGTGGCGGGCTTGACCGCGGGCCGGCCGTTGCGCCGGCTCTCGATCAGGCTCACCGCCCGCTCGGGCAGCCACGCCGACGCCGTACCGCTGTCGTCGGAGCCGGAGCCGAACAGGTGCGGGGCGAGCTGGGCCTGGAGGTCGGCGGGGTTGGGGCGGGCCGCGGCCTCCATCTGCATGCAGGACTCGATGAGCGGGCGCAGCTCGTCCGGGAGGCCGTCGAGGTCCGGGCCCTCGCGCAGCAGCATGAAGACCGTCTCGACGGGGTTGGCCCCGTGGAACGGCGGGTGGCCCGTGGCCGCGAAGACCAGCATCGAGCCGAGGGAGAACACGTCGCTCGCGCCCGTCACGCTGCGCGAGTCCTTCGCCTGCTCCGGGGACATGTAGGCGGGGGTGCCGACGGCGACGTTCGTCATCGTCAAACGTGTGTTCGAGACGCCGGACGCGATGCCGAAGTCGATCACCCGGGGCCCGTCCTCCACGACGAGGACGTTGGAGGGCTTCAGGTCGCGGTGGACGAGTCCGGCGCCGTGGATCGACTGGAGGGCCTCGGCCACGCCCGCCGCGAGCCAGCGCACCGCCTGGGCCGGGAGCGGCCCGCACTCGTTCACTATCTCCTCCAGGGAGGGAGCGGGAACGTAGGCGGTGGCCAGCCAGGGCACCGCCGCACGCGGGTCGGCGTCGACCACGGCCGCCGTGTAGAAGCCGGACACCGCGCGGGCCGCCTCGACCTCGCGCGTGAAGCGGACGCGGAACAGCTGGTCCTCGGCGAGTTCCGTCCGGACCGTCTTGATCGCCACGCGCCGGCCGGACGCCGAGCGCGCGAGATAGACCAGCCCCATGCCGCCGGCGCCGAGCCGCCCCAGCACCTCGAACGGCCCGATCCGCCGCGGATCGTGCTGCGTCAGCTGATCCACCACTTGCCTGCCACCTCCCCGTACGAGCCGCGCCACCCACTTATGTACGCGACCGAAGTGCAGCGTCTCACCACCGCACCGCCATGGCGGCACGCACCCCGATTCTTCCTGTCCGAGGCGCTGGTGGCGAACCCGGGGACAATCAGGGTGTCCCACCCGATTCCCGGCAAAGGGTTACGCTCCTTCGCCGCCGGACCCGTTCAGCACTGCAGCAGGGCGAACGACGCCCCCTGGTCGTCCGTCACCACGGCCACCCTGCCGTACGAGGTGTCGAACGGCGGCACCTGCACCCGCCCGCCCAGCCGGCCCACCTCCCCGAGCGCGGCCTCGCAGTCCTCGACCCGGAAGTGGACGAGGAAGTGCGGCGGCATCTCCTCGGGGAAGACGTCGGACACCGGCGCGCGGCCGAAGTCGGGCTCGGCGCCGGGACCGAAGAGCGCGGCGTGGAACAGCTCCCCGTAGAAGGCGTTGGCCGCGTCGGTGTCCCGGGTGTACAGCTCGGCCCAGCCGAAGGTGCCCGGCTCGTGCCGCCTGCCGAAGCCCGTGAAGCCCGTGACACCCGTGGCGCTCGGGGCTCCGGCGGGGCCGCCCGGCTGCCACAGGGCGAAGACGGCGCCCTGGGGGTCGGCGACGAGGGCACTCGTGCCCAGGGCGCCGACCGGCTGCGGCGGCGTGACGACCTGCCCGCCGGCCGCCCGGATCCGCGCGGCCAGGGCCCCGGCGTCGTCGGCGGCGAAGTACACCGTCCAGACGGTGGGCATACGGCCGTCCGTCTTGGGTACGAGCGCGGCGACCGGCTCGCCGCCCAGTCGCGCCCACACGGAGGCGCCGGGCCCCGTCTCCTCGAAGGTCCACCCGAAGAGCCCGCCGTAGAAACGCCTGCCCGCCCCGACGTCGGGAAGCTGCGCGTCCACCCAGCAGGGGACGCCTTCGGCGAAGCCCCCGGCGGGCCCTCCACCGGCGGCTCCGGAAGCCCTGTTTTCGGCCATGCCGCCAAAGTAACCGCGTCCCGCGCACCGCGCAGACCAGGCACACCAGCCCCTCTGCACCCCTGCACCCCATTTGCAGTCGGCCGAATCGCGCTCCGATCACCCGTCGGTAAGCTGACGGCATGACAGGACAAGTGCGTACCGTTGACGGCCGCGTGGCCGGTCGACGCGGGCAGGCGACGCGGCAGAAGCTGCTCGACTGCCTCAGCGAGATGCTCAGCTCCTCACCATACCGGGACGTCAAAGTAATCGATGTCGCGCGCAAGGCGGGCACTTCACCCGCGACCTTCTACCAGTATTTTCCCGATGTCGAAGGCGCCGTTCTGGAGATCGCCGACGAAGTGGCCTCCGAGACTGCCGAGTTGACCGAGCTGACCCAGGGCCGCTCGTGGGTCGGCAAGGCGGGCTGGCAGACGGCGCAGGAACTGGTCGAGGGATTCCTGGAGTTCTGGCGGCGCAACGACGCCATTCTCCGGGTCGTCGACCTCGGCGCGGCGGAGGGCGACAAGCGGTTCGCCAAACTCCGCACGAAGATCCTCAGCCCGGTGAACAGCTCCCTATCGAATTCCGTTGCCGAACTCCAGTCCAAGGGAAGGGTCGACAAGGACGTGAGCCCGGCGGCGGTCGCCGGGGCGCTCGTCGCGATGCTCGCGGCCGTGGCCTCCCATCAGAAGGGCTTCACCCAGTCGGGAGTGAAGCAGGCCGAACTGAAGCCGAACCTGGCGCTGTTGGTCTACCTGGGGGTGACCGGCAAGAAGCCCACGAAATAGCGGAGCGGCCGCGCGCACGGCCCCTCGTCCGCACCAAGTCCTGTCTGGCAGGCGGTGGTTCACCCGAGTGGACCGCCGCCTGTTGCGCTGTCAGGCCGGCAGTGGCCGGTCCTTCACCACGTGCTTCATCACCAGCGTCGACGTCAGCCGCTGCACACCGGGAAGGGTGGCGAGCCGCTCGTCGTAGAGCCGCTGGTAGGCCGCGAGGTCGGCGGCGACGACCCGCAGCAGGTAGTCCGGTTCGCCGAACAGCCGCTGGGCCTCGACCACCTCGGGCACCTCTCCGACCGCCCGCTCGAAACCGGCGACCGTGTCCCGGTCCTCCTGCCGCATCGACACGAAGACCAGCGCCTCGAAGGTCAGCCCGACGGCCGCCGGGTCCACGACCGCGCGGTAGCCGCGGATCGCCCCCGCCCGCTCCAGTTCCCGCAGCCGCCGGTGACACGGCGAGACGCTCAGCCGGACCCGCGCGGCCAGCTCGGTCACGGTCAGCCGCCCGTCCTGCTGCAGCTCGGCAAGAATCTTCCGGTCCATGTCGTCCATGGAGAAGATTCTTCCACTGTTGCGCCTTTGCCCAGCAAACTTCGGGAACACTTTTCGTACATCTCCGCCTAATCTTCCCGGCATGGACTCGGGAACCCTCCTTTCTTTCCTCGCCCTGGACCTCCTGCTGGTGTGCGTGCCGGGCGCGGACTGGGCGTACGCGATCTCCGCCGGTCTGCGCGACCGGGCGGTGACGTGGGCGGTGGGCGGTCTGGTCACCGGGTACGCGCTGCACACCGTGCTCGCGGCAGCCGGTCTCGCGGTCCTCGTGGCCGGGTCGCCGGCCCTGCTGACGGCGCTGACGGTGGTGGGGGCGGCGTACCTCGTGTGGCTGGGGTGGGGGGTGCTGCGCCGCCCCGGCACTCCGGGGGCCGCCGGGGAGACCGGCGCCGTGGAGGGACGCACCGGATCCAGGGGACGTGTCTTCCTGCGCGGCGCCACGATCAGCGGGCTGAATCCCAAGGGCCTGCTGCTCTACCTCTCCGTGCTGCCGCAGTTCCTGGTCACCGGGAGCGGTGCGGGTCTGCCGGTCCCTGCGCAGACCGTCGTCCTCGGCCTGCTGCACATGGCGTGCTGCGCCGCCGTCTACCTCACGGTCGGTCTGGCCGCCCGTGCCGTGCTGGGCGCCCGGCCGGCCGCGGCCCGCGCGGTCACCCGTACCTCCGGCGCCGCGATGCTGGGCATCGGGGCACTGCTGCTGGTGCAGCGACTGGCGACGCTGTGACGGGCGTGGCACCGCGCGGCGGGCGGTCCGCCGGGGTCTCATGGCAGCGACGGGGAACACCCGCCCGCGGGGCCGGTGTTCCCGTCTTCGTGAAGGCCCGAACCGCTGGAGGAGACCGTCATGGCCCTGACCCGCGAAGAGCGTGAGACGTTCCTGGCCGAGCCCCACATCGCCGCGATCGCCGTCGACGCGGAGGCGGGACGCGCCCCGCTCACCGTGCCGATCTGGTACGGCTACGAACCCGGCGGCGATGTGTGGATCCTGACCGGGCTGGACAGCCGCAAGCACCGGCTGATCAAGGCGGCGGGACGGTTCTCGCTGATGGTCGACCGGCTGGAGCCGACCATCCGGTACGTGTCGGTGGAGGGGCCGGTCGTCGAGACGGTTCCCGCCACCGTCGAGCGGCTGCGGGAGATCGCCGCCCGCTATCTGCCGGCCGAGAAGGTCGACGGCTATGTCGACTTCGCCTGGAAGAACCACGGCGATCAGGTCGTCCTGCGCATGCGGCCCGAGCACTGGGTGTCGTCCGACCTCGGCTCGCTGTGAGCCCGACGCGCGCGGCGAGCAGTACGCGGCGATCGGGCGGCACGCGACAATCGGGCGCATGGGAACCGATCTTCACGAGCTCCTGAGGTCACTGCGGGTGTGGGACCCCGCCGTCACCGAGCTGCCCGCCTTCGACCCGGCGGGTGCTCCCGCCGAACCCCTGCCCCTGTTCGCGCAGTGGTTCGCCGAGGCGGTGGCGGCCGGGCAGACCGAGCCGCACACCGTGTCGCTGGCCACGGCGGACGCGGACGGCCTGCCCGACGTGCGGATCGTGATGCTGCACGGCGCGGACGCGGACGGCTGGTCCTTCGCCACGCACGCCGACAGCCGCAAGGGCCGCCACCTCGCCGCCCGCCCGTACGCCGCGCTCGTCTTCTACTGGCCGGTGCTGGGACGCCAGGTGCGCGTGCGCGGACCCGTCGCCGTCGCCCCGCCGGAGGAGGCGCAGGCCGATCTGCACGCCCGCTCGGCCGGTGCCCTGGCCGCCGCCCTCACCGGGCGGCAGAGCGAGCCCCTGGGCTCGCTGCAGGAGCTGGCCCGCGCCTCCGAGGCCGCCTGGGACCGGGCCGGGCGGGAGCCGGACGCGCCCGTTCCGTCCTGGACGCTGTACCGGCTGGAGCCCGACGAGGTGGAGTTCTTCCAGGGCGAGGAGCGCCGTCGGCATGTACGGCTGGCCTACCGGCGGGCGGAGGAGGGCTGGAGCAGGGAGCTGCTGTGGCCGTGAGGGGCGGTCACCGCCCGTCGGGCGCGGCGGGCACCGCGTCCACCGCCAGCCGGGCGTGCAGGTGCGCGTCCCGGAAGACGTCGTGCCGGCCGGCCTCGAACATCGCCCCGCGCAGGGTGCCCTCGTAGGCGTACCCGCACCGCTCGGCGACCCGGCAGGAGACGTCGTGCCCGACCGCGTGGCCGAGCTCCAGCCGGTACAGGCCGAGTTCCGTGAAGGCCCAGTGCGAGGCGAGGAGCAGGGCACGGGTGGCGACGCCCCTGCCACGGGCCTCGGGCAGCACCCAGTAGCCGACGCGGGCGAGTCTCAGGGGCGGGTTGATCTCGTTGACGCCGATGTGCCCGAGTGCCGTGCCGCTCTCCTCGTCCGTGATCCGGAAGGAGGCGGATCTGCCCTCGGCGGCGTCCCGGGCCCGGGCGCGCAGCGACTCGCGGGCGCCGGCGATGTCCGTGACCAGTCTGAACGGGGTGTTCCAGCGCTGGAACTCGGGGTCCAGGTAGCCGCGCAGCCAGGTCTCCACGTCGGCGGCGGAGCCGGCGTCCCAGGCGCGGAGGCTGAGGCCGTACCCGCGTGGTTCGGTGAGGGAGGGGGCGAGGGTGCGCATGCGTGTGTGGGCCATTGGGTCATTCAATCCGACCCCTGCCGGGAACTGCCCGTCGGTTTCCCGTGAAACGGGGCCGGGGGACGTGACCAATCCGCAACGGCATTTCGGTCTTGACCGAGGCCCATCAAGCCGGGCGCGCGATTACGCTCGCGGCATGCCCGACTCCACCGCGTCCGCCGGACTCCCGCCCGCGGACCGCCCCGTGTACGTCATCGGCGGTGGGCCCGGCGGCCTCGCCACCGCGTACGCCCTGCGCGCCCGGGGTGTACGGGCCGTCGTCCTGGAGCGGTCCGACCGCGTCGGCGCGTCCTGGCGGCGCCACTACGACCGGCTGCGTCTGCACACCACCCGCCGCCTGTCCTCGCTGCCCGGGCTGCCGATGCCCCGCCGCTTCGGACGGTGGCCGGCCCGCGACGACGTGGTCCGGTACCTGGAGAAGTACGCCGAGCACCACCGTCTGGAGGTGGTGACCGGCGTCGAGGTCTCCCGCGTCGAGCGCACGCCCGACGGCACCGGCTGGCTGCTGCACGCCACCGGCGGCCGCCGGCTGACCGGCACGGCGGTCGTGGTCGCCACCGGGTACAACCACACCCCGTACGTGCCGCAATGGCCCGGCCGCGACACGTACACCGGGGAGTTCCTGCACGCCTCCGCCTACCGCAACCCGGTTCCCTACGCGGGCCGCGACGTCCTGGTCGTCGGGGTGGGCAACACCGGCGCCGAGATCGCCGTGGACCTGGTGGAGGGCGGCGCCTCGCGGGTGCGGCTGTCCGTGCGCACGGCCCCGCACATCGTCCGCCGCGCCACGGCCGGCTGGCCCGCCCAGTACACGGGCGTCCTGGTCCGCCGGCTGCCCGTCGGCCTGGTCGACCGGCTCGCCCGTCCGGTGGCCCGGCTGAGCGTGCCCGACCTGTCGCCGCACGGACTGCCCCGGCCGGACACCGGCCTCTACAGCAGGGTGGCCGAGGGGGCCATCCCGGTGCAGGACGCGGGACTGATCGACGCCGTGCGCCGGGGCCGGGTGGAGGTCGTCGCCGCCGTGGACGGCTTCGAGGCCGGCAAGGTGCTCCTCGCCGACGGCACCCGCACCGCCCCCGACGCGGTGATCGCGGCCACCGGCTACCGGCGGGGCCTGGAGGACCTGGTCGGCCACCTCGGCGTCCTCGACGCGGCGGGCAGACCACTGCTGCACGGCGGCCGCACCCGGCCCGACGCCCCCGGCCTGTACTTCACCGGCTTCACCAACCCCATCAGCGGCATGCTCCGCGAACTCTCGATCGACGCACGACGCATCGCCCGAGCCGTCACGAAGAACGCCGGCGACCGCGTCCCACGGCTAACGGGCTGAGCACCCGCCACCCCGGCGGCGGTGCCCGGTCAGGGCAGCGCCGGGGTCGGAGTCGGGCGGCGGCGGATGACCAGGGCCATCAGGGCCGCTGCCGCGCACAGGGCGCCGGAGGCGTACCAGACGACGTCGTAGGAGCCGAAGGTGTCGCGGGCGACGCCGCCGAGGAAGGCGACGAGGGCGGCGCCCACCTGGTGGGAGGCGAGGACCCAGCCGAAGACGATCGCGCTGTCGTCGCCGTACTGCTCGCGGCACAGCGCGAGGGTGGGCGGCACGGTGGCGACCCAGTCGAGGCCGTAGAAGACGATGAAGAAGATCATCGGCGGGTGGACGCTGGGCGCCAGCAGCATGGGGAGGAAGAGGAGGGAGACGCCGCGCAGGGCGTAGTAGACGGCGAGCAGGCGGCGCGGTTCGAAGCGGTCGGTGAACCAGCCGGAGGCGATCGTGCCGACCACGTCGAACACGCCGATGACCGCGAGCAGCGAGGCGGCGGCCGTCACGGGCATGCCGTGGTCGTGGGCGGCGGGCACGAAGTGGGTCTGGATGAGGCCGTTGGTCGAGGCGCCGCAGATCGCGAAGGTGCCGGCCAGCAGCCAGAACGGGCCCGTGCGGACCGCCGAGAAGAGGACGGTGAGCGCGCGGCGGGCGGCACCCGGGACGGGCGCGGGCTTGGGTACGAACTCCTTGGCGCCGTAGGGCTTCTGGCCGACGTCCGCGGGGTGGTCGTGCAGCAGCAGCCAGACGAAGGGGACGACGGCGAGGGCGGCGAGCGCGACCGTGACGGCCGCCGGGCGCCAGTCGTGGTGCTCGACCATCCAGGACAGCACCGGCAGGAAGATCAGCTGGCCCGAGGCGGAGGCGGCGGTGAGGATGCCGCTGACCAGGCCGCGCCGCTCGGTGAACCAGCGGTTGGTGACGGTGGCGGCGAAGGCCAGCGCCATCGAGCCGGAGCCGAGGCCGACCAGCAGGCCCCAGCACAGCAGCAGTTGCCAGGCCGAGTTCATCCACACGGTCAGGCCGGAGCCGAGCGCGATGACCGTGAGGGCGACCGCGACCACGCGCCGGATGCCGAAGCGGTCCATCAGCGCCGCGGCGAAGGGGGCCGTGAGCCCGTACAGAGCGAGGTTGACGGAGACGGCGGCGCCGATCGTGCCGCGCGACCAGCCGAACTCCTGGTGCAGCGGATCGATGAGGAGGCCGGGCACGGACCGGAAGGCGGCGGCGCCGATGATCGTCACGAAGGTGACGGCGGCGACGAACCAGGCGCGGTGCACCCGGATGCGGCGCGGCGGTCGGGCGTCCTCGGGCTGTCCCACGGCGGTTGCGGTGTCGGTTGTCTGGGTCACGTCATCGAGCTTCCGATGCGGAACGCTTTCGATCGAGTGGCCCGGCAGACAGTGTTCGCTAGGATCGGGCCATGGAGGATCGAGCCATGAAGGACCGGGCCATGGAGAAGGAAACGGATCGGGACACGGGTCCCGGCCGGGGCTTCCGGCCGCACCGCGTCGTCGTCCTCGCCCTCGACGGGCTGCTCCCCTTCGAACTGGGCATCCCGCAGCGCATCTTCGGCCGCGCCCGGGACGGGCGGAAGCGCCGGCTGTACGAGGTCGTCACCTGCTCGGTCCGCCCGCCGGGGCCGGTGGAGACCGACGCCGACTTCGCCATCCTGGTCGAGAACGGCCCCGAGGCCCTGGCCACCGCCGACACCGTCGTCGTCCCGGCCTCCTACGAGCTCGGCCCGGTCCACGAGGAGGGGGTGCTGACCCCGGAACTGGCCGCCGCGCTCGCCCTGGTCCGCCCCGGCACCCGGCTCGTCGCCATCTGCACCGGTGGCTACGTCCTCGCCGCCGCCGGTTACCTCGACGGCCGCCCCGCGACCACGCACTGGGCCTCCGCCGAGCACTTCCAGCGGCTCTTCCCCAAGGTCCGGGTGGACGCGGACGTGCTGTTCATCGACGACGGCGACGTGCTGACCTCGGCCGGGGTGGCGGCCGGGATCGACCTGTGCGTGCACATCGTGCGCCGGGACCACGGCACCGCCGTCGCCAACGAGGTGGCCCGCCGCACCGTCGTACCGCCCTATCGCGACGGCGGGCAGGCGCAGTACATCGAGCGGCCGGTCCCCGACCCGCAGCAGTCGTCCACGACCAACGCCCGCGCCTGGGCGCTGGGCCGGCTCCAGGAGCCGATCCAGCTGCGGGACATGGCCGAGCAGGAGTCCATGTCCGTGCGCACCTTCACGCGACGCTTCCGCGAGGAGGTCGGCATCAGCCCGGGGCAGTGGCTGACCCGGCAGCGCGTCGAACGGGCCCGGCACCTGCTGGAGTCCACCGATCTGTCCGTCGACCGGGTGGCGCGCGACGCGGGCTTCGGCACGGCCCAGTCGATGCGGCAGCACTTGCAAGCGGCACTCGGGGTCACCCCCACCGCGTACCGGAACACCTTCCGGGCCGGGGGCCGCGCCCGCGACGCCTCCGGCACCTTCCACGGCGCGGAGGCCGTCCGCTGACCGGCCGGGCGTTCCCTCCCCGGTGGCGCGGCGGGCCGCGGTCCCGAACCTCTGTCCACAGCCTGTGGAGAACGGGACGGCCGGCGGCGCGGCGCTGTCCGCCCCGAGCACGGCACCGCGCGCCGCCACCGACTCCGGCGCTCCCGCCCCGGTTCCCCGCACCCCCCGAGGGAACCGGCGCCGAATCACGACTCACACTCGTCGAGGGCTCCCGTCACCGAGCCCTCGGCGTCCCCTCACGGCGAATCGTCGATCACCAGAGTGATCAAACGGTCACGCGCCGTCAACACCCGAAAGGGGATTCATCACATACATCCTGCTCAGGACGGACGCGCACGGAAGCACACACCGGCGCATTCAGGCGCCCCCGGGTCCAGAAGGCCGGTCAGCCGTGCCCCCGTGCCCCTACACCGCCTCGTACGCGAGTCCCTCGTACGCCACCTGGCCGCCGTCGCAGACCTGCGCCGGTTCCCGGCGGCCGGCGGCACAGCGGTCCAGTTCGCACCAGATCCGCTTGCCGGCGCCCTCGCGGCTCCAGCCCCAGCGGTCGGCGAGGCCGTCGACGAGGGCGAGACCGCGGCCGCCGGTCTCGTCACCGTCCACACACCGCGGCACCGGAGCGCGGTCGCTGGTGTCGTCCACCTCCAGGCGCACCGTGGCCTCCTCGGTCACGGCGCCCGGCAGGGACAGCCGCAGCACGGCGGGGCAGCCGGTGTGCACCACGGCGTTGGTGACGAGTTCGGAGACGAGCAGGACCAGCGTCTCGGCGAGCGTCTCGTCGTCCCGTATCCCGGACCCGGCGAGCCGCGAGCGCGCCCACCGCCGCGCCCGCCCCACCTCCGCGGGGTCGGGCCGGATCTCCAGCTGCACTTGAAGCACCTGCACCGCTCACACCATCCGAACCGGCGGACACAAAGGCTCGCGCCTCACGAGGGCCACGATCGTAGCCATTTTCTGCATGACCAGAACAACGGCCGAGTCGGGGATCACGGAACGTGAGTCCCTTGTGAGACAGCATGGTTGACGTACAGTCACCCCAACAAGCGCTTCGGGCATATTCCAGCGCGAAGGAGTACCCGTGCGGCATACTGTGCGACGCTCGCCGAGGGGAGTCGAACAGGCAGCGGCCGAAGGCCGTTCTGCCCCGCGAACACAGGCGCGCACCGCCGGATCCGGAGCCGCCCCGGGGGCGGCACCGGCACGGCTCGCGCTCGTGACCACTCGCATCTCACACAAGGTACCCGAGCCCGGAGTCGACTCCGGGCCGTGACGGGTCGTCGGCCGGGCACAACCCCATATCAACTCTCCGTGATTCCGGCATGCCACAATCCGCGACATCCGAGCGGGCGTCGCCGAAGACGTCGCAGCCCAGGGGCGGTTCGCCCGTTCCGGGCAACCGGCCGGCGGCGGACGCTTGGTCACTCTTCGTGAAGGGGTCCGCACGTCGGGTACGCACCCGGGCGTGTTGCGCGGCGCCCCGGCGGCCGCTCAAGTACGAGCCGCCGGGGCGCCGTTCCGCCGTGGCGCGGGCCAACGCTATTCGGGGACGGTGAAGTAGCGGGCGAAGGCCGGGACGACCTCCGCCTCCCCGATCCTGCCGTCGCCGTCGGTGTCGAGCGCGGCGGCGGCCGACCGGGCGACGTCCTCGGGCACGCCGAGGACGGTGAGCACCCGCGCGGCGTCCTCGACGGTGGCGGCCCCGTCGCCGTCGGTGTCGGCGACGTCCAGGGCCGCGTGCAGGAACGGGCGGGCGATCTCCGCGAACCGGTCGGGGTTGTCCCGCAGCCGCTTGACCGCGCCGGTGACGAACTCCTCGCGCGTGATGCGCTGGTCGCCGTCCCGGTCCGCGATGCCCGCCATGCCCTGCCAGAAGGCCTCGGCGCCCCCGTACAGGGCCTGGCCCCTGTCCGAGCGGGCCGTGATGCCGAACTCGGCGAGCAGCGCCTTGGCCGCTCCGCTGAAGTCCTCGCGGTCGATGTAGCCGTTGCCGTCCTGGTCGAAGGTGGCGAACCGGGCTGCGATCCTGCGCTCGTTCTCGCTGCTGACCATCTCTTTTCTGGCCGCCTCACGTCTCACGTCGGTGGGTGATTCTCGGACGGAGCGTACGACGCCGGGGACGGCCCGGGAGCCGGAAAGCGACGCCTGTGCCAGGACCGGGTGAATTCCGGGACAAGGGTGTGGCGGAAACGGGACACGAGCGACCCGGCGGCGGGGGGACCAGGGGGCGGGACTAGGCGGACAGCGGCCGGGGCTCGTCGCCGGTCGCCGAGGCGAGGTCGGGGTGGACGTCGAAGAGCCGGCGCACCCCCAGCGCGCCGAGCACCCGGTTGACGTGGGATCCGTCGGCCGCGCCCCGGGCCGGCAGGATGAGCCGCAGCCGGCCCTGGCAGGAGCGGATCAGCCGCCGGGAGGCTATGAGGACGCCGACCCCGCTGGAGTCGCAGAACAGGACGTCGGACAGATCGAGGACGAGACTGTGCCGTCCCTCGGCCACCGCGTCGTGCACGCGCTGGCGCAGCACCGGTGACGTCACCAGATCCAGTTCGCCCGACACGTGGAGCACGGCCCAGTGGCCCTGCTCGCCGCCGGTCACGTTGAACGCCACCACCATGCCCTTCATTCGCCGGTACGTTCTGCAATCACCTGAAACGGAAGCCGCGCCTACGCTTCTTGGGCGCGCGCCTGCCCACCGGCGGTGCCCGCAAACACTCCCGCGGAAACGAGAGTCGACAAGAAAAGGCTTGTTTCAGACGGTTTCGATCCTGTTCGATCGAATCCGGTCGCAGCATGAAGGGTAGACGCGGCGGAGAGAGGCGGGCGTGACCCCTACCACCAGCGGCCCGTGCCGGGCGCGCAATGACACAAAGGGGCGTGCGTTGTCGGACGTGCCGACTAGATTCGAGGAGACGGTGGCAGCACGCTGGATGCCGGAACGGGACCGGCCCGGCCGGCGGGCACGGACAGGGGGGTGAGGGACCGCATGGCGAAGCAGGACGTGCCGCTCCGCTGGGACCGCAAGATGCAGCAGCGACTCGCCCGCGGGGAAGCCGCCGCCCTCGGCGAGCTCTACGACCGGTTCGCCTCGCTCGTGCACGGCCTCGCGCACCGCGTGCTGGACGACGAGCAGGCAGCCGACGGCGTCACGCGCGACGTCTTCGCGCACGTCTGGGAGCATCCCGACGCCTACGACCCCAAGCAGGGCCCGCTGCGCACCTGGATCGCCACGCTGACCCACCGCCTGGCCGTGCGGCGGCTGCGCGACACCGAGACGGCGGCCCTGGCGAGCGG
The DNA here is from genome assembly GCF_014534645.1 of Streptomyces griseicoloratus. Taxonomy (GTDB): domain Bacteria; phylum Actinomycetota; class Actinomycetes; order Streptomycetales; family Streptomycetaceae; genus Streptomyces; species Streptomyces griseicoloratus. The sequence goes on from NZ_JACVQF010000238.1 coordinate 50,923, forward strand.
CGGGCCCGGCAGCGCCGAGGAACTGGAGCGCAAGGTGCGCCACGCCTCGGTCGCGGCCCGCGCCGACTACATCGTCCAGGCCATGCCGGCCCCGCTGCGGGCCGCCCTGGAGCTGGCCTACTTCCAGCGCCGTGACTACCGCCAGACCGCCGCCGACCTCGGCGTCACCGAGGACGAGGCCCGCCGCCGCCTCCGCCTGGGCCTTCAGCTGCTCGCCACGGCCCACGACGCCGGCTCCCCCGGGGCCCCGCCCGGTTACGGGGGTGCGGCATGAGCGGCGCGTACGAGGAGAACGAGGGACACGACGGCCCCGAGGCAACCGGACACGACGCCTCCGGGCCCGGGGGAAACCGGAAGCCCGGGGACGGTGACGTGCCGCCGGACACGGAGAGCGCCGGGGCGGCGGGCGGACGGGACGAGGCGGAGAACCCCGGGCCAAAGGGCGGACGGGACGAGGCGGAGGACCCGGCCGGCGGGCCGGGACCGCCGCCGCGCATACCGCTGCCGAGGGTGTCCGTGGAGGACGGCGGGCTGCCGCTGCCCGCGGCGGGCCGGTCCGGGCCGCTCCTGCTGGAGCACCCGGTGCTGAAGTCGCTCCTCGGGGCGTGGGCGCTGGCCGCCTGTTCCCCGGAGGAGTCGGCGGCCGTCGAGGAGCACCTCGGCGAGTGCGGTGCCTGCGCCGACGAGGCGCTGCGCCTGCGCGAGGCCGTCGTACTGCTCCAGCGCCCGGAGAGCCTCGACCTGGACCCCGCCCTGCGCACCCGCGTCCTGGAGGGCTGCCTGGAGCGGCGCCCGCCACGCATCCCGGTCCCCGAGTGGGCCACCCCGTACGACGCCGAGACGGCCCGGCTGGACGCCCTGCTCCAGGACTTCGGGGACTCCGAGTGGCACGCGCCGGTGCGGCTGCGCTGGTTCGAGGCCGGCGGCGCCGCGAGCCGCCGTACCACCGTGGCGGGGGTCCTCGCGCACCTGCTGACGGTCGACGGGCTGGTCGCGGTCGCGCTGGGCCTCGCCGACCCCCTGGGCGACATAGTGGCGCCCGCCCCGGCACCGGCGAGCCGCACCGAGGCGTACTGGCGTGCCTCGCACTACCCGCCCACCCGAGCGGTGCGGGGGCCGTGGCGCGAGCAGAGCCACGACATCGTCCGGACGGTGTCGTTCACGGGCAGCAGCGCGGGCCGGATGCCCGTCCCGTACGGCGACTTCGAGCTGCCGTTGCACGACGCGATGCTGGACCGGGCCTTCGAGTGCTGGGTCCACGCCGAGGACATCGCCGACGCCGTGGACTACCCGTACGAGCCGCCGGCGCCGCGGCATCTGAACGGCATGATCGACCTCGCGGCCCGGCTGCTGCCCGGTGTGCTGGCGGCGCGCCGCCAGGCCGGGCTCGCCTCGTCCGGCGGGCACCGGCACCTGGTCGCGGCGGGCGAGCCGGGCCGCAGCCTGCGGCTGGAGATCGAGGGCTCGGGCGGCGGCGAGTGGTTCATCCCGCTGGACTCCCCCGCCGCGGTGGGCTCCGCCGAGCACGAGGTGGCGCACGTGGCGCTGGACGGCGTCGAGTTCTGCCGACTGGCCGCCGGCCACGTGTCTCCTGCGGAAGCGGCAGCGGGTCAGGACGGCGACCGGGAGGCGATCAGAGACGTGCTGTTCGCCGCGGCGAGCTTGAGCCGGATGTAGGGGTGGGTCTCGGGCTCGTCGGCGGCTGCGGGTGAGTTGTGGTTGCTCTCGGCCACCTGCTGCCCCAGCCGCCCGCGAAACAGAACTCCCCGAGCTCCTAGGCGAACACCACCGTCCGCCGCCCGTTCAGCAGGATGCGCCGCTCGGCGTGCCACTTCACGGCCCGCGCCAGCGCCTGGCACTCCACGTCCCGCCCGACGGCGACCAGCTGGTCCGGCGTGGCGTCGTGGCCGACCCGCTCGACCTCCTGCTCGATGATCGGGCCCTCGTCGAGGTCGGCCGTCACGTAGTGCGCGGTCGCGCCGATCAGCTTCACGCCCCGGGCGTGCGCCTGGTGGTACGGCTTCGCGCCCTTGAAGCTCGGCAGGAAGGAGTGGTGGATGTTGATGATCCGGCCGCTGAGCTGCTTGCACAGGTCGTCCGAGAGGACCTGCATGTAGCGGGCCAGCACGACCAGTTCCACGTTCTCCTCGCGGACGATCTCCAGCAGCCGCGCCTCGGCCGCCGCCTTGGTGTCCTTCGTCACGGGGATGTGGTGGAAGGGGATGTCATAGGACCCCACCAGTTCGGCGAAGTCGGTGTGATTGGACACCACTGCGGCGATCTCCACCGGCAGCGCACCGATCCGGGCGCGGAACAGCAGGTCGTTCAGGCAGTGCCCGAACTTGCTGACCATCAGCACGATGCGCATCTTGTCCTCGGCCCGGTGGATCTGCCAGTCCATGTGGAAGGAGTCGCCGATCGCGGCGAAGCTGGCCCGCAGCTTGTCCACGGTCACCGGAGCCTCGGCCGAGAAGTGGACGCGCATGAAGAACAGTCCCGTGTCGTGATCACCGAACTGCTGGCTGTCCTCGATGTTGCAGCCGGTCATGAACAGGTAGCTGGACACGGCGTGCACGATGCCCTGCTTGTCGGGGCAGGACAGGGTGAGGACGTACTGGTCGGCCGGGGCGGCGGCCGCGGAGGACTGCTCGTTCATGCAGGACAGGGTCCCATATCCGGTCGCCCCGGCGGCGTGCGTCCCGTCAGGCGGACCGGGTCAGGATCCGCAGGACTTCCAGGCTGCGGGGCTCCGCCTCCGGGTCCTCACCGTCACCGGCGGCCAGCCGCACGTGCGCGTCCCGGGCCGCCCGCACCGCCTGCGGCCAGTCCGGATGGTCGAGGTAGGCGTGGACCGGCGCGTCGGGTCCCACCTGGTGCATGATCCGCAGCACGCGCAGGACGGCGGTGTCGACGAGGGCCGCCTCCTGGGAGTCGCGGAAGATGGTGCCGACGTACTTCTCGGCGGACCAGTGATCCAGCCAGGTGTCCTCCACCAGCCGGTACACCGCGTCGGTCACGTCGCCGTAGCCGTCCACACCGGCCAGCCAGACGTCCCGCTGGAAGGCGGGGTCGGAGAGCATGTGCAGCGCGGAGCGCACCTGGCTGCGCCAGCGCCACCACGGCATGTCGTTGAGTGGCATGCCGCCCATGGTGGAGGAGCGACGGCCGCGACGGGAAGCTTTCTCCGAACCTTGCACGGTCATCGATCGTACGTTCCCCTCCACCCGTGTCTCACCGGCCCCCGCAATTCACCTCCGCGTCACCCTGCGTTGACCGGAGATCGCTCCCAGGTTATCCGTGTGACGGAATCGTGCGGATGCATGACCGGCAGGCGACGCAACCGCAGCACTTCCCTCCGCGGCCTCCCCGGCCGCTCCCGGACCACCCGGACCGGCGCACTGAGCGCCGGTGCGCTGGTGGCGTGTGCGTCGCTCGCCGTCGGCTGCGGGATCGTCCCCGGTGCCACGGGGGGCTCCGGGGACGACCCGATCACCGTCATGACCTGGGCGCCGCAGGAGACGGCAGCGACCAACAAGCCCGGCATGCCCGCCTTCGCCCGCGCCTACGCACGCTGGATCAACGCGCACGGCGGCATCAACGGCCGCAAGCTGAACGTCCTGACCTGCAACGACCACAACGACAGCGTGGCCGCCGCGAAGTGCGCCCGGCAGGCCGTCAAGGAGAACGTCGTCGCGGTCGTCGGCTCCTACAGCCAGTACGCCGACGCGTTCTTCCCCCCGCTGGAGGGCGCGGGAATCCCGTACATCGGCGGCTACGGCATCACCAACACCGAGTTCACCAGCCCGCTGTCCTACCCCGTCAACGGGGGCCAGCCCGCGCTGCTGGCCGGCCTCGGCGACGCGCTCGCGGACAACTGCGGTCCCGTCACGCTCATCCGCCCCGACACCATCGCCGGCGACCAGCTGCCCGCGCTGCTCGACTCGGGACTGGCCTCGGGCGGGCACGCGCCGGCCCACGACCAGCGGGCCGAGGAGGACGCCACCGAGTACGACGGCCAGTCCGAGCAGGCCCTGCAGCGGGCGACCACCGACCCGTCGGAGACCGGCTGCGTGGTCCCCGCGCTCGGGGACCGCACCGGCACGTTCATGGACTCCTTCCGGCGGGCCCGCCAGGACTATCCCGAGGTGCGGACCGGCACCGTGCTCGGCAGCGTCGACCAGACGACGATCAACGCGACCGGCGGGGCGTCCGGCCCGTACGAGGGGGCGTACGTCACCGGCTGGTACCCGGCGTCGAGCGACCGGCGCTGGGACGGGATGAAGAAGGTGATCGAGGAGCAGGCGTTCGGCGACAACAGCATCGACCCGGCGGACGCCGGGGTGCAGACCACCTGGATCGCCTACACCGCGTTCAAGGAGATCGTCGAGTCGCTGGGCGACGGCGAGATCACCGCCGACACCATCACCCACGCCCTCGACGACGGGCTGAAGGTCGGCACGGGCGGGCTCACGCCCACGCTCCAGTGGAAGTTCCAGGACAAACTGGCCTCGGTCGGCTTTCCGCGCCTGGTCAACACCGAGGTCACGCTTCAGGTGGTACGGCAGGGGCGGCTGGTGTCCGCCAGCAAGGGCTCCGTCGACACCACGCAGGCGCTGCAGAACGCCGACGTGGCCTGAGCCGGACCGGGGCGGGCGGGCCGGGTGGGCCCGCCCGGACGTCTCACAGCTGGGTGGGCTGGCGCTCGGTCAGGCCGTACTGCTTGGCGATCGCGTTCCAGAGCTTGGCGGCCTTGGCCTTCTCCGTGCTGGCGGTGCCGCTCGCCCGGTTGGCGGCCTGGGTGTGGCTGGTGACGCGGGCCTTGCCCTTCTTGCAGCCCTTCTTGCCCGCGGTCTGGTCGGCCCACGCCGCGTAGTGGTTGTCGGCCGACGCCGACGCCTGCCACGCCTTGGTCAGCGCGGCGGTCAGCTCGGCGTGGGCGGGCAGCTTGTCCACGGACAGCTGGGACAGGCTCGTGACCAGCCCGGTGCGCTGCTTGGCCGCGTCGCGCAGGTCCTTGGCCGCCTGGGCGAGGTTGTCGCAGGACTTCACGTCCTCCACGGCGTTGATCACCGCGGTCCGGCTGCTGCCGCTGTCGGCCAGCAGCTTGTCCAGCTCCACGGCCTGCTGCCGGACCGGGTCCGCGGACGGCGACGGGGACGAGGACGCCGCCTCCGACGTCGCGGGAGCCGTCGCGGACACGGGCTGGTTGCCGCCCTCGTCGTCCTCGCCGCCCCCGCCGGCCAGCAGCGCGCCGGCGCCGATGCCGACGACGGCGATGCCGACGCCCACGGCCGCGAGCAGCGGCAGACGCGAACCGGTGCGCCCGCCCCGGCCGCCCCGGCCGCCGTCACCGTCGTAGCCGCTGCGCGCCCTGCCGCCGCCGGGGCCCTGCGGGGCGTATCCGGAGCGGCCGGCGGGGTGCGGGGGCCCCGGCTCGTCGAAGCGGGGCAGCTGCTGGGTGGCCGAGGCCGGGCTGTCGCCGCCCGCCTCGCTGCGGAAGAGGTTGTCGAACTCGGCGGGCGGCTGCCGGCCCTCGTCGGCGCCCGGCGCGGCGCCGTAGGGGGCCCCGGGGCCCGCGGGTCCCCCGGGCACGGGGGCTATGTACTGCGTGGCCTCGGCGTCGGGACCGGCGGCGGGGGCGGGACCGGCGCCCGGTAGCGGGCCGGGACCGGCGTGCATCGGATGGCCGGCCGCGGGGTGCTGCGGTGCCCGGCCCAGGAAGCGCGTCTCCTCGGACGGCGTCTCGACGGGTCTCTCGGGCGGCAGCGCCCCGGGCGTGACGGGGGGTATGTACTGCGTCGCCCCCTCGTCCGCGGGGGCCGCGACGGGCGGCAGGTACTGGGTGGCGCCCTCGTCGGCCGCGGGCAGCGGCGCGGAGACGTGGCCGTTCGTCCCGTAGGCCGGCTGGGCGCCATAGGCCGGGCCGGGCGTGCCGTAGGCCGGGGGCTGCGCGCCCTCCGGGGGCAGCGGGCCGGGGCCGGCCTGGGGCGGCATGCCACCGGGCGCCGCGGGCCAGGCGTGCTGCGCGGCCTGCTGGGAGGGGTCCGGTGATCCCCAGGGCCCGCCGGGCGCAGCGGGCCACTCCTGGCCGGGCTGGGGACCCTGCTGCGGCTCCGGGCCCCACGGCCGGTCCCATGCCTGGCCGCCCGCCGGGGCCCCGGCGGGGGCGGGCCCGCCCGGCTGCGGGGCGGCCGGAGCCCCCATCGGGCCCGGCAGCAGGGGCGCACTGCCGTCGGAGGGCAGCACGATGCCTTCGCGCGCGTGCCGCGCCGAGGGCTCCTCGCCCTGTCCACTCTGCGTCACCGGGACTCCTACGAATGGGGGACCTTCGGAATCGTCGGCTCACGCTACCGGGTACCCCGAGCCCGCTGCCACGCCGCACCGGGCTTGATCTTTTTCCCTGTGACCGCAGTAACAAAACCGGGCCGCGAAGCGCTGTTGATGTCCGTCCCTGCTCTGCGCCCGGGAGTTTCCCGCGCGTTCACACGCCGGCGGGCCCGGCGTTCACGCGGCCGCCTGCAGGTCGAGCCGCGCCCCGAACTCCCTGACCACCGCCTCCTCCCGGTACGGCTCCAGCCGGTGCTGGAAGTCCTCCAGGTACTCCGCACCCCGGTTGGAGCGCAGGTTCTCCAGGAGTTCCACGGCCTTCAGCCCGGTGCTGCAGGCCTGTTCGATCTCACGCTGCTGCACCTGCGCGGTGGCCAGCAGCACATAGCCGATGGCGCGCCTGCGGGCACGCGACTCGGGGTGACCGTCCAGGGACTGCCGCGCGCACCGCGCCGCCGCCTCGGCCTGGCCGAGGTCCCGGTGACAGTGCGCCAACTCGTCGGCGAGGTACGCCTCGTCGAAGTGCGCGATCCACGCCGGGTCGTCGCCCGTGGCCGGATCGGCCGCCTCCAGGGCGCCGACCGCGCGGCCGGCGGCCGCCTGGGCGGCCCGTACGTCACCGAGCAGCGCGTGGCCGCGGGCCTCGGCGGCGTGGAACATCGCCTCCGCACGCGGGGTCACCCGTCCCCGCGCCCCTTCCTGCGCCGCGCGCGCCAACTGCGCGATCTCACGGGGGTTTCCGAGCTGTGCGGCCAGGTGGCTCATGGAGGCGGCGAGCACATAGCCGCCGTAGCCGCGGTCGCCGGCCGCCTGCGCAAGCCGCAGCGACTGGATGTAGTACCGCTGGGCCAGGCCCGGTTGGCCGGTGTCGACGGCCATGTATCCGGCCAGCTCGGTCAACCGGGCCACGGCGGCGAACAGTTCACGCCCCACCGCCTCCCGGTACGAGCCCGCGAGCAGCCCGGAGACGACGCTGTTGAGGTAGTGCACGACCACCGGGCGCACATGCCCGCTGCCGTACTGGTGGTCCAGTTCGACCAGCGCCTGCGTCATCGCGCGGACGGCCGCCACGTCGGACGGGCCCACCCGGGGCCCGGCCGAGCGCGACACCTGCGAGTCGGGAGCGGAGATCAGCCAGTCCCGGCTGGGTTCGACCAGCGCGGACGCGGCGACGGAGGAGCCGGACAGGAAGTCCCGCCGCCCCACGTCGCTGCGCCACAGCTCGCAGACCTGCTCGATGGCCCCCAGTACCGTCGGCGAGAACTGGAGGCCGACGCCCGACGCGAGGTTCTTGCCGTTGGCCATGCCGATCTCGTCGATCGTGACCGTACGGCCGAGTTTGCGTCCGAGCGCCTCGGCGATGATCGCCGGTGCCCTGCCCCGCGGTTGCTGTCCGCGCAGCCAGCGGGCCACGGACGTCTTGTCGTACCGCAGGTCGAGGCCGTGTTCGGCGCCGCACATGTTGACCCTGCGGGCGAGCCCTGCGTTGGAGCAGCCCGCTTCCTGGATGAGCGCCTGCAGCCGTTCGTTCGGCTGCCGCGCGACGAGAGGCCTTGCGGCCATGGCGTACCCCCTGCTGTCTCGGCGGAACGAAAAGATCCGGCCGTGAAGATCAATGCCCCGCCGGTCTGCCGACAATGCGAGGCTTGCGAGGATTGCCGGGGTGACGGCTGGTGCCGGCCCCACACCTGGCTACCCAGCTCCCGCCGCGGATCCTCCCGCGCGCCCCCGCACGTGCACCCATGCGCCCCGGATGCGGAACCGATGCTCCTCCCCCGCGTGCGCGGGGGCCGTAACCCGGGGTGGGCACGGGAGTTGAGCTCCACGTGGAAGAGACCATCCCGGACACCCAAGTCGCCCAGATTCCGCAGCAGCGCGGGGCGTCGCTGCTGGAGACCGCCGTCCGCTACGCCGAGGACCGCCACTGGGACGTGTTCCCCGGCACCTGGCTGGAGGCCGTCGGCGGGGTGCAGCGCTGCTCCTGCGGGGACGCGGCGTGCGCCGTGCCGGGCGCGCACCCGGCACGCGCGGACTGGGCGGCACAGGCGACGGGCAGCGCGACCGTCGCCCGCCGGATGTGGCAGAAGCAGCCGGCGGCGTCGATCCTGCTGCCCACGGGGCGTACGTTCGACGCGATCGACGTGCCGGAGAGCGCGGGGTTCCTGGCGCTCGCCCGGATGGAGCGGATGGAGCTGACGCTGGGGCCGGTGACGCTGGCGCCGGACCGGCGGATGCGGTTCTTCGTGCTTCCGGGGGCCGCCGCCAAGGTGCCGGAGCTGGTGCGCAAGCTGGGCTGGTCTCCCCCGGCCCTCGATCTGACCGCGCTGGGGGAGGGCTCGTACGTCGCGGCGCCGCCGACGCGGTACGGGACGCGGGGGGCCGTGCAGTGGGCCTGCCGGCCGACGCCCGCGAACCGGTGGCTGCCGGACGTGGAGGAGTTGATCTCGCCGTTGGCGTACGCGTGCGGCAGGGATCGCTAGGGGCGCCCACGCGGCGGAGCCGCACATCAGCACGGTCCCGCGCCCCTGGCGGGGCGGTTCTCTCCCCGTAGGGTTTCCCCTGACGGAGGGAGACGTTGGTGGATGCAAGCGCCGTGCGGGTGCGGGGGCTCTGGAAGCGGTTCGGGCAGCAGGTCGCGGTGGCCGGGATCGATCTGGAGCTGCCCGCGGGCAAGTTCATCGGGCTCGTCGGGCCGAACGGGGCCGGGAAGACCACCACGTTGTCGATGGTGACCGGGCTGCTCCGGCCCGATCAGGGCTCGGTCGAGGTCGTCGGGCACGACGTGTGGCGTGATCCGGTCGAGGTCAAGGCCCGGATCGGGGTGCTGCCGGAGGGGCTGCGGCTGTTCGAGCGGCTGTCGGGGCGGGAACTGCTCGCGTACTCGGGGCGGTTGCGCGGACTGCCCGGCGCCGAGGTCGACAAGCGGGCCACCCAGCTCCTCGACGTACTGGACCTGGCCGGCGCCCAGCACAAGCTGGTCGTGGACTACTCGACCGGCATGCGCAAGAAGATCGGGCTCGCGGCCGCCCTGCTGCACAACCCCGAAGTGCTGTTCCTGGACGAGCCGTTCGAGGGCGTCGACCCGGTCTCGGCCCAGACGATCCGGGGTGTCCTGGAGCGCTACACCGCCTCCGGGGCGACCGTCGTCTTCTCCTCCCACGTGATGGAGCTGGTGGAGTCGCTGTGCGACTGGGTGGCCGTCATGGCCGCCGGCCGCATCCGCGCCACCGGCACGCTCGCCGAAGTACGCGGTGAGGCGCCCTCGTTGCAGCAGGCGTTCCTCGAACTCGTCGGTGCGGGCGGCCGGGACGCCGGGTCGGACCTGGACTGGCTGGGCGGCGGGGCCCGATGACCGCGCAAGCCTCCTCCCCCGCCGCCGTCACGTCCGTCTTCATACGGCTGAAACTGTCCCTGCTGCGCAACGGGCTGCGGCAGTCCGGCGGGCGGCGGGCCGCCTACGTCGCCTCTGCCGTCGTCGTGCTGCTCTTCGCCGCGCTCCAGCTCATCGGCCTGATCGCGCTGCGCGGGTTCGCGCACGGGGACTCGCTGGTCGTGCTGCTGGTGGCCGTGCTGGGGCTGGGCTGGGCGGTGATGCCGCTGTTCTTCCCCGGCGGCGACGAGACCCTCGACCCCACCCGGCTGGTGATGCTGCCGCTGCGGCCCCGCCCCCTGGTGCGGGCCCTGCTCGCGGCCTCGCTGGTCGGCACCGGGCCGCTGTTCACGCTGTGCATGCTCGCCGGTTCCGTGATCGCGGTCGCGCACGGCGGGGCGGCGTTCGCCGTCGGTGTCGTCGGCGTCGTCCTCGCGCTGCTGCTGTGCGCGACCCTCGCGCGGGCCGTCGCCGCCGCCAACGTACGGCTGCTGACCAGCCGCAAGGGCCGTGATCTCGCGGTGCTGAGCGGGCTGGTCGTCGCCGTCGGCGCGCAGCTGGTCAACTTCGGTGCGCAGCGGCTGGGCTCGTCCGGTCTGGAACAGCTCGACCCGGCGGCCGACGTGCTGCGCTGGGTGCCGCCCGCCTCGGCGATCGGCGCGGTGGACGCGGCGAGCGACGGCTCGTACGGGGTGGCGGCCGCCCAGCTGGCGCTGACCGCGGCGGCCCTGGTGCTGCTGCTGAGGGTGTGGGCGCGGCATCTGACCCGGCTGATGACCTCACCGGACGGTTCGACGCTGCAGACGGACGGCAGGCCCGCCCGCGAGCGCAGCGCGACGGGGCTCGCCCGGCTGCTGCCGGCGGGCCGCACCGGCACCACCATGGAACGCACGCTGCGGTACGTGTGGCGCGATCCCAAGACCAAGGCGGCGTGGGTGACCTCGCTGGCCATCGGTCTGATCGTGCCGGTGTTCAACGCCTGGCAGGGCACCGGGTCGGTGTACTTCGCCTGCTTCGCCGCCGGGATGCTCGGCATCCAGATGTACAACCAGTTCGGGCAGGACACCTCCGCGTTCTGGATGGTCGCGATGACCATCTCCTCGACGCGGGACGCCTACGTCGAGCTGCGCGCCCGGGCGCTGGCCCTGCTGCTGGTGACCCTGCCGTACGCCACCCTGGTCACCGTCCTGACGACGGCGATGCTCGGCGACTGGCGGACGCTGCCGGAGGCGCTGGGGCTGTCCTTCGCGCTGCTCGGCGCGATGCTGGCGACCGGGGCGTGGACCTCCGCGCGTTTCCCGTACTCCATCCCGCAGGAGGGGCACCGGAACGTCGCGCCCGGTCAGGTCGGGCTCGCCTGGATCTCCATCTTCGGGGGCATGGTCGGCGCTGCCCTGCTGTGCGCGCCCGTCATCGCGCTGACGATCTGGCTGAACGTGAGCGCCGGCGGCGACGCGTGGGACTGGCTGCTGCTGCCGGTCGGCACGGTCTACGGGGCCGGGATGACCGTGCTCGGGCTGCGGCTGGCCGCGCCGCAGACGGCACGGCGGCTGCCGGAGATCCTGACCGCGGTCAGCAAGGGCTGACACCGGGACGCCCCCGGGAGGGCCGGCGCCGTCTTGGGGTCAGCCCTCCCGGAGACCGTCCAGGAACGGTTCGATGGCCGCCCGCCACGCCTCCGGCTGGTCGTAGTGGACGAGGTGGCCGGCGTCGGCGACCTCCGCGTACTGGCCGTGCGGCAGCACGCGGACCATCTCCTGCGCCTCGGCGCGGCCCAGCTCGCCGTCGAGGCCGCGGACGACCAGGGTCGGGCACCGCACCTGGGCCAGCTCCTCCCAGTGGGCGTCGTAGACCCACGTCTCGCGGGACTTGAGCATCTGCTCGGGGTCGAAGACGGGGCGCCAGCCGTCCGGGGACTCGGCCATCACCTCGGCGTAGAACTCGCCCCTGGCCGGGTTCGGGCGCTCCACCCACGGGTCGTCCTCGCCGAACCACTTGCGTACGTCGGCGAGCGTGGCGAAGGGGACCGGCCATGTACGGAACCACTCGGTCCACTCGCGCTGCGACGCGGCGCCGAGGGCGGAGGCCCGCATGTCGCAGACGATCAGGCCGCGCACCAGGTCGGGGCGTTTGGCGGCGAGCTGCCAGCCGGTCAGCGCTCCCATGGCGTGGCCGATGACGACGGCCGGGCCCAGGCCGAGCTGTTCGAGCGCGGCCTCGGCGTCCTCGACGTACGCCTCCCGGGTGAAGGCGGCCCGCGGGGGCTTCTCGCTGCGGCCGTGGCCGCGCTGGTCGAGGGCGACGGCCCGGTGGCGCTCGGAGAGCCAGCGGGCCGTGGGCGCCCAGTGCGAGGCACGGCCCATCAGGCCGTGCAATAACAGCACGCCGGAGAAACCGCTCTCCGCGTGCCCGGTGGCCGCCTCCCGCTCCGGGTCACCGTGGTCGGCCTTGGGAGGATCGCCGAACTCCCAGGCGGCGAGCCGTACGCCGCCCGCGCCGGTCACGTCGATACGCCGCGTCATAGGTCCTGGCACCCCCAAGCTCCGCTCGGACCGCCCGTCCCGCCCGGTCCTGTGAACCGTGTCCTGCCTGCCGTGCCTGCCGTGGTGTCCGCGGCCGCTCGGCGCCCCGCAGACTATCGAATGCACATTCGAAAAAGCCGTCCCGATGGGCAACACCCCTCATTCGAGTGACACCTCTCGGGGATTGACCGCCGCTACCCAGGGGAGATCTTCAACGGGAGGCGGACCGCTCGGGGAAAACGGTCCGAGGGGAATGACCCTGAGAGCTCGGGGCTCCGGGTCAGCACAGGGGAGGACAGGCCCCGGCGCCGCACGGCGCCGGGGCCCTCTCCGTCTCTCCGCACGTCCTCCCCCTCTCCGACCGGCCGGCACCGCTGCCGGGGCACGGCCAAGAGCCCGTACGTCATATGCCTCGCCCGACAGCCTCGCACGGGAATCGTCCGGGCGCTGCGATTCGGCCCACCGAATCCCGGATCCGGCACGGCCCCGGATCCGGAGCCGCCACTCGGGCCGGCCGCGCCCCGCGGGGGCCGGCGGCGAGGTCGCTCAGCGCTTGGCGACGAACACGTGGGAGGCGACGTCCGCCTCCAGCTCCGCCGCCTCGCCGCCGCTGCCCACCAGCACGCCGCCCGCCGACTCCGTCACGCTCACCACCGAGCCGGGCTGCACACCCGCCCGGCGCAGCGTGTACATCAGCTGCGCGTCCGTCTGGATCGGCTCGCCGATACGGCGCACCACGACCGTCTTGCCCTCCAGGCCCGGGTCGAGGTCGGCGAGGGACACCATGCCCTCGTCCAGGAAGGGGTCGGCGCCGTCCTTCTCGCCCAGCTCCTCCAGACCCGGGATCGGGTTGCCGTACGGCGACTCGGTCGGGTGGCGCAGCAGCTCCAGCACGCGGCGCTCGACCGCCTCGCTCATCACGTGCTCCCAGCGGCACGCCTCGGCGTGCACCTGCTCCCACTCCAGGCCGATCACGTCGACGAGCAGACACTCCGCCAGCCGGTGCTTGCGCATCACGCGCGTGGCCAGCCGGCGGCCCTCGTCGGTCAGCTCCAGGTGGCGGTCGGCCGCCACGGAGACCAGGCCGTCGCGCTCCATCCGCGCCACCGTCTGGCTGACCGTCGGGCCGCTCTGGTCCAGTCGCTCGGCGATCCGGGCGCGCATGGGGACCACACCTTCCTCCTCCAGCTCGAGGATGGTGCGGAGATACATCTCCGTGGTGTCGATCAGTCCGGACATACGTGCCCCTCGATGAGATCTGCCGGAGGCTACGACCCCGGCGCGTGCGCTGGCCCTGCATTCAATTCTGACGCATACCACTGACAACCGTGCCGTGCCTGAGGAAGGACGGGCCACGCGGAGGGCCACGGCCCCACCGGCCTGCGGGTTCCGGGCGCCGCCGCGGCCCCCGTACGCCGCACGGGCGTATTGACACCGTACTGGTCCAGACCGCACCGTGATCCGCGACGCAGCCGTACCGAAGGGGACCCCGCATGAGCGACCGCAAGCTGGCCGGCCAGTTCCTCGACGCGGCGATCGACCTGCTGCGCCGCATCCGCGACGAGGAGGCCGACGCCATCGAGGCGGCGGGCACCCTGCTGGCCGACACGGTGGAGAACGGCGGCCGCCTCTTCGCCTTCGGCGCCGGCCACTCCTCGCTCGCCGCGCAGGACGTCGTCTACCGCGCCGGCGGGCTCGCCCTGATGAACCTGCTCGCCGTACCCGGCGTCGTCGGCGTGGACGTGATGCCGGCCACGCTCGGCTCCGCCCTGGAGCGCGTCGACGGACTCGCGAGCGTCGTGCTGGAGTCCTCCCCCGTCCGCGCGGGCGACGCCCTGGTGATCATCTCGCTCTCCGGACGCAACGCGCTTCCCGTGGAGATGGCCATGAAGGCCCGCGCGCTCGGCGTGAAGGTCATCGGCGTGACCTCGGTGGCGTACGCCTCCGAGACGACGTCCCGGCACGAGTCGGGGACCTTCCTGAAGGACCACTGCGACATCGTCCTGGACTCCCGGATCTCGGTCGGCGACGCCGAGCTCACCCTCGACACCGTCCCGGCCCCCTTCGGTCCCGCCTCCACCACCGTCACCACGGCCCTGCTGCAAGCGGTGACCGCCACGGCGGCCGGGGCCCTCGCCGACCGCGGCATCGAGCCGCCGCTGCTGCGCTCGGGCAACGTGGACGGCGGCCACGAGTGGAACAGCCGCGTCCTGGAGCAGTACCGGGACCGGATCTTCTACCGGCACTGAGCGGACACCGGCCACGGGGCGGGCCTCGGGGCCCTACCCCTTCCCGACCAGCCCGGCCAGATCCAGCACGGCCGCGATCCGCACCGCCACGTCCTCCGCGTACATCACGTCGGCCCGCTCGAACGGGCTCCGGCCCGCCCCCCGCAGAAACGTCACGACACCCAGCGTCCGCCCCCTGCTGCGCAACACCGCGCACAGGGCGTGCACCGTGTCGGACGGCCACTGCCGGGCCAGCGCCCACTCGCGCACCCGCTCGGCCGACGCCTCCCGGGCGCCCACGCCGGCCCGCACCGTCCCCGCCCGCTCCACGCACTGCAGCGCCGGATGCCCCTCCCCGTACCGCACCGGCAGCCCGGTCGCGCCGCTCGGCAGACTCGGCCCCGGCGACCCGGAGGGCGTGGCCACGACCCGGACCAGCCGCACCGGTCCCGCCGCGTCCGCGTCCGGCGGCGCACCGCCGGCCACCCGGTCGATCAGCGCGTGATCGGCGAACCCGGCGAGCGCGAAGTCCAGGTGCACGGTCGCCGCCTCCGCCGGGTCCTCGCAGTCCGCCGCGGCGCGCGCCGCCCGGTGCAACTGGTTCGTGCGGAACCGCAGCAGCGCCGCCTCCTGCTCCGCCTGCTTGGCCTCGGTGACGTCCTGGAACAGCCAGCCCACGCCCAGCGGCACCGGCTCCTCCGCCAGCGGCGACGCCAGCCGCACGAAACCGCTGCGCCAGCACCGGCGCCGCTCGCCCTCCGGGGTGCGCACGCTCACCCACACCTCGGCGGGCGCGGGCGGCGCGCCCTCCGCCAGCACGTGCGTGAGCGCGTTCTCCAGCTCCTCCACGCCCTGCGCCAGCAGGTCCCCGAGCGGCCGGCCCAGCACCGACGTACGCCCCGCGCCGAGCGCCCGCGCCGCGTGGGCGTTGACGACGGCGGGACGCAGATCGGCGTCCACCAGCACGACACCCCAGCCCGCGTCCTCCAGCAGCGCCTCGCTCAGCGCGATGGAGCGCTCCAGGTCGATCTGCGCGTGCACCTCGCTGAAGGCGCAGTACACGCCCGCGGGCCTGCCGTC
This sequence comes from Streptomyces griseicoloratus, assembly GCF_014534645.1. GTDB lineage: Bacteria > Actinomycetota > Actinomycetes > Streptomycetales > Streptomycetaceae > Streptomyces > Streptomyces griseicoloratus. The sequence continues at coordinate 66,450 of NZ_JACVQF010000238.1, forward strand.
GGGGCCGCGTACGGCCGCGGACTGCGTACGCACCAGCACCCGTCCGCCGTCCTTGGTCACCAGCGCGAACTCGTGCACCTGCCGCCCCGGCGCCCGCATGGCGGACAGCAGCCGCTCCGCGACCTCCTCGGCGTCCGCGCTGCGCACGGCCCAGCCGGCGAACCCCCGCCGTCCCACGGCCTCGGCCGCGGTCCAGCCGAGGATGCGCTCCGCCTCGCGGTTCCAGTGCGTGACGACACCGTCCGCGTCGAAGGCGCACAGAGCCGCGTCCATGCCGTCGAGGAGCGCGGCCAGCAGGTCCGCGCCGTCCCGCTCGGGCTGCTCCGGCTCGTCCGGCCCCAGCTCGTCCGTGGTCCCACTACGCCGGGAAGCACTCACCTGGACCCCCTGCAGGCTGCGTCCGCCGCGCGGTACGTCGGTTCAACACTGGCCTTCATTCAACTCGAACGTGACACAGCACACATCGGGTTCCCGCAAGATTGCAGGAATCGTTGTCCGGCGGCAATCCGGCATACGCCCCCGTCACCGGCCCTCCGGCACCAGCCTCAGGTCGATCCACTCGGCACTCTCGCCGTCCAGCACGTACCGCTCCCGCTCGACGAACCCGCGCGCCTCGGCGAACCGCAGCCCCTCGGCGTTGGCCGCAGCACCACGGTCTCCACCGCCCCGGCACCGAGCCCCCGGGCATGCGCCAGGCCCTTCTCGTAGAGCGCCGTGCCGATCCCCCGCCCGCGGAACGCCGGAAGCACCCGGACGATCACGGTCGCCACCCGGTCCTCCCCCTCCGGGGGCCGCACGGTGGAGCACCCGACGAGCACGTCTTCCAGATAGGCGTTCTCCAGCCGGTACCGCCGGCTGCGCTCCCGCACCTCGTCCAGGGACATCGCGGCGGGCGGCACGATCACGTTGTGCACGTGCCGCCAGTCCCGTAGCGCGTCCTCGTCCTCGGCGGTCTCGGTCCGCAGCGCCGGAGCCGACGCCTCCCCCTGTCGTTTCGTCATGGGCGGAACGCTAGGTGACCAGCGCAGACGCGTCCATGGGAGACCGGTGGCGAAGCGACTCCGAAAAAACCGATTGATCGGGCGCCGACCGGTTCCTAGGGTGTGCAGTACACGAGAAGGGAGGTGGTTCGGCAGATGTATGGAAACCGGACGCGTGAGGTGACTGCGGGCTAGCGGCTCGCCACCACACTCAGTGCGGTGCCGGACCAGTGCGCGAGAGACGCGTGCAGCCGGCCCAATCCCAAGCAGTCACCCGACCCGCGAGTCGCCGGTACGTCCGGCCGGCTCCTCCGATGGAGGAACCAGACTCGCGGGTCGTCTGCGTCCAGGGGCCGGTCAGGTCGCGATGGCCTCGTAGCCCTCGATCTCGCGCGGGTCGCGGGGACCCGGGCCGACGTAGCGGGCCGAGGGGCGGACCAGGCGGCCGGTGCGCTTCTGCTCCAGGATGTGGGCGGACCACCCGGCGGTGCGGGCGCAGGTGAACATCGAGGTGAACATGTGCGCCGGGACCTCGGCGAAGTCCAGGACGATGGCCGCCCAGAACTCGACGTTGGTGGCCAGGACGCGGTCGGGGCGGCGGGCGTGGAGTTCGGCGAGGGCCGCCTTCTCCAGGGCCTCGGCGACCTCGAAGCGGGGAGCGCCGAGTTCGCGGGCGGTGCGGCGCAGGACACGGGCGCGGGGGTCCTCGGCGCGGTAGACGCGGTGCCCGAAGCCCATGAGGCGTTCGCCCTGGTCGAGGGCCTGCTTGACGTACGCCTCGGCGTCGCCCGTGCGTTCGATCTCCTCGATCATGCCGAGCACGCGCGAGGGTGCGCCGCCGTGCAGGGGCCCGGACATGGCACCCACGGCTCCGGAGAGGGCCGCCGCGACGTCGGCGCCGGTGGAGGCGATGACGCGGGCGGTGAAGGTGGAGGCGTTCATGCCGTGCTCGGCGGCGCTCGTCCAGTAGGCGTCCACCGCGGCGACGTGCTTGGGGTCCGGCTCGCCCCGCCAGCGGATCATGAAGCGCTCCACGACGGACTGCGCCTTGTCGATCTCGCGCTGCGGCACCATGGGCAGGCCCTGGCCGCGGGCGGACTGGGCGACGTAGGACAGGGCCATCACGGCGGCGCGGGCGAGGTCCGCGCGGGCCTGCTCGGCGTCGATGTCCAGCAGGGGCTTCAGGCCCCACACGGGCGCGAGCATGGCCAGGGCCGACTGGACGTCCACCCGGATGTCACCGGAGTGCACGGGGATGGGGAACGGCTCCGCGGGCGGCAGTCCGGGGTTGAAGGCGCCGTCGACGAGCAGTCCCCAGACGTTGCCGAAGGAGACGTGCCCGACGAGGTCCTCGATGTCGACGCCGCGGTAGCGGAGGGCGCCGCCTTCCTTGTCGGGTTCGGCGATCTCCGTCTCGAACGCGACGACTCCTTCGAGTCCGGGTACGAAGTCGGACATCAGGCGGCTCCTCGTGATCGTGGTCGTGATGTGCGGCGATGCGGCTGCGGGCGTGCGGTGCGGTGGTGGCCGACGCGTGACGGATCCGCGGTCCTACGGTCGACTCGCGGTCCTCGCGTCTTCCCTGTGATGCCCCGTACGGCCGGTCATCCAACCGGGACGGCACCAGCACGATATCTCCGAGTGCCACTCTTGGGGAGAGTTTGCGGCACTGAGTGCCACTCGGTGACCAAGAACACCGCCGATACGGCAGGATGACCGGCGTGACCGACCGAGAAGCCGTGCCCTTCGATCTCGCCTCGATGCGCAAGCAGTACCGGGCCGAGGGGCTCTCCGAGACCGAGCTGGCCGCCACTCCGCTGGAGCAGTTCGCGCGCTGGTTCAAGCAGGCCGCGACGGAAGGCGGGATGTTCGAGCCGAACGCCATGGTCGTCTCCACGGCCGACACCGAGGGCCGGCCCAGTTCGCGCACGGTGCTGCTGAAGCACTTCGACGAGCGGGGGTTCGTGTTCTACACCAACTACGACTCCCAGAAGGCCCGTGAGCTGGACGGCAATCCCTACGTGTCGCTGCTGTTCCCCTGGCATCCGATGGCCCGGCAGGTCATCGTCGCCGGAGTCGCGCGGCGCACCGGGCGGGAGGAGACGGTCGCGTACTTCCGGTCGCGGCCGCACGGCTCCCAGCTCGGTGCCTGGGCCAGCGCCCAGTCGTCGGTGGTCGGCTCGCGCGCCGAGCTGGACGCCGCGTACGCGGAGCTGGCGGCGCGCTATCCGGAGGGCGAGCAGGTGCCGGTGCCGCCGCACTGGGGCGGGTACCGGGTGGTGCCGCGGACGGTGGAGTTCTGGCAGGGGCGGGAGAACCGGCTGCACGACCGGCTGCGGTACGTGGCGCAGGCGGACGGGGCATGGCGGGTGGAGCGGCTCAGTCCCTGAGGCCGGTCCCGCGGGCTCCTCAGATCTTCCCCCAGACGTAGGCCGTTCGGTGGCCGTCGAGCAGCCCGGCCAGCCGGGCGCGGAAGTCGTCGCCGAGGTCGGGCCAGTTCCAGAACTCGAAGCCCAGGGCGCCGAAGGCGAGCGGGGCCTCGTCCCAGGTCCAGTCCGGGACGGGGACGGCGCGGGCGCAGGCGGGGCAGCCGACGCTCGCGGCGCCCGTGTCGTGCCAGGTCCGCATGGCGGTGCTGAAGCGCCGCCACTGGGCGTCCTGGAGGGGGGTGTGCGCTCCGCAGTGCGGGCAGAGGGCCGCGCCGGGCATGTTCGCGCCGCTGGTGAAGCCGGTGCGGCGGGTGTGGACGGCGAGTCCGTCCCAGGGTTTGAAGTCCCAGTCGTCGCTCACCGCGCGTTCCCAGTGCGGGCCCGGCGGGTGCCCCAGGGGCTGCCCGGGGACGCAGCCGGTGCGTTCGGCGAGGACGATGCCCTCGGCCACGAGCCGGTCCACGACCCGCCGGGCGAGCCGCTCGGCGTCCGCCTCGCTCGCGTCGAGGTCGACGATGACCTGGAACCGGTCGCCCACGGGTCAGTCCAGCGCCTCGTCCAGCAGCCCCGCCCATTGCTGGACGACCCGCTCCCGGCGGGCGGTGTCGTCGGTGAGGAGGTTGGCGAGGCCGAGGCCACGGGCCATGTCCAGCAGGCCCTGGACGGTTTCGCGGACGCCGGGGCGGGTCTCGTCGGCGCCGAGGAGGTCGACCGCGATGCGGTGGGTCTCGCGGCCGACGCGGGCCTCCAGTTCGGTCACGCGGCCGCGGAGCTGGTCCTCGTCGGAGGCGGCCACCCACAGGTGGAGCGCGGCGCGGAACAGGGGCCCGGTGTAGAGGTCGACGAGGGCGGCGACCACCGCGTGGCGGTCGCCGGCCGCGGCGCCCTCGGGGAAGAGGGCGCGCAGGGCGACGGAGCGTTCCTCGGCGACGTACTCGACGGCCGCGGTGAACAGGTCCTCGCGGGTCGGGAAGTGGTGCTGGGCGGCGCCCCGGGAGACTCCGGCGCGTTCGGCGACGACGGAGACCGTGGAGCCCGCCCAGCCGTGTTCGGCGAGGCAGGCCACGGCGGCTTCCAGGAGCCGCTGCCGGGTGGCCCGGCTGCGGTCCTGCTTGGGGACTCGTTCCGCACGGTCGGCCGTGCTCACACCACCCATTCCGGATCCCGTCGTTCGAGGAAGGCCGTCATCCCCTCGCGGGCCTGCGGGGAGGAGAACAGCCGGGCCGAGAGCGCGGTCAGGCCGTCCGCGTCCCGGTCGAATACCTCCAGCACCCTAGCCGTGAGCAGCCGTTTCGTCTCGGCCAGGCCCTGGGGTGAGGCGCGGCGCACACCGTCCAGGACGGGTTCCAGTACGGCGTCCACGTCGTCGCCCGCCGCCGTGACCAGGCCGATGCGGGCGGCCTCGGCGGCGTCGAAGCGCTCGCCGGTGAGGTAGTAGCGGGCGAGGGCGCGGGGGTCGGTGCGGGGCAGGAGGGTCAGGGAGATGACGGCGGGCGCCACGCCGATGCGCACCTCGGTGAAGGCGAAGGTGGAGCCGGTCGAGGCCGCGGCGACGTCGCAGGCGGCCAGCAGGCCCAGGCCGCCCGCGCGGACGTGTCCGGTCACGCGGGCGACGACGGGCCTGGGCAGCTCCACGATCTGCCGGAGCAGGGCGACCAGCGCGTCCGGGTCGGGCGGGTCGCGCAGGTCGGCACCGGCGCTGAAGGTGGTGCCGGAATGGGTCAGGAGAACGGCCCGGACGCCGTCGTCCTTCCCCGCCTTCGTGAGCGCGTCGGCCAGTTCGCCGACGAGTGCGGCGGACAGGGCGTTGCGGTTGTGCGGGGAGTCGAGGGTCAGGGTCTCGACGCCCCGCGCGCGCGTGCGGGCGATCAGGGTCACGAGCGGTCCCTCAGTTCCCGGCGGAGGATCTTCCCGCTGGCCGCCCTGGGCACGCCGTCGATGAAGGTGACGCGGCGGATGCGTTTGTAGGGGGCGACGCGTTCGGCGACGTAGAGCATGATCTCGTTCTCCGAGAGGCCGGCGGCATGGGGCTGGCGTACGACGTAGGCGTGGGGCACCTCGTTGCCGTCCTGGTCGTGGGCGCCGATGACGGCCGCGTCGCCGATGGCGGGGTGGGTGAGGAGGAGGGCCTCCAGTTCGGCCGGGGCGACCTGGAAGCCCTTGTACTTGATCAGCTCCTTGACGCGGTCGACGACGAACAGCCAGCCGCCCTCGTCGACGTGTCCGACGTCCCCGGTGTGCAGCCAGCCGTCGCCGTCGATCATCGCGGCGGTGGCCTCGGGACGGCCCAGGTAGCCCTTCATCACCTGGGGTCCGCGGATGAGGATCTCGCCGGACTCGCCGGGGCCGAGGTCCTTGCCGGGGTCGTCGAGGGAGACGATGCGCATCTCGGTCCCGGCTATCAGCTTGCCGACGGTTCCGGGGGGCGCCTCGCGCATGGCGTCCAGGGGGACGACGTGGGTGCCCGGGGAGAGTTCGGTCATGCCGTAGGCCTGGCCGACGGGCGGCAGGCCGAGCCGTTCGGAGCAGGCGGCGGCGAGCTTCGCGTCCAGCGGGGCGGCGGCGCTGACGATGTACTTCAGCGACGACAGGTCGTACTCGGCGACCAGCGGGTGCTTGGCGAGGGCCAGGATGATCGGCGGGGCCACGTACAGGCCGGTGATGCGGTGGTTCTGGATCGCGGCGAGGAACTGCTCCAGGTCGAAGCGGGGCAGGACGACGACGGTGGCGCCCTGCCTCAGCGGGGCGTTCATCAGCGCGGTCAGGCCGTAGATGTGGAAGAACGGCAGGACGGCCAGGACGCGGTCGCCGGGCGCGGCCGGCATCAAGGGGTGGAGCTGGGCGAGGTTGGTGGCGATCTGCCGGTGGGTGAGCATCACGCCCTTGGGGATACCGGTCGTGCCCGAGGAGTACGGCAGGGCGGCGACGTCCTCGGCCGGGTCGACCGCGACACGGGGTTCGGGGGCGGTCGAGGCCAGCATGTCGATGAGGGAGCGGTGGCCCGGGGCGCTGTCGCACACGAAGATCTCCTGGACGCCGCCGGCCAGTGCGGCCGCCCGGCGCGCGGTGTCCAGCAGGGGGGAGACGGTGACGATCCAGCGGGCCCGTGCGTCGCCGAGCTGTTTGGCGAACTCCTCCGCCGTGGCGAGCGGGTGCACGGTGGTGACCGAGGCACCCGCGCGCGTGGCGGCGTAGAAGGCCAGGGGGAAGGCGACGGTGTTGGGGCTGTGCAGGGCGAGCACGTCGCCCTTGGCCACCCCGGCCTCGGCGAGGGCGGCGGCGACGCGCCGGTGGAACCGGTCCACCTGCTCGTACGTGAGGGTGGTGCCGTCGGTGCCGTCGATCAGCGCCGGGGCGGCGCCGAACTCGGCGGCCCGGCCGAGCACGGCCTCGTGGATGGGGAGATCGACGGGCTGAACGTCTGCGTACTCGCTGCGGAACATGGTTCCTCCTCGCACAACGCCGTGCCGGATCAGTACGACTTGGGCAGACCCAGGGTCTGGTGGGAGACGTAGTTGAGAATCATCTCCCGGCTCACCGGGGCGATACGAGCCACGCGCGCGGCCGTTATCAGCGACGCGAGTCCGAACTCGCGCGTGAGGCCGTTGCCGCCGAGGGTGTGCACGGCCTGGTCGACGGCCTTCACGCAGGCCTCCCCGGCGGCGTACTTGGCCATGTTGGCGGCCTCGCCCGCGCCCATGTCGTCACCGGCGTCGTACAGGTGGGCGGCCTTCTGCATCATCAGGCGGGCGAGTTCGAGGTCGATGTGCGCCTGTGCGAGGGGGTGGGCGATGGCCTGGTGGGCGCCGATGGGGGTCTTCCAGACGGTGCGTTCGCGGGCGTAGGCGAGGGCCTTGGTGAGGGCGTACCGTCCCATGCCGATCGCGAAGGCGGCGGTCATGATGCGTTCGGGGTTGAGGCCGGCGAAGAGCTGGAGCAGCCCGGCGTCCTCGTCGCCGACGAGGGCTTCGGCGGGGAGCCGTACGTCGTCCAGGACCAGCTCGAACTGCTTCTCGGCGGCGTTGAGTTCCATGTCGATCCGCCGCCGCTCGAAGCCGGGGGTGTCGCGGGGGACGATGAACAGGCAGGGCTTGAGCCTGCCGGTGCGGGCGTCCTCGGTGCGGCCGACGATGAGAGTGGCGTCGGCTATGTCGACGCCGCTGACGAAGACCTTGCGGCCGGTCAGGATCCAGTCGCCGGTGTCGCCGTCGCGGCGGGCGGTGGTGGTGATGCGGTGGGAGTTGGAGCCGGCGTCGGGCTCGGTGATGCCGAAGGCCATCAGGCGGCTGCCGTCGGCCAGGGCGGGGAGCCATGCGCGTTTCTGGGCCTCGGTGCCGAAGCGGGCGATGACCGTGCCGCAGATCGCCGGGGAGACGATCATCATCAGCAGGGGGTTGCCGGCGGCGCCCATCTCTTCGAGGACGAGGCAGAGTTCGGTGATGCCGCCGCCTCCACCGCCGTATGCCTCCGGCAGGTTGACGCCGATGTAGCCGAGCTTGGCGGCGTCCTGCCAGAACTGTTTGTTGTCGGTGCCGGGGGTGTGGGGGTGGTTGCTCGCGAACGAAGCGACCGCTTCGCGGAGGGCCTTGTGCTCTTCGGATTCGATGAGGGTGGTCACTGTGCTCCTTCGGAGTGCGGGTTTCGTCGTGGCTGGTCGCGCCCACGCGGCGGAGCCGCATATTCGATGCAGCCCCGCGCCCCTACGTCTCTCCGACCACCGCGAGCAGAGAGCCCACCGTCACCTGCTGACCAGGTACGGCGTGCAGGGTCGTGAGCGTGCCGGTGACCGGGGCGGTGATCTTGTGTTCCATCTTCATCGCCTCCAGCCAGAGGAGGGGTTGGCCCGCCTGGACGGCAGTCCCCTCGGTCAGGCCCTCCGCGACGCGGACGACCGTGCCCGGCATGGGGGCGAGGAGGGAGCCGGGGGCGTGCTGGGTGGTGGGGTCGGGGAAGCGGGGCAGGGCGGTGAGGGCGGTGGCGTTCACGTGCACCCGGTCGCCGTAGCGGGCGACCTCGTAGCGGCGCCGGACGCCGTCGGCTTCGAGGACGACGAGGCGGGCGTCGGCGTGCACGACGCGTACGCCGTCGGCGGTGAGGCCGGTGCGGGTGTGCCGGTAGCGCACCTCGTGTTCCTCGCCGGCCATGGCGTACCGCTTGACCTGCGGCTGCGAGGGCAGGTTGCGCCAGCCGCCGAACCGGGAGCGGCCGTGGGCGTCGGCGAGGGCGGCGGCCAGGGGGGCGAGGGGGTCGGGTGCGGGTGCGGTCAGTTCGGGCAGGTGGCGGTCGTAGAAGCCGGTGTCCATGCGGCCGGCGGTGAACTCCTCGTGGCGCAGGGAGCGCACGAGCAGGTCCCGGTTGGTGAGCGGGCCGTGGACCGCCGCCCGCTCCAGGGCGCCGGCGAGGAGGCGGATCGCCTCCGTGCGCGTGGGGGCGTGGGCGACGGCCTTGGCGAGCATCGGGTCGTAGTGGACGCCGATGTCGTCGCCGTCGGTGTAGCCGGTGTCGAGGCGGATGCCGTCGGGGACGGCGAGGCGGTGCAGGCGGCCGGTCTGCGGGGCCCAGCCGTTCGCCGGGTCCTCGGCGTACAGGCGGGCCTCGACGGCGTGGCCCCGCGCGCGTGGAGGGTCGGTTTCGAGGGCGTGGCCCTCGGCGACGCGGAGCTGGAGGGCGACCAGGTCGACGCCGCACACGGCCTCGGTGACGGGGTGTTCGACCTGGAGGCGGGTGTTCATCTCCAGGAAGTGCGCCTTTCCGTCGGCGACCAGGAACTCGACGGTGCCGGCGCCGGCGTAGTCGACGGCGCGGGCGGCCCGGATGGCCTGCTCGTACAGGTCCTCGGTGAGCGAGGCGGTCAGTCCCGGTGCCGGTGCCTCCTCGATCACCTTCTGGTGGCGGCGCTGGAGGGAGCAGTCCCGGGTGCCGAGCGCCCACACGGTGCCGTGCGTGTCGGCGAGGATCTGCACCTCGACGTGGCGGCCGTTCTCCACGTAGGGCTCGACGAAGACCTCGCCGTCGCCGAAGGCGCTCGCCGCCTCCGCGCGGGCGGCGGCGAGTTCGGCGTCCAGGTCCGCGAGGTGCCGGACCACGCGCATGCCGCGTCCGCCGCCGCCCGCCGCCGCCTTCACCAGTACCGGCAGGTCGGCCTCGGTGACCTGGTCCAGAGGGGCGATGCCCATCAGTTCCTTGGCGCGTGTCTTGGACGCCATGGCCTCGATGGCCTCCGGCGGCGGCCCGATCCAGGTCAGGCCCGCGTCGGCGACGGCGCGCGCGAAGCCGGCGTTCTCGGAGAGGAAGCCGTAGCCGGGGTGCACGGCGTCGGCGCCCGCGGCGACGGCGGCCTTCACGATCAGGTCGCCGCGCAGGTACGTCTCGGCGGGCGTCGCGCCCGGCAGCCGTACGGCCGCGTCGGCCACGCGCGCGTGGAGGGCGTTCTCGTCGGCGTCCGAGTACACGGCGACGGTCCCGATGCCCAGTTCGCGGCAGGTGCGGAAGATCCGGCAGGCGATCTCGCCCCGGTTGGCGACGAGGACAGTGCTGATCAAGGTGATCCCCTCACATCCGGAAGACGCCGAAGCCGCCGCGCGCGCCCTCGTAGGGCGCGGTGTGGATGGCCGACAGGCACAGGCCGAGCACGGTGCGGGTGTCGCGCGGGTCGATGACGCCGTCGTCGTACAGCCGCCCGGACAGGAACATCGGCAGCGACTCGGACTCGATCTGCTGCTCCACCATGGCGCGCAGCGCCGCGTCGCCCTCCTCGTCGTACGGCTGCCCCTTCGCGGCGGCCGACTGGCGGGCGACGATGGACAGCACGCCGGCGAGCTGCTGCGGGCCCATGACGGCGGACTTGGCGCTGGGCCAGGCGAACAGGAAGCGCGGGTCGTAGGCGCGGCCGCACATGCCGTAGTGGCCGGCGCCGTAGGAGGCGCCCATGAGGACGGAGAGGTGGGGGACGCGGCTGTTGCTGACCGCGTTGATCATCATGGCGCCGTGTTTGATGATGCCGCCCTGTTCGTACTCCTTGCCGACCATGTAGCCGGTGGTGTTGTGCAGGAACAGCAGCGGGATGTCGCGCTGGTTGGCGAGCTGGATGAACTGGGCGGCCTTCTGGGACTCCTCGCTGAAGAGGACGCCCTGGGCGTTGGCCAGGATGCCGACCGGATAGCCGTGCAGGGCCGCCCAGCCCGTCGTCAGGCTCGTGCCGTACAGCGGCTTGAACTCGTCGAAGTCGGAGGCGTCGACGATCCGGGCGATCACCTCGCGCGGGTCGAAGGGGGTCCTGAGGTCGCCGGGGACGATGCCCAGCAGTTCCTCCGGGTCGTACTTGGGCGGCTCGGCAGGGCCCGGGTCGGGGTACGCCTTGCGGTGGTTCAGGCGGGCGACGACCCGCCGGGCCTGCCTGAGCGCGTCCGGCTCGTCCACGGCGAAGTAGTCGGCGAGGCCCGAGGTGCGCGCGTGCATCTCGGCGCCGCCGAGGGACTCGTCGTCGCTCTCCTCGCCGGTGGCCATCTTCACCAGCGGCGGGCCGCCGAGGAACACCTTGGCGCGCTCCTTGACCATGATCACGTGGTCGGACATGCCGGGGATGTAGGCGCCCCCGGCCGTGGAGTTGCCGAAGACGACGGCGATGGTCGGGATGCCGGCCGCCGACAGCCGGGTCAGGTCCCGGAAGATCGCGCCGCCCGGGATGAAGATCTCCTTCTGGGAGGGCAGGTCGGCGCCCCCGGACTCGACCAGGCTGATGCAGGGCAGCCGGTTGGCGAGCGCGATGTCGTTGGCGCGCAGGGCCTTCTTCAGGCTCCACGGGTTGCTGGCGCCGCCGCGCACGGTCGGGTCGTTGGCGGTGATCAGGCACTCCACGCCCTCGACGACGCCGATGCCGGTGACGAGGGAGGCGCCGACGGCGTACTCGCTGCCCCAGGCGGCCAGCGGGGACAGCTCCAGGAAGGGCGTGTCGGGGTCGAGGAGCAGTTCGATGCGTTCGCGGGCGAGCAGTTTGCCACGCCGCCGGTGCCGTTCGACGTACTTCTCGCCGCCGCCCGCGAGGGCCTTGGCGTGCTCGGCGTCCAGGTCGGCGAGTTTGGCGAGCATGGCCTCGCGGTGGGCCCGGTGGTCCGGGCCGGCCGGGTCCAGGGCGGAGGACAGGACCGTCACAGCAGTATCTCCGGGATGTCGAGGTGGCGGGCGCGCAGCCATTCGCCGAGCGCCTTGGCCTGCGGGTCGAAGCGGGCCTGGGCGGCGACGCCCTCGCCGAGGATGTGCTCGACGACGAAGTTCAGTGCGCGCAGGTTCGGCAGCACGTGCCCGGTGACGGGCAGGTCGCGGGCCTCGGGGATCAGCTCCCGGAAGCGGTCGGCGGTCAGCTCGTGCACGAGCCAGCGCCAGGACTCGTCGGTGCGCGCCCACACGCCGACGTTGGCGTTCCCGCCCTTGTCGCCGCTGCGGGCGCCGGCGACGAGGCCGAGGGGTGCGCTTTTGCGGGGCCCCGGCGGCAGCGGCTCCGGCAGCGGTGGTTCCGGTACGGCGTCGATCACGGCGGTGTCCTGGGCCGGGGCCACGGGGACCCGGCGTCCGTCGTGGAGGACGGCCACATGGTCCACGGTGTCCTGGGGGACGTACGCGGCCTCGAAGACGCCGTAGGGGGCGCCCTTCCCCGGTGGCGCCGTCACATGGAAGCCGGGGTAGCCGGCGAGGGCGAGTTCGACGGCGGCCCCGCTCAGCGCCCGTCCGACGGCCTGCTGGTCGGGGTCCCGGACGACGAGGCGCAGCAGGGCGCTGGCCGTCTCCTCGGTGGGGGCGTCGGGGCGGTCGGTGCGCACCAGGTCCCAGCGGACGTCGGTGACCTTGCCGAGGGCGGGTTCCATCTGCTCCCGCACCAGGGCCGCCTTGGCCTCGATGTCGAGGCCGGTGAGCACGAAGGTGACCTCGTTGCGGAAGCCGCCGAGGCGGTTCAGGCCGACCTTGAGCGTGGGTGGCGGGGCCTCGCCGCGCACGCCGTCGATCCGTACGCGGTCGGGACCGTCCTGGGTGAGCGTCACGGTGTCCAGCCGGGCGGTGACGTCCGGTCCCGCGTACCGGGCGCCGGCCGTCTCGTACAGCAGCTGGGCCGTCACCGTGCCGGTGTCGACGAGGCCGCCGGTGCCGTCGTGCTTGGTGATGACGCAGGTGCCGTCGGCGTGGAGTTCGGCGAGCGGGAAGCCGGGGTGCCGGAGGTCGTGGCTCGCCCGGTGCTCGTGGAAGAAGGCGTAGTTGCCGCCGGTGGCCTGCGTGCCGCACTCCAGCACGTGACCGGCGACGACCGCGCCCGCGAGCCGGTCGTGGTCCGTCGGCGCCCAGCCGAAGTGCGCGGCGGCGGGCCCGGTGACCAGGGCGGCGTCGGTGACGCGCCCGGTGACCACGACGTCGGCGCCCGCGCGCAGGCACTCGGCGATGCCGAAGCCGCCGAGGTAGGCGTGGGCAGCGAGGCTGCCCGGATACCGGTCCCCCAGGTCGTCGCCCTCGACGTGCGCGACACGGACGGGGAGGCCGAGCCGGGCGGCCAGTGCGCGTACGGCGTCGGCGAGTCCGGCCGGGTTGAGCCCGCCGGCGTTGGCGACGATGCGCACCCCGCGCTCGTGGGCGAGGCCCAGGCACTCCTCCAGCTGGCGCAGGAAGGTGCGGGCGTACCCGGCGTCCGGGTTCCTGAGCCGGTCGCGGCCCAGGATGAGCATGGTCAGCTCGGCGAGGTAGTCGCCGGTGAGGACGTCCAGCGGGCCGCCGGTGAGCATCTCGCGCATGGCGTCGAAGCGGTCACCGTAGAAGCCGGAGGCGTTGCCGATGCGGAGCACGCTCACCGGGCGGCCCCCTTCGGCGGGCGGCCGGTGCCGGGCGGGCCCGCGAAGGCCTGGGCGATGTCGAGCCAGCGGTCGGCGTCCAGGCCCTCGGCGGTGAGGGCGAGGTCGGCGCGGTGGGCTCGCTGGGTGGCGAGGAGGCAGAAGTCGAGGGCGGGGCCGGTGACGCGCTGGGCGGCGTCCTCGGGCCCGTACGCCCACCGGTCGCCGTGCGGCCCGGTGAGTTCGACGCGGAACTGCCCGGCGGGCGGGGTGAGGCCGTGGGCCGCGAAGGCGTAGTCGCGGGCGCGCACCCCGATGCGGGCCACATGGCGGAGGCGGTCGGTGGGCGGGCGCGTCACGCCTATCGCGTCGGCGACGTCCAGGCCGTGGGCCCAGGTCTCCATGAGCCGGGCGGTGGCCATGGAGGCGGCCGCCATGGGCGGGCCGTACCAGGGGAAGCGGGCGCCGGGCGGAGCCTCGCGCAGCGCCTTGTCGAGCGCGGCACGTCCTTCCCGCCAGGCCGTCAGCAGCGCGGCGGGCGGCAGGGCGGCGCCCTCCTGTGCGCCCTCGTCGACGAAGGTGCCGGGCGCGGCGAGGGCCTTGTCCACCAGGGCGCGGAAGCCGTCCTCGTCGGTGACGGCGAGCAGGGCGGACCGGTCGGTCCAGGTCAGGTGCGCGATCTGGTGGGCGATCGTCCACCGGGGCGCCGGGGTGGCGAGGCGCCACTCCCCGGGGCTCAGCCGGGCGACCAGCGCGTCGAGTTCCTCGCTCTCCTCGCGCAGGTCGTCGATCACGGGCGTCGGGTCGGACACGAAGCGCTCCCCTCGGGCACGGCGGCGTGCGGCGCGGTGTGGTGGGGAGCATGGCAGGAGGCCGGGAAACAATCAAGCATGCTTGCATGAATTCGTGCCCGGCCCGAGCCCGGGCCCCGCGCTGGGCGGTGGGAGGGGTTACCGGCCGTCGGCCCCCGGGCCCGGCAGCTCTCGCTTCGCCCGCCCGCCGCGCCCCACCTGGGTCCGCACCGCTCCCATGCTGGCCGCGATGACCAGGGCGATGGCGGCGGACTGGGTGGCGGACAGGGACTGGTCGAGGATGAGGAAGCCGGCCGCCGCGGCGAGGGCGGGCTCCAGGCTCATGAGGATGGCGAAGGTGGGCGCGGGCAGGCGGCGCAGGGCGAGGAGTTCGAGGGTGTACGGCAGGACGGAGGAGAGCAGGGCGACGCCCGCGCCCAGCGCCAGCGTCACCGGGTCGGCCAGTTTCGCCCCCGACTCGGCGATGCCCAGCGGCAGGAACAGCACCGCCCCGACCGCCATCGCGAGGGCCAGCCCGTCGGCCTGCGGGAAGCGGCGTCCGGTGCGGGCGCTGAAGACGATGTACGCCGCCCACATCGCGCCCGCCCCCAGCGCGAAGGCGGCACCGGCCGGGTCGAGGCCGTCGAAGCCGCCGCCGCCGAGCAGGAAGACGCCGGCCAGGGCGAGCGCGGCCCAGACCAGGTTGACCGCGCGGCGGGAGGCAAGGACGGAGAGGGCAAGCGGGCCGAGCACCTCCAGGGTGACGGCGGGACCGAGGGGGATGCGGTCGACGGCCTGGTAGAAGAGGCCGTTCATGCCGGCCATGGCGATGCCGAAGACGACGACCGTGCCCCAGTCGGCGCGGGAGTGGCCGCGCAGCCGGGGGCGGCAGACCAGGAGCAGGACGACGGCGGCCACGACCAGGCGCAGCGTCACGACCCCGAGCGCCCCGGCCCGGGGCATCAGGCTGACCGCCAGCGCGGCACCGAACTGCACGGAGACGCCTCCGGCGAGCACCAGGCCGACCGGGCCGAGGGAACCCCATCGGCCGGTGGCGCCGCCCGGGGCGGGCGCGGGGCCGGTGGCGTGCGCGGCCGTGGGGGCGGCCGGGGTCGGGGTGCCGGGGGTGGCGCTGGGGGTGCTCACGGGGGCTCCGGGGACGGTCTACGGTTCGATGTCGTTCACCGCGCTGTACGGCGTAGTCCAGGGTAGTGGACTCGGTCAGGCGTGTAAGCCGGTCATGCAACTGTCGTCGCCCGGACACGCGGCTGTCAACGGAAGTCCGCCGGGCGGACAGGACCGGACCGGCGGGCGGGACCGGGCGGACGGGGCCGGCGGGCAGGGCTGGTCGTACGGGAGCGATCACCGGCGGGATACCGTCCGCAACGACGAAGCCGGCCCGCACCCTCCCGGAGGCCCCGTGAGACGACTCCTCGCCCGCATCTGGCGCATCCTGCGCCCGGTGCAGAGCCGCGTGATGTGGTTGCTGAACGCCAAGTTCGTGGTCGGCGTGACCGGCGTCGTGCGCGACGACGAGGGGCGGGTACTGATGCTGAGGCACCGGATGTGGCCGCCGGGCCGCCAGTGGGGCCTGCCGAGCGGTTTCGCGCGCAAGGGCGAGGACTTCCGGGCGACCGTGGTCCGAGAGGTCAAGGAGGAGACCGGCCTCGACGTGGAGGTGGGCCGGCTGGTCATGCTCAACAGCGGCCTGCGCACCCGCCTGGAGGTGGCCTACGAGGCCCGCCTGCTCGGCGGCGAGCTGCGCATCGACCCCTTCGAGATCCTGGAGGCCCGCTGGTGCGACCCGGACGACCTGCCCGAGGGCGTCCAGCCGGTGTGCCGGCCGCTGGTGCGGGGCGAGACGGTCCCGTGAGGCGGGGTCGAAAACGCCGGTTCCCGGTCGACGCAGAGGTGAAGGCAGTCCACACCCCACCCGAGGAGCACGCATCATGACCGTCACCGCGGACCTGGCCATCACCCTCGACGGCTACGTCGCCGGCCCGAACGTCACCCTCGACAACCCCGGAGGCGACGGCGCCGAGCCGGTCTTCGAGTGGATCCACACCCTGGCGAGCTGGCGGGAGCGCCAGGGCATGACCGGCGGGGACGAGAACCGCGACTCGGAGCTGATCCGGGAGTGGTTCGACGCCACCGGGGCGGTGGTCATGGGCCGGACGATGTACGACACGGGCGAGGAGTTCTGGGGCGACAACCCGCCCTTCCGCACCCCGGTCTTCGTCCTCACCCACCGCCCCCGCCCCACCCTGGTGAAGGAGGGCGGCACCACCTTCACCTTCGTCACCGACGGCATCCACAGCGCCCTGGAGCAGGCGAAGGCCGCCGCCGGGGACCGGAACGTCGACATCGCGGGCGGGGCGGACACGGTGCGGCAGTACCTCGGAGCGGACCTCGTCGACGAGCTCCAGCTGCACGTGGTGCCCGTGCTCCTCGGCGACGGGCTGCGGCTCTTCGAGGGGCCGGGCGCCGTCCGGCGCGACCTGGAACTGATCAGGGTGGTCGGCACTCCGTCGGCCACCCACCTGAAGTACCGCTTCCCGCGGCGCTAGCGGGCGATCCCTCCGCCGCCCATGAGCAGGTCCAGGCCCTCGGTGTCGTCGAAGGTGTCCCCGTACAGCCGGGTGACGCCCCTCGCGGACGGCCCGTCGGCCGTGCCGGGCAGCAGCCACGCGGAGCTGCCGGTCGTGTCGCTGCCCGGCTCGGCCACCACCAGGTCGGCACGGTGGTCGCCGTCCAGGTCGGTGAGGGCCACCGACGCACCGAAACCGGCCCGCTCGCCCGAGCCGGCGAAGTCACCGCCCTCGAACACCCGGGAGCCCTCGCCGGTGAGTCCGTCCGGGCCACCCGCCAGGAAGAGCACCTGCTCCGGGCCCGGCTTCGCGTACGGGCCCCACCGCGGGGACCCGGCCACCACGTCCGCGTATCCGTCACCGTTCACGTCCCCGGTGTCGAGGGACTCGAGGACGGCGTCCTCGTCCTGGGGTTCCGCACCGGGCACGCCCGGCGTGTCGCGGTCGATCGTCGTCCTCCGCTTCCCCGGCCCGGTCTTCGACCCGTACACCACCGTCACCCCGCTGCGGCTCGCGTCGCCGCCCCGGGGGCTGAGGACCAGGTCACCGTATCCGTCGCCGTCCACGTCACCGACGGCCGCCGTCGCCGCGTCGGGGAGGTCGACGCCGTCCGGCTGGGTGAGGCCGTCCGGGCCGCCCCGGAAGTAGCCGACCGGCCGGCGCTTCTCGGACCACGGCGCACCGGAGGGCCCGCCGGAGTGGAAGGTCACCAGGTCGTCGGCGCCGTCGCCGTCCAGGTCCCCGGCGACGAGGTCACGGAAGTTCGCGGACCCGACACCCCGCTCGGGTTCGCGCGGGGCGGGGACCCGCCCCGTCCCCGCCGGGGTGCCGTCCCGTTCGAAGGGGCCCTTGAGCAGCCCCTTGCCGGAGCCGAGCCCGAAGACGAGGTCGGCGTGCCCGTCCCCGTCGAAGTCACCGGCTGCGAGCTGCTCCTCCAGGATCGGGTCGTTGTCCCACGCGACGTGGCTGCCGTCCGTCCCCGGTACCCGGGCGGCACGCGACAGCCCGTCCGGGGAACCCCACATGACGACGACGGACGGTTTCCAGTCGAAGACGGCGGTGGCGAGGTCGGTGTACCCGTCCTCGTCGAAGTCACGGGCCACCACGTCGGTCCCGAAGAACGCCTCGTGGCGGTTCTTCCCGGGAATCCCGGGGTCGTCCTGCGTGAGGTACTGGCAGCGGCCGAGGCCCGTTCCGTCCCCCGTCCCGTACGCCACCTCGATGCTGCCGCCGCCGTACCCGCCCTTCACGTCCCCCTGCGAGCCGAAGGCCAGGTCGGCGTGCCCGTCCCCGTCGAAGTCGGCGGCGGGGACGGCGCCGGCCGGGGCGGGCCGGTCCGACGCGGGCCGGGCGGCCGGGGCGGTGCCGTGGACGGTGGTGCGGCAGCCGTGCGGCGCGGCGATGCGGGCCGGCCCGTCGTCGGCGACCAGGACCCCCGCGACGACCGCCAGCACGGCCACCGCGGCGGCGGGCCCGACCACCCGCGACCGCCTGCCGAAGCGTCGTCGCGGCCGCCGCCCCTGTTCACCCGGATCGCCCATGCGAACGATCACGCATCGGCCACCCCGTGCGGTTCCGGGGTCACCCCAGCCCCTCCGCCAGCACCTCCGCCAGATGCCGCCCCCGTACCCCGGCCAGCTGCTCCAGCTGCGTCCGGCACGAGAAGCCGTCCGCCAGGACCACCGCTCCCTCCGGCGCCTCCCGCACCGCCGGCAGCAGCTGGTCCTCCGCGCAGGCGGCCGACACCTCGAAGTGACCCTTCTCGAAGCCGAAGTTGCCCGCGAGCCCGCAGCAGCCGCCGCTCAGCTCACCCGTCAGGCCCGCGGCCGCGCGCAGGCGGCGGTCGGCCGTGTCGCCGAGCACCGCGTGCTGGTGGCAGTGGGTCTGGCCGGTGACGGGCCGGTCCACCGCCGCGGGCGTCCAGCCCGGGGCGTGCCGCTCCAGGGTCTCGGCGAAGGTGAGGACGCGGCCTGCGAGGGCGGCGGCACGGGGGTCGTCGGGCAGCAGCTCCGGCAGGTCGGTGCGCAGGGTGGCGGCGCAGCTCGGCTCCAGGACGACGACCGGGGCGGACGTCTCCAGCACCGGTGCCATGAGGTCGAGGGTGCGGCGCATCACCGCGCGGGCCCGGTCGAGCTGGCCCGTGGAGACGTACGTCAGCCCGCAGCACACCCGGGCCCGACGGGCCGTCAGCAGGGCGGCGGCCGTGCGCGACCCGCCGTCGCCCACCCGGCCGCGCGGCATCCGCAGCGTCGGCGGCAGCGCCACCCGCAGCCCCGCCGCCTCCAGGACCCGTACGGCCGCGCGGCCCACGGACGGCGACAGGTGCTCGGTGAAGGTGTCGGGCCACAGGACGACCAGCTCCCCCGCGCCCCGCGTGCGAGCCCGCCTCCGCCACCACCGGCTGAACGTCTGCCCCGCCAGCCGCGGTATCGCCCGCTCGGCCGCGATCCCGCCCGCCCGTTTCGCCACCGCCGCGACCGGGCGTACGGACGCCAGCGCGTTGACCAGTGCGGCCGTGCCCGTGCGGTCCGCCCAGCGCAGCCACACCGGCAGCCATCCCATGGCGTAGTGGGCGGCGGGGCGGCGGCGCCCGGCGTAGTGGTGGTGCAGGAACTCGGCCTTGTAGGTGGCCATGTCGACCTCCACCGGGCAGTCCGACCGGCACCCCTTGCAGGACAGGCACAGGTCGAGGGCGTCGCGGACCTCCGTCGACCGCCAGCCGTCGGTCACCAGCTCGCCGGCGAGCATCTCGTGCAGCAGCCGGGCACGCCCGCGCGTGGAGTGCTCCTCCTCCCCCGTCGCCCGGAAGGACGGGCACATGACGGACGGGCCCGGCGCCGACGCCGTACGGCACTTGGCGACGCCCACGCAGCGCCGGACCGCCGCCGAGAAGTCCCCGCCGTCGGCGGGATAGCCGAACTCCACGTCCACCGGGCCGCGCGGCAGGACGGAGAAGCGGAGGTTGGCGTCGAGCGGTGCCGGGCGCACCAGCATGCCGGGGTTGAGCAGGTCGTCCGGGTCCCAGACCGCCTTGGCCCGCTCGAACAGGGCGACGGTCTCCGGGCCGTACATGCGCGGCAGCAGTTCCGCGCGCGCCTGGCCGTCGCCGTGCTCGCCGGACAGCGAGCCGCCGTGGGCCACCACCAGCTCGGCCAGTTCCTCGGAGAAGCGGCGGAAGCGGGCGACGCCCGCCTGAGTCAGCAGGTCGAAGTCGATGCGGACGTGGATGCAGCCGTCCCCGAAGTGCCCGTAGGGCGTGCCGCGCAGGCCATGGGCGGCCAAAAGACCCCGGAAGTCCCGCAGGTACGCGCCGAGCCGGGCGGGCGGCACCGCGCAGTCCTCCCAGCCGGGCCACGCCTCCGAGCCGTCCGGCATGCGGGTCGCCGTGCCGGACGCGTCCTCCCGGATCCGCCACAGCGCCCGCTGCCCGGCGGGGTCCGTCACCACCCGGGAGTCGACGACGTCGGCGGCCCGCACGATCGTCTCGGCACGCGCACGTGCCTCCGCCTCCGTCCGACCTCCGGTCTCCACGAACAGCCAGGCCCCGCCCCGCGGCAGTCCGGCCGTGGCCGGCACCAGGTCGGCCGCCATGCCCTCCACCGTCAGCGGCCCGAGCGGCAGCAGCCCGGCCGCCGCCTCGGCCGCCGCGCTCTCGTCGGCGTACGCCAGCACCGCGAGGGCACGCGCGCGTGGCGCCTCGACCAGCCGGACGACCGCCTCGGTCAGCACGCCCAGCGTGCCCTCCGACCCGCAGAACGAGCGGGCCACGTCGGCGCCCTTCTCGGGCAGCAGCGCGTCCAGCGCGTAGCCGGAGATACGGCGGGGCAGCTCGGGGAAGCCGGTGCGCAGCCTCGCCAAGTCGCCCTCCGCCAGCTCCCGCAGGCCGTCCGGCGCCCCGGCCCAGCCCTGCCCGAGCCGCAGCCGCCGCCCGCGCGCGGTGAGCACGGTCAGCTCCCGCACGCTGTCCGCCGTCGTGCCCCAGGCCACCGAGTGCGACCCGCAGGAGTTGTTGCCGATCATCCCGCCGAGCGTGCACCGGCTGTGCGTGGAGGGGTCGGGTCCGAAGCGCAGGCCGTGCGGGGCGGCGGCCTCCTGGAGGCGGTCGAGGACGAGGCCCGGCTGGACGACGGCCGTGCGGGTGCCCGGGTCCAGGTCCAGCAGCCCGTTCATGTGCCGGGTGAAGTCCAGGACCACGCCCGTGCCCGTCGCCTGCCCGGCGATCGAGGTGCCCCCGCCGCGCGCCACGACCGGCACCCCCTGCGCCCGGCACACCTCCAGTACGGCGGCCACGTCGTCGGCGTCGCGCGGGGCGACCACGCCCAGCGGGACCCGCCGGAAGTTGGACGCGTCCATCGTCGTCAGCGCCCGGGAGGTGACGTCGAAGCCGACCTCGCCCCGGACGGCCCCGCGCAGTGCTGCCTCCAGACCGTTCATGCGTCCAGGATGCTCTCGTAGCTCCCCACAGGTCCGGACGGCGGAGATCTCGTCTCATCCGACGGACACGTTTCCGTCCGGTTTCGCCGAAGAGATACCCTCCGGCTCGTGGCTGAGATCCAGATTCCTGCTGACATCAAGCCCGCGGACGGTCGATTCGGCGCGGGTCCCTCCAAGGTGCGGACGGAAGCGCTGGACGCGCTGGCCGCGACCGGTACCTCCCTCATGGGCACCTCCCACCGCCAGGCCCCGGTCAAGAACCTGGTCGGCAAGGTCCGCGAGGGCATCTCCGAGCTGTTCCGGCTCCCCGAGGGCTACGAGGTGATCCTCGGCAACGGCGGCTCCACCGCGTTCTGGGACATCGCGACCCACGGCCTGATCGAGAACAAGTCGCAGCACCTCAGCTTCGGCGAGTTCAGCTCCAAGTTCGCCAAGGCCGCGAAGCTCGCCCCCTGGCTGGCCGAGCCGACCGTCATCTCCTCCGACCCGGGCACGCACCCCGAGGCGCAGGCCGAGGCCGGCGTGGACGTGTACGCGTTCACGCACAACGAGACCTCGACCGGCGTCGCCATGCCCGTCAAGCGTGTGGCCGGTGCCGACGAGGGCGCCCTCGTCCTGGTCGACGCCACCTCCGGCGCCGGCGGCCTGCCGGTCGACATCGCCGAGACCGACGTCTACTACTTCGCCCCGCAGAAGTCCTTCGCCTCCGACGGCGGCCTGTGGATCGGCATCTTCTCCCCGGCCGCGATCGAGCGTGCCGAGCGGATCCACGCGAGCGGCCGGCACGTCCCGGAGTTCTTCTCGCTGCCGACGGCGATCGACAACTCCCGCAAGAACCAGACGTACAACACCCCGGCCCTCGCCACGCTGTTCCTGCTGAACCAGCAGCTGGAGTGGATGAACGGCCAGGGCGGCCTGGACTTCACCACCGGCCGCACCGCCGCCTCCGCACGCACGCTGTACGGCTGGGCCGAGGACGTGAAGTTCGCGAACCCGTTCGTCGCCGACCCGGCCAAGCGCTCGCAGGTCATCGGCACCATCGACTTCACCGACGAGGTCGACGCCGCCGCCGTCGCCAAGGTGCTGCGCGCCAACGGCATCGTCGACACCGAGCCGTACCGCAAGCTGGGCCGCAACCAGCTGCGCGTCGCGATGTTCCCGGCGATCGACCCGGCGGACGTCGAGGCGCTGACCAAGTGCGTCGACTACGTGATCGAGAAGCTGTAGCCGCCGCCCTCGTACGACGGTGAGGGGCGCCCGGTGTTCGCCGGGCGCCCCTCACTGCTCTTCCGCTACGGACTGCCTCCCAACGCCCGTCCGCTACCGGCTGAGCTTCTGGAACCGCCGCACCGCCAGCGGCAGGAAGATCACCGTCAGTACCACGGGCCACACCCCCGCCATCAGCAGCGCGTGCTGCTCGACCCAGGAGTCCCCGCCGCCGACCGGCGTGCCGAACAGCTCGCGGGCGGCCGCGGCCGTGGAGGAGATCGGGTTCCAGGCGGCCACCCAGCCCAGCCAGTCGGGCATGAGCTGCGGGGCGACGAAGATGCTGGAGATCATCGTCAGCGGGAACGCCACCGCGAACAGCCCGCCCGCCGCCTCCGGGTTGGGCACGAGGAGCCCGAGCCACACGCCGATCCAGATCAGCGCGAACCGCAGCCACAGCAGCAGCCCGAACGCGCCCAGGAAGCCCCAGCCCCCGTCCGGCCGCCAGCCCATGGCCAGCGCGGTCAGCATCATGATCCCCAGCTCGGCGCAGGCGACCACGAGGTCGGTGACACCGCGCCCGGCGACCACCGCCGAGGAGGCCATCGGCATGGAGCGGAACCGGTCGATGACGCCCTTGGTGGAGTCGTAGACGACGACGGTCGCCGTGTTGATGAACCCGAAGGCCATCGTCATCACGAACATCCCGGGCATCAGGAAGTCCTTGTAGTCGCCGCCTCCGGGCACCTTCATCGCGCTGCCGAAGACATAGCCGTACAGCAGCACCGACAGGATCGGGAAGCCCAGCTGCCAGGCGATGTTGACGGGCTGGCGCTGGTAGTGGGTCAGTCCGCGGCGGACGATGTTGGCGCAGTCGGCGAGCAGCCAGTACAGGCGTCCGTGGCTGCCCGGACCGGTCAGGTCGACGGCGCTCGTGTCGACGGTGCTCGTGTCGACGGCGCTCATGCGGCGGCCTCCTTCGGCTGCGAGACGTCGGTGCGGTGTCCGGTCAGGCGCAGGAACACGTCGTCGAGGCTGGGCCTGCGCAGCCCGATGTCCTCCACCCGGACCCCTTCGTCCTGCAAGGTGCGCGCCACCTCGGTCAGGGCGTTCACCCGGTCGGTGACCGGGGCGTGCACCCGCAGTCCGTCCTCGTCCGTCTCGGGCTCGCCGTCGGAGACCCGGGCGACCACCTTCACCGCGCGCGGAATGTCGGCCCGCTCGGCCACCACGACCTCGACGCGGTCGCCGCCGACCAGGTTCTTCAGCCCGTCCGGGGTGTCGTCGGCGATGGCCCGGCCCTGGTCGATGACGGTGATGCGGGAGGCCAGCTTGTCGGCCTCCTCCAGGTACTGCGTGGTCAGCAGCACCGTCGTGCCGCCCGCCACCAGCGCCCGCACGGACTCCCAGACCTCGCCCCGGCTGCGGGGGTCCAGTCCCGTCGTCGGCTCGTCCAGGAACAGGACGGCCGGGGCGAGGATCATGGAGGCGGCCAGGTCGAGCCGGCGCCGCATCCCGCCGCTGTACTTGCCGACGCCCCGGTCGGCGGCGTCGGTCAGGTCGAACTGCTCCAGCAGCTCGACGGCCCGCAGCCGGGCCCGTTTGCCGCCCAGGTGGAACAGCCGCCCGAACATCTCCAGGTTCTGCCGCCCCGTCAGCACCTCGTCCACGGCCGCGTACTGCCCGGTGAGCCCGATCCGCGCCCGTACCTCGCGGGCCTGCCGGGCCACGTCCAGGCCGGCCACCCGGGCCCGCCCCCCGTCCAGCCGGATCAGCGTGGACAGGATGCGCACGGCGGTGGTCTTGCCGGCGCCGTTCGGCCCGAGCAGTCCGTGCACGGTGCCCTCCCGGACGGCGAGGTCGAAGCCGTCCAGGGCGCGCTTCTCGCCGTACCGCTTCTCCAGGGCCTCCGCGCGGACCGCGTAACCGTCGTTCATGGGGTCCCCCTTCCAGTAACTGGGTACACCGTACCCGATTGCGCGTACGCCGTACCCAGTTTTTCGGTGCGGAACTAGACTGCGCACATGACGAGCGGTACGGAGAGGAGCGGCAGCGGCGACATCGCTCGCACGCTCGAACTGCTGTGGGACACCGGCCGGCGGCCCAGCCGGGGCCCCAAACCGGGCCTGTCGCTGGAGCGGATCGTGGAGGCCGCCGTCGGCGTCGCCGACCGGGACGGGCTCGGCGCGGTCTCGATGCGCCGGATCGCCACGGAACTCGGCACGGGCACGATGTCCCTGTACCGCTACGTCCCCGGCAAGGCCGAGCTGCTCGATCTGATGCTGGACCGCGTCCAGCGCCCCTCCGCCGACGAGACCGACTTCGGCGACGGCTCCTGGCGCGCGGCCCTGGAGGCCATGGGCCGCGCCACCCTCGCCCTCTACCGCCGCCACCCGTGGCTGCTGGAGGTCAACCAGTCCCGCCCGATCCTCGGCCCGAGCGCCCTCGACGGCATGGAGAAGGTGCTCGCCCGGATCAAGCCCATGGGCCTGTCCGACCCGGAGCTGCTGTCGGCGATCGTCGCGATCGACGGGTACGTCGTCGGGGCCGCCCGCACGCAGGTGTACCAGGAGGAGGCGGAGCGCACCTCGGGGCTGACGGACGCCCAGTTCTGGGAGGCCCAGCAGCCGGCGCTGGAGAAGGTCATGACCAGCGGCCGCTATCCCGTCCTGGCCTCCCTCTCCGAGGACACCTTCGGCCCCGGCTTCGACCACTTCGAGTTCGGACTGCAGCGGATCCTGGACGGGCTGGAGGTGCTGGTGGCCGCGCGGGGCGCGGCGGACGGCTCAGCTCCGCCGGAACAGCCGTCGTAGGCCGAACAGGGCCGCGCACGCGACGACCAGGCCGAGCGCCCCGACCTTGAGCGTGTCCCCGCCGGTCCCGTCACCGGCGCCGGCGGAGTCCCCACCACCGGACGGCGTGCGGGACTCGCCTCCGCCCCCGGGCGCCTCCTGGGCCCGCACCGGGCTGTCGGCGCCCTCCATCCCGAGCAGCAGCTTCGACCCGTCGGCGGTGTAGGTGACGGACTCCCCCTGCCCCAGGGGCACGTTGAGCCGGCCCTTGCGCCGGATGTCGCCGTCGTTCCAGTCGTACCAGATCCCGCCGAAGTAGCCGCGGACGGCGAGCCGCCGGCCGTCGGGGGAGAACGCTGCGTCGGTGGCCCACAGGTCGACGGCGGCGGTGCGCCGGAAGACGTTGGTGCCGGAGGCGGACAGTTCGGCGGGCCCCTCGTACAGATGCCCGCCGTCCTCCTGCTTGTCGATGATGTAGACCCGCCCGGTCTTCGGGTGCACGACGAGCGACTCGGCGTCCCGGGCCCCGTCCTCGTACTTCACGACGTACTGCGTGGCCCGGACCGTCTGGTCCTTCAGCTCCTTCGGCTCGGGCAGCTCGTAGATCCACACGTGCGGCCAGGTGCCGCCGAGGTTGTCGCCGATGTCGCCGACGAAGATGCGGTTCCCCGGTCCGACGGCGATCGCCTCCACGTCCCGGGGCTTGCCGACCCCGGACAGGGCGATCCGGGCGACGGTCCTGCCGGTGCCGCCGTCCACGGCGTAGAGGTACGGCCCGTCGTCCTGGTCGTTGTGCGTCCAGTAGACGCCGGGGTGCAGCCGGGAGGCGGCGAGGCCGCTGGACTCGGTGATGCGGGGGTCCGTGATCGTGAACCCGTCGCTCCCGTCACCGCCCTCGCTCCCGTCGGCGGCCGAGGCGGGCACGGCGAGGGCGCCCACGAGAAGGGCCGAGGCGAGCAGGGCGAAGGGTCCGCGCATGCCCCAAGCCTGCCATCCCCACGGGCCGTTCACCTCGGGTGGCCGGTCTCACATCGCGGCGACCGGGCCGATCGTCCATGATGATCGGATGCTCAGGTTCATGTCCGTCGGTGACTCCATGACCATCGGGAGCGCCGGCGAACACACGTGGCGCTACCGGCTGTGGCAGCACCTGTGCGCCACGTACGCCGGTCCCTTCACCCTCGTCGGTCCGCGCGAGGCCCTGCACGACCCGGCGACGGACACCCCCACTTCCTACGCCTACGCCGACCCCGGTTTCCCGCGGGCCCACCTGGCCGGCTGGGGCGAGGGCTGGCTCCACATGGCCCCGCTGATCCGCGAGACCGTCAGGACCTGCCGCGCGGACGTGCTCCTGGTCTCCCTGGGCCTGATCGACCTCGGCTTCTACACCAACGCCGAGCAGACGGCGGACAACGTCCGCGCCTTCGTCGCCGAGGCACGCGCGGCCGACCCGCGCGTGCGGATGGCCGTCCTCCCGGTGATCCCCAACATCCGGGCCGAGGCCGACCCGTCCTTCGCCACGGAGGTCACCCGCTTCAACGACCTCCTCGCGAAGACCGTCATAGACCTCGACGAACCCGGCTCCCCGCTGCTGCTCGCCGCGCCCCCGGCGTCGTACGACATCCACACCGACACCTACGACGGCACGCATCCCAACGCGAGCGGTGAGCACAAGATCGCGGCGGCGTTCGCGGACGCGATGTACGCGGAGTGGGACCTGGGCGGCCCCTACGCCGGGTCGTCGTAGCGTGCGATCTCCCCGGTGAGGAAGCGGGCGCACGGCCCGACGGCCCCCGCCAGGTCGTCCCACCGCTCCTCCTCCCGGCCGAGGTAGACCGCACGGGCACGGGCCATCACGGGGCGGTGCCCGGCGGGCAGGCGTGCGAGGGCCCAGTCGGCCGCCGCGTCCTTGGACCGGATGTCACCGGTGGCGAGGGTGCTCCAGATCCGGGCGAGCGTGAGCAGCACGTTGCGGGTGTCGTCGGCCAGGTCCGCCATGAGGCGCGGCACCCCGGCGACGATCGCCCGCCGCAGGTCCCCGGGCGGAACGGGGTCGAGCAGGCCGGCGGGCGGCGGGCCGTACAGCGGGGCGTCGGCGCGCAGCACCATCGTCAGCAGCGGGGCCAGGTCGGGATCGGCCTCCGGCTGGGGGACGAGGCCGCGTTCGTAGTCGTCGCGCAGCCACTCGCCGTAGAGGTAGTCGCGGTGCGGCGGGTAACGCCAGGGCCGCACCTCGTCCCGTACGACGACGATCAGCTCGACGGGCCGCCGCCCCTCCCCACCGGAGACCTTCAGCAACTCCTCGGTCATCGCCCGGCGTTGCGCGTACGTCGTGCGGTTCCGCACGACGACCAGGAGGTCGAGGTCGCTGTGCGGACGGAGGCCGCCGAGGGTGGCGGAGCCGTGCGCGTAGACGCCGAGGACGTCGTCGCCGAGGTGGCGCCGGACGAGGGCGACGAGATGGTCGGTACGGTCCCGCTCCGGCATATGCACGTCCTCCCGTGTCCCGGTCACCGTGCGTATCGTTGTACCGCGCGGCTGCACCGGCCCGCGATGACCGTCCTCGGCCTCACCCGCGAGCCCTCGGGACCGGCGGTTTCCCCCCGCGGCGGACACCCTTGCCTGGAGCGCACTCCAAGCCGTTGGCTTGGGGCCCATGGAGTACACGCAGCTCGGACGCACAGGACTCAAGGTCAGCCGGCTGGTCCTCGGGACCATGAACTTCGGTCCACAGACCGACGAGCCCGACAGCCACGCGATCATGGACGCGGCGCTGGACGCCGGGATCAACTTCTTCGACACCGCCAACGTGTACGGCTGGGGCGAGAACAAGGGCCGTACCGAGGAGATCATCGGGAACTGGTTCGCCAAGGACGCCGGCCGCCGGGACAAGGTCGTCATCGCGACCAAGGTGTACGGGAACATGGGCGCCGACGGCCCGGCGTGGCCCAACCACGACAAGCTGTCCGCCCTCAACATCCGGCGGTCGGTCGAGGCCAGCCTGAAGCGGCTGCGGACCGACCACATCGACCTGTACCAGTTCCACCACATCGACCGCGCCACCTCCTTCGAGGAGATCTGGCAGGCGATCGACGTACTGGTCCAGCAGGGCAAGGTGCTCTACGCGGGCTCCTCCAACTTCCCGGGATACAAGATCGCCCAGGCCAACGAGACCGCCGCCCGGCGCGGCGGCACCATCGGGCTGGTCAGCGAGCAGTGCCTGTACAACCTGGCCGAGCGCCGGGCCGAGATGGAGGTCATCCCCGCCGCGCAGGACTACGGGCTGGGCGTCATCCCCTGGTCGCCGCTGCACGGCGGCCTGCTCGGCGGCATGATCAAGAAGGAGGTCCAGGGCGGGCGACGGGCGAGCGGACGGGCCGCCGACGCGCTGAACGACCCCGCCGTACGCGCGCAGGTGCAGGCGTACGAGGACCTGCTCGACAAGCACGGCGTCGAGCCGGGCGAGGCCGCACTGGCCTGGCTGCTCACCCGGCCCGGTGTGACCGGCCCCATCGTGGGTCCGCGGACCGCCGGGCAGCTCGAGTCCGCGCTGCGGGCGGTGGAGCTGGAGCTGTCCCCGGAGCTGCTGACCGGGCTGGACGAGATCTTCCCGGGCCCGGGGCCGTCCCCGGAGGCGTTCGCCTGGTAGCGCGGTGGGCGGGGCGGCGGCCCGGCGGCCGCTTCCTCGGCTATCCGAGGGCCGCCGCCACCGCCACCACCACGAGCATCAGTACGAGCACACCGGCCATGATCCGGTTCCGGGTCTTCGGGTCCACGATGAGAGCCTAACCGGACGCGCCGAGCGGCCAGCGGGCGACCGCCTCGTAACGGGGCCGCTCCCCCGGCACCCCGGACTTCGGCAGGTTGCTGCGCACCAGCGCCAGCTCCTCCACGGTCCACTCGGGGCTCGTGAAACCGGCCAGGGCGTCCAGGTACGCCCGTACGTCGTGGGACTCGCGGCTGCGGGCCAGCGTCAGATGGGGCGTGTAGCGGCGGTGCTCCCCCATCGGCACGCCCGCCTTGCGCGCCGCCGCCTCGGCGCGGTCGGCCAGCAGCCGCATGGTCCGCACACCGCCCTCCACCCCGGCCCACAGCGCCCGCCCGTGCCCGAACTGGCCGCCGCCGCGCAGGGCCAGCGAGAAGGGCTCGGTGCGGTCCGCGGCGCGCTCGAGGCGGGCCGACAGGTCGGGGACGAGATCGTCGTCCACCTCCCCGTAGAAGGCGAGCGTGAAGTGCCACCCCGGGCGGCCGGTCCAGCGCAGCCGGTCGGCGCCGGGCAGCTTCTTCAGCGCGGCCAGCTCGGCGGCGAGGGCGGCCGTGACGTTCTCCGGGGGCAGGACGGCGGCGAACAGTCTCATGGGGTCAGTCTCCCCCGGAGAACTGGTGTACGTCCGCGCGTGTCCTGGTCACCGTGCGTATCGTTGTACCGCGCGGCCGCACTCGCGTCGAGGGCGGCCGGGGAGGAGCGCCACGATGACCGTCCTTGCAGACAGGATCGAGATGGCCGAGAGCAGCGGCGAACTCACGCTCGACATGCTGTTCGAGTGGCTGGAGAAGATGCCCGTCCCCGAGGGATACAAGACCGAGATCGTCGGGGGGCACATCTTCATGACGCCGCAGCGGGACACCCACTGGGACATCATCGCGGACATCTACGATCAGCTGCGCACCAAGTACCCGCGCAAGCGTGTGAAGTCCGACGTCCGCATGGACTACCCGGGGCGTCTCAACGGGTTCGCGTCCGACGTGGTCGCCCTCGCCGAGGGAGCCCAACGGGACGACAAGGGACACTGGCACCACGAGGACATCGAGTTCGTCGCCGAGGTCATCTCCAAGGACACCGCCGCCAACGACTACGGGCCGAAGAAGGACACGTACGCCGCCGCCGGCGTCCCGGTGTACCTGATCGTCGACCCGTACACCGGCGAGTGGCACCTGCACACCCAGCCGCAGGACGGCAAGTACCACGCCGTCGTCAGCTTCGGCTTCGGCGAGGACGTCGACCTGACCGGGACGGCCGTCGGCCTCGTCCTCAAGACCGACGACTTCCCGCGCGACTGACGCGCCCCCGCCCCGCGCGCTACGCCGCCGGCGCCAGCTCCTCCCGCCGCTCCCGCGGCACGAACCGCACCTGCGGGTGGCCGTGGTGCCAGCCGACCGACAGGCGCAGATTGCCGACGCGGGCCAGGACCAGGCCGATGACGGCCGCGGCGAGGGCCGCGATCGCCCCTCCGGCGGCGAAGCCGACCCGGGCGCCGTAGGTGTCCGTGATCCAGCCGACGATCGGGGCGCCGACGGGCGAACCGCCGAGGAAGACCATCATGTACAGGGCCATCACGCGGCCCCGCATGGCCGGGTCGGTGGACATCTGGATGGTGGTGTTGGCGGTGACGTTGACCGTCATGCTGAAGACGCCGATCGGGACCATCAGCAGGGCGAACAGCCACAGGCCGGGGACGATCGCCGCCACGACCTCCAGGACGCCGAAGGCGAGGGCCGCCGCGATCAGGAGGCGCAGCCGGGCCGTGCCGCGCCGGGCGGCCAGCAGGGCGCCGGCGAGCGTGCCGACGGCCATCAGGGTGTTGAAGAGGCTGTAGGTGCCGGCACCGGCGCGGAAGACGTCGTCGGCGAAGGCGGACAGCACCACCGGGAAGTTGTAGCCGAAGGTGCCGACGAAACCGACGAGGACGATGGTCCAGATCAGCTGGGGGCGTCCGGCGACGTAGTGCAGGCCCTCACGCAGCTGTCCCTTGCCGCGCGGGGCGCGCTCGACCGCGTGCAGGTCGCGGGAGCGCATCAGCAGCAGGCCGGTGAGGGGCGCGACGAAGGACAGGCCGTTGAACAGGAACGCCCAGCCGGTGCCGACGCCGGTGATCATCAGACCGGCGACGGCGGGGCCGACCAGGCGGGCGGACTGGAAGTTGGCGGAGTTCAGGCTGACCGCGTTCTGCAGCTGGTCACGGCTGACCAGCTCCGAGACGAAGGACTGCCGGGCGGGGTTGTCGACGACGGTGGCCAGGCCCATCGCGAACGCGGCGACGTAGACGTGCCAGACCTGGACGTGGCCGGTGAGGGTGAGGACGGCCAGGAACAGGGCGGTGAGGGCCATCGCGGTCTGGGTGACCAGCAGCGTGGGGCGCTTGCGCAGGCGGTCGACGAGGACGCCGCCGTAGAGGCCGAAGAGGAGCATCGGCAGGAACTGCAGGGCCGTCGTGATGCCGACGGCGGCCGAGGAGCCGGTGAGGCTCAGCACCAGCCAGTCCTGGGCGATGCGCTGCATCCAGGTGCCGATGTTGGAGACGACCTGGCCCATGAAGAACAGGCGGTAGTTCCTGACCTTCAGGGAGGCGAACATGGAGGGCTTGCGCGGGGTCGGGGAAACGGGGTCGTCGTGGTCCGGTGCGGGGACGGAAGCTGCTCCGGGTCCCGTACTCAAAGGGTTCGCCTCCTCGTGAATGCTGCCTACAGGTGTGCGAGCTTCTCCAGCACGGGGGCGGCGGCGCGCAGTTTCGCCCACTCGTCCTCGTCGAGTCCCTCGACCAGCGTGGCCAGGAACGCGTTCCGCTTGCGGCGGCTCTCCTCGAGCATCACCACTGCCTGCTCGGTCTGCGTCACGACCTTCTGGCGCCGGTCCTCGGGGTGCGGCTCCAGACGCACCAGTCCCTTGGCCTCCAGCAGCGCCACGATGCGGGTCATCGAGGGCGGCTGGACGTGTTCCTTGCGGGCGAGTTCGCCCGGGGTCGCGCTGCCGCAGTTCGACAGGGTGCCCAGCACCGACATCTCGGTCGGGCTGAGCGACTCGTCGACCCTCTGGTGCTTGAGCCGACGGGACAGCCGCATGACGGCGGATCGCAGGGAGTTCACGGCGGCGGCGTCGTCGCCATGGTTGAGGTCCGGCATGTCTTTAGGGTAACTCATTAGATTGACGAAGTACCACCGCAGGTGCCGTCGGGTGCCCGTGACACCGGCCACGAAAACCCGAACATCACCCGTACGAGTGAGCTACGTCCGGAAATGGACGCGTCACCCGGCCCCCCGAGGTGACCCTCGTGTCCATGGGGACCAGCGTGCTCAGCCTGCGGATAGACGGGGAGCTGCTAGAGCGGCTCCGCAACCATGCGGCGAAAAGAGGAATGAGCGTCCAGGACTATGTCGTCCGGACGCTCATTCGGGATGACTTCGACGAGCGGTTCCAGTCCGCCGTCGAGGAGACGGAGCGGTTCTACGGGGTCACCTGACCCCGGCGGCTCAGGTCAGACCCAGGGCCGGCATCAGGTAGTAGAAGGCGAACACCGCCGACACCGCGTACATCGCCACCGGCACCTCGCGGCCCCGTCCGGCCGCCAGGCGCAGCACGCAGAAGGCGACGAAGCCCATGCCGATGCCGTTGGTGATCGAGTAGGTGAACGGCATCATCAGCATCGTCACGAAGGCCGGGATGGCGATCGTGAAGTCCGCCCAGTCGATCTCCCGGATCGAACCGGCCAGGATCAGGAAGCCGACGGCGACCAGCGCCGGGGTGGCCGCCTGGGACGGGACCATCGTGGCGACCGGCGTGAGGAACAGGGCCACGGCGAACAGCGCGCCGGTGACGATGTTGGCGAAGCCGGTGCGGGCGCCCTCGCCGACACCGGCCGTGGACTCCACGAAGCAGGTCGTGGCCGAGGCGGAGCTGGCACCGCCCGAGGCGACCGCGAGACCGTCGACGAGGAGGACCTTGTTGATGCCCGGCATCTGGCCCTCGGCGTCGGTCAGCTTCGCCTCGTCGCTGACGGCCATGATCGTGCCCATGGCGTCGAAGAAGCAGGACAGCAGGACGGTGAAGACGAAGAGGACGCCGGTCAGGACGCCGACCTTCTCGAACCCGCCGAACAGGCTGACCTGGCCGACCAGGCCGAAGTCGGGGGTGGCGACGGGGTTGCCGGGCCACTCCGGGGTGGTCAGGCCCCACGTGGGGATGTCGGCGAGGGCGTTGATGATCATCGCGACGACGGTCATCACGACGATGGAGATCAGGATGGCGCCGGGGGTCTTGCGGACGATCAGCGCCAGCGTGAGCAGCACGCCGAGGACGAAGACCAGCACCGGCCAGCCCACCAGGTGACCGCCCGTGCCCAGCTGGAGCGGGACGGTGGTCTGGGCGGCGTCCGGCATCCGGGTGACGAACCCGGAGTCGACGAGGCCGATGAGCATGATGAACAGGCCGATGCCGATCGCGATGGCCTTGCGCAGGCCATAGGGCACGGCGTTCATCACGCGCTCGCGCAGACCGGTGGCGACCAGCAGCATCACCACGAAGCCGGCCAGCACCACCATGCCCATGGCGTCCGGCCAGGACATCCGCGGGGCGAGCTGGAGGGCGACGACGGAGTTCACGCCGAGGCCGGCGGCCAGCGCGATCGGGACGTTGCCGATGACGCCCATGAGCAGCGTGGTGAACGCCGCCGTCAGGGCGGTCGCGGTGACCAGCTGGCCGTTGTCCAGCTGGTGGCCGTACATGTCCTTCGCGCTGCCCAGGATGATCGGGTTCAGCACGATGATGTAGGCCATCGCGAAGAAGGTGGCGAGACCGCCCCGGATCTCACGGGCCAGCGTGCTGCCGCGCTCGGAGATCTTGAAGTAGCGGTCGACGGCGTTCTGCGGGGGCCGGCGGTCTTCGGGCGACTCGGGGGAAGGGGGGACCTTGGCGGTGGCCGAGGTGGACATGCGAGACCTCATCACCAACAGGTTCCCCCACGGCCTTGTTGGTGTTTCCTACGAATGAAAGCGGTCAGAGACAAACGGGTTCAGTATGAACGTATGAGCCGCAGATCGCTATCTCCGCGCGTAGACCCGTGCGGCGGAGGCCCGGACGGGGCCCCCTCGTAAGCTGTACGCATGGCGAAGTGGACACCTACGCACGAGGCGCCGGAGCCCCTGGAGGGGCCCGTGGTCGCCACCATCACCGGCGGCACCGTCGTCTGGTTCGTCCTCTTCCTGGTACAGCTCCCCTTCTACGGCTGGTTCGACGACCACGGGCACACCTGGTGGCTGTGGACCTGTCTGGCCGGCGGCGGACTCGGACTGATCGGCATCTGGTACGTGCGCAAGCGGGACGCCGCGATCAAGCGGGCCCGGGGCTCCGCGTAGGACCACGCCGACAGCGGGGCTCCGCGTAGTACCACGGCAGCACACCGTCCACGCCGGCCGTCCTACCCAGGTCGGATCTTCCGCCCACTCGGCGGGTGAAGCCGTAGATCCGCACGTACCGTCGAATGCATGACGCACATCGACGCGGGCGCCGAACTCGACCCTGTGCACCCCGTTCCGGTCGCCGCGCCGGCCACCGGGCTGACCGCCGCCGAGGTCGCCGAACGGGTCGCGCGCGGTCAGATCAACGACGTACCGGTGCGCAGCAGCCGCTCCCTGGCCGACATCGTCCGCGCCAACGTCTTAACCCGGTTCAACGCGATCATCGGCGTGCTCTGGGTGATCATGCTCTTCGTCGCGCCGATCCAGGACAGCCTGTTCGGCTTCGTGATCCTCGCCAACACCGGCATCGGCATCGTCCAGGAGTGGCGGGCGAAGAAGACCCTGGACTCGCTGGCGCTGATCGGCGAGGTGAGACCGACCGTGCGCCGGGACGGGGTGGCCGCCGAGGTCAGTACGTCGGAGATCGTGCTGGACGACGTCATCGAGATCGGGCCCGGGGACAAGGCCGTCGTCGACGGGGTGTGCGTCGAGGCGGACGGGCTGGAGATCGACGAGTCGCTGCTGACCGGTGAGGCCGACCCGGTCGTCAAGCGGCCGGGGGACCGGATCATGTCCGGCAGCTTCGTGGTCGCGGGCGGCGGGGCCTTCGCCGCGACCAAGGTGGGGCGCGAGGCGTACGCCGCGCAGCTCGCCGAGGAGGCGTCCCGGTTCACCCTCGTGCAGTCCGAGCTGCGCTCCGGGATCTCCACGATCCTGAAGTACGTCACGTGGATGATGGTCCCGACCGCGATCGGCCTGGTCATCAGCCAGCTGATCGTCAAGGACAACGACCTCAAGGACTCCGTCGCCCGGACGGTCGGCGGCATCGTGCCCATGGTCCCGGAGGGCCTGGTGCTGCTGACCTCGGTGGCCTTCGCGATCGGCGTCATCCGGCTCGGCCGCAAGCAGTGCCTCGTCCAGGAGCTGCCCGCCATCGAGGGGCTCGCCCGGGTCGACACCGTCTGCCTGGACAAGACCGGCACCCTCACCGAGGGCGGCATGGACGTCACCGAGCTGCGCATGCTGAACGGCGCCGACGAGGACTACGTGCGCAAGGTCCTCGGCGCCCTCGGCGAGTCCGACCCGCGCCCGAACGCCTCCCTGCGGGCCGTCATCGAGGCGTACCCGGACGCCGAGGAGTGGCGCTGCACCGAGGCGCTGCCGTTCTCCTCCGCCCGCAAGTACAGCGGCGCCGCCTTCAGCGAGGGCGACGGCGAGACGAGCACCTGGCTGCTGGGGGCGCCGGACGTGCTGCTGGCCGAGGACGACCCCGCCCTCGCCGAGACCGGCCGGCTCAACGAGCAGGGCATGCGGGTACTGCTGCTGGCCCGCACCCGCCGGGACCTCGACGACCCCGAGGTGGCGAAGGACCCGGCGCCGACCGCGCTGGTCGTCCTGGAGCAGCGGCTGCGGCCGGACGCCGCCGACACCCTGCGCTACTTCGCCGATCAGAACGTCCGCGCCAAGGTCATCTCCGGCGACAACGCGGTGTCGGTCGGCGCCGTGGCCGGCAAGCTCGGGCTGTCCGGCGCGACCGTCGACGCGCGCCGGCTGCCCGCCGACCGGGACGGGATGGCCGCGGCCCTCGACGAGGGCACGGTGTTCGGGCGGGTCACCCCGCAGCAGAAGCGGGACATGGTGGGCGCCCTGCAGTCGCGCGGGCACACGGTCGCGATGACCGGGGACGGGGTGAACGACGTCCTGGCGCTGAAGGACGCCGACATCGGGGTGGCGATGGGCTCCGGCTCGGAGGCCACCCGGGCGGTCGCGCAGATCGTGCTGCTGAACAACAGCTTCGCCACGCTGCCGTCGGTGGTGGCCGAGGGCCGCCGGGTCATCGGGAACATCACCCGGGTCGCGACCCTGTTCCTGGTGAAGACCGTGTACTCGGTGCTGCTGGCGATCCTGGTGGTGTGCTCGCAGGTCGAGTACCCGTTCCTGCCCCGGCACCTGACCCTGCTGTCCACGCTCACGATCGGCGTCCCGGCCTTCTTCCTGGCCCTCGCGCCGAACAAGGAACGCGCGAAACCCAACTTCGTGCGCCGGGTGATGCGGTACGCGATCCCCGGCGGAGTGGTCGCCGCGGCGGCGACCTTCGCGACGTACCTGGTCGCCCGGCACCACTACTCCGGCCCGGGGGCCCTGGACGCGGAGACGAGCGCGGCGACGCTGACGCTGTTCCTCGTCTCCATGTGGGTACTGGCCATCATCGCCCGCCCCTACACCTGGTGGCGCGTCGCGCTGGTCGCCGCGATGGGCGCGGCATTCGTGGTGGTGCTCGTGGTGCCGTGGCTCCAGGACTTCTTCGCGCTGAGGCTGGTCGGGGTGACCATGCCCTGGGCGGCGGTCGCCATCGCGGCGGTGGCGGCGGCCGCCCTGGAGCTCCTGTGGAGGTGGGTGGACCGCCGCTTCCCGGCGTGACGATCGGCTGGGGTCGAGCCCCTCAAGGGGTTGCGCCTCAGTCGAACCAGCGGTCGCGGGCCAGCTCCTCCGTCCGCGACGGGTCCTCCAGCAGCGCCGCCACCTCGAACCGGCGCGGCCACTGACCGGCCGCCCAGGCGAGCCCGGCGGCGACGCCCTCCAGGGTCGCGGCGTGCAGGACACCGTCGTCGGTCAGCCGCCAGTCGATCTCCACACCGTCGACGACGAGTTCCTCGTGCTCGACGTACCACATCGGGGTCCGCGCCCCGAGGAGCACCCGCACCGGCTCCGGTACGTCGTGCTCGGCGCCCTCGGAGTCCACCCGGCCGGTGACCGACTCGCTCAGCCGCCGCACCTGGAACAGCTCCGCCAGCTCGGCCGCCCGCGTCGGACGCACGGGCAGCAGCGGCACGCCCGAGGTGAAGGGCAGCAGGTCGGGCGAGTCGACGACCACCGCGTCGGCGGCGTCCACCACCTCGACCCGGCCGTCGACCACGGCACGCAGCTCGTCCGGCAGGGTCACCTGCTCGGGGTCCAGCTCGGCCAGCGCCCCGTACAGGGCGTGGAGCTGGGCGGCCGTGACCGGGCGGTCGGGGTCGGCGAGGCGGTCCAGCAGCTCCGCCGCGCCGCCGGGCTCGTCCAGGAGCGCCGCGACGGACGTCCGTACGCCCAGCGCCCGCAGCACCTGCTCGTCCTCGAAGCCCGTGGCGTCGGCCTCGTCGTACAGGCCGCGCAGCAGCGGGTCCCCGCCGGCGGCGCGCAGACCGGCCGGGCGGCGGCCGCCGAGCACCGGGTGCCCGCGCAGCCACCAGGCGGTGTACGGGCGTACGACCTCGTGCGTGCCGTCCGCCAGCAGGATCCGCACCGGCTCGACGATCGCGTCGCGCAGCGGGGGCTTCGACAGCAGCGCCAGCGCCTGCGGCCACTTGTCGTCGTCGACGAGGTCCAGATCGCGTACGGCGACGATCTCGGTGGCGACCGGCGGGACGGGGGTGTCCGGGAAGCGGTCGAGGACGTCCTCGCTCCACACGTCCACCGCGTCCAGCAGGCCCGCGTCGTCCGGCTCGGCGAAGTCGCCCTCGCGGGGCTCCAGTTCGTCCGGATCGAGGACGACGTCGGTGGCGCGGACGAGGGCGAAGTCGACGAGGACACCGCAGGCCGCCAGGGGCCCGGGGCCCCACTTCTCGGCCAGTTCGAGGTCCACGGCGGCGAGTTCGCCCTCGCGCATCACCTGCGCGAAGGGACCGCCGGGGAAGACGAGTTCGCCGGCCGGGGCCGGCTCGCCGTCCTCGTCGGGCAGGGCGAGCGCGCCCAGCCACGGCTCGTCCCCGGGCTCGAGTCCGGCGTCCCGCACCAGGCCGAGGACCGTGTCGGCCAGTTCCTCGGCGTCGAGGGCGTCCTCCTCCCAGCTCGTGCCGCCCTCGTCGTCCAGGGACGCGGCGACGGCGGCCCGGACCTGCGGGGTGGTGAGCACCGCGCGGGGGACGGCCGGGAGGGCGCCGAGCTTTTCCAGGAGGGGATGGGCGGCGTCGGGGTGGGCGACCTTGAGGCCCAGGCGGGCGAGGATCTCCGGGTCGAGGGGGGCCGCGTCCGGGGTGGGCAGCAGGACCTGCCGGGGGCCGATGGTCGTACGGCCGTCGGCCAGCGGCACCGGAAGCCCGGACAGCCGGTCGGGGTCGACCCCGGCGAGGCTGTCGTACAGGCGCCGCCACCAGTCCGGTTCCTTCTCCAGCCCGGCCAGCCGGTCGACGGCGTCGGTCAGCGGGACCCTGGCCACGCCCAGGGCGCGCAGTTCCGCGCGGCGCTCCAGTCCGGCGGGCAGCAGGGTGGGCAGCACCTCGGCGAGGACCCGCACGGTGTCGGCGCCCGCGCCCTCGACCACCTCGGCATCACGGGGCCGCAGCGACTCGGGCAGGTCCTCGTCGCCGTGTTCCGCCGGCGGGACGGCCGGGGGCAGGAAGGAGGTACGCGGCAGCCGGTCGAGGATCGCCTGCCGCAGCGCGCCGTCCAGCTCGCCCTTGCCCAGCGGGCCGGGCACGAGGTCGATGATCCCGGCGGTGACCGGGCGCCAGTCGGCGAGGAGTCCGGCGTAGGCGTCCGCCGCCCGCTGCACCAGGAAGTCGGTCAGCGGGCCGGGGGCGGCGTGCCGGCGGGTGGAGTCCAGGGGGAAGGACGCGATGAGCAGGGCGGGGACGCCGAGGGGCTCGTCGCTGGGGGTGGGGGCGTGGACGACGGGGCTGGTGCGGGGCCGGACGGGGGCACCTTCGCTGTCGACGGGCACCGCCCAGGTGACCGACCAGTGCGGACGCAGCCGCTCCTCGACGGGCCGGTCGGCGAGGAGGTCGGCGGTCAGGGGGCCGTGCGCGGCGGTGGTGCGCCAGTGGGTGACGCCCTCGCGGGAGTCGTCCACGGCGGTCAGGGCGCCCGCGCTGCGGCGCCGCAGGGTGCGGACCTCCGTCGTCTCGATCACGACCTCCTCCAGACCGGGCAGGGCCAGCAGGAGGGCGTCGTCCACGGCGTGCAGGAGCCGCTCGGCGAGGTCGGCGGCGGCCGCGTCGCGCAGCGGGAGGATGACGACCGTGTCGTACGGGTCGGGGGCGGTGCCCTCGGCGGCGTAGGGCAGCCGCAGCAGCGGGACGTGCCCGTCGCGGCGGCGGATCTCGTCGCCGAGGCCGGGGCTGTGCCGGGCGGTGTCGGCGGCCAGGTCCCGGGCCTCGGCCAGGGACCAGCGCACGCCGCCGTGCCGGCCGACGACGGCGGGCTCGTCGGTGACCGCGAGGACCGCGGCGAAGCCGACGCCGAACCGGCCGACGGCACCGGCGCCGGTGTCCCGTTTGGCGGAGGCACGCAGGGTGGACAGCGACTCGACGCCGGCCGCGTCCAGCGGGGCGCCGGTATTGGCGGCGACGAGGACGCCGTCACGCAGGGTGAGACGGAGCCGGCCGGGCACACCCGCGCGGGCGGCCGCGTCGGCGGCGTTCTGGGCGAGCTCGACGACCAGCCGGTCCCGGTAGCCGCCGAGGACCAGGTCCTCCTCGGCGTTGGCGTCCTCACGGAACCGGGCGGGGCTCGTCGCCCAGGCGTCCAGCACCCCGCGCCGCAGACGTGCCGTACCGAACGGGTCCGCGCCCTCGGCGGCGGGCCGCACGAACTTGCTCACGGTCACTCTCCTCATCGACGGATCACGAAGGTACCGCGAGGACGCCGACCCGCCGGTCCGGCGATCAGCCGTCGAGCCCCGGTCAACACCATTCTCAGCCCGCCCCGACGCTTTACGCCGCCCGCCGCCCCACCGGGCGACCAGCCGTCCCACGCCACAGCCCCATCCCCAGCGGCACCGAGGACGCGCCACCTCCCGGCCCGACCGACAACCAGCCACCGAGCGCCGCTCAGCACC
Source organism: Streptomyces griseicoloratus (assembly GCF_014534645.1). Lineage (GTDB taxonomy): Bacteria > Actinomycetota > Actinomycetes > Streptomycetales > Streptomycetaceae > Streptomyces > Streptomyces griseicoloratus. The sequence continues at coordinate 106,528 of NZ_JACVQF010000238.1, forward strand.
ACTTCCCAGCCCGACCGACGATCAGCCACCGCACCACGGCCGCCGCCACTACCCAGCCCGGCCGACGATCAGCCCGAACGCCGTCAGCGCCACCTCCCAGCCCAACCGACGATCAGCCACCGATCGCCGTCAGCGCCACCTTCCAGCCCGTCCGGCGTTTGAGGACGAGGCCGTCAGGGCCGACCGGGGGTCCGGGGGCGCAGCCCCCGGGGACGCGCGCCACGACGCACCCGCACCCGCCGCCGGCGCGCACCCGGCACGACGGCAACCGCACCCGCCCCCCACCCGGCAGGGCACGGCTCAGGAATGCCCCAGCTCCGCCGAGGACTCGTCCTCGGTCACCGGCACCGACCCGGAGTCCGACGCCGGCCGCAGCGGGAACGGGTCGATCCGCGTCTCGTCGATCACCGGCGGAGCCGGCTGCGGCGGCCTCGGCATGACCGCGGCCTCGGAGTGGCCTCCGCAGCCGTAGGCCAGGGAGACGACCCGCCCGTCGGCCGGTGAGAACTCGTTGGCGCACACGCCGAACGCCTGGCCCAGGGAGCCGCCGATGGGGGTCAGGAAGCCGCAGGAGGCGCAGGAGGCGGGGGCCGCCTGGGCCATCGCCGTCTTGGGGCCGAACGCCTCCTCCCAGCGGTCGGCCGCGATGTGCAGGCCGTACCGGGACAGCACCCGGGCCCGGCGCATGCCCAGTTCCTCGGCAACCGCCGCGATCGAACCGCGCGCCGGGACGGCCGGCAGCCCGGCCGGCGGGCCCGCCGTCACCTCGGCGTCCTCGGCCTCCACCAGGTCGGCCATCTCGTGGGAGACGGCGGAGTTCGGCGGCGGCTCGTCCTCGCCGGACCAGCCCGGCTCCAGACGCAGGTCCTCGGCGTCGGTGGGCAGCAGGTCGCCGGGGCCCATGTCGCCGGGCCGCAGCCGCTCGCTCCACGGCACCCACTCGGGGGCGAGCACGGCGTCGGGGCCGGGCAGCAGCACGGCCTCGTCCACCGTGACGATCTTGGCGCGGGAGGCGCGGGCCACCGTCACGGCCCAGCGCCAGCCCCGGTACCCGAGTTCCTTGCAGGCGAAGAAGTGCGTGACGACGCGGTCACCCTCCGACACGAGCCCCTCGTGCTCGCCGACCACGCCGGGCGCGGCCGCCTCCTCCGCCGCGGCCCGGGCGAGGTCGACCGCCTCGGCGCACAGGCGGTCGGGGGTGCGGCTTCGCGTTGTCGCTGCGCTCACAGGTATCGCTTCTCTCCATACGCCGTCTCACGAGTGCGCCGCTGCCTGCGAGGGGCGGACGGAGCGGACCTGTGGACCGCGTCGACGTCCGCGCCCGATCGCGCTCGGGCACACCTACGTCATCCATTCTGCGGGATGGCCGTACGGCGCGCGGCCGAGAACGTTCGCCACGGCGCGCTACGCACGCTACCTGCTCATGTGCGCTGGGCCTACACCGACGGGAGTTTCGGCGAGGGCACGGACCGGCTCCGGGCCCGGCCCGGGCCGGTCGCGCAGCCGCCGTCCACGGGGGTGCCCGGACCGACCCGATCAGCGCCATCCGCGCCGTATCGGCGCTATACGCCGGGCTCTCGGGGCACTATGACGGGGTGGCAGCCGCGCGGACGGAGTTCAAGGGCGGGAGCCGGGGACGCGGTCCCGGGCGGTTCCGTGCGGTCGGCCGCGCCCTGCACCTGCCGGTGACGGGCACGGCCCGCGGCATCCGCCGGGCCACGCACGCGCACGGCGCCGGCGAGTCCGGCCTCGGCAAACTGATCGAACTGCACGGGGTGAACGGCGCCGGGGACGTCATGATCACCGTCGCCCTCGCCTCCACCGTCTTCTTCTCCGTCCCCACCGACGAGGCCCGGGGCCGGGTCGCGCTCTACCTCGCCATCACCATGGCACCGTTCACGCTCCTCGCGCCGGTGATCGGCCCGCTGCTGGACCGCGTGCCGCACGGCCGCCGCGCGGCGATGGCGACGGCCATGGCGGCCCGGGCGCTGCTCGCGCTGGTGCTGTCCGGGGCGGTCATCACCGGCAGCATCGAGATGTATCCGGCCGCACTGGGCGTGCTGGTCGCCTCGAAGGCGTACGGCGTGGTCAGGAGCGCGGTGGTGCCCCGGCTGCTGCCGCCCCGCTTCTCGCTGGTGAAGGCGAACTCGCGGGTCACGCTCTGCGGGCTGCTCGCCACCGGGGCCGCCGCGCCGATCGGGGCGGGGCTGCAGCAGCTCGGGCCGCGCTGGCCGCTGTACGGCGCCTTCGTGATCTTCGTGGTGGGGACGTTCCTGTCCTTCACGCTGCCGCCGAAGGTCGACTCGGCGCGGGGCGAGGACCGGGCGCTGCTCGCCGCGGACGAGCACCATCTGCACGTGCCGCGCCGGCGGCCGGTCAAGCGTCCCGGGCTGCGCACGGTCGGCCCGGCGGTCACCCACGCGCTGACCGCGAACGCCGCCATCCGCTGCCTGTCGGGCTTCCTGATCTTCTTCCTGGCCTTCCTGCTGCGCGAGCATCCGATGACGGGCCAGAGCGCGGCCGTGTCGCTGGGCATCGTGGGCGTCGCGGCCGGTGCGGGCAACGCGCTCGGCACGGCCGTCGGCGCCTGGCTGCGGGCGCGGGCGCCGGAGATCATCATCGTGACGGTCGTGGCGTGCGTGCTGGGCGCCGCGGTCACCGCCGCGGTGTTCTTCGGGGCGGTCCTGGTGGCGGTCCTGGCGGCGATGGCCGGATTCGCGCAGGCGCTGGCCAAGCTGTCGCTGGACGCGCTGATCCAGCGGGACGTGCCCGAGCAGGTCCGCACCTCGGCGTTCGCCCGGTCGGAGACGCTGCTGCAGGTGTCCTGGGTGTTCGGCGGGGCGGTCGGCATCGTGCTGCCGCTGAACGGCACGCTGGGCCTGTCGGTGGCCGCGGCGATCGTCGCCACCGGCTGGCTGACCACCGCGAGGGGGCTGATCGGCTCGGCGCGGCACGGTGGCGGCGCACGGCCGAGGGTGGCGTGACGTACGGCACGCCGTACCCAGGTGGGGAACGCGGTGGGCATGCCAGATAGCCTTCGCCCATGACCACGTTGCAATCCGTTGTGCGACGCCGCCGCGCCGTCGCCGCCGCCGGCGCCGTATCCGCCGGACTGCTCCTGCTGTCGGCGTGTGACCAGCCGACGCCCATGTCGACGGTCACGGTCGGCAGCTCCTCGGTCAGCTCCGAGGCCACCTGCGGCGGTGAGGACAAGGTCCTCACGACCGCCGAGATCCAGAAGTGCCTGCAGGACAAGGACGTCGACACCATCACGGTCGACCCGGACGAGACCGTGCGCATCGGCGTCGACCCGGAGGTCGCCGACAAGCGCTGGACGATCCTGATGAACGGTCAGCAGCTCACCGACGACAGCAACAAGACCTACCGCACGGTCCCCGGCAGCGTGTTCTTCAACGCCCAGTACGGCGCCCAGGGCGACTCGACGCTGGTGACCGTCAAGGCCGGCGACGGCAAGGACGACAGCGACAAGGCCACCGGCCTGTGGTCCTTCAAGCTGAAGAAGGACGACTGACCACGTCCTCCGTGCGCGTCCTCGTGGCCACCGCGGTCCCCGCCGAACGGGACGCGGTGGCCCGGGCGTTCCCGGGACCGGTCCGGGAGGTGCCCCGCCCCGGGGTGACGCTCCACCGGGTCCCGGACGGCGCCTGCGACCTCCTGGCGGCCGGTGTCGGCCCCGCCCTCGCCGCCGCCTCCACGGCGGCCGCCCTGACCGCCGCGGCCCTCGACGCGGCCCCGTACGGCCTGGTCGTCTCCGCCGGGATCGGCGGCGGCTTCGCGCCCGGGGCGCCGGTCGGCTCCCTCGTCGTCGCCGACACGATCACCGCCGCCGACCTCGGCGCCGAGACGGCCGACGGTTTCCTCCCGGTCACCGAGCTCGGCTTCGGGACCGTCACCCACCATCCGCCCGCCGAGCTGGTCCGCGCGGTCGCCGACGCGACCGGGGCCCGCCCGGGCACCGTCCTGACCGGGTCCACCGTGACCGGCACCGCCGAGCGCGCGGCGCTGCTGCGCGCCCGTCACCCCCGCGCCCTGGCCGAGGCCATGGAGGGCTTCGGCGTCGCCGAGGCCGCGGCCGCGCACGGGGTTCCGGTGCTGGAGCTGCGCGCCGTCTCCAACCCGGTCGGCCCGCGCGACCGTGCCGCCTGGCGCATCGGCGACGCGCTCGCCGCCCTGACGGATGCCTTCGGGAAGCTCGGGCCCGTCCTGACGAGTTGGAACCCACATGACCGCTGAGCCCCTGAAGATCGCCTACTCGCCCTGCCCGAACGACACCTTCGTCTTCGACGCCCTGGCCCACGGCCGGGTCCCCGGCGCGCCCGCGCTGGACGTGACGTTCGCCGACATCGACATCACCAACGGCATGGCCGAGCGCGGCGAGTTCGACGTGCTGAAGGTGTCGTACGCCGTCCTGCCGTACGTCCTCGACGAGTACGCCCTGCTGCCCTGCGGCGGCGCGCTGGGCCGGGGCTGCGGGCCGCTGGTGCTGACCCGGGAGGCGGACACCGACCTGCGCGGGCGCACGGTCGCGGTGCCGAGCGAGAAGTCGACGGCGTACCTGCTGTTCCGGCTGTGGGCGGCGGATACCGTGCCCGGCGGGGTCGGGGAGATCGTGGTGATGCCGTTCCACGAGATCATGCCGGCCGTGCGGGACGGCAAGGTCGACGCGGGGCTCGTGATCCACGAGGCGCGCTTCACCTACCAGAACTACGGGCTGCACAAGCTCGCCGACATGGGCGAGCACTGGGAGCGCACCACGGGGCTGCCCATCCCGCTCGGCGCGATCATCGCCAGGCGGTCGCTGGGCGCCGCGACGCTGACCCTGCTCGCCGACTCGATCCGTACGTCCGTGCGCGCCGCCTGGGACGACCCCGAGGTCTCCCGCCCGTACGTCATGGAGCACGCGCAGGAGATGGACCCGGCCGTCGCCGACCAGCACATCGGGCTGTACGTCAACGAGTTCACCGCCGGCCTCGGCGAGGACGGGTACGCGGCGGTCCGGGGACTGCTGACGCGCGCGGCGGCCGAGGGACTGGTGCCGGCCCTCGGCCCGGACGCGCTCGCCTTCCCCTGACGGACGCCAGGGCCTGTCCGGCAGGCCCTGGATTCCTAGACGTCGAGCTGGTCCGCGACCGCGCGGAGCAGCCCGGCGATCTTCTTGCCGGAGGACTTGTCGGGGTAGCGGCCCTTCTCCAGCATCGGCGTGATGTTCTCCAGGAGCGTCGTCAGGTCCTGGACGATGGAGGCCAGTTCGTCGGGCTTCTTGCGCTGCGCGGCGGCGACCGAGGGGGCCGGCTCCAGTACGGTCAGGGAAAGGGCCTGGTCGCCGCGCTGTCCGGCGACGACGCCGAACTCCACGCGCTGCCCGGGCTTCAGTGTCTCGACTCCGGCGGGGAGGACCGAGGAATGGACGAAGACGTCACCGCCGTCGTCGCGGGAGAGAAAGCCGAAGCCCTTCTCGCTGTTGAACCACTTGACCTTGCCGGTAGGCACGTCTGTCCTCGTCCTCGTACTCGTCGGAAAACTGCTGCTGGCTACTGCTGAAACGGCTCTTGATAGCACTCGGGCGGGTCGTCGGACCCGCCGGTACCAAGGCTAATGGTCTTCGGGCCGGTGACAAGACGTCGCCCGGTTGTTCCCTCGCGCTGGGAACTACCCTGGTCGGGTGCGTGACAAAACCCAAACGAATTCCGCCGCGCCCGGTGATCGGCTGATCCGCGCCGGTGCGATCGTCTTCTTCATCGGTGCCGCGGCCACATTGGTCACGGTGGCCCCGCTGTTTCTGGGGACGGCTCCCTTTCCCACATACATGTTCGGATTGAGCATGCTGATGGGAGTCGGGTTCCTGATCGCCGGTGCGGGCGTGCTCCAGTCGGTCGCGGCGGGGCGGCGTCAGGCGCGCGCGGCCTCGAACCCCTCCCGGTAGGCGGCGAGCCATTCCGGGAATTCCGTCAGGTCGGTGAGGACCGTGTCGGCGCCCGCGGCGCGCAGTTCGTCCGCGCTGCACGGGCCGCTGGCGACGGCCACGGAGTACGCGCCCGCCGTGCGCGCGCCGCGCACGTCGCCCAGGTGGTCGCCGACGTACACGTCCGCGCCGTGCTCGCGCAGCGCCGTGGCCTTGCGCTCGGCCCACAGGTCGCCGACGACCGCGTCCGGCTCGATGCCGAGGTGCTCCAGGTGCAGCCTGGCGTTCGGCTCGTGCTTGGCGGTGACGACGATCGCCCGTCCGCCGGCCGCGCGCACGGCCGCTATCGCCTCCCGGGCGCCGGGCAGCGCGGACGTGGCCGCGACGGCGTAGGCGGGGTACATCTCGCGGTACAGCGCGGCGGTGGCCGCGATCTGCTCCGCCGGGAACCAGTGCGCCAGCTCCTCCTCCAGCGGCGGCCCGAGCCGTGTGACGGCCAGGTCGGCGTCGACGTACGTGCCCGTCCGCTCGGTCAGCGCCAGGTAGCAGGCGCGGATGCCGGGGCGCGAGTCGATCAGGGTCATGTCGAGATCGAAGCCGACGGTCGGTGCGGGGCGGGTCGTGGAGGACATGAGAGCCATTGTGCCGGGGCGGCGGGGCGTCCCTCACCGGGGCGGGGCACGGGCTGTGCACGACCGGGTCACGGAGCGCGTACGACTTTGGCCTAAACTCAGCCAAGCCTTACCTGACTTTTACGCCGTCTGCCGTCGAAAGAGAGCCCGTCCATGCGAGCCAGACGTGCCGTCGCGGTCCCCGCGGCCGTCCTCGCCCTGGCGCTCGCGATGCTGCTCAGCCTGGCCGTCGGCGCCCGTCCGATCGCCCCGTCGGCGGTGTTCGACGCCCTGCTGCACGGCGGGCACGGCGAGGCCGCCGAGGTCGTGCGCGAGATGCGGCTGCCGCGGACCCTGGTCGGGGTGCTGGTCGGCGCGGGACTCGCGCTCGCCGGAACGGTTCTGCAGGGCATCACCCGCAACCCGGTCGCCGACCCCGGCATCCTCGGCGTCAGCCAGGGCGCCTCGGTCGGGGTCGTGCTCGCCATCGCCTTCGCGGGCGTGCACACGCTCACCGGGTACGTGTGGTTCGCGTTCGCCGGGGCCGCGCTCGCCTCGGTCGCCGTGTACGCCGTCGCGGCCGGCGGGCGGGGCGGGGCGACGCCGGTGAAGCTGGCGCTGGGCGGTGCGGCGATCAACGCGCTGCTGGTGGCGGTCGTCACCGCCGTCCTCACCACGAAGGCGGCCGCGCTCGACAAATTCCGCTTCTGGCAGATCGGCTCGCTCTCCGGACGGGACGCGCAGGTCGTCGGCCAGGTGTGGCCGTTCCTGCTGGTGGGCCTGGTCCTGGTGCTGTCGGTGGCACGCGGACTGGACGCGCTCGCGCTCGGTGACGACGTGGCCCGCGGTCTGGGGCAGCGGGTCGCGGTGGTACGGATCGTCGGCGGGCTCGGCGCCACCGTCCTGACCGGGGTCGGTGTGGCCGCGGCCGGGCCGATCGCGTTCGTCGGGCTGGCCGTGCCGCACATCGCCCGCGCGATCGTCGGCGGCGACCACCGGTGGGTGCTGCCGCTGGCCGCGCTGATCGGCCCGGTGATGCTGCTGGTCTCCGACGTGGCCGGCCGGATCGTGTTCCCGCCCGGCGAGGTGCCGGCGGGCGTGACGACCGCGCTGATCGGAGTGCCGTTCCTGGTGCTGCTGGTGCGGCGGAAGGCGGTGCCGGCATGACGTCCGCGCCCATACGCCCCGTACGTCCCGCCGGGTACGCCGTGCTGCGGCCGGGCCCGGCCGCCTTCCTGCTGCACCGCCGCTCCGTCCTCGTCGCCGGGGTGCTCGCCCTCGTGCTGGCCGCGGCCTCGCTGGCGTACCTGTGCGTGGGCGAGTCCTTCGTCTCCCCCGGCTCGGCCCTGGACGTGGTCCTGGGGCGGCCGTCGCCGGACGAGCTGGTCGTGGGCACCCTGCGGGCGCCGCGGCTGGTGGTCGCCCTGCTGGTGGGGGCCGCGTTCGGAGTGGCGGGCGCGCTGATCCAGACGGTCGCGCGCAATCCGCTGGCCAGCCCCGACGTCATCGGCATCAGCCAGGGCGCGAGCGCGGTCACGGTCGGCGCGCTGACGTTCGGCGTCACCTCGTACACCGTGCTGCCGTACCTGTCGGTCGCGGGCGGTCTGCTCGCCGCGCTGCTGGTCTACCTCGTGGCCTGGCGCGGCGGACTTCACGCGGCCCGTTTCGTGGTGATCGGCATCGGCTTCGCGATCGCGCTGCGGTCGGTCACCACGCTGTTCATGACGAAGGGCGAGTACATCGTCGCCCAGCAGGCCCAGGTGTGGATGGCCGGGTCGCTCAACGGGCGCGGCTGGGAGGTGGCCGGGCCGCTCGGCTGGGCGCTGGTACTGCTGCTGCCGGCGGTGGCGTGGGCGGCGCGGGCGCAGCGCACGGCCGGGCTCGATGACGACACGGCGACCGCGCTCGGGGTACGGCTGGGCCGGGTGCGGTTCGGGCTGGTACTGCTCGGGATCGTGCTGGCGTCGCTGGCCACCGGCGCCGCGGGCCCCGTCGACTTCGTGGCGCTGCTCGCGCCGCAGACCGCCCGCCGCCTCACCCGTACCGCGCAGATCCCGCTCGTCTGCTCGGCCCTGCTCGGCGCCGTCATCGTCGTCCTCGGCGACCTGCTGGCCCGTCGCCTGTTCTCCCCCACGGAGCTGCCGGTGGGCGTGCTGACGGCGGCGGTGGGAGCGCCGTACCTCATGTGGCTGATCGCCCGCAGCCGCACCGGAGCCCCCCGATGACCCACCCGCCCACGGCACACGCCCCCACCCGGCCCACGGACACACCGCCGACGACCGGGACCACCCGCACCGGCCCCGTGGCCGGCACCCCGCTGGCCGGGACCGCCACCACCTGGCCCACCGACACACCGCCGAAGACCAGGACCGCCACCACCCGGCACGCCAGCAGCCGCCCGCCGGCCGGGACCGCCCGCACCCCACACGCTGCCGGCGCCCCGACGACCCGCCCCGAGCACCCGAGCACCCGGCCGGCCGCCCAGGCCGCCACGGCACACGCCCCCACCCGGCCCACGGACAGAACACCGACGGCCGCAACGGCCCACGCCCGGCAGACCGATGCACCACCGGCGGCCGGGACCACCCGCACCCGCCCCGCCGCCGGCACCCCGACGACCCGCCGCCAGCACACGAGCACCCGGCCGGCCGCCCAGGCCGCCACGGCACACGCCCCCACCCGGCCCACGGACAGAACACCGACGGTCGCAGCGGTCCGCGTCCGGCACAGCGACGTGCCACCGGCGGCCGGGACCGTCCGCACCCCGCTCGCCCCTCGGGCAGCCCGCCGGGTGTGGCCGAGTGGTCGGGTGGGTCCTTGTGGGCGGTGTGCGGGGGCGGTCGGTGCAGGACGTCGTTTTCCGTCGATCGGAGGGACCCGATGACCCGGCTCAGCGCCCGCGGGCTGACGCTCGCCTATGAGGACCGCACCGTCGTCGACGCCCTGGACCTCGACGTCCCCGACGGCGAGGTCACGGTGATCGTCGGGCCGAACGCGTGCGGCAAGTCGACGACCCTGCGCGCGCTCGGCCGGCTGCTGAAGCCGAAGGGCGGGGCCGTCCTGCTGGACGGGCAGGCCCTCGCCGAGCTGCCCACCCGGCGGATCGCCCAGCAGATCGGGCTGCTGCCGCAGACACCGGCCGCTCCCGAGGCGATCACGGTCGGCGACCTGGTGGCGCGCGGGCGCCAGCCGCACCAGCGCTGGTGGCGGCAGTGGTCGGAGGCCGACGAGCGGGCCGTCGCCGAGGCGATGGAGCGCACGGACGTGGCCGCGCTCGCCGACCGGCCCGTGGACGAGCTGTCCGGCGGCCAGCGGCAGCGCGTGTGGATCGCCATGGCGCTGGCGCAGGAGACCGAGCTGCTGCTGCTCGACGAGCCGACGACGTACCTGGACGTCGCCCACCAGGTGGAGGTGCTGGACCTGGTCCGGCAGCTCAACCACGACAAGGGCCGCACGGTCGTGGTCGTCCTGCACGACCTGAACCAGGCCGCCCGCTACGCCGGTCACCTGGTCGCCATGAAGGCGGGCCGGGTCGTGGCCGAGGGCCCGCCGTCCGAGATCGTCACCGCGGAGCTGGTGCGCGAGGTGTTCGGCCTGGACTGCGTGGTCGTACCGGACCCGGTGACCGGCGGCCCGCTGGTCGTGCCCGGCCGGCCCTGGCGGCCCTCGCCGCCCCCGAAGACGCCCCCCACGGACTCCGTCCCGTCCCCGGTACGGACGACGTGAGCCGCCGTCTCCCCCGGTGCCGCACCGGCACCGCACGGCGGACCCACGCGCCGTACACCCAGAAAGGAACCCCGATGACCCTCAAGATCCCCGCGGCCGCGCCGCGCCGCCGCCGTACGGTGCTCGCGACCGCCGCCGCCCTCGCCGGCTCGCTCGCCCTGGCCGCCTGCGGCTCCGGCTCCGGCTCGGACTCCGCCTCCGGCGACGGCAAGACCTCCGGCGACGGCGGCACGCGCGTGGTGAAGACCGTCATGGGCGACGTGAAGGTGCCCGCCGAGCCGAAGCGGGTCGTCGTCCTCGACACCGCCGAGCTGGACTCCGCGATCACGCTCGGCGTCAAGCCGGTCGGCGCCACCCACGCCGGCGTCGTCTCCGGCTTCCTCAGCTACCTGCCCGAGGACCAGCTGAAGGGCATCGAGAAGGTCGGCAACATCGCCGCGCCCAGCCTGGAGAAGATCGCCGCGCTCAAGCCGGACCTGATCCTCAGCAGCAAGGTCCGCGACGCCGACCGCTACGACGAGCTGTCGAAGATCGCCCCCACCGTCTTCGCCGAGGGCGTCGGCTACCCGTGGAAGGAGAACTTCCTGCTGCACGCCGAGGCGCTCGGCAAGCAGGAGCAGGCCAAGAAGGTCGTCGCCGAGTACGAGAAGCACGCGGCGGAGGTCACCGAGGCGCTCGGCGGCAAGGAGAAGGCCGCGCGGATCACCGTCAGCGCGACCCGCTTCGTCGAGGGCGGCGACATCCGGCTGTACGGCCGCAAGAACTACATCGGCACGGTGCTGGAGGACGCCGGCCTCGGCCGGCCCGCCGTCGTCGACAAGGCCGAGGACGGCTTCGCCTACGAGGTCAGCCCGGAGCAGATCGACAAGGCCGACGCGGACGCGGTCTTCTACACGTCCTTCGGCGACGCCTCGAAGTCCGGGCAGAGCAAGACCCTGGACAGCTCCCTGTGGAAGAACATGAAGGCCGTCAAGGCGAACCGGGCCTTCCAGGTCAACGACGACCTGTGGTTCATGGGCATCGGCTACACGGCCGCCGAGCAGATCCTCGACGAGCTGGAAGCCAAGCTGGCCAAGTGATCCGACGGGCCCGCCGCGCCCCCGGCCGTCAGCCGCGGGGGCGGCGGGCCCGCCACACCAGGTACAGCGCGGTGGCGACGGCCGCACCGCGCAGGACCCAGGGCCAGGTCTCGGCGACGGCGTCGTTCATGCCGCCCTCGGCGATCGGCTCGCCCCAGCGGCCCTCCGTACGGCCCCACAGCCACACGACCCCGGCCGCGGCGACCGTGCCGGGCAGCCCCAGCACCGCCCACTTCGCCTGGGTGGGGGACAGGCGGCGCGAGAGGTACGCGATCAGCCAGCCGAGGCCCAGCGGGACGAGGCTGCCGAGCACGGCGCCGGCGACCAGCAGCGCGGCGGCGACCAGCAGCAGCGGGTTGTTCCAGCCGCCCTCGGGCCACAGGCGCGGCAGCCGTCTGCGCGCGGCCGCGACCGTCCCGGTCCCGGCCTTCCCGGTGGCCGGTTCCGGCTCCGCGTCCGCCTCCCCGGCGGCGGCCTTCCCGCCCTCGTCCCCGTCCTTGTCCTTCGCCGGCGGGGGCTTGAGCAGTTCCGGGATCTCCACACCGCCCACGAACCCCGGCACGCCGTCCCCGCCGCCCCCGAAGGGGCCGCTCTCCACCCGCCACCAGTCCGGCTGCGTGACGCCGTCCCCCAGCTCGTGCGCGGCCGCCCGGTGCGGTGGCGAGGCCGCCTCGGAGGGGGCGGCCGGCGCGGGCGGGGGCGCGACGGGGCGCGGACGCGGTACGGCACGGCGCAGGCCCCTGCGCCTGGCCCCGCCGTCCGCCTCGCGCTGTTCCGGCACCGCGGCGGGCGGCGGCTGCGGCGCACCGCCCGCGGTGCCGGCCGACCCGGCCGCCTCCACGATGTCGTCGGGACTGCCGATCCGGTCCAGGATGCGGCGGACGGCGGCGGGAGAGTCGACGGCGGCCCTGGCCCGGCGCCGGTCGATCTCGTCGCGCAGATCGGCGACCAGCCTCATCCGGGTGGCCGACGGCAGCTGCCGCTGCTGGGCCACGTCACCGACACGGCTCAGATACTCGTAGACGACCTGGTCGCTCTCGATGCCCACGAACCCCTCCGGGGCGGGTGTGTTGTGATACCCCGTCGGACGAAGGTACCGAATCTTCCCGCGCGCGGCGGACGGGCGGCCGACGCACCGGCGACGCGCGGCCGGCGTACGGCGGTTTTCCCGTGCGCGTCCCTCCGCTTTCCCGCGCGCGTCCCTCCGCACCGGCGCACGCGCCGCCCCACCGTCGTACCCACCCGCTACCGTTGACCGGATGAGCACCGAGGAGAAGCCCGCGGCCCCCCGGTCCCTCGCGGAAGCGCTCCGCGCCAGGGACGACGCCTCCCTGGCCGCCCTCCTGCGCAGCCGCCCCGATCTCATCACCCCCGTCCCCACGGACCTCACCCAGCTCGCCACGCGCGCCGGTACCCGCGCCTCGGTCGTACGGGCCCTGGAGCGGCTGGACCGGTTCGCGCTGCAGACGGCGGAGGCGCTGGCCGTGGCCGCGGATCCGGCGTCGTACGGGGAACTGCTCGGGCTGCTGGCCGGTGACGAGGGCGATCCGGCCGTCGCCGCCGCCCTGCCGAGGGCGCTGGGCGTCCTGCGCGAACAGGCGCTGGTGTGGGGCGGCGACGACCGGCTGCGGCTGGTGCGCACCGCCCGCGAGCTGCTGACGCCCTCCCCGCAGCACCCGTCCCCGACGGGACTCGGGCCCACCGTGCAGGAGGCGACGGCGGGCATGTCGCCCGGCCGGATCCAGGAGATCCTCGCCGCCGTCGGCCTGCCCTCGACCCACGACTCGGTCTCGGCCGTGGCCGCGCTCGGCGATCTGTTCACCGACCGGACCCGGATGGCGGCGCTCCTCGCCGACCTGCCGGAGGAGTCCCGCGAGGTGCTGTCCCGGCTCGTCTGGGGCCCGCCGTACGGGCAGGTCACCCACGACCCCGCGCCGCATCTGCGCCGGCTGCTGGAGCGCGGGCTGCTGCTGCCGACCGCGCCGGGCACGGTGGTCCTCCCCCGCGAGGTCGCCCTGCACCTGCGCGCGGGGCGGGCGCACCGCACGCCCGAGCCGGTGCCGCCGCCGGTCGAGGTCGCCGCCACGCACCGTCCGCAGGTGGTGGACGCCACCGCGGCCGGCCAGGCCCTGGCGGCGCTGACGACCGTCGAGGAGCTGCTGAAGGACTGGGACGAGGGCGGCCCGGCGGTGCTGCGGGCCGGCGGACTGAGCGTGCGCGACCTGAAGCGGACGGCCGTCGCCCTGGACGTGCCGGAGCCGGTCGCGGCCTTCTGGGTCGAGCTGGCCTACGCCGCCGGGCTGCTGGCCTCCGACGGCGAGGCCGACGAGCGGTACGCGGCGACCCCGGCGTACGACGAGTGGCGGGAGCTGCCCGCCGCGGAGCGCTGGGCGCGGCTGGCCGGGGCCTGGCTGCTCGCGACCCGGACGCCGGGCCTGGTCGGCGGGCGGGACGCCAAGGACCGTACGTTGTCGGCGCTGGGGCCGAACCTGGACCGGTCGGCGGCGCCCGAGGTACGGCACCGGGTGCTGGCCCTGCTGGCGGGGCTGCCCGAGGGCGCCGCGCCCACCGAGGAGTCCGTGCTGGCCCGGCTGGCCTGGGAGCGCCCCCGGCGCCGGGAGGACGACCTGCGCGCCCGGCTCGCCCGGTGGACGCTGTCCGAGGCGGAGCTGCTGGGCGTCACCGGACGCGGCGCGCTGTCGGCACCCGGGCGGGCGCTGATCGGGGCGCCCGAGGCGCAGCACCCCGCGGAGCCCGCGCAGCCGGAGCCCGCCGGCCCCGGCGACAAGCTCCCCGTCCACCACCGCACCGCGCCGGCCCCGGCGCCCCCCTCCCCCGCCGAACAGGCGGCCGCCTCCGCGGCCGCCGCCCGCCTGCTCGCGCCGCTGCTGCCCGAGCCGCTGGACCACGTGCTGCTCCAGGCCGATCTGACGGCCGTGGCGCCGGGCCCGCTGGAGCGTCCTCTCGCGGAGGTGCTGGGCGTGCTGGCGGACGTGGAGTCCAAGGGCGGGGCCACGGTCTACCGGTTCACGCCCGGCTCGGTGCGCCGCGCGCTGGACGCCGGGCGGACCGCCGCCGACCTGCACGCGTTCCTCGCCGCGCACTCCCGTACGCCGGTGCCGCAGCCGCTGGCCTACCTGATCGACGACGTGGCCCGCCGGCACGGGCAGCTCCGGGTGGGCGCGGCCTCGGCGTACGTGCGCTGCGACGACGACGCGGCGCTCAGCGAGATCCTCGCCGACAAGCGGTCCGCCGCCATGGGTCTGCGCCGACTGGCGCCGACCGTGCTGGCCGCGCAGGCCGACCCGGCGGCGCTGCTGGAGGGGCTGCGCGCGATGGGCTTCGCGCCGGCCGCCGAGTCCGCGGCGGGCGATGTGCTGATCGCCCGCGTCGACGCGCACCGCACTCCGCCGCGCACGGCACCGGAGCCGGTGCCCGACGGCCCGCCGGTGCCCGACGGCACCCTGCTCGGCGCCGCGATCCGCGCCATCCGGGCCGGCGACCTCGCCTCCACCGCCCCGCGCAAGCCGGGCCCCGGCGAGGACGACCGGACGGCGGACGGGGAGCTGCCCCGCACCAGCCCGGCCGAGACCCTCGCCACCGTGCAGGCCGCCGTGCTGACCGGCGAGGCGCTGTGGATCGGCTACGTGAACGCCGAGGGCGCCGCCAGCCAGCGCGTCGTCGCCCCGATCCGGGTCGAGGGCGGTTTCGTCACGGCGTACGACCACACCGCCGACGAGGTGCGCACCTATCCGCTGCACCGGATCACGGGAGTGGCGGAGCTCGCCGACGACGCCCGTTGACCCCCGGGGTTTACGGGGTGGGCCCTGTCCTCCGCTTTCCTGTCCACTTTCGGGTGAACGCGGCGATTCATGCACGCCACACCGGGGATTTCCCACCCCCGAGGGAGGTTTTTTCATAAACCGCATCGAGCCGCGGGCGGGAGGGCAGCCACCGGGTGTCCTGAACCCGAACGAAAGGAAGTACCCGATGAGTACTCTCCGTCGTGTCGCCGCCGTCCTGGCCTCCACCGCCGCGCTCCTCGGCGCATTCGCCGCCGAGGCCGCCGCGGTCGGTATCGACCTCACCGGCGGCGTGACCTTCTGACCCGTCCCTGAATCCCGTCGGGCCGGCCCCAGCCCCCCTGGGCCCGGCCCGCTCCCCGGTGTTCTCCCGGTTCCGCGTTCCCCTGCTCAGGAAAGGCCGGAAAGCCCATGCGTTCCCAGCGCCCCGACACCGCCCGCGCCGCCGTCGCCGTCTCCGTGGCCGCCCTCATCACCGGCGCCGCGCTGTTCGGCGCACTCGCCCCCGAGGCCACCGCACTGCCGCTGCCCCTGCCGTCCACGGGTGTGGAGTCCCTGGTCACCGAGGGGGTCGTCGTCGAGGGTCCGTTGATCAACAACCTCGGACTCAAGTAGTACCGTCCGCCGATCAGGCACACTGGACGTTTGGCCGAGCCGTCCGGCCGTACGCACGCGAGAGGGTGCCGCCCGTGAATGGTCCGTTGATCGTCCAGTCCGACAAGACCCTGCTTCTGGAAGTCGACCACGAGCAGGCCGACGACTGCCGGCGGGCCATCGCGCCGTTCGCCGAGCTGGAGCGCGCGCCGGAGCACATCCACACCTACCGGGTGACGCCGCTGGGCCTGTGGAACGCCCGGGCGGCGGGCCACGACGCCGAGCAGGTGGTGGACGCGCTCGTGCGGTACAGCCGCTACCCGGTGCCGCACGCGCTGCTCGTCGACATCGCCGAGACGATGGACCGGTACGGCCGCCTCACCCTCTCCAAGCACCCGGCGCACGGGCTGGTGCTGACCACCACCGACCGGCCGGTGCTGGAGGAGGTCCTGAAGTCGAAGCGGATCACGCCGCTGGTCGGCGCCCGCATCGACCCCGACACGGTGGTCGTGCACCCCTCCGAGCGCGGGCAGATCAAGCAGACGCTGCTGAAGCTGGGCTGGCCCGCCGAGGACCTCGCCGGTTACGTCGACGGCGAGGCGCACCCGATCGAGCTGGCCGAGGACGGCTGGGCGCTCAGGCCCTACCAGAAGCAGGCCGTGGAGAACTTCTGGCACGGCGGCAGCGGCGTGGTCGTCCTGCCCTGCGGCGCGGGCAAGACCCTGGTCGGCGCCGGGGCGATGGCGCAGGCCAGGTCCACGACGCTGATCCTCGTGACGAACACCGTCTCCGCCCGGCAGTGGAAGCACGAGCTGGTCAGGCGCACGAGTCTGACCGAGGACGAGATCGGCGAGTACAGCGGGACCCGGAAGGAGATCCGGCCCGTCACCATCGCCACGTACCAGGTGCTGACGACGAAGCGGAAGGGCGTCTACCCGCACCTGGAGCTGTTCGACTCCAGGGACTGGGGCCTGATCGTCTACGACGAGGTGCACCTGCTGCCGGCGCCGGTGTTCAAGTTCACCGCCGACCTCCAGGCGCGGCGGCGGCTGGGGCTCACGGCCACGCTGGTCCGCGAGGACGGCCGGGAGTCGGACGTGTTCTCCCTGATCGGCCCGAAGCGGTTCGACGCGCCGTGGAAGGAGATCGAGGCGCAGGGCTACATCGCGCCCGCCGACTGCGTGGAGGTCCGGGTCAATCTCACCGACTCCGAGCGGCTCGCGTACGCCACCGCCGAGACGGAGGAGAAGTACCGGTTCTGCGCGACGACCGACACCAAGCGGAAGGTGACGGAGGCGATCGTGCGGCGCTTCGCCGGGCAGCAGGTCCTCGTCATCGGCCAGTACATCGACCAGCTCGACGAGCTGGGCGAGCACCTGGGCGCGCCCGTGATCAAGGGGGAGACGTCCAACGCGCAGCGGGAGAAGCTCTTCGAGTCCTTCCGGCAGGGCGAGATCAGCGTGCTCGTCGTGTCGAAGGTCGCGAACTTCTCCATCGACCTGCCGGAGGCGACGGTCGCCATCCAGGTGTCGGGCACCTTCGGCTCGCGCCAGGAGGAGGCCCAGCGCCTCGGCCGGGTGCTGCGCCCCAAGGCCGACGGCCACCAGGCGCACTTCTACTCGGTCGTCGCCCGTGACACGATCGACCAGGACTTCGCCGCCCACCGCCAGCGCTTCCTGGCGGAACAGGGGTACGCGTACCGGATCGTGGACGCGGACGAGCTGCTCGCGGAGAGCTGAGCCGACGGCCCCAAAAGCCACTCCCGGGGCCGTTACGCTGAGGCGCGGCGGGCACGTCGCGGGAAGGGAGGCGCCATGCCTCACGAGGACGTCTACGAGGTGCTGTACACGGAGCCCGCGGCCCGGGACCGCGACCGCCTGGACCCCGCGCGCAGGGCCTCCTTCGACAAGGCCGTCGGGATACTGGCCCGCGACCCCTACACCGAGCTGTCGCGGCCGATAGGCCCCGGCGAGCAGGACCGCGAGATCAGGCTCACCTCTCAGATCGTCGCCGAGTACATGGTCTCCCGGGGGCGGTTGCTGCTGGTGATGCTGCGGATCTTCGACGACGCGGACATCCTGCTGCCCGAGGAGGGCTGAGCCCGGCCGGTGTGTCACCGGCGGCGGACGCCGGCCTCCTCGCCGTACTCGCCGAGGATGACCACGTCGAAGGCGGCGCCCGCGAACACCCGGACGGCACGCAGGGCGTCACCGAGCCGGTGCCGGTGGCTGCCGGCCACGGGCGTGGCGCCGGAGGGGCGGCCCGGTGCCGGGGCGGGGGAGATGGTTGCTGCACTCATGTCTCCATAGTGCGATTCCGGGCATACGGCCGTCATCGGCCTGCGGGCCCGGTCCCGCCCCGCGTTCCGTACGCCTCCGGGGGGACCGCTCCCCTCAGAGCGGTGGGCCGCGTCCCCTAGGGGACGGAAGGGGACGGGAAAAAGGGTTGGCGGCCACCGTCTCCGCTGCCCTACAATCGCCGCTCTTGCCCGCCTCCCCTTCGGAGTGCCGCCGCCCGGACGGAAACCGGTCGGCACCGCGCGCAGCCCGCGCCGTCCACGCAGCAGGTCATCCGGAGGCACCCCCTTGTCCACGCCCGCTCACGACGACCCGCTCTCCCGAGAGCGCTCCCACCTGACCGCGTCCCGTTCCGCGCTGCGCGCCATGCGGGAGGACGTCGAGTCCCTCGACATCTCCGACGTCACCGCGAACTGGGTCAACGCCGCCGTGCTGGAGAGCCAGATCGAGGAACGGATCAAGGCCCTGGCCGACCTCAGCGACACCCCGCTGTTCTTCGGCCGGCTCGACTACCTGCACTCACCGGGGGCCGAGCAGGCGGAGGGCGCGGAAGGGGAACGCTTCTACATCGGGCGCCGGCATGTGCACGACGCGGACGGCGACCCGATGGTCATCGACTGGCGGGCGCCGGTCTCGCAGCCGTTCTACCGGGCGTCCAAGAAGGACCCGATGGACATCGCGCTGCGCCGCCGCTTCGGGTACACCGGCGGCGAGCTGACGGCGTACGAGGACGAGCACCTGTCGGACCCGGCCGAGGCGGCGGCGACCAGCAAGCTGCTCCAGCAGGAGATCGAGCGGCCCCGCGTCGGTCCGATGCGGGACATCGTGGCGACCATCCAGCCCGAGCAGGACGAGATCGTGCGCGCCGGGCTCGGCGGCAGCGTCTGCGTGCAGGGCGGCCCCGGCACCGGGAAGACCGCCGTCGGCCTGCACCGGGTCGCCTACCTCCTCTACGCCCACCGCGAGCGGCTGGCCCGTACCGGCACGCTGGTGATCGGCCCGAACAGGTCCTTCCTGCACTACATCGAGCAGGTGCTGCCCGCGCTGGGCGAGTTGACGGTCCGTCAGGCCACCGTCGACGACCTGGTCGGGCACGTGGAGGTGCGCGGCACGGACGACGCCCAGGCCGCGGTGGTCAAGGGCGACGCCCGGATGGCGGAGGTGCTGCGCAGGGCCCTCTACTCGCACGTGACGATGCCGGCCGAGCCGGTCGTCGTCGTACGCGGCTCACGCCGCTGGCGCGTCGCGGCGTACGAGCTGGAGGAGATCGTCCGCGAACTGCTGGACCGGGACATCCGCTACGGCGCCGCCCGCGAGGCCCTGCCGCAGCGCATCGCGCACGCCGTGCTGGTGCAGATGGAGCGGGCGGGCGAGGCGCCGGACGACCGGGTGCAGAACGCGGTGGCCCGCAACGCGGCGGTGAAGGCGGCCGTGAAGGCCATCTGGCCGGCCGTCGACCCGGCGAAGCTCGTACTCCGTCTGCTCTCGGACGCGGACTTCCTCGCCGAGCACGCCGAGGGGGTCCTCACCGAGGAGGAGCAGAAGGCGGTCCTGTGGGTGAAGCCCGCCCGGTCGGTGAAGTCGGCGAAGTGGTCGCCCGCGGACGCCGTGCTGATCGACGAGGCCACCGACCTGATCGAGCGCACCCACTCCCTCGGGCACGTGGTCCTCGACGAGGCGCAGGACCTCTCCCCCATGCAGTACCGGGCGGTGGGCCGGCGCTGCACCACCGGCTCGGCGACCGTCCTCGGCGACCTGGCGCAGGGCACCACGCCCTGGGCGACCCGGAGCTGGCAGGAGGCCCTGGCCCACCTGGGCAAGGCCGATGCCGTGATCGAGGAGCTGACCGCCGGTTTCCGCGTGCCGACGGACGTCATCACCTACGCCTCCCGGCTGCTGCCGCACATCGCGCCGGGTCTGACGCCGGTGGCGTCGATCCGCGAGAACCCGGGGTTCTTCGAGATCCGAACGGCCACCGGGGACGGGGACGTGGTGGAGGCGTGCCGTGAGCTGCTGGACCGGGAGGGCTCGGTCGGCCTGATCGCCGCCGACGCCCGTGTCCCGGAGCTGGCCCGGTCCCTCACGGAGGCGGGGATCCGCCACCTCGGCCCGGGCGAGGAGACGACGCAGGACACCCGGCTGACCCTGGTCCCGGCGTCGCTGGCCAAGGGCCTGGAGTACGACTACGTGGTCCTGGACGAGCCGCAGGCCGTGGTCGACGGCGAACCGGACGAACGCACGGGCCTACGCCGCCTGTACGTATGCCTGACCCGAGCGGTCTCGGGCCTCATCGTCACCCACACCACAGACCTCCCACCCGAGCTCACACAGCCGTAGCCGCGGGCAATCGTGCCGCCAGGGCCGGCACGGGTGGGCGGCGGCACCAGCTCACGCCGTAGCCGCGTAGCCGCGTAGCCGCGTAGCCGCGTAGCCGCGGGCCATCGTGCCGCCAGGGGTGGGCGGGCGCGGCGGCACCCTGCAACGCTGGCCACGGGCCGTCGCGCCGGCGCAGCCGCACAGCCGCCGTAGCCGCGGGCAATCGTGCCGCCAAGGGCGGCACGGGTGGGCGCGGCGGCACCCCGCAACGCCGGGCCGCGTCCCCACCCCCGGCCGGCGGCAGGCGACGGCACCGGCACCCCCGGCCCGCGGCGGCCGACGCTCAGTCCCCCAGCACCCGCCGCCACTCCGCGACCGCCTCCGCCGACACCGGCCCGTCCCACCCGCCGGGCCGCGCCGCGCCCCCGATGTGGAACGCGTCGATCCCGGCGTCCAGCAGCGTCGGCACGTGGTCGAGCCGCAGCCCGCCCCCCACCAGCAACTGCTGCTGATACCCCGGCTCCCCCCGCCGCCGCGCCTCGGCGAGCAGCACCGGAAGCCCCTCGTCCACCCCGCCGGCCGCCCCGGCCGTCAGATACGTGTCCAGCCCCGAGAAGTCCGCGAGCTGCTTGCGCAGGGCGTCCCGGTCGGCGGCCCGGTCGATGGCCCGGTGGAACGTCCACCGGCAGCCCTCCAGCGCCCCGGCGACCCGCTCCACCGCGCCCAGGTCCACGTCACCGTCCGCGCCCAGGAACCCGAGCACGAACTCCTCGGCGCCGATCCCCCGCATCTCCTGCGCGACCCGGACCAGCCGCTCGACGTCCCCGGCGGCGAACCCGTCCGCGAGCCGCAGCATCACCCGTACGTCGATGTCGACGGCGGCGCGGATCGCGGCGACGGTCGAGGCCGACGGGGTGAGCCCGTCGGCCGCCATGTCGGTGACCAGTTCGAGGCGGTCGGCGCCTCCGGCCTGGGCGGCGACCGCGTCCTCGACGTCGAGGGCGATCACCTCCAGGACTGCACGCTTGCTCATGGGGCCCCATTCGTCAGGCTTCTCGGGCTGCTACAGGTCTAGTCCAATCCAAGACTACGCCCGACCACCCGCACCCAGTTCCCCTCACCCGCCGATCAGTCCTGATCCGGCCGCCGGCCGGCCGCGTCCACCGCCGGCGGGCCGCGTCCATCCGCCGGTCAGCCACCGAAGATGTTCAGCTCCGCCGGCTCCACCCCCGCCAGCTCGTACCCGGCACCGGCGTCCACCGGCCGGCCCGCGTACAGCCGCACCAGCGTCGCCGCGTCGCCGATGAAGCGCCCGGGCGGACGCTCGCCGCTCGCCTCCCCCAGCTTCAGCGGCTCGTCCACGTCGTCGAGGTCGGCGTGCAGCGGGACGTGACCGCCGGCCCGGGTGACCGAGACCAGCAGCGCGAGCGCCTCCGGCAGGCTCGGCCCGGCGTACGCCCCCGGCTCGCCGAGGGCCACGCGCACGTCACCGGCGTGCACCCACTCGCCCAGCGCGATCGCGTCCAGCGCACCGCCCGCGCGGGCGATCACCGGCCCCGCCTCGGTCATCCCGCGCTCCAGCTCGTCGACCACCCGGGCGTTGGACCAGCCGGCGCGCTCGGCGATGTCCCGGTCGTTGGACTCGGGCGAGAAGACGCCCTTCTCGAAGCGGTTCTCCACCACCCTGGTCAGCGCGGAGGAGCAGTGCGCCAGCACGTCCCGCACGGTCCAGCCCGGACACGCGGCCACCGGCAGCGCGAAATCCCCGTCCTTCCTGGAGCGCAGCAGCGGCACCAGCGCGTCCCGCTCGATGGTCAGCAGCCGCCCGGGCAGCTCGGGGTCGTGTACGTCGTGCACGTCGGCAGGAGTCGTCATGGGCTCCACGCTAGGGGCCGGACGCCCCGCCACGGGAGAATGAAGGCATGGCCGATCTCGATGCCCTGCGCTCCCGCTTCGCCCGCGCGCTGGACGGAGCCAGGGGCTCCGCCTCCGGCCCCGACCCGGCGCCGTACGCCGGCAACCTGCTCGCCCGCTGGCAGGAGCCCCAGCGCCACTACCACACGCTCGCGCACCTGACCGCGGTCCTGGACCGCGTCGACGCGCTGGCGGAGTACGCCGACGACCCGGACGCCGTCCGGCTGGCCGCCTGGTTCCACGACGCCGTCTACCAGCCCGACCGGTCCGAGAACGAGGAGCGCTCGGCCCGCCTCGCCGAGCGCGCCCTGCCCGAGGCCGGGGTCTCGGGGGCGAGGACCGCCGAGGTGGCGCGGCTGGTCCGGCTCACCGCCGGCCACGATCCGGCCGACGGCGACCGGAACGGGCAGGTGCTGTGCGACGCCGACCTCGCGGTCCTCGCCTCGCCGCCGTCGGCGTACGCCGCCTACACCGCGGCCGTGCGCGAGGAGTACCACTTCGTGCCGAACGACGCCTTCCGCGAGGGACGCGCCGCCGTACTGCGCCAACTCCTCGGCCTGCCCAGCCTGTTCCGCACCCCGTACGGGCGGGAGCACTGGGAGGCCACGGCCCGCTACAACGTCACCGCCGAGCTGGAAATGCTCTCGCTCAAGGACAGCCCGGCCCCGTAGCCTGCCCGGCATGCGGAACATGGGCGGGGAACGTGTGGAAGAGGCCGTCGCGAGCGCCGTGGCGGCGCTGCGGGCGGCGACGGACCAGGACTGGGAGCGGGTGACGGCGGCCGGGCTGGACTGGAGCTGCCGGGACACGGCACTGCACGTCGCCGAGTGCCTCGTCGGCTACGCGGGCCAGCTCGCCGGACGGGCGGCCGACGGCTACGTGCCCTTCGAACTCGCCCTGGAGGACGGCACCGACAACGAGGGCGTCCTGCGGGTCGTCGAGACGATGGGCGCCCTGCTCGCCGCCACCGTGCGGACCACCCCGCGCGAGGTGCGCGCCTTCCACCCGTACCCGTTCCGCAGCGCGAACCGCGAGGGCTTCGCCGCGATGGGCATCGCCGAGGCGCTGCTGCACACGCACGACATGGCCGCCGGCCTCGGGGTGGCGTTCGAGCCGCCCGCCGAGGTGTGCGCCTACGTCCTGACCCGGATCTTCCCGCACGTCCAGCCCGGACCCGACCACTGGCGCACCCTGCTGTGGGCCACCGGCCGCGGCGAACTGCCGGGCCGGGCCCCGGTCACCGAGTGGCGCTGGAGCAACAACCTCGTGATCCCGGCCGGGCGGCTCACCCTCGACGGCATCACGCCCGCCGGTGCGGCCGACCTGGCCACGGGCGGCGACGGCGGGTTCGCCTGGGTCGACGGCGGCCCGTACGACGGCACCCGGGAGGCCGCCGGGATGCTGCTGAAGGCGTACGAGGCCGGCGTCCACCGGCCGGAGTGGGGCGTGTTCGCGCTCGTGCGCCAAGAGGACGGCCGCGCGGTCGGCGGCATCGGCTTCCACGGGGCGCCGGACGAGGACGGGCGGGTGGAGATCGGCTACGACCTCGCCGAGGCGGCCCGCGGCAACGGCTACGCCACCGAGGCCCTGAGCGCACTGTCCGGGTGGGCGCTGGCCCGGGAGGAGGTGACGAGCGTGTTCGCGACGACCGAGCCCGCCAACACCGCCTCCCAGCGCGTCATCGAGCGCGCCGGTTTCCGCCGGGTCCTGGCGGACGACGAGCAGGTCGCCTACGAACTGCGGGGCTGAGCGACGCGCTTGCGCCGCCGCAGCCCGGCACCGTGCAGCAGCCGCACCACCTCGCGGCTGCTCACCTCCAGGGCGCCGGCGGACACCGCGTCCGCGTACCGGTGCGCGGGGATGTCGTAGTGGTCGCGCTCGAAGGCGCGCCGCGGCACGCCCAGGGCCGCGGCGAACGTGTGCAGTTCGTCGTAGGAGACGTCGCTGACCAGGTGTGACCACATGCGGCCGTGGCCCGGCCAGGTCGGCGGGTCGATGTAGACGCTCACCGGGCGGCGCTCACGAGGACGGCATGCCGCCGGCGGCCGCGCCCAGCGAGCCGACCGCCGCGACCTTCACGCCCGCCTTGGGGCACACCCAGTGCGGGTCGGGCCCGAGTTCGGGCTCGACGTCCAGCGCGTGCGGATCGCCGGAGCCGCACACCGGGCACAGGGGCCAGCGGCCGTACCGCTCCAGCAGGGCGTCCTGCACGTCCTGCGCGACGAGCCCGGCCACGAACTCCGCACCCTGCGGCCACTGCTCGACCCACCACCGCCGCTGGACGACCGACTCCTCGACGAGCGACACGACGTCCGCCTCCGCGACCTCGCCCGCCATCAGGTCGGCGAGCACGAGGGCGCGCGCGGCGTGCAGCGCCTGCTCCAGGGGGCTGATGGGGTCCATGCACCCATTGTGCGCACTCTTGACCCACACGCCGAACCGAAAATATCTTTCATGAGTGACCGATGAAGTGAAGGAAACTTTCGCCACTCCTCCCGCACCCGGCGCCCTCGCGGCCAAGGTGCGCACGCTGGCGCCGTCGATGACCCGTTCCATGCAGCGGGTCGCCGAGGCCGTCGCGAGCGACCCGGCCGGCTGCGCGGCCCTCACGGTCACCGGCCTCGCCGAGCTCACCGGCACCAGCGAGGCGACCGTCGTCCGCACCGCCCGCCTGCTCGGCTACCCCGGCTACCGCGATCTGCGCCTCGCGCTGGCCGGGCTCGCCGCCCAGCAGCAGTCCGGCCGCGCGCCCGCCCTCACGACCGACATCGCGATCGACGACCCGATCGCCGACGTCGTCGCCAAACTCGCCTACGACGAGCAGCAGACCCTCGCCGACACCGCCGCCGGCCTGGACACCGCCCAGCTCGGCGCGGCCGTCACCGCGATCGCCGCCGCCCGCCGCACCGACGTGTACGGCATCGGCGCCTCCGGCCTGGTCGCCCAGGACCTCACCCAGAAGCTCCTGCGCATAGGGCTGATAGCCCACGCGCCCGGCGATCCGCACCTCGCCGTGACCAACGCGGTGCAGCTGCGCGCCGGTGACGTCGCCGTCGCCATCACGCACTCCGGCTCGACGGGGGACGTCATCGAGCCGCTGCGCGTCGCCTTCGAGCACGGCGCGACCACCATCGCCGTCACCGGCCGCCCCGACAGCCCCGTCACCCAGTACGCCGACCACGTCCTGACCACCTCCACCTCCCGGGAGAGCGAGCTGCGCCCGGCCGCGATGTCCTCCCGGACCAGTCAGCTCCTCGTCGTGGACTGCCTGTTCGTGGGGGTGGCGCAGCGCACCTACGAGACGGCGGCGCCGGCGCTGGCGGCCTCCTACGAGGCGCTGGCCCACCGGCACAGCCCGCGCGGCGGAACGCACCGCTAGCCCCCGCCCTCCTCTTCACCGAGTTCACCGAGCAGACGCACCGCACCCGTACCGCACCGGAAAGCCACCGAAGAGAGCCGCCCGCCATGACCTCCACCTCCCACCACCACGACCTCCGCGCCCAGTTGGAGCACCTGACCACCGAGGCTTTCCGCCCCGAGCTGTCCGAGATCGACCGGCTGCCCACCGCGGAGATCGCCCGGCTGATGAACGGCGAGGACACCGCCGTGCCCGCCGCGGTCGCCGAGCGGCTGACCGAGATCGCCGCCGCCGTCGACGCCGTGGCCGCCCGCATGGCCCGCGGCGGCCGGCTGGTCTACGCGGGCGCCGGCACGGCGGGCCGGCTCGGCGTGCTGGACGCCTCCGAGTGCCCGCCGACCTTCAACACCGCGCCGGGACAGGTCGTCGGCCTGATCGCGGGCGGCCCGGAGGCCATGGTCACCTCCGTGGAGGGCGCCGAGGACTCGGCGGAGCTGGCCCGGGCCGACCTCGACGCCCTCGCCCTGACCGCCGACGACACGGTGGTCGGCGTCTCCGCCTCCGGCCGCACCCCGTACGCGATCGGCGCCGTCGAGCACGCCCGCGCGCTCGGCGCCCTCACCATCGGCCTGGCCTGCAACACCGGCAGCGCCCTGGCCGCCGCCGCCGAGCACGGCATCGAGATCGTCACCGGCCCCGAGCTGATCACCGGCTCGACCCGGCTGAAGGCCGGCACGGCACAGAAGCTGGTCCTCAACATGCTGTCGACGATCACGATGATCCGGCTCGGCAAGACGTACGGGAACCTGATGGTCGACGTCCGTGCCTCCAACGCCAAGCTGCGCGCCCGTTCCCGGCGGATCGTCGCCCTCGCCACGGGCGCCCCGGACGACGAGATCGAGGCCGCGCTCGCCGCCACCGACGGCGAGGTCAAGCACGCCATCCTGACCCTCCTGGCCGATGTGGACGGCCCGACGGCCGCCCGCCTTCTGGAGGACTCCGACGGCCATCTGCGCGCCGCGCTGGCGGCGGCGAAGGGCTGATGCGCACGCTCGGAGCGTGCGCAACGACGACCCCCACTCCACGGCCGCGGCGATCCTCCCCCTGGTCGGCGGCCCCGCGAACGTCACCTCCGTCGCCCACTGCATGACCCGCCTGCGCCTGGGGCTGGCCGACCGGTCCCGGGTGGACGACGCCTCGCTGCGCGCCCTGCCCGGTGTGCTCGGCGTGGTCGAGGACGGGGAGTCGTACCAGATCGTCCTGGGCCCGGGGGTGGTCGGGCGGGTGACCGAGGCGTTCGAGGCGCTGCTCGGGGCCGGCGGTACGGCGGACGCCCTGGCCCGCCGGGGCGCCGCGCTCAAGGAGCGGCAGAGGCGGCGCAACGCGACGCCGCTGAAGACGGCCCTGCGGCGTCTCGCGGCCGTCTTCGTGCCCCTCATCCCCGCCCTGATCGGCTGCGGCGTCCTGGCGGGCGTCGGCGGCCTGCTCACCAATCTGGGGTGGCTCCCCGGCCTCACCCCCGCCCTCGCCGCGCTCTCCTCCGCCTTCATGGCGCTGATCGCGGTGTTCGTCGGCCACCACACGGCGAAGGAGTTCGGCGGGACGCCGGTGCTGGGCGGCGCGGTCGCGGCCGTCGTGGTCTACCCGGGGGTGGCGAAGGTGACGGCGTTCGGGGTCACGCTCGCCCCCGGCCAGGGCGGGGTGCTCGGCGCGCTGGCCGCGGCCCTGCTCGCCTGCCGGGTCGAGAAGTGGTGCCGCGCCCGCCTCTCCGGCACCGCCGACGTCCTGCTCACCCCGACCCTGACGGTGCTGGTGTCGGGACTGGTCACGCTGTACGTCCTCATGTACGCGGCCGGCGAGGTCGCCACCGCCGTCGGCACCGCGGCGAACTGGCTGCTGTCGACGACCGGCGCCCTGGCCGGACTGGTCCTCGGCGGGCTGTTCCTCCCCCTGGTGATGCTGGGCCTGCACCAGGCGCTGATCCCCATCCACACCACCCTGATCGAACAGCAGGGCCACACCGTCCTGCTGCCCGTCCTCGCCATGGCCGGCGCGGGCCAGGTCGGCGCCGCGGCCGCGGTGTACGTCCGCCTGCGCCACGACACGTCCCTCCGCACGACGATCAGGTCGGCGCTCCCGGCGGGTCTCCTCGGCATCGGCGAGCCCCTGATCTACGGCGTCTCCCTGCCCCTGGGCCGCCCCTTCCTCACCGCCTGCGCCGGCGGCGCGGCGGGCGGCGCCTTCGTCGGCCTGTTCGCGATGCTGGGCACCGACGTGGGGACGACGGCGATCGGTCCGTCGGGATGGGCCCTGTTCCCGCTGCTGGCGGGGAGCGGGGGCTGGGCGGTGACGGCGGCGGTGTACGGCGGCGGGCTGCTGACGGGGTACGCGGTCGGCTTCGCGGCGACGTACCTGTTCGGCCTGGGCGGGCGGACGGCGGTGGACGCGGACCTGGCCGCCGGTGCCGTGTGCGACGCTGGGGAGCATGAACCACGCCCAGCTGACCGCCCTGGGCCGCGCCCTGCGTCTCCTCGGTGAGCACGGCGAGGCCCTGGCCGCCGACACCCCGGACGCGAAGCTGCACGAGGTCAGGACGGATCTGCGCCGCGCCCTGGACCTGCTGGAGGAGAGCGTCACGACGACGGCCCCCAGCACCCGCTGCCCCGAGCATCCGAACGGACCGGTCGACAAGGCCGCCCCGGACCTGTGCCTGCTGTGCGAGACCCGCCGGCGCGCCGCCCGCCGCGCGGAGTACGGCGGCGGCCCCCTCCCGGCCCCGCAGACCGAGCCGGTCCAGTCCCGGTACGGGGTCCGCGGCGACCGTCCGCAGCCCCAGCAGCGCTGGCTCCCGGAGCTGTGGAACGGTCAGGCGTGGCAGTTGTGCGGCACCCCGCGCCGGGACCGCCGCGAGGCCGAGCTGTACCTCGCGGCCCAGCGGCGCGGACCGCGCCCGGCCATGGCGTACCGGCTCGTGCACGAGTTCACGGACTACGAGGTGCTGCGGGTGTGGGGGACGCCGGTGCGGATGGACATCGAGCCGATGGGCTGAGAAGGAGCCCGGCCGCGCCGGCGGCCGGGGCTCGTCCTCAATGTCCTCAGTCGTCCTCAGCGCACGACGTCGAAGACGTTCTTCTGCAGGCCGTTGGCGTACGCCTCGTGCTCGACGAGCTCCAGCTTCCGGGTGTCCCGGTCCGCGTCGCTGAACAGCCGCTTGCCCGCGCCGAGCAGCAGCGGGAAGACGAGCAGGTGGTAGCGGTCGATGAGGTCCGCGTCGGCGAGGCTCCGGTTGAGGGTGGCGCTGCCGTGGACGATGATCGGGCCGCCCTCGGTCCGCTTCAGGGCCGCGACGTCGTCGAGGGAGCGCAGGACGGTGGTCTCGCCCCAGTCGGACACCAGGTCGCCTTCGGTGAGGGTGGTGGAGACGACGTACTTCGGCATCACCTTGTAGTCGGCGAAGTCCTCCATGTCCGGCCAGACCGGGCTGAACGCCTCGTAGCTGACCCGGCCCATCAGCATCGCGGTGGCCTCCTTCTGCTCCCGGCCCTTGATCTCGTACGCCTCCGGGAGGAAGTCCACGCCGTTGACCGCCCACCCCGAGTTCCGGTAGCCGGGCTCGCCTCCCGGGGCCTCCACGACGCCGTCGAGCGAGATGAAGGCGGTGCTGATCAGGGTGCGCATGGGTGGTCTCCTCGTGTTCCGTGGCTCATTCACACCTTCTGACTGCGGACACCGCGCGAACTCATCGGTCGCCGCCGCCGAGCAGGGGCAGCGGTGCGAACTCGTGGCCCTCCCACAGGCGGCGTGAGGTCTCCTCCGGGTACGGCACGACGACCGGCTCCGCGTCGAGGACCTGCACCAGCCGCCGTCGCGTGTCGTACGCGGGCCAGCCGGGGTCGCCCGTCCTCGCGAACGCCGTCCAGGACGCGCGGAAGCGGGCGGACAGGGCCAGGGCCTCGGGGGAGGGTTCCGTGCCGGCGAAGAGGAGGGCGCCCACGTCGGCGTGGAAGGTGCCGAAGAGGAGGGGAAGGTCCAGGGCGTGGCAGGCGCCGAGGCCGCCGCCGTTGCCCGGGGCCGGCCAGGTCAGCTCGTAGACGTGGGCCCGGCCGCCGCCGGCGAGGTGCGCCTCGGCCAGGTGGAGGGAGGGCATGGCGAACAGCCAGTCCGTCTGGACGCGTTCGTACAGCTCGCCCAGGGACGCGTCGGGGAAGGCGGCGCGATAGGCCTTCTCGCCGTCCGGGCCGGGGCCGAACAGGCGCAGGGCCGCGGCGGCCCGCTCGTCGCCGATCCCGTCCGTCCGACCGGCCATGGCGGTGAAGAGGCGGAACTCGTCCCGGTTGTGCCCGACGACCAGATCCACGTCCCGGGCCGCCCCCTCAGCCAGCGCCCGCCAGGGCATCACCGGCAGGACCTCGCCGTCCACGACCGGCGAGTACGGGGTGACCGTGGGCGCGGCCTGCCCCCAGCGGTCCACGTAGCGGGGCATCTTCGCCGCCAGCGCCTGTCCCGTCGGCACGAGCCGGTCCGGGGCCACGGCCGACAGGTCGGCGACCGTCGGGCGCAGGCCGGCCTCGGCGGCGAGGGCGGTGGCGATGTCCCGGGCCAGTTCGTCGGAGAAGAACGTGCCCGGCACGCTCTGCGCGATCGCCCGCCAAAACAGCCCGGCCGCGCTCGGCATGGCCAGCAGCGCCGCGATCGAACCGGCGCCCGCCGACTCGCCGAACACGGTGACCCGGCCCGGGTCGCCGCCGAACGCCGCGATGTTGTCCCGCACCCACTCCAGCGCGGCCACCTGGTCGAGCAGCCCCCGGTTGGCGGGCGCCCCGTCGATGCGGGCGAAACCCTCCATGCCGACGCGGTAGTTGAAGGTGACGACCACGAGGTCGCCGTCGGCGGCGATCCGGCGGGCGTCGTAGCCGGGGCTGCCGGCGTGGCCGAGCTTGTAGGCGCCGCCGTAGATCCACACCATCACCGGGCGGCGGGCGGCCGGGTCGGGCTCCGGGGTCCAGACGTTGACCGTCAGCCATTCGTCGCCCTCCGGTGCGGCCGGTGCGCCGGTCTGGCCGGCCAGGCCCAGGTCCTGCGGGGGCGGCGGCCCGAAGGCGTACGCGTCGCGTATGCCGTCCCAGGGGCGGGGCGGGCGAGGCGCGGCGAACCGGGCCTCGCCCACCGGAGGCTCGGCGAACGGGATGCCGCGGAAGACGGTCAGGCCGGCCTCCCGCCGCCCGCGCACCGCACCGGCGGCGGTGCGCACGACGTCCTCCACGGGCTCCATGGGCTCCACGGCCTCGGTGCTCGTCATCGATCACTCCTCACTGGTTGCCGCTGGACGTACGCCAGTTGGTGATCTCCGGACCCTACGCCGTGGCCGGCGCCCGGCTCAGCTCAGGGTCTTCAGCGCCGCGGCGTCGAAGGGCGCCAGCTCGTCGAAGCGGCCGGAGAGGACCTTCTCCGCCCAGCGCGGGTCCTGGAGCAGCGCGCGGCCGACGGCCACGAGGTCGAACTCGTCGCGCTCCAGGCGCTCCAGGAGGTCGTCGAGGCTGCCCAGCCCGGCGCCCTCGCCCTGGAAGGCCCTGCCGAACTCGCCGTCGAGGCCGACCGAGCCGACCGTGATGGCGGTCTTGCCGGTGAGCTTCTTGGTCCAGCCCGCGAGGTTGAGGTCGGAGCCGTCGAACTCCGGGCGCCAGTAGCGGCGCGTGGAGGCGTGGAAGGCGTCGACGCCGGCCGAGGCGAGCGGGGCGAGGATCGCCTCCAGCTCCTCCGGGGTCTCGGCGAGACGGGCGTCGTAGGCGTCCTGCTTCCACTGCGAGTAGCGGAAGATGACCGGGAATCCGGGCGAGACGGTCTCGCGCACGGCCGCCACGATCTCCGCCGCGAACTTCGTCCGGGCCACCGGGTCGCCGCCGTAGGCGTCGGTGCGGCGGTTGGTGCCGGCCCACAGGAACTGGTCGACGAGGTAGCCGTGGGCGCCGTGGATCTCCACGCCGTCGAAGCCGATGCGCTCGGCGGCCGCGGCGGCCTCGGCGAACGCGCCGACGACGTCGTCCACGTCCGCCTGCGTCATCGCCTTGCCGGTGACCTCGTCCTCGCCGATGCGCAGGCCCGACGGGCCGACGGCGGGGGCGTCGGGGAAGGGCTGGTCGCCCGGCTTGCGCACCATCCCGATGTGCCACAGCTGCGGCACGATCGTGCCGCCGGCCGCGTGCACCGCCTCGGCGACCCTGGCCCAGCCCGCCAGCTGCTCCTCGCCGTGGAACCGCGGCACGCGGTCGCTCTGCCCGGCCGATTCGTGTCCGACGTAGGTGCCCTCGGTGACGATCAGCCCGACACCGGCGGCGGCACGGCGGGCGTAGTACGACACCACGTCCTCACCCGGCACACCGCCCGGCGAGAACATGCGGGTCATCGGCGCCATCGCGATGCGGTTCGGGACGGTCAGGCCGTTGATGGTGGCCGGGCGGGCGAGGATCTCGGCCGCGCGGGAGGCGGCGTCGGGGGAGGTGACGGACACGTGGGGGCTCCTCGTAGACGGATACCAGTCAGTATGTGCACATGCATCGAGCATGCGTCCAGCACAACGGGCCCGTCCGTCCCCGGAATTCCGTGATCCGAGTCACACGCACCGCCGCCCCGGGGCGCGCGGACCGGAAACGCCCGAGGGCGGCACCCCCTTCTCCAGGGGGTGCCGCCCTCGGTCAAGGACGCTCGATCAACCCTCGGGCCGATCAGAAGTCCATGTCACCGCCCGGCATGCCGCCGCCGGCCGGGGCCGCGGCCTTCTCCGGCTTGTCGGCGATGACGGCCTCGGTGGTGAGGAACAGCGCGGCGATGGAGGCGGCGTTCTGCAGGGCAGAGCGGGTCACCTTCGCCGGGTCGATGATGCCCTCGGCGATCATGTCGACGTACTCACCGGTCGCGGCGTTCAGGCCGTGGCCGACCTGGAGGTTGCGGACCTTCTCCACGACGACGCCGCCCTCGAGACCACCGTTGACGGCGATCTGCTTCAGCGGGGCCTCCAGGGCGAGCTTCACGGCGTTGGCGCCGGTCGCCTCGTCACCCTCGAGCTCCAGCTTCTCGAAGACCTGGGAGGCCTGGAGCAGGGCCACGCCACCACCGGCGACGATGCCCTCCTCGACGGCCGCCTTCGCGTTGCGGACGGCGTCCTCGATGCGGTGCTTGCGCTCCTTGAGCTCGACCTCGGTGGCGGCACCGGCCTTGATGACGGCCACGCCGCCGGCCAGCTTCGCCAGACGCTCCTGGAGCTTCTCGCGGTCGTAGTCCGAGTCGCTGTTCTCGATCTCGGCGCGGATCTGGTTCACACGGCCCGCGACCTGGTCGGCGGAGCCGGCGCCGTCGACGATGGTGGTCTCGTCCTTGGTGATGACGACCTTGCGCGCCTTGCCCAGCAGGTCGAGCGTGGCGTTCTCCAGCTTGAGGCCGACCTCCTCGGAGATGACCTCGCCGCCCGTGAGGATGGCGATGTCGCCGAGCATGGCCTTGCGGCGGTCGCCGAAGCCCGGGGCCTTGACGGCGACGGACTTGAAGGTGCCGCGGATCTTGTTGACGACCAGGGTCGACAGGGCCTCGCCCTCGACGTCCTCGGCGATGATCAGCAGCGGCTTGCCCGACTGCATGACCTTCTCCAGGAGCGGGAGCAGGTCCTTGACGTTGGAGATCTTGGAGTTGGCGATCAGGATGTACGGGTCGTCGAGGACGGCCTCCATACGCTCCATGTCGGTGGCGAAGTACGCCGAGATGTAGCCCTTGTCGAAGCGCATACCCTCGGTGAGCTCCAGCTCCAGACCGAAGGTCTGGGACTCCTCGACGGTGATGACGCCTTCCTTGCCGACCTTGTCCATGGCCTCGGCGATGAGCTCGCCGATCTGGGTGTCGGCGGCGGAGATGGAGGCCGTGGAAGCGATCTGCTCCTTGGTCTCCACGTCCTTGGCCTGCTCCAGCAGGGCGGCGGAGACGGCCTCGACGGCCTTCTCGATACCGCGCTTGAGGGCCATCGGGTTGGCGCCGGCGGCCACGTTGCGCAGACCCTCGCGCACCAGGGCCTGGGCGAGGACGGTCGCGGTGGTCGTACCGTCACCGGCGACGTCGTCCGTCTTCTTGGCGACTTCCTTGACCAGCTCGGCGCCGATCTTCTCGTACGGGTCCTCGAGCTCGATCTCCTTGGCGATGGAGACACCATCGTTGGTGATCGTGGGGGCGCCCCACTTCTTCTCGAGGACGACGTTGCGGCCCTTGGGGCCGAGCGTCACCTTCACGGCGTCCGCGAGCTGGTTCATGCCGCGCTCGAGGCCGCGCCGCGCCTCCTCGTCGAACGCGATGATCTTGGCCATGTGAAGTGGTCCCTCCAGGACTGGGGGTGATTCCTTCGGACCGCGCCCGCGCCCGCGACGGACGGCTCGCCGGCCTCGTGGTTCCTTGCCCCACCCGGCCCGCGGGCCTCACCGACCCGGTCCTTCGTTGTCACTCTCACCTTCAGAGTGCTAACGCCAATGATTAGCACTCGCCCATGCCGAGTGCAAGCGGCTCCTCGGGATCGGGCAGGGCGCGCACGGCGTGTCGCCGGGGTCCGGGCAGGCCGAAGGGCCCGCACCCCAGGGGTGCGGGCCCTTCGGAGAAGACCGTTCGCTTGCGGTCGGCCGCGCGCCTCAGGCGCTGACGCGAACCATGTCGGCCTGCGGGCCCTTCTGGCCCTGCGAGATCTCGAACTCGACCCGCTGGCCTTCTTCAAGGGTGCGGTAGCCGTCCATCTGGATCGCGCTGTAGTGGACGAAAACATCCGCACCACCGTCGACCGCGATGAAGCCGTACCCCTTCTCCGCGTTGAACCACTTGACGGTGCCCTGAGCCATGCCTAACTCCCCTATTACTGGCCCTTGCACAGATCCACACTTCGCGGACCCGGGTCAGACCTCACCCCCCAACGGTTGGGGGCGTGCGCCGGAACGCGTCGACCGCGGCTGAATGTATCTGTCCAACTGCCGTCTGCAACAGGTCAATCGGACGAGAATTCTGGACGCACCCGGTCCGGAATATGGTGAGAATTCGTCAGAACTCGGGGCAACCCGGGCCCCACAAAAGGAACAAAAGCCGCAGAATACACCCACACTTTGGCTACTTCTTGTCGGGCGTGCGGCAGGAATTCGGAGTTTCCGACCTCGTGGTCGGCATCGCGTTCCCCAACTGTACCGCGCTCAACCACACGGAATTGCCCCCTCCGTTTCTCTTACGGAGGGGGCAATCCGGTGAACCGCGCGTGACGTCAGCCGCCGGCGACCGCCGGGATGATGGAGACGCCCGCGCCGTCCGGCGTCGCGGTCTCCAGTCCCTGCTCGAAGCGCACGTCGTCGTCGTTGACGTAGACGTTGACGAAGCGGCGGAGCTTGCCCTGGTCGTCCAGGACCCGGGCGGCGATGCCGGTGTGGTTCTTCTCCAGGTCGGCGATGACCTCGGAGAGGGTCGCGCCCTCGGCGCTCACCTCCGCCTGTCCGCCGGTGTAGGTGCGCAGGATGGTGGGGATGCGGACGGTCACGCTCATGCGAGGCCAGCCTCTCGGAAGGAGTCGAGGTTCGGACGGATCGTGGCGGTCAGGCCGGTGCCGGCCACCGCGTCGAGGGTCTTCAGGCCGTCGCCGGTGTTGAGCACGACGGTGGTCAGGGCCGGGTCGAGCACGCCGTTCTCGATCAGCTTGCGCGTGACGCCGACCGTCACGCCGCCCGCGGTCTCCGCGAAGATGCCCTCGGTGCGGGCGAGCAGCCTGATGGCGTCCACGACCTGCTCGTCGGTCACGTCCTCCACCGCGCCGCCGGTGCGGCGCGCGATGTCGAGGACGTAGGGGCCGTCGGCCGGGTTGCCGATGGCCAGCGACTTGGCGATGGTGTCCGGCTTCTGCGGCCGGACGACGTCGTGGCCCGCCTTGAAGGCGGTGGACACCGGCGAGCAGCCCTCGGCCTGGGCGCCGAAGATCTTGTACGGCCTGTCCTCGACCAGGCCCAGCTTGATCAGCTCCTGCAGACCCTTGTCGATCTTCGTGAGCTGGGAGCCGGAGGCGATCGGGACCACGATCTGGTCGGGCAGCCGCCAGCCGAGCTGCTCGCAGATCTCGTACGCGAGGGTCTTGGAGCCCTCGGCGTAGTACGGCCGCAGGTTGACGTTGACGAAGCCCCAGCCCTCGCCGGCCGGGTCGCCGATCAGTTCGGAGCAGAAGCGGTTGACGTCGTCGTAGTTGCCCTCGATGCCGACCAGCTCGCCGCCGTAGACGGCGGCCATGACGACCTTGCCCTGCTCCAGGTCGTGCGGGATGAACACGCAGGAGCGGAAGCCGGCCCGGGCCGCGGCGGCGCCGACGGCGCCGGCGAGGTTGCCGGTGGAGGAGCAGGACAGGGTGGTGAAGCCGAAGGCGCGGGCGGCCTCCAGGGCCTGGGCGACCACGCGGTCCTTGAAGGAGTGCGTCGGGTTGCCGGAGTCGTCCTTCACGTACAGCCCGCCGGTGACGCCGAGTTCGCGGGCGAGGTTGTCGGCCTTGACGAGCTTGGTCCAGCCGGGGTTGATGTTCGGCTTGGTCGCCACGTCCGCGGGGACGGGCAGCAGGGGGGCGTAGCGCCAGATGTTCGCGGGACCCGCCTCGATGCGCCGGCGCAGCTCTTCGGTGTCGTAGGCCGAGAAGTCGTAGGCGATCTCCAGCGGGCCGAAACACTCCTCGCAGGCGAAGACCGGGCCGAGGGGGACGCGGTGGCCGCATTCGCGGCAGGAGAGCGCGGCGGCGGGACCCAGGTCGACGGGGGAGGCGGCGGTGTCGGCGTTGCTTGCGACGGTCTGCACAGCCATGTGAGGCGAGGCCCTTTCTCCTCATCTTCCTCACGACGCATCTCGCCGTGAGACGGATTTGGCACCTTCCCTAGCCGGGAGCCTCGCGATCTACGAGAACCGGCTGGAGGGTTGCCGGGGCTTCATCGGGCCGTGTCCCTCTGCCCCTCTGGATGAGCGGTATGCGGTTGTTTTTCGCTGGTACGCGCGACGACCCCGGCATGCGTTGGTCATCCGCGTTGTTCAAGACTGTAACCGAAGGCGATGACAGTTGAGATAGTCGTCCGTACCGCGAGATGGATCACAAAGGAGCCTCCGACCGTGCTGGAAGAAGTCGAGCGCTGGCTGAGCACACGCTCCTGGTCCGTGGCCGACCGTCCGCTCCACCGGCTCCTGTCCGCGAAGAACGCGACCGGTCAGACGGTCAGCGTCGTGCTGCCCGCGCTCAACGAGGAGGAGACCGTCGGCGACATCGTCGCGGTGATCCGCCGCGACCTGGTGCGGCGGGTGCCGCTCGTGGACGAGATCGTGGTCGTCGACTCCGGCTCCACCGACCGCACTTCGCAGGTCGCCGCCGCCGCGGGGGCGCGGGTGGTGCACCGCGACGCGATCCTGCCCCGGCTGCCGGCCGTGCCCGGCAAGGGCGAGGTGCTCTGGCGGTCGCTGCTGGTCACCGGCGGGGACATCGTCTGCTTCGTCGACGCGGACCTCAGGGAGTTCTCCTCCGACTTCGTCTCCGGCATCGTCGGCCCGCTGCTGACCGAGCCGGACGTCCACCTCGTGAAGGCCATGTACGACCGCCCCCTCGGCACGACCGCCGGGCAGGGCGGCCGGGTCACGGAGCTGATGGCCCGCCCGCTGCTCAACATGCACTGGCCGCAGCTGGCCGGCTTCGTCCAGCCCCTCGGCGGCGAGTACGCGGCCCGCCGCTCCCTGCTGGAGCAGCTTCCCTTCCCCGTCGGCTACGGCGTGGAGCTGGGCATGCTGGTCGACGCCCTGCACCTGGTGGGCCTGGACGCCCTCGCCCAGGTCGACGTCGGGGTCCGCAAGCACCGCCACCAGGACGGACAGGCGCTCGGCCGGATGTCCGCCGCGATCTACCGCACCGCCCAGCTCCGGCTGGCCCGCGGCCACCTGGTCCGGCCCTCGCTCACCCAGTTCGAACGCAGCGAGGACGGCTTCGAACCCCGGACGTACTCCGTGGACACCGAGGAACGGCCGCCGATGACGGAGATCGCGGAGTACGCGGCACGGCGGGTGGCCTGAGCGCGGGGCCGGCCCCCGGCCACCTGGCGCACCGTACGTTTGAGCGTTTCCGGGCCGGGCTAGGTTGAGGCACATGGCTTCAACGTTCGGTGCGGCTCAGGTACTGGTGGCCTCCAACCGGGGCCCGGTCTCGTACGAGGTCGGTCACGACGGTGCACTGCACGCCAAACGGGGTGGTGGCGGGCTGGTCTCCGGACTGTCGGCCATCGGGCCGGAAGCGGGCGCGCTGTGGGTGTGCTCGGCCCTGTCCGACGGCGACCGCGAGGCCGTGCGGCGCGGCACGGGCGAGAAGGGCGTGCGGATGCTGGACATCCCGGCCGCCGTGCACGCCGACGCGTACAACGGCATCGCCAACTCCGTGCTCTGGTTCGTCCACCACATGCTGTACCAGACCCCGCTGGAGCCGGTCTTCGACGCGGAGTTCCGGCGGCAGTGGGCGTCGTACGAGGAGTACAACCGGGCCTTCGCCGAGGCACTGGCGGACGAGGCCGCCGAGGGGGCGGTCGCGATCGTCCAGGACTACCACCTGACGCTGGTGCCGGGGATGCTGCGGGAGCTGCGGCCCGATCTGCGCATCGGCCACTTCTCGCACACGCCGTGGGCGCCGGTCGACTACTTCCGGATGCTGCCGGACGACATCGCCGGGCAGATCCTGCGCGGCATGCTCGGCGCCGACCGGCTCGGGTTCCTCACCCGGCGCTGGGCGGAGGCGTTCACCTCGTGCTGCGACGCTCTCGTGGGCGGGCTCGGCGGCACCCGGATCGGTGTGCACGGGCTCGGTGCGGACGCGGAGTTCCTGCGGCGGCGCTCGCGCGAGGCCGACGTCGACGAGCGGATGGCGGCGCTGCGGGCGGAGATCGGCGCGGGCCGCAAGGCGATCGTGCGCGTGGACCGCACGGAGCTGTCCAAGAACATCGTGCGCGGGCTGCTGGCGTACCGGCAGCTGCTCGCCGACCGGCCCGAGTGGCGTGAGCGCGTCGTGCACCTCGCCTTCGCGTATCCCTCGCGGCAGGACCTCGCCGTGTACCGGGACTACACGGCCGAGGTGCAGCGGCTGGCCCAGGAGATCAACGCCGAGTACGGGACGGCGGGGTGGACGCCGGTCGTCCTGCACGTCAAGGACGACTTCGCGCGGTCGCTGGCGGCGTACCGGCTGGCCGACGTGGCGCTGGTGAACCCCATCCGGGACGGCATGAACCTCGTGGCGAAGGAGGTGCCGGTCGTCTCCGACGAGGGGTGCGTGCTGGTGCTGTCGCGGGAGGCGGGGGCGTACGAGGAGCTCGGCGAGGACGCGGTCGTCGTCAATCCCTACGACGTGGCGGGGACGGCCGCCGCCCTGCACGAGGCGTTGTCGGTGGGGGCGGCGGAGCGGGCGGAGCGCTCGAAGCGGCTGGCCGCGGCGGCCACGGCGCTGCCGCCGGAGCGGTGGTTCCTGGATCAGCTGGAGGCGTTGCGGGGCTGACGGACGAAGGCCCCGCAACGGCGCCGGCGCGGCCGGGTCACCCCAGCCGGGCCGCCAGTGCCCGCAGCAGGGCCACCACTCCGGCCGGGCCGTCCACCACCACGTCCGCTCGTTCGCGCAGTTCCGTGACCTCGTCGCTGCCGCTGCAGACGAGCAGGCCCGGGGTGCCGGCCGAGCGGAGTTCGTCCACCGCCGCGAAGGCGGGCAGGTCGCCGAGGTCGTCGCCGGCGTAGAGGACGGACCCGGCGCCGGTCTCCCGGGCGTACGCCAGCAGGGCGGCGCCCTTGTCCATGCCGGGCGGGCGCAGTTCCAGCACCATGCGGCCGGGCTCGACGATCAGCCCGTGGCGGCCGGCCAGGTCGGACAGGGGGGCGCGCAGGGCGTCGAACGCGGCCTGCGGGTCGTCGGCGCGGCGGGTGTGGACGGCCACCGACCGGCCCTTCTCCTCGATCCACGTGCCCGGTCCCGCCGCCGACCGCTCCAGCAGGGCCGGCAGTTCGGCGCGGACGGCGGCGACGCCGGGGTGCGGGTCGGGGGCGGTGACGGTGCCGGTGGCCGCGTCCCAGCGCTCGGCGCCGTAGTGGCCGAGGACGACGAGGTGTTCCAGGCCGGGTACGTCCGCGAAGCCGCCGTGGCGGACGGCGACCTCGGCCGGACGGCCGGTGATCACGGCGACGGAGGCGACCTTCGGGGCGAGGGCCGTGAGGGCGGGTACCGCGTCCGGGTGGGCGCGGGCCTGGTCGGGGTCCGGCACGATCGGGGCGAGCGTGCCGTCGAAGTCGAGTGCGACCACCGCGCGGGCCGGCCGGGACACGAGGGCGTCGAGCCCGTCGCGTCCGGCCCGGCCGTCCGGCGTCGGCAGGTGGTCGTGCGATGCGTGGGTGGAGTCCGAGTGGCTGCCCATACGCCGAACCTATCCCGGCGGGGCCGCGCGCACGCGTGACCCGTCCGGCCGGGTGCCGCCGCCCGGGCGCCGGCCCCCATGGGCGGACGGTCCTCGGGGACCGGCACGAGCGCTCCCCGCAGGCCGCGCACCCGCGCGCGTACTGCCTGCGCCCGGGGACCCGCATTCCGGCGAACGGCGAGGTCCGTCCCGGCGCAGGGCGGACCGGGGCGCCCTGTGCCGCCGGGCCGGCTCCTCCCCGCCCGGCAACGGCCAAGGACGCGCCGCGCCCCGGGCGCGGGTCAGCGTTCCGCCCGGCGGGCCTCGCGGACCCGGCGCAGTCTGTTCACCGTCACCGGGTCCGAGGCCAGGGCCCGCGGGTCGTCCAGGAGGGCGTTGAGCAGTTGGTAGTAGCGGACGGGGGCGAGGCCCAGTTCCTCGCGTATCGCCCGCTCCTTCGCGCCGGGGCCGGGGAAGCCGCGGCGTTCCAGCGCGAGGATGTCCCGCTCCCGCTGCCCGAGCTGTGCCTCGTACTCCATGTGCGGCACCGTAGCCCCGGGCACGGACAGCGGCTACTCGCCGCTCTCCGCGCGGACCGCCGTCGTCTGCAGCTGGCCGAGCACCGCGGACGGGCTGCCGCCGGGGTCGACGGCCTGGCCGATGCGCTTCTTGACGTCCATGCTGACCGAGGCCCAGGAGCTCTTGCCGACCGGGTACAGCTCGGAGAGCAGCAGCTCGTTCAGGAACGGCTTGAGGTGCTTGTCCTCCGGGGCCGTGCTCATCACCTCGGACGCGGAGCTGGTGACCGGCAGCAGGTCGTACTCGCGGGAGAAGTCGAGCACGTTCTCGTCGTTGTAGACGAAGTCGAGGAAGTCGCCGATCTCCTCCTGGTGGCCGTTCTCCTTGAAGGCCGTCATCCAGTCGGTGACACCGAGCGTGTTCTTGCTCTCGCCGTCGACGCCGGGGGTCGGCACCATGCCGTACTCGACGTTCTTCTTGGACGCGATCTTCATCAGCGAGGGGTGGCCGTTGAGCATGCCGACGTCGCCGTTCGCGAAGGCGGCGAAGGCGTCGGCCCGGTTGAGCTTGCCCGGGGCGACCGGGCCGGTGAGGTCCTTGGCGACCAGTTCGTCCTTGAGCCAGGTGAAGGTGTCGACGTTCTGGGGCGAGTCGATCGAGTAGGTGCCGACGGCGTCGGTGTAGTTGCCCCCGCCGCTGAGCATCCACTGCATGGTCTCGGCCGGCGCCTCCTCGGGGCCCAGCGGCAGCGCGTAGGGGTACTTCACGCCCTCCGCCTTGAGTGCCTCGGCCGCCTCGGCGAGTTCGTCCCAGGTCTTGGGCGGGGTGATGCCGGCCTTCTCGAACAGGGTCTTGTTGTAGAAGAGCACGCGTGTGGAGGCCGCGAACGGCATGCCGTACTGCACCCCGTTCACCTGCCCCGCAGCGGCGAGCTGGGAGACGAAGTCCGCCTGGACCGGGATGGACAGCACGTCGTCGGCCCGGTAGAGCAGGTCCTTGGCCGCGTAGTCGGAGTAGGCGCCGATCTGCGCCATGTCGGGGGCCTGGCCGGCGTCGACCATCTCCCGGACCTTGCGGTCGACGTCGTTCCACGAGTAGACGGTGACGTCGACGTGCACGTCGGGGTGCTTGGCCTCGTAGGCCTTGGCCAGCTCGTTCCAGTAGTTCCGGGAGCTGTTGGCCTTTGTGTCGCCGTAGTCGGCGGCCACCAGCCTGAGCGTCACCTCGCCGGAGTCGCCGGTGAGCCCGCAGCCGCCGAGGACCGCCGTCATGCCCAGTGCGGACACCACCGCGACCGTTCCTTTCCTACGCCGCTGCACCTTTGTCGCCCCACCCTGCCGATTCTGCTGTTCGTTTACCGGATTAAGGTCTACACCACGTGAGTGGACTAGACCTCTCGCGGGTCATCGGGCCACACTGTCCCCGTGAGACATGTCATCGCCCTCGATGTGGGCGGCACCGGGATGAAGGCCGCCCTGGCCGGTCCGGGCGGCGAGCTGCTGCACCAGGCCCGCCGGGCCACCGGGCGCGAGCGCGGACCCGAGGCCGTCGTCGCGGGCATCCTGGACTTCGCCGCCGAGCTGCGCGAGCTGGGCGCCGAGCGGTTCGGCGAACCCGCGGCCGCGGCCGGTGTCGCCGTCCCCGGCATCATCGACGAGGAGCACGGCACCGCCGTGTACGCCGCCAACCTCGGCTGGCGCGACGTCCCGCTGCGCTCCCTGCTGAGCGACCGGCTCGGCGGCATCCCGGTCGCCCTCGGCCACGACGTGCGCAGCGGCGGACTCGCCGAGGGCCGGATCGGGGCCGGCCGGGGCGCCGACCGGTTCCTGTTCGTGCCGCTGGGCACGGGCATCGCGGGCGCCATCGGCATCGACGGCCGGGTGGAGGCGGGCGCCCACGGCTTCGCGGGCGAGATCGGCCACATCGTCGTACGCCCCGGCGCTGCCCCCTGCCCGTGCGGACAGCGCGGCTGTCTGGAGCGGTTCGCCTCCGCCTCGGCGGTCAGCCAGGCATGGGCCGAGGCGTGCGGGGACCCGGACGCGGACGCCGCCGACTGCGCCAAGGCGGTCGAGTCCGGCGACGCCCGGGCCGCACGCGTGTGGCAGGACGCGGTGGACGCGCTCGCCGACGGACTGGTCACCGCGCTCACCCTGCTGGACCCGCGCACCCTGATCATCGGTGGCGGTCTCGCCGAGGCCGGGGAAACCTTGTTCACACCGCTGCGGGACGCCGTCCGGCGACGCGTCACCTTCCAGAAGCTGCCGGAACTCGTCCCCGCGGCCCTGGGGGACACGGCCGGCTGCCTCGGTGCCGGGCTCATGGCCTGGGACCTGCTCACCACCACCACGACTCCCCCGGAGGTAACCACCTGATGGCCCCAAGCAAGGTTCTCGCCGGCGCCCGGGTGGTACTGCCCACCGGGACCGTGGACGACGGCCGCGTGATCGTCGAGGGCCCGCGGATCACGGACACGGCACCCCCGGACGCGGAGGTCGTCGACGTCACGGGCCACTGGGTGGTCCCCGGCTTCGTCGACATCCACAACCACGGAGGCGGCGGCGCCTCCTTCGCCGGCGGCACCCCCGAGGACATCCTCCAGGGCGTCCGCACCCACCGCCTGCACGGCACCACCACGCTGGTCGCCTCCGCGGTCACCGGCGACCTGGACTTCCTCGCCCGGCACGCCGGGGTGCTCGCCGAGCTGGCCCAGCAGGGCGACATCGCCGGCATCCACTTCGAGGGGCCGTTCATCTCCCCGTGCCGCAAGGG
Organism: Streptomyces griseicoloratus; assembly: GCF_014534645.1. Taxonomy (GTDB): domain Bacteria; phylum Actinomycetota; class Actinomycetes; order Streptomycetales; family Streptomycetaceae; genus Streptomyces; species Streptomyces griseicoloratus. The sequence continues at coordinate 149,866 of NZ_JACVQF010000238.1, forward strand.
CGCGCACGACGAGCAGCTGCTGCGCGACCCCGACCCGGCCGAGGTCCGCAAGCTGATCGACGCGGCACACGGCCACGCGAAGATGATGACGCTGGCCACCGAGCTGCCGGGCGGCCTGAACTCCGTACGGCTGCTGGCCGAGCACGGCGTGATCGCGGCGGTCGGGCACACGGACGCGACGTACGAGCAGACGCTCCAGGCCGTCGACGCGGGCGCGACCGTCGCCACGCACCTGTTCAACGCCATGCCCCCGATCGGCCACCGCGCCCCCGGCCCGATCACCGCCCTGCTGGAGGACGAGCGGGTCACCGTCGAGCTGATCAACGACGGCACCCATCTGCACCCGGCCGCGCTCCAGCTGGCCTTCCACCACGCGGGCGCCGCCCGGGTCGCCTTCATCACCGACGCGATGGACGCGGCCGGCTTCGGGGACGGCCGCTACATGCTCGGCCCGATGGAAGTCGAGGTCGCCGACGGCGTCGCCCGGCTGGTGGAGGGCGGCTCGATCGCCGGCTCCACGCTCACCCTGGATCGCGCCTTCAAGCGGGCGGTGACGGTGGACGGGCTGCCCGTGGAGGACGTGGTGGCGGCGATCTCCGCCAACCCGGCCCGGCTGCTCGGCATGGCCGACCGGATCGGTTCGCTCGAGCCCGGCAAGGACGCCGACCTGGTGGTGCTGGACTCCGGCTTCGACCTGGTGGGCGTCATGCGCCGGGGTGAATGGGTGGTCGATCCCCAACTGGGCTGATCCGTCCGGCGAGTCGGCCGACGGTGGCCGGTCCGGGGCTGGGCCGGCCGCCGTCTGTTTGGCATGATCGTGCCCCCGGAACAACTCCGGGGCGACGACGGACGCAGGCAATCGGGGGAGGTCGGCACGGTGATCCTCACGGTCACGCTGAACACCGCTCTCGACATCACCTACCGCGTGCGTGGCCTGAGGCCGCACACCTCCCACCGCGTCACCGAGGTGACGGAACGTCCCGGCGGCAAGGGGCTGAATGTGGCCCGGGTGCTCGCGGCCCTCGGGCACGAGGTGACGGTCACGGGCTTCGCGGGCGGGGCCACCGGACACGCCGTGCGGGACGGGCTCACCGCCGAGCCGGCCGTGACGGACGCGCTGGTGCCGATCGCCGGCGCCAGCCGCCGCACGATCGCCGTCGTGGACGAGCTCACCGGCGACACCACCCAGCTCAACGAGCCCGGCCCGGCCATCGCGCCCGCGGAGTGGAACGCCTTCCAGGAGGTCTACGCGGATCTGCTCCCCGACGTCTCCGCGGTCGCCCTGTGCGGCAGCCTGCCGCCGGGCGTGCCGGTGGGCGCGTACGCCGGGCTGGTGCGGACGGCGCGTGCCGCCGGGGTTCCCGTCCTCCTGGACACCAGCGGGGAGCCGCTGCGCCGGGGCGTCGCCGCCCGCCCGGACATGATCAAGCCGAACGCCGACGAACTGGCCGAGCTGACCGGCTCGCACGAGCCGCTGCGGGCCACCCGGGACGCCCGGCGCCGCGGCGCCCACGCGGTCGTCGCCTCGCTCGGCACCGAGGGGCTGCTCGCCGTGACGCCCGAGGGCCACTGGCGGGCCGCGCCGCCCGCCCGGGTCCGCGGCAACCCGACCGGCGCCGGCGACTCGGCGGTCGCGGGCCTGCTCGCGGGACTGGTCGAGCACCTGGCCTGGCCGGACCGGCTGGCCCGCGCGGTCGCCCTGTCGGCGGCGACGGTGCTGGCCCCGGCGGCCGGCGAGTTCGACCGCCCGGCGTACGAGGAGCTGCTGGGCCAGGTGACGGTGACGGCGGAGGCCAGCGCGGCCTAGCTGCGCTTGACCTGGCCTTCCTTCAGCCAGAACTGGTCCAGCAGGACGTTGCACTTGTCTCCGTCCTGGCAGGACAGCGAGATCGTGTTGGTGCCCTTGTTGAGGGTCGGCCAGGCGTAGGTCTCGGTCCAGCCCTTGGCGAAGTCGCCGTCCTCGGCGCGGGCGAAGTTGCCCAGGTTCAGCTTGTTGCCGAACTCCTTGCCGTTGACCGTCAGCGTCATCGACTGGTCCTCGCCGGCCGCGCTGTAGCGGGCGAAGAGGGTGTAGGCGCCGTCCTTCGGGATGCCGTCGACCGTCCAGGTGACGGAGGCGCCGGACTGGTTGAGGTTGGCCACGTAGACGCCGCCGTCCGACTCGGCGCCCTGGACGTCGGACGCGGTCGTCACGCCCGGCGAGAGCCGCAGCGCCTTCGCGTCGATCGTCGGCAGCTCCACCTCGTCCTCGGCGCTGCTGCTCGCCGACGGGCTCGGGTCGGTGGTCTGGGACTGGGTCGGCGTGGTGTCGCCGCCGGCCTCGTTGCCGCCGTTGTCGTCGTCCGAGCCGCTGCTCGTCATGGCCACGGCGATGCCGATCACGACGGCGGCGACCACGGCGACGGCACCGATCAGCAGGCCCTTGGTGTTGGGCCCCCGGCCTCGGCCGCCGCCCGTGCCCCCGCCGCGCGACGGCTGCTGCGGGGCGGCCGGGGCGCCGCCGCCCGGGAGCGTCTCCGGCGCCGCGTAGTGCGCGTTCGGACGGCCGTAGGCGCCCTGCTGCTGCGGGGCCGCCTGGCCGTACGCGGCGGTCGGGCCGGCCTGGCCCTGCGGCGCGCCGTACTGCCGTGTGCCGACGGGACGCACCCGGTTGACCGAGTTCGGGTAGCCGTAGCCCCCGGACGGCGGCTGGGCCCCGTTGGCCTGCCCGTCGGCGTACAGGTAGCCGAACGGGTCGTCGTCCTCGGGCGTGCTCGCGCCGTTGTTGCCGGGCGTCATCCCTAGGTCTCCTAACCAGGTGCGGTGCGTTTGCGGTTCGAGTGGTGAGAGGGCGAGCCTACCCGCTCCGGATGACCCGAACGGGTGACTCCGACCGCATCAACTCGCTGACCTGGGGATCATCCCGCACGGCGGTGCTGTTTGGGACGAGATCGTTTCTCGACGTACATCCGTTCGTCAGCGGACTTCAGGACCTCGTCCGCCGTCATGCCGCAGTGGGCCCACCCGATGCCGAAGCTGGCGCCGACGCGGACGGCCCGTCCCTCGGCCCGGATCGGCTGGATGATCTCGTTGCGCAGCCGTACGGCGAGGTCCTGTGCGTCGGCCCGGCCGAGCCCGTCGGCGAGGATCACGAACTCGTCGCCGCCGAGCCGGGCCACGGTGTCGCCGTCTCGCACGCCGCCGCCGAGCCGCCGGGCGACCTCGATGAGGACGGCGTCGCCCGCGTTGTGCCCGAACCGGTCGTTGATCGACTTGAAGCCGTCCAGGTCGCAGAAGAAGACCGCCAGCCCCTTTGTGCCGTCGTCCCGGTCGCCCTCGGGGGCCACGACGTGCACGTGGTGGTCGTAGGCCCCGTAGGGATCGGTGGTGGAGCCGAAGTCGAAGGAGTGGCCGCCGGAGTCGAACAGGGCGTGCCCGAAGGCCGCGTCCATGGTGTCCGGCACGGCGTCGCTCGCGGACTGGGGACGCCGGCACAGCCGGGCGGACAGGCGCGAACGCAGCTCGGCGGAGTTCGGCAGGCCGGTGAGGGAGTCGTGGGAGGCGCGGTGGGCGAGCTGGAGCTCGCGGCGCTTGCGCTCCTCGATGTCCTCGACGTGGGTCAGCAGGAAGCGGGGGCCGTCGGCGGCGTCGGCGACGACGCTGTTGCGCAGGGAGACCCACACGTACGTGCCGTCGCGGCGGCCGAGTCTGAGTTCCGCCCGCCCGCCCTCGGCCGAGGTGCGCAGCAGCGTGCCTATGTCCTCGGGGTGGACGAGGTCGGAGAAGGAGTAGCGGCGCATCGCGGAGGCGGGCCGGCCGAGCAGCCGGCACAGGGCGTCGTTGGTGCGCAGGATCCGCCCGTGCTGGTCGCCGCCCATCTCGGCGATGGCCATGCCGGAGGGGGCGTACTCGAACGCCTGCCGGAAGCTCTCCTCGCTGGCCCGGAGGGCCTGCTGCTCGCGCTCCAGGCGGACCAGGGCGCGCTGCATGTTGGACCTCAGCCGGGCGTTGCTGATCGCGATCGCGGCCTGGAAGGCGTACATCTGCAAAGCCTCGCGGCCCCAGGCGCCCGGCCGGCGGCCGTTGCGCGGCCGGTCCACGGAGAGCACGCCGATCAGCTCGCCGCTCGATCCGCCGCCCTGCGGTCCGGGCGCGTACATGGGGGCGAAGAGCCGGTCCGAGGGGTGCCACTCGTCCTCGAAGCGGGGTGCGGGTCCGTCGGTGTACCACTGCGGGACGTCGTCGTCGTCGAGGACCCAGCCCTCGGTGTGGGGTATGAAGACCAGGTCGCCCCACTGCTCGCCCATGCCCAGCCTGCGGTCCCAGGACTCGCGGGAGCCGACCCGGCCGGTGATCAGGGCCTCGGCTGCCTGGTTGCCGGAGAAGGCTGCGACGACGAGGTCGCCGTCGGCGCGGACCAGGTTCACGCACGCCAGCTCGTACCCGAGGGCGTGGACGACGCCGTCGGCGACGGTCTGCAGGGTGTCCGCCAGGCTGCGGGCCGTGTTCATGTCGGCCATGACCTGGTGGAGCTGCCGCAGGGACGCAAGGCGGACGTAGGGCTCCGACTCGGTCTCCATGCTCGCCCTCCCCCCGAGACCTCGCAGCGAATCAAGGGTTCTCTTCGGCGTATCGTCCTGGCAGCTTCCCCGCCACTGAATCACAGCGCGCTGCCCACTCGGTACACAGGGTCAACAATTACTGCCTCTTGTGACTCAAGTCACAGCAAAACGTGAACAATTGAATGATGTTTCTGCGATTTTCCCGTGCGTTTACTGAACGCAAATGTCTTAGGTGTGCACGCGACTCCGCCGGTGGTCCTAGGTCCCGCCTCGGACCGGGGCCCGATGCGGGGCGCCCGGGGCGGCGATTAGCGTGACGACGTGCCGAACACACCCTCCCCCACCCTCGCCGCCGTCCCCGCCCCGACGTTGCCGTCACCGGCCGCCGGGCATGCTGAGGGGGTGAGCAACGACGAGTTCCGCGCCGCCATGTCCCGGCTGGCCTCGGGCGTGGTCCTGGTGACCGCGCAGGAGCCGCCGCTCGACCCCGACGACCCGCACGCCCCGCGCGGCGAGGACGTCGGGATGACGGCCACGGCGTTCGTGTCGGTGTCCCTCGACCCGCCGCTGGTGCTGGTCAGCCTGCGCGAGGGCTCCCGGATGGACGACCTGCTCACCGAACAGCCGCTGTGGGCGGTCTCCGTCCTGTCCGAGAGCCAGCGCCACATCGCCGGCCGCTTCGCGATGAAGGGCCGCGTCAGCGACCGGCTGCTCTTCGAGGACATCCCCTACACGCGGGGCGAGGCGACCGGCGCGCCGCTGGTGGGCGGGGCCCTCGCGACCCTGGAGTGCCGGACCGAGCAGCGCGTGCCCTCCGGCGACCACACGCTGGTGATCGGCCGGGTGCTCGCCGCCCGGGTGCCGAGCGCGGACGGGAGGCCGCTGGCGTACTTCCGGGGGCGGTACCGGCAGCTGGGCTGAGCCGCGGCCCGGGCGGCGGCCGGCAGCGGGCGTCACGGGCCGGGCCGCGGGCCGGCGGCGCCGCTGCTCAGGACCAGTTCTTCGGGGAGCGTCCGCGCTTGGTCTCCGAGCGCTGCTTCTTCTCCCGCAGCCGGCGTTCGTTGATGCCGCGCGGGATGCGCGTCGGTCTGCGGGGCTTGGGCGGGGGCGCGGTGGCCTCGGCGAGCAGGGCCGCGAGACGTACGGCGGCGGCCTCGCGGTTGCGCCACTGGGACCGGTGCTCGGAGGCGCGCACGGTGACCACTCCGTCGGTCAGCCGGCCGGCCAGCCGCTCCAGCGCCCGCCGCTTCCACACCTCGGGCAGCGCCTCGGTCCGCGCCAGGTCGAAGCGGAGCTCCACCGCCGTGTCCGTGGTGTTGACGTGCTGTCCGCCGGGCCCCGACGACCGCGAGAAACGCCACATGAGCTCGGCCTCCGGGAGGGAGACGGAGCCTCTGACGACATGGGGTCCGGACATGCCGTCCATGTTCCCGCCCGCGCCCGGCCCGCGTCACCCGAATATCCCGGGTAAAGAAAGTAAAGAGACCAGGAACCTTGCGTACCCCTCTCGTCGTTCATGGGGGTAGCTGTAACTTTCTTGCCGTACGTAAACGAGGGAAGGGACTCCCAACAATGGCTGTAAGCCTGTCCAAGGGTGGCAACGTCTCGCTCACCAAGGAGGCTCCGGGCCTGACCGCCGTCACCGTGGGCCTCGGCTGGGACGTCCGCACCACCACCGGCACCGACTTCGACCTCGACGCGTCCGCCATCGCGGTCAACCCGCAGGGCAAGGTCTACTCGGACGCCCACTTCGTCTTCTTCAACAACAAGCAGACCCCGGACAACACGATCGTCCACACGGGCGACAACCGCACGGGTGAGGGCGCCGGCGACGACGAGGCGATCAACGTCAACCTCGCCGCCCTCCCGGCCGACGTCGACAAGGTCGTCTTCCCGGTCTCGATCTACGACGCCGAGAACCGCTCGCAGAACTTCGGCCAGGTCCGCAACGCCTACATCCGCATCATCAACCAGGCCGGCGGCGCCGAGATCGCCCGCTACGACCTGTCGGAGGACGCGGCGACCGAGACCGCCATGGTCTTCGGCGAGCTGTACCGCAACGGCGCGGAGTGGAAGTTCCGCGCCGTCGGCCAGGGCTACGCCTCGGGCCTGGTCGGCATCGCCCAGGACTTCGGCGTGAACGTCTGACGGACGGCACCCCGGCACAGCGCCGGAGCCCCGGCCCGTGGGGGCCGGGGCTCCGGCGTCTTCACGACCGGAAGGCGCGAGGGTCCGGTCTGCCCCGTGTAACGCCCGGGGTCCGGTCCGCCCTGCGTTACTCCGGGGGTCCGATCCGCCCGGCGGGAACGCCGGAAAGGCCGTGCGCCCCCGCGGTACCGTGCCCGCGTGATCCTCACCCCGCTCCGCGTCACCCCCGACCGCGACATCCCGGGCCCGCTGCTCACCGAACTCACCGCCCTCCACGCCTCGAACCGCGCCTTCCACGCCCTCGGCGGCGACTTCCCCGACCCGGACGACATCCGTCCGGAGCAGGTGGCGGCGGCGCTGGCCGAGGAGTTGGCGGAACCCGGCGCCGAGGTGCTGCTCGCCAGGGACGCGGGCCGGCTGGTGGGGGTCGCCGTCACCCTCGGCCACCACCCCGACCCGGCCGACCCGGACCCGTGGATCGGGCTGCTGATGGTGGACGGGGGCCTGCGCCGGCGGGGATACGGCAGGCGGCTCGCGTCCCTGGTGGAGGACCGCTTCCGCGCCGCGGGCCGCACCGCCGTGCGCCTCGCCGTCCTCGACGGCAACACCGGTGGACTCGCCTTCTGGACGGCCCTCGGCTACGAGACCGTCGACCGCCGCCCCGACCTGCGACGCGGCCGCCCCTGCGCGGTGCTGCGCAAGCCGCTGCGCACCCCGCGCCGCGCCGCCCGCGTCGTCGTAAGCGACCCCGAGGGCGCGGTCTTCCTCTTCCGGTACGACAACGCCGAGGTCGGCGTGCACTGGGCGCCGCCCGGCGGCGGCCTGGAGGCGGACGAGAGCCCCCGCGAGGGCGCCCTGCGCGAACTGCGCGAGGAGACCGGCTGGACGGACCTGGAGCCGGGGCCCCTGCTGTGCACCTGGGAACACGACTTCACGCACCTGAGCGTCGGCCCCGTCCGCCAGCACGAGCACGTCTACCTCGCCCACGGTCCGCACCGCGAGCCGACCGGTGCCCGGCTCGCCGCCGCGCATGCCGCGGACGGCATCCTCACCTGGCGGTGGTGGAGCCGCGAGGAACTCGCCGAGGCACCCGAGCCCCTGTGGCCGCCGGAACTGGCCCGCCTGCTCGACGAGTTCGACGAGTTCGACGACTGAGCGGACCGGCAGCCGCCGGGCACCCCGGCCGGTGCCGTCACGGCAGCAGGCGCTGCTCCTTCGCCACGGCGACCGCGCCCGCGCGGGTGTCGACGCCCAGCTTGTCGTAGATGCGGCGCAGATGGGTCTTCACCGTGGCCTCGCTGATGAACAGGGCCCGGGCGATCTCCCGGTTGCCGAGGCCGCGGGCGAGCTGGGCCAGGATGTCCCGCTCGCGGTCGGTGAGGGAGGGCCGCGGACTGCGCATGTTGGCCATGACCCGGCTGGCGACCGGCCCGGACAGCGCCGTACGGCCCTGGGCGGCGGCGTGGATCGCGGCGAACAGCTCCTCAGGGCGCTCGGCCTTGAGGAGGTAGCCGGTCGCGCCCGCCTCGATGGCGCGGGTGATGTCGGCGTCGGTGTCGTAGGTGGTGAGGACCAGGACGTGCGGGGTCGTGCCGGGGGCGGCCGTGAGGCGGCGGGTGGTCTCCACACCGTCGATGCCCTCGCCGAGCTGGAGGTCCATCAGCACCACGTCCGGCGTGAGCTTCGCGGCGAGCGCCAGCGCCTCCTCGCCGGTGCCCGCCTCGCCGACCACCTCGATGCCGGGGGCGCTGTCGAGCAGGGCCAGCAGGCCGGCCCGTACGACGATGTGGTCGTCGCAGACCAGGATGCGCACGGGGTCGGGAGCGGTCATCGGGGACTCTCCAGGGGGACGGCGGCGGACAGGACGGTGCCCTCGCCGGGGGCGGACTCGACGGTCAGGGTGCCGCCGAGCTGTCGCAGCCGGGCGCGCATGGCGGGCAGGCCGTGGCCGCGCAGTCCGGCAGGGGTGTCGGCGAGGACGGCCGGATCGAAGCCGTGTCCGTCGTCGCTGACGTCCAGGACGACCTGGTCGTCCAGGAGGGTGAGGCTGAGCGCGGCGGTGGTCGCGCCCGCGTGTTCGCGGACGTTGGCCAGGGCCCCCTGGGCGATGCGCAGCAGCGCCGACTGGACGCGGTCCGGCAGCAGCGGTGCCCGCCCGCCGTCGTCGACCTGGACGCGGACGGTGAGGTGGTCGCCGGACTCCCGTGCGGCCAGGGCGCGCAGTGCCGTGTCCAGGCCACCGCCGCGGGCGAGGTCGGCGGGGGCCAGGTCGTGCACGAAGCGCCGGGCCTCGGCGAGGTTGTGCTCGGCGACGGAGGCCGCGCCCCGGACGTGGGTGCGGGCCTTGCCGGGGTCGGACTCCCACACCCGCTCGGCCGCCTGGAGCAGCATCCGCTGGCTGGACAGGCCCTGGGCGAGGGTGTCGTGGATCTCCATGGACAGCCGCTGGCGCTCGGCGAGGGTGCCCTCGCGCCGCTCGGACGCCGCGAGTTCGCGGCGGGTGCGGATCAGGTCGTCGATCAGTGCCCGCTGCCGGGCCGCCTGCCGCTCGGTCTGCAGGAACACGGCCGTGGCGATGGCGGCGACGGCGGGCGGCGCGAGCAGCAGGTTCGGATCGAAGCGCCCGGCGAGGCGGATCTGTGCGGCGACGACGAACAGCGTCAGCACCGCGACCAGGACCAGCGAGGCCCGCGCCGTCAGGGTGCGCAGGCCGGTGTAGAAGAGCGGCACCGCGCACCAGGAGAAGCTGGGCGCGAGGACGACCAGCACCATCCACACCACCACGACCAGCCCGAGCCAGGCCAGCCGCCGCCGGGCAGACCGCGCCCCGGGGCCGCTCAGGACCGGCCCGAGCAGGTGCAGTGCCGCGAGGGCGAGGGACAGGGCGATGATCCACGGGGTGCGGGGCTCACCGGGGTGGCGCAGAAGGAAGCGGGCGAGGGCACCACCGAGCAGCAGGAAGAAAGCCACGTGCATGACGGCACCCAGCCACCGGCTGTCCGGGTCGTATGGTCTCGGCATGCGGACCGCCTCCCTTCCCAGTGTCGCCCAAGGCGCCATCCAACCGCGCTGAACTGCGCAAACACCCCCATTGTGACCGCTCGGGGCGGCGGGCGGGTCAGCCGATCGGATGACCCGCCCGTCGCCCGTTCCGCGGCCGATCGGCATCCGGAACACCGACGGTCCGCCCGGGGTGACGGACGGAGGCTGGAGTGCAGACGGGCAGCCGGACCGCAGTGGCCGCCCGGCCGACTCCAAGGAGCAGACCAGCATGAAGAAGATCCTCTCCCGGCGCGCCCGCATCGTCACCGGCAGCGCGGTCATCGCCGCCGTCGCCGCCGGCACCTTCGGCACGGTGTCCGCGAACGCCGCCGCCCCCGAGGCCGCTCCGGCCGCCGCCCGGGCCGCCTCCGTCGACCGCGACGACACCACCACCTCCACGCACCTGACGATCGACGCCGCCACCGAGGCGGCGAGGGCCACGCTGAAGGCCGCCGCGAAGGAGAACCAGCGGATCTCGGTCGCCGTGGTCGACCGCAACGGCAACACGATCCTCACCATGCGCGGCGACGGTGCCGGCCCGCAGTCGTACGAGTCGGCCGTGAAGAAGGCGTTCACCGCGGTCTCCTGGAACGCCCCGACCTCCGAGCTGGCCAAGCGCCTGGAGAACGCCCCGAACCTGAAGGACATCCCGGGCACGCTGTTCCTGGGCGGCGGTGTCCCGGTCACCGCCCAGAACGCTCCGATCGCCGGCATCGGCGTCGCGGGTGCCCCCTCCGGCGACCTGGACGAGAAGTTCGCGCGGGCGGGCGCGGCGGCGCTGGCCGACTAGCCACCCCCTGCTGGCCGCCCCCTGCCGACGGGTGTTTCACGTGAAACGCCCCATAGGATCACGGCGTGCGCATCCCCCGTCCGCTCGCCGTGGTGACCGCCGCCGCCGTCGCCTCCCTCGTGGCGTGCGGCGGCGGTGTGCATGGCACCCCCGGCGGCTCCGGAGCGCGCGACCCGTACTTCCCCAAGGCGGGCAACGGCGGCTACGACGTCGGCCACTACGCCCTGGACCTCGCCTACGACCCCGGCACCCACCAGCTGAGCGGTACCGCGACCATCACCGCCCGGGCCACCCAGGACCTGTCGGCGTTCAACCTGGACCTCAAGGGCCTGGACGTCGAGAAGGTCACCGTCGAGGGCCACGGCGCCCGCTTCAACCGCGCCGGCCAGGAACTGACCGTCCGCCCGCCCGTCGAGCTCCACGACGGCCGGACGTTCCGGGTGGCCGTGCGCTACTCCGGCACCCCGGTGACGATCACCGACCCCGACGGCTCCGAGGAGGGCTGGCTGCGGACGGCCGACGGGGCGCTCGCGCTCGGCCAGCCCACCGGGTCGATGGCCTGGTTCCCGGGCAACCACCACCCGTCCGACAAGGCGACCTACGACCTGGCGGTGACCGTGCCACAGGGCCTCGGGGCCGTCTCCAACGGCGAACCGGCCGGCGAGCGGACCGCCCGGGGCCGGACGACGTACACCTGGCGCACCACCGAGCCCATGGCGAGCTACCTCGCCACCGTCGCGATCGGCGACTGGGACGTCCACCGCTCCGCCACCCGGGACGGGCTCCCGGTGTACACGGCCGTCGATCCCGGACAGGCGCAGGCGAGCCGGAAGCTGCCGGACACGATCGCCGAGGTCCTGACCTGGGCTCAGGAGCACTTCGGCCCCTACCCCTTCTCTTCGTCCGGAGCGATCGTCGACCGGCCGGAGGACGCCGACTACGCCCTGGAGACGCAGAACCGGCCCGTCTTCGCCGGCGCCCCCGACACCGTCCTCCTCGTCCATGAACTCGCCCACCAGTGGTACGGCAACTCCGTCAGCCCGAAGACCTGGCGGGACATGTGGCTCAACGAGGGCTTCGCCACCTACGCGGAGTGGCTGTGGCAGGAGGACCACGGGGGCGACACCGCGCAGGAGACCTTCGACGCGCTGTACGCCGGGCACTACTACGACGGCGAGGACGCGAACGACTCGGTCTGGGCGTTCCCGCCCGCGGACCCGCCCGACGCGGCGCACATCTCCGCGAGCCCGGTCTACCAGCGCGGCGCGATGGTCCTGCACAAGATCCGGCGGACGGTCGGTGACGACGGCTTCCGTACGCTGATGCGGGGCTGGGCGTCCGCGCACCGGCACGGCAACGCGGACACGGAGGACTTCACCGCGTACGTGGAGAGGACCGCGCCGGACGAGGACTTCTCGGTGATCTGGGAGGACTGGCTGTACGGGGAGGGCCGTCCGGACCGGCCGTGACGGAGGCGTCCCCGCCCGGTCCACACCGTGTTGACGGGGATGCCCCCGCCCCGGTCCGCACCGTGTTGACGGGGATGCCCCCGCCCGGTCCGCACCGTGTTGACGGGGATGCCCCCGCCCCGGTCCGCACCGTGTGACGGGGACACCCTCGGCCCGTCGGCACCGTGTGACGGCGACGCCCCCGGCCCGGTCCGCGCGGACCATGACACCATCACCCCCGTGCTCGACATCGGCTACGCCCTCTCCAACCGCTTCCCCGACCCCCCGCAGACCGACTACCGCCGCGCGGACGTCCATGCCCTGCGGCACGACCTGTTCTGCGGGGACGTGTACCTCGCCGACACCGAGGCGGACCGGGAGGTGTCCACAGCCTGGGGATGGGTGCCGGTGCTCGACTTCGCCTGGGCGCTGTGCGACATCGTGGAGCGGATCGACCGGGACCCGGCGGGGTCCCGGGCGTCCCGGCCGCAGCGGGCGGAGCTGGACTTCACCGAGTCCACCGACCGGCTGCTCTTCGAGCGCCGCTTCGGCTGGGTCGACATCGAGGCGGAGTGGCTGCCGCCGTCGGAGCCGCCGCTGTCCTTCTCCCACGCCGAACTGCGCCGGGAGGCCAGGGACTTCCTGCACGACCTGATCGCCGATCTCACGGACATGCACGAGGACCTCGCGGAGAATCCGGCGATCTGGACCCTGCAGGCCCGCTTCCCCCGGCTGCCCTGAGGCCTCTCCCGGCCCCTACTGCTCCGCCAGCACGCGCACACCCAGCTCCGCGGCCAGCACGGGCGCCAGGTCCAGCAGCTGGGCCGGGCTGATCACTGCCCCCGCCAGGCGGTCGACCCCGCGGGCGATCTCCAGCGGGGCGGCGCCGCGCAGGTCGACGTCCGTGCAGGCCGCCGCGCTGAAGTCCGCCTCCTTCACGGCACAGTCCACGAACGCGACCCGCTCCAGGCGGGCACCCCCGAAGTCGGGCTCGACCAGGACGCAGCCCTCGAAGACGACGTCCTTGAGCCGGGCCCGCCGCAGGTTCAGGTAGTCGATCTTGCCGCCGCGGATCAGCACCCGCTCCAGCGCCGCGCCGTGCAACTGGGTGCCGCCGAGGCGGGCGTCGACCAGCTCGACATCGCGCAGGGTGGCCTCGGCCAGGTCCGTGCCGACGCCCCGCAGGCCGGTGAGGACGGAGTCGAGCAGCCGGACCCGCCGCAGGGAGGTCTCGTCCAGCGCGCACGCCGTCAGCGCGCAGTCCATGAAGCGGGCGCCCGCGGCGTCCTGCCCGGCGAAGTCCGTCCCCCGGAACTCCAGCCCGTCATAGTCCCCGTCGGGCTCCAGTTCCCCGCCGCCGTACGGCTCCAGGGACGGCAGCCGCACCTCGGGGCGCCGTGCCGCCTTCACCGCCGTACCCCCGCCGCCCGCCGCTCTTCTCGCCATGCCCCCATGCTGCACCCCACCACCGACAATCCCTCCGGCCCGCGCAGACGCCGTGCGGCGCGGGCCCGATGTCACATTCCGGGGCCCAGGGTCGTCGTACTCCCCAGAGGCACAGGCACCAGTGCCAACGGAACACGTGAGGCGACGCCGACACGAGGGAGACCCCAGCCATGCAACGCATCACCGTCATCGGCGGCGGCTTCGCCGGACTGACCGCGGCCATCACCGCAGCCGAGGCGGGCGCCAAGGTCACCGTCCACGAAGCCCACCACACCCTCGGCGGACGGGCCCGGACCGCCGAGGGCCCGTACCGCACCAACGAGGGCCCGCACGCCCTCTACAACGGCGGCCCGCACTGGACCTGGCTCAAGCAGCGCGGGCTGATCGGACCGCTCGCGCCCCTTCCCCCGCTGGAGGGGGCGCGGCTGCGGCTGCGGCACCGGGGCGCGCTGCGCCGCACACCGCCCTTCGCCATGCTGAAGCTGCTGCGCCGAAGTGTCGGGCAGGCCCCCGTGGACACCGACTTCCTGACCTGGGCGACCGGCATCGCGGGCGAGGAGGGCGCCCGCGCCGCGGCCCACTACTGCGCGGTGGCCCTCTTCCACCACGACCCCGGCTCCCTGTCCGCGGCCTTCGTGCAGGAACGCCTGCGCCGGGCCGCCAAGCTGCCGCCCGAGGCGCACTACCCGCGCGGGGGCTGGGGCGGGCTCATCGACCGGATGGCCGCGCGGGCCTGGAACCTCGGGGTGCGGGTGGAGACCCTCTCCCGGGTCGACGCCCTTCCGACCGACACCCCCGTGGTCGTCGCCACCTCGCTGGACGCCGCCCGGAAGCTGCTGCTCGACCCCGCGCTGACCTGGCCGAGCGGGCGCACCACCCTGGTCGACCTCGCGGTGCGGACCCGGCGCGGCGACGCCTTCGCGATCTCCGATCTGGACGCGCCGGGCTGGATCGAGCGGTTCACCGCGCAGGACCGCACCCTGGCACCGGCGGGCGAGCAGCTGATCCAGGGCCAGATCCCCCTGGCCCCGGACGAGTCGAAGGCCGACGGCACCGCCCGTGCCGAACAACTGCTCGACCTCGGGTTCCCCGGCTGGCGCGAGCGCGTCACCTGGCGGCGCGAGTCCGTGGCGAACGGCCGTACAGGCGCCGTCGACCCGCCCGGCACCACCTGGCGCGACCGGCCCGCCGTCGACCGCGGCGACGGCGTCTACCTCGCCGGGGACCAGGTCGCCGCGCCCGGGCTGCTGTCGGAGGTCTCCTTCAACAGCGCCCTGACGGCGGTGTCCCTGGCGCTCGGGCGGCGGGAACTTGACCTCAAGCGGGCTTGAGGTCGTTGAGTGGGTGCGGTCAGGCCAAGAGCACCGACGTCCACTGGGGGGACCGCCATGCGCGCCATCCGTCTGCACTCCTTCGGCCCGGCCGAGAACCTCACCCTCGAAGAGGTGGAGGACCCGAAGCCGGGGCCGGGCCAGGTCCGCGTCGCCGTCCGCGCCGCGGGCGTGCATCTGGTGGACACCGCCCTGCGCGCGGGCGTCCGGGGCCCGGCGCCCGAGCTGCCCGCCCTGCCCACGATCCCCGGCCGCGAGGTCGCGGGCGTCGTGGACGTCCTCGGCGAGGGGGTCGCGGACGAGTGGCTCGGCCGGCGCGTGGTCGCCCACCTCGGTTTCGTTCCCGGGGGCTACGCCGAACTCGCCGTCACCGACACCGCCCGGCTGCACGAGATCCCCGGCGGTCTGGACTTCGCCGAGGCCGTCGCCATGATCGGCACGGGTCGTACGACGATGGGGATCGTGCAGTTCGCCGAGCTGGGCCCGGACGCGGTGGCCGTGGTCCCGGCCGCCGCGGGCGGCATCGGCACCCTGCTGGTGCAGTACGCCAAGAACGCCGGCGCCACCGTGATCGGTCTGGCCGGCGGCCCCGCGAAGACGGCCCGCGTCGCGGCGAACGGCGCCGACCTCGCCGTCGACTACACGAACCCCGGCTGGCCGGCCGAGGTCCGCGCGCACCTCGGCGGGCGGACCGCCACCGTCGTCTTCGACGGCGTCGGCGGGGACGTGGCCCGCGAGGCCGTCGCCCTGCTCGGCCCCGGCGGCAGGCACCTCGTCTTCGGCTGGTCGGGCGAGGGCCTGCACGACGGCAGCCCCCACCTCGTCGAGGGGGTCTCCGAGCAGGTGCTCGGGCCGGTGATGATGGAGAAGGCCGGCGGTCCCAACCCCGTACGCACCCTCGAACTGCGCGCCCTCGCCGCGGCCGCCGAGGGCCGGCTCAGGCCCGCCGTCCAGCGCTTCCCGCTCGCCGAGGCGGCCGCCGCGCACCGGGCGCTGGAGACGCGGGGCACGACCGGCAAGGTGGTGCTGGAGCCGTAACCAGTGGGACGCGGGTGAAGATGCGATACGCCCCGATTCATGGTCTTCTGGCCAGATGAGTGCCGCTCGGACTGGTGAAGGAGCCGCCGCCGCGGACGCCGATCCCCGCCGCTGGTGGGGACTGATGGTGATCGCCCTGGCCCAGCTGATGGTCGTCCTCGACGCGACCATCGTGAACATCGCGCTTCCCTCGGCGCAGCGCGACCTGGGCATGTCCGACGGCAACCGCCAGTGGGTGATCACCGCCTACACCCTCGCCTTCGGCGGACTGCTCCTGCTGGGCGGACGGGTCGCCGACCTCGTGGGCCGCAAGCGGACCTTCGTCGTCGGACTCGTCGGCTTCGCCGCCGCCTCCGCGATCGGCGGGGCCGCGACCGGTCCGGGCATGCTCTTCGGCGCCCGCGCCCTCCAGGGCGTCTTCGCCGCCGTCCTCGCGCCCTCCGCGCTGTCGCTGCTGACGACCACGTTCACCGACTCCCGGGAGCGCGGAAAGGCATTCGGCATCTACGGCACGCTCGCCGGCAGCGGCGCCGCCGTCGGCTTCATCGTCGGCGGCGCGCTCACCGAGTACCTCAACTGGCGCTGGTGCCTGTACGTCAACATCCCCATCGCCGTCGCCGCCGTGATCGGCGCGCTCGTCCTGCTGCAGGACCGCCCCCGCCGCCCCGGCGCCCGCCTCGACGTCCCCGGTGTCCTGCTGGGCTGCGGCGGCCTGGTCGCACTCGTCCACGGCTTCAGCGAGGCCGAGCCGCGCGGCTGGACCGACCCGTACGTGCTCGCGCTGTTCGCCGCCGGGATCGTCCTGCTCCTGGTCTTCGTGTGGTGGCAGACCCGGGCGCCGGTGCCCCTGCTGCCGCTGCACATCATCCGCGACCGCAACCGCGCCGGCTGCTTCCTGACCATGATGCTCGCCGTCATGGGCATGTTCGGCATGTTCCTGTTCATGACCTACTACCTCCAGGTCGCCCTCGGCTACTCCCCCGTGAAGACCGGCCTGGCCTTCCTGCCGCTGACCGTCTCGATCCTCGTCGGCTCCACCCAGATCTCGGCCCGGCTGCTGCACCGCGTGGGTCCGCGCATGCTGATGGTCCCCGGCATGCTCCTCGCCTGTGCCGGCATGGTGGTCCTCACCCGGATGACCGTGCACTCGGCCTACGCCACCGAGATCCTGCCCGCCCTGATCCTGATGGGCCTCGGCATGGGCCTGACCTTCATGCCGGTCTTCTCCACCGCCACGGCCGGCGTCGCCCCGTGGGACGCCGGCGTGACCTCCGCGACGGTCAACACCTCGCAGCAGGTGGGCGGCTCGATCGGCACGGCGCTGCTCAACACGGTCGCCACCACCAGCAGCGCCTCCTACATCACGGCCCACCTCACCGACCCGTCCCGGCGCGAGGCGGTCGTCCGGGAGGGGATGGTCCACGGCTACACGGTCGCCATCTGGCTGGCCGCCGGCATCATGCTGCTGGCGGGCCTGGTCGCGGGCCTGATGGTGACGGCCAGGGCCCCCAAACCCGACACCCCGACCGACGAACGGGTGCCGGAAGCGGTGGCCTAGGGGGAATCGGAGGGGCCCCGCCGAGACGGGGCCCCTCCCTTGCACGTGACGACGCCTAAAGACAGGTCAGCGCCGGTTCGTCACCGGGAAGGCACCGACGGCCGTGGTCGGCCCGCTCACCGCGGCCCCGTCCCGATGGCCGGCACGGTGCGCCACGACCCTCACGGTGATCTTCTTGCCCTGCTGCGCGGCCTTCAGGATCAGTACGCGCGCGGTCGCCCCGGGGATCGCCCGGCCGTCCGCGAACCACTGGTAGCTGAAGGACCCCGCGGCGGGGCTCCAGGCTCCGGCGGACACCATCAGCGCCTTGCCCACCTTGGCGGTACCGGAGATCACCGGGCGCTGGGTCGCCCGGAGAGCGTCCCCCTCGGCGACGACCGTGGCCGCCGAGGACGCCGTACCGTCCTTCCATCCGCCGCGGACCGCGGTGACGGTCACGCCGAGCCGCTTGCCGAGCAGCGAGGCCGGGACGGTGTACGTCGGCGCCGTCGCGCCCGAGATGGCCTGGCCGTCGGCCTTCCACTGGTACGTGTAGGACGTCGGGACCGACGACCAGCTGCCGGGCGACGCCGTGACCTCGGCGCCGACCTTCACCGCTCCCGTCACCTCGGGCGCGGCCGTGTTCCGCAGCTCGGGGCCGGTCACCGTGAACGTGCCCTTCTGGTACTCGGCACCGCGTGCGAGCACGCTGATCCCGTACGTGCCCGGGGTCGCGCCGGTCAGGTCGACGGTCGCCGTCAGCGTCCGGTTGTCCGCGGAGACCGACTGGGTGGTGGCGGTCAGCGAGGCACCGCTGCGGGCGAGCCGGACCTCGGCGTCCGGGCCGAGCGCAGTGCCCGTCACGGTGAGCGTCACCTTGGACTCGGCGGCCCCGGTGTCCGGGCTCACCGAGGCGACGGACACCCGGTCCGGGCCGCACAGGCCGAACTTGCAGACCAGCTTCGCGCGGTAGGCCGTGCTCGACGCCTTCTCGGGCAGTCCGAGGACCAGCACGGTGGGGGCGGCTGCGGAGCCGGAACCTCCGGCCGAGCACTGGTAGCCGCTCGGGATGTAGCGCATACAGCCGTCGGACCAGTCGCTGTCGTACAGCGCGGGCACCGCCGTGGTGTCCGCCCCGGTGGTGTCGGTGATCTCGGCGTCGAAGACGTCGATGCCGGCGGTGGGCAGCGCCGCGCAGACGGCCGTGTGCTGCTCGTCGAGCGTGCCGGTGACCGGCCCGTACCCGTAGGCGACCGACGGGACGCGCGTGCACTCGGGGGCGGGGCCTTCCGCGGTGGCGATGCGCAGGGCGTCGAGGCGGTAGGTGGGGGCCGCCTTGGCGGTCGGCGGGGTCTGCACGAGGACCTGGTGGCTGGTGGAGCCGGTCACCGCGCAGGAGTGGTTGCGGAAGGAGCACTCGGCGGTGCCGTCCCCACCGAGGACGGCGGTCTTGGCGGTGCCCAGCGGGTCCCGCACGTCGACGTGCACGACGTCCGTGGCCGCCTCGGTGGTGATCTGGTGGCAGCGCAGGGTGCCGGGGGCGTCGTACGTGCCGCCCACCGAGGGACCGCCGACCTTTGCCGCCGCCGTCCTGGCGCACCCCGCCGAGGCGGCGCTTCCGGTCACGTCGCGCCGGGTCAGCGTGTACGTGGCGGCCTGGTCCCGGCCGGTCACCAGCACGGTGTGGGCCTTGCCCGGGGTCAGGGTGCAGACCACCCAGCCGTTGGTGCTCGCGCCGCGGTCGCAGACCTGCTTCCCGGTGGAGTCCAGCACCGAGAACCGGGCGGGGACTTCGCCGGACGTGGCGACGAGCTGGAAGACCTCGGCCTTCGTGTGCGCGTCCGCCGGGATGCTCAGGCAGTGCGAGAAGACCCCGTCGCCTGTGGTCAGCGTGGCCTTCGCGCCCCCGTCCGCGAAACTGCCGGCCGGCAGGACCGGGCAGTCGCCCGCCGCGTCCGTGCGGTGCAGTGCCAGCGCGTAGGGACCGGTCGCGGGAGTGCCGTCGGCGTGGACGAGCAGCCGGTAGGGGGCGGCGCCGGTGAGCGCGCACCTGCCGCCGGACAGCTCGCTCTCGTTGCACTGCACCACGCCGTCGCGGTCGACGGCCTCCGCGTCGGCGTCCACGCCGGCCCCGCCGAGCGGGGTGAGCGCGGCGATCGTGGCCCCCTGCGGAACAGCAGGCTCCAGGCAGTCGTACTGGCCGGCGGTGGTCAGCTCACCGCGGTGGAGGCCACCGGTGTCCGCGGGCTCGCACCCGGCGCCGGAGGCCCGGTCCAGGACGACCAGCCCGTCCGGGGTTTCGTCGGTGAAGGGGTAGGAGCCGTCCAGGACGGCGGTGTATGCGCCCGCGCGAGGCAGCCGGCACGGGTCGGAGTTCGCCCGGCACACGGTGATGCCGGAGGCGTCGTACACCCGGGACGGACCGCTCTCCCCGGCCTCGTTCACGAAGTTCACGGTGTGCGGGCCCGCCTTGGCGGCGGCGAAGGTGAAGCAGGGATTGGTGGTGAGGTCCACCTTCTCCAGGGGCCCGAACGGCCGGACGGGGACGGTGGTGCACCCCTGCGGTTCGTTCAGCCGGCGGACCTTCACGGCGTACTCGGCGGGGAAGCCCTTCTCGGTGTACGAGACCCGCGACAGCACCCGGTAGGGCCCGTCCCCCGGCAGCACGCAGCTGTCCTCGCCGTCCTCGGGAAAGTGCGGGCAGATCCGGGCACCGCTGTCGTCGGTGATCCAGGCGAGCGCTTCGCCGTACACCCTGGAGCCCTCGGTGAGCCGGATCCGCTCACCGGCCCGGCCCCGGAAGGGCTGGCAGTCGACCTCGACCGGGGAGACGGTGGTGCGCACCTGGTCCGGCTGGTCCCAGTTCGTGCCGACGGGCTCCGCACAGCCCTCGGTCGAGCTCAGACGGACCATCGTGACGACCGCGTCCGCGTCCTCCCAGCCGTTGTTGAAGACCTCCAGCCGGTAGGTGCCCGACGAGGGCAGGGTGCACATGCCGTTCGTGGCGAACTCGTCGCCGGCGCAGTCCACCTCGGTGCCGTCGGCGGCGTACAGGTTCGTGAACGTCTCGTTGTTGCTGTCGTCCAGCGACACCAGGTACAGGCCGGGCGCGTCGGCGGTGACGGTGAAGCACGCGGCGGTCTCCCGTGCGATGCTCGCCTTGCCGACCGCGTCACCCGGGTCGCCGAACGGCGCGAGGGCGAGCGGCGCACACTCCGGCTCGGCGGCGCGGGCACCGCCCGCCGTGGTCAGGGCCAGCAGTGAGGCGAGCAACGAGACGACGACGGCGAACGCGGCCGGCATCAGGCCCGGCCGTCTGCGTCTCGCCCCGGGAATGTCTTCGGTGCCGGGCATGCGATCCCCCCTTGGATCTTCCGGTGATGGACGGGATCTTGGCACACGGGTGTGACATGTGCCTCACAAGTTTTCCGGCGGATCTCGGCCGGGCCCGGTGCGTCAGTGCCGTCCCGCCACCCGGTCGGCCGCCCTGGCCAGCCGGGACGAGGTCGTGCCGTGGGAGGTGCGCTCGCGTCGGTCGGCCTCGCGGTACACGGCGTACATGCCCTGCACCCCGAGCCAGCGCAGGGGCTCCGGCTCCCACTTGCGCACCCGGTGGCCGACCCAGGGCAGGTCCGTCAGGTCCGTGCGGCCGCCCTGGCCCGAGTCCAGTTGCACCAGGTCCCGCAGCGTCCGTGCCGCCAGGTTGGCCGTGGCGACGCCGGAGCCGACGTAGCCGCCCGCCCAGCCCAGTCCCGTCGACCGGTCCAGGGTGACCGTCGCGCACCAGTCACGCGGCACGCCCAGCACCCCGGACCAGGCGTGCTCGATCCGCAGTCCGGCCAGCGCCGGGAAGAAGCGGACCAGGATCTCGCGCAGCGCCTCGACCGTCGCCGCCTGGGTGGTGCCGTCGTTGTCCGTGCGGGAGCCGAAGCGGTACGGCACTCCGCGCCCGCCCAGCGCGATCCGGCCGTCGGCGGTGCGCTGCGCGTACATGTAGGCGTGCGCCATGTCGCCGAGCGTCTGGCGGCCGGCCCAGCCGATCGACTCCCACTGCGCGCCGGTCAGCGGCTCGGTCGCGATCATCGACGAGTTCATGGGCAGCCAGGTCCGCTTCTGTCCCTTGAGGGAGGCGGTGAAGCCCTCCGTGCAGCGCAGGACGTACGGCGCCCGCACGGTGCCGTACGGCGTCACCGCGTGCCGTGGGCGGATCTCCGTCACCGGCGTCGACTCGTGGATGGTCACGCCGAGCCCCTCGACGGCCGCAGCGAGCCCCTTGACCAGCTTCACCGGGTGCACCCGGGCCCCGTGCGGCGTCCAGGTCGAGCCGACCGCGTCCGCCACCCTGATCCGCTCGGCCGTCTCCCGGGCGCCGTACAGCTCCCGGTCCTTCTCGCCGAACGCCAGCTCGGCCTCGTGGAACGCCCTCAGCCGGGCCGCCTGCGCGGGCGTGCACGCCACCTCCAGCACGCCGCCCTTGTGCAGGTCGGCGTCGATGGCCTCCGCCTCGGCGACCCGGATCACCTCGTCCACGGTGTCGTTCATCGCCCGCTGCAGCCGCACCGCCGCCTCCCGGCCGTGCAGCCGCGCGTACCGGTCGCGGCCCGCGATGCCGTTGTACAGCCAGCCGCCGTTGCGCCCCGAGGCGCCGTAGCCGCAGAACTTCTGCTCCAGCACGGTGATCCGCAGGAACGGCGCCGCCTTCTTCAGGTAGTACGCCGTCCACAGCCCCGTGTATCCACCCCCGACGATCGCCACGTCCGCCGACGCGTCCCCGGCGAGCGGCTCCCGCACCGCCGGAAGACCGTCGTCCGCGTACCAGAAGGAGATTCCACCGTTCACGACACCGCTGGTCGGGCTGCTCATGGCCGGGACGTTAACCCGGGCCGGCGGCCGCTGTCTCCTTCGGATTCAGTGGAATTTCCGGCCTTCGAGGGCTCGTCGAGCGGCCGTTTATTCGCATGACCGCGCCGCCGCGCCCCGGTAGCGTCGGCAGACGTGATCGACGTTCCGGACGCGCTCGCCGTCTCGCAGGCGAAGTACAACGGAGAGGCCGGCCGCGCCTTCATCGACTCCCTGCCCGCTCTCGCGGCCGGTTTTCTGGACCGCTGGGACCTGCGGCTCGACGGCCCGTCGATGCACGGCTGGGCCGCCCTCGTACTGCCCGTCGTACGGCGCCGGGACGGCACCCCCGCCGTGCTGAAACTGCAGATCCTCGGCGAGGAGACCGAGGGCGAACCCGTCGCGCTGCGGCTGTGGGACGGCGACGGCGCGGTACGCCTCCTCGACCACGACGAGGCCACCGGCACGATGCTCCTGGAGCGCCTGGATCCGTCCCGGATGCTCAGCCACGTCGAGGACTCCCGCGAGGCCGTCCTGGTGATCGCGGGGCTGCTGGCCCACCTCACCGCCGGACCCGCCCCGGCCGGCCTGCGCCGCCTCGGCGACATCGCGCAGGACATGCTGGACCGGACGCCCCGGGCCCTGGACCGCATCCCCGACCCCGGGGCCCGCCGCCTGGTCGCCGACTGCGCCGCCGCCGTGCGCGAGGTCGCCGGCGAGCCCGGCGACCGGCTGCTGCACTGGGACCTGCACTACGACAACGTCCTCGCCTCCGACCGCGCCCCCTGGCTCGCCATCGACCCCAAGCCGCTGGCCGGCGACCCCGGCTTCGACCTGATGCCGGCCCTGGACAACCGCTACGACCCCGGCGAGGTCCGGTGGCGCTTCGACGCCATGACCGACGTCCTCGGCCTGGACCGGGAGCGGGCCCGCGCCTGGACCCTCGGCCGGGTCCTGCAGAACTGCCTGTGGAACGTCGACGACGACGATCCGCTGGAGGAGCAGCAACTGGAGATCGCCCGCCGGCTGCGGACCTGAGCCCCCGGCACCGCAACGGCAACGGCCCCCGCCTGTCCCAGGCGGGGGCCGTTCGCATGACCGAGCCCCCTGTCGGATTCGAACCGACGACCTTCGCTTTACAAGAGCGGCGCTCTAACCAGCTGAGCTAAGGAGGCACCGCGCGCCGACGAGGCGCGGAGGCTGCTCCACTGTACACAGAGCGCGTTTCCCCGAGCCACGAAGTTCGCCGCCCCGGTCATCGCGGTTCGTCACCCCAGTTCGTAGGCGAAGTCGTAGGCCACCGACGTCTCCCCGTGCCGGGCGGTGAAGGCCCCGCTCCCCCGCAGCCCGGTCAGCTCCCCCGTCCCCGAGCCGGCCACCACCTCGAACGTGCAGTGCACGGTGCCGTCCTCGTCGAAGTGACCCCGCTCCTCCAGCGCGAACGCGCCCTCGCGGCCGTCGACCCGGCCGGCCAGCAGCTCCATGCCCGTGAACGTGCCGGTCTTGCCGGTGACGTAGACGATGGAGTACTCGCACGTGGTGCCGCCGGCCTCGATGCCGCCGGAGAAGGTGTTGGTGACGGCGGCGTGCGCGAGGCGGGGGGTGGCGTCCTCGCCGGTGACGGCGTGCTCCTTCCAGTCGGCGAAGGAGAAGTGGCCGGTGGTCCGGGTGGTGGGCATGGGTGTCCTCTCGTGCCGCGACGCCGCTGCCGGCGTCGGTGTCCGTGCGTGCCGTGCCGTGCGGGACCAGCCTGGGGGACGTACCTGACATCCTCTGTCAGGTACGGCGTCGACGGCGGCCACAATGACTCCCATGCGCGCCGACCGGCTCCTCTCCCTGCTCCTGCTGCTCCAGAACCGGGGCCGGATGACCGCGCCCGAACTGGCCGCGGAACTGGAGGTGTCGGTCCGTACCGTCTACCGGGACGTGGAGGCGCTGGGCGCGGCGGGGGTCCCGGTCACCGCCGACCGGGGGCCCGCCGGCGGGTACCGGCTGATGGACGGGTACCGCACACGGCTGACGGGCCTCACGGACGCCGAGGCCGGTTCGCTGTTCCTGGCGGGGATGCCGGGACCGGCGCGCGAACTCGGGCTGGGTGCGGTGCTGGCGACCGCCCAGTTGAAGCTGTGGGCCGCGCTGCCGGACGAGCTGGCCGATCAGGGCAGGCGAGTGCAGGAGCGGTTCCACCTGGACGCCCCTGCGTGGTTCCGTGACGCCGATCCGGTGCCCTGGCTGGAGGCGATCGCGCGGGCGGTGTGGGACCAGCGGGTGCTGCGGGTCCGGTACCAGCGCTGGGGCGGTGAGGTGCACCGGGAGGTGCGCCCGCTGGGGCTCGTCCTCAAGGGCGGGATCTGGTACGTCGTGGCGCTGGCGCAGGAGGCCGTACGCACGTACCGGGTGTCGCGTTTCCGGGCTCTGGAGGAGACCGGCGAGAGCTTCGAGCGGCCGGCGGACTTCGCCCTGGCCGCCTACTGGGAGGAGTCCTCGCGGAAGTTGGAGGCGGCGCTGCGCCAGGAGACCGCGCGACTGCGGATCTCGCCGCGGGCGCGGCGGCTGCTGCCGATGCAGTTCGGGGCGGCGGGCGTGCGGGCGCTGGAGACCGCCGGGGCGCCGGACCGGGACGGGTGGGTGGAGGTGGAGATCGCCGTGGAGTCCCGGGCCGTGGCGGTCGGGGACCTGCTGCGGCTGGGCGCGGAGGCGGAGGTGCTGGGTCCCGAGGGGCTGCGCGAGGCGGTCGCGGAGGTGGTGGCGGTGCTGGCCGAGCGGTACGCGGCGCCGGACCGGGTCGAAAGTTTCGGCGAAGTTCACATGCCCGCAGGTACTGACAGACCAGGTGAACGCCAGGTACCGTCCTGACCCAGTTCACCCGTGTGGACTACACCACAACTGAACATCCACGGACACCACCACGGGATTCCCCGTCGTGGCACCACCTTCCTACAACGGATCGTCCGGCACGTTCCTGCCGGTAGAAGGGGGCCCATTCACCATGGCCACTGTCTCGTTCGACAAGGCGACCCGGATCTACCCGGGTTCCGACAAGCCCGCGGTAGACGGTCTCGACATCGAGATCGCGGACGGGGAGTTCCTCGTCCTGGTCGGCCCGTCCGGCTGCGGCAAGTCGACCTCGCTCCGGATGCTCGCGGGTCTCGAGGACGTCAACGGCGGCGCCATCCGCATCGGTGACCGCGACGTCACGCACCTGCCGCCGAAGGACCGGGACATCGCCATGGTGTTCCAGAACTACGCGCTCTACCCGCACATGACGGTCGCCGACAACATGGGCTTCGCGCTCAAGATCGCCGGCGTGCCGAAGGCGGAGATCCGGCAGAAGGTCGAGGAGGCCGCGAAGATCCTCGACCTCACACAGTACCTCGACCGCAAGCCGAAGGCGCTCTCCGGTGGTCAGCGCCAGCGTGTGGCGATGGGCCGCGCGATCGTGCGTGAGCCGCAGGTGTTCCTCATGGACGAGCCGCTGTCCAACCTGGACGCCAAGCTCCGTGTCTCCACCCGTACGCAGATCGCGAGCCTCCAGCGCCGCCTCGGCATCACCACCGTGTACGTCACCCACGACCAGGTCGAGGCCATGACGATGGGCGACCGGGTGGCGGTGCTGAAGGACGGTCTGCTCCAGCAGGTCGACACCCCGCGGAACATGTACGACAAGCCCGCGAACCTCTTCGTCGCCGGCTTCATCGGCTCCCCGGCCATGAACCTGGTCGAGGTGCCGATCACCGACGGCGGCGTGAAGTTCGGCAACAGCGTGGTGCCGGTCAGCCGGGAGGCCCTGAAGGCCGCCTCCGACAAGGGCGACCGCACGGTCACCGTCGGCGTCCGCCCGGAGCACTTCGACGTGGTGGAGCTCAACGGCGGCGTGTCCGCGTCCCTGTCGAAGGACTCCGAGGAGGCCCCGGCGGGCCTCGCGGTCTCGGTGAACGTCGTGGAGGAGACCGGCGCCGACGGCTACATCTACGGCACGGTCGAGGTCGGCGGCGAGACGAAGGACCTGGTGGTCCGCGTCAGCAGCCGTTCGGTGCCGGAGAAGGGCGCCACCGTGCACGTCGTGCCGCGGCCGGGCGAGACCCACGTGTTCTCGACCTCCACGGGTGAGCGTCTCTCCGACTGAGGCGCCGTGGGCCGACGCGGTCCCACACCCCCGTAACGGGTGAATTCACCCGTGTTGACGAAGAAGGGCCCCGCAGCCTGCTGCGGGGCCCTTCTCGTTGTCGACAAATACCCCGATACAACGGACGTTTCGAGCCGTGTGCGTCAACCCTCTACCCATTTCCGCACCCTTCCCCATCCCCCGAACCGGTGACTAAATGTCGCCAAATCACTACCGGACGCTACTCTCACTCGCGTGAAGCACTCCGTGAAGCACTCCGCCCCCCAACAGACGCGACGCGGCCGGGGCCCGGCCCGCCGGATCGGCCGCTCCCTCGCCTTCGTCCTGCCCGTCGTCCTGGTGCTCTCCGGGACCCTGGCGGTCACCCGAGTCAACTGGTCGGGGACCCCCTCGGACTCGGTGCTCACCGCGTCGGAGGCCTCCGCCACCGGGGCATCCTCGCGCGCCGCGGCCCGCGCCCCGCACGAGGTGCTGCGCGACCGGCTGCTGACCGAGCTTCAGGAGGAGGATCCGGGCGTGGCGTTGACCCACCTCCAGCAGGCCGTCGACGACCGCCCGTCGCTGGCCCGGCACTGCGCCTCCATCGCCCGCTCCCTGGGCCGCGCCGCGGTGCGGACGTACGGCCCGACCCGCGCCCAGTCGTACGCCCGACCCGTCTGCGACACCGCCTTCGCCTCGGGCGTCCTGGCCGCGCACGGCTGAGCACCGGCCACCGGGCGGCAGGGCTGCGTGCCGGCCGGGGACGCCACGTACAGTTCGGGCATGACCGATCCGAACGCTGCGTCCCGCCGCCCCGTTCAAGCCGTCGTCCTGGCCGGCGGACAGGGTTCCCGGCTGCGTCCCTACACCGACGACCGGCCCAAGCCGATGGTCGAGATCCCGGGCACCGGGACTCCGATCATCGGCCATCAGCTTGCCTGGCTCGCCGAGGAGGGCGTGACGGACGTGGTGGTCTCCTGCGGCCACCTCGCCGAGGTCCTGCAGAAGTGGCTGGAGACCGCCGATCTGCCGCTGTCCGTCACCACGGTCGTGGAGACCGAGCCCCTCGGCCGCGGCGGCGGCCTGAAGTACGCCGCCGCGCACCTGCCCCACCCCGACCGGGCCTGGTACGCCACCAACGGCGACATCTGGACCCGGTTCTCGCTGCGCGACATGGCCGACTTCCACACCGAGCGGGACGCCGTCGCGACCCTCGCCCTGGCCCGTCCGCGCCTGCCGTGGGGCGCCGTGCAGACCGACGGCTTCGGTCACATCACCGACTTCATAGAGGCACCGCCCTCGACCTTCGAGATCAACGCGGGCGTGTACGTCTTCTCCCCGGGGTTCGCCGCGATGCTCCCGGAGCGCGGGGACCACGAGCGGACGACGTTCCCGCGGCTGGCCCGTGAGCGCCGGCTGGCCGGTTTCCCCATTCCGCAGGGCTCCTACTGGCGCGCGATCGACACCGCGAAGGATCTGACGGAGGCGGCGCGGGAGTTGGCGGCGCAGGGACGCTGAGCCCGCGCAGTTCCCGGAACCGACCTGACATCACAGGGACGAAATGACGGGGTCCCGCACGGACGATCACGTGCGGGACCCCGTCGTCGTACACCGGGCCGTGGCCGGGGGCTAGCCGAGGAGGCCGCCCACCAGACGGCCGCCCGGCTCACCCGTGGACGAACCACCGTCACCGCCGCCGGTTCCGGTACCGGTGCCTCCGGTCGAGCCGCCCCCGCCGCTGCCGCCGGCGGTGGCGCCGCCGGAGGTCGGTCCCGTGGTGGTGCTCGGGGCCTGCTCGGCCGGGGCGGTCCGCTGCGACGGGGCCTGGCCGACGGTGCCCTGGGTCTGGCTGGGGGCGCCGCCGGTGGCGGTACCGCTGCCGTCGCCGGTCGCGCCCGGCGTGGCCGCGGCGCCCGTGGAGGGGGTCGCCGTCGTGCCGGAGGTGGCGCCCTGGGTCGGTGAGGAGGACGCCCCGGGCGTGCGCTGCCGCTCGCCGGGCTCCTGGGGGAGCGGGGAGCCGGGCTGCTCGTTGCGCGGGGCCTCGCCGGGCCCCGGGACGACCACCCGGTCGGCGTCCCGGACGGCGCCGCCGAGCAGCGAACCGACGAGGAGCGTGAGGCCGGTGACGAGGAAGGTGACGAGGGCGCCGCGGCGCAGTACGTAGCGGCGCAGGTCCCAGATGGCCGCGCGGGGGCCGAGGCGTCGCCAGGCGCCGGCGGTGAGCCGGCCGTCCACGGAGTAGACGGGGGCACCGGCGATGATCAGCGGGGACCAGGCGGCGAGGTAGATGATGTCCGGCGCGTCGTAGGCGGGGACGCTCTTCCAGCTGACGGTGATCAGGAGCGCGGCGGACAGGGCCGCGCCGATGGCGGCGGCGACGCGCTGCCAGCAGCCGAGGATGGTCAGGACGCCCACGATGACCTGGAGGAAGGCGATGACGAGCCCGGAGCCGACGGGGTGGGCGAGGGCGAACTGACGCAGCGGCTCGGCGACGTCCCAGGGGTGCAGGGTGTTGAGCCACTTGACCATGGAGCCGCGTTCGCCGCCGTCGAAGTAGACGGGGTCGCAGAGCTTGCCCATGCCGGCGTAGACGGAGATGAAGCCGAGGAAGACGCGCAGGGGCAGCAGCACGACGCCGAGGTTCATACGGCGGCCGGGGTGGTAGGCGTGCCGTGCCGGGTCGTCGGCGGCGTGGCGCTTGGCGCGCGGCGCGGTCTCGTCCGCGTACCCGTCGTCGGGGCCGGAGCCGAAGTCCTCGTCGGCGTAGAGGGGTTCGTCGTAGACGGGTTCGTCGTAGGCCGGTTCGTCGTAGGCGCTGCCGACGGTCCGCATGGCAGGCAGCAGCCGGGTCCCCTCGCGGCCCGGGCCGCGCTGGGCGCCGACCACGGGGGTTTCGAGGGTCTGGGTGGAGTCGTCGTCGTACCCGTCGTATCCCGGGTCGTAGCCGGTGTACGGGGTGTGGGTGGTGCCGCCCGGGGTGCCGTCGTCCACGGTGACGCGGGGGATGACCTGGGTGGCTCCGGCGTCGGCGGCGGCCTCCTCGGGGTGGCGGCCGGCTCCGGCCCGCACCGCCTGGAGCAGTCGGTGGGCGCCGGTGTCGTCGGGATCGGACCGGCCGCTCCAGACGAGGGGGCGGCGGCGGGCACCCGCGCCGGCGCCCGCGCGTTCGGCGGCGCCGACGACGGGGATGCGGGCGGTGTCCTGGGTGGCGCTCAAGTGCCGCGCGATCCGCGGGGATCGGGTCCGCCGCGCGGAGGCACCCAGCTGCACGCGGAAACTCGCGTGACTGACGATCACCTGGGCCGGATCGCTCGGCACCTTCACCGTGCTCAGCGCGGGAGCGTCGTCGATTCCCGACGAGCGGTCCCCCGTGGGTGTGCGGGGTGTTCTGGTGTCCACACTCATCTAACCGAGTGACGTGACGTTAGGACACTGCTTTGACCCGCCGGATCTGTCCGGACCCCGTCAAACGCGCCCGAACCACCCCGAACCCCCCGCGCGGGGGACCATGTCGAACGCCGGTTCAGGCCCGCCGGCGCGCCGCCTCGTACAGGACGATCCCCGCCGCGACACCCGCGTTCAGTGACTCGGCGCCACCGGGCATCGGGATCCGCACCCGGAAGTCGCACGTCTCGCCGACCAGCCGGGACAGGCCCTTGCCCTCGCTGCCGACGACGATGACGACGGGCCCGTCCAGGGCCTCCAGCTCGCCGAGTTCGACCTCCCCGTCGGCGGCGAGACCCACGACGACGATCCCGGCCTTCTGGTACGCCTCCAGAGCGCGCGTGAGGTTGGTGGCACGGGCGACCGGCGTGCGCGCGGCCGTGCCGGCGGACGTCTTCCAGGCGCCCGCCGTCATGCCGGCCGCGCGCCGCTCGGGCACGACGACGCCGTGGCCGCCGAAGGCGGAGACGGACCGGACGACGGCACCGAGGTTGCGCGGGTCGGTCACCCCGTCGAGGGCGACGATCAGCGGGTCCTCGCCCTCGTCGAAGGCGGCGTCGGCGAGGTCGGAGGGGTGGGCGTACTCGTACGGCGGGACCTGGAGGACCAGGCCCTGGTGGTTGAGCCCGTTGGTCATCCGGTCCAGCTCGGGACGCGGCGCCTCCATCAGGTTGATGCCGCCGCGCTCGGCCGCGAGCTGGAGCGCCTCGCGCACCCGCTCGTCGTTGTCGATGAACTGCTGGACGTAGAGCGTGGAGGCGGGCACGCCCTCGCGCAGCGCCTCGACGACGGGGTTGCGGCCGACGACGAGTTCGGACGCCGAGCGTCCGCCGCCGCGCCGCTGCTGCGGACGGCCCTGCGAGCGGCGGGCCTTCGCCTGGGCGGCGCGCTGCTTGGCGTGTCCCTTGCGCATCTCGGCGGGGGGCGTGGGTCCCTTGCCCTCCAGGCCCCGGCGCCGCTTGCCGCCGCTGCCGACCTGCGCGCCCTTCTTGCCGGACATGCGGCGGTTGTTCGCGGCCATGAGTTACCTGTCTCCGCTCTCTTACGGGAGTGTGTGTACTGCTTGCGTCTTATGCAGTGTGCCGCCCGGAGGGCCGGGCGGCACAGTCGATCTTCCTGACCGGGACGGGTCAGCGGGAACCGAGGCTCCAGCGGGGTCCCTGCGGGCTGTCCTCGATGACCAGACCGGCGTCGCCCAGCCGGTCCCGGATGGCGTCCGCGGTGGGCCAGTCCTTGCGGGCCCGGGCGGCCTCACGCTGGTCGAGGACGAGGCGTACGAGGCTGTCGACGACGCCGTGCAGATCCTCGCTCTCCTCGCTCCCGCCCGCCCAGTGCGCGTCGAGCGGGTCCAGGCCGAGCACGCCGAGCATGGCGCGGACCTCGGCGAGGCGGGCGACGGCGCCCTCCTTGTCGTCGGCGGCCAGCGCGCTGTTGCCCTGCCGGACCGTGGTGTGCACGACGGCCAGCGCCTGCGGCACGCCCAGGTCGTCGTCCATCGCCTCGGCGAAGGCGGGCGGCACCTCGGCGGAGGGCTCGACGGCGCCACCGGCCAGCTCGGTGACGCGCTGCACGAAGCCCTCGATACGGGCGAAGGCCGACTCGGCCTCGCGCAGCGACTCCTCGCTGTACTCGATGGTGGAGCGGTAGTGCGGGGTGCCCAGGTAGTACCGCAGCACGATCGGGCGCCACCGCTTGACCATCTCGCCGACGAGCACCGAGTTGCCGAGCGACTTCGACATCTTCTCGCCGCTCATGGTGACCCAGGCGTTGTGCACCCAGTACCGGGCGAAGGCGTCGCCGAAGCCCTTGGCCTGCGCGATCTCGTTCTCGTGGTGCGGGAAGATCAGGTCGATGCCGCCGCCGTGGATGTCGAACTCCCGGCCCAGGTACTTGTGGGCCATGGCGGAGCACTCCAGGTGCCACCCCGGCCGCCCGCGGCCCCACGGCGTCTCCCAGCTCGGCTCGCCGGGCTTGGCCGCCTTCCACATGGCGAAGTCGCGCGGGTCCCGCTTGCCGGTCTCGCCCTCGCTCTCGGGCTGGCGCAGGTCGTCCAGGTCCTGGTTGGACAGGGACAGGTACCCGGGCAGGGACCGTACGTCGAAGTAGACGTTGCCCTCGGACTCGTAGGCGTGGCCGCGCTCGATCAGGCCGCGCATCATCTCGACCATCTCGGTGATGTGCCCGGTGGCGCGGGGCTCGTACGTCGGCGGCAGGCAGCCGAGGGCGGCGTAGGCGTCGTTGAACGCCCGCTCGTTCTCGTAGCCGATGGACCACCAGGGGTGGTTCTGCTCGGCCGCCTTCTTGATGATCTTGTCGTCGATGTCGGTGACGTTGCGGATGAACGTCACCTCGTAGCCGCGGTGGGCGAACCAGCGGCGCATGATGTCGAAGTTCAGCCCGGACCGGATGTGCCCGATGTGCGGGGCGGCCTGCACCGTGGCGCCACACAGGTAGATCGAGACACACCCGGGCGTGAGCGGGGCGAAGTCACGGATCTGCCGGGCGCTGGTGTCGTACAGGCGAATCGTCACGTGTCCAGGGTAGTGGGCGCCGGGCAGTGCCATGGGCCCGCCGGACCGGCGGGCGCGTTTTCATGGTTTTCGCGACCCGCTTTGCCGCGCTTCCGTGACCCCGCGCACGGCCGGAGACCGGGTCCGGCGGACGCCGGGAACGGCGGACACTGGGAACGGCGGACACCGGGCCCGGCCGACACCAGGTCCGGCCGACACGCGAGCGCGCGGCCCGCTCAGCCGGCCCGTACCACCAGTGCCGTCGCCACGGCCATCAGGCCCTCTCCCCGGCCCGGGAAGCCGAGCCCGTCGGTCGTCGCACCGGACACCGACACCGGTGCCCCGGCCGCCTCCGAGAGGATCTTCTGCGCCTCTTCGCGCCGCTTGCCGATCTTCGGCCGGGGGCCCACGACCTGCACCGCGACATTGCCGATCCGGAAGCCGGCCTCCCGCACGATCCGCGCGGCCTCGGTCAGCAGCGTCACCCCGGACGCCCCGGACCACTGCGGGCGCCCGGTGCCGAAGTGCTGCCCCAGGTCGCCGAGTCCGGCCGCCGAGAACAGCGCGTTGCACGCGGCGTGCGCGACGACGTCCGCGTCGGAGTGCCCGGCCAGACCAGGGCCCTCGCCCTCCCACTTCAGGCCGGCGCACCACAACTCGCGGCCGTCCTCGAAGGCGTGGATGTCGGTGCCGATGCCGACCTGCGGCAGCGGGAAGGAGTCGAAACCGCCCTCAGAAGCCATCGTTGAGCCTCCTGCGCGCCAGGACCGCCTCCGCGAGGACCAGGTCGAGGGGCCGGGTCACCTTGAACGCCTCCTCGTGACCGGGCACCACGACGACCGTCCGCCCGAGCCGCTCGACCATGCTCGCGTCGTCGGTGACGTCGCCGGTCACCGTCTCGTGCGCCCGCACCAGCGTGTCCCGGTCGAAGCCCTGGGGGGTCTGCACCGCGCGCAGCCGGGCCCGTTCCGGCGTCGCCACCACCGGCTCCGGCTCGCCCGGCACCGCGGCCGGCTCGACCTGCTTGACGGTGTCGGCGAGCGGCAGCGCCGGCACGACGGCGACGGCTCCGTCGCGGACGGCCTCGATCACGCCGTCCACGGTGTCCACCGGCACCAGCGGCCGGGCCGCGTCGTGCACGAGGACGATGTCGTAGCCGGGCGGCAGCGCCTCGAGTCCGAGCCGTACGGACTCCTGGCGCGTCTCGCCGCCGGGCACGACGGCGAAGTCCGTCCGGTCGGGCAGCGCGTGCGCGTCGAGCAGGCTCTTGACCTCGGCGGCGCCGTCGGGCGGGGCCACGACGACGACCAGGGAGACCGCACGGGATGCGGCCATCGCACGGACCGCGTGGATCAGCATGGGGGTGCCGCCCAGGGCGCGGAGCGCCTTCGGGGCGCCGGGTCCGAGGCGTACGCCCCGGCCGGCGGCCGGGATCACGACGGCCGTGCGGGCGGCCGCGGCCGGTGCGGGTCGCGATTCGTCAGACATCGGTTCCTGTCAGGTTTGTGTGCTGGCCTGGCGTGGGTATGGCCTGGGAAGTGCCGGGCGCGACGCCCCGACCGGACCCTTCCGTGACGCTGGTCGAGCGAGTCGCCCGGGTCGGCACGCCCGGTATCGGTATCGGGTACGGACATGCCGCAGCGCCCGGCGACGGAAAGACGTCATCGGGCACCGCGGCATTTCAGTGTGAACCGAGCGGGCACTGCCGCACGCGTCAGGACGCGAGAACCTCGTCGAGCAGGGCCTCGGCCTTGTCCTCGTTGGTGTTCTCCGCGAGAGCCAGCTCGCTCACCAGGATCTGGCGGGCCTTGGCGAGCATCCGCTTCTCACCGGCGGAGAGTCCGCGCTCGCGCTCACGACGCCACAGGTCGCGCACGACCTCCGCGACCTTGATGACATCGCCGGAGGCGAGCTTCTCCAGGTTTGCCTTGTATCGACGCGACCAGTTCGTGGGCTCCTCGGCGTACGGTGCGCGCAGCACCTCGAAGACCCGGTCCAGTCCGTCCTGACCGACCACATCACGCACGCCGACGAACTCCGCATTGTCCGCTGGCACACGCACCGTCAGGTCACCCTGGGCGACCTTCAGCACCAAGTAGGTCTTGTCCACGCCTTTGATCTGGCGAGTTTCGATGGCCTCGATCAGCGCGGCCCCGTGATGGGGATAGACCACGGTGTCGCCAACCTTGAACGTCATGTGACAGGTACCCCTTCCGTGGCTATCCAGGGTAACACGGATACGGCGTCTTCTGAATGGCGTTTTCGCAGGTCAGGGCATATCTCGGGGCTTGACAACAGCAAGAGGAACGTGCTGCGGCGGCCGAGCGGAAGAAGGTATTCGCAGGTCGGAGCGGCTGTTCGGGGCGAGGGAAACGCGCACGTTACACACCTCGGGAGGCCCGCACCGGCGGTCGAAGATCCCCATATGTCCGGTTCCAGGCGTGCGACTTCCGCTACTCCGTTCGGTGGCCGGGAGGGGGTTCCGGACGAATCCCGAATTGATCACACGGCGCCCCGCGCGGGTCTCGGTGATCAATTCCGCGGCCGTCCGCACGGCCGCGCATTCCTTCACCGGGAATTCCCCCGGGCGGCTTCTTGTGGATGGCTTCTTATGTGAATGACGGACGAGTGCGCGCCCCAATGTGACTCTGCAGTCTCATCTGTCACAGGACCGGACTCATCCGTCCCGGGAGAGGCCCCGTCCGGCACAGGTCCACGGAAGTCCAGGACGGCGGCGCCCGGCCATCCGGTTCCCGGGGCTCCGGAATGCCCGGCTCCGAGCCCCGGAACTACCGCCTGCTGAGCGAAGCGGAGGGCCTAGGGGAGGGTCGGGTGCGGCCGCCCGGGAACGGCTCGGTAACCTGAGGCCGCTGACAGACACTTAGGGCGGCTTTATTCCGTGGCCGCCGCCTCGCTCGAGTCAAGGAGTTGCCGCCGCCGTGAGCAGCAGCCTTCGACGCGGCGCCCTCGCCGCCGCCGCCATCGCGTTCTCGATCGCCTCGCTCGCCGCGTGCGGCGCCGGCCACAACGCCCAGACCCTGGAGATCAAGCCGGACAACGCGGCGACGACCGTCGGCGACATCAAGATCCAGAACGCGGTCGTCATCACCCAGCCCGACCTGGAGTCGACCGGCCCCGCCGTCGTCGCTGCCACCTTCTTCAATGCCGGCAGCACCGACCAGAAGCTCGAGTCCATCACGGTCGACGGCACCGACAAGTCCGCCGAGCTGAAGCCCGCGAAGGGCGGCAAGGACCTGACCATCCCGGCGGGCGGCTCCCTCGTCCTCGGCGGCAAGGACAACGCCACCGCGGTCCTGCCCAGCAGCCGCGAGGCCATCCAGGACGGCAACGCCCAGAAGATCACCTTCACCTTCAGCAAGACCGGTGACGTGACCCTGCGCGCGTTCGTCGTCCCGGCCGAGAGCTACTTCGAGTCCTGGGGCCCGAGCGAGGTCCCGGGCGCGGCGGGCGCGACGGCGCAGCCCTCCGGCGAGGCCACCGGGGAACCGGCGGGCGAGGACGGCGGGGAGCCGGCCGACGGCCAGACCTCCGGCGCCCCGGCCGACGGCGGGGAGCACGGCGCGTCCGGCGACACGTCCACGTCGACGGCCCCGGCCGACGGCGGCACCGCGTCGCAGGAGGCGTCGACCGGCCACTGAGCCGGTCGACCGGCCACTAAGCCGGATGTGACGCGGGCCGGACACCGAAGGCCGGACTGCACTGAGCACCGGACAAGCACTGAGCAAGGGCGGGACCTCCGAGAGGTCCCGCCCTTGCTCACGTTCCGTCGCTCAGGTGCCGGCCTACGGTTCGAACTTGTAGCCGAGGCCGCGCACCGTCACCAGGTAGCGCGGCGCGCCCGGGTCGGGCTCGATCTTGGCGCGCAGCCGCTTGACGTGGACGTCGAGGGTCTTGGTGTCACCGACGTAGTCGGCACCCCACACCCGGTCGATGAGCTGCATGCGGGTCAGCACGCGGCCGGCGTTGCGCAGCAGCATCTCCAGCAGGTCGAACTCCTTCAGCGGCAGGTCGACCTTGGTGCCGCCGACGGTCACCACGTGCCGGTCGACGTCCATGCGGACGGGTCCGGCCTCCAGGGCGGCGGGGGCGACCTCCTCCGGTTCGCCCCGGCGGCGCAGGACGGCCCGGATGCGGGCGACCAGCTCGCGGGAGGAGAAGGGCTTGGTGACGTAGTCGTCGGCCCCTATCTCCAGGCCGACGACCTTGTCGATCTCGCTGTCCTTGGCGGTCACCATGATCACGGGGACGTTGGAACGGCCGCGCAGCTGACGGCACACCTCGGTGCCCGGCAGTCCGGGCAGCATCAGGTCGAGGAGGACGAGGTCGGCGCCGTTGCGCTCGAACTCGTCGAGTCCGTCGGGCCCGGTGGTCGCGACGGCGACCTCGAAACCCTCCTTGCGGAGCATGTACGACAGGGCGTCGGAGAAGGACTCCTCGTCCTCGACGACGAGCACTCGGGTCACGGAAGGACCTCCGGGGCGGGAAGCGTTTCGTACGGGGATGGGGGGGATGCGTGGGGGGAAGTGCGACGGGGCCGCCGGGTCTCACCGTTGAGACCCGCACGCTCGGCACGCTCTTCGTGCTCCGCGCACTCGGCACGCTGTTCGTGCTCCGCGCGCTCGGCGTGACGGGGGTGATCCGCGTGATCGGAGCGATCTGCGTGATCGGCGTGATCGGAGTGGTCCGCGGGGCGCTCCTGATCGGCATGGGCCTGATCCACCTGCTCCTGGCCGTCAGCCGGATCCGCATGGTCCGCGTGCTCCGCGTGCTCCATGTGGTCCGCGTACGCGTCAGGGGCGGTCCGCTGCCGTGTGCGGTCGCCGGCGCGGGCCGTGCCCGCCTCCGGCAGCCGCAGGGTGAAGGTGGAACCCTGGCCTTCGGCGCTCCACACCGTGACCTCCCCGCCGTGCGAGGCGACCACGTGCTTGACGATCGCGAGACCGAGGCCGGTGCCTCCGGTGGCCCGGGAACGGGCCGGGTCGACGCGGTAGAAGCGTTCGAAGATGCGCTCCTTGTCCTTGTCGGAGATGCCGATGCCCTGGTCGGTCACGGCGATCTCGATCATGTCACCGCCGGATGCGCCGACACGGCGGGCGGCGATGCCGACGCGGGTGCGGGCGGGCGAGTAGTTGACGGCGTTCTCGACGAGGTTGCCGAGGGCCGCGGCGAGCTGGCCGCGGTTGCCGCGGACGTGCAGGTCGGCCGTGCCTCCGGCGGCCATGGTGATCTGCTTGGTGCCGGCCGCGTGCCGGCAGCGGTCGATGGCCTCGGCGACCAGTTCGTCCACCCGGACGGGCTCGGCGTCGTCGAGCGGATCGTCGTTCTGGACCCGGGAC
This sequence comes from Streptomyces griseicoloratus, assembly GCF_014534645.1. Lineage (GTDB taxonomy): Bacteria > Actinomycetota > Actinomycetes > Streptomycetales > Streptomycetaceae > Streptomyces > Streptomyces griseicoloratus. The sequence goes on from NZ_JACVQF010000238.1 coordinate 187,442, forward strand.
AGGTCGATGAGCTCCTGCACGAGATTGGTCAGCCGGGTCGCCTCGATCTGCATCCGCCCGGCGAAGCGCTGCACGGCCTCGGGGTCGTCGGAGGCGTCCATGACCGCCTCGGAGAGCAGGGAGAGCGCGCCGACGGGCGTCTTCAGCTCATGGCTCACGTTGGCGACGAAGTCGCGTCGTACGGCCTCGATGCGGCGCGCCTCGGTGAGGTCCTCGACGAGCAGGAGCACGAGCCGGGAGCCGAGGGGCGCGACGCGGGCGGACACGGCGAGGGCCTCGCCCCGTCCGTTGCCGCGCCTCGGCAGATCCAGCTCGACCTGCCGTATCTCCCCGTCCCTCCGCGTGTCCCGGGCCATCTGCAGCATGGGCTCGACGGCCAGCTTGCCGCCCCGGACCAGGCCGAGGGCGTACGCCGCCGAGCTGGCCTTGACGACGGCGTCGGCCTCGTCGAGGACGACGGCGGAGGACCTGAGCACCGACAGGACGGTGTCCACGCCGGGCGGGAGCACCGGGTCGGTGTGCAGGGAGGTCCGGGTGGGCCGCTTCTGGTCGCGCTCGCTCCAGCGGAACGCCAGCATGGCGATGACACCGGTGAGCACTCCGGCGATCGCTGCCGCTGCGGCGACCGCCGCGTTCACGTCCATGCATCCAGGTTAGGCATGGCCCGGGGCCCCGCCCCAGCCATCGGAGGGCGACCTCGAACACTCGTCGCCCAGAGTTCACCTTGGGGCCAGTACTGGTTCATTCGGGGTGCCGGAAACGGACGCGTACGGGCCGGAACGTGGAAGCGTGGGGGTGAAGCGAGGGGTGAGACCCCCCTAAAAGGACGTACGAGAGGAACCCTGATGCGGGACGCGTACCACGAGGAACTTGACTCGATCGGCGACGGACTGGTGGAGATGGCCCGGCTGGTCGGGTCGGCGATCGGGCGCGCCACGACCGCCATCCTCGACGCCGACCTGAAGCTGGCCGAGAGCGTGATCGAGGCCGACCAGAAGGTCGACGAGCTCCAGCACGACCTGGAGGCACGGGCGATAACCCTGCTGGCCCGGCAGCAGCCGGTGGCGACGGACCTGCGCATCGTCGTCACCTCGCTGCGGATGTCGGCCGACCTGGAGCGGTCCGGCGACCTGGCCCAGCACGTGGCCAAGCTGGCCCGGCTGCGCTACCCGGACCGCGCGGTGCCGCGCGACCTGCACGCGACCATCCTGGAGATGGGCCAGCTCGCGCAGCGCCTGATGGCCAAGGCCGCGGAGGTGATCATCACCAAGGACGTCGACCTGGCGCTCCAGCTGGAGCAGGACGACGACGCGATGGACCTGCTGCACCGCACGCTCTTCCAGCACCTGATGGACGACCGCTGGAAGCACGGCATCGAGACGGCCGTGGACGTCACCCTCCTGGGCCGCTACTACGAGCGCTACGCCGACCACGCCGTCGCCGTCGCCAAGCGCGTGGTGTACCTGGTCACCGGCGAGCACGCGGACGAGCTGCAGGCCGACATCCAGCCGGTGACACAGGTCGAGGGCGCCTGACGGGTCCGGGGCACGGGTCGGGGGCCTGCGGCACGGGTCCGGGCCCAGCGGCACGGACCCAGGGGCCGTGCGGCACGGGTCCGGGGCCCTGCGGCGCGGGGGCGCGCCCGAACGCCTCCGTGCGCCGTTGATGCGACCACGCCCCGGGGCATGAAATGGGCAAAGGTGCACAGGCACCGGCATCAAGGAGGGACCCATGGCCGAATCCCCCACCACCACGCCCGACCCCGCACAGGAACGTCCGACCGAGCAGCCCGCCGACACCGGCATGCTGCCCCTGATCGCCGCGTGCGGCTGCGGATCGGGCTGCGGCTGCGGCTGCCAGTCGGGCAACCCCTGCCAGTGCGGCTGACGACGTACGACACCGAGGGCCCCGGCAGCGCGCGCCGGGGCCCTTCGCCATACGCCGCCGAGGTCCCCTGAGCGGTGCCGTATCACCGAGGCCGCGGACCGGCACAGCGCCACGGTCCCCAGGTCACCCTGGCCTGGCTGCTGACCGGAGGATCGCGCAGCGCAGAGCACTGAGCCAGGTGTGACCGCATCCTGAGTAGCCGTACTCCATCGGCACATCAGATGGACAACGACACCTCGTGGATCTCGTCCGCCTTGTGTCCCGCGCGTTCGTGGATACGCTGGACCGCTTCGGCCGACGGCCCTTCGGAGAGGCAGTAGACCGTGCCGGATTCCGGGTCCGCCCACGCCCGCTCGAAGTGCACGTTCTCGTCCTTCTCGATGGCGAGGTCGGCCTGGTGTGCCTCGCGGAGCTGGTCGGCCGTGATGCCCCGCATGTCGTGATGGACGTCCATGAACTGCGCCATGGTGTGGCACCCCCTTCCGGGTCCTACCTCCATGGTGCGCCCGGTACGGCGGCCGCGCCGCGCCGATGCAGCCGCCCAGCGGGAAGTGGAACGTTTCCGTATCCACCGGCGTCGTCCTTCTCCGAGGCACGGTGGCCGTGCCTCGGGGAGGGGCTGACGGGTGCTTGCTGACGGGTTCGCCAAGTGGACACGGCGGTTCGAGGACGAGCGGGAGCGCCGGCAGGCCCAGGGGGATCCGGACTGGAAGCGGGGGGCGACCCTGCCTGCGGCGGTGTGGGCCAGCATCCAGCGCTTCCAGGTGGGCGAGGACGGCGACGGCGCGAACCTCGTCGGCAAGGCGGACCAGGCCGGCGACGCCGACTACGCCCAGGCGGTCCGGCTCTTCGTCGCCGAGGAACAGAACCACGCCCGCCTGCTCGCCCGGCTCCTGAGGGCGGGTGGCAAAGCGCCCCTGTCGAGCCACTGGAGCGACACGGCCTTCGTACGCCTGCGGCGCCTGCTGGGCCTGCGCATGGAACTGCTGGTGCTGATGATCGCCGAGGTGGTGGCGCTGCGGTACTACCGCGCCCTGCGCGACGGCACCCAGGACCCGCTCACCTCGGACGTGGCCGGGCGCATCCTGTCCGACGAGCAGCGCCACGTCCCGTTCCACTCCGAACGCCTGCACGCCTCCCTGACACGACTCCCCCGCCCCGCCCGCCGCCCCCTGATGACCCTGTGGCGCCTCCTCCTGCTCGGAGCCACCCTCGTGGTCGCCACCGACCACGGCCGCGCCCTGCACCACCTCGGCCTCACCCGCCGCCGCTTCGTGTCCGAGGTCATGGCGTCATCGGACGCGGTGATCTCCACGGTGCTGGCACCTCGACCGGACGAATGGACGAGCGGCGGGCAGGCCGTTGCCAGCGACGACGACTAGTCTCGCGAACGCGCGGCCGCCTTCCGAGGTCTCCAGCTCCGTAGAGCAGCTGCACCCCCGTCCCAGATCCTCGGTTGGCTGACGTGTGACGGCAGGCGCATCAAGCTGGCGCTGAGGGCGTTGCTCATGCAGCCGCGTCCTGCTGTTTGAACTGCCAGTGGATCTCCGGGTGCGCTGACGCGAGTTCGAGCAACTTGTTCCGGAACCGGTGCCCACTGACGAGGTACTGGCCATACGTGCCCTGGTTGAGGGCCTCCATGACGTAGTCCAGCGCCGCGCGTTTCTGAGGGTCGGCAGCGAGTACACCGACGTCTAAGACGAGGAGTTCGGGCCGGTAGACGACGAAGGACCAGTCCTCTCCGGGGTAATGCAAGCGATCGGGGAACGTACGCAGCCCTCGGCGCACGATGTGCTTTCGAACCGCCTGGAGGCGCGTGAGGCTCAGCCGATCCTTTCCTTCCCGGTCACGTACCCAGGCGTTCCGGATGACGGCAGCGCCACTCTTCTTGTTGACGGTGTCTTCAACCCAGTTCAGTGTGCTGGTGAGTACGGACACCATGACAGCCCCCCTGTTAACGAGCCATTAGCAAGGGACAGGGTCGCCGACGGAGTGGACACCGTGGACAGATCTGCCGGTTTTGCAGACGCCGACGCAAGTGGTGCGGTAAAGGGCCACTGGGTGAGATGCAGTTAGGTTGCCCGCGTCGGCCAGAGCAAGCCTTGTCCACAGCCCCGTGCCAGCGGGCTGCAGTGTCAGGCGTCAAGGGGATTCGCGCCGTGGGCCCGGGCGATGGCGTCGATGCGTTGGGCCAGGTCGAAGTCGGCGGCTGTCAGCTTGTGGCCGGCGTCGTGGGTGGTGATGCCGAAGCGGATCCGGTCCCAGCGCAGGTCGATGTCCGCGTGGTGGCTGATGAGGCGTTCGATGTCGGCTACGTGGACGATCATGGCGACGCCGCCGTGGTAGCGGATGCCGAATGTGCGGGTGATCTCGTCGCCCTCGCGTCGCCACCCGGGGACGTCACGCAGGGCCGCTTCAATGTCGCCCTCGCTCAGTGGCACCGGTGCCTCCGTCATGCTCAGCTCCCCTCCGTCACGAGTGCCAGGGCATCCCGCAGATCCCGGCCGACCGGGGCATCCTGCCACGGCTGCATCGCCTTCTGGAGGGCGCCCAGTTCCCTGCGCATCCGGGCGGACCCGGTCTCCATGGCGATGTCCACGGCAGTCCGCGCGTACTCAAGCGCCTGGTCGGGCTCGCCTGCGGTGGCTGCGGCCGTGGCGTGACGTGCGAGGTAGACACCTCGGTCCCTTCGGGCCGTTTCAGGGATGACGGCGAGGATCTGGTCCCACAGGGAGACTGCCTCCTGCCCGAGGCCCAACCGCCCGTAGCAGGTGGCGCGTTGTACTTCGAGATAGGCCGGTGTGCGGCGGCAGGCGTTGCCCCAGGGCAGGTCGTCGTCCACGTGTGGGAGCAGGCAGTCTGCCTGGTCGATGAGCTGGTCGACGGCTTTCCGGTCGCCGATGAGGCTGACTCCGTGGGCCTGTTGCTGTATCGCCATGATGCGTACCTTCGGTGCCAGGCGGTGTGAGTCCTCCAGGGCGGCCTCGCACAGGTCGACCACTGCCTGGCCGTCGCCCAGGTCCGTGCGGACCTGGGCCTGGTTGACGAGGGCGTAGCCGATCAGGTGCGGCTCCCGGGAGCGTACGGCGATCTCCTGGGTGACGCCACGCCAGAAGGCCGCGCCCTCCATGTCGCCGGCGTCCTGGTACAGCCAGCCGACCAGAGCCGCATAGGCGGCGCCAACTCGCAGCAGTCCCCGCCGGGTCTCGCCTTTCGCGGAGCGGAGCAGCTTGTCGATGAGCTGGTACTGGGCGGAGACGGTTCCGATCAGGTCGTGCGGACCGAGGAACATGTCGGCCCTGTAGTGCCCCTCCAGTTGCTGCTGGAAGTAGTCGATCAGAGCCGGATCGACGTACTGCGGCGCGACCGGGCCAGGGACGAGCGCCGCAGCAGTGACGGAGACGAACGTGCGGCGCTTCACCTGCTCCTCTTCGTGGTGCTCCGGACGGATCCACCCGGCCGGCGTGGTGAACCCAAGGTCCTCCGGCCAGCGGCCGAGCGCGTCGTGGATGACGACGGCGGTCTCCTCGGGCGGCCAGCCGGGCCGTTCACCCTCCCATCGGCGCCACGTACGCGCGGAGACAGTGAAGTGCCGATCGTCCAGCAACTGTTGCCCGTGCTCGGTAAGCCGGGCAGCGGCTTGCTCGACGGTGCGCCAGCCCACTCGGAGCCTCGCCGCCCGCAGCGCATCGTTGCGACCACCCATGCGCCCAGTCTGCGGTGTCATCACGCTCCCCTCCGGCCATGGCCGCAACGTGGCCGCACATGGCCACAGCGCGGCCTGGTTCTCCACCTTTCCGCGCACCCACCATCACCGTGTGACTACGGAAAGCGCAGGAAACGCGATGCAGGTACCCAGGACGAGCACGCGAGGAGCGCCGAGACGGGTTGAGGTGGAGCCCGGCGTGATCGTGCACTCCGATGCGGGCCGGCGGCCGGCCGCCGAACAGTGGCTGCTGTCCGCACACGCGTCCCCCGGTCAGGCCCGCAGGGAGTGGCAGGAGCAGGGGGTCACCCTGCTCCCTCTCGGCACGCTGTTCTCGGCCGTTCGGATCCCCGGACGGCTCGTGCACGCCGTGGCAGCCACCGCCGATCCACGGGAGGTCGACGCCTTCCTCGAGGAGGCACTGGAGGGCGGCCCGGTCATCTGCGATCCGTACGGACCCCGGTACTACGCTCTCGTGCACGGCAGCATGCCGACGACGTGGCGTGCGGCGGCAGAAGACTGGCGCGTGCACGACGTGGCCTGCCTCGGCCACGGCACCTATCTCGGGGTGCCACGACTGGACATCGCGGACTGCCCTGAACACGCGACCGCCTCTTACTGGTCGGTCCCGATGCCGTCGGCCGCCACACTCTGCCCTCCACTGAGCGTCGCCCGGCTGATCTCAGCCGGAGCCCATCGGATGGCAGAGGACGCGGAAATGTCCTCGCCGGCGGAGGGTCATCCGGATCCCGTCCCAGAGCCCTGAGCGCAGCGGCTGACGTGGTGCTCACCGACCCCGGCGCTCGCGTGCTGGACGTCGCACAGGTCGTACGTCGGCTGACCGGACTGAGCCTCTGGCGCAGCAAGGTCCTGGTGGATCAAGCTCCTGTCGTGATCCTCGACGGCATGCCCGAAGAGACTGCCGAGACCGCGGTTGCGACACTCCGTGATGCGGGCGCGCAGGCAGAGGTGAGGCAAAAGCCGGAGCCCCCCGCTCGGCGGAGAAACCGCAGGCAGGGGGCTCACTGGTGGGCTGTTACTTCTTCTTGCCCTGGGTGTTGTCGGGGATCTTGGGGATCTGCGTTTTCGCTGCTCATGGGCCGTGGGCTCGCGCTCCTGGTGGTCGTCGTTGGTCGTCCTTGGCCACTGTTGAGCGGCCTCGGACGGCCCAGGGACGGCCCGGGACACGGCCGAACTGGAGCCTGGAGGTCCCCCTTTAGCGCGAGGGACGCTTCGGGGGGCCGGTCCCGGGATCACCTCTTTGCCCAGGTGGGTGTCGTCTAGCAAGGGCCGCTTCACCATGACTTCCCGCTGGCCCCCTCGATCTGGTGCGTTTGTGGTGCGGCTTGGCCTGCGCGTGGTTCAGCGAGCAGACGGTTCAGCTGACACTCTGCAGCAGGCCAACCTGCCCCGGCACACGGACTCGACCATCTCGCTAAGCCGTCCCGCTGGGGAGTATGTTTCCTGTTTGACGGATGTCATGGGGGCGTGCGGTGGGTGAGCAAGATCGGCTGGCTGCTGTATTCGTCCACGGGTTCGCTTCGAAGGCGGCGACGTGGCGAAACTTTGACGAGAGGATCTCGGAAGACGACGAACTCCAGTCAGTCGATGTGCTCCATTTGGAGTACTCCACGCATGTACCCCGGTCTCTTTTCTGGCGCCCAGACCGTCGCCTCCCAACCCTGAGTACTATCGCGGACGTCCTGCAAACCTTTTTGGAGACAGAAGCAGCCGGATATCGTCGACTGGTTCTCGTATGCCACAGCATGGGCGGCCTGGTGGTACAGCGTTATCTCCAACGTATGCTTAACCAGGGGCGAGGCGCCGAACTGGAGCGTATCCGGCGAGTGGTTTTGTTCGCTACTCCAAATGCAGGCTCGGATTTTGCACGCCAATTGCGTCGCGATCTATTGGGGTCCCACCCTCAGGAGCGGGATTTGCGCACGCTGAACGAGGAGATCCGGGACACGCATGCGGCAGTAATTCGAGACGTAGTCAACGCTAAAATAGTCGGGGAGAGGACATGCCCAATCCCCTTCTCCGTCTACGCAGGAGCAGAAGACAACATCGTGCCCAGGGCGTCAGCTCAGGGCTCCTTTCCGGAAGTAGGGGCGCTTCCCGGGGACCACTTCACCATCATCAAGCCTACTTCTCGCCACCATAGGTCCTACGCGACCTTGCGCCGGCTGCTCCTGGAAACAGCAGCTGACAGCGACCCGCCTATCCAGCAAGCTGTAACCGTCAACACTCAGATTGATGATCAGGCGCATCGCTCCCTATATCAAGCGAATCCATCTACTGTCATCGTTTCAGAGTTGCGCACCGACTTCCATGGGACTCAGTGGGAAAGCGTTTATCACTCGGTGCGAGAACAGCTGAGCTCAGCATCCATATCAGTCGTTGATAAGTGGAACTACCCCGACGCTCCTGTCGACGTGCTTATCACAGTGAGATCCGCAGATGCAGTCCTGCAGGAGAACTCTTCCACGCAGGGCACGGTATTGAAAGTGTATGCCGAGCATGTGCGTAGCGGCGGAAAGATCTTTGTCGGAATTTGCGCGGTAGGTGCACGCTGGCCAGAGGCCAAAACGGTCATTATCGAATGGTTGCCAGCAGACATTGAAGGCTCCTTCTACGTAGAAGGGGTTCCAGACGCTATTCAGCTCTACACAATCATGACCACGTGGATTCAGGCTGCCATTAAGCGCAAGTCGGTACACATGCGGGACGGTTCACGTATTGACCGAGTGCTGGACCTCGCGCCAGACCCCTATGATATTCCAGGGAGGAAACCGCTATGAATCTGGCGTGGATTGTTGCAGTGCTGCGCCCGCTTGACATCGCCCCCCATCCTAACTTCAGAAACCCCGAATACGACGCTGCACCATACGCGCAGCTGGCCGGGATTGTGTCCGGCGACCCTAGCCGCTGGTCTCATTATTCAATGGAGGAGGCAGAGGGATCTGTCAGTATTGACCAAGGCGTGCGTAGCGCCGAAATGAGCCTGACCAACCAGGGGATTCGAGTAGGCCTCGACGGACTCGTCGAAGAGATTCAATCTGAAGAATCAATTGATCTTGCCCGATCGTGCGCACTCGGTCTTCTTGCCTGCTGTGCGGCAGCTGAACTGGACGAGTACGAGAAATGTAGAAGAATTCTTGAAGGTCTCCTCGGCAAAACAACTGTGGAAACACCCGAGGGAAAGCTAGTCCGAGCATCCCTGTTGCAGCAGCAGTGTCTTCGCTTCCGCGATTCAGGCAGAGATCACATTTCTCAAACGACGGAGATCTTGAGCCTGCTTGACGAGATTGAAGACTCTGACTTCTCGGAGTTTCCGATGAGCCCTGGGGCCTCGGTCAGTTATACCGAGTCCCTCCGTCACGTAATCACGGCCCTACGACATGCTGCTTGGAGCCTTGTCCCCATGCGGCTTGTCGTCGATGGCGCCGACGAGCTTCCACCGTCGCTTCCTACATGGCAGCAGCTAGTGCGCACTCCGAAGTCAAATCAGGCGTCCAAGATTGATCAGCTGCGAGCATCTGAGTACTCAAAATTCGTTGAGGCATCATTCAATCGCATGTTCCGCAGTCAGACTCGTACGATTGGCGGCAGGGGCGCTCCCACGCTCTTTCATGCGGCCTTGAATTACGAGCTTCTAGGTGATGTGGCGGTCTACAGGCTCCGCAAGGAACATGCACTGATGAAACTCGTGCAGTGCATGAGTGCTGCGCGTCCTGACTCAGACGAAGTCGCTGACGCACTGCGCCTCCTCAGGCATGCCAACTTGAAATCTGAGATCGATCTCGCGGTTGAGCGTATTCGCGCTTCCGGTCCTTTGGCTGCTTTGGCGAAGGACTCAACGCAGATTCTGAAAAATCGCACAGAGCCGCGCATGCTGCGAGCATCCGAGTTGCGCGTTCTACGGGGCGCAGCGGACCTAATGACGCAAAGCGATGCTCGGAATGCTCTGTCCTTGACCTGCCGAGTGATCGAAGCAGGAGGAGCTCAGCCGGCACCCGGGTCATCGCAACTAGACGTCGTGCGACTTGAGTCCGCCTGGCTGACAGCCACACGTCTAGCGAACATCGCTGAGGAAGATGACGAGATCGCACTTCTTCTACTTCAGGCTGCGCAAGACGAACACCAGGGCGACGAGCTCTGGGACAAAGCCGTTGGTCGCTCCCTGCGGAATCTGAACTGGGAGAACGTCTCGCCACAAACGAAATCGCGTTGGAATGACTTCTTCCGATCAAACAGCTCACGCATGGCTGCAAGTCGCAGTGTTTTCGAGGCATTGACGAGTGGCCATACTTTGCCCGAGCACGCCGTCCTCGAAGATCTGGAGGACGTAGCCAATCGTGTAAATGCCGCGATGGGCGGTGCTGCTATGAGTGATACCGAAGCCTCTGCCTCAGTTGAGATCGTGACTCAGGCACTAGCTAGCATCAGGTCAGAAGCTTCCCGAGGGCGTTTTTCGTTTCGTGCACTTGATCCGGCAGATGTCGCTGCGGCCCTGATTATCTATGCTGATGCGACAATGCTGTGGCCCACACTCTCCGAATTCCTCGTGGACCAAAGAGTTCAGAGGGCTGACAAGAGCGGGGCGTTCGACAGGCTATCCTATTCGTCGGCGGAAGTTCCGCCTGAGGTAGCTGAAGTATTCCGTCTCAAATCTGCCGCTTTGCTTCAATCGCAGGGTGGACCGTTCGACGGCGATGTAGTGGTTCCTTTCCCTGCAGCTCTGCGGTTCCTTGCATCTAGGCGAATGATTGGTGAGCCGGAGACGTTCTCCCTAATCTCCCAGATGTCCGGGAGCGGGGAAGCGGAGTCGCGCGAGGAGGCATCGCGTACGGTAGCCACACTTGCGTCGTCGATTGCCAGTCCATGGCTGCTAGCGCAAGCCATGCAATTCAGCCATGATTCAGAACCTGCAGTACGAGGCCATGCAGCTAGAGCTCTTTCTTTCTTTGCTGCGACTCAATCGGAGTTCAGGGAAAGTGCGGAGTATCGTCTAGTTGAAATGATGGGCGATGAAGGAATCTTGGTTCCCCTTCTCGTCATTCGCCAGATGAGTCAAAACCGCAGCGTCCCAGACTCAGTAAAGGAAGCAATTGGGGTGCTCGTGGCGAATCACCCTTCGTTGACTGTCCGGAGAGAGGCCGCTGCATTGCTGACCGAGATTCGGTGACGATGCAAGGTCGGCGGAGCGGCTTTGGGGTGGCGCTGCTTTGGCGCGAGTGATCATGGCCCCGTAAGCTTCCGGCGCGTCGGGCAGTCTGTGGACCTGCCCGGTAAAGCACGACGTTGGGGCCATGATCTTCGAGGCTCGCGCCAAAGTGGCTCCGTAAAGCCGTGGAGTCGGCCGTCCCAGCCACGCCGTATCCCTTCTCTGGCATCAGGCTGCTGATTGCTGCGTGCGCGGCACGGGCGCCGGCCGGGCTGGAGCGGGGCGGAGACAGGAGCGCAGGCCCGGCCGGGGGCCGGGCCGCGCGGGGAGCGGAGCGAGCCGCCTTGAACCAGTAGAGAAAGTTGTAACTCAGTCTGTGGCGCGGGGCGCGAAGTCGTATGCGCAGGCTGGGAGATCGACGCCTTGGCGGTGAGCCATCGGCAGGAAGACCACTGGCCGGATCGCCGTCATCCGCCTCGACGGCCCCGGGGGTGGCGACACCCCGCCTCCCGCCTGGGCCACCGCCGAGCTGCTGACCGACGCCATCCGGGCCGCCGCCACCGCCGCCCGCGTGGACGGCCCGGTCATCGACGGCCAGGCCCACACCTTCGCCTTCGGCCGTCAGCTCGACGTCCGCACCATCCGCTCGGCCGACTTCGACGGCGGCCAGGAGCTGACCGAGCGGGCCGTCGCCGCGTACATCGCCAAGTACGCCACCAAGGGCGCCGAGACCGCGACGGGGGCTCTGGACCGGCCGTTGAGGTTCCTCGCCGAACTCGCCCAGATCGACATCAGCGACCACGCCCGCCGGCTCATCCGCACCGCCTGGACCCTCGGCGCCCGCAAGGACCTCGAACACCTCCGCCTGCGGGCCTGGGCCCACATGCTCGGCTTCCGCGGTCACTTCTCCACCAAGTCCCGCCGCTACTCCACCACCCTCGGCGCCCTCCGCGACGCCCGCGTCGAATGGCGCCGCGCACAGGCCCTGGCAGCGGACGGGACCGACCCGGACACGACCCTCGTCCTCGCGCACTGGGTCTACGCCGGAACCGGCCTCACCGACGCCGAAGCCTGGCTCGCCGAAACCCTCGAACCCGCCCCCGGAACGGAAGGAGAGCCCACCCATGGGTAGCCGTCGCCTCGCTGTCGCGGAAGCAGCTTCCGAGCCGCGTGGTCTGCCGTCGCGGTACCTGACTCCTGACGACTTGGTGGCGATGTTCGATCTGCCCAGCGTCGAGACGGTCTACCAGTGGCGCCGCAAGCGCACCGGTCCCCGTGGCTTCCGGGTCGGCCGACATCTGCGCTACGACCCTGCGGACGTCCAAGCCTGGGTCGAGTCACTGCGGGAAGGGGCTGCCGCCTGATGGCCGGGCACGTCCAAGACCGTTGGTACAGAACCGAGACCGGCCCGGACGGGAAGGTGCGTAAGGTCAAGACCGAGCGCTACGGATCCGGCCTCCGCTACCGCGCTCGCTACGTCGGCCCGGACGGCACGGAGAAGGCCAAGAGCTTCCCCGACCGTCAGAAGCGGCTCGCTGATCAGTGGCTGGCGCACATCGAGGCGGACATGGCGCGCGGGCAGTACATCGACCCGCGCGCCGCCCGGATCACCTTCCAGCAGTACGCCGAGCGCTGGGTCGCCACACAGGGCGCCGACCCGAACACCCAGGCCTCGATGGAGTCGCAACTACGGTTGCACGCCTACCCCTACCTCGGCTCGCGTCCGCTCGGCTCCTTCCAGCCGACGCACATCCGGGACTGGGTGCGGCAGTTGCAGGAGAACGGCATCCGCGGGTCGTACGCCAGGACGATCTACTCCAACGTGCGCGCGGCGCTCAGCGCGGCCGTGGACGACGGCCACCTTCCCCGCAACCCGTGTGCGGCCCGGTCCGTCCGTCCGCCGACCGTCGACAACAAGCGCATCGTGCCCTGGACGCCCGAGCGGGTCTTCGCCGTCCGGGCCGCCATGCCCGAGCGCTACCAAGCCATGGTCGACCTGGGCGGCGGCTGCGGGCTCCGCCAGGGCGAAATCCTGGGCGTGGCTGTCGACGCGATCGACTTCGAGTCGGACACGCTCCGCGTGGTCCAGCAACTGAAGCTGAGTCGCAGCAAGGCTGTGTTCGCGCCGCCGAAGGGCGGCAAGCTGCGGGACGTGCCGCTTCCTGGCCCTGTCGCCGATGCGCTCCGGGCGCACATGAAGCGGTTCCCGCCGGTCGAGATCACCTTGCCGTGGAAGGTCGCCGACGGTCCTCCGGTGACCAAGCGGCTCATTTTCACCGGGCCACGCGGTGGGCACGTCTGGCGTACGTCGCTCAACGAGGAGGCGTGGAAACCGGCGCTTGCCTCGGCCGGTGTGATCCCCGAGCGGAAGCCGGGCGGCTCATACGCCGAGTCCCGCGAGAACGGCATGCACGCCCTGCGGCACTTCTACGCCTCGGTGCTCCTCGACGCGGGCGAGAACATCAAGGCTCTCGCCGAGTACCTGGGCCACTCGGACCCAGGCCTGACGCTCCGCGCGTACGCACATCTCATGCCTTCGAGTCAGGAACGTACCCGCAAGGCAGTGGCGTCCGTATTCGACCGCAGGTGACAGACCTCTTCTCAGTCAACTTAACTAGCTCGGCGACGGGAAAGAGGGGCCAGCGCGGCTCTGGATCAGGTCACAAAACTTGATGGAATTAGCAGCGTCGTGAGACATTGCATTGCAATGTCTGAGTGCCACACTCGGACGACCGAGGACCTGGATCCGGCGGCAACCAGACCCAGGCCCTCTCGCAGTCAACGAGCCCGGTCGCCTACCAGCAGACCGGGCTCGCTGCATGTACAGCTCCCGGTCGCGACCGTCCTCGCGCGTGACTCGCTCATCGAGCGAACTGCATCACGCCGGTAGCGATGGCCACCACGAGGCCTGCCCCCGTAAGCCAGACCTGCCACCTCTCGGCGCTGGTCCACCTACGAGGCTCGTCCTTCTCAAGGCTCACCTCTACCGCCTCCCTTCTCCTCCAGCCGGCCCGCGGATCGGGCCGGAGCCTTGGAACTCACGCACATCTATGCGGAGTTCAGGGGAGGTTCAGGTAAGGCGCGAACAGCATACCGGGCACATCGATATTCACCGAGGCGTGCGGGAACGCTTGACAGCGGCCCCGGATCCCTTTCACGGCCCAGCGACGGCCCCGGTGCAGAAACAAGCCCTCTGCCCACGGGAAACCCGCAGGCAGAGGGCTTGATCCGTACCGCTTACTTCTTCTTGCCCTGGTTCTTCACGGCCTCGATCGCTGCCGCGGCCGCCTCCGGGTCGAGGTAGGTGCCGCCCGGGTTGACCGGCTTGAAGTCGGCGTCGAGCTCGTAGGTGAGCGGGATGCCGGTCGGGATGTTCAGGCCCGCGATGTCGGCGTCGGAGATGCCGTCGAGGTGCTTGACCAGGGCACGGAGCGAGTTGCCGTGGGCGGCGATCAGGACGACGCGGCCGGTGAGGAGGTCGGGGACGATGCTGTCGAACCAGTACGGCAGCATGCGGTTGACGACGTCCTTCAGGCACTCCGTCTGCGGGCGCAGCTCCGGCGGCAGCGTCGCGTAGCGCGGGTCGGAGAACTGGGAGTACTCGGCGTCGCGGTCCAGCGGCGGCGGCGGGGTGTCGTAGGAGCGGCGCCACAGCATGAACTGCTCCTCGCCGAACTCGGCGAGGGTCTGGGCCTTGTCCTTGCCCTGCAGGGCGCCGTAGTGGCGCTCGTTCAGGCGCCAGGAGCGGTGGACGGGGATCCAGAGGCGGTCGGCGGCCTCCAGGGCGAGCTGCGCGGTGCGGATGGCGCGCTTCTGGAGGGAGGTGTGCACCACGTCGGGGAGCAGGCCGGCGTCCTTGAGCAGCTCGCCGCCGCGGGTCGCCTCCTTCTCGCCCTTCGCGGTGAGGTTGACGTCCACCCAGCCGGTGAACAGGTTCTTCTCGTTCCACTCGCTCTCGCCGTGGCGGAGGAGGATCAGCTTGTACGGTGCGTCGGCCATGGCTCCGAGCGTAATCGAACCTCCGGAGCGCCCGCGCGGGGCGCCCGGTGGGCGGACGGTTGACGGGAAGTGTTAATTGAGTGGCCCTCGCGGAGCGATCTTTCGTAAGTTGTGCTCACCATCTGCGCCGCTTACATCAGTTTCGGGGGTCCCATGTCAGTCGCCGGTCTCAGACGTGCCGCAAGGGAGTCGGTCTCCGGCCTCCCCCGCGAGTTCTGGTGGCTGTGGACCAGCACGCTGGTCAACCGGCTCGGCGGCTTCGTCGCCACCTTCATGGCCCTGTACCTGACCCTCGACCGCGGCTACTCCGCCTCGTACGCCGGTCTCGTCGCCTCTCTGCACGGGCTCGGCGGGGTCATCTCCTCGCTGGGTGCCGGGGTGATGACCGACCGGCTCGGCCGTCGGCCCACCCTGCTCGTCGCGCAGGCGTCGACCGCCGTCTCCGTCGCGCTGCTCGGCTTCGTGCGCGACCCCCTCGCCATCGCGGCCGTCGCCTTCCTGGTCGGCATGGCCTCCAACGCCTCCCGACCGGCCGTGCAGGCGATGATGGCCGACATCGTGCGGCCGGAGGACCGCATCCGGGCGTTCTCGCTCAACTACTGGGCGATCAACCTCGGCTTCGCGATCTCCTCCATGGCGGCCGGTTTCATCGCCGAGTTCAGCTATCTCGCCGGCTTCCTGATCGAGGCGGGGATGACGCTGGTCTGCGCGATCGTCGTCTTCGTGAAGCTGCCCGAGTCCCGCCCCGCCAAGGTGACGGGCACGGCCGCGGAGGCCGAGCCGGCCATCTCCCTGGGCACCGTGCTGCGCGACGGGCGCTTCATGGGCGTCGTCGGGCTGTCCTTCCTCATCGCCGTGATCTTCCAGCAGGGCTCGGTGGGGCTGCCGGTGGCCATGGGCGAGGCCGGGTTCACACCCGCTGACTACGGCATGGCGATCGCGGTCAACGGCGTGCTGATCGTCGTGCTCCAGATCCCGGTCACGCGGTTCATCGAGCACCGGGACCCCAAGCGGCTGCTCGTCGTCTCCTCGCTGCTGGCCGGGTACGGCTTCGGGCTCACGGCCTTCGCGGGCTCGGTGGGCGTCTTCGCCCTCACCGTCTGCGTCTGGACGCTGGCCGAGATCGTCAACGCCCCGACGCAGACCGGTCTCGTCGTCCGGCTGTCCCCGGTGCACGGGCGCGGGCGCTACCAGGGCATGTACACGATGTCCTGGGCGGTGGCCTCCCTCGTCGCCCCGGTGATGTCCGGCCTGGTCATCGACCGGTACGGCGCCGAGTGGCTGTGGGGGCTGTGCGCCGTGATCGGCACGGTCGCGGCGGTCGGGTACGGGGCCCTGATGCGGCGGCTGCCCGCCGAGGAGACCGTGTCCCCCGAGACGCCCGCGCCCGCGAAGCCCGAGGTCAGCGCGGCCTGACCGCCCACGGTCCCGGGGCTCGGACTCAGGGCTCAGGGGTGCATCCGTGCGCCCTTGAGCACCTTGTCCACCGCGTTCCTCGGCCCGTACACCGCGAGCCCCACCAGGTCCAGCTCCGCCGTCGGCACGGCCCGTACCGCCGCCCGGTTGTCGCGGTCGTTGCCGGTGGCGAAGAGGTCGGAGGTGAACACCGCGCGGGGCAGGGAGCGGGAGAGCACGCGCGCGTGGGCCTGCGTCAGCGTCTCCTTCGTGCCCTCGAAGACCAGCACCGGCTGGCGGAACATCGGCAGGTAGGGGACGCCGTCCGCGTCCTCGTACGGCTCCCCGATCACCTCCGGGACCTGGGTGCTCAGGCCGCTGACCAGGAAGGCGGTGACGTTGAGGCGCTGCCAGGTCTCCAGGTCCTCGCGCAGCAGGACGGCGATCTTGGTGTCGAAGCGGATGGGCTCTGCGTCGTTCATGGAACGAGACTGCCGCCCGTAGCGGGGCGGGGTCTTGTACGTTCTTTGCATGGCCCCGCAGCGGAACGTCTCCGCCTGGCGCCCGCGTGTCCCGGGCGTCGTCGAGGTGTTCCACGCCCACTACACCGAGTACGCCTATCCGATGCACGTCCACGAGGCGTGGACGCTGCTCATCGTCGACGACGGGGCCGTGCGGTACGACCTCGACCGGCACGAGCACGGTACCCCGCACGACACGGTGTCGCTCCTGCCCCCGCACGTCCCCCACAACGGCTCCCCCGCCACGCCGCACGGCTTCCGCAAGCGGGTGCTGTACCTGGACGCCACCCTGCTGGGCGAGGACCTGATCGGGGCCGCGGTGGACGGGCCCGACCTGCGCGACCCCGTGCTGCGGCGGCGCGTCGGGCAGGTGCACGCCGCGCTCACCCGTCCCGGCGACGAACTGGAGGCGGAGAGCCGGCTGACGCTGATCGGCGAACGGCTGCGGAAGCGGCTGCGGCCCGGGGACCACCGGGGCTCCCCGCACCGGGACCCCGCGCTCGCCCGGCGGCTGCGCGAGCTGCTCGACGAACGGGTCGTCCAGGGGCTCACGCTGGACGAGGCCACCGCGCTGGTGCCCGCCCACCCGGCGCACCTGGTGCGGGCGTTCAGCACGGCGTACGGCATCGCCCCGCACCAGTACCTGATGTCCCGCCGGATCGAGCGAGCGCGCCGGCTGCTGCTCTCGGGGCGGGCGCCGGCCGAGGTGGCCACGGAGACCGGCTTCTACGACCAGGCCCATCTGACCCGGCACTTCAAGCGGCTCGTGGGCGTCACTCCGGGGCGCTACCGGGACAGCTCGCGCCGGCCGTCGTAGGGGTCTGCCGGCGGGACGCCGGCCGGCGGCTCGGTCGGCGGCACGTCGGCCAGAGGGCAGGCCAGGAGTTCAGTCGGCGGGACGCCGGGTGAGGTTGGCGAACGCCTCCAGGTTCCGCGTCGACTCCCCGCGCGACACCCGCCACGCGTACTCCTTGCGGATCGCGGTCGCGAAGCCCAGCTCCAGCAGGGTGTTGAAGGCACCGTCGGCGGCTTCCAGGACCTGGCCGAGGAGGCGGTCGATCTCGTCGGCGGTGACGGCGGCCAGCGGCAGCTTGGCGGTGACGTAGACGTCGCCGAGCCGGTCGACGGCGTAACTCACCCCGTACAGCTTGAGGTTGCGCTCCAGCAGCCAGCGGTGGACGGCCGCCTCGTTCTCGTCGGGGTGGCGGATGACGAAGGCGTTCAGGGAGAGGGAGTGCCGGCCGATCAGGAGCGAGACCGTCGTCGACAGTTTGCGGGTGCCGGGGAGCTTCACGACGTAGTTGCCGGGCTCGGGGCTCTCCCACTCCAGCTCGGCGTCCTGCAGGGCGCCCTCGACGACCTGCGCCGCCTTCGCCTTCTGTGACTCAGCCATGGTGGGAGCGTACGCGACGCCGGTGGGACTGGATCGCTGCCGTGTAGACGTCGGCCGTCGCGGCGGCGGCGCTGTCCCAGCCGAAGGACTGGGCGTGCCGGGCGGCCGCGGCGCCCATCCGGGCCGGGAGCTCCGGGTTGTCGGCGAAGTCGCGCAGCACGCGCGCGTAGGCGGCGGGATCGTGGCCCTGGACGAGGCGGCCGGTCTGCCCGTCGCGCACGGCCACCGGGAGGCCGCCGACCGCGGCCGCGAGCACCGGCGTGCCGGTCGCCTGCGCCTCTATGGCGACCAGGCCGAAGGACTCGCTGTAGGAGGGCATGACCAGCACGGACGCGGCCCGGAACCAGTCGGCCAGCTGCTCCTGGCCGACGGGCGGCCGGAAACGTACGACGTCGGCGATGCCCAGCCGCGCGGCGAGCTTCTGCAGCCCCTCGGGCTTGGCGAGGCCGCTGCCGCTGGGGCCGCCGACGACGGGGACGACGATGCGGGAGCGCAGCTCCGGGCGTTCGCCGAGCAGGACGGCGACCGCGCGCAGCAGCACGTCGGGGGCCTTCAGGGGCTGTATGCGGCCCGCGAAGAGCGGGATCAGGGCGTCCTGCGGCAGTCCGAGGCGGGCCCGGGCGGCGGCACGGCCGTCGGCGGGGCGGAACCGTTCGAGGTTCACGCCGGGGTGCACGACGGCGACCTTGGCGGGGTCGGCGGCGTAGTGCCGGACCAGTTCGTCGGCCTCCTCGGCGGTGTTGGCGATCAGCCGGTCGGAGGCGGCGACGATCTGGGTCTCGCCGATGACGCGGGCGGCCGGCTCGGGGGTGTCGCCGTCGGCCAGGTTGGCGTTCTTGACCTTGGCCATGGTGTGCATGGCGTGCACCAGGGGGGCGCCCCAGCGCTGGGCGGCGAGCCAGCCGACGTGGCCGGAGAGCCAGTAGTGGGAGTGGACCAGGTCGTAGTAGCCGGGGCGGTGCCCGGCCCACGCCTGCATCACGCCGTGCGTGAAGGCGCACAGCTGGGCCGGCAGGTCCTCCTTGGCCAGGCCCTCGTACGGGCCGGCGTCGACGTGCCGGACGAGGACGCCGGGGGCCAGTTCGACGGCCGGCGGGAGAGCGGCGGTGGTCGAGCGCGTGAAGATCTCGACCTCGATGTTGATCGCGGCGAGGCGCTGGGCCAGCTCCACGATGTAGACGTTCATGCCGCCGGCGTCGCCGGTGCCGGGCTGGTGGAGCGGGGAGGTGTGCACGGAGAGCATGGCGACACGGCGGGGCCTGCGGTGCAGTCGCAGCCGCGGGGAGGCCGCCGGAGAGCGACGCCCGAGCCTGCTGACGTACTGGCTCACGGCCGTTCCTCCTCGCTGCGGGCATGCCGGTCGGAGGACGAGCCACGCCCTCCAAGGGGTGCGAACGCCGGATGACCACGCTCCATTTCCGGTTTCCCGGCCTTTGCCGAATCATTACCGATCTTCGCTCAACCGTTCGAGGATCGGGTGCGTACGGGGCAGGTGCGCGGGCCGCATACCCTCGTACGTATGCCAGCCCGCGCCACCCGCCCCGTGGGAACGGTCACGCGCGGGACGACCAATCCGAACAGGCTGCGCCGCATGGACCGCTGGATCGCGGCCACGCACGGCGCCGAGCTGCGGCGCGCCGCCGATCCCGTCGCCGTCGACCTCGGCTACGGGGCCGCTCCCTGGACGGCCGTGGAGCTGCTGCACCGGCTGCGCGACGCCGCGCCCCGCACGCGCGTGGTGGGCGTCGAGATCGATCCGGCCCGGGTCGCGGCGGCCGAGCCGTACGCGCGCGAAGGGCTCGTCTTCCGGCACGGCGGCTTCGAGATACCCCTCCCCCAGCGGCCTTCGCTGATCCGCGCGGCGAACGTGCTGCGCCAGTACGACGAGACCGAGGTCGCCGCCGTCTGGGAGCGGCTGTGCGCGCGGCTCGCGCCGGCGACGGCGCATTCGCGCGGCGGACTGCTGGTCGAGGGCACGTGCGACGAGATCGGCCGTCGGCACGTGTGGGTGGCGCTCGGACCGGAGGGGCCCCGCACGGTCACCCTCGCGGCCCGGCTGGGTTCGCTCGGGCAGCCCTCGGACCTGGCGGAACGGCTGCCGAAGGCGCTCATCCACCGCAACGTCCCCGGCGAGCCGGTGCACGCCTTCCTGCGCGACTTCGACCGCGCCTGGGCCGCCGCCGCGCCCTACGCCTCCTACGGCGCCCGCCAGCGCTGGATGCGGGCGGTACGGGACCTGACGGCCGACTGGCCGGTGACGGACGGACCGGCGCGGTGGCGGCAGGGCGAAGTGACGGTGCACTGGGCGGCGTTGGCACCGCGCGGCTGAGGCGCGACCGGGCCCCGCGAGCCGTCGCGCGTCCGGACTGCGCACGGGAACGATCTCGGTGCGGCGTTCGTCACACAGCGGGGGAAGGGCCGTGCCGGGAGACAGAAGGGGGGAAGGACTGCCTCTGTCGCTTTCCGCGCCGGCATGGCACGATCCCCCAGGCAACGTATGTTACTGACGGTTAATCAGCTTGGGGGCGAGGTATGCGTACGGGGAAGCGTGGCTTGACGACTGCTGCCATCACCGTGGTCTGCGCGGTCACCGTGCTGGCGGCACCGGGCACGGCGTTCGCGGACCCGAACCCCACACCGTCACGGGCCGCCACCCCGTCCGCCCCGGCCGCCACCCCCGGCAAGGACCTCGAAGCCGTACGGCAGAAACTCGACAAGCTCTACCGCGCTGCGGCCGCCGCCACCGAGGAGTACAACGCCGCCGAGGAGAAGGCGCAGAAGCAGTCCGCCGAGATCGTCGAGCTGGCCAAGAAGATCGTCAAGGGCCAGGAGAAGCTGGACAGGCTGCAGGAGCGCGCGGGCGCCGCGGCCCGCTCCCAGTACCGCACCGGCGGACTGCCCGACGAGGCCAAGCTGGTGCTCAGCGACGACCCCGGGGAGTTCCTCGACGGCACCCGCCGGGTGCTCCAGGGCCAGCGCGCGACCAAGGGCCTGATCGGGGAGCTGACCCGCACCCAGCAGGACCTGAGGACCTACGCCGCGGACGCCGACGCCCAGTGGAAGAAGCTGGAGGCGAACCGCAAGGCCAAGGCCACCGCCCAGAAGAAGGTCGAGAAGCAGATCGCGGCGGCCGAGAAGCTGGAGTCCGAGCTGGAGAAGGAGGAGAAGGAGCGCCTGGAGCGCCTGGAGCGGGAGGCAGCCGCCGAGGCGCAGACCGCCTGGCTCGGTTCCGGCATCCTCAAGGATCTCAAGGGCGACGCGACCGAGCAGGGCCGCAAGGCGGTGGAGTACGCCACCGCGCAGATCGGCAAGCCGTACCAGTGGGGCGCCGAGGGCCCGAAGGCGTTCGACTGCTCCGGACTGACCTCGCAGGCCTGGGCGTCGGCCGGGCGGGCCCTGCCGCGCACCTCGCAGGCGCAGTGGAAGCAGCTCAGGCACGTCGACGTCAAGGACATGCGCCCCGGCGACCTGGTCATCTACTTCGACGACGCCAGCCATGTCGGCATGTACGTCGGCGACGGCAAGGTCGTGCACGCCCCGCGACCGGGGCGGTCGGTGACGATCGCGGGAGCGGGTTCGATGCCGATCCTCGGGGTAGTGCGGCCCGACGCGTGAGACGCGCCGGCGGGGTGACGGGGGCCACGCGCCCCGCCCCGGGGGCGTGACGTGGCCCACGTGAGCCATTCCACGCCGGGCGCGCGGGCCGCGTGACGTTCGTCATCCCCGGGCCCGCGGCGACGTGTCCAACTGCGGTAGGGAACGCGGCATATGACAGCGGCCGATGGCCGCCCGGCGTGTTCTGGACCATTCCGCAGCGGCGCGGTCACCCGCTATGGTCCCCGTCGGTGGGTCGAGGTCCCTCGCCCCGCCGTGCCCTCGGGGGGAGGGAAGGAACCCAAGAAGATGCCCGTACCCGTACCGCGGCAGAGAGCGATCCCGGCCGTGGAGAGTGGTCAGGCGCCGGCCGCGCCCCCGGGCGGCGGCCCTTCCAAGGAACAGGCCACGCCCGGGAAGAACCCGGCCGACAACACCACGATCCGGCGCCCGGCCGCAACGGACCAGCGCACGACCACCCCGGAGAAGCGCGAGAACACCACGGACAAGCGCGAGAACACCACGGAACAGCGCGAGAACCCCGCCCACACGAACCTGACGCTGCTGCTGATCGAGGACGATCCGGCCGGCTCGCCGATCGTGCCCGACCTGCTCGACCAGGCCGGCAAGCCGATCCGCGTCCGCACGGCCCGCAACCTCACGGAGGCCGAGCGGCTGCTGACCGACGACGTCCACTGCATCCTGCTGGACCTCGCCCTGCCCGCACCGGGCCGGGCGGGCGACGGGGACGACGACGAGCTGGCGGTGCTCAAGCACGTGCTGGAGCTCGCGCCCCGGCACGCCGTGCTGGCGCTCACCTCCTCCAGCGACGCCGAGCGCGGCGCGGAGGCCGTGGCGGTCGGCGCCCAGGACTACCTCTTCCGCGACGAGCTGGACGGCCGGCTGCTGAGCCGGGCGATCCGTTACGCCGTCGAGCGGAAGCGGTCGGACTCGGCCGAGCGGCGCCTGGCCGAGGGCAGGCTGCGCGCGCAGGAGAACGCCCGTCTGGAGCGCGGCCTGCTGCCGACGCCCCTGCTGGACGGCTCGCCCCTGCGCTTCGCCGCCCGCTACCGCCCGGGCCGCTCGCGCGCGCTGCTGGGCGGCGACTTCTACGACGTCGTCCGCACCCCGGACGGCACCGTGCACGCCATGATCGGCGACGTCTGCGGCCACGGCCCGGACGAGGCCGCGCTCGGCGTGGAGCTGCGCATCGCGTGGCGGGCGCTGACGCTGGCGGGGCTGTGCGGCGACGAGCTGCTCGGCACGCTGCAGCAGGTGCTGGAGCACGAGCGCTCGGACGAGGAGATCTTCGCGACCCTGTGCACCGTGGACATCGCACCGGACGGCCGCAGGGCCGGCCTGTGCCTGGCCGGACACCCTGCGCCCCTGGTCGCAGGCCCCGGCCTGCCCGCACGGCTGCTGCCGTACGACAACAACGGCCCGGCCCTCGGGCTGCTGCCGGGCGCCCGCTGGCCGCGGATGCAGGTGCAGCTGGGCGCCGAGTGGAGCCTGATGCTCTACACCGACGGCCTGATCGAGGGCCATGTCGGCGAAGGCCGGGAGCGGCTCGGCCAGGACGGCATGGTGGAGATGGTCCGCCGCCAGTTCGCCGAGGGCCTGCGCGGCGAGGAACTGCTCCAGGCCGCGGTGAACGAGGTCCGCGCCCTCAACGGGGGCGAGCTGGCGGACGACGTGGCGGTCCTGCTGCTGGACCGCGTGCCCTGACCGGAGGCGGGGCCGGCCGGGCGCGTGGGTTCAGCGCCCGCCGTTCCAGGGTCCGTACGGGCCGTCGCTGCTGGAGCCGCGGCGGGTGTTGCGCCCGCCGCCGGGCAGACCGCGCAGCGCGGGCCGTACGTCGACCATGTACACGATCGTCGCAATGAGACCGAGGATCGGCAGGAACGACAGGATGTTGAAGATCAGGTTCACCACGAAGGCCAGGCCGAGGATGATCAGCCAGAACGGTTTGGTCTTCTTGTCGGCCGCGCGATAGGCGTCCTCGCGGCGCGTGGCGGCGTCGATCAACGCGAAGCCGCTGAAAAGGATCAGGGCGATGCTCAGCAGCCACATGAAGCCTGCGAACCCCTGCATCAGCACAACGTCCACCACCAGACTCGGGTCGTCCCTATGCGGTCACCGTACCCGTAGAACGGGCCGGACACCCCAAGGGTGCCCGGCCCGCGGGTGCTCCGCGCCCGTTACTTCACGGGCGGCGTCGTCTTCTTGGCGGTGGGGGCCGTGGTGGTCGTCGTCTTCTTCGCCGGGGCCTTCCTGGCGGCCGGGGCCGTCTTGTCCGTGGTGGATCCCGGCTTGGCCGCGGCGGGCTTGTCCTCCGCGACCTTGACCGGCTCGGCCTTGGGCTCCACGGCCACGGCCAGCTCCTCCACGTCCTCGGCGAGGTCCTCGATGCCCTCGGCGGCCTGGCCGCGCCAGGTGCGCACGGCCTGCTCGCCGTGCTCGGCGACCTTCTCGTAGGTCTCCCGGGCCTTGACGGCGTACTCGGCCGCGACGCCGACCCCGCGCAGCGCGAGGTCCTGGGCGGTCTCGCCGAGCTTGCGGAAGTCGGCGTCGAGGGAGCCGAGGAGCTCGTTGACCTTGGTCTGGAGGGTGCCCTGCGTCTCCCTGACGCGGGCCGTCGCCTTCTCCTGGACGGCCTTCGGGTCGGTGTTGCGGACGGCCTCGATACGGGCCGGGGCCTCGGCGCGCAGCTGCTCCACGAGCGCGGGGACCTTCCGCGCCTGCTGGAAGGCCAGGTCGGCGGTGCCCGCGGCGAAGTAGAGCGGGGTGGGGTCGCTGAGGGTCTTGCGCAGGTCGTCGGTGATGGCCATGGTGTGGTCCTCCCGGATCACTTCTTGCTGAGGGTCTTGTGGGATTCCCGCGCACGGCCGGCCGGGTGCTCGCTCCTTCTCACCCGGCCGTCTGCTGCGGGCCGGCGGCATCGCCGCCGGTCGTACGGGGGCGGCGGGCGCGTATGGAGGTGCCGCCGTCGGGGGCGTCGTCCCGGGCGTCGTCGCCCCGGGGGGCCTCCTGTGCGTCGCCGGGGGCGTGGGCCGCACCGTCCGGGTGGGGCCCGAACCCGTTCTCCCTGCGGAACGAGTCGTAGATCTGGAGCAGCACCTGCTTCTGCCGCTCGGTCAGCGTGGGATCGGCGAGGACGACCGCACGCGTCTCCACCTCGTCCCGGTCCCGCTCCGCGTCGAGGATCCCGGCCCGCACGTACAGCGTCTCGGCGGAGATCCGCAGCGCCTTGGCGACCTGCTGCAGCACCTCCGCGCTCGGCTTGCGCAGCCCGCGCTCGATCTGGCTCAGATACGGATTGGACACCCCCGCGGCATCGGCGAGCTGCCGCAGCGACAGCTGTGCGTTCCGCCGCTGCTCGCGCAGGTACTCACCGAGATTGCCGACGTTGAGCGATGCCATGACTCCACGATGCACCACGCTGCTAACTATTGCAAGCACATGCTTGCAATAGTTCGAGCACGGCGTCGATCCGCGCCTCGACGCGTGCGCGCCTGCCCCTGCCGCTCCTTCGTACACCCACTTTTTTGTGCGTACTTGGCAGCGCGCGGCCGGCGGCCGAAGCTGATGGCGGGTACGGATCAGGAGGCCGCGCGGATCTCGGCGGACTCGGCTCCCGCCAGCCTTTCCAGGCGGCGGTGGCCCCAGTCGGAGAGGGGGGAGAGGGCCTCGGCGAGGTCACGGCCGAAGGCGGTCAGGGAGTACTCGGTCTTCGGCGGAAGCACGTCGTACACCCGCCGGTCCACCAGTCCGTCCGCCTCCATCTCGCGCAGCGCCTGAGTCAGCACCTTCTCGGTGAGACCGGGCACGCGGCGGCGCAGCTCGGCCGGCCGGTGCGGGCCGGACTCCAGCAGCCACAGCAGCGTCGTCTTCCACTTGCCCTCGATCACGGCGACGGCCGCGGTCACCCCGCAGACGTTCCGGTCGTGGCGTCGATGCGTCACGCCGTGCCCCCTTCATCAGCAATTGCCAGTTATGTTACGGGAGTTGAACCATGTCTGTGCACACCGACCGGTCTGCCGCCACCGTCACCGTCCTCGGCCTGGGCCCGATGGGCCGGGCGCTGGCCGGCGCGTTCCTGGCCGCCGGGCTGCGCACCACCGTCTGGAACCGCACCCCCGGCCGGGACGCCGAGCTGGTCGCCCGGGGCGCGATCGCGGCCGCCTCGGCCGAGGAGGCGGTCGCCGCCGCCCCGCTGACCGTCGTCTGCGTGGTGAACTACGACGCCTCGGACGCCGTACTGCGCCGGGACGCCGTCGCCACCGCCCTCAAGGGCCGTACGGTCGTGAACCTGAGCGCCGACACCCCCGGGCGCGCCCGGGACACGGCCGAGTGGGCCGCCCGGCACGGCATCCGCTACCTGGACGGCGCGATCATGACCCCGACGCCGACCATCGGCACGGACGACGCGGTGTTCCTGTACAGCGGGCCCGAGGAGCTGTACCGGGAGCACCGGCCCGCACTGGACGCGCTCGGCGGCACCCACACCCACCTCGGGGAGGACGCCGGCCGGGCCGCGGCGTACGACATCGCGCTGCTCGACATCTTCTGGACGGCGATGGCGGGGTACGCGCACGCCCTCGCCGTGGCCCGGGCGGAGGGCGTCACCGCCGGTGAACTCGCCCCGTTCGCCCAGGGCATCGCCGCGATCCTCCCGCCGCTGTTCACGGAGTTCGCGGCCGACACGGACGCCGGTACGTACTCGGGCGAGCTCAACCCGATCACCTCGGCGGCCTCGACCATGGCCCACATCGTGCACGCCTCCGAGGCCCACGGCATCGACGCGAGCGTGATGCGCGTGATCGAGGGGCAGGCCCGGCGGGTCATCGCGCTCGGGCACGGGTCGGACGGATTCACCCGGGTCGCCGAGGTACTGGACGGGCACCGAGGCGCGTGACGGGCGTCGGAGACGGGCGCCGCCGCGCGTGACGGGCGTCAGAACGGCAGCGGCCGCGCGTGCACCACGTCCAGCCGGGACACCGCCCGGGTCAGCACCACGTACAGCCGGTGCAGCCCGCGTTCCTCGGCCTCGGCGACGGCCGCCGGTTCGACGGCGACGACGTGGTCGTACTCCAGGCCCTTGACGACGCCCGCCGGGACCACGGTCACCCGCGCGCCCGGTTCGTCCGGGCCCGCGGCCGCGATCCCGGCGGCGTCGAGGGCGGCACGCACCCCGGGCACGTCCGCGTCGGCGGCGACGACCCCGACCGAGCCCTCCCGGGCGAGCGCGTCCCGCACGGCGTCGGCGACGGCGTCCGGCACCTCGCCCGGCGCCGTCCGGCGCATCCTCACCTCCCCGTCGCCGCGCAGCGAACGGGCGGCCGGTACGTCGACGTCGAGCCGCTCCAGGAGCCGGTTGGCGAGGGCGACGACCGCCCCCGGCACCCGGAAGCCGGTGGTCAGCGGCACCACCGGCGCGTCCGGCACGCCGAGGTGGGCCAGGACCGGCTCCCAGGACCGCGCCGCCCACGGGGTGGTTCCCTGGGCCAGGTCGCCGAGGACGGTCAGCGAGCCGAAGGCGGCCCGGCGGGCGATGGCCCGGCACTCCATCGGGGAGAGGTCCTGGGCCTCGTCGACGACGACGTGGCCGTATCCCCCGGGATGTTCGAGGAGCCCGGCGACCTCGTCGAGGAGGACCAGGTCGGCGGCCGACCAGCGCGCCGACTTCCACGACCGCGGCGGGCCGGCCGCCCACAGCACCGCCTTCTGCTCGTCGGCGTCGAGCAGTCCGTCCGCCGCCTCCGCCAGCGTGCCGGGGTCGCTCAGCAGCCCGGCGACGACCTCCTCCGGCCGCACCCGGGGCCATACGGCGTCGAGGCAGGCGCCGATCGGCCGGGCGCGCTCGATCCTGCGCACCCAGGCGCTGGGCCGCGGCCCGCTGCGCCGCTCGGCCCGGTCCTGGACGTACCGCACGATCCGTGAGCGCACCCGCTCCCGCCCCACGCCGTAGGGCGGTTCCTCGTCCCGCACTCCGGCGACGATCCGCGCGAGCACGTCGTCCGGGACCCGCCAACGGTAGGCGCCGTCCGGCACGGACAGGGGCTCGGCGGCCCCGGCGGCCACGCGAGCGTACAGCGCCCGGCGCAGCACCTCGGCCATCCTGGCGTCGTGCTTGACGGCGGCGGACTTCTCGTCGTCGGTGGCGGTGACCGGGTGCCGGGCGATCTCCTCGGAAAGCGTCGACTGCCGTACGCCGGTCTCGCCGAGGGCGGGCAGCACCTCGGCGATGTAGGAGAGGAAGGTGCGGTTGGGACCGAGGATCAGCAGACCGCCGCGCCGGATGCGCTGCGGGTGGGTGTACAGCAGGTACGCCGCCCGGTGCAGGCCGACGGCCGTCTTGCCGGTGCCGGGGGCTCCCTGGACGCAGACCGAGGCGGCGAGGTCGCCGCGTACGAGGTCGTCCTGCTCGGGCTGGATGGTGGCGGCGATGTCCCGCATGGGCCCGACGCGCGGCCGTTCGATCTCGCGGGCGACGATGTCGCTCGTCCGGGACTCTCCCCTGCCGAGGTGTTCGTCCTCCAGTCCGGTGAGGTCGGCCGAGTCGCCGCGGCTGCCGGGCGCCCAGCCGAAGCGGCGGCGGACGGCGACGCCCTGCGGTTCGCGGGCGGTGGCCTGGTAGAAGGCCCGGGAGACGGGGGCGCGCCAGTCGACGACGAGGGGCGGGGCGGCGGGGTCCTCGGTGATCCGCAGCCGCCCGACGTGGTAGTGCTGCCCGGCGTGCTCCCCGCCGCCGTCGCCGGCCGCGAAGTCCAGCCGCCCGAAGAACAGCGGCCCCTCGGGCAGTTCGCGCAGCGCCTTGGCCCGGCTGCGCAGCCGGTACCCGAGGACTTCGGCGTCGGCGCCGGAAGCGGAGACGTCCTCGCTGGTGACGACCTGTTCCCGGGCGCCGTCGGCCATGGTGGCGAGGGCGGCGCGGCAGTGCTCGTGGTGGGCGCGTTCCAGGGCGAGGGCGTGGCGGAGGGCGGGGTCCGGTGACGTCATTCCACCGAGCGTACCCGAATACGTTACCGAGTTAAATTTTTTACCGACTCGCAGCTAGGCGAGGTGCGGCAGCCCCGCCGCCAGCAGCGCGAACGCCCGCTCCGCCGCGGCCACGGCGTCCTCACGAACGTCCGCCGCCCGCTCCCCGGCCGCGATCCGCCGCCAGTTCTCCTGCGCGAGGATCCGCTGCACGGCGATGATCTGCCCGGCGGCCAGCCGGGCGTTCAGATCCCCGCCGAGCGCCTCGGCGAGCGCGGCCTCCGACCGCTCCAGATGCGTGTGCAGCCGGGCGACGAGGGAGGGAGTGCCGTAGAGCAGCCGGTGGAACGCGAGCACGTCGGGGTGGTCGTTGAGCCCGGTCACGGGGTCCGACCGCTCCAGCCCCTCCAGGAAGTGCCGCCGCAGCGCGACGAGCGGCGCGGCCCCCTCCCCCACCACCCGCGCAGCCTCACCCTCGTGGTCGGCGATCCGGTGCAGGACGAGGTCCTCCTTCGCCGGGAAGTACCGGAAGAGGGTCGGCTTGGAGATCTCGGCCGCGGCGGCCACCTCCGCGACGGACACCGCGTCGAACCCCTTCTCCACGAAGAGCCCGATGGCGATGTCCGACACCACCTGGAACATCCGCCGCCGCTTGCGCTCCCGCAGCCCCATCTCACTCATGCCGCGAGCCTACGCAGTCACGGTTCACCGATCCGGACGTCGCCCGCGTGCGCCCGCTGCCACCGCACGAGTGCCGTGCCGATGCTGGACGGCGCCGGCACCGACTCCAGCCCCAGGGGCAGAGCCGCATCGGCCAGGATCTTGTACAGCCTGGCTGCCACGTGAGCGAGCCGGGGCCCTGACGCGTACGCCCCATGTCCCAGCGAGAGGGCTTCCCGGATGACATCGGTGAAGACCGACTGGGCTCTCTTGTAATCGATGAGCAGTCTCAGGTCGTGCCGCCAGCCGTTCGAACTGCCCGGCCGCACGGTCTCGACGGTGCGTCGCCACTGCTCCACCACCCGATGCCGCTGCCACGACGGGTAGCGCATCAGGTGCAGGTGGGTGGCCAGCTCGTAGAGCGGGTCACCCACCATCGCCAGCTCCCAGTCGATGGTCCACAAGCGGCGGTCCGCGTCGATGATGAAGTTCTCACGGTGCAGGTCGGCGTGCAGAAGGCAGAACGGACGCTCACGGAGCCCGGACACATGCTTCCGCAGCCGCCTGAACGAGTCGCCGTCCAGCCCGATGGCTGCGAAGAGGGCCTCGAATTCCGGCAAGTTCTTCTCATAGACGCGTTGCTCGGTGAAGCAGATGAGCCGTTCCATGAAGCCGGCGGTGTCACCGTCCGCCGGGCGGTCCTCGGGATGGCAACGCCTTTCCACCGGGAGAGTCTCCGAGGTCACCGCGGCCAGCTCGCCGAAGAGCTCCACGATCTGCCGCACGACATCATGGGGCACCGCCTGACCGGCCCCGTAGAGCGATCCCAGGGTGCGCCCCTCGACAAAGCGCTGCAGTGCGAGCCCGTCGATCTCGAAGACGTCCGGAATGCGAGCGATCCGGCCCTGCAGGACCCGCAGCAGTTGCTCCTCCGATGTGAAGCACCGCCGGTCGAACCACAGCAAGTTGCTGCGCGGCTCCCGGCACTTCCATCGGGCCGCTCGCGCGGCTCCCGTCGCGCCAGGCAGCGGAACCACGTAAGTCTCGTGGTGATATCCACGCAGGGGGCCCTCGACCACGCTTTCGTCACCGCTCACCTCGACAGCACGAAGCCGAGCGATGGAACCCGATTCGGGCGACATTTACCGTTTCTCTCGCCTTGGACCCTTGCGAAGGGTACAGAAGTGGAAGCACGCTACTCCTGTTCCTGCGGGCCCTACGCCAGGAGCCCTTCAAGCCTCGCCGTGCCGTCCCACCGCGCGGCGAACGGGCGGGCACTTGTGCGACGGCATGGCCGCATACGCCCGGATCGGAACGTCTTTGACCTGCGTTCCTGGCAGTGGCGCCCACCCTGGTACACACTGAGGCGGGCGACCGGAGGGACGGAGATGGGCGACGTGCTCGGCGAAGAGGAAGCACTGTCACGACTACTCGGCACCGCACGAGCCGTGCTCTTCGACTTCGACGGCCCGGTCACCGATCTGTTCCGAGGAGTTTCGACCGCGCCCGTCGCCGACGAAATCAAGGAGGCGGTCCGACGGCACTGGGGCGCCCTCGACCCGGACGTCGAAGACTGCGACGACTCACACGGCGTCCTGCTGCGGGTGCGGGACATGCTCGACCGCCCTGCCTCGCCTCCCCGGGACCGTGCAGCGCTCGACCTGGCAGAAGCCATCGTGACCCGGCACGAATACGAGATCGTGAGAACGGCGAGCCCGACGCCACACCTCGGCGCCCTCGTGGAGGCGCTGCTCGGCCTGGGCATGCGGCTCGTGATCGTCAGCAACAACGCCGACGGTCCGGTCTGCGAGTTCCTGAAGTCCTTCGACCTGCAGTCGAAATTCGAGGCGGTCATGGGGCGCGACCCGAAGGAACTGCGCCACATGAAGCCCTCCCCCGAATCCGTCAACCGTGCCGTCGAACACCTCGCCCTGGCCCCTGACGAGTGCGTTCTGATCGGGGATCAGCTCACGGACCTGTCGGCCGCCCGCGCGGCCGGGACGCGGTTCATCGGTTGCACCCGGTCACCGGAGCGTGCGGCGGAGATGATGCGCCGCGGCGCAGACCGCGTCGTGTCGTCGCTCGCGCCACTGGTCAATGCCGCCAAGTCCCATGCCCCCGAGTCACCGGCCGACCCCAACTGACCACCTGTTGCGGTGGTGTTGAGCGCGGCATCATGGTGCGCCTCGGAGATCCACAGGCATCACCGCCGCCACGGCTCGGCGGCACACAGGGGGTAGAGGGTGTCTTCCAGCAGGCCCGGCGACGACAGCCCGTCCAGACTCCAGCTCGTGCGCCGTTCGCTGAGCACGTGGAAACCGCGCATCATCAAAGGATTGCTGGCCCTGGTCGTGGTGCTCGGAGTGGCTGCCGAGATCATCGAGCCGCTGGGAGACGTACTCAAGGGACAAGGCTTCATAGGCGGCTCCTTCGCGGCACTCGTGGCGCTCGTCCTCTTCGACGCCGTGAGCGAATCCGAGCCGCGGGAAGTATCGGGCGTCTACGTTCTCGCCGATCTGGAAGAACTCGGCCCGCCGGCCGCGGAGGCATTCGAGGCCCGGAACGTTCGAGTGGATTTCTCGGGTTTCAGCATGCAGACGCTACTCGGCCTGCTCAGACCCTCCCTCACGAGACTGGGTGATCAGAAGACGGGCACCCAGGAGCTGACGCTTCGCCTTGTCGTCGCCCACCTCAACCTGCCCCTCAGCCTCCCGGGAAAGCTCGAGCCCGCACCCGACGCCGCCGGTCTCCCCGCACGGACCCACTACTTCGGGGATTCGCCGGAGAACCGCGAACGCATGCGCGAAGAATTCACCAGACGCAACTGGAACGAACTCAAAGAACTCCTGGACCGGGTGCATGAAAGAAATCCGCACATCGCCATATCGTGCGAAGTGCGAGAATCACCGCACGTACCCGAGAGGAAACTCTACATATTCAACCAGGAGAAAGTCTTCTCCGCACCGTACGGAATACGAAGCAGGACGATCGACTGGCGGGGGCATTCCATCCAGATCCTCGACACCGAAGGCTACGGCGCCAGATACGGAAACGCGCGCATCATCGGATGGGACCGGAGAACCGTCTCTCGCTCGACGCAGGAGATCGCCGAACATCACATGGAGTGGCACCGGAACCTCTGGGACACCCTGGAGTACGTGAAACCCGAAAGGCCCGTCCTGGACGATCCCCGCTGGGTGCCACCGGAAGAGCGACCGGCCGGCTGACCGCGTCACTCCTCGGCCAAGAGGTCCCAGACAGAGTCGAACCAGGCCTGCATGCTCTCGACGAAGGCCGAACCCGGCGAGTTGGGATCGGCGTCCTTCACGTGGTGCGTCAACCTCGCTCCCAGGCCGAGCACGTCGTACGCGTCGATGGTCTCCCCGCCGTCCAGAACGATGGTCCGTTCGATCACCTCGTACGGGCCGTGCAGCGCTTCCACCCCGTTGATCACGTAGAGCTTGAAGGCCGGGGTCAAGGGGGCGTGGCGGATCTTCAGTTCCACCGACGGCACCAGCTGCTCCCTCTCCAGCTCGCGCAGCGCCTCGCACAGGGACTCCGAGTGCCGTCGCGTGATGTGCCGCAGGCGGTGCCGCAATCGCCCGTTGTCCCTGTCGTGCTTGGCCCGCGGATAGGGCAGGGGCAGCGACTCGGACGGCAGGAGCATCCGCAGAGCGATGCGCCGCGGAGCGATGGAGCCCGTCCGGATGCGCTCCGCCTGCAGCCGGATGTGCGCGTCCAGCGATTCGGAGGTCAGTGTGTACACGTCCAGTGTGATCTCGGGCTGCTCGAACGCCTCGCTGATCAGGGGGCCCAGCGTCAGGGGACGACGCGACCTGGTGGCCTTGGGCGTCGAGGACTGGACGCGCCCGCACTTGACCACCCGGGCCCGGCTGCCCCGCCGGTTGTCGATCCAGCCCTCGTTGCCCAGTTCCCGGATCACGTGCTGGAGAGTTTCCCGGGAGGCGCCGAACTCCTGCGCGAGCTCTTGCTGCGAGGGCAGGAAGGCGCCCAGCGGATACGTCCCGTCGGCCAGTCTCAACCGCAGAGCCTCGGCGACTCGCCGGAACTCCCCGCCGCCCCCGCTCCCCTTGGCAGTCACGCCTCGAACGTACCGCTGGCGATCTGCCGGTAAACGGCCTGGGGACGGGCACGTGCCCGCCCTTCCTTGCGGCTACCTCCGCAGCAGGGCCAGCACCGGCTCCAGCGACCCCACCACGACGTCCGCCCCGGCCTGCTGCAGCAGCTTGGTCTTGCGTTCGTCGCGGCCGTAGCCGAGGAAGGGGACGCCGGCCCGGTGGGCTGCCTGGCAGTCCGACGGGGAGTCGCCGATGAACAGTGCGGCGGACGGCGCGGCCCCCATCGCGTTGAGGGCCCGGTGGAGGGTGTGCGGGTCCGGTTTGAGCAGCCGCAGTTCCCGGGTGCGGCCGTAGATGTGCGGGGTGAAGCTCGGCAGCAGGCCCCGGCCGTCCAGGTAGGCGCGCACGACGCGCGCGGAGTTGTTGGTGGCGACGGCCAGCCGTACGCCCACGGCAGTCCAGGTCCGGATCAGCGGGTCGGCGTACGCGGTCGGCATGGCGGACGCGGTGGCCCGCAGTTCCTCCTGGGTGAGACGTTCCTCCAGCTCCTCGACCAGGTCGCTGTGCGGATGCCGGCGGTCGACCGCGCGCAGCACCGCGTGGGGGTCCGGGGACTCCCGCTCCTTCTCCGTCAGCAGCCCGCACAGTCCGCGCCGCTCCAGCCAGGCGACGAGGTCGGCCGCGACCCCTTCCGCCCGGTGCCCGGCGAACAGGCGGCAGATCGGCCCGTCGAAGTCCCAGAGCACGAAACGGGCGCCGCTCACCAGCCGCCCGAGATTCCCCGTGGCCGACCCCGGCCCGGTCCGCGTCGTATCAGAAGTCACTAGGAGAGTGTCATGTCCGTGGTGATGGTTTCCCAGAGGGCGTCGAACCACTTCTGGGATTCCTCCACGAAGACCGCGTCGCGGTGCCCGGCCCGCTTGAGGAAGGAGAACAGCAGGGACTGGGAGCCGAGGGCGTCGTACATCTCCAGGTTCCGGCTCTCCCACTCCTCCTCCCGCCTGGTGAGCATGTAGTAGCCGAGGAGGGCCTCCTCGCCGTTGAGCAGGTAGAGCTTCACCGGCGGGGTGAAGGGCAGTGCGCGGAAGGTGACGTGCACGTCGATGTGGTGGGTGGAGCGCACGGCGTGCAGGTTGTGCTGGAGCACCTGGGCCTGGGCGTTGCGCATCTGCAGCCACCGCTGGTGGACCGGGTCCGGCTCGGCGTGGTCCTGGACCGGCACGGGGTCCGGCTCGGCATGGTCCTCGACCAGCACCGGGAAGGCCAGGTTGATGTCCCGGGACGGCATCAGGACGCGGAAGTCGATGGAGTCGGGGCGGATACGGCCCTCGTGGATCAGCCGCAGCGGCTCGCTGAGCGCCAGCATCAGCGTCTCGGACGTGTGGCACACGACGTCCACCCGCACGCGCGGCACCGAGAACGCCTCCGACAGCCGCGGCCCCAGGGCCACCATGGTCGGCAGCGGCTCACCCCGGGCCGGAGCGGGCTCGGCGATGCGCGGGGGGCTGCCCTTGCTGACGTTGGTGAGCAGCCCGTCGTCCTGGAGTGCCCGCAGGGCCTGCCGGACGGTGCCGCGCTCGACTCCGAACTCCTCGGCGAGTTCGGCCTGGGTGGGCAGGCGGTCGCCCGCCTTGAGGTCTCCGACGCGGATCCGTTCCCGCAGGGTGTCGGCGATCTCCTGGGGCGAGAGCCTTCTGCTGCCGTCCACGGCCACGTTCTCCTGGGTCACGACCAAACGCTACAACTCCGACCTACCTAACGGGAGTTGTTTGAAACTTGTTTATAAGTAGCTGCCAAGTGGGGACAACATACTCAGAGTTGGTTGCCAACTCGGACAAGTTGGCGGAAGTTTCACTTCCGAAGGGGGAAAGACCATGCCCGTTCTCGCCCTCGTCACCGCGGTCCTCGTCGTCGCCTTCGAACAGCTCGTCCAGTGGAGGTACGGCGCGACCGGACTCATCGGCCTGGCCCTGCTCACCGTGGGCCTCAAGGCCAAGAGCCCGTCGGTCAGTTCGGCCGGCGCGGTGCTGCTGGCCCTGCTGGTCGCGGGGCCCGCCCTCTGAAGGAACAGTGCCGCGCGGACCACCCGCCGCGGGAGACGTTCAGGACGTGAGCAGCAGCTCCGAACTGATCGTCTCCCACAGTGCGTCGAACCACCGGCGCGACTGCTCCACGAACGCCGTGTCCCGCAGCCCGGCCCCCCGCTCGAAGGCGAAGAGCACCGACCGGGTGCCCTCCGCGTCGTACATCTCCAGCCGCTCCTGGTCGAACTCCTGCTCGCGCCGCGTCAGGGTGTAGTAGGCGAAGAGCGACTCCACGCCGTTGAGCAGGTACAGCTTCACCGGGGGCGTGAAGGGCAGCGCCCGGAAGGAGACGCGCACGTCGATGCCGTGCGTCGCGCGCAGCGCCAGCAGGTTGTGCCGGAGCACCTGGCCCTGGGCGTTGCGCATGGCCAGCCACCGCCGGTGGACGGGGTCGCCGCCGCCCCGGCCGGCCACCGGGACCGGGAAGGCGAGGTCGATGTCCCGGCTCGGCAGCAGCACCCGGACGTCGATCTTGGCCGGTTTCCGACGCCCGGCGTGGATCTGGCGCAGCGGTTCGCCGAGGGCGAGCGTGAGGGAGACCGAGGTCAGGCACAGGGCGTCGATCCGGACGTGCTGGGCGGCGAAGGCGGAGGCGATCCGGGGCGCGAGGGCGACCGTGGTGGGCAGGGGCGGCGCCCCCGGGCCGGTCAGGGCCTTGTCGAGGTCGGGGACGACGGTCGCCGGACTCCCCTTGGTCACATTGGTGAGCAGGTGCTCCGACTGCAGGATGCGCAGGGCCTGCCGGACGGCGCCGCGCTCCACGCCGAACTCCTCGGCCAGCTGGGCCTGCGTGGGCATGCGCCGGCCCGGGGGCAGCGCCCCGGACCTGATCCGGGCCCGCAGCTCGTCGGCCACCTCGCGATGGGTCCTCTGCGGCGGCTGCGGTCTCTTCCGTCCGTTGACGGAGGCGTGTTCCGGCTCCACGACCAAACAGTACAACTTCCCGCCATCTTTAGGCAGTTCGCGGAAAGGTGGTTATGAGTCGCTTCCAAGCGGAGATAAGTACAGTGAAGTTGGCAGCCAACTTGAGCAACGTGGTCAGCTCCCGGAAGGGTTGGCCACCACGGTGACAGTTGGGGCCGTCCCACGGGGGAACGGTCCGAAGGGGGACCACCATGCCGCTCATCGCCGTCGTCGTCGCCGCTCTGGCCATCGGGTTCGAGCAGCTCGTGCAATGGAAGTACGGGCCGATGGGAATCATCGCCTTCGTCGCGCTCTCCATCGGCATCAAGGCGAAGAACACCATGATCGGCGGTGTGGGCGCGGTGATCCTCGTGATGCTGCTCGCACAGTCCGGCTGAACCGACGGACCTGCCGGCCGGGCCCCCCATCCGGAGGGGAGCCGGGAGCCCGGCCGCGCAGGCGCACCACCGCACAACAACCACAACCACAACTGAAGAGCACGCTACGGATGCACACACCCGTCGCCGTCAGAAGGGAGCAGCGACCTCAGAACAGGTCCGGGCACCAAGGCCGCCTGGACGTACGCAGCAGGGCGTCGGCCACTCGGGCGGCGCCCGCTCGTTCTTCCCGGACCCGGCCCAGCGCCGCCAGCCGCACCGCCGACTCGTCGCCCAGCCAGAGAGCCGCCAACTCCGCCACGCCGAGCACGAGATCGGCGCTCCGCGTCGTCGGCGTGCAGGACGCCCCCGTCTCCGACGCCTCCAGCCGCCACCGGCCCCCGGTCAGCCGGTCCCGGTCCTCGACCTCCAGCACCAGCGACCCCGTACCGCCGTACGTCCGCGACTCCAGCGCCCGTACGACGTCCAGGATCCGCACCCACAGCCAGTCCGCCTGCGTGGTGATCCTCGCCGCGCGCGGGTCCGGCAGCAGGTGCGGGAGCAGGTCGTCCGGGGCGCGCCAGCCGCTCTTGA
The DNA here is from genome assembly GCF_014534645.1 of Streptomyces griseicoloratus. GTDB lineage: Bacteria > Actinomycetota > Actinomycetes > Streptomycetales > Streptomycetaceae > Streptomyces > Streptomyces griseicoloratus. Next base: position 224,779 of record NZ_JACVQF010000238.1, read on the forward strand.
CCGTCACGACCCAGTCGATCGAGCACAGATACCGCCACAGGGCGCGCTCGGCCGCCGGGGTCGTGCCCAGCAGCCAGTCGACGGTCGCCGTGTTCAGCGGCTGCTTGGCGTCGCCCCACCGGTCGTCCGCCCGGTACGACACCATGCCCTCGACCTCGCCGGCCGCCGAGCGGTAGACGGCGTAGAAGGGCTCGCGCCAGGGGGAGCCGTCCATGCTCAGGACGCCGGTCCTGGTCTGCCACCACAGCTCGGCCCGGCTGACCGCACCCGGCTGCGCCCGGCGCAGCCGCTCGTGCAGCTCGGGGCCGAGCTTGCGGACGTCCTCGCCGTCGACGAGGTCGATCCGGCCGCCGTCCTCCGGGGCCGCCCAGCGGGGGTCGAGGCCGGCGCGGGGCACGTCGACCGTCCACTCGGCCATCGTGGTGGCCGGGCCGAAGCCGTACCGTCCGTAGATCGGGTACTCGGCCGCGATCAGCGTCGCGACGACGTCCCCGCGCTCCTTCGCCGCCGCCAGGTCCTGCGCCATCATGCGGGTGAGCAGGCCGCGGCGGCGGTGCGTCGGGCTGACGGTGACGTTCGAGACGGCGTCGGCCGGGACGAGGGCGCCGCCCACGGCCGTGAGCTCCTGCGCGAAGGACCGGAAGGTCGCCACGCACCGGTCGCCGTCGAAGGCGCCGAGGAGGCGGCCGGGGACGAACTGGTTGCGGCGGGCCCGCAACAGCTCCTCGCTGATCGCGGGCGCCTGGAGGAACCCGGTGTTCAGGGCGCGGTTCCAGTCGGGGAACTCGGCCTCGGTGATGGGACGGACGTCGATGTCGGCACTGCGGGTCATGGGCTCACGGTAGGTCGGCGAGGGCACCGGCGTCGCGGGAATTCCCGTCCCGGCCGCCCGCTCAGAAGGCCGCCCGGATCTCCCCCACCTCGCGGCCGCCGCCCAGCAGCGGGGCGCGGCCGATCCGCTCCACCACCGGGGCGTCGACGCCCATCAGCGTCAGCGCGCGGGCCAGCACCGGGCCCAGCGTCCGCGTCGCCCCGTCCTCCACCTTGAAGGCCAGGGCACGGCCGTCCGGCAGGGCCACCGCCTGGACCGCCTCCGCGCCCATCTTGGACAGCGTGCCCGGCATCTCGCGCATCAGCCAGGTGTCGGGACGGCGCGTACCGGCGACGTACTCGGGGTGGGCGCGCATCGCGTCGGCGACCCGGCGCTCGGGGGAGCCGGGCTCGGCGCCGGCGAAGGAGCGGTAGGCGCGGGCCAGCCCGACGAGGCTGATGGCCATCAGCGGCGCCCCGCACCCGTCCGTGCCGACGGCGGCGACGGGCTCGCCCGCCGCCTCTTCCACAACCCTGTGGATGAGGCGCTGGAGCGGGTGCTCCGGGTCGAGGTAGGTCTCCAGCGGCCAGCCGCGCTCCAGGCAGACGGCGAGCATCGCGGTGTGCTTGCCCGAGCAGTTCATGGTCACCCGGTCGGGCGCCGCGCCCGACGCCAGGTAGCCGTCCCGCTCCTCCGGGTCCAGTGGCAGGTCCGGCGGGCACTGCAGCTGCTGTGCGTCCAGCCCGTACTCGCAGAGCATCTTGTGCACCAGCTCACGGTGGAAGGCCTCGCCCGAGTGGCTCGCGGCGGCCAGCGCCAGCCGCTCCCCGGCGAGGTCCAGACCGGCCCGCAGGACGCCCGCCGCCTGCATCGGCTTGTTGGAGGAGCGCGGGAAGACCGGTGCCGTCACGTCCCCGAGCGCCAGCTCCACGGCTCCGTCGGCACCGAGGACGACCAGACTGCCCCGGTGCCGGCCCTCGACGAAGCCGGAGCGGACGACCTCGGCGAGGACGGGCGGTGCGGCGGACGATATGGCGGACGGCGCGGACGAGGAGGTGGCGGCGGACGGGGACTCGGGCATCGGCGGTGGCCTTCCGGGCGGGGGACCCGTCGCGGACAAGGCCCGGGATCACCGGGTCCCCAGGGTCGGCTCCTGGCGTTACGCGAGCAGGTCGTCTACTTGTGCTTCCCCTTCACGGTACCGGCGTGCGATTTCCGCGCTGCACTCGTCGGCGGTGCGCTGGAGCCGCTGCCGCCGCCGGGAGACCTGCTGCTCGTACCGCACGAGCCGGGCCATCGCCGTGTTCAGCTCCGGGTCGGTGCGGGCGCAGAGGTCCGACAGCTCCACCTCGCCGAGCATCTCCTCGGCCAGCTGCCGGTACTCCTCGCTCTGCGGGGTGCCCAGCGTCACATGACGGGCGGAGGAGCGCTGCCGGGCCGGGGCGTCGGTCAGGATCTCCGGCAGCCGCTCGACCACGGACGCCTCCGCGGTGTCCACCACGGACGCCGGCCCGCGCCGGGCCAGCTCCGCCCGCAGGATGTCGATCCGCCCCTGCAGCAGCCGCCGGACATAGCTGAGGTCGGCCTCCTCGCGCTGGGCGTCCCGGCGCAGGGTGCGCAGCTCGGACAGGCTCAGTGCGGTCAGGTCGTTCCTCTGGGGACATCCCCGGCCCGCGGAGCCCGGGACGGGATCCGGGGGCAGCTCCGGGCTGTCCGTGCGCTGCACGGGCGGCCGGGCCGTCTCCAGGCCCCCTGCGTAACTCAACGCGACAGCCACAGACGGCTGCCCCGTGCTCGGTGTGCTCATGTGCCTCTACCGTCCCCTCGACCGGCGTCTGGGAGCATCGTGCCACCCCAAGTGGCCGCTATGTGACCGAGTGCCCGTGAACGGCCCCAGATGGGGGGTTAGAGAGCGAAAAGAAACCCGTACGGGGCCGCCCGTGGGCTCCCTGGGGGCGCACGGCATCATGAGCGTATGCGTGCAGTGGTGCAACGGGTGGACGGCGCGAGCGTCGTCGTGGACGGCGAGACGGTGGGGGCGATCGAGGGCGAGGGCCTGTGCGTCCTGGTCGGCGTCACCCACGACGACACCAAGGAGAAGGCGGACCGGCTGGCCCGCAAGCTCTGGTCGCTGCGCGTGCTGCACGAGGAGAAGTCGTGCAGCGACATCGACGCACCGCTCCTGGTGATCAGCCAGTTCACCCTTTACGGCGACGCCCGCAAGGGCCGTCGTCCCACCTGGAACGCGGCCGCGCCCGGCGACACGGCCGAACCGCTCGTCGACGAGGTCGTGGCCCGGCTGCGTTCCCTGGGCGCCACCGTGGCGACGGGCCGGTTCGGCGCGCAGATGCGGGTGTCGCTGACGAACGACGGCCCGTTCACGGTGCTGGTCGAGGTCTGAGGCGCCGCCCCGCGGCCGCTCAGGGCTCCACGACGGTCTCCTGGGCGGCCGCCGTGTCTCCGGCCACCAGCCGGGCGTCCACCGGCACGTTGCGCTTCACCAGGGCGAGGGCGACCGGGCCCAGCTCGTGGTGGCGCACGGACGTGGTGACGAAGCCGATCTTCCGGCCCTCGGGGCCGTCGTCGGCGAGCCTGATGTCGGTCCCGGGCCCGGGCAGGTGCACCTCGCTGCCGTCCAGGTGAAGGAAGACCAGCCGGCGCGGGGGCTTGCCGAGGTTCTGCACCCGGGCGACGGTCTCCTGGCCCCGGTAGCAGCCCTTCTGGAGGTGGACGGCGCTGCCGATCCAGCCCAGCTCGTGCGGGATGGTGCGGTGGTCGGTCTCGAAGCCGAGGCGGGGGCGGTGCTGCTCGACCCGCAGCGCCTCGTGGGCGAGTATCCCGGCCGGCGGACCGGCCTGGGCGGCGAACGCCTCCAGTTCGGCGCGCGGCAGGAAGAGATCACGCCCGTACGGCGTCTCCCGGACCACGACGCCCTCGGGCACCTCGGTGATCGAACCGGCCGGCAGGTGGACGACGGCGATGTCGGCGGTGCGGTCGGCGACCTCGACCTTGTAGAAGAACTTCATCGACTCCAGGTACGCGATCAGCGCCTCCTGGGTGCCGGGCTCCACGTGGGCCCAGACGGTCTCGCCGTCGTCGACGAGGTACAGCGCGTGCTCGATGTGGCCGTGCGCCGAGAGGATCAGTGCCTCGGTGGCCCGGCCCGGCGGGAGGTCGCTGACGTGCTGGGTGAGCAGCAGGTGCAGCCAGCCGAGCCGGTCCTCGCCGGTGACGGTGACGACACCGCGGTGGGAGAGGTCGACGAAGCCGGTGCCGTCGGCGAGGGCACGCTGCTCACGGAACAGATCGCCGTAGTGGGCGGCGACGCCTTCGTCCACGCCCTCGGCGGGGACGGCGCCGGGCAGGGACAGCAGGGGGCTCTTCATACCGCTAGCCTACGACTCGGTAGTTGAGCCCTTCGGGGAGCAGTCCTCGCACCGGCCGAAGATCGCGAAGTGCTTCATGTCCGTGTCGAAGCCGAACTGCTCGCGCAGCTTGGCGGTGAACTCGGCGGCCACCGACAGATCGGCCTCGATCACATTGGTGCAGTCGCGGCACACGAGATGGATGTGGTGGTGCCGGTCCGCGAGGTGGTACGTCGGCGCCCCGTGCCCCAGGTGGGCGTGGCTGACCAGCCCCAGCTCCTCCAGGAGCTCCAGGGTCCGGTAGACCGTGGAAATGTTGACCCCCGACGCCGTCTTCCTCACCTCGCCGAGGATGTCGTCGGGGGTCGCGTGCTCCAGGGTGTCCACGGCTTCGAGCACGAGTTGCCGCTGCGGCGTCAGCCGGTAGCCGCGCTGCCGCAGATCCGTCTTCCAGTCGGTGCTCACCACACCGCAAGTCTAGGACGGCCGGGCGGATCGCCTACTTGAAGAACGCGATCCCGTCGTCGGGCAGGTCGTCCGGGAGGGCCTTGGCCCAGCGCTCGACGTCCTCGGGGGTGACGACCTTCTTCAGGTGCGCCGACATGTAGGGGCGCAGCTCGACCTCGGGGGTCTGCTTCTCGCCGACCCACATCAGGTCGCTCTTGACGTAGCCGTACAGCCGCTTGCCGCCGGAGTAGGGGCGGGAGCCGGCCGTGCGCGCCACCGCGTCCGTGACCAGGTCGATCTGCGGCTTCTGGTCGGCCATCTCGCCGTACCAGATCTCGATGACGCCGTCGTCGCGGGTGAGCGTGACCTCGACCTTGCGGTTCGCGTCGATGCGCCAGAAGCCGTACTCGGTCTCCAGCGGGCGGACCTTGTTGCCGTCGTTGTCCAGCACCCAGGTGTGGGAGCGGTACTCGAGGAAGTCCCGGCCGTCGTGGCTGAAGGTGACCTCCTGCCCGAAGTTGCACTTCTCGGCGCCGGGGAAGTCGTGCACGCCCGCGCCCGCCCAGTCGCCGAGCAGGAAGGCCAGCGGGACGAGGTCCTTGTGGAGGTCGGACGGGATCTCGATCATGAGCAGCTCAGCAGTCTCGTACGTCGGTTGCGTCGGTGGGGCGCGTCAGCGCTGGCCCTGGTACAGCTTCTTCACGGTCAGTCCGGCGAAGGCGAGGACGCCGACGCAGACCAGGACCAGCAGGATTTCGAAGAAGATCTCCACGGGGTGCTCCTCGATTGAGCGGGGTGCGGTGCGTGCGCTAGGTGCACAGGGCCGGGCACCAGCTTACGCGGCCGGGGGCGGGGGCACTTTGTGAGGTGCGCACACCTGGGAGCCGTACGATGCGGACCATGGCGAAGAAGCTCGTGATCAAGGTGACGGCGGGGGCCGATGCCCCCGAGCGGTGCTCGCAGGCGTTCACGGTGGCGGCGGTGGCCGTGGCCAGCGGCGTCGACGTCTCCCTGTGGCTGACCGGCGAGTCCTCGTGGTTCGCGCTGCCGGGCCGCGCGGCCGAGTTCGAGCTGCCGCACGCCGCGCCGCTGCCCGATCTGCTCGACTCGGTGCTGGCCGGCGGCCGGCTGACCCTGTGCACCCAGTGCGCGGCCCGCCGGGACATCACGGAGAAGGACGTCATCGAGGGCGTGCGGATCGCGGGCGCGCAGGTGTTCGTGCAGGAGGCGCTGGCGGAGGACACGCAGGCGCTCGTGTACTGAGCGGGCTCAGCTCCGCGGCCGTTTGCCGTCCAGCTCGTCCCACCACTCGTCGGACTGCGGGTCGCCCGAGGGGTCGTCCCACCAGCGGTCGTCGGGACCGCGGCGGTTGGCCACCATCGCGGCGACCGGGGGTATGACCATGGCCACCACGCACATGGCCACGGCCGCCGGGACGGACCAGAGGCGTACGACCGCCCAGGCCAGGACGAAGAGCGCGATGCACGTCCCCATCAGGGCGAAGTACCGGTGCCGACGCCGTGCGTACATGCCTCCAGCGTAGGCCCGCACGGCCGGCGCGGGGCATGCCGAAGGGCCGCACCCCAGGTGTCCAACCCGGTGGGTGCGGCCCTTCGCCGCCGGGTGCCGTCAGACGGCGATCGCGACCTCGGCCAGCCCGCCCTGCTGGGCGACGACCGTGCGGTCGGCGGTGGCGCCCGGGACGAGCGCTCGGACGGTCCAGGTGCCCTCGGCCGCGTAGAAGCGGAACTGGCCCGTCGCGGAGGTGGGGACCTCCGCCGTGAACTCGCCGGTGGAGTCCAGCAGACGGACGTAGCCCGTCACCGGCTCGCCGTCGCGGGTCACCTGACCCTGGATCGTGGTCTCACCGGGCTTGATCGTCGAGGCGTCCGGGCCGCCGGCCTTCGCTCCGCACATGTCGTCTCTCCTGAGGGGTTGGGAAAGGTCGGTCGGGCGTGTGCCCGTCTTACTTGTTGGCGCCGAGCTCGATCGGCACGCCGACGAGGGAGCCGTACTCGGTCCAGGAGCCGTCGTAGTTCTTGACGTTCTCCACGCCCAGCAGCTCGTGCAGGACGAACCAGGTCAGGGCCGAGCGCTCGCCGATGCGGCAGTAGGCGATGGTGTCCTTGGCCAGGTCGACCTGCTCGTCGGCGTAGAGGGCCTTCAGCTCCTCGTCCGACTTGAAGGTGCCGTCGTCGTTGGCGTTCTTCGACCACGGGATGTTGCGGGCGGTGGGGACGTGGCCCGGGCGCTGCGACTGCTCCTGCGGGAGGTGGGCCGGCGCGAGCAGCTTGCCGGAGAACTCGTCGGGGGAGCGGACGTCGACCAGGTTCTGCGCGCCGATCGCCTTGACGACGTCGTCGCGGAAGGCGCGGATCGAGGTGTCCTGCGGCTTGGCCTTGTAGTCGGTGGCCGGGCGCTCGGGCACGTCGGTGCCGTCGACCAGCTCGCGGGCGTCGAGCTCCCACTTCTTGCGGCCGCCGTCGAGGAGCTTGACGTTCTCGTGGCCGTACAGCTTGAAGTACCAGTAGGCGTAGGAGGCGAACCAGTTGTTGTTGCCGCCGTAGAGGATCACCAGCGTGTCGTTGGCGATGCCCTTCGCCGACAGGAGCTTCTCGAAGCCCTCCTGGTCGATGAAGTCACGGCGGACCGGGTCCTGAAGGTCCTGGGTCCAGTCGATCCGGATCGCGTTCTTGATGTGGTTCTTGTCGTACGCGGACGTGTCCTCGTCCACCTCGACGATCGCGATGTTCGGGTCGTCCAGGTGCTCCTGAAGCCAGTCGGCGTCGACCAGGACGTCGCTGCGGCTCATGGTTTCTCCTCCGGGGCAGTTGCGGCGGGGCGTGCGGTGAGAGGGTGCGTGCGCGTGCGCGCGGTCGGGCCGGCGCGGCGCGCGAGTGCCCTGGGCTGGGCGGTGAGGGAACACGGAGGGCGCAGCCGCCCGTCCGCTCAGAACGTGCGACAGAGCATGGCGGCAACGCGGCACAGGTCCACTGCCCGCCGCTTCGTGAGATCCGCCTGTCGCTTCATGGCCTCGATCGTAGGGAGGTACGCCGGGGCGTGTCACCGGTGTGTCGGATGATGAGACGCCATCGTCCGCCATTCGGGAAGCACGACTGGGCCGTGCGGGTCCGGCACGGCCGCCGGGTGGGTGCGTTGGCGTCACATCTGCGGTACGGACGTGGGCGTCTCGCCTGTCGGACGTACGTACTACCCGGCCAGCCGGACGTCCGAACCCCGCACCGTGATCTCGACGCCGTCCTCGGCCGCCTCGACCTTGTCGAGCCGGATGCCGCCGGGCAGCTCGTCGATCCTCTGCTGGAAGTCGGTGATGGCCCGGATCCGGGACTCGCCGAGCTGCCTGCCGCCGATCTCCGGCAGTCCGTCGGCGACGACCTCGACGTCGTCGTCCCTGACCCTGACCGAGCTGAGCACGTCGACCGGCTCGGACAGTTCGATGCCCAGCACGGTCGCCGCGAGCGACACCTTGATCTTGCCGTTTCCGCCGTCGGAGAGACCGACGACCTTGGCGGTGATGCCGGGCGCGATCTCGGTGGGCTCGGACTTGGTGGCCTTCATCAGCTCGTCGTAGCCGACGGTCGCGGTGCCGGTGGCCGTGGCCGCGGTGGCCGAGCCGAAGTCGCCGGAGAACTCCACGCCCTTCAGGTGCGCCTCGATGCGGTCGAGACGGATCTTCTCGCCGTCGCCGCCGGTCGCCTCGTAGTCGTCGATGCCGACCTCCACGTCGTCCAGTTCACCGGCGGCGAGCTGGGTGAGGAAGGGGAAGCCGTTGACCGACACGTCCGGCGTGGAGGCGAGGTTCTCGGAGGTGCGCAGCCTGTCCGCCGCCTCGTCCTCCGCGAAGCCGGCCGCGATCCGGTCGGCGACGACGAAGAGCCCGCACAGGACCACGACGACGATGAGCAGTATTCGCAGTGCACGCATCCGGTGTTCCCCACGCTAGGCGGTCGGTGACGGCGGTCGCGGTCCACGACGGCGTCCTCGACGACCGGCGGCCGTCCCGCGCGAGGCTAACGCGACGCGCGGCGGCCGCCGGGAATTTGTCGACCACCTGTGACAGGCCGGACAGGCCCTAGCCGAGCGCCCGCCCGAGCACGTAGACGACCGGCGCCGCGGCCGCGAGCGGCAGCGCCACGCCCGCCGTGAAGTGGACGAACCGGGAGGGATAGTCGTAGGCCGCCACCCGGTGGCCGATCAGCGCGCACACCGCCGCGCCCGCGCCGAGCAGCGCGCCCTGCGACCCGACACCGGTCGCCGAGCCGGCCGCGACGCCCGCACCGGCCGCCGCGAGCAGCGCGACGACCACGGACGCCGGGGTCGGCAGCGGCACCGCGCGGGCCACGACGGCGACCGCCACCGCGACCGCGCCGACCGTGACCGCGTCCGCATCGGCGGCGAGGTACCCGCCGGCGACGACGGCCAGCGCCGCCGACGCGACGGTCGCCATCAGGCCGTACATCCGCTCGTCCGGGTCGGCGTGCGAGCGCAGCTGCAGCACGAGGGAGAGCAGCACCCACACCCCGAGGGTGCCGAGGATCGCCGCCGGGGAGCGGTCCGACACCAGCAGCGCCGCGTCCGCGGCCAGCGCCCCGGCGAAGCCCAGCGCGATGCCCTGCCGGGCGGGCCACATGCCGTTCAGCCGGAACCAGCCCGCCGCGGTGACGGCCTGGAGGACGACGAGCGGGACGAGGAGCGCGTACGTGCCGAGCGCCGCCCCGCCGGCCAGCAGCAGCCCGAGCAGCGCCGTGAGCAGCGCCGGCTGCATCCCGGGGTCGATGATCGGCGAACGCCCCTCGGCGCGGGCCCGCTGGGCGTCGGTGATCCGCGCGTTCCCGGCGAGCGTCGCCGGCCCGTACTCGGGGGCGCCTTCGGCGGCCCCGGGGGCGGCAGGGGCGGGCTCGGCGGCGGAGGGAGCGGCCGGGGAGGCGAAGGGGGCGTACGGCTGGGGGCTGTGGGCCCGGGCGGACTGCGGGTGGGGCTGTGCGGTCTGCGGGTGCGGCTGCGCGGCTTGCTGGTGGGGCTGTGCGGTCTGCGGGTGCTGGGCGTACTGCTGCTGGGGGTACTGCTGCTGCGGCTGGTACGTCTGCGGTTGGGGCTGCGCGGCACCGGGTGCGTACGCCTGTGCCGCGTACCCACCGGCCGACGTCCCGTAGCCCGGCCCCGCCGGGCCGTCGTAGGTCTGCGGGGGCAGGTACGCCGTCTCCTCGGCGGAGACCGGTGGCTGCACCTGCGTCTCCCAGGTGTGCCCCTGCCACTGCTGCGTGTGCTCGGCGGCGTGCGGGTCCTCGTAGCCCTGGCCCGGGTACGGGGCATGTCCCTGGTGATACCCCTGGTGCCCCTGCTGTCCGGGCCACGCCTGCGCGTCGTATCCCTCGTACGGCTGATTCTGCTGATGCGGCCGGTTCGGCTGGTCGGTCATCGGTCACCCTCCTGCGAACGGCGGGAGCACCTCGACCGTGCCGCCGTCGGCCAGCCGTACCGTCTCGTGCCCGCGGGTGCCCACGGGGTCGCCGTCGACGAGGAACGAGCAGCGCAGCAGCACGCGCGTGAGTTCGCCGGGGTGGCGTCCGCGCACCGCGTCGAGCGCCTCGGCGAGCGTGTCCGCCTCGTACGGCTCCTCGGCCACCCCGGCCGCGGCCTTCGCGGCGGCCCAGTAGCGCACCGTGACCTTTGCCATCTGGTTCCTCAATCACTTGACGGTGAACACCGTCAGGCTAGCCCGCCCGGGCCGCCGCCCAGTCGCCGATCCGGCGCAGCAGTCCCTCGCCGGACGCGTGCTCCGCGTGTCCCATCCCGGGCTCCAGCCAGAGTTCGCCGTGGTCACCGGCGGCCTCGGCCAGCATCCGGGGGTGGTCGAGGGGGAAGTAACCGTCCCGGTCGCCGTGGACGACGAGCAGGGGCGTCGGGGCGATCCGCGCCACCGCCTCCACCGGCGACAGCGGCACCGGGTCCCAGTCGCGGTGGTGGATGCGGGTACGGAACCCGTAGCGGCCGACGAGCCGGCCCGCGGGGCGCATCACCAGCCAGTGCAGCCGGCGCATGGGCGCGGTGCCCCGGTAGTACCAGCGCGCCGGGGAGCTGACCGACACCACCGCGTCCGTCCGCGCATCGCCGTCCGGGCCGTACAGCGCGGCGTGCCGCAGCACCACCGAGCCGCCCATGGAGAAGCCGACGGTGACCACGCGCGCGTGCCCGAAGCCGCGGGCCCAGCCGACCGCCGCCGCCAGGTCGAGCACCTCGCGGTCGCCGACCGTCGACCGTCCGCCCGAGGCACCGTGGCCCCGGAAGGAGAAGGTGACCACGGCCCCGTACCGGGCGAACGCCTCCGCGATGCGCCGTACGTGCGGACGGTCCGCGTCGCCGGTGAAGCCGTGCGCGACGACGAACACCAGGTCACCGGCCGTTCCGGGTTCGTACACGGCGTCGATCCGCACGCCGTCGGCGGTGTCGAGGAAGGTCCGTGCGGGGGTGCGGCGCGGCGCCCGCCGCGCCGTCTCGGGATACGGACGAATGGTGGAACGCGCCACATGACCTGCCGGACCGATGCTCATGTCGGCTATTCTGCTGGGCAGAGGACTCGGGCAGCGTAGCCCCCGGGTCCTTTTGTGCTTTCGGGTGCGTTCGTCTTCACCGGCGTCCCGGACTCGCAGCGGGCCCCACGGGCGCGGGACCCGCACCGTACGAAGCAGTGCCGTAAACGTCCTCGCAGGGACCGAGGAGGAACCAGACGTTATGGGCGAGCGAACCGTGCACGACCGTATGACGACCCAGGCAGGTGGGGCGCGATGAGTTCTCTTCTGCTCCTGACCAATGCCCTCCAGCCGTCGACGGAGGTGCTCCCCGCCCTCGGTCTGCTGCTGCACAACGTGCGCGTGGCCCCCGCCGAGGGCCCCGCGCTGGTCGACACCCCCGGTGCCGACGTCATCCTCGTCGACGGGCGCCGGGACCTCCCGCAGGTGCGCAGCCTGTGCCAGCTGCTGCGCTCCACCGGGCCCGGCTGTCCGCTGGTCCTCGTCGTCACCGAGGGCGGCCTCGCCGCCGTCACCGCCGACTGGGGCATCGACGACGTGCTGCTGGACACCGCCGGCCCGGCCGAGGTCGAGGCGCGGCTGCGGCTGGCCATGGGCCGCCAGCAGATCGTCGGCGACGACTCCCCCATGGAGATCCGCAACGGCGACCTGTCGGTGGACGAGGCGACGTACTCGGCGAAACTCAAGGGGCGGGTCCTGGACCTGACCTTCAAGGAGTTCGAGCTGCTGAAGTACCTCGCCCAGCACCCGGGCCGGGTCTTCACCCGCGCGCAGCTGCTCCAGGAGGTGTGGGGCTACGACTACTTCGGCGGCACCCGCACGGTCGACGTCCACGTACGGCGGCTGCGCGCCAAGCTCGGCCCCGAGCACGAGTCGCTGATCGGCACCGTCCGCAACGTCGGCTACCGCTTCGTGACGCCGGAGAAGGTGGAGCGCGCCGCCGAGGAGGCCAAGGCCAAGGCCAAGCCGAAGACGGACGCCCCGGATGCGGCGCCCGCCGTCGCCGCCGAGGCCCGCTCCAAGGCGTAGCGGACCGTCCGGACAGGGCGGAGCCCCGAGGGCCGGGGCTTAATCCAAGCTGTGATACGCCCTGCCCAGAGCGGGTCCATCCGCGTAGACTCCGCGCGTGGCCAAGGTGACTCGGGATGATGTGGCGCGGCTGGCAGGGACCTCCACTGCCGTGGTCAGCTACGTCATCAACAACGGACCCCGGCCGGTCGCCCCGGCCACGCGCGAGCGTGTCCTCGCCGCGATCAAGGAGCTGGGGTACCGGCCCGACCGGGTCGCCCAGGCGATGGCGTCACGGCGCACGGACCTCATAGGTCTGATCGTGCCGGACGCGCGCCAGCCCTTCTTCGCGGAGATGGCGCACGCGGTGGAGTGGGCCGCGTCCGAGCGCGGCAAGATGGTGCTCGTCGGCAACTCCGACTACGTCGGCGAACGCGAGGTCCACTACCTGCGCGCGTTCCTCGGCATGCGGGTGTCCGGCCTCATCCTGGTCAGCCACGCCCTGAACGACCTGGCCGCCGCCGAGATCGAGGCGTGGGACGCCCGGGTCGTCCTGCTGCACGAGCGCCCCGAGGCCATCGACGACGTCGCCGTCGTCACCGACGACCTCGGCGGCGCCCAGCTCGCCGTACGCCACCTGCTGGAACACGGCTACGAGTACGTCGCCTGCATGGGCGGCACCGCGGAGACGCCCGCCGTCGGCGACCCCGTCTCCGACCACGTCGAGGGCTGGAAGCGCGCGATGAAGGAGGCCGGTCTCTCCACCGAGGGACGGCTCTTCGAGGCGCCGTACAACCGCTACGACGCCTACCGGGTGGCCCTGGAGATCCTCTCCGGTCCCCGCCGTCCGCCCGCCATCTTCTGCTCCACCGACGACCAGGCGATCGGCCTGCTGCGCGCGGCCCGCGAGCTGCGCATCGACGTCCCCGGCGAGCTGGCGGTCGCCGGGTTCGACGACATCAAGGAGGCCGCGCTGGCCGACCCGCCGCTGACCACGGTCGCCTCGGACCGGTCGGCGATGGCGCGGGCCGCCGTGGACCTGGTCCTGGACGACGGGCTGCGGGTCGCGGGCTCTCGGCGGGAGCGGCTGAAGGTGTTCCCGTCGCGGCTGGTGCTGCGGCAGTCCTGCGGCTGCCAGTAGCCTCCGGCGATCCGGCGGCACAGGGCCTTGTGCAGCGGCAGAGGGCTCTTTATATCGGGCATACGAGGTTCTGCCGGGCTTCTCAGACAGCACTCAGGAAGCTCTCATCGTCGGCGGACATGCTCGTGGACATGACCGAGAGCCTCCGCCACAGCGGCGAGTACGAGCACGCGCACGAGAACCCGTACCAGGGAACGCAGCAGCACGCCTCCGCTCCCGTGAACCCGGTGAGCCAGGCGAGCCCGATGAGCCCGGTGAGCCCCGAGTGGCCGCCCCCGCCGGCGCAGCCGCCCGTGCCGCCGGCGGCCGGGGAGCCCGGCGGTCCGCGCGGGAAGCGAGGGGCCCGGCGCGGCCCGGTCGCCCTGCTCGCGGCCGTCGCGATCGTCGCGGCGGCCATCGGCGGCGGCACCGCGTACGGCATCCAGGAGCTGACCGGCAGCGACACCGTCGCCTCCAGCTCCACCAGCACCAACGTGGTGCCCTCCAGCGACCGGGGCACGGTCGCCGGGGTCGCCAAGGCGGTCAGTCCGAGCATCGTCGAGATCAGCGCCACCTCGAACGCCGGCTCCTCCACCGGCTCCGGCGTGATCATCACCGGCGACGGCGAGATCATCACCAACAACCACGTCGTCTCCGGTGCCTCGTCGGTCGAGGTGACCACCAGCGACGGCAAGGAGTACACCGCCGAGGTCGTCGGCACCGACAGCTCCAAGGACCTGGCGCTGATCAAGCTGGAGGACGCCTCCGGGCTGAAGGCGGCCACCCTCGGCGACTCCGACGGCGTACGGGTCGGCGACGAGGTCGTGGCGATCGGCTCGCCCGAGGGCCTGACCGGCACCGTCACCAGCGGCATCGTCTCGGCCCTGGACCGGGACGTGACCGTCTCCACGGACGAGGGCCGGCAGCAGCAACAGCAGCGGCAGGGCGGCGGCTGGCCGTTCGAGTTCGGCGGCCAGGAGTTCAACGGCGACACCGGCTCGTCCACGACGACGTACAAGGCGATCCAGACCGACGCGTCCCTCAACCCGGGCAACTCCGGCGGTGCGCTGATCGACATGAACGGCAACATCATCGGCATCAACTCCGCGATGTACTCGGCGGCCGGCTCCTCCTCGTCCGCGGACGCGGGCAGCGTGGGCCTCGGCTTCGCCATCCCGATCAACACGGTCAAGGCCGACCTGGCCGACCTGCGGGCGGGCGCCGGCAACTGAGCGGCGACCGTCTTTTCCCCGCCTCCTGTGAACGTGCGACGCTGAAGGCGTTCAGCGCCCCGTGTCCCCACCGCACCCGAGGAACCCGAGACCATGAGCCCCGCAGAAGGCGACCGTGACACCCAGCGGATCCTGATCGTCGACGACGAGCCGGCGGTCCGCGAAGCCCTCCAGCGCAGCCTCGCCTTCGAGGGGTACGACACCGAGGTCGCCGTCGACGGCGCCGACGCCCTGGAGAAGGCGGTGGCGTACCGGCCCGACCTGGTCGTCCTCGACATCCAGATGCCCCGTATGGACGGCCTGACCGCCGCCCGCCGGATCCGCGGCGCCGGCGACACGACCCCGATCCTGATGCTGACGGCCCGCGACACGGTCGGCGACCGGGTGACCGGCCTGGACGCCGGGGCCGACGACTACCTGGTCAAGCCCTTCGAGCTGGACGAACTGTTCGCCCGCATCCGCGCGCTGCTGCGCCGCAGCTCCTACGCGGCGGCGGTGGCGGCCTCCGAGGAGGACGACGTCCTCCGCTTCGCCGACCTGAGCATGGACCTGGGGACGCGGGAGGTCACGCGGGGCGGGCGGACGGTGGAGCTGACCCGCACGGAGTTCACCCTCCTGGAGATGTTCATGGCACACCCGCGCCAGGTCCTCACCCGGGAGCAGATCCTGAAGGCCGTCTGGGGCTTCGACTTCGAGCCGTCGTCCAACTCCCTCGACGTGTACGTGATGTACCTGCGCCGCAAGACAGAGGCGGCCGGCGAGCCGCGGCTCGTGCACACCGTCCGGGGCGTGGGTTATGTACTGCGGCAGGGCGGCGCGGAGTGATCAGACGGTTCCGCGGCCTGCCCCTGCGCTCGCGCCTGGCCCTGCTGGTGGCGGCGGCGGTGGCGTTCGCGGTGACCGCGGCCGCGGTGGCGTGCTGGTTCGTGGTGAAGAGCGTGCTGGTCAGCTCGCTGGACGAGGCCCTGAAGGCGAACCGCATGGACAGCCAGCAGGTGAGCCAGTACGTCAACCTGCGCACCGGCCTGTGCGCCCACGAACCCCTCACGCACGAGCAGAACCCGTTCGGCTCGTCCGTACAGCTCGTGGACCGGGAGGGCGGGAGCTGCCTCATCATCGGCAAGGAGCTGGTCCCGCTCACCGACGCCGACCACGCCGTGGCCGAGGGCGAGTCCCCCGACACCCTGCACGACGCCATCGGCTCCGACGGCACCAAGTACCGCGTCTTCACCTACACCGTGCCCCGTCTGCAGGGCGTCGCCGTCTCCGCGGCACGGCCGCTGGGCGAGGTGACCAGTTCGCTCAACCATCTGGCGCTGGTGCTCCTCTTCGTCGCGGGCGCGGGTGTCGTCGGTGCCGGCGCCGCCGGCCTGTGGGTGGCCCGCGCCGGTCTGCGTCCCGTCGACGAACTGACCCGCGCCGTGGAACACGTGGCCCGCACCGAGGACCTCACCGTCCGCATCCCCGTCGAGGACGACTCCGACGACGAGGTCGCCCGTCTCTCCCGCTCCTTCAACTCCATGACCTCCTCCCTGGCCAGCTCCCGTGACCTGCAGCAGCAGCTCATCGCGGACGCCGGTCACGAACTGCGCACCCCCCTCACCTCCCTCCGGACGAACATCGAGCTGCTCACCCGCAGCGAGGAGACCGGAAGGCCCCTCCCCGAGGCCGACCGCAAGGCGCTGCTCGCCTCCGTGAAGGCGCAGATGACCGAGCTGGCCGCGCTCATCGGCGACCTCCAGGAGCTGTCCCGGCCCGACCCCGGCCAGCACGCGGGCAGGACACAGATCCTCGCCTGGCAGGACGTGGTCGAGTCGGCCCTGCGCCGCGCCCGGCTGCGCGGCCCGGAGCTGACGATCACCGCCGACGTCCAGCCCTGGTACGTGCGCGCGGAGCCGTCCGCGCTGGAGCGGGCGGTGGTGAACATCCTGGACAACGCGGTGAAGTTCAGCCCGGAGGGCGGCACGATCGACGTACGCCTCGCCGACGGCGTCCTCACCGTCCGCGACCACGGCCCCGGCATCCCCGCCGAGGAACTTCCGCACGTCTTCGACCGTTTCTGGCGCTCACCGTCGGCACGCGCGCTGCCCGGCTCGGGGCTCGGCCTGTCGATCGTGGCGCGCACGGTGCAGCAGGCGGGCGGCGAGGTGACGCTGGCCCCGGCCGGGGACGGGGGCGGCGGGACGGTGGCGACGGTACGGCTGCCGGGGGCGCCGGTGCCGCCGCCGGGATCCTGACCACGGCACTCAGTGGGAACCGAGCATGCCGGGGGAGTCGATGTCCACGGTGAGGAAGCCTGGCGCGTAGGCGTCCTCCCGTCCGGTGAGGATGATCGACATGCCGCCCGACTCGAGGTGCGGCGTGGCGACGTAGAGGGCGTGGCAGGTGTCCGCGCCGCCCCAGCCGTCGCGCACCATCCCCCCGACGGTGACGGCCGCGAGCTGGTTGAGTGGATCGACTCGCAGGCCCGGCAGCGCGAGAAGCGCGCCGCCGACGCCCGCGTCGCTCTCCTCGGCCTTCAGGAGGCAGAGCGCCGGTAGGTGCAGCCAGTCACCGGGGGTGTGCGCGATGTTGTCCGCGAGGCGGTGAAGTCCCTCGTGACCGTGAGCGAGCGCGAGGGCCGCAGACGTGTCGAGAATGATCACGCGGCCCGCTCCCGGAGGGCGCGAGCCTTCTCCGCCGCCACGGCATAGACGTTGGCCAGCACGTTCGGGCCGCTGTCGAACTCCTCGTCGCTGAGCGTGCAGCCGAGCCGTTCGCGCAGCACCTTGCGCGTGGCCGCCACCCGCTCCGCGATCTGCTCCGCCGTCGGCTGCTCGGCGGCCAGCTGCTCCACGAGCTGCCCGAGCGTCATCCCCCGCTCCTTGGCCACCTGCGCGAGGTGGTCGCGTGCCTTGCGGGACACCTGAATGGTCGTGTTCTCAGCCATGGCGCCACCATAGTCACACCACAACCTCGCGGACGCATACCGTCGGCCGGTTCACCCGAAGGACGTTCCTCGTCGAACCCGATGTCAGTGGGAGCACCTAGGTTGTGACCCATGAGTTCCTCCCTGAGCGTCTACCTTCTCGACGTGTCCGCCACCCGTGCACTCGTCGGTTCCCGCGACGAGCAGCTGCTGGAGGTGATACGCACCAACTTCGGTGACGACCTCGCCCGCGACGACGACTACTTCGGCGACGCCATCGCGGACGGCGCTCCCACGGCGTACGAGGCACTGCGCGCGGTCGTCAACGGCGGGCCGTTCAGCGACGACAAGGACCACGCCTTCCAGTACGGCTACGCGTACAAGCGGCTGTGCTCGCTCACCGGCTCGTTCCTGGACAACTCCTGCTTCACGCCCCACCGGGGCGACTGGCTCTCCGTCGTCGACGAGGGCCTGAGGGCCCTGGGCATCACGGCCGTCTCCGTGGAGGACTTCGGTTACAGCGATCTGCCCGCTCCGCTGCCGTACACGTACATGCCGGGCAGCGGCGAGTGGACGCCCGAGCGCATCACGCAGGCCCTGGAGCAGTTCGAGGCCACCAAGCGCGCCGTCGACGAATCCGGCCAGGCCCCGCCGCTCGAGCCCGCCGTCGTGGAGGCCGTCATGCAGTGCCTCGGCTGGATGCGGCACGCACAGGCCCGGCCCGGCTTCGGAGTCATCGGCTTCCGCTCCTGACGGCTGTGCCGGCCGACGCGGCAACCTCTCCTCCGTCGGCAGCGACCAACAGGTGATCCCAGTCCCCCACCTGAACGGAAGTTGCCGTGAGCGACACCCGCACCCGCAGCAGGAACCGTCACCGCAAGAGGCGCACAGCCCTGGCGGTCGGCCTCCCCCTGGCGCTGACCGCCGCCGGGACCCTGGCCTACGGCACGGACGCCGGCCTCCTCGGCGAAGGCGCCGCCCGGCAGGCGTCCGCCGCCGCCACCGCCGCGCCCGCCTGGGCGGCCGAGACCGCCGACGGCTTCGCCTCGGTCGACGCACTCGGCCAGAACGGCACGTACGGCGGCCGGGACGGGCAGACCGTGACCGTGCGGACGCAGGCCGAGCTGGAGAAGTACGCCACCGCCGCGGAGCCGTACGTCATCGTCGTGGCCGGGACCATCACCATGTCGCCCGTCGGGAAGGAGATCAAGGTCCAGTCCGACAAGACCATCGTCGGGTCGGGCACCTCGGGGCACATCGTCGGCGGCGGCTTCTTCCTCGGCACCGGCGTGCACAACGTGATCATCCGGAACCTGACCATCCGGGACTCGTACCAGGGCGTCTGGAACGACAAGGACCACGACTTCGACGCGGTCCAGATGGACGGGGCCCACCACGTCTGGATCGACCACAACGACCTGCGGCACATGGCGGACGGCCTGATCGACGTCCGCAAGGACAGCACCAACGTCACCGTGTCGTGGAACAAACTCAGCAACAACAACAAGACGTTCGGCATCGGCTGGACCGAGAACGTCAAGACGGACATCACGATCCACCACAACTGGTTCCGCGAGACCGAGCAGCGCAACCCGTCCACCGACAACGCCGCCCACGCGCACCTCTACAACAACTACCTGGAGGACACCCCGGGGACGGACATCACCTCCTCCTACGGCAACTACGCGCGCGGCAGGACGGCGATGGTCCTGGAGAACAGCTACTTCCAGGGCGTGAACAACCCCGTCATCAAGGACGCCACCGCGACGGTCGTCCAGCGCGGCAACGTCTTCTCCGGCACCAGCGGCCGCAACGAGAGCGGCGGCACGGCCTTCGACCCGAAGGCGTACTACGCCTACACGCCCGACAAGGCGGCGGACGTGCCGGCGCTGCTCAAGTCCGGTGCCGGTCCGCGCGGTTCCACCGGGACGACCGCCGTCGCCAAGGCCGCCGCCACCACCCTCACCGTCGCCCGGGACGGCAGCGGGCAGTACAGGACCGTGCAGGCCGCCGTGAACGCCGTCCCCGCGAACAACCCCTCCCGCGTGGTGATCGCCGTCAAGCCCGGCACGTACCGCGAGACCGTGAAGGTGCCCTCGAACAAACCGCACGTCACCATCCAGGGCACCGGCGGCAGCCGCAAGGACACCGTCATCACCTACGGGAACGCGGCGGGCACGCCGAAGCCGGACGGGTCGGGCACGTACGGCACCGCCGGCAGCGCCACCGTCGCCGTCGAGGCCGACGACTTCCAGGCCCGCAACCTGACCGTCACCAACGACTTCGACGAGAAGGCGAACCAGTCCCTGTCCGGCCACCAGGCCGTCGCCCTGCGCACCGCCGCCGACAAGGTGTTCCTCGACGGGATCATCGTCAACGGCGACCAGGACACCCTGCTCGTGGACACCGCGGCCAAGGACCGGCTCGGCCGGGTCTACATGACCAACTCCTACGTCACCGGCAACGTCGACTTCATCTTCGGCCGGGCGACCGCCGTGATCGACCGGTCCGTCATCACGCTGAAGAAGCGCTGGGACGGCACCTCCGCCGGATACGTCACGGCCCCCAGCACGCCCGCGAACCGCAAGGGCATCCTCATCGCCAACTCCACGGTCAACGGTGACGTGGCCGACCGCACCTTCCACCTCGGCCGTCCCTGGCACGCGGGCGGCGACGCGTCCCTCGACCCGCAGACCACGGTCCGCAACACCACCCTCAGCGCGGCGGTCCGTACCGCTCCCTGGACCGACATGAGCGGCTTCTCCTGGAGGGACGACCGCTTCGCCGAGTACCGGAACACCGGCCCGGGCGCGGGCGCCGCGAGCGGCGACCGCCCTCACCTGACCGACGCGCAGGCCGCCGGCCAGGAGGTCGCGGACTGGCTCGGGGACTGGGTGCCCACGGCTGCGTGAGGAAAGCGAGCGGGCCCCGGACGGCCGGCGTCCGTGGGCCCGCTGCGAACACCGCGGAGCGCTACCCCACGATCGTGATCCGGTCCGCCGCGGGCGGAGCGATCGGGGCGGTGGCCGAGGAGTTGGCCGTCAGGTACTGCTCCAGGGCCTTCAGGTCGTCCGCGCCGACGACGTCGTTCGTGCCCTGACCCAGCGTGGGGAAGCCGTCGCCGCCGCCCGCGAGGAAGCTGTTCGTCGCGACGCGGTAGGTGGCCGCCGGGTCGATGGCCGCACCGTTCAGGCGGATGGAGTCCGTGACCACGCGGTCGGCGCCCGTCTTCGTCAGGTCCAGGGTGTACGTCAGGCCGGACGAGACCTGGAGGATCTTCGGCGCCTCCGCGTTCGACCCGCTCACCTGCTCCTTGAGCACCTGGATGACCTGAGCGCCCGTGAAGTCCTGGAGGTTCACCGTGTTGGCGAACGGCTGCACCGTGAAGCCCTCGGCGTACGTCACCACACCGTCGTCCTCACCGGCCTTGGCCGCGTAGGTCAGCGGTGCCCGGATGCCGCCGGAGTTCATCAGGGCGAGGTCGGTCTCCGGGTCCAGCTCCTTCCCGTACGCCAGTTGCGCGTCGGCGATCAGGTCGCCGAGCGGGGACTCGGTGCCGGTGTTGCCGATGTCGCCGGAGATGTAGCCGATGGGGCGGTTGCCGATGGGGGCGGCGAGGGTGTTCCACCTGTCGATCAGCGACGTCATGTCCGGGGCCTTCGGGACGTCCCTCGTCACGACGTGGTTGGCCGACTTCACCGCCGTGCGGGCGATGTCGCCCGTCCACCGGTCGTAGGTGAGCGTGGTGTCCGTGTAGAGACGGCCGAAGGACGCGGCCGAGGTGACCATGCGCGGCTTGCCCGCCGGGTCGTCGATCGTGCAGACGTACGCGTTGTGGGTGTGGCCGGTGACCAGCGCGTCCACCTGGGGCGTGACGTTCTTGGCGATGTCGACGATCGGTCCGGATATGCCGTCGCCGGCGCCCGGGGAGTCGCAGTCGTAGTTGTAGGAGGTCGAGGCCGGGAAGCCGCCCTCGTGGATCAGGGCCACGATCGACTTCACGCCCTGTCCCTGGAGCACCTTGGCGTACTTGTTGATCGTCTCGACCTCGTCCTTGAAGGACAGGCCCTTCACGCCCTCCGCCGACACGATGTCCGGGGTGCCCTCCAGGGTCACGCCGATGAAGCCGACCTTGACGCCGTTGTTCTTCCACACCCAGTACGGCGCGAGGACGGGCTTGCCGGTCTTCTCGTCCAGGACGTTCGCGGCGAGGTAGGGGAAGTCGGCGCCCTCGAACTCCTTGTCCGTGTAGCAGCCCTCGGTGGGGTGGCAGCCGCCGTTCTGCAGACGGGCCAGTTCCCTGGCGCCCTCGTCGAACTCGTGGTTGCCGACGGACGTGACGTCCAGGTCGAGCTTGTTGAGCGCCTCGATCGTCGGCTCGTCGTGGAAGAGCCCCGACAGCAGCGGGGAGGCGCCGACCATGTCGCCGCCGGCCGCGGTGATGGAGTACGGGTTGCCCTTGCGGGCCTGGCGCAGATGGGTCGCCAGGTACTCCACGCCGCCCGCGTCGACCGTCTTCGTCGTGCCGTCCGGCTGGACCTCGGTGACCCGGCCGGAGGAACCGGCCGGCGGCTCCAGGTTGCCGTGCAGGTCGTTGAAGGACAGGAGCTGGACGTCCTGGTAGCGGCCGGGCTCGTGGCCGCCGTGGCCCCTTCCGGCCTCGCCCGCGCTCGCCGTACCCGGCAGCGCGGCCGCGGCGAGCGCCCCGGCGGTGACGGCGCCGGCGGCGACCGCGAGGAGACGGTTCGTACGCCGTCTGCGGCGCTGTCGGTACGACTGAGCTGTGGCTGGCATGCGCCCCCCTGTGGGTCTGCGTCGCTGGGGGCCGCCGACGTGACGGCCCGTCGGCGCAGCCTAGAGTCAACGCGCGTAGCGCGACAGGGGGTTCCGGGTTACATCCTGGTCTAGCTTCTGCCACCACTTTGCCGGGCCCGCCCCTTACCCTCGTACGCATGACCAGCGACGACACCGTGCGACCCGGCCGCCCCCGTTCGATCGACACGTACTCCGCGCTCTCTTCGGACCAGACCGAGGCCGTCCTCCGGCTGCTCGACGAGGCCGCCCGGAACGACGGTCAGCAGGCCGTGTCCGAACAGGGGCGGCTGCAGCTGCGCGGGGGCGCACGCGAGGGCGTGTCGCATCTGCTGCTCACCGTCGACGGCGAACTCGTCGGCTACGCCCAGCTGGAGGACACCGACCCGGTCGAGCCGCCCGCCGCCGAGCTGGTCGTCCATCCCTCCCACCGGGGGCAGGGGCACGGACGGTCGCTCGGGGCGGCGCTGCTCGGCGCCTCGGGCAAGCGGCTGCGGGTGTGGGCGCACGGCGGCCACTCCGCGGCCCGCCACCTCGCCCAGGTCCTCGGCCTGACCCTCTTCCGCGAACTCCGTCAGATGCGGCGTCCGTTGGCGGACCTCGACCTGCCCGAGCCGGTGCTGCCGGAGGGCGTGACGGTACGGACCTTCGTCCCCGGCCGGGACGACGCGGCCTGGCTCGCCGTGAACGCCGCCGCCTTCGCCCACCATCCCGAGCAGGGGGCCCTCACCCAGCGGGACCTCGACGACCGCAAGGCCGAGTCCTGGTTCGACCCGGCCGGCTTCTTCCTGGCCGAGCGGGGCGGCGAGCTGATCGGCTTCCACTGGACCAAGGTGCACGCCGCCGAGCAGCTCGGCGAGGTGTACGTCCTCGGCATCCGCCCCGACGCCCAGGGCGGCGGCCTCGGCAAGGCCCTGACCTCCATCGGCCTGCGGCACCTGGCCGGGCTGGGCCTGCCCACGGCGATGCTGTACGTCGACGCCGACAACACGGCGGCGGTGTCCGTCTACGAGCGGCTGGGCTTCGTGACCCACGAGACGGACCTGATGTACCGCACGGAGACGTGACAGACGTGACGGGCTGACCGGGGCGGCGACCACGACCGCCCGGCCACCGCGCGACGGTCAGTCTCCGCCGCCTCACCGCGCGGCAGTCACTCCCGTCCGCCTCACCGCGTGACGGTCACCGCCGGCCGCTCACCGCACGGCAGTCCCTCCACCGACTCACCGCACGACGCTCGTCCCCGCCCACTCACCACACAGCGGCCACCCGGTCCCACCCACCGGCCGCACGACGGTGCCCCCACCCTCGGCCGACGGGCACGACCGTCACCCGGCCCCACCCGCCGCCCGGGCGGCGGTCGCCCGCCGTCGTCGGCGCGCCACCGGCTCCGGGCCGCACACCCCCCACCCCACCACCGCCACCACGAGCAGCACCGCCCACCGGTCGTGGGCCGCGGCCCACCGCTCGTCGGCCGAGGGCACGAACAGCGCCCAGCTCTCCGGTGCCAGCAGCGGCGCGAGTGCGGCCGAGACCAGCAGGGCCGCCGCGACGCCCGGCCCCGGCCGGGGCTCGTCCCTCAGGCGTACCGCCGCCGCGGCACCGGCGAGCGCGAACACGCACGTCACCGCAGCCTCCAGGGTGATGCCGGCGGCCGGCGGCCGGGACGCCGGCGGGGCGAGCAGCAGCACAGCCGTCCACCACAGGGCGACGAGCGGTGCGACGAGGGCCGCCCGGAGCGCCTGCCGCACGGGACGCCGGGTCGGTACGGCGGCGGTGACGTGCCGGGCGGGATCGTCCAGCAGGAAGGCCAGCCCCAGCGCGCCGACCAGGGCGATCCCGCGCAGCAGGACGAGCGTCTGCCAGGGGTTCGGCTGCGCGCCCGTCAGCCGCGGCACCCCGGCGATCAGCAGCCCGACGGCACCGGCGGCCCCCAGCGCCCGCCACGGCAGCGTCCGCCGCACCGGGCCCGCCAGGGCCCACGTCACTCCTCGCACGAGTCCGCCTTCTCGGGACCCTTCACGCCCAGCAGCTCCGCCGCCCGTGCCGTCGTGACGCCCGGCGAGGTCAGCTCGGCCCAGTGCGCCTTCACCCGCTGCGCGACGGCGGCCCGGGGCTCGCCGAGCAGGCGGCGTACGACGTCCGTCTGCCCCTCCGTCATCGTCAGCGGATCGGTGGGCGACAGCACGACCGCGGAGCCGCTCAGGCTGTCGTCGAGACGGACCCGGCGCAGGGCGCCCAGCGGGTCGTCCTGCCAGCTCAGGGAGAGCCACATGACGGTGACCATCCGCCCGTCGCACATCCCGCCGCTCGCCTTCTCGCTGCCCGCGACCAGCACGGCGGCGACGGCGGTGGAGAACTCCGGGACCCGGTTGCCGCCCCAGGAGGTGCCCACGGTCACCTGGTGCGCGGCCTCCGACGGAGCGAGCGCGGCGTCGCCCTCCAGCCCGTAGCGGGCGTCGAGCCGCTGCCGTACGACCAGCCGCTGCCCGTGAGCGGAGCCGCCCGCGAGGGACCTGACCTCGTCCACCACGCCGGCCCAGGCCCCGGTCCGGGCCGTCCACTCGGGGAACGCGCAGTACCGGGACCCGCCCCGCTCGACGCAGGTCTGCTCCTTCTCCGGGCTCACCGAGGCGCGCTCCCGGGCCGCGGTCAGCTCCGGCGACGGCGACATCCGCGCGGCCTGGGCGATCCCGCCGGTCAGCGCCAGGGCGAGGCTCAGCGCGACGCCCGCCTTGACGGTCCGGCTCCGCCCGCCGGCGGCCAGCACCGCCAGGAAGGCCAGGGTCAGGGCCGCGCCCGCCAGGTACAGGGCGTGCCAGGCGGCCGGCCGGCCCAGCAGTGCGGAGGGCAGGGTCTTGGTGCTCGGCTCGGTGACGACCGGCGCGAGCCACGAGACGCCGTCCGTGCCGGACGGGCCCGTACCGAGCACGAACAGGAACAGCAGGCACACCACCGCCAGCGGCGCGGCCCACGCCGAGCGCACCAGACGGGCCACGAGCACCCCGAGCACGCCGAACAGCAGTACGGTCAGCGGGCCGACGAGCAGCTCGGCGGGCGAACCGTGCCCGACCGCGCCGGGCTTGAGTGCCTCCCGGGTGAACTGGCCGGCCACGCACACCGCCGTGAGCAGGGCGGCCGGCACGACGGACAGCGCATGGGCCGCCGTACGGGACCAGGGGGACACCACCAGCGCCGCGAACCGGCTCTCCGTGCCGTGGCGCCAGGAGCGCAGTACGGCGAGGTTGGCGCTCAGCAGGACGGCGAGGCCCACGAGCATGGGCATGTTCTGGGTGGCGCGGTCGGCGTCCTGGAGGGCGGGGTAGCCGTCCCACGTGTTCCGCCCGTGCCACACGATCCAGACGACGTACCCGACGAAGGCGACGGCGACGGGAACGCTCAGCAGCAGCCTGCGCGCCTCGAACCGCGCGAGGGCGAGCACGGCCGCCCGCGCACCACCGCGCGAAGGACTCCCCGCCTCCGCCGGTACCTCCAGCACCGCGCTCACGCCGCCACCTCCGCGCCCGTGCCGTCGAGGGTGAGCAGGTAGCCGTCCTCCAGGGTCGGTTCCAGCAGCTCGGCACCCGCGGGCGGCTCCCCCACGTTCCGGAAGGACCCCGTCCCCGTACGCCACCCGGCCTTCGCGCCCGGGTCCCGCTCTGTGCTGCTCCACACCCGCCCCTCCGCGCGAGCGGTCAGCTCGGCCGGCGTGCCGTCGAAACGCACGGCGCCGGACGCCATGACCAGCACCCGGTGGCAGAGCATCGCCACGTCCTCGGTCTGGTGGGTGGACAGCAGCACCGTCCGCCCCTCCCCGGCCCGGGCGATCAGCTCCCGGAACCGCATCCGTTGCTCGGGGTCCAGACCGACGGTCGGCTCGTCGAGCACCAGGAACCCGGGGTCACCGACGAGCGCGGCCGCCAGCGCGACCCGCTGCCGCATCCCGCCGGACAGCTTCCTGATCCGCCGCCCGCGCACATCACCGAGGCCGACCTCCTCCAGCACCCGTCGCACCTCGCGGTGCCGGGCGCCACGGTCGGTCAGCTCCTTCAGGATCGCCACGTAGTCCACGAACTCGAAGGCGGTGAAGTCCGGGTGGAAGCCGGGCGTCTGCGGGAGGTACCCCAGCCGGCGCCGTACCTCCTGCCGCCCGCGCGCACTGCCCGGATCGTGCCCGAGCACGGTGAAGGCCCCCCGGTCCGGCGGCACGGCCGTCGCCAGCACCCGCAGCAGGGTGGTCTTGCCGGCCCCGTTGGGCCCGAGCAGCCCGGTGACGCCCGCGGTCAGCCGCAGCGACACGTCGTCGAGGGCACGGGTGCCTCCGTAGTGGAGGCTGAGCCCGGAGGCGGAGACGGTGAAGGTCATACGGCACTCCCGTACACGAAGGAACCACGGAGGACGGCGATCACGCGGCCCCCCTCGGAAAGACGTCGAAGCGGTCGCGGAACAGGAACAGCAGCCCGGCACCCGCACCGGCGAGGACCGCGGACACGCCCTGCCCGGCCGCGGTGAACGGCGCGAGCGGATCGCCGGCGCTCGTCTGCGCGGCGTTGGCGGCGAACAGCACCGCGACCCACACCGCGCCGACCACGGACGGCGCGGCCACCGGACCCAGCCGGGGCGCCAGCGCCAGCCCGGAGACGGTGAGGGCGAGGGCGGGCAGCAGCCAGGCCAGCGCCCGCAGCCCGTAGTCGGGCAGAGCGAGGGTGGCGAGGCCGTTGAGCCCCAGCCCGACGACGAGCACGGCGACCGTACGGATCATCAGCAGCCGGAAGCCGTGCGTCGGCGACACGACCGCCATCTCGTACGTCGGGTCCAGCCCGGGCCCGTACGCCAGCGCCACCCCGGCCAGCGGCAGCAGCGGCGCGAAGGCGAGGAACAGCGTGGGCGAGTCCGCCGCGCCCGCCGAGAAGGCCACGAGGAAGGTCGTCACGAGCACGGC
Organism: Streptomyces griseicoloratus; assembly: GCF_014534645.1. Taxonomy (GTDB): domain Bacteria; phylum Actinomycetota; class Actinomycetes; order Streptomycetales; family Streptomycetaceae; genus Streptomyces; species Streptomyces griseicoloratus. Next base: position 251,975 of record NZ_JACVQF010000238.1, read on the forward strand.
GACGACGGCGCCGAGCCACGAGCGGCGCAGCACGGGGGTGGCGGCGAGCAGCCGCGCCGTGTGGTCGGCGACGCCGAGCCGCACCAGCAGCCCCTCGAACCGACCCGGCCGCGGCGCGTCCAACTCGGCATCCAGCCGCTCCCAGCCGGCCTGAAGGGCCCCCGCGTCACCGAACTCGGCGAGAACGCCCCGGCACCGCTCACAGGCGACCAGATGCGCATCGGCGGACCACAGCGCGGGCGGTGCCAGCTCCCCGCGGGCGTAGCCGCGCAGGTCCTCTTCGTCGACGTGCCAGGTCATGCCAGGGCCTCCCGCAGCTGCTTGCGGGCCCGCATGGCCCGCGTCTTGACCGTGCCCGGCGGGATGCCGAGCAGGACGGCCGCCTCGCGGGTGGTCAGCCCGTCGACGACCGTGGCCTGGAGCACCGCGCGCAGCTCCGGCGACAGCCGGACGAGCGCGCCGGCGAGGTCACCGTGCTCCACGCCCGCGAGCACGCGCTCCTCCGCCGAGACCTCCTCCCGGTGCCGCAGCCGCGCCAGCGCCTGCCGCAGCCGTCCCCGCGCCCCGTCGCCGCGCAGCGCGTCCACGAGCCGCCGGGACCCGATGCGCCACAGCCACCCGGCGACGTCCCCGTCCTCCCGGTACCGGGCGCTGCCCCGCCACACCGCGAGAAAGGTCTCCTGTACGACGTCGTCGACGACGCCGGCGTCGGCGCAGCGGCTGCGCATGCGGGCGGTCAGCCAGGGGGCGTACCGCCGGTACAGCTCCTCGAAGGCGCGCCGGTCGCCGTCCGCGGCGACGGCCCGCAGCAGCTCCCCGTCGCTTCTCATCTCGCTCACACCCCCTCATCGGACGACGCGCCCCGTCCGGTTCACGCCCCATCGACTCTCACCGACACGGACCGCCGCGCCGTCGGTGGGGTCGGCGCCGGAGCAGGACGCCCAGGGGTCACCCGGCGTGGGTGCGGGCCGGGGGTGGGACGCGCAGCCCGGCCCTGCCCGGGTGCCGCTGCGCCCACCCGTGCCGCCCTGGGGGTACCTCCCAGGCCGTTCAGGCACTGGGG